>DNXO01000164.1:3441-3806 GCA_003506895.1 Acetobacteraceae bacterium | reverse complement strand
TATGGCTCTTGCCGTAGAAGGTGTTAACACGATCGAACCGCAAGATTTGTGCCGTGGCCGCCGCCCCCGCATCGCTGCGGCTGTGCTCGACTTCCGGGATGCCGGTACCGGTGTAGATTTCCTGCACCCGCCGGTCGGTCCGCACGGCGTCCGGCGAGCCCGTCATCAGCACTTCGCCCTGATTCATCACGGTCACTGCCTGTGAAAAACCAAGCACGCGGTCGATGTCATGCTCGACGATCAGGACCGGGATGTTCGCAGCGACGTTCTTGATCAGATTCGAGACGCGCTCGCGCTCAGTGGCGGAGAGTCCCGCCAGCGGCTCGTCCAGCAGCAGCATCTTGGGTTTGGAGCCGAGCGCAATG
>DNXO01000164.1:2448-3132 GCA_003506895.1 Acetobacteraceae bacterium | reverse complement strand
CCATAGGAAAGCTCGCCGCCTTCGATCCGTTCGATACCCTGAAGACCAAGGAACTTGATCAGTTCGGCGGTCTCAGCATGGATGTCAGAATAGCTGTCGATGTCGCGCCAGACGTTAAATCGCCCGGGACTTTGCGCCTGCAGCGAAAGGCGCAGGTTTTCGTAGATCGACAGGCCGCGAAACAGGTTGGTGATCTGAAACGAGCGGGTTAGCCCGCGATGACAGATCAGTTCGGACGGAATATTGTGAACCTCTTTGCCATCAAGTCTGATGCTGCCGCCATCGACCGGGTAGAGCCCGGAAATCAAATTGAACAGCGTGGTCTTGCCGGCGCCGTTCGGGCCGATCAGTGCGTGGATCTCTCCGGCGCCAATGCGAAGGCTGGCATTCGACACGGCGCGGATACCGCCGAAACGCTTTGAGATGTCCTTGACCTCGAGCACCGTGCCCTTGAGGCCTTCGGGTATCAGGAAGCCCGGCAGCGGCAGGCCCTCGTAAATCCTGCGCCGGCTCATGGCCGCGGTTTCTTCTGGTGCGGGCCAGAGGCGCCGGCTCAGCGTTTCCCAGATTCCGGCGAGGCCGCCCGGCGAATACATCACGAAGGCGACGAAGATCAGTCCGAACCAGAGCAGCCAGTTCGGCGTCCAGATCGAAAACAGTTCGCGGAACAGGATGAAGAACAGC
>DNXO01000164.1:974-2188 GCA_003506895.1 Acetobacteraceae bacterium | reverse complement strand
GGATGAAGAACAGCGCGCCGAGCGCCGGTCCCAGTATATTGCGCATGCCGCCGATCACGACGATCGCCAGCAACTCACCGGAGAACGGCACCGAGACGGCTTCGGCCGAGACCAGATAATTCTGGAACGCGATCAATCCGCCGGCAAGCCCGGTGACCACGGCCGAAATCACGAACACCGCGAGCTTGTAGCGTTCGACCGGATAGCCCTGGAACGTCGCGCGCAACTGGTTCTCGCGGATCGCCAGCAGTACGTGGCCGAATGGCGAACGCACCAGCCTCAGCAGCACGTAGAGTATGGCTAACGCGATCAGCGCGACGGTTACGTAATAGGTCAGCGCATTATCCAGGCTGAGAGATCCGATACTGCCCCTTTTCAATCCGCCCAGCCCGTCCTCGCCCCCGGTCACGTTGCTCCAGCGAAACGCGGTGGTGTAGGTTAGCGCGGCCAGCGCCAGCGTCAGCAGCGAGAAATAGACGCCGCGGCGTCGCAGAATGATGACGCCGATAAACGTTGACGCGATCGCAACCACGACGGTCGACGTCAGCAGTGGCATCCATATTTCGCCGGGGAACAGATGCAGCTGAATGAGGCCTGCGGCGTAGGCGCCGATGCCAAACCAGGTGCTGTGGCCAAACGATACCAGTCCCGTATAGCCGACACATAGATTGAGCCCCATAGCCGCAATCGCAAGCGCCACAACCATCGTTCCCGTGTTCAACGACAGGCCGAGCCACCGCAAGGCAAAGGGCAGCGCAATTACCGCGAGACAAGCCAGCAGCAGCGGCCGGAATTTCTGGGCGGATGACAGGGTCATTCGAATTTCTCGATCCGCTCGCCCAGGAGTCCGCGCGGACGCACCAGCAGCACCAGGAACATCAGGATGTAGATCGAGGCCTCGCCGGCGGCAGGCGCGAAATGAATGGTGATGCCGCGCACCACGCCGACCAGCAATGCCGAAATCACGACGCCCCAGAAACTGCCAAGGCCTCCGATCACGACCACGACGAAGGCGACTGTGATGATCTCGGCGCCCATGGCGGGATGCACGATGGTGATCGGGGCAAAGAAGGCGCCGCCGAGGGCGGCCATGCCGACGCCGAGCATGACCACGGCGGTCATGTAAGGCTGCAGGCGGATGCCGAGGGCCGCCACCATGTCTGGACGCTGGACGCCGGCGCGCACCACCCGCCCGAACGGAGTCTTGTGCAGCA
>DNXO01000164.1:0-617 GCA_003506895.1 Acetobacteraceae bacterium | reverse complement strand
CGAAACACCGGCGGGATCGAGGCCGACAACGGTGCGGCGCCCCAGACAATGCGGATCGTCTGTTCGGCGACCATGGCAAGCCCGAACGTGACCAGGAGGCTCAGGATCGGATCGGCGTTGTAGAAGCGGCGCAGGATGAAGCGCTCGAACAGAATGCCGAGCAGGGCGACCGCAAGCGGTGAAATAACCACCGCGGGCCCGAAACCGAGATATTTTGTAATTTCGACCGATGCGTAGGCGCCAAGCGCATAGAACGCGCCATGGGCAAGGTTGACCACACCGCCGACGCTGAAAATCAGCGACAGGCCGAGCGCGATCAGCAGATAATAGCCTCCGAGCACGAGGCCATTCACTACCTGTTCCAGCAAGAACCCGAACTGCATTCTCAATCCCGGAAACACAAGATGTCGGCGGCGGCGACCGGGCCGTTAGTTGGCGTCATCCCGCGTTCGTTACTTGCGTGCGGTCGCCCGGTGCGGACGCGGCGGTTACATGGAACAGGGGTTTTGCTCTTTGGTGAGCGCGATGGATTCGAGCGATTCGTTTGGTCCCGGAATTGCCGCCCCGAGTTCGAGCGTGTCCCACTGGTCCTTGGCCTGGCCTTTCGGTTTGACCGT
>DNXO01000094.1:159045-159603 GCA_003506895.1 Acetobacteraceae bacterium | reverse complement strand
AAGCTTCGGGCGGCTGGTATAAGTCAGCGTCGGGCAGGCGCCCGGTAGAATCGGTAGAAGAGACTCTTGGTTATTTCGACGAGCGCCAAATAAGCAATTGTCGCGCCGAAAAGGTAGGCGAAGAACAGTGGTGGCGGTGCAATGAAACCAAACCACCGGCCCACTGGGGTGAAAGGAAGGGCCGTTGCCACGGCGGCAGACCCGAGCGCCATGGCGACAAGGAGCCTGTGCGGCTTGCTCCGGAAGAATAGCCGCCGCGTACGAATGGCGAAGACAACCAGCACCTGGGTGGTGATCGACTCCATGAACCAGCCGGTCTGAAATAGCGCTTCGCCAGCGTTAAACATATGCAACAGAGCGTAGAAGGTCAGAAAGTCGAAGACCGAGCTGACCGGCCCGAATACCAGCATGAATCGCTGGATCAGCTTAATATCCCAAGTAACCGGCTCGGCGATCGCCTCCGGATCAACGCGATCAAAAGGTATCGCTATCTCCGACACGTCATAGAGCAGGTTGTTCAGCAATATTTGGATCGGCAGCATCGGCAGAAAGGGCAGG
>DNXO01000094.1:158544-158758 GCA_003506895.1 Acetobacteraceae bacterium | reverse complement strand
AACATGTTGCCGAAGTTCGAGCTGGATCCCATCAGGACATATTTGGACACGTTCTGAACCGTGCTGCGGCCCTGGACCACGGCTTCGCGCACGACGGAAAGGTCATGTTCCAGCAGGATCAGATCGGCGGCAGCGCGCGCGACGTCGGCGGCACCGTCGACCGAGATCCCAACATCGGCAGCGTGCAGTGCCGGAGCGTCGTTGATGCCGTCGC
>DNXO01000094.1:116740-158292 GCA_003506895.1 Acetobacteraceae bacterium | reverse complement strand
CGTTGATGCCGTCGCCCAGGAAGCCCACGACATGGCCGAGTCGCTTCAGCGCCAGTAGAACCCGATGCTTCTGCTGCGGATTGACGCGACAAAAGAGATTCACATGGGGCAACTGCCCGATAAGCGCCTCTTGGGAGAGCTTCGTCAGCTCGTCGCCGGTCAGTACTCCAGTGATCGGCACACCGATCTCGGAAAAGACATGCCGGGTCACCAACTCATTATCGCCTGTCAGCACCTTTACGGAAATGCCCGCGGCTGCCATCGCTTGAATCGTTGCCCCGGCGCTAGCTTTCGGAGGGTCGAGGAAAACGGCGAAGCCAGAGAAAACAAGGTCGGTTTCGTCGGTAATCGCGGCGGTGACATGGCCCTCATCGACCGCGCGGCTCGCGATGCCCAGCGCGCGGAAACCTTGCGCACCGAGCCCATCCAGGGTCGCCTTGAAGATATCGCGCGTCTCGGGGTCGAGGGGCTGTTCCCGCCCGTCAGTGCCCTCGTATCGTCCGCATAACCGCAGGAGATCCTCAGGAGCACCTTTGACAATGAGGCGGCGCTTGGCGTCGTGCTCCACCAGGACCGAGACACGCCGCCGCTCGAAATCGAACGGAACTTCGTCGATCTTCGTCCAGCCTGTCATGTCGAACGGGTGGGCGGCGAGGATCGCCCCATCGAGCGGACTCTTCATGCCGCTCTCAAACTGGCTGTTGACATAGGCATAGGCGTAGGCGCGCGGGCTCTCGGCACCGCGCCCATCGATCGCGCGGACGAGCTTGATTGTCGCTTCCGTCAGGGTGCCGGTCTTGTCGGTGCACAACACATCCATGGCGCCGAGATCATGGATCGCCGAGAGGCGTTTCACGATCACCTTGCGCTTGGACATCTCGATCGCCGCCCGCGCAAGCGTCACGGTTACGATCATCGGCAGCAGTTCGGGCGTCAACCCGACAGCGAGGGCCAGCGCGAACATCAGTGATTCGAGCACTGGCCGATGAAAGGAAATGTTCACCACCAGAACGAATAGCACCATGAAAAACGTAAAATACGTGATCAGCATGCCAAACCGACGAATTCCGACCGCAAAGGCGGTGGCAGGCGGCTTTTCCGCCAGGCTGGTCGCGAGATGGCCCAGCGCCGTCTTACTGCCGGTTCGGCAGATCAGTATCGTTGCGGTGCCGCTTATCACGGAGGTGCCGGCGAAGACTGCGTTCGACGCTCCGGCGGGATTTGCAGCGCCGGAGGCTGCATCGCCGGCCTGCTTCTCGGCCGGGTAAGGCTCGCCGGTCAAGAGCGCCTGGTTGATGAAAAGGTCGCGGCTTTCCAAAAGCCGCGAGTCTGCAGGAACGAGATCGCCGGCGATCAGTTCGACGATGTCCCCCGGGACCAGTTGATCGACCCGAACCAAGATACTTCCGCCGTTACGCCGCACGGTTGCCTGCACGGCCACCGACCGGCGCAACGCCTCGACCGCATTCTGCGCCCGGACTTCCTGGACGAAATCAAGGGTCATGCTGATGGTAACGATGGACATGACGATGACGAAACTTGCGATGTCGCCCGTCGCCGCCGACAACCCGCTCGCTATGAGCAGGATGATGACGAGCGGGTTTTGAAAGCGGGCGAGGAACTGCAGCCAGAGCGGCGAACGCTTGACGATCGCCGCATCGTTTAGTCCGTACTTCGCCAGTCGCGATCGCACTTCCGCGGTATTTAGGCCCGTTGGCCTTGTGGCCAGTCGTG
Source organism: Acetobacteraceae bacterium (assembly GCA_003506895.1). Lineage (GTDB taxonomy): Bacteria > Pseudomonadota > Alphaproteobacteria > Acetobacterales > Acetobacteraceae > Rhodopila. Next base: position 156,558 of record DNXO01000094.1, on the reverse strand, counting down.
CAAGAAGCCGGGTTGCCGGCTCCCTCCAAATTTCTTCGGGGTCGATTTCACTGTTCGCGGATGAATTGGCGCTATCACCGTGGGACCTGCTTACATCTTCACGCTCATGTGCAACGTCCATTGGGTGCCATCCCTTCAAGCGCGGCGCGGTCATGAAGACAAGCGATTGGAAGAACCAGCGATGCGGCATTGGTCACTAGTTCCAATGGTCACGCGCGATCCGCGGTCGTCTTTGATCCCGATCAACCGGCCCCGGCGCGCGGAGAGGGAGGTCGGCCGGCGGCAACAAGCCGACGCGGACAATGTGGCGAGCCGAACTGGCCCGGGATATCGCCCGCGGAAGCACACCGCCCGCGGAGCACAGATGCTGCCGATGCTCACCGGAGTTCGGCCGGCAGATGGAGGAACGACCGGTCGCCAGCTTGCAGATGCCATCGGCGTTGGATTCCTTGCGGGTCAGGTCATGTCTCGCTGACCAGCGCAAAAGCCATGGACGGACCGAATACGGCCAAAATTCGGGCAGGAATTGACGACGGCGGTCCCGCGAATTTCCGCCGAGATCGTCAAACATTCGGATGCCGCTCTCGGCTTTGAGGTACTGCCAAGCGTCGGGTGGTCGAACACACGATCGCCTGACTCAACCGCTGCCACCGTCTGGTATATCAGTCTCGCTATGCATACTGCTTGGAATTGCGCTGGCGGTCCTGGCAATAATACTCGCGCGGTGGTTTCCCCGGCAACCGATCGCCGACGCCACTCTTCGGCGTCCGACAGAGGTTCGACAGTCAACCGGCGCCTATCCGCGACCGTGGAATGCGCCAGGCTACAAAGGGCGTTGGCCTGGGGGCCGCGCAAGCAGTGCGTCTCGGATTTCTTGCAGCAGCACTTCCGAACGGGCCGGCGGAGGAGCCGGCGGAGGAGCCGGCGGAGCCTCTTTGCGCTGGAAACGGTTGATAACCTTAACAACCCAGAAGATGGCGAAGGCAATAATCACAAATTGGATGATGGCATTGAGGAACACGCCAATGTTCAGCGTCACCGCACCAGCCTTCTGCGCCGCGTCCAATGTCGGCTGTGACGCGCCCTTTAGGGTGACAAAAATGTTGGTAAAATCAACACCTCCAACCAGAAGACCGATAATAGGCGTAAATATATCTTTCACCAGGCTGGAAACGATAGACGTAAAGGCCGCACCAATAATAATGCCGACTGCCAGATCCACCACATTTCCGCGGAGAATGAACGACTTGAACTCACCGACCCAGCCCGTAACTTGAACAGGTATTGGAGCTTGCATGACACAACCATCCTTCTGCCTCTGGCGATAGCTGCACACGAAAGCATTGTCGTGCGCAAACCACAGTACTGGCACCTCCCTTATAGCCTGCCGACAGGGATTGCCCAAAAATTGTCCCCCGGCACCTTGCGTGCTTGCCCCCGCCCGCCGAGGCGCGGCATGTATAGTAGCAATCACTATATTGACCGGGCCTGGGCCACCGACCTCGCCCATATACAAGAAGGGCCGTACTAGCCGGCATCACCGCCAAGGCATGGAGGGCTGATCGGCCATGCGTCGCGTCGCCATAGTCCTGTTCAGTCTATTGGGAGTGCTGATTCTGTGTGCCGCCGTGGCCGCTGTAATCCTGCCGCGCATCGACCTGCGCCCAATCGTCGAACAGCGGGCGAGCGCTGCATCGGGACACAAGGTTGCGGTGGGCGGCCTGCACGTCATCATCGGCAACCCGCTCGTCATTGACATGGAAGATGTGCGACTTGCCAATGCCACGTCGGGCAGCATGCGGGAACTGGGCCGCCTGGAACATCTGACCGCCGCCCTCGACCTATGGCCACTGCTGCGCGGGACGCTGGTATTTCGCCGTGTGTCGATCAACGGGCTCACGATCACTCTGGAGCGCAACGCCGGCGGCGAAGGTAATTGGTGGCCACAGGGCGAACCCAAATCCACCATGCCGGTGATCGATCGCGCGACCTTCCCCACGATCCTCGATCTCGCGCTGACCAATGGCAAATTGACGATGCGAACCTCCGGCGGGAATCTTCTGCGGATCGACGCAAATACGATCGCACTGCACACCACGGGCGATGATAAGCCGATTAGCCTGGCCGCCGAAGGCGCATATGGTGCTACGCCAGTTCGGCTCGATGGTACGTTGGAGTCCTTCTCGCGACTGCGTGACGCCGCCACACCCTTTGGCGTGTCAGTAACGGCAAAGGCGGCATCGGCAACGCTTAGCCTGCAAGGAACGCTCACCGATCCCCTGCGGGCCGACGGACTGAGCGGCGATGTACAGGGCGACATTGAATCACTCGACGCTCTGCTCGCCATAGCTGGCGAACCCATACGGCTGGACATCCCGTTGACACTCGCCAGTCCAATCAAAAGGCAGGGCGATATGTGGAAACTGCCCGCACTGGAGGGAACCCTCGCCGGCGCCGCCTATGCCGGCCGAGCCGACCTCACCGAAGGCGGTCGCGGGCAGCCTGACAAGATCGGGCTTACGCTTGAGCTCTCGCAACTCGACGTCGACAAACTCCTGAAAGGAACATCGGGCGCGGCCGCGGTTCGCCTGGAAGTCGATCCCAACCCGGGTGCCTTGGTGGAGGCTCGGCTTGGTTCGAAGCAGCTCCTGTGGGGCGGCGTCCAGATGGGCGATCTGGATCTGCGCCTGTCAGTCACGCCCAGCAAGATCGCCGTGTCCGACGCCTCGGTGAGCGTCGCCGGCGGCAGGGTCAATGGTTCGGCTGAGGCCTCTCCGGCCGGTGACGGCGCCGCCATCACGTTGCATACCGCCCTCGCCGACCTGGATGTCGGGCCTCTGCTGCGCATGATGGGCTCGGATTTCCGGATGATAAAGGGCCGCGTCGATGGCCGGATTGATCTCGCACTGAAGGGTAATACTCTGGGCGACGCGCTTGGCGCCGCGCACGGCCAGTCGGTGCTGGCGATCACCAAGGGCCAGATCTCACGACTGGTGCTCCAGATGGCCTCCACCGATCTCGGTCTGCTGTTTCACCAGGAGGGCGGGATGACCCCGATCCTGTGCTTCCTCGCGGTGGCCAATGTCCGCGATGGCATTGCCGCACTGTCGCCACTGCGCATGCGGATGCAGGACGGCACCATTGTTGGCGGTGGCAGCGTAAATCTGCGCCGCAGGACGCTGGACATCACGTTAGCGACGATGTCAGAGACAACCGGCTTCTTCTCGCTGGACATCCCCATTCATGTCACCGGTAGCCTCGCCGACCCAAGCATGCGTCCGGGACGGAACGAGGAGATACGCTCGCTTGCTGCGCGGGCCGCTTGGAATTTGCGCCAATTGCCGCCGGAGCTTGCTCGGGTCGCAACGGCAAATCCATGCGTGCGGTAGCATAACCCGGGTTTGAGCAGATGGTCCGCGACGGGATCGCGCGAGAGCGCGGGAAGAGCGTGAGACGCACAGCCCCAGCCCCGCGCCCGGCCGGTTTCATCGCCGAACCACATCAAATCGGCTGGCGCTCGATCCGCCGACCAAGCGCGCTGCCGATGACGCGGCCCAGATCCTGCGCCAGTTGGCCCTCGTCGCCGCCAATCATCCGGCATTGCACCGAAGCGACCCAGGAGATGCGTGTCGCCGGTTCCACCGTCGCATCTATGCGCAGGATCATCAGGGGCGCCACTGGCGGCTTGCGCGGAACCGTAAGCTGGGTATCGGGCATCGCCGGCAGGCTGACTTGTGGGCCGCCCGCGAGGCCGGACAATTCCGGATAGCTCCGCTCTTTGCCGCCGCTTGGCCGATTCGCGGTCTCGCCGAGCCGTGATGTGCTGATATGCAGCAGTACGTTCCTCTGTGGGCCGACCGCAACGCCGGCTTCGCGGACTCCGGCCAGGAACCGCTCAGCCAGCATCTGATTTCTGGGCGAGTTGTCATGGATGTCGAGCCCAACGGTGATCTGTGCCGGCAATGGCTGCAGCAGAGTGGCGGCATAGGTGCCCTCGCAAGTCGGCATGGCAGCCGCCACGCCGGCCCAGGCGATCCCCGTCAGGACCATCCCCAGCGTGGCTATCCGCCGCTGAGCGGGACGCAGCAGGTGCCTGACCGGTTTGTTGACCCTGACAAGATCCACTCTGGCCTCCAGTTCACTTTGCCCTGCGCGGCACCACCCAAGGCGCGAACCGCTTACGATCATGGACTTTGGCATCGCCGCGACGCAACGGCAATCAGCGCCACGGTGTTAACGCCGCCACCGACTCGGATCCTATGCCATGGATTACGTCGCCATGCGTGTCGAGGACTGCCGCACTAAACTATACGACCGCACCGGCGACGAAATCACGCATATATAGATCGAATAAATAACGATATTATGGACCTCGCCCCCAAAATGCGTGCCACGAGACCATTCCATTCCGGATGGCGCATCTAACGCCACCCTGGACAATTCAGCGGCAACCGAAGGCCGCCCTCTCGCGCCGCCTGATCCAGATCAATGTGCGCTCGGCCGAAGGCGGTGTTCTATAACACGAGCAGAGTTGCTGGCGGCTCCACGTTGACTGGTGGCGCCCGGTCTTTTGAACTCAAAGCGGGAGAATTCGTCCATGCAGGCAAAGGATATCATGACGGTCAACGTCATTTCTGTCTCAGAAGGTTCGTCCATCCACGAAGTCGTGGGCCTCCTGCTAAAGTATCGGATCAGCGCGGTGCCGGTCGTCAACAGCGCACGGGAGGTCGTGGGGATCGTCAGCGAGGGGGACCTGCTGCGCCCCGAGGGGGCGAGCTCCGCCGGAACGCGGCGACCATGGTGGCTGGAGGCGATCTTCGCCGGTCAGACCGTGACCTACGAAAAGGCCCAGGGCCGCACCGCCGGTTTGGTGATGACGCGAAACGTGATCACCGTGGACGAAAGCACGCCGCTCAATGAAATTGCCGAACTGCTGGAGCGCCATCACATCAAGCGCGTCCCAGTGCTCAGCGACGGCAGGATCGTGGGTATCGTCAGCCGCGCCAACCTGCTGCACGGGCTTGCCGACACGATCGTCGATCATCACGAACCCGGCGCGGCCAAGGACCGGCAACTGCGCCATGAACTGATAAAAATCCTGCTGGACGAGCACAAGCTCGATACCGTCTTCGTCAACGTCACCGTGAGCGATGGCAATGTCCGGCTCTGGGGCGTGGTCGAAAACGCCGACGAGGCCAAGGCGGCCGAAGCCGCGGCGAAGGCCATGGCAGGCGTGAAGTCGGTCGAAAACAATCTCGGCCCGGGCCCGATGTCGGGAGTGCCAATATAGCGTGAACTGGCACGGCGCCGGCGCCTACGCCACCCGCCTGCGGAACAACCAGCCGGCCGCGGCCAGGCTGACAATACCGATAACGGCCATCGGCCAGTACTGGTGGGCGAGCGCACGCATACCCGTACCCTCCAGAAACACCTTGCGGACAATGACCAGGAAATAGCGCATCGGGTTGAGCAACGTCAGCGTCTGCATCCAGTCCGGCATATTGGCGATCGGCGTCGCGAAGCCGGACAGGATGATCGACGGCACCATGAACAGAAACGCCCCCAGCAGGGCCTGCTGCTGCGTCACCGCCAGCGAAGAAATCATCAACCCGATTCCGGTTACCGCGATCACGAACAGAAACAAACCAAGATACAGCGGCAGCAGGCCACCGCGCAGCGGCACGTTGAACCACCACACCGTCGCGGCGATGATAACCGAGGCTTCCAGCACACCGATCAGCACACCCGGCAAGCCCTTGCCCAGCAGGATGTCGATCTGGCGCAGCGGCGTTACCAGCAACTGGTCAAATGTTCCGGCCTCGCGCTCACGCGCCACGGACAGCCCGACCACGAGCAGGGTCACCACCTGGGTCAGCAATGCCACGATGCCAGGGATGATGAACCAGTGTGAATTGAGCGACGGATTGTACCGGGCGCGCAAGTCCAGTACCGCCGGCGGCGCCGGCCCACCCCGCGCCGCCCCCCAACTCAAAGAGAAGTCGCTCAGGATGGTGTTCGCATAACCCTGGATCAGCAGCGCCGTGTTGGAATTGCGGCCATCGACGATGGCTTGTACCGCGGCCGGGCGATGCGTCAGCAAATCCCGCGTGAAGCGCCGGTCGATCACCAGCACCAGCGCGACTTGGCGGGAGTCGATCAGGTCGTCGATCTGTTCGCCGCTGCGAAGGCGCGCCACCACCTGAAACGTCGGCGAGCCGGCGAATCGAGCCACCAGCTCACGCGACGCCGCGCTCGGGTCCTGGTCATAGATGGCCATCGGCACATGGTTCAAATCGAACGTCGCGCCATAGCCAAACACCAGAAGCTGGATCAGCGGGGGGCCGATCAGCACCATGCGGCTTTTCGCGTCGCGCAGCACCGCCAGCAGCTCCTTCACGATCAGCGCGAGCACCTGATGGAACATGCGCTCAGTCCAGCCGCTTGCGCGCGATCACCCGCGCCAGCCCCAGAAAGACTACCGCCATAAGTGCGAGCGCCGCCGCATTGGGCAGGATCACCGACCAGACGTTGCCGGCCAGGAACACCGATTGCAGAATCGCGACGAAATATCGTGCCGCCACGACATGCGTAATGATCTGTACCGGCGTCGGCATGCTGTTGAGGTCGAACACGAATCCGGAAAGAATAAAGGCGGGCAGGAAGGTCGTGATGATGGCGATCTGACCGGCCACGAACTGGTTGCGTGCGAAACTTGAAATCAGCAGGCCCATGCCCAGCGCGGCCAGCAGGAACAGGGCCGAGGCCGCGGTAAGCACCCAGACCGAGCCTTGCAGTGGCACGCCGAACAGAAAGACCGCGATCGCAACCGATCCCGCCATGCCGCCCATGCCCAGCACGAAATACGGCAGCAGCTTCGCCAGCAGCAGTTCCCGCATCGTGACGCGGGTGACCATCACCGCCTCCATCGTGCCGCGCTCCCATTCCCGCGCGATCACAAGGGCGGTCAGCAGCGCGCCCGTCAGTGTCATGATCACCGCGATCAGACCCGGCACCAGATAGTTGCGACTGCTGACCGCTGCATTGAACCGCACCCGTGGCTGCACCGACAGCGGCAGCGCGCCCCCCGCCACGGCCGCCCGCGCCACGAGCCAGTTGGCCCAGACTTGCTGCACATACCCCTCGATGATGCGTGCATCGTTGGCATCGACACCGTTGACGATCACGCCGATCGGCGCGTTGCCGGGGCCCAGCGCCAGCCGCGCGAAGTCGCTTTGCAGCCAGACGATGCCCTGCACGTCGCCGGCCGCCATTGCCGCCTCGGCGTCCTGGATGGCCAGGAAGCGGCGCGGGCGGAAAAACGGGGAATGGGCGAACCCGGCGGTAAAGCTGGAGGCAACCGGACCGGGGTGTTGCACCACCAGCGCGATCTGCACATTGCGCGCATCGAGGGAGACGCCGTAGCCGAATATCAGCAGCAGCATGGTGGGCAGCACGAAGGCAATGGCCAACGCCGAGGGATCGCGCCAGATCTGAAGCGACTCCTTACGCAACAAACCACCTAGCCGGCTGAACCCGCCGTTCATGCCGCGATGGCCGGCGCGGAGGCGGCGGCTTCGATCACCGCGATGAAGGCGTCTTCCATCGTCGGATCGGGACGGTCCGGCGTACGCACGCCCGCCTTGATCGCTTCAGGCGCCCCGGCGGTCAGCACCGCCCCTTGCGCCATGATGACGAGTTGGTCGCAATATTCCGCCTCCTCCATGAAATGCGTGGTCACCAGCACGGTAACGCCCCCTTCCGCCAGGATGTTGATGCGCCGCCAGAATTCCCGCCGTGCCAGCGGATCGACGCCCGACGTCGGTTCGTCGAGGAACAGGATGTCGGGCTCGTGCATCAGCGCGCAGGCCAGTGCCAAACGTTGCTTGAAACCCAACGGCAGGTCGCGCGCCGTGGCATCCAGGATCGGCGCCAGGTCGAACTCGGCCACCGCCCAGTCCAGCCGCGCGCGCTGGCGGGCCCCGGTCAGCCGGTAGGCGCTGGAGAAGAAGCGCAGGTTCTGCCGCACCGACAGATCGCCGTAGAGGGAGAATTTCTGCGCCATGTAGCCGATCCGGCCGCGCGCGGTGGCAGCAGCGGTGCGCAGGTCGAAGCCGGCCACTCGCAAACTGCCTTCGGTCACCGGCAGCAATCCGCACAGCATGCGGAAGGTCGTCGATTTGCCGGCGCCGTTCGCCCCGAGCAGGCCAAAGATCTCCCCACGCCCCACCCGGAAGCTTACGTCGTTGACTGCTACGAAGGCGCCGAACCGCCGGGTCAGATGGTCCACGACGATCACGTCCCCTGGCGCCCGGGGCTGTGCCGGGGATGCGGCGGTTGCCATGACCTTCGCCGCCGCCGACACACCGCCCCGGGCGCGCAGCCGGGCGACAAAACTATCCTCGAACCGCGGCGGCGTGGCCACCAGCGTCAGTCCTGGCAATGACGGGGCAAGCACGGCCGGATCGGGCGGGCCTGGCGTCGCGGTCACCACGCGCACCGCGCTGCCTTGGATCACCGCGTCGATCACACCGGGCACGTCCGCCAGCACCGCTTGCAGGCGCCGCCGGCCGATCCCCGGCGCGGCGGCCGAAAATCCGCGCCCCGCCATCTCGGCTGTGAAGCTGCCGGGCATGCCATGGCCCAGCAACCTGCCCTCGTGGATCAGCAGCACGGCATCGCAGCGTTCCGCCTCGTCCAGATAGGCGGTGCTGAACAGCACGGTCATATGCGCGTTGCGGGTCAGGTGGTCGATGATCCCCCACAATTCGCGGCGCGACACTGGATCCACACCCACCGTGGGCTCGTCCAGCAGCAGCAATTCGGGCGGGCGCACCAGCGTGCAGGCGAGGCCGAGCTTCTGCTTCATGCCACCCGACAGCCGGCCGGCCATCCGCTCGGTGAACGGCCCAAGCCCGGTCATGTGCATAAGCTCCTGGTAACGCTCGGTGCGATCCGCGCGCGCCACACCTTGCAGATCGGCATAGAGGTCCAGATTCTCCCGCACGGTGAGGTCTTCGTACAGACCGAAGCGCTGTGGCATATAGCCAATCCGCCCCTGCACGGTCAGCGGATCGCGCGCGACATCGACGCCCAGCACCTCGATTCGCCCGGCGTCCAGCCGCAGCAGGCCGGCGATCAGCCGCATCAGCGTTGTCTTGCCGGCGCCGTCGGGGCCAATCAGACCCGTCACCGCCCCGGCCGCCGCCACGGCGCTGACGCCGTCCAGAGCCACCACGTCCCGCCGGCCAATCCGGAAGCCGCGACGAACAGCTTCCATCCGCAGCGCCGGGGCGGGATCAGTTGTGGCTGACATCGTCTGGTCCACAGCCGGGCGGAGGCGCGAAAGGCGTCGGACCAGCCGGATCGATGGTCACGGTGGCCGGCATGCCTAGACGCAATTCGCCGCGCGCATCACAGACATAGACCCGCAATTGATACACCAATGCCGTACGCAATTCCGGGGTTTCAACGAATTTCGGCGTGAACTCCGCCGTGCGCGACAGGTAGCCGACCCAGCCGTGATAGACATGACCGGGGAAACTGTCGGTGCTAACCGTCGCCGTATTGCCCAGTTGGACCCGACCAAGCGCGGTCTCAGGTACATAGGTCCGCACCCACAATGGGTTCGGCAAGGCGATGGTGTAAACGGGCGTTGCCGGCGTGGCCATATCGCCAGGCTCCAGGATGCGATCTTCGACCACACCGTCCGACGGTGCATAAAGCCGGGTATCGTCGAACTGCCGTTGCGCCAGCGCCACCGCCGCGGCGGCTGCATCATAGGTGCCCCGCGCCGCCGCGATATCCTCCGCCCGCGGCCCCTTGACCGCCAGTTCATAAACCTGCCGGGCGGCCTCGTACTGGTGGCGTGCGGCCTCGAACGCCGCGCGGGCGTCATCGCGCTGCTGCATCGTCGCGCCACCCGTCGGGGTCAGGGCCGCATAGCGTCGGGATGTCATGTCGTTGTTGCGATAAGTGACCTCCAGCGCGTCCATCGTCGCCTTCGCCTGCGCGATCTCCTCGGGCCGGGAGCCGGCGACCAACCTGGCAAGTGCCTGCTGCGCGGCGCGCATCTGTCCCTGCGCCTGGGCAAGCATGGCGGCATAGCGGGTATCATTCAACGTGGCGATCAGGTCGCCCCGCTTCACCGATGCGCCCTCTTGCACCGTCATCGTCGCGACGTGGTCCGAAGCGTTAAACGCAGGCTGCACCTCGCGGATATCGACATCGCCATACAGAGTGAGGGTGGCAGTGGCAGCCGGGCGATGGAGGCGCAGATAGACCCAACCGCTGGCGGCCAGCCCGGCCACCAAAACGAGTCCAAGAACAATACGGATTGGCTTCGACATAGGCGCGCGACGCTTTCTTGATCAGAACTCGGCCACTCATCCGCCCGCCCCGCGGATGACGCCGTCGAGCTTCGTGGCGGCGGCGACGGTGTTCGAGATGGTGCCGTATCGGCGAACATTCGTGTGCAGAAGATCGAGCCTGTGGGCGTTCTCGTCGGTATCGACGATCAGTTCGTAGTCAACCGAAACGATCTTGGGCGGGTTATCCTGCCGGACCGCATGCAGGCGTATTTCGACGCCTCGCAGTTTGAAATCCAGCATAGGTGTCACCCGCTCGATGCCCTTGATCATGCAGGCCGCGATCGCCGCCAGGAACAGTTCCGCCGGATTGAACGCGTCAGGGCGCCCCGCCAACGCGGTATCAAGAACGATCTCGGCCGACTTGGTGGTCGCCAGGCTGCCCTGTGCATCGACCCGATGCGCCCGCACCCGGTATTCAAGCATCGGTCAGGCCGCCGCCAGCCACCTGGCGAGATCCTCGGCCTTTGGCAGTCCGCCCGCATGGACAACCTTGCCGTCGATGACGATGCCCGGCGTGGAGGCGATGCCGTAGCCGGCGATCGCCGCGTAATCGGTGACTTTCTCGATGCTGACGGGCACGCCCAGACGGTCGGCCTGGCTCTGCACCATTTCCGCGGTCGCCACGCAGCGTTTGCAGCCAGGGCCGAGAACCTTGATGTTTTTCATGTGATGTGTCCTTGGGTCAGGCGAACAGGGCGTTGAACAGGAAGCCTACGGCAATGATACCCGCGGCGACGACCCCGATGAAAACGGCGATCAGCCGCAGGGTGAGCACTTTGCGCAGAATGATCGTCTCCGGCGCCGACAGCGCGGTAACCGCCATCATGAAGGCCAGCACGGTGCCGAGGGCGGCACCCTTGCCCAGCAGGGCCTCCACCACCGGAATGATTCCCGCCGCGTTGGAATAGATCGGGATGCCGATCAGCACCGCCGCCGGCACCGACCACCAATGAGCGCCGCCCATGATGCCGGTGAGCATTTCGGCCGGGACGTAGCCATGGATGAAGGCGCCGGCGGCAATGCCGACGATGATCCAGACCCAGACCCTGCCGAAGATGTCGCGCACCGCCTCGATGCCCGCATGGATGCGGTCGGAAATGGTCCGGTGGTCGGCGGGCAGGTCAACCGAACCGCTGCGCACATCCAGCACCCATTGCTCCAGCCAGCTTTCCAGATGCAGCCGGCCGATGACCCAGCCAGCACTGATGGCGACCGCCAGCCCGAAAATGAGGTAGGTCAGCGCCACTTTCCAGCCGACCAGTGCGAACAGCAGACCGAGCGCGACCTCGTTGATCATCGGGGAGGCGATCAGGAACGAGAAGGTCACGCCGAGTGGCACGCCAGCCGAGACGAACCCGACGAAAAGCGGCACTGCCGAACATGAGCAGAATGGAGTGAATATCCCCAGGCCGGCAGCGGCGACGTTGCCCAGCCCCTCGCGCTTGCCGGCCAGGAAGGTTCGGGTGCGTTCGGGCGAGAAAAAGCTGCGCACGACGCCCATGCTGAAGACCACCAGCGCCAGCAGCATCAGCACCTTGGGCGTGTCGAAGATGAAGAAGCTCAGGGCTTCGTCGAGATGGCCGCCATGCGTGATCGGCAACATGGCAACAGCCCAGTTGGAGAACGCTTCGAGCTGCCAATAGATGGCGAACCAGACGACGATGCCCAGGACCGTGGCGGCGGCCAGTTTCGCGCTACGGAGTGCTTGGTTGGGCGGTGGGGAGGCCAAGGTTGAGGCGGTCATGCCGCGATTCGTTCCGATTGCGTCGGCAGGGACAGAGCGGCCTGGATGAGGTCGGCAACGACCCCCGGCAGGTTCGGCACGCGCCGGTAGCGCATCCATTGGGCGTCGCGACGATCGACCACCAAGCCCGCGGCCTTGAGCGTGGCCATGTGGCGGGACATGCGCGACTGAGTTGAACCCAGGCGTTGCATCAGTTCGCGGACGCAATGCTCCTGGCCGTCCCATAACACGCGGATGGCCGCCAGACGGGTTGGTTCGGCGAGAGCGGTGAGCAGGGTGACTGGATCGTTCATATGACCTTACATGTGCCAATGTGCATATGGACACAGGCAGTTTTCTTGAAATGCCGGCATAGACGGCATCCTTCGTCCGCCATCATCGGTTTGAATCCGCCTCGCTATCAGGCTGATCCTGGCGCCGCAGGCCCGATGCCTAGTCTTTCCCCAGACCCGGAGCCTTGCATTTCCCGAGGACGAGGGCCTTGCGATAGATCAAGCTCGGCTGAGCAATCGCATGGAATGCAGCCCGTTCTCACCTGACAGCCTCACTGGTTCCGCGGGATCAGGAACCGCTGGTATTCCCGTTGCAGCCGTTCGGTGATGACGCCATCGCTCCAGCCTTTTCCGCCGCGGGCCCCATCCCAAAAAATCCAACTGTTTCCCATCCCGCCCGAACGCGTGCTAGCCTCCCGCCAGGGAAAAAGCGGCGCACGGCCGCCAAGGGAAATGACGTCGATGAACATCCGCACTATCTTTGCCGCTGTCGTTCTGCTGCTAACCGGCATCGTGCCGGGCCACGCCGAAAGCATCACCGTCACCCACTGGGGGTCCGCCTTCTACGGCGCACCCTACGCCGTCGCGATGGAGAAAGGCTTCTTCAAGGCCCATGGCGTGGACATCACCGGCATCCTGACCTCCAACGGCGGCGGCACCTCGGTCCGTAACACCCTGGCCGGCGACCTGCCGTTCGGCGAGGTCGCCCTTCCCGCCGCGATCCAGGCCATCAACGCCGGCCAGCCGCTGGTTATCATCGGCGGCGGCACCGACAGCGTCGGCGACATCATGTGGATCGCGAAGAAAGGTTCGCCGATGCACAGTATCAAGGACATCGTCGGCAAGAAGATCGGCTTCACCGCGCCCGGTTCGGTCACCAACATGCTGATCCTGATGGCGATGAAGGCGCAGGGCATCGATCCCGCCTCCGTCAAGCTGATTCCAGCCGGCGGCATCGGCGCCAACCTCTCCGCCGTGCTGAATGGTGCGATCGACTCAGGCATGACCGGCGAACCGGTCTGGTCCGAAAATGAGGACAAGGTGCAGGCCGTCTTCTATGTGAGGGACGTGCTGCCGGCGAACATGATGCAGACCGTCGCGATCACCACCACCGACTATGCCAAGGAAGGCGCGGCCAAGCTCCGCGGTATCATCGCCGCTCGGCGGGAAGGCGTAGAGTTCATCGTCGCCCACCCGGACGAAGCCGCGGAGATCACCGCCAAGGCCTTCAATGGCGACCCGGCGCTTTACAAGAAGGTGTTCAAGAACCTGCTGTCGTTCAACTACTGGTCCGACGGACGCCTGGACTATGACGGCATGAACCGCATGATCGAGGGCCTGCAAATCGTCGGCCAGCAGAAAGGTCCGGTGGACTGGACGAAGGTCGTCGATCCGTCCTTCCTGCCCGCCGACCTCAAGCCACATTCCTGAGGCCCGAGCATGACTGAGACCGCCGCGCATGCGGTCCTGCGCGGCGTCACCCGTGTGTACCCGGGCACCAGCCAGGTCCACGCGCTTGGCCCGATCGACCTGGACATCGCGAAAGGCGAGTTCTTCTCCGTCGTCGGTCCATCCGGCTGCGGCAAATCGACGCTGCTGGACGTTCTGGCCGGCCTGAACCCGCCCACCGCCGGCACCATCGCGTTCGAGGGCGAGCCCGTCGCCGGCTCGGTTCCCGACGGCGTCGGCGTCGTGTTCCAGGAGGATGCCAGCTTCCCCTGGCTGACCGTCCGCGACAACGTGGCGTTCGGACTGCGCCGCCTGGGCATGGACGCCGCCGAGGTCACCCGCCGCGTCGATTACGCCGTCGGCTTCATGGGTCTGGCGGACTTCGCGGGCGCCTATCCCGCACAACTGTCCGGCGGCATGCGCCAACGCGTGTGCATCGCCCGCACACTGGTCCTGCAACCACGCCTGATCCTGCTGGACGAACCGTTCGGCGCGCTGGATCAACAGACTCGCCTGCTGATGGGTGATGAGTTGCTGCGCCTATGGCGCGAAACTGGCGCCACGGTCCTGTTGATCACCCACGCGCTGGATGAAGCGGCGATGCTGTCCGACCGTGTCGGGGTCATGTCCTCCCGGCCTGGACGCTTCATCGACCTGGTGGAAACCGGCTGGCCCCGCGACCGCGACAGCCGCATCGTGTCCGACGCCGCCTTCGGGGCGATAACCGCTCGGCTTTGGAGCAGCCTGCGGACCGAATCCATGAAGGCGATCGGCCGCGGATGAGATCGCCAACCCTCACCGCTCTGGTGGACCCCGGCCCATGACCCGATCCACCCGCATCGTCTGCACACGCTGGGGCGTCAGCCTCGGCCTGATCCTCCTGCTGGAGGCCGCCTGCCGCTCAGGCGTCGTCCCCACCCTCGCGGTCCTCCCGCCGAGCGAAATGTTCGCCGCGATGCTGGAACTCCTGAGCACGGAAGAGGTCCTGGCCAACGTCGCCGCCACCTTCAGCACCGTTGCGGTCGCGTTCCTCGCCGCCGTCCTGATCGGCTTCGCTGCCGGTGTGGCCCTGCACGGCCTGCCGCGCTTCCGCCGAGCGATCGACCCGCTACTGGCGTCGTATTATTCAGTGCCGATCTTCGTTTTTTACCCTCTGCTGGTCGCGCTGTTCGGCCTCAGCGCCCTGCCACTGATTGCCATCGGCTTCCTCGCCGCCCTCCCCGCCATGCTGATCGCCACCCTGCTCGGGCTAGACCGCGTGCCACCCGTCCTGCGCCGCGTCGCGCGCATGCACCGCCTCGGTTCGGCCCGCACCGCCGCGCTGGTGATCTTGCCGGCCGCCCTGCCCAACCTGTTCCAGGGGATCAAACTGTCCCTCGCCTACGCCTTCATCGGCGTGATCGCCGGCGAGTTCATCCTGTCCGGTGGCGGTCTGGGCTATGCCATCGCCTATGCCTACGAAAGTTTCGACAACCGGACGATGTACGGCCTGATGCTGTTCGTCCTGCTCAGTGCCGTCATCAGCAACACCCTGCTGTCCACCTGGGAGTCGCGGCTACAGCGCCGCCGGTGGCGCGCATGACCCGGCGCGAGGGATTGCTGGACGGCACGCTGATTCTGCTGGCGATGCTGGCGGTCTGGCAGGCCCTGTACCAATACGCCGGTTCGGCCGCGCTGACCCCGCCCTGGGCGACGGCGCGCTACGCGGTGGAACTGCTGGGCACCCCGACCTTCTGGGGCCACGCCACCCAAACGCTGTCTGCCTTTGCGTGGTCAGTGGCGATCTCCGCCGTGCTTGGCATCGCGCTCGGCCTATGGTTCGGGGCGTTTCGCTTTGCCGGCGACGTGGCCGAACCGATGCTGGCGTCGCTCTACACCATCCCGAAGGTGACGCTCTACCCGGTGATGCTGCTGCTGTTCGGCCTGGGTCCATCGGCAAAGATCGCGTTCGGGGTCATTCACGGCATGATCCCGGTCGTGCTGTTCACCTTGGGCGCGGTGAAGAACATCCGTCCGGTGCTGTTACGAGCGGCACGCTCGTTACGGTTGTCACCAATGCAGACAGCGCGTTTCGTGCTGGTGCCGGCGGTCCTGCCGGAGATCGCCAGCGGCCTGCGCGTCGGGTTTTCGCTGTGCCTGTTGGGCGTGCTGATCGGCGAAATGTTCGCCTCTCAACGCGGGATCGGGTTCCTGATCATCAACGGCATCAACTCGCACAACGTGAAGCTGACGACAGCGGTCACGCTGATTGTTATCGTCTTCGCGGTGGGCGCGAACAGCGCGCTGTTAGCGCTGGATCGGCGGCTGCATCACCGGGGTTGAGTCACCCCCAACCAAGGCAACTCCCGGTCAAACCCAGCCTCAAACGCCGCGATCTGGTCAGACAACCCCAGCGTCAGCGCGATGTCGTCCAATCCCTCCAGCAGCTTCTTCTTTTGGAACGGTGCAATCTGAAACCGAGCGGTGAAACCACCCGGGCCAGTAACGGTCTGAGCCTCCAGATCCACCGAAACCTGGGTGCTGTTGCCACGCTCGATCGCCTCACGCAGCGCGGTCACCTCCGCTTCCGGCAATACCACCGGCAACAGCCCCTGCTTGAAGCTGTTGTTATAGAAAATATCCCCGAAGCTCGGTGCGATCACCACCCGGAACCCATGGTCGTACAACGCCCAAACCGCGTGCTCCCTCGACGACCCGCAGCCAAAATTCCGGTCCCCAACCAGCACCTTCGCCCCGCTATACCGGGCTTGGTTCAGCACAAACCCCGGCTTCTCCTTTCCGTCTTCGGAAAACCGCAGATCGTTAAACAGCCACTGCCCATACCCATCCGACCGAGGATGCCAGAGATACCGCGCGGGAATGATCTGATCGGTATCGACGTTGGGGGAGGCAACCGGCAATCCGACCGCATCGATCCGCTTGAACTTCTCCATCTCACGCCGCTCCCATCATCTCGCGCACATCGGCAAAATGCCCGGCAATCGCGGCCGCGGCGGCCATCGCCGGGCTGACCAGATGCGTCCGTGCACCGCGCCCCTGCCGCCCGGCGAAGTTCCGGTTGGAGGTGGAGGCACACCGCTCCCCCGCCGCGACCAGATCGCCGTTCATGCCCACGCACATTGAGCATCCGGCGTGCCGCCACTCGATCCCGGCCTCCAGGAAAATCCGGTCCAGCCCCTCGGCCTCCGCCTGCGCCTTCACCAGGCCGGAGCCAGGCACCACCATCGCCCAGGTCGTCGCCTTGCGGCCCTTCACCACTGCGGCGGCGGCGCGCAAATCCTCGATCCGGCTGTTGGTGCAGGAGCCGATGAACACTTTGTCCACCGGAATGTCGGTGAACCGCGTCCCGGCCGTCAGCCCCATGTAATCCAGCGCCGCCTGCATCGAGGCCCGCCGTTCCTCGTCCGCCTCGGCGGCGGGATCAGGCACGCGGCCGGTGATCGGCCCGGCGCTTTCCGGGCTGGTGCCCCATGTCAGCATCGGAGCGATCGCACTGCCATCCACCGTCACGTCGGTATCGAACACCGCGCCTTCGTCCGAGGGCAAAGAGCGCCAGAACACCAGCGCCTCATCCCAGGCCTCGCCGGTCGGCGCATAGGGCCGCCCTTTCAGATAGGCGTACGTAACGTCGTCAGGCGCGACCATGCCGGCACGGGCGCCCGCCTCGATCGACATGTTGCACAGCGTCAGGCGGCCTTCCATCGACAGCGCCCGGATTACCGGCCCGGCGTATTCGATAACATGCCCGGTTCCGCCGGCGGCACTGACCTGCGCGATGATCGCGATGATCACGTCCTTCGCCGTCACACCCGGCCCGAGCTGCCCGGTCACGTTCACCCGCATCGATCGCGGCTTTGCCTGCCACAGCGTCTGCGTCGCCAGCACATGCGCCACCTCCGACGCACCAATCCCGAACGCCAGCGCCCCCAGCGCCCCATGAGTCGCGGTATGGCTGTCACCACACACCATCAGCAGCCCCGGCTGGGTAATCCCCTGCTCCGGCCCGATCACATGGATGATACCCTGGCGAGCGTCGTTCAGGCCGAACTCGGTAAAGCCGAAATCCCGAGCGTTTTTGTCGAGGGCGGCGACCATGTCGCGCCGGCCGCCCTCGGTGACCGTCGCCATGTCGCGGGTTGTGGTGGGCACGTAGTGGTCGGGCGTCCCGAATGTCCGGTCGGGCCGCCGCAGCGGCAGACCGCGTTCGCGCAACGTGCGGAAACCCGCCGCCGAACCGTCATGGATCAGATGTCGGGCGACATGCAGCAGCACGGCCCCATCCTCGCGTTCGAGGATGACGTGGCGTTGCCAGATTTTCTCGAACAGGGTCTGGGGCGCGCTCATTCTGCCGCCTTCGCCAGAGGCACGCGGAACTGCGTCCGGCGCAAATCCCACTCATCAGCGCCGAACCGATTGAACACCTGCCGCACCGACAATCCCGCGCCCGGAGTCGGATGACGATTGGTGTCCTTCAACGCCTGCAACGCCTCGTCGCACACGCCGATGACGTTCTTGAACAGCAGGCCCGGGAAGATCGCCAGCTTGTAGCCCATCGCCTGTGCGTCCGACATGTCCACCAGCGGGGTCTTGCCGCCCCAGACCACGTTCAGCATGCACGGCCCGCGCACCATTTTTGGCACGGCGGCAATTTCCTCGACGGTCTGCGGCGCTTCCAGGAATGCCATGTCGGCCCCAGCCGCCAGCGCCTCATTACACCGCGCCACCGCTTCCTCCATCCCCACCACCGCTCGGCTGTCCGTCCGCGCGATCACCATGAAATCGGGGTCAGTCTTCGCGGCGGCAGCGGCGCGGATCTTGGCGATGAAGTCCTCGCGCGGGATGACTTCCTTGTCGTCCAGGTGGCCGCACTTCTTTGGAAACACCTGGTCCTCGATATGCAGCCCGGCAACACCCCTGCGCTCATACTCCTGCACGGTGCGGAAGGCGTTGAGCTCGTTGCCATACCCGGTATCCGCATCCGCGATCACCGGCAGGCCGGAGGATCGAGCGATCCGCCCGGCGTTGTCCGCCATTTCGGTCATGGTAACGAGTCCGAAGTCCGGATACCCCAGCGAGGCAGCGGTGCCGGCCCCGGTCATATAAGCGACGGAAAACCCGGCCTGGGCGATCAGTTTGGCGGTAATGCCGTCATAAGCGCCGGGCGCGATGACGATCTGGTCGGCACGCAAAAGCGCACGCAACTGGCTGGTCGGGGTCATGGCTGGTCCTCCGTTTCGTGTCTTTGGGCGGAGGGTAGAGCAGATTGGCGGGGATTGGAAACGGTCGGGCCGGGCTAGTCGCGAACATCGCGCCTCAAACCGCCATTGCCGCTATCGAAAATTCTCAAGCCCGGCCCAACTCCCTTGGCGTGGAGCATGAAGACTTGGATGAACCAAATCGAACTCCTCCAGCAGATAGTTCCCTCGCCCGTAATTACATGCGGCACACGTCAAGTAAACATTTGCAAGGTCGCTGAGGCCGCCACGTGCATATGGCAAGATATGGTCATATTGAGCCCACATGCATTGGAATGCCGCGTGCTGGGTGGCATTCGTTCTACCCCAAGGTACCGCCTTAGGATACTCTGTGTGGACGAGAGACCTCACTTTGCCTCGAATCACCGGAATCTTGCAAAATCGGCAGTAGTGTCCGTCTCTCTGATGGATCAGGCGTTTTGTTGCGTCCGTTGCATCTCGTGGTGGAACGCGCTGGTCTTTGGGAATCGCCGGCGGATCATTCAATATCCGGCGCGGCCTATTATGAACTGTCTCCTTGCCCCAAACCGAATCGAGCCAATCCCAGATGACCTTGTCGTCAGCCTGGCGAAAAAGCTCTTCAGCAAGATCACGCTCGCCCCTCAGGTGAGCAGACACTGCATCGCTAAGACGATGTGCGGCAATCTCGATTTCGGGGATTGGCTCGCGCAGGCATTGACGAAGGTTCATTCTGGCTCCGAGTGCATGATTCCGGAGCCTGACCTATGTGTATTACAAAATGGTAACAACCGGCGCTCGTTTCTGGTTTTGAGTCTCACCCGCGCAGATCTGCCGCTCCCTCTCGAATTTGCAGCCCCGAACTGCCGCAAAGGTCCGCCCCCAAATCCCGATTAAGGCCGAAGCACCACCTCCGCCGAAACCTGGGCGGCTACCTCCTCCGGCGCCGCCGTCGCCTGCGGGGCCGGCGCACCCGCCCTGGCCGCCATCGTCATCATCGGCCGTAACACCCCGTCCATCCGCGGCTGCAACTGAACATCCTTCAGGTGATCCACATGCAACCCCAGCGTCGCGGCAGCCGACGCCGCCTGCTCTTGCAGCGCCTTCAAAGCGGCCGTTGTCGCCTCGGCATAAGCCTTGCGGCGCAACGACGGCGACAGCCGCCAATCCAGCGACGCCGTCACAAACCCAAGCTGCTGTAACCGATTTGCCAAATCCAGCAGCGCCGGCCCATCGGCGCCGCGCAACTCCAGCGTCTGCTGCGCGAGCCACTGAGTCCGCTTCTCATCAGCCGGCGACACCTGATAACCAACCGCCCTTGCATCGATGCCTGACACCGCGTGCGCGGCCTGCATCCCCTGGGCGATCAGGGCATTCACCCGCCGCTGCGCGTCCGCCGCGGACGAGGACGTATTCTGCGCCACAAGATCGGCCACCAACTGGTCTGGAGCCGCCTGCACCGACCCATCCGCCGACAAATGCAACAGCGTCTCTCCAGCCGGTGCCGGCTGAGCAAGCGCCAAACCAGGCAGCATCGCGGCCAAGGCCACCATCCAGGATCGGTTCATAGAAAATCTCCCAGTCATGCCAGCGCCGCACCAGGCAGCAAACGCACTATTGCACGCCCCGTGGATAGCAGCGATCTGAACAACGCGTTTCCGCGCGCGCCCGAGCCGCGCTATGGTGAGGCCAGATACCAAAGGGTGAGCCATGCAATCCCCATTGAACCGCGCCGAGGCCTTCTGCCAGCGCTTCGGACTGCGCGTGCCGATCCTGCTGGCGCCAATGGCCGGCGCCTGTCCGCCCGCGTTGTCCTCCGCCGTCGCCAATGCCGGCGGTCTGGGCGCGTGCGGCGCATTGCTGATGCAACCCGCCGCGATCTCGGCCTGGGCGGCGGAGATTCGCTCCACCAGCAACGGCCCCTTCCAGCTCAATCTCTGGATCCCCGACCCGCCGCCCCAACGCGATCCAGCGCATGAAGCAGCACTGCGTGACTTCCTCGCCCAATGGGGCCCGGACGTGCCGCCGACCGCCGCCGATGCTACACCGCCCGACTTCGCCGCCCAATGCGAGGCCATGCTGGAAGCCGCACCACCGATCGTATCCTCGGTCATGGGGCTGTATCCGCCTGACTTCGTCGGCCGCCTGAAAGCCAAGGGCATCGCCTGGTGGGCCAACATCTCCACCGTGGCCGAGGCCCGCGCGGCCGAAGCCGCCGGCGCCGACGTCGTCGTGGCCCAGGGCATGGAGGCCGGTGGTCATCGCGGCTGCTTCGACGCCAGCAAGGCGGAATCCAGCATGGTCGGGCTGTTCGCCTTGGTGCCCGCCGTCGTTGACGCGGTCAAACTGCCAGTCGTGGCAACCGGCGGTATCGCTGACGCACGCGGAGTCGCCGCCGCGCTGACGCTGGGGGCCAGCGCCGCCCAGATCGGAACCGGATTCCTTCGCACCCCCGAGGCCAAGCTCGCGCCAGCCTGGGCCGATGCGCTGGCCCGCACCCCGCCGGAGGGCACGGCGGTCACCCGAGCGTTTTCGGGCCGAACAGGACGCAGTATCGCGACGGCTTATACGCGGGCGGCCACGGCGGTGACGCCGGCACCCTATCCGGTGCAACGGGCGTTGACACAGGCGATGCGAGACGCCGCCGGAAAAGCCGGCGACATCGAACGCATGCAGGCCTGGGCCGGCCAATCGGCGATGCTGGCGCGTGCCGAACCGGCCGGCGATCTGGTGCGCGCACTATGGCAGGGCGCGCGGGCGTTGCTGGGGTCCTAAACCGGCCCAAACCCGTACAACGTCCGCGGATTGTCCACCAGGATGGCGTTCCGGGTCGCCTCGTCCGGTACCCAGCCCAGCAGCAGATCGGCGATGTCGGCGTCGTTCGGCATCCCGGTCTTGATCATCACATGCGGCCAGTCGGTGCCCCAGATCAGCCGCTGAGGCGCGGCCGCGACCAGCGCATGCGCCATCGAGATCACGTTCGGATACGGCATCTGCTGCCCCGAAATCCGGTACGGCGCCGTCAGCTTCACCCAGCACTGCCCGGCATCCAGCCAGCGCAGCAGCGCCTGGAAGCCGGGGTGGTCCGCGCCGCCTTTGTCGGCATGCACGTACCCCAGATGCCCCAGCACGACCGGAACCGGCAGCTTGGCGCAGGTCTCGGCAAGATCGGGAACGGCATCGGCTTGCAACAGGAACTCGATATGCCAGCCCAACGGGGCGATCCGTTTCGCCAGCGGCAGAAGTTGATCCAAAACCAGAATGTTCCGGTTCTCCCGCCGATCGACAATGTTGATCCGAATCCCCCGGATGCCGGCCTTATCGAGCCTTTTCAGTTCCGCGTCGCTGATCGACGGTTCCACCACCGCGACTCCGCGAACCGCATCGCCACCCGCCGCCAGCGCGTCCACCAAGGCGGAATTGTCAGACCCATACACGCTGGGTTGAGTCAGCACCGCGCGATCCACGCCCAGCGCGTCCAGCATCGCCCGGTACATCGGCCACGTCTCGTCCGGCGGTGTGTATAGACGACCCGCCACATAATTGTATTTCGACACCGGCCCGCAAACATGGGCGTGAGTATCGCAGGCACCGCGCGGCATCACGATGCGCGGCGTGCGGGTGTTACGATCGGCGGGCGCACACAGCGGTGCGTCGTCGGGAATGTCCTGGGCCATGGTGTCCTCCTGCCGCGAGGATACAGCATGGGGCCGGACTGGCGGCAAGAACTTGACACCGGATCGCGGGTCCCGCATCTACCCGCTGAAGGCGAGGCTATCCTCGACCCACATCCCGGCCACCGAGTCCTGTCGAAGGGCGGCCTGGATGCTCCGCTCGGCAGGCGGAGCGCCGTATTCCATGACTGCTACACTATGGTTGCCGCCTGTGATCAGAGCCTTGGCCACCGCGCTGATCGTCGTGTCAGCATCTGCCGTGGCCGAGGCGCTGGGGCCGTTCTGGGGTGCGCTGATCGCCAGCCTGCCGGTGTCGGCCGGGCCGGCGTATGTGTTCCTGGCCATGCAGCACGATGCGGGGTTTGTCGCTGCCAGCGCCCTGGGGAGTGCCGCCGCCAACGCGGCCACCGGATTGTTCCTGATCGTGTATGGCATTGCGGCCAGCAGACTGCCGCCCTGGCGCGGCCTGGGCATCGCTGTCCTGGCATGGCTGGCCGCGAGCGGTGCGATCCGTGGGGTTGCGTGGACCCCGGCCTGGGCGCTGGTTCTGAACCTGGTGGTCTATGGCGTGGGCTTCGGTCTGGTGACTACGGTTCGGCGTGCGGAACCGATTGCGGCGCTGCCCGCGCCGAGGCGGCGGTTGGATCTTCTGGTCCGCGCGGTGGCGGTGGCCGGGTTCGTTTCGCTGGTAGTCGCGGTCAGCTCGATACTGGGGGCCACCGCCACGGGGATCGCGGCGGTGTTCCCGATCAGCCTGATCAGTCTGATCGTTATCGTGCGCTCGAGGATCGGCGGCGTGGCATCGTCCCTGCTGGCGGCTAATGCGCTGCGTGCGATGCTGGGGTTCGGGGCGATGCTGCTGGCGCTGCATCTGGCGATACCGCTGTGGGGTGTGCCGATGGCGCTGGTGGTTGCGTTGGTGGTTTCGGCGGGGTGGTCCGTGGGACTGCTGGTGTTACAGACGAGGGGGCGGCAAGTGGCAGAGGGGATTTAGTGGGTTGTTAGCGCCGGTTTCCTGGCTTCCTCGTCATCGACTGGCTCCGCGGGAGGAACGTCGATCCACCCCGACAGGGCTGCTTCGGGCGCACGACGTATGGGGCGTTTGTGGCATTCATGCCTGCTTAGCGCCTATTGCTGCGATGCCCGTGACTTTGCAATCGCTAGCAAGCGATCGTTCGATTGTTTCACCTGTCTCGGGTAAGCGAACCGCATGCGCGGCCTTGGTAAGGTTGCCCGGCAAGATTAGGCTGGCTGGAGGCACAGCCTGATCGGCTGTGTTCGCTTATAGAGGCGAGCATGTACGGCTGGTTCAAGCTTTCACGCTGGATACGCTTGCTTTGGAGCAGGCTGCAAGCGCCTGATCGCCCTCGGATGCGAACAATGGCTCCGGGGACCCTGATCCTAGACCACTATGTCGGACAAAACCGCCCACCTCCTCTGCACTGGAAGGACTGCCATCCGTCAACGAGGCATCGCTTTAAGGCGGAACTGACCTGCTCCCGGGGGCATGGGATAACCCTCAAGGGACATGCGGTACACTCCGACGGCAGGGTCGAGCCGAGCGTGGTGTGCCTCCACCCCGGGTGCAACTTCCATGAATTCGTGCGACTCAAAGAATGGATGGCGGGAACGCTTGTCCGCTGAGCGATAATCCACCCCGGTTAATCGATGGGTCAGGCCGCGAGGACGTTGGCCTCCCCAGAAAGTGCAGCCGGCTCGATTTGGCGCCCATCGGCGTCGAACGCGTAAAGCATCGAGATACGGGAGCCGTTCCACATGTAACGATAATGTGCCGATTGGAGCGTGCGCCCCAGCACCTCCCCCTTGACGATGGCTAGGCATGTAGACGTCGGACGCTCGGGGGGATGATAGAGGATGCCATCCGCCTCGCTCGGCATGGTCGCTCCGAGTTCTCGGCGGCGCTTTCGCTCGAGCCCAGGCGGGTGGCACCGGAGATCCCAAAAGCGCCCACGTATCGGAGTCGTGAACATTCTCATATCCAAACCAATTGGAGCCTCGCTAGTGCTTTCCAGAAACGCCTGACGTCTCGTGACCGAAATAGCCAAAGCGGTCTGACGGTCGTCCGCGACCTCCAGGCAGGGACGGCGCTCGTCGAAGAACGTGCTTCCGTCGGGATTGCCGTATGCGAATGGAGCCAGATTCCAGTTCTGTAGACGGACGTCCGCTGACGGGCCGGTGCCAACAACCTCGGTCAGCCTGCTTTCCGCCCGCAATCGAGGATTGGTAAGGTTTTCGACGGCGACGAGCGCGCTCAGACGATCATTCGCGACCAGCCCCTCGTACACAGATACTGGAGGGAACCGGGACGGAATTAGCCGGTAGACGTCCCCGCTCCAGGCCACGAGCCGTGGCGGCTCACGCTCCGCGCTGAGCATCGAGATACCTCCGAACGCGGTAGATACCGCTCAAGCCCTCAAGCATCACGTCGAGTGCACTGGTGCCATCAAAATACCGATTGCGCGCTCGTATCCATTCCTCGCCACGCTCGTCGATGGTGAACAAGATGCGCAGCGATTTCCAAATCGTCAGTAGGTGCGAGAGCCGCTCTCTAGTGTCGGCCGGAAGCGATCCTCCCTCCTTCTTCCATTTGAAGAACGTCGATCGGCCCGGCGAGCCGAGCAGGACAACCTGCTCGTCCGTCGATAGACGCCATCGCTCCGCCATTCCGAAAAAAGCTTCGAGTTCAGGCGGAATCCGCGATTGCCCGGCGCCGGTCCCGGCGTCGGGTGCCTGAATTTCCATTACACACACCCCTCGGTCTCGTTATGGACTTGACAGACCTTTTAGTCCACATGCAGACTGTCCGCATCGGGACTCCTGGCGCACTTTAGTCCAAGAGACTCGCCCGTCAAGAGTCCGATCTGCATGTCGCAGTGTCGGTGACAACAGAGGTCAAAATGAACGCTTGGAACGAAGGGCATGCCGGACCCCACATCGAGTATCCGGTGAACGGCGCTCCGATACGATTTAACGAAGCGATCGTCACCGGTCGCGACGCGCTAACCGCAGCAGGTCTAGTGCCTGCAAGCGAGCACCAGCTGATCCTGGTGCGCGGCGGCCGCACACACCTGATCGGCACAGACGACAAGCTCGACCTCCGGGCCGAGGTCGGCGGTCAGCTTCGCGGCTTCCCGTCCGATCGATCCTTTGGCTTTACTGTCAACGAAATCGGCGAGGTCTGGGGAACCGGCGACATGGATGTCGACGAGTTGCTCTCGATCTGGCCCGCCCCGGAGGGGCACTACTGGGTTCTTGAGCGCGCAGACGAGCCAGACACGATTTTGTGCCCCGGAGGGATTGTCTGCTTCGAACCGGGCGGAGTCGAGCACATCGTCTCTCGCCCCCACCACGGCCCCGATAAGGTCCTGGTCACCGTCATTACGACGGCTGGCACGTTTCCCGCAGAGGGTGCCAACCGCTACCGTTCTTCGGAGATCATTGCGGACATCCTGGCGATGGCTGCCAAGAAGCTCGATATCTCCGACTCGGCGTCGTGGATCGTGACGGTGCACAACCGCGACATCAATCCAACCCATTCCCTCGAACAGGCAGGTCTCAGTGGAGAGATCGACCTTGAGTGGGGGCTTCGTGAGGGCGGGGGCGGAGATGCTTGAGGCGTTCTGTCGAGCGGCGTTCGAGCGCGATATGAAACGTCTCGACCGCCGCGCCACCGAAAAATACGGCTGGACGATCGTCTCGGCCATTTATCCCTTATTTGAGATCGTCTTCAATCATGCCACAGCTGCTCCTTTGCGCCTTCGACTGCTTTGCACGGACTGGGATGAGCTACCGCCAATCATCGAACTGCTCGACGCAACGGGGCTGTACCTAAAGGTGGCTCCGCCAAACATTGGCGGCGTCTTCAACGCTGGTCCGCATCCGTCGACAGGCAGACCATTCGTCTGCATGCGGGGTGCGAGGGAATATCATACACATCAAAGTCATCTCAGAGATCATTGGGAAAACTATCGTGGGAAGTCTGGAATGGATCTGCCCGGCATAGTGCTACAGCTCTGGCGTGCGTGGAAAAGGGCAGTTGGATGAGCGGAGTCATTTGCACCATGGCAGCGCTAGGCGAGACAATCGTCCGGCTCAAGCGCGGCGGCGAGCGCGGCGAAGAGCGAGTTGTGCTGTGGTTGGCCCGGTCCGTAGCCCGCGATCCTGCGACGGTCATCGAGGTCTACGAGCCGGACCAGATCTGCGCAGTCAACTACTACAAGCTTCCCGCCGAGAGTATGCGGCTTCTCATGGAACATCTGCGCGCGAAGCGACGCAAAGTTGTCGCTCAAATTCACATCCACCCCGGCGAGGCGTTCCACTCAGAGGCGGATGCGGAATGGGCAATCGTGCGGCATGTTGGCGCGCTGTCGCTCGTCCTACCCCACTTTGCGGAGCACACCACGCCCTCTCGATTCTTAGATGAGGTCAAGACCTATGAATACACGTTAGAAAGACAGTGGTTGCTGCGGCCAAACCGTGGCGACGCGGCACGGGTGACGGTGACCCCATGACTTCACCTGCCCAGGAAAATGCACGCATGCTCGCCTCCATCCTCCAAATAGGGGAGGACCATGCAGCTGAGCACCTTAACCGCACCATTCTAGTCACCGCTGCGAAGGACACTGCGAGCACCAGATGGGCGGCGGAAATCATCGCGCTTCTGGAGCGAACTGTCAGGATTACGATAGATACAGATGTTGTGACTAGGCCTCATCTCGAACTCATCGTTGGCGGGGTCAAACACCGATCACACTGTCGCAGGCTTTACGCCGAGATTGATGCCGCGCGTGCAACGATCGGGTTCGAAGCGACCGTGCGAGGCCGTGGCGAGGCGCCGGCCCTCTTCGCCGCTACCGCGGCATGCACGGTTGCGGCAGCGACGCTGAGCGCGCTGATCGATGATCCGGCCCTACCGACAGTCAAGTTTCCGCTGACGCTCGACTTCGCGCACCTCGGTATCCCTGCCACGGCCCTTGAGCGCGAGATCAACTTCACCGGCTCGGTGTTGATCGGAGCCGGAGCGGTGGCGCACGGCTTCCTACGCGCGCTTCGTAACGTGCATGCGCGCGGCATATTACCCATCGTTGATCCAAAGGCCGTCGGTGAAGGAGTTCTCAACCGTTGTCTCTATCTAACGCCTGACGACGTGGGCTTGAATAAGGCAGAAGTCTTGGCAGCCCGCGCGCAGCCCGACTTTCCTCAACTCCAAATCACGAGTGCCGTCGAGACATTCACGTCATTTACCAAACGCAATGGTCCAACCGCGACGGCGATCGTTACGGTCGACAGCCGGCGCGCTCGCAGGTCCATCCAGAGTGAGCTTCCAGGCCGCGTCCTCGACGCGTCCACCACCGACGTGCGCGGAGTAGTCGTTCACTCTAACTTGCAGCCGAATCCGCATGCTTGCCTATCTTGTATTTATCGGCATGTGGCGGATGAGCACGCGCGTGAACAGTCGATCGCTGACGGGCTCGGTATCCCCCTCGAAACAGTAAAGAGCGGCTTCATATCAAAAGATGTAGCAGTGATGATCGCCCGCAGACACTCGCAGATCAATCCGGAAGCGATCACTGGAATGGCGTTCGACAGCTTATTCCGGCAGTTGTGCGCCGAGCAGGCGCTTGCGACGCCGGAAGGAAGACAGGTTTTGGCTCCGTTTGCCTTCGTTTCAAGTCTGGCGGGAAATCTCCTAGTAATCGAACTCCTGCGTTGCGCAGCAGGGCTCTCGAATACAAACTACTGGTCGGTCGATCCTTGGGGCGCACCGAAGCGGCAGACGCGTATACTGCGTCGCCGGGTTCCCGAATGCGAGTTCTGTTCACGGCCCGAGGTCGACGAGGTCGCAAAAGAACTGTGGGGCGCTGGCGACCGATGGTGGTAATCGTATCTCTGAGGCGGGGCACGTCGAGGTCACCTTTCCATGAAATCTGCTCAGAAGCATCCCTTCCGCTTCCTATTGAAACCTCTAATTAAGGCAGCAGACGTGAACGTCCGATCTGACGCACAATTCGCCCAAAGCCGTCAGACCGCTTTATGCCAATCTCGGCCGAAAACGTCGTATTGCCAACGGTGGCATCTATCGGCCGGGCACGAGGGCTGTCCTGCCAAAGATTTCAAATCAATTCAGTAGGCCGCTCCCGCCCAGACGGCGTGTTCGTAAGCCGTCAAATCGTCCATGACGAAGTGCCTGCGCTTGCCCAGACTCCGTCCGAGGCCCCCCAGCCCTCCCCGCCCTCGGATTCCAAGATTGAAGAACGAATCCACGGACTGGCTTTCCGGTCATACCCACCATTCAACACCGGCCCGGCCTCGCAGAAACGCCACAGCCAACGTCCTAGCAATGAGGCAGCGGCGCGCAAATCCGAAACCCCGCCAGCGCAGGCGAAGCGCGCGCCCCTCACGGACGCGACCGCCCCAGCACCGCCCCACCAGCGAACTTCGCCTTACCACCCAGCGCTTCCTCGATCCGCAGCATCTCGTTCCACTTCGCCATACGCTCCCCGCGGCTGAAGCTGCCGACCTTGAACTGACCCGCCCCCCAGCCGACCGCCAGATGGGCGATCGTCACATCCTCCGTCTCACCCGACCTGGCGGACACGATCGTCGCATAGCCGCAATCCGCCGCCACCCGGCGGGCATCCAGCGTTTCCGTCAGCGTGCCGCGCTGGTTGGGCTTCAACAGGATGGTGTTCGCGGCCTTCGCCTCGGCCGCATCCCGCAGCCGGTCGGCGTCGCTGACCAGGAAGTCATCCCCCACGATCTGCACCTTGTGCCCAACCGCCTTGGTGAACGCGATGAACCCCTGCAAATCATCCTCCGCCAGCGGGTCCTCGATCGACAGGATCGGATAGCGCCCGATCCAGCCGGTCAGCGTCTCGATCATCTCCCCGGTCGAGAGTTCCTTGCCGTCCAGCGCCAGCGTGTAACGTCCGTTCCCACCGAATTCCGAGGCCGCGACATCCAGCGCGATCCCAACCTGCTCGCCCGGCTTGAAGCCGGCCTTTTCAATCGCGGCCACCAGCGTGTCCAGTGCCTGCTCGTTGGTGGAAAACGACGGCCACCAGCCGCCCTCATCCGCCACGCCGGCCAAGCCGCCGGCCGCCTCCATCAACTTCCCGGCCGCACGATAGACCTCCGCAGTCCAGTCCAGCGCCTGAGCAAAGCTCTGGGCGGCGGGGCACATGATCATGAAGTCCTGGATGTCCACCCGCCGCCCGGCATGGGCGCCACCGCCAAAGATCTGGATTTGCGGCAGCGGGATCAGCGCGGCATCCGCGCCACCCAAATAACGATACAGCGGATGCCCGGTGGCGGCGGCGGCGGCATGGGCAACGGCCATGGATACCGAAAGCAGCGCGTTCGCGCCCAGCCGCGTCTTGTTGCGGGTTCCGTCCAGCTCAATCAACCGTTCGTCCAGCGCCTCCTGGTCGGTTGCGTCCATGCCGGCGACGGCGTGCGCGATCACGTTGTTGACGTTGCCGACGGCTTTGGTGACGTCATATCCGCCAAACGCCGAACCGCCGTCGCGCAGATCCAGCGCCTCGTTCGACCCGGTGGAGGCACCGGCGGGGGCGATGGCGCGCCCGACAGCACCACCCTCCAGCAGCACGTCGGCCTCGACCGTCGGGCGGCCCCGGCTGTCCCAAACCCGGCGAGCGTGAACATAGGCGATGGTGGTGTCGGTCATGCGGCAAGCTCCTTTGCCCAGGCCTTGGCCACGTCAGCCAGCCGGTCGGGCGGATCAGTCAACAGACGAACAGCGACACGGCGGACCGCGTCTCGCTGCTCGTCTTGGGTGATGTATTCGACGGGCGATTTTCCATCCACGCGCGCCAGGAACAGGGCGGGCAGCAGATGGGCAACCCGTTGTTCCAGCCGATCCGGCGGCTCCCACGCCACCAGCGGCAGATACGCTTCGGTCATGGCACGAAAGCTTTTCAGCAGAGCATCGCGCCTGGTCGGCACCCACAGGCACTTCAGCATCAGATGGTTCAGGCAAAACGCCAGGTCGAAGGCCGGATCGCCCCACCAGGCGCACTCCGCATCCAAAAACACCGGGCCATCGGGGCCGGCCAGGATGTTCTTCGGACTGACGTCGCCATGCACCATGGCGAGCTTGTTGCGCTGTGTGGTCTCAATCAACCGGCGCATGTGGGCCGCAAGGTCGGGGTGACGCAGACCGGTATGCGCGAGGTAGGGCTCCAGGCGGATATCATAAAAGATCGCATCCGTCGGGAAGTCCGCCGCCAACCCCGGGGCCGCGGCGGTCGCGGCGTGAATCCGGCCCAGTGTGACGGCCACCGAGGCGGCGAATGCGGGATCGACAATCCCGTCACGCAGTTGCGCCTTCCACAGCGGATACCGATCGGCCGGCAGGTACTCCATCGCCAGGGTGCCGCTCGCCTCATCCTGACCTACCAGCGTCGGGGTGGAATGGGGCACCGCGCTGCTGGCGACCCGCATCCAGCGGGCTTCGAACCGATTGCGCTCCACCGGGGCCTGCCAGTCGGCGGCCACGCGCAACTTCGGCAAAGCGCGCTTGACGCAGATCGGCCCGCCGGCGAGGTCAATCCGCCAGATGTCCGAAGACACCCCACCAGTCAGCGGCTCACCCGTTGGGGGCTCACCCGTTGGGGGCTCACCCGTTGAGGGCTCGCCGCCCAACAACCGCATCCGTGCCAATGCGTCGAGAATGTCTTTCGGTGGCGTTTCCATTTGGTAGCCACGTTACCCCGCTTGACGACGCCGCGAAACCGCTCTTTGCCCGGTA
Organism: Acetobacteraceae bacterium; assembly: GCA_003506895.1. Taxonomy (GTDB): domain Bacteria; phylum Pseudomonadota; class Alphaproteobacteria; order Acetobacterales; family Acetobacteraceae; genus Rhodopila. The sequence goes on along the minus strand of DNXO01000094.1, from coordinate 125,048 downwards.
TCAAAACCGCTTCCCCGCCGCTACATAGGCCGCCACTGATGTCAGCATGATGGGACACGACCCTATTTCAGCGCCTGAGTTCCAGCGTCGACGACTGCCCGTCACCCCCAAAGGCAAGACGGCTCGGCGGTTTCTGCTGATCGCGGCGGGGCTGTCTGTCCTTGTCCACATCCTGGCCGCCCTGACGATCGTGTTCCTGCCACGCCTGCTGCCACAAGAGCCGCGGCAACAGGCACAAGGCACAGTCGAACTCCTGATGGTTGAAAAGCAGGGGAATGTGGCCAGCCCGCCAGCCCAATCTGTGGACAGTAAGCCTTCGCCGCCACAGCCGGAAACGAAGCCCGCGACACCCAAAACCGAAGCCCCACCAAAGCCCCCTGCCGCGGAGAAGGCGTCGAAGACCCCTCCGATCCCAACGGCGCCCGACAAGGACGCAACCGAACCCGCGCCGCCAACAGAACCGCCCGCGCCGAAAGAATCGAAGCAGAACACCAAGACACCGTCCCCGGAGCCCGCCAAGGAGCCGCCCAAGGACACCCCGAAGGAGAGCAAGGACCCCGCCAAGGTGGCGCCAACCCCGCCCGAACCGCCGCCCCAGAAGGCGCCGGTGTTCGATCTGTCCGGAACCGACAGCGAGTCGAACGCCACCGTGCTGGGCTCGCAGGTCGTGCCCGCCAGCCAGGACGACCGCTACCGCAACCGCCCGCCGATCTATCCGCGGGAGGCGCAGATGCGCCACGAGGCCGGAATCGTCGATCTGCTGATCCATGTGACCGACACCGGCATGACCGGGTCGGTCGATGTCATGGCCAGTTCCGGCTACCCAGTGCTGGACCACGCGGCCATCGATGCCGTCTTGAAGTGGCACTTCCGTCCCGCCCTGAAACAGGGCCGCTCCGTGCCGTTCGATCTGCCGTTCCGGTTTGAGTTCGAACCAAATTGAATACCTCGATCCGCGTGAGGCAACTCCCGCGATGACACCCAACAATGAAAGGACCGCGACATGGTACGCATCGATCGAGTCGTGACACGCGGCGGCGACGGCGGCGAAACCTCGCTGGGCGACGGATCGCGGGTCGCGAAGACCAATCCGCGCATCGAGGCGATGGGCGCGGTCGATGAAGCCAACGCCAGTATCGGCGTGCTGCGCACCCACACCAGGACCCGTCCGCACGAGGACGCGATGCTGGCGCGGATCCAGAACGACCTGTTCGACGTGGGTGCCGACCTATGCGTGCCGGGACCGGACGGCGACCGGCTACGCCTGACCGACGCCGCGGTCCTGCGCCTGGAAGCCGAGGTCGAGGCCATGAACGAAGCCCTTCCCCCGCTGAAAAGCTTCATCCTGCCCGGCGGCACCGACGCCGCCGCCTTCGCCCACGTCTCCCGCGTGACCGCCCGCCGAGCGGAGCGCGCGGTGGCCGCGGTCGATGACATCAACCCGGTGGTGCGCCGTTACCTCAATCGCCTGTCGGATCATCTTTTCGTTCTTGCCCGCGTGCTCAACGAAAATGCAGCCGCGGACGTTTTGTGGGTACCCGGCGCGAACCGCTGAAAACGGCGCCGCCCTTGACAGGGGGCGTTGCACAGGTTTCGCATCCGCTGGTTTAACCTGGGACATCGCCGTTGGCGCAAATTTCGATGCATACACCGGTAGGTGACATCACCGTCTTCGAGGAAGACGGTGCCATCGTCTCCCTGGACTGGGGCTGGGTGCCACACCAGGAATCCGCCCCGGTGCTGGAGCGTGCTCGGCAGCAGCTCGACGCGTATTTCGACGGCGCCCTGACCGCGTTCGATCTGGAACTCGCCCCGGCCGGAACCGCTTACCGCCAAGCGGTGTGGCAGGCCCTGCGCGAGATCCCCTACGGGGAAACGTGCAGCTATCTGGATATTGCCAGAAAAGTCGGAGGAAGCCCCCGATCGGTCGGCCAGGCCAACGGCCGCAACCCGATCCCGCTGATCATCCCATGCCACAGGGTTGTTGCGGTTTCGCACATTGGCGGCTACTCCGGTGGCGACGGACTACCAACCAAACGCTGGCTGCTCGATTTGGAAAATCCGAACCGAACCTTGCTCTGAACCACCTCGTCGCCCCATCTAGTTGCACGGAGACACGATATGACAAAGGCCATCCGCATCCACGCCAACGGCGGTCCAGAGGTGATGCTGTGGGAAGACGTCCCGACGCCGGAACCCGGCCCGAACGAAGCGCTGATCAAGCATGAGGCGATCGGGCTGAACTTCATCGACGTGTATTTCCGCACCGGCCTGTACAAAGCGCCGAACATGCCCCTGATTATCGGCCAGGAAGGCGCCGGCACGGTTATCGCAGTGGGTGCGAATGTAACCACCGTGGCGGCCGGCGACCGCGTCGCCTATGCTGGCCCGCTGGGCGGCTACGCGACAGAGCGCGTGATCCCCGCCGACCGCCTGGTGAAGCTGCCGGAGAACATCAGCTTCCAGACCGGTGCGGCGATGATGCTGCAGGGCATGACGGCGCAGTATCTGCTGCGGCGCACCTACACCGTGAAGCCGGGCGACACTATCGTTGTGCATGCGGCGGCCGGCGGCGTCGGCCTGATTATGTGCCAGTGGGCGAAGCACATCGGCGCCACGGTGATCGGCGTTGTCTCCAACGAGGAAAAGGCCGCCCTGGCGCGTGCGCATGGTGCCGCCCACACCGTCATCGGGCATGCCACCCTGGTATCGGAGGTGAAGCGCATCACCGGCGGGGCGATGGTGCCGGTCGTGTATGACAGCGTCGGCAAGGACACATTCAACGCCAGCCTCGACTCGCTCGCACCACTCGGTCTGATGGCAAGCTACGGAAATGCGTCGGGCCCGGTGCCGCCGTTTGATCTGGGCATCCTCGCCGCCAAGGGCAGCCTGTACCTGACGCGCCCGACGCTCGCCACCTACACGGCAAAGCGCGCGGACCTGGAGCGAGTCGCCGCCGACCTGTTCGACGTCGTCGGCAGCGGCGCGGTCAAGATCCAGGTGAACCAGACCTTCCCGCTGAAGGACGCCGGCATGGCGCACACCGCGCTGGAAACCCGCCAGACAACGGGCAGCACGGTCCTGATCCCGTAAGCCGGCTTACAGGTGGCGCGGTTGACGGATCGGTCGATCGCGCCATTCTGCGACGTGTAGCATCGTAATTTCGGGAGGAATCAGATGGGTGAAATGATCCAGTTGAAGTCGGCTGACGGCTTCGAATTCAGTGCCTATGTCGCCGGTCCGGCCAACGCCACCAAGGGCGTGGTCGTGGTTCAGGAAATCTTCGGCGTGAACCATCACATCAAGGACATGGCGGATCGCTTCGCCGCGCTGGGCTACGCCGTGGTGGCGCCGGCCCTGTTCGACCGCGCGCAACGCGGCGTGGAACTGGGCTACACCCAGGACGACATCAGCGCTGGCCGTGACATTCGCATGAAGCTGAACGACGCCGACGTGATGAAGGACATCGAGGCCGCGGCCAACCACATGTCAGGCAAGAAGCTGGGCATCGTGGGCTACTGCTTCGGCGGCACGGTCGCCTGGTGGGGTGCGACCCGCACCACGAAGTTCGCGGCGTCGTCCTGCTGGTACGGCGGTGGCATTCCCGGCACGAAGAACGAAAGCGCCAACTGCCCGGTCCAGATGCATTTCGGTGAGAAGGATGCGTCGATCCCGATGAACGACGTTGATGCCGTTCGTGCCGCGCAGCCGAAGGTCGAAGTTTACGTCTACGACGGCGCTCAGCATGGCTTCGGCTGTGATGAGCGTGGCAGCTACAGCAAGCCAGACTACGAACTCGCCCAGAAGCGTACCGCGGACTTCTTCGCCAAGCACCTGGGCTAACTGAGCGCCGGGGCTAAATAGCATGATGTGATCGCTTCGGGCCCAATCGTCCGCGGCGATCACGCCCCGCCGTCATCGCCGAGGCGTTGCCCCGTCCAGGCCCGGAATCGCCGGCTTGGCGCGCCAGCCGCCCGCAGCGGGTTGGGCTCCACCATTCGCGGTGTTATGGGCGATCATTCCGCGCCACCCGGTTTCCGGCTTCAATTCCAGATTCTCGACCCGCCACATATAGGCGTTGAGGCTGATACTCATCGCGATGAAGTACCAATACATCGGCTGGAACGCGATCCCAACGAATGCGCCAGCGGTCATGAACACGGCCAGACCGCTCTGCAGCGCGTCGGACAAGGCCGCGACCCACTCCAGTTCCGGATAGGCCCTGGCCTTCTTCGCCGATCGTCGGAGCCTGGAAAACGTAATACCGGTGATGGCCAGGAACATGATCAGGCCGGGATAGCCCTGCTCCCCCAGCATTTCGAAATAGATACTGTGGAAGGCGCGCCCGAACTCAATGGTCGGACCCTGACCATCCCGTCCGGGGATCTCCACATGATTGATGACATTGGTCAGGAAGCCACCGCCAAACGGGTGCGTCGCGGTGAATTCCAAGGTCCATTTCCAGACCAGTATCCGGGTGTAGGCTGAATTCTCCTGCTGAAAATTACCGATGGTCGAAACGCGCGCGTTCCAGGCACTGCCGGTCGCATAGATGATCAGGATAGCGACCACGACGCCGACCAGACCGAAGGCGAATTTGTGCCTCGATCGGATCCACATATAAATCCCAAGAACGACAAGCCCGATCAGGGCGCTGCGTTCATACGTGCCGATCGCGGTCACCACCGCCAGCCCAGCAACACCCCAATAAGCCAGCGCCATCAGCTTATTGCGCGGAATCAATTGACTATGTCGTCCCAGGAATACCGCGAGCGGAACCGCCATCAAGCAAACCGTGGAGAGCAGGCCACCCTCCGCCAAGCCGCTGTTGCCTTGGGCGAGGCCAAGGTTGGTGCCGTAGCCGCCGCCGGATATCAGCGTTTTCAGTCCAAACGGCACAAAGTTCGCAGCCAGCGAAAAGACGTAGGTCTGCGCGAATGCCTCAATCTGGATGCGGGATCGAATGACGTAGGGAATGAACGTCGCGAAGGCCAACGTCTTGACCGCCCAGTCCCATTTCGTCCAAGCGGAGTCGGGGGCCTGGGCCCAGATCATGGTGAGGTTCACCCAGATCACCAGACAGATCTGCAGCATCGTCTCGGTTGACATACGCGGCGGGTCGCGACGGTCAGTGGCGAGGTAAGCGCCCAGCGCCACGACTCCCATGATCATCGCGTCCGGTATCTGGTTCAGGACGATGTAGGCCACGTCCTGCGGCCGGAAGGTATCCACCCATACATAGCCGAGCGTGGCCACGAACGGGGCTGATGTGCTCAACCCGAGGAACGACATGTAGATGAAAAGCAGCCAGATACTACGAAGCACGGTCCGGCTCCCTGAAATCGATCAGTTTTGCCGGCGCCATGTGCGGGTTTTCTCGGTTTGCGCTGGCACCGCGCGCTTGACTGCCTGGAACCAGGGCTGAAGCCCGTCCAACCGCACCGCCCGGGTGATGACAATCAGCATCATGATTGAGCTGAACATGATTCCGGTCAGATCAAGCATACCAAACCCCCGGATGACGGTGCGACACAGTGACGCTCGCTATACCGGCTTCCGACGCCCCATGTCACGACATCTTGTACCGCCCCCAGGGTTCGAGACCACGTCAGCACGTGTGATCGCAACCATTGTTTGATCCGCGCGTCTTGGTTCAGGACAAACAAGGAAAAAGCGATGCCAGGTTGGCAAATTACGATTTTGGCAACTTTGATGGGCGGAATGGCGTCCGCCAACGCAATCGAACCCATGCCCGCGGATACGCCCGAGGCAAAGCAGGAAGCGAAGAGGCTGGATGAACTGCCGCCGGTTCCGCCGGCGCCGGCAGGGCATATCGATCATTCCGGGCGAAAGGAGTCCGGACGGGCTTCCTATTATGCCAAGAGCTTCACTGACCGAAAAATGGCCGATGGGCGCCGGATGAACCCCGACTCCAACATCGCCGCCAGCAAGACCCTACCGCTCGGAAGCGTAGCGAAAGTCACGAATCTGGATAACGGCAAGACCGCGACCGTGAAGATCGAGGATCGCGGACCGTACGTTAACGGGCGGGTGGTCGATCTGGCGCCGCAAGTGGCGGATCAGATCGATCTAAGGGAAAAGGGCGTCGCGCCAGTTGAGGTCAAGCCGATTACCCTGCCGCAGCCGGATGGTGGTATAAGGCTAGGCGCGGGCGCGGCGGATGCTAGTCCCGCTGAGGTTAAACAGGCCATTGCCGTCACCAAGGAACTAACCGCACCAAAAACGACCGAGACCGCCGAGAAGTAGCGGCTACAGCACCCGGCCAGCCACAGCGTCGAGTTTCGCGGCCAGGGAAGCACTCCGGCGATCCGCCGACGTGATGACCGCATTATCCAGCGCACGGTCGCATCCGCACGGGCAAATGCCGCGGTCCTGGCCGATCGCGGGCACGATCGCCCGCACGAGGCCGCGAGCCTTGTCGGCATTGCCCAGCAGGATACGCACGACCGCTTCGACGGTGACGTGGTCGTGGTCCGGGTGCCAGCAGTCGAAATCCGTCACCATGGCCACGGTCGCATAGCAAAGCTCCGCCTCGCGCGCGAGCTTTGCCTCCGGCATGTTGGTCATGCCGATGACGCTACAGCCCCAGGAACGGTAGAGTTCGCTCTCGGCCTTGGTGGAGAACTGCGGGCCCTCCATGACCAAGTATGTGCCGCCGCGCGTGACCGGCAGCGACAGCCCAGACGCCGCTGCGTACAGCGCATCGCCGAGACGGTTGCAGACCGGATGGGCCATCGAGACATGGGCCACGATGCCGTCGCCGAAGAAGCTCTTTTCGCGGGCAAAGCTGCGGTCGATGAACTGGTCCACCACCACGAAATGACCGGGCGGCAGTTCGGCCTTCAGGCTACCCACAGCCGAAAGCGACAAAACATCTGTCACACCAGAGCGCTTCAGGACGTCGATGTTCGCGCGATAATTGAGATGCGTCGGCGACACCGGGTGCCCGCGCCCATGCCGAGGCAGGAACACGCACTGAACGCCCGCAAGCCGGCCAAACAGCAGTTCGTCGGACGGGTCGCCCCAAGGGGTTTCGACCCGCCGCCAAACCTTATCCTCCAACCCGTCGATATCGTAGAGGCCAGAGCCGCCGATAATGCCGATGACGGGCTGGGTCATGCGTTTAGTGGACGTCCGACCAGACCTTACGCTTCACCGCGTAGGTGATGCCGGTCATGAACACAAGGAACAGAATGACGCGAACGCCCATCTGCTTCCGCTCCACCAGTTCCGGATTCGCTGCCCAGGACAGGAAGGTCACGACATCATGCGCTTCCTGATCCAGGCTGTTGCTTGTTCCATCGGTGTATTCGACGGTCCCGTCCTGCAGCGGCTGCGGCATGCCGATCTGATGGCCGGGGAACATCTTGTTGTAATACATCCCGTCCTGCATCTTGAACCCGGACGGCGCCGGGACGAAGCCAGTCATCAGGCCGTAGATGTAGTTCGGGCCGCCTTCTCGCGCATTCACGATCAGCGACAGATCCGGCGGCAGCGCGCCGCCGTTGGCCGCACGCGCGGCCTGATCATTGGCGAAGGGCGATTTGAACTGGCTGGCCGCTGTGGCCGGGCCTTCCTTGGGCGCCCCCTGGTCATCCACGCCCTGCGGAACCGTGACGCCGGCGGCAATCGCCTTGATCTGCTCCGGCTCCAGCCCGATGCCCGAGAGGTCCCGGTAATGCATCAGCTTCATGGAATGGCAATTCGCGCAGACGTTCGAATAGACCTGGAATCCGCGCTGGGCGGCGGCAAGGTCGTAGGTTCCGAAAATCTTGTCGAAGCTCCACTTCATGTTGGGCATCGCGATGTCTTCTTCCGCGACAACCGGCGCGGCGAGCAGGCCGGCGGCGAACACGCCGGCCAGGATTGTACGCAGCTTGCCCATCACGCTTTCTCCATCGGCTTGGCGGCTGCACCCGCGGGCATTGGTCCGCCGCCACGGCCACCCAGCACCGGCTTGCTGATGCTTTCCGGCAGCGGCAACGGCCGCTCCAGCTTGCCGAGAACCGGCAGGACCACCAGGAAATGCAGGAAATAATACAGTGTGCTGACCCGGCTCAGGATCACCCAGATGCCTTCCGGCTTATGGGCGCCACACACGCCAAGGACCACCACCGCGACCACCCATAGCAGGATGAACCACTTGTAAATCGGCCGGAAACGGGCGCTGCGAACGCGGGAGGTATCGAGCCACGGCAGCACGAACATGACGAGCAACGAGCCGAACATCATGCAGACGCCAAGCAGCTTGTTCGGGACCGAACGCAGGATCGCGTAGAACGGCAGG
>DNXO01000094.1:95415-116489 GCA_003506895.1 Acetobacteraceae bacterium | reverse complement strand
GCGTAGAACGGCAGGAAGTACCACTCCGGCACGATGTCGGCGGGCGTCACCAGCGGGTTGGCCGGGATGAAGTTGTTCGGATCGCCCAGATAGTTGGGGGCGAAGAACACCAGCGCCGCGAACACGATCAGATAGACGCAGATGCCGACGCTGTCCTTGATCGTGTAGTACGGATGGAACGGCAGCGTGTCCTGCGGGGTCTTCACGTCGATGCCCAGCGGGTTGTTCGACCCGGTGATATGCAGCGCGGCTACATGCAGGAAGATCACGCCAACCAGCACGAACGGCAGCAGGTAGTGCAGTGCGAAGAACCGGTTCAGAGTGGGGTTATCGACGCTGAAGCCACCCCATAGCAGGGTCACGATCTTCGGCCCGACAACCGGGAACGCCGAGAACAGATTGGTGATCACGGTCGCGCCCCAGTAGGACATCTGGCCCCACGGCAGCACGTAACCCATGAACGCGGTCGCCATCATCAGGATCAGGATGACCACGCCCAGCATCCACAGCAGCTCACGCGGGGTCTTGTAGGACCCGTAGTAGAGGCCGCGGAAGATATGGATGTAGGTGACGATGAAGAACATCGACGCGCCGTTCTGGTGAACGTAGCGGAGCAGCCAGCCGTAGTTCACGTCGCGCATGATATGCTGGACGGAATTGAACGCCAGTTCGGTGTTCGGCTGGTAGTTCATCGCCAGGAAAATCCCGGTGATGATCATGATCATCAGGTTGACCATCGCCAACGCACCGAAATTCCAGAAGTAGTTGAAATTCTTCGGCGTCGGGAAAACCCCGTATTCCTTCTGCATCATCGTAAAGATGGGCAGACGTGTGTCGATCCAGTTGATCACCGGATTGGCGAATTCGCTCTTGTTCAGGCCGGCCATGATTGATTCCCTGCAGCGGGTCGGAAGGCGGATCAGCCGACCTTGATCTTGGTGTCGGATTCAAATGCGTAAGGGGGCAGCGCCAGGTTCAGCGGAGCAGGCCCATGGCGCACGCGACCGGACGTATCGTACTGGCTGCCGTGGCACGGGCAGAACCAACCGCCGTATTCGCCGCGCGGATCAGACGGTTTATTACCCAGCGGCACGCACCCCAGGTGGGTGCAGATGCCGACCAGGATGATCCACTGGTCATGACCGGGCTTAACCCGCTCCTTGTCCAGGCCCAGCGTCGGGTCGATCAATTGACCCAGCGTAACGTCCTGCGCTTCCTTGATCTCGGCCGCCGTGCGGTGGCGCACGAAGATCGGCTTGCCCTGCCAGACGATGGTGATGCCCTGACCCTCGACAACGGGAGTAAGGTCAACATCGACGGAGGACAGCGCCAACACGTCCTTGGACGGGTTCATGGAGTCGATCAGGGGCCATGCGATGGCCCCAGCCCCGATCGCGGCGCCGGCGCCAGCGATGAGTTGCAGCAGATCCCGCTTGGTCACCCCGTCTGGGGCAGCGTGATGGGCGGCGGCGGCGGACGAATCAGCCATACTTTCCCTCGAATTACCGGTTCAGCCAGGCCGCGGGCGCGTCTGACCGCGAGCCAACCCTTCGACCGGCCCGGAACACCCCCTCGTTACCTGCCGGGTTGCCCCGGCAGCGGCGTTTGGCGCAATCTAAAGACCGGCCCTGCCCTCTGCAACAAGTTGGCAGCAGGGGGTTATCCCGACTGTCGCGCAGGAACAAGCCCCCGATGACCGAAAATCCACACACCGTGCCCCATGAGACACTGAAACCGGCCGCGAGGGAGTGGTTCGAATCGCTGCGTGACCGCATCTGTGCCACGTTCGAGGCGATCGAGGACGACTGCGACGGCCCGTTGCGGGATCGCCCGGCGGGACGCTTTCAGCGCACGGCCTGGAATCGCCCCACCGAGGACGGCCAGGAAGGTGGCGGCGGCGTCATGAGCGTGATGAAGGGACGGGTCTTCGAGAAGGTCGGCGTCAACGTCTCGACGGTCTGGGGCGAGTTCAGCCCGGATTTCCGGGCGCAGATCCCCGGCGCGGCCGAGGACCCGCGCTTTTGGGCCAGCGGCATCAGCCTCGTGGCCCACATGCAAAGCCCGCTGGTGCCGGCAGCCCATTTCAACACGCGGATGCTGGTGACGACCAAGGGCTGGTTCGGCGGCGGCGGCGATCTGACCCCGATGCGGCTGGAAACCGATCAGGCCCGCGAAGACGCCGCGGACTTCCACGCCTCATTCCGAGCGGCATGCGACCGGCACGGCGCGGATTATTACGAACGGTTCAAGGCGTGGTGCGACCGTTACTTCTATCTGCCGCATAGGCAGGAGCCGCGCGGCGCCGGAGGCATTTTCTACGATCATCACTTCACCGGCGACGCGGATGCCGATTTCGCCTTCACCCGCGATGTGGGCGACGCGTTCCTGGACGTCTATCCGCGAATCGTCCGCCGCCGCATGGGGCAGGAATGGACCGCCGAGGAGCGCGAGCACCAGTTGATCCGGCGCGGACGCTACGTCGAGTTCAACCTGATCCACGACCGGGGAACACTGTTCGGCCTGAAGACCGGCGGCAACGTGGAAGCGATCCTTATGAGCCTGCCGCCGGAGGTGCGCTGGCCATAGGCAATGCGGTCTGGCCCAGCACCCAGCCTTCCCATCTGTGGATCCAGGCATCTTCCGGCGCGGTGTCCGGACGATTGCCGGCAAGCACATTCAGCACGCACAGCACCCCCAGGACAGAGTCAAACCGGTCCTCGCCGCTGGCATCGGCACCGAAACCGTCCAACACGGCCCGCCGCATGGCGTCGTCGGGTGTCGCCGCCAGCAGGTCCATTGCGGTCGTCAACGCGCCGGCAGTGGCACAGCGATCCGCGTGGCGCCGTTTGCTGCCCCGCGGCTTGATGCCCAGATGACGCAACGCCTCGGCGGGATAGGTTTCCGCCAAGGCCACCGATCCAGGCTCCAACAAGAACCGATACGGCCCCTCGAACGGCCAAAGGCGCAGGTTCCGGGCGGGAATGATCAAATCCCGCCACGCCGCGATCGCGGCTTTGCCCGACTGGTTCGCCCCCAGTGTCCAAAACAGTGGCGCCCCCGCCGGCCGCTCAGCCGTCGCTCGGTCGCACACCCGAGAAAGCGCTGACGCATCCGAGAAACCAAGCGCCTGCGCATGGGATAGCCGGGTCATACCGGCGATGCCGCGGCTGGGATAGAACGGCCGGCCCGCACCGATCTCCTCCAGGCTGGCGCAGACCTTGAAGAAGTCGGGCATGCTGCTCACGCCACGCAAAAAGGCCGGGAAGTCGGCCTCCTCCCGGTTCGCCGCATAGGCGCGTGGCAACCCGAGCGGCAGATCGGCACCCAACGCGACCGCACCGCCCCCAGCCTGGGCGGTCAGGCGGGACAGAAACGTCGAGACATCGCCGACGGGGCAGGGCGCGGACAAGATCCAGCCCGTCGTTGACCGACAAGCGACCGTGACCCAGCGCTTCCGCGGATCGACGCTCCAGTCCGCGTGGGCGGCGAGGCTAGGACCCAAGCGGCTTTTGCGCACGCTCCAGCAAGCGGCCGAAGAATCCTGGCGGCTTGGGGGGCTTGGCGGCTTCAACCGCCTTCAGTTTGGCCTTGGCTTCGGCTTCCCGCTCGCGTTCCTTGCTGGCAAGCCATTTATCCAGGCTCATGCCCGCCTTGGCGGCGCGTTTGGTTTCGTAGGCCTTCTGGCCTTCGCTGAGCGTCTTGGCGGCAGGTGATTTGGTGGGCGGCACGTCGGTTCCCCGGTCTTCCGCCGCCTTTTCGCAGGCGGCGGGCCGGGGATCAAGAGTTTCGACGATGGGCTGACGGACAATCGCCCGCCGCCGACCCCGCCTACTGGGCCACCGACTTCGACGTCGGCACGATCCGCGTCACCACGATGGCGGATCGATCAAGATACTCCGGCACGCGCGGAGCAATCTGGGTCTTCCAGAAGTCGGATTCGTAAACCGCGGCATACAACGCGACGCGCTGTTCCTCGCTCTCGAACCGGCGGAGCCAGATGTAAACCGACGGATCGGTTTCACCATGGAAGCTGCCGGTGATCACCATGCCCTTGGCGACCTGGAAGGGGATGATCTCCTCCTCCATCATCTTGACCCAGCCTTCCAGCTTGCCGGGCAGCACCTTGTATTGGCGCAATTCGTAGAATGCCATTGGGTTCCCTCCTGATCGGACGCCGTCCAGGAAGCCACGCATGGCGAAACGATGCAACCTTGGCCGCCCGTGATGTACACGGCCCGTCGATACCCACGTGCAAATGCGACAAGGTAACCGGCCTGCCGATCGCCGCCGAAGCGGGCGACTGCATGATCGGGACACCCATCCAGATGAGCCGTCGCGTCGTCCAACATTTCGGAACGGTTTCGAGACGGCCGCCAAGTCCCGGATCAATTTTGTCTCAGTGGCGCACCATCCCGGTACCGGCGGCCCGCTCCCGCCAGAACCGGCGCAGTCCCAGCACGCAAACCGGAAGGACCTGTTCGGCGTCTTCGATCAGCCCCTCAAGCGCGTCATCGGTCATGGCCGGGTCGCCGCGTTCGGATTCCGACAGTGCCATGCCGGCGAGACTGGCGATCGGGATCAGCAGCACGGACGCGTCCTCATCCGCCAGCGCGGGCTGCCACGCCTGGGTACGAAGGCTGACCGCCTGCATGAAACCGGCGGCCCAGTCCTCCGCGACGGTGGTGCCGGCCTCGTCCTGCCAGAGGATCGCGGAATAGCTCAACGGCGTGGTTTCCAGGCCGGACGCAATGGCGTCGTAGCGGTCGAAGATGGCCTGCTCAACCGCCTGCTGCTCAGCGTCATCGGCGTAGTCCGGTTCCTCATTGTCCCAGACTTCCGCCAGCCATTCCTCGCGAGGCACGACCTCCGGCCCGGCGACCAGACCGGCCAGGAACCCGTCCAGTTCCGACAGGTCCATGCAGCCAGCCGGGGCGCTGCTGGAATTCAGGAAGTGTGCGAGATCGTCAAGAGACACAATGCCACCGTCCATTGCCAAGCCATTGAGTTATAAAGCCGCGACGCGTCCGATTGGAACGGTCCATTGCATGACAATGCAAGCGGTCTTTCCCCTGGAGCCGCCGCCATGCGTAAAGTCACGCAACCGTCATCCGGAGAACCAAGTTGCCCACGATCCGAACCGTCTGCGCCCATGATTGCCCCGACATGTGCTCCTTGCTGGTGACGGTGGCCGATGGGCGGATCACAAGGATTCAGGGCGATCCGGAACAGCCGTTCACCGCTGGCTTCGCGTGCGGCAAGGTCAACCGCGACATGGAACTGGTCTACTCACCAGAGCGGATCAAAACGCCCCTTCACCGCGTCGGACCCAAGGGCAGCGGACAGTTCGCGCCCATCACCTGGGACCAGGCGCTGGACGAGATCGTCACCCGCTGGCAGTCGGTGATCGCCGACTCCGGTCCCGAAGCCCTGCTGGGATACGCCTACAGCGCCCACCAGGGGCTGATGAACCGGGGCCTGACCAACGGGCTGTTCTATGCCCTGGGCGCTAGCCGGCTGCTGGGCGGGACGGTCTGCGATTCCTGCGCCGAAGCCGCGTGGGACGCAACGGTCGGACCAACCGGCGGTGCCGATCCGGAATCGGTGACTGCCTCCGACCTTGTGATCGGCTGGGGCTCCGACCTGCACGCCACCAACGTCCACCTCTGGGCGAAGATCGAGGAGGTCCGCGGGCGTGGCGCAAAGCTGGTAGTCATCGACCCCAGGCGGACACGCGCCGCCGTCGCCGCCGACTGGCACCTTCCCATCAAGATCGGAACCGACTCCGCCCTCGCGCTCGGGGTCATGCACATCCTTGTGCGCGACGGGCTGGCCGACCGCGCCTATCTGGCCGCCCAAACCATCGGCTTTGAGCGGGTCGAGGCCGAGGTGCTGCCCCGCTTCACACCCGACCGGGTCGCCGAAATCACCGGCCTGACCGCGGCGGACGTCGAACGGCTGGCAGCGATGTATGGGGCCGCTCGGACTCCCTTCATTCGCATCGGGTTCGGCATGAGCCGGTTTACCCATGGCGGGCAAAACCTGCGGACAGTGGCGCTGTTGCCCGGCGTTACCGGTGCCTACGGCCGCTACGGGGGCGGCGCGATGCTGGCCACCGCCGCCGCGTTCGATCTGAACTATGGCGCCGTGCGCCGCCCCTCGGGACCGGCAACCGCGCGCACCGTCAACCACCTGAAACTGGGCGAGGCACTGCTGGAACTGACCGATCCGCCCATTCGGGCGCTGTTCATCGCGGCGAACAATCCGGCCGTCACGAACCCGGATACAGCCAAGATGCGGGCGGCGCTGTCACGCGAAGACCTGTTCACCGTCGTACACGATCCTTTCCTGACCGCAACCACGCGATTCGCCGACATCGTGCTGCCCGCGACGACGTATCTGGAAACCGAGGATTTCTATCGTAGCTACGGCACATACTACATGCAGTATGGGCATCGCGCCGTCGAACCCGTCGGCGAAGCCTGGTCCAACCTTAAGCTCACCCAAACCCTCGCCGCTCGGTTTGGTCTGACCGATCCGGTGTTCTCGATGAAAGAATCCCAGATTCTAAGAGAACTGTTTCAAGGGGCAGGCCTCGTGGCCGACCCGGATTCGTTGCTGGACGGAAGGGCGGTTTCGGTCGCAACCAAAGGCGAGCAGGTCTTCCGCACGCCGTCGGGTAAGCTGGAGTTCTACTCCCAAACGCTGGCGGAGCAGGGTTTGCCGCCGCTGCCAGACTGGCAACCCGATCCGGCGGATGTCGCGGCCTACCCGCTACAATTGCTGACAACGCCTGGGTATTTTCAAAGCCATACCGCGTTTTCCGGCGTGGCGTCGTTGCGGAAGCGCGAAGGCGCGCCATGCGCGGTGCTTCACCCCGCGGACGCCAGTGCACGCGGGCTGCAAGACGGGCAGGTCGTCCGGCTTCGCAACGATCGTGGATCGGTTTCGTTGCAGCTACGCGTGCTGGATGAGGTCCAGCCCGGCGTCGTGCTGGTGCCCGGCCAACGCCCGGATGAGGAAGCCGCCGCCGGCACGGTGAACATGCTGTGCGCTGACGGCTACACCGACATGGGCGCCGGCGCGGTGTATCAAAGCACCTGGCTGGAGGTCGAGGCGGCCTAATAACAGTCCGCGATCACCTCGCCTTCCGGCAGCGCCACTCGTCACGGCGACGAACGTGGGCATCCACGCCTTCGGTCTTGGCAAATCAAGGCGTGGATGGCGGGCCCATAAAGGCAGAGGCCGATCCGAACCCGTTACATCGTCGCGCCGAGAACCCAAGGCGCGAACTCCGCCGCGCCGACATCGAATTGCTCGCTTTTGGTGCGCTCTCCCGAGGCCACCCGCAGGATCAGCTCAAAAATCCGCTGTCCCGCCTGCTGGACCGTCTCCTCACCGTCCAGCACCGTGCCGCAGTTCACGTCCATATCGTCCTCGATATGTTTGAACATCGGCGTATTGGTCGCCAGCTTGATCGACGGCGCCGGCTTGCAGCCAAACACGCTGCCCCGCCCGGTGGTGAAGCACACAAGGTTCGCCCCACCCGCGACCTGACCCGTGGCGGCGACCGGGTCGTAGCCCGGCGTGTCCATGAAGACGAACCCCCGAGCCTTGACCTCTTCGGCATAGCGGACGACGTCCACCAGGTTCGTGTGGCCGGCCTTCGCCATCGCACCAAGCGACTTTTCCAGGATCGTCGTCAGGCCGCCGGCCTTGTTGCCCGGTGACGGATTGGCGTTCATCTCAGCCCCTTGCTGACGAGTGTAATCCTCCCACCAGCGCATCAGATCGACCAACTTCTCCCCAACCTCTTTCGAAATCGCCCGCCGCGTCAGCAGATGCTCCGCGCCATAGGTTTCCGGCGTTTCCGACAGAATCACCGTGCCACCATGACGCACCAGCAGATCGCTGGCCGCGCCCAAGGCAGGGTTGGCCGAAACGCCAGAATACCCGTCCGACCCGCCACATTGCAGCGCCACCGTTAGTTCGCTTGCCGGAACGGCCACCCGCGTGACCTTGTTCGCCTCCGCCAGCACATCCTTCACGAACTCCACACCAGCCGCGACAGTCTTGCGGCTGCCGCCGACCGTCTGGATATCCAGCGCCTTCAGTCGCCCGGCGAGACGCTGCTCCTCCATCAAACCGCCGATCTGGTTCACCTCGCACCCCAGACCCAGCACGATGACGTGGGAAAAATTCGGATGCCGAGCGTAACCGGCCAGCGTGCGGCGCAGTACGCGCAAGGGCTCATCCTGCGTCATTCCGCAGCCGGTCTTATGGGTCAGCGCGACGACACCATCGACATTGGGATAATCCGACAGGGGATCGGCACCGGTCATCGGGTTGCGCTTGAACATATCGGCCACAACGCCAGCCACGTGCGCCGAACAGTTCACGCTGGTCAGGATGCCGATATAGTTGCGGGTCGCGACCTTGCCGTCCGGACGGCGGATGCCCTGAAACGTGGCGGCCGGCTCGAAAAACTCGGTCGGTTTGGCATCCACGCCATAAGCGTAGTCCTTGGCGAAATCGCCCATCTCGCAGTTATGCACATGCACATGCTGGCCTGGCGCAATGGCGGCGGAGGCAAACCCGATGATCTGTCCATAACGCCGGATCGGTTCGCCATCGGCAATCGCTCGGACGGCAACCTTGTGGCCCGCCGGAATGCGCTGCGTCGCCAGCACGTTGTCGCCGACCGGGGCGCCCGGCAGCAGCGTGGCGCGCGCGATGACAACGCTGTCCTCGGGGTGCAGGCGGATGACGGGTGGCTGTGCCATGACGATTTCCTCGGTCCAGAATCCGGCCTTCTTACAGCGTTTCTGGCGCGGACGGCAAAGCCAGGCGCATTTTTTGTTGAACCCAATCCCGCCGCCATATCGCGGGAGATGGCGAGCAGGGTCGGTTCCGAGGCCGGCCTGGTCGCCCCGATCCAGCAGGATTGCGCGATGCAGGCCGGGGTCGCGGCCGGCGGCAATTCCCGTAAAGCCCCGGCCTCGCCTTCGTACCTACTCCGCCAGGCTGACTGCCACCGCCTCTTCAACCGTGTGGCGCGCCGCGATCATCATATAAACCGCCGGCAGAACGAACAGGGTGAACAGCGTTCCGATCGACAAGCCGCTGGCGATCACCAACCCCATGTTGAACCGCGACGCCGCCCCGGCGCCCGAGGCGGTGATCAGCGGAACCACGCCTAGCACCATCGCCGCCGTCGTCATCAGAATCGGCCGCAGCCGAACCCCGGCCGCGTAGATGATGGCATCCAGCTTGGAGCGCCCGGCGCGCTGAGCCTCGTTGGCAACCTCGACGATCAGGATGCCATGTTTGCTGATCAGGCCCATCAGCGTGACCAATCCGACCTCGGTATAGATGTTCAGGCTGGCGCCACCCAGACCCAGACTGATGAACACCAGCGCCCCGGCAACCGACATCGGGATCGAGATCAGAATGACGATCGGGTCCCGGAAACTTTCGAACAGCGCTGCCAGGCACAGGAAGATGATGATCAAGGCAAGCGCGAATGTGCCGAGGAACCCGCTGGACTCCTGGATATATTGCCGCAGTGGCCCCGCGTAGTCGATCAGGGTGTCACGCGGCAGGGTCTGTGCCGCAAGGTCCTGAAGCGTTTTCAGCGCATCCGCCTGCGAAACACCCAAAGCGGGAACGCCGGAGATCGTCGCGGAGTTCTGCTGCTGAAAATGCGTGATCGTCTGAGGGACCGTCTGTTGCGTGACCCTGGCGATCGCCGAAACCGGGATGGGCGTGCCGTTGATCGTGGCGATCTGGTACTGCATCACCTGATCCACCGTCAGCCGGGACCGTTGCTGCACTTGGGATATGACTTTGTACGATCGTGTGCCCAGGCTGAAGTAGTTGGTATAGCCACCACCCAGCAGCCCCCCCAGGGCATTTCCGATCTGGCTCATGGAAAGGCCGAGTTGCGCGGCCTTGTCGCGGTCGATCTCAATCGTCACCTGCGGCGCATCGACCTTCAGGTCGCTGTCGATGAACAGGAACATGCCGCTGGCGGCCGCGTCGGCCAGGAATTTCTGCGCCTGGGGATACAATGCCGAGATCGGCTGGGTTGTCTTCAGCACGTATTGGATCGGCAGGCCCTGGGCGCCCGGCAACGGCGGCGGCTGGAACGCGGCGATACGCTCGCCGGCGATTTGGCCGACTTGCGCCTGAAGCGCGCGCTGGATCGTCGTTGCGTCACGGTGACGATCGTCCCACGGCTTCAGTGTCACGCCGGCGATCGACATGAACGGGCTGATGACCTGGAAGCTTTGGTCTGCTTCGGGAATCTTCGACAGGATCGCCTGCAACTGGTCGCCGTAAAGCTCCCTCTGCTGAACGGTCGCATCGGGCGCGGCGGTCGGCAGCAGGATGACGACACCCTGATCTTCCTGCGGCGCGAGTTCGCTGCTGGCGCTGCCATACAGGAAGTAGATACTGCCGATCACCAGCGCCGCGAACAGCAGCGTAATGGGCATGGTCCGCAGACTGCCGCGCAGGCGGCGTTCGTATCCACGTTGCAGCCTGCTGAAGATGCGGTCGATCCAGGCTGTCAGCCGCTCCGCCCAACCGAGCGCTTCGCCCCTGGCGTGGGATTTCAGCAGATAGCCGCACATCATCGGGGACAGGGTCAGCGCCACGATCGCCGACATCGTGACGGCGCCCACCACGGTGAAGGCGAACTCGGTGAACAGTGCCCCGGTCAGGCCGCCCTGAAAGCCGATCGGCACATAAACCGCGATTAATACGACCGTCATGGCAATGATCGGATTCGCCAGATCACGGGCGGATCGCATCGCTGCTTCGCGCGGCCGCATCCCCTCTTCCAGATGCCGGTTGACGCTCTCCACCACGATGATGGCATCATCGACAACCAGCCCGATCGCCAGCACCAGTGCCAGCAGCGACAGCAGATTGATCGAGAATCCCAGCACCAGCATGATCGCGAACGTGCCGATCAGCGACAGTGGAATGGTAACAACCGGAATGACCACCGATCGCGGCGATCCCAGAAAGGCGAACACCACCAGGGTGACGATCAGCACGGTTTCGGCGAGCGAGCGTTCCACCTCGGTGATCGCACTATCCACGAACACCGTGGAGTCATAGATCACGTCGCCCGACAGACCGGCCGGAAGCTGCTGCTGGATCGATGGCAGAACGGCTTTCACGCCGTCGATCACCGCCAGCAGACTAGCGGACGGCACGGTCTGGATGCCGACATACACACCTTTGCGCCCGTTGTATTCGACGCTGGATTCGTAGTCGTCGGAACCCAGTGTGACGTTGGCGACGTCCTCCAGCCGAACGATGCCGCCGTTCACCTGCTTGATGACCAGCTTGCGGAACTCGGCCGCCGAATGAAGATTGGTAGACGCCGTCAGGTTGAACTGCACCATCTGGCCCTTGGTCGTGCCAATGCCGGCGATGACGTTGTTGCTGCTCAGCGCCGTGGTCACGTCGGTCGCGGTCAGGCCATAGGCCGCCAGCTTCACCGGATCCAGCCACGCGCGCATGGCAAAATTCTGCCCGCCCAGCAACTCGGCGGTCTGCACGCCCGGCACGGCCTGCAGCCGCGGCTGCACGTTGCGGATCAGGTAGTCGGTCACCTGGTTGGGCGACAGGTCGTCGCTGGCGAAACCGATGATCAGCGCATCCAGGGATTGTCCGATCGCCACGCTTAGGGTTGGCTGCTGAACACCCGCCGGAAGCTGGTTCAATACCGAGTTGATCTTGGCGGTGATCTCGGTAATGGCTTTGTCGGGGTCGAAATTCAGGATCAGGTTGGCGGTGATCGTGCTGCTGCCGGATCGGCTGTTCGACGACAGGTAATCAATGCCATTCGCCTGCGCGATGGCATTCTCCAGCGGCGTCGTGACGAAGCCCGCAATGGTTTCCGGATCGGCACCGTAATAGACCGTTGTGATCGTCACGATGGCGTTCTGCGTCTTGGGATACTCCAGGATCGGCAGCGCGTAGAACGCCTTCAGTCCCAGCACCAGCAGCATCAGGCTGACGACGCTGGCCAGCACCGGACGGCGGATGAAGATATCGGTGAATTTCATTGCCCACGGCCCTCGGCGTCGAATTCCGGTGTCATCGCCTCACTGATCCACCGGCATCGGAGCGAGATCATTCGTCGGCTGCACGGTGTTATCGATCTTCACGACCGATCCGTTGTGCAGCTTCAACTGCCCCCCCGTGACCACGGTGTCGTTGGCCGTGATGCCCTTCAGGATGCTGACCTGATCGCCGCGCTGCGCCCCGGTCGTGACGAACTGCTGCTTGACGACCTGCTGGCCGTTCTCCTCGCCCAGCACGTAAACCAGCGACCCATACGGATTGAACGCCACCGCCGCCAACGGAATGGTCACCAGCGAACGCGGCTCACCCGACGCGACCGACACGCTGAGATACATCCCCGGCAGAAGCGCACCGTCGGCATTCGGCAGACTCGCACGGACCTGCAACATCCGGCTGCTGGAATCCACCCTGGCATTCAGCGCCGTCACCGCGCCGGCGAACGTCCGGCCAGGATAACCATCCGCGGTCACCTCGACTTTCTGTCCGACCGACACGTTCGCCAGCGCCTGCTGCGGCAGATAGAAATCGACGAACATCGGATCAAGCTGTTGCAGCGTAACGATCGCGGTGCCCGCGGCCAGGAACTGCCCGACATCGACCTGCCGCACACCAAGCCGCCCGGAGAATGGGGCCTTGACGACCTTCTCCGCCATCAAAGCCTGCTGCGCCGCCACCTGTGCCCGCGCCACCTTCAGGTTCGCTGCATCGGTATCCACCGTGGCCTGCGGAATCGCGCGCGCCGCCAACTGGCGTTGATCACGCACCAGCGTAACATTCGCCAGCTCGGCATTCGCCTGAAGCTGCGCCAACTTTGCCTCATCGTCGTTCGGCCGCAGGCGCAACAACACCGTGCCGGCCGTCACCGTCTGACCGGATTCGAAATCGATCTGATCCACCACACCGCCCATCTCCGCCGCCAGATCGGCGCCTTTCGAAGCGCGCGCCGAACCCACGGCGGTCTGCCGAGGCTGCCATGTCTGCATCGCGGCCTTCGCGGTCGCGACCACCGGCACCTCCGACCGTATCGAGATGACAACCTGCTTCAGGATGCCGGCCTTGAAACGCTGGAACGCAATCAATCCCGCCGCCAAAAGTCCAACCAGCAGCAGCATGATCATCAGCCGCAACCATGCCCGCGGCTTCCGCTCGTTGGTCCGGGACAGAGTGGTCGTGTCGTTCATGGGATCACTCCGCAGCATTGCGCGACCGCCGGATTCACGTCGGTCCGGTTCCACCAGCCACCGCCCAATGCCTGAAACAGCGCCACGGTATCGGTAAACCGGGCGGCCCGGGCAGTGATGAGATTCAGGCGCGAGGAATAGTCAGATTGTTCTGCGGTCAGCACGTTCAGATAGGTGCCGGCCCCCGCTTCGTATTGCGACCGCGCAACGGCCAGGCTTGCCGCCGCGGTTTTCTGCGCGGCCAGCGCGGCCTGCAATGTCTCGGCGTCGCGCTCGATCGCCACCAGGACGTCGGCGACGTTCTGGAAGGCCGTATTGACCGTGCTGCTGTATTGCGCCGCCGCGACGTCCAGCGCGGCCCGCGCTGCCTTCTGGCGGGCTGCCAGCGTCCCGCCCTCGAAGATAGGCTGCGTCAGGCTGCCGGCAATCGCCCAAACGATGGCCGCCGGCGTAAACAGGGCGGCGGGAGCAGTGCCATCCCGACCGTAGCTTCCGGAAAGCGATATCTGCGGCAGCATATTCGCCGTCGCCACCCCGACCGCCGCGGTCGCCGAATGCAGCAGCGCGCCATACGCCCGAATGTCCGGCCGCTGCTCAACAAGTTTCGAAGGCAGCGACACCGGCAGGTCACCCGGAAGCGTCAGGCTGTTCAGGTCCAGCGTTGGCGTGTTGTACTGATCGGGATGTCCGCCCAGATAGACTGAAAGTTGGTTGCGTACCTGTTGCAGTTGCTTCCGCAGGCCGGGCAGCGTCGCGACCTGTGCGTCAAGCAGAGACTGTTGTTGCAGCACATCGACCTGACTGACGCCACCAAGCGCGAACCGGCGCTTCACCAGGTCTAGCGCGTCGGTACCCGCCTTGATGATCTGACGCGTGGTTTCGATCTGCGCCTGCAAGGACGCCTCGTTGATCGCCGCGTCGATGACGTTGGCCGCCAGGACCAGATTCGTCGCTTCGAGTTGGAACTGCTGGTACTCGGCTTGGGCGTTCAGTTGTTCGATCTGCCGGCGGATTCCGCCAAATGCATCCAGGGTATAGGAAACATTCAGCATGGTGGACCCGACGGAATAGGTGGTTGAACCGCTGCCTAATCCCATCGCGGCAAGGGACTCGCGCTGCCGCTGCGCCTGCACACCGGCGCTGACGGACGGCAGCAAGGCGCCTTGTTCGGCGCGCATGGTCTCCCGCGCCTCCAGTAACGTCGCCTGCGCCGCCGCCACGTCGGGGTTGGCTTTCAACGCCTGGGCCACCAACGCGGTGATCTGCCGGGAGTGGAACATCGTCCACCATTCGCCAGGAATATCCCGATCGGGCGTCAGGGTTTGCGACTCGCCGCCCGGTGTTGCCGCCTTTACCGTCGCGGACGGCGTCGGCGCTTCGGTGAAGCGCGTGCTGGCTGGCGCGTCCGGCGCATGGAAATCGGGCCCGGCGGTGCAGCCGGCGACCAGGACAGCGGCCCCCAGAATGGGCGCAAAGGTAGCGATTCGACGCATGTGTCGACGATATTCCTATACCAACGCGTCCAGTATGTAGTATACTGGACCCATGAGTCCAGCATCCAAATCAGGGAAGTCTCGCTTCGTGGCAAATACCCCGTCGGCTCACCGGTCCGGACGGCCCAAAGATACCGCGAAGCACGAGGCCATTCTGCTCGCCGCACGTAGCCTGTTCGCCAGCCAGCCCTTTGACCTCGTGACGATGGAAGCGGTTGCAACCCACGCGGGCGTATCGAAGATGACCGTCTATAGCCACTTCCGTGACAAGGAGACGCTGTTTGAGACGATCGTGGCCACGACTTCGGATTTCATGATCGCCGAGCTTTCCGGCCCGGATCAGGGGGGCGGTCTGCGTGAACGCCTGATTGCAGTGGGCACTGCGTTCCTGAGCGTGATCTTGGGTTCGGATATCTGCACGATGGCGCACACGCTACCGAGCGCGTTGCGGGCTAATCCAGCGCTGGCAGAACGGTTTTATGCGGCGGGTCCCGGGCGGGTCCGAGCAGCGTTGGCAGCGATGACCGCGGCGGCGGCGAAACGTGGAGAGCTGAACGTAGACGATGCCGACCGAGCCGCCGACGACCTGGTCAGTTTGTGGGAGGGAAGCATGCCGGCCAAGATCGCCTTCGGGCTGGCCGGCCTTAGCACGCCCGAGGAAGTCCGAAGCCGCGCGGAACGCGGCACCGATGTCTTCCTGCGGGCGTACCGGAAAGACTAGTTGGCGGCCTCGCCACCGGCCTTGCGCGCCGCCGTCACGGCTTCGCGGGCGGCTCGGGCCATCAGGCCGCTGTCGTTCGCGATCGTGCAGATCTGGAAGCCCATCTGGATCATACGGGCGGCATAGGCGGCCGTACCATTATGGATGCCGGCAAACTTGCCATGCTTTTTGCAGGCGGCGAGCAGCTTGCCATAAATATCGAGGATGATCGGCTCCTCGCGGTCCAGGATCGGGATCATGCCCAGCGACAGGCCCATGTCGGATGGCCCGATATAGATGCCGCTGATGCCGGGAACGCTCAGGATTTCGTCGATGTTGTCGATCCCTTGCTGCGTTTCGATCATCGGAATGACCAGGATCTCGTCGTTGGCGGTGGCCTGGTAGCTGCTGGCCTCGCCATACATCGCGGCGCGAATCGGGCCATTGCTGCGCTTGCCCATGGGCGGATACAGGCAGGCATCGGCCAGGGCCTTGGCTTCCGCCGCGGTGTTCACCATCGGGCAGATCACGCCCATCGCGCCGCCATCCAGAACCTTGCCGATAATGCCCGGCTCGTTCCAGGGAACCCGGACCATCGGGGTAATCGGATGCGCCTGCATCGCCTGGAAGCACTGCACCATGGACTGATAGTCCTGCACACCGTGCTGCATATCGACCGTGACACTGTCCCAGCCGCACTGCGCCATGACCTCGGCCGAGAAGCCAGACGGGATGGCAAGCCACCCATTGACGTTAGCCTTGCCGGCGTCGATGCGCGCCTTGAGTTTGGTCGGCATAAGAGCGTTTCTCCCGATACGGATTGAGATCCGCAAGCTAGGCTCGGGACCCCGGACCGTCAACGTGGGCGGAAATCAGCCAATGGTAGCGTTCGCATCCGGTCCAGCCGGCGAGTGACCTGATCGGCGAACCTGGCGGCGGCGACCGGGAGATTGCGTCCGCGCAACTGGCCCAGAACCAGCGAACCGTGCATTTCGTCGCGGTCGTCGATGGGCAGCGCCTTCAGGCCGGGACCCAGCAGATCGGGCAAGGCGCCAAGTTCGATTTGCAGCGTGATCGCCCGGGTGTGGGCGACATAGTTGCGCAGAAATTCAGACGAATTCGCCTCGACGCCGATGTCGAACCGAACTGATCCCGCGTCCATGATGCGGTCGGCGATTTCGCGGCCGCCGAAGCCTCGGTCCAGCAGCGCCAATGGGTAATCCGCACAATCGCGCAGCCGCAAGGTATCGCGTGATGCCAGCGGATGATCCGCCGCCATGATCGCCATCAGACGCTGGCCAATGGCCATCAGCGGTTCGAAGTCGGGGTAGCGGTCGGGTTGGAAAACAAGCGCGATATCGGCTTCGTATTCGCGCAACAGCGTAACGGCCCGGATGTGGTCGGTGACCGAAACGGCGAAGTGGACCAGCGGATGGTCAGAGCTGAAGCGGGCGACTTCACGCGGCAGGAAAAACGCTGCCAACGCCTGACTACAGGCGATGCGGACGACGCCCCGGCGCAGGCCCGACAGGTCCGCGATCTGAGACTGAACGCGCTCCAGATCGGCGGCCTGGGTTCGGATCCATCGAATAAATGCCTCGCCTGCCGCGGTCAGGCGCATGCCGCTCGGCAGGCGATCGAACAGGGCGGTTCCCAGATCCGCCTCCACGTCCTGGATACGGCGTTGCAGGGCAGACGCAGTGACGTTCAACCGTTCGGCCGCCTGCCGCAGCGAGCCGGCCTTGGCGACCTCATCCACGTAGCGCCATATTCGCATGTGTCGCATTTGCGTTGCCCTTTCGGCAACACCCATTAGCGAAAATGGCGTTATAACGAAACACCCCCGTTATCTAGCGTGACCTCGGCACCACGGGGATCAGCATGGACCTGCGACTAAACGGCAAAATCGCCATGATCACCGGCCCGGCCAAGGGCATGGGGGCCGCGATCACCCTGGCCTTCGCGCGTGAGGGCTGCGACCTGCTCCTGGTTGGGCGCGACATCGCCGCCATCGAACCGGTGGCCGAACAGGCGCGTGGGCTTGGGCGCCGGGTTTCGGTCGCTGCCTGCGACCTGACCGATACCGCGCGCTGCCAGGCCGTCGTGGACCAAGCGTTCGGAGCCATCGACATCCTGGTGAACGTCGCCGGCGGCTCCGGCCCCATGGGCAAGACCGGATGGGAAACCACCCGCGAGGAATTCGATGAGATCGTGACGTTGAACATGGCCGGTTGCTTCAACACCATGCGCGCCGTCCTGCCCGGCATGATCGGCCGGCGCGACGGACGCATCGTCAATGTCGGCGGCACGTTCGGCATGCGCGGACGGGCCGGGCGAATGGCTTACTCAGCATCAAAATGGGGACTGCGCGGCATCACCAAGTCGATGGCGCTGGAGGCCGGACCATTCGGCATCAACGTGAACCTCGTCGCGCCCGGCATGGTCGATGGCGAACGGTTCCGTAACAAGGTCGTGCCAACCCTGGCCGCCAAAATGGGAATTTCAGAGGAGGAAGCCGTGGATCATCACGCCGGCGAATATGCCCTGCGACGGATTACCACCGACGAGGATGTCGCGAACGCCTGCCTGTTCCTTGCATCGCCGGTTTCCCGCCAGATCACCGGCATAGATCTGCCAGTGGACGGCGGGTGGGCAATGCTATGAACGCCGATCTGGTTATTCATAACGGACAGATCGTCCACCCGGACGGCATCGTCGATGCCAGCATCGCCATCCACGACGGCCAAATCCTGGCAATCGGCGCGCCAGATGCGATGCCCACCGCCACCGAAACATTCGATGCCGGCGGGTTGCACATCCTGCCCGGCGCCATCGACGTTCATGTGCATTTCCGCGACCCCGGGTATACCCACAAGGAAGACTGGGACACCGGCTCCGCGGCCGCGGCATTTGGCGGTGTAACGACCGTCTTCGACATGCCCAACACCGTGCCGGCGACGGCGAACGCCTCGGCACTATCCGATAAGCACGCGATCGCGTCGTCACGCGCCCGCGTCGATTACGGCCTGTATGGGTTCCTGGGCGAGGACACCATCGCCAACGTCCCCGAAATGGTGGCCGGCGGAGTCATCGGCTTCAAACTGTACATGGGCGAGACATTCGGCCGCCTGCCGACGCCATCGACCGGCGCGATGCTGGAAGCGTTCGAGATCGTGGCCCCAACCGGCAAACGAATCTCGCTACACGCCGAAACCGCATCGATCATGGCCAGGCGGGAGGCCAGGATGCGCAACGCCGGCCGCACCGATCCGCTGGCGCATCTGGCCGCGCGTCCCGCTATCGTGGCCGTGGAGGCAGTCAGCCGAGCGGCAATATTGGCGGAATGGACGGGCGCAAGGATTCACATCCTGCATATCTCCTCGGCCGAGGAACTCCGTCCCCTGGCCGAGGCAAAGGCCAGGGGTGTCGATATCACCGGCGAAACCTGCCCGCATTATTTGTTTCTATCAGCGGATGATTATGACCGTTGCGGCGGTGTGATCCGGGTCAATCCCCCAGTGCGGGAGGCACGCAACCAACAGCCGCTATGGCAGGCGCTGACAAGCGGCGTGCTGGATATCGTAGCAACCGATCATGCACCGCACACCCCGCCGGAGAAGACTCGAAACGATATCTGGACGGTCGATTGCGGGTTTCCCGGGGTCGAGACGCAAATGTCACTGATGCTGAGCGCGTTGCCGTTGCGGCACGCCTCGATCTGCGATTACGTGCGATGGAGCGCCTACAACCCCGCCAGGATTTGGGGCCTTGCGCCAAAGAAGGGCGCGATCCAGGTTGGCGCGGACGCCGATCTGGCAATCGTGGATCTGGGTCGCGAAATGGTGCTGGACGACGCGGCGTTGCAGTCCCGGTCCAAGATTTCCCCCTGGCACGGGCGGCGGGTCAAGGGCCTGCCAATCCACACTTTGGTGCGCGGCCGTTTCATCATGCGCGACCGGATACTACAAGACGGGACCCAAGGCTGGGGCCGCTCGGTACACACCATCCAGTCGATGCCAGCCGCGAGGCCCCGCAACACGGACGCCACGATGGAGGCGATCGTTCGGTTTTAAGTAGATCGTGATTGCAGTACGCAATACCGAACTCCCTCCGGGGCCTTCAGCGTCCTCCCAAGAAAGATAAACGAAGAAGCAGCGGACGGGCTGCTCGGATCGGACCCACTTTTGCCACACCGGTGCGGCCGTATGCGTGGGAGTCAGCGTGGGGGCGTGGAGGCTTTCAGCCCGGTTTCGGAACATACCGACGCCGAATTGGATCACAGTGTTGCGAATTCCACTCCAGCCGGTACCTTCAGCGAACTCAATTCAGCATCGACTTCAAAATATCAAGCTGTACTCTAACTCCGTTCGCGGCCGCCCCTTCGGGCACTAACGCCAGGAACCGCAGATAGCAATCCCGCGCGGCCGCCACCTGCTCCAGCCGTTGGTTCATGATCCCGGCTTGCCGCCAGAGTTCCGCCTGGTCAGGCGCAATCAGCAGCATGTCCTCGGTGCAACGCAATCCGCCACGCAGATCCCCTGCCCCAAGCCGGCGGGTCATGATGTTGTTCTGCAGCCGCAGCAACACCCGCCGCGTGCTCATCGGCTGCAAAAGTCCCGGCCGCAACTCGGCTTTTTCACCCTCGACCCGCTTCAGCAGCGCCCTCAACTCCTTGGCCGACATGACTTGGCCGCCGTTGAAGACATCCACCACGACCTGGGTCTTCTGCCCCTCCAGCGCGATCAGGAAATGCGCCGGGAAATCCACCCCGTGGCTCCCCCAGCCAGCCGACCGAGCCGCGTGCAGCCACAACACCCCCAGCGCCACCGGCAATCCCCGGCGACGCTCGATCACCCGGATCAGGTTGGCATTGGCCGGATCGTCATACGTTTCGGTGTCGCCGGCATACCCAAACTCGCCCGCCAACAGATCGGACAACGCGGCGGCACGCCCCGGCAGATCCTCGCGGTCTATCATATTGGCGCGCTGAACCGCCCCCTTGGCCAGCGCCGAAAGATGCACCGCCGCCGGATGCCAATCCGCCTCCGGAACATCTACCCGAGCGAGTTGCAGGGCGGCGTTGCCGATGTCGATCTCGGCATCCGTCAGTTGACCGATCGCCGCCAACGCCGCCCTGGGTTCCGTCATCGCCCTGATGCTGCTCCTATTCCGCCGCGGCCCGCGGCAGATAGATTTCCTTGCCCGCTTCAGCGAACTCCGCACTCTTGGCCTCCATCCCGGCCATCCGTTCGGCCTCGCCACGCAAATCCTGAGTGATCTTCATGGAGCAGAACTTCGGCCCGCACATGGAACAGAAATGCGCAACCTTGTGCGCTTCCTTCGGCAGGGTCTCGTCATGGAAAGACCGAGCGGTATCAGGGTCCAGCGACAGGTTGAACTGATCCTCCCACCGGAACTCAAACCGTGCTCGGCTGACGGCATCGTCGCGCAGCTTGGCGGCGGGATGGCCCTTCGCCAAGTCGGCGGCATGGGCCGCGATCCGATATGTAATGACGCCCGTCTTGACGTCATCGCGGTTCGGGAGCCCCAGATGCTCTTTCGGAGTCACATAACACAGCATCGCCGTGCCGTACCAGCCGA
>DNXO01000094.1:95013-95154 GCA_003506895.1 Acetobacteraceae bacterium | reverse complement strand
CCGATCATCGCCGCGCCGATGGCGGAGGTGATGTGGTCGTAGCCAGGCGCGATATCCGTGGTCAACGGCCCAAGCGTATAGAACGGGGCTTCGCCGCATTCGGCCAATTGCTTGGTCATGTTGACCTTGATCTTGTGCATC
>DNXO01000094.1:94375-94737 GCA_003506895.1 Acetobacteraceae bacterium | reverse complement strand
GGGGCCTTCGATCATCACCTGACAACCCTTGTTCCAGGCCACCTTGGTCAGTTCGCCCAGCGTCTCCAGCTCGCCGAACTGCGCCGCGTCGTTGGCATCCGCGTTGGATCCTGGACGCAACCCGTCGCCCAACGAGAACGACACGTCGTATTTCCGCATGATGTCGCAAATCTCATCGAAGCGCTCATACAGGAACGATTCCTTGTGCTTCGACAGGCACCACTTCGCCATGATCGACCCACCGCGCGACACGATGCCGGTGACCCGCTTCGCGGTCAGCGGCACGTATTTCAGCCGCACACCGGCATGGATGGTGAAGTAGTCGACACCCTGCTCCGCCTGCTCGATCAGCGTGTCCTTGA
>DNXO01000094.1:93881-94125 GCA_003506895.1 Acetobacteraceae bacterium | reverse complement strand
AGCGTGTCCTTGAACACTTCCCAATCCAGCTTGGTCGGGTCGCCATCGACCTTTTCCAGAGCCTGATAGATCGGCACCGTGCCAATCGGCACAGCCGAATTGCGCATGATCCAGCTACGGATGTTGTGGATGTTCCGTCCGGTGGACAGGTCCATCACTGTGTCCGCACCCCAACGGGTGGACCACACCAGCTTCTCGACCTCCTCCGCCACGCCCGACGTCACGGCGGAGTTGCCGATATTGG
>DNXO01000094.1:69289-93523 GCA_003506895.1 Acetobacteraceae bacterium | reverse complement strand
CGATCTCGCTGCGCACGAATTCCGGGGTGATGAAGGCGGGGATTTCCGCGCCGAAGCTTTCGCCGTCGGCGACGCGTTCCTCGGCTCCGGGAATCATCTGGTTGCGGCCCATATTTTCACGATGGGCGACGTAGATCATTTCCTCGGTGATGATGCCGGCGCGCGCGAACTCATACTGAGTCACCATCTGGCCGGGACGGGCGCCATACACCGGCAGATCGGCCGGGCACAGCGGCACCAGCTTGTCCGCGCCGATGTTGCCGTTGTCTTCCGGCTTGATCTCACGCGGCACCAGCCGGTCGAAGCCACGCTTCGCCAGCCACTCCCGGCGGATCGGCGGCAGGCCGGCTTCCAGGTCGATCGTCACCGACGGGTCGGTGTAAACGCCGGAGCAGTCATAGGCCCAGTACGGCTCTTCCTTCGCGCTGGGATCCAGCGCGATCTCCCGGAACGGAACGCGGATGTCCGGACGGCCCTCGGGACTAGTGTAGATCTTGCGCGACCCCGCGATCGGACCGGTGGTCACCGAACTGGGGCGGGTGGTGGATTTCGACTGGACCGTCATGGACCTCTCCGTTGTTGCGCGGGTGTCCGCCGACGAATCGGGAAGGGTCGTCTGACGTTGACCCGTCCCTCCGCCGGCATGACCCGGATCAGGTTCAAGGGTCACCGCCCGCCGGTATCATCGGCTTTTCGCGATATCTCAGCCCCTTTGGTGGGGCACCCCTGGGTAATGGGATAAGATGCGGCGGGTTGGGTCGGGTGTCAAATAGTCACCCTCGCTGCCATTGCCTGGGAAATGGAGCGGGTGACGGGAATCGAACCCGCACAGCCAGCTTGGAAGGCTGGGACTCTACCATTGAGCTACACCCGCGTTGGGCGGGAACCTAGCGGCAGCGGCGGCAAAGTGCAATCGCCACGAAATGGCCGCCGTGCCGACGCCGCGAAGATGAATTTCACGCGCCGCCAACGCCGCCCCATGCCTCGCTTCCGGCCGGTGGGGGCATGAATTTCCCGTCATCTCAATTGACTTGCCGCCTGCCATGTTTCCGGGCATCAGAGGCAGGATGACGGCCACTCATACAGGATGAACCCGATCGCCTGGCTCGTTAGCCTGGTTTTGCCCGCCTGTGGTTTCCCCGCGGCGGAGGGTTTGCCGACTCCGCCATTAATGGACGTCACACAGATCGTCCGCCCGGCCAGCCCGAACACGGCACTGGCCGCCCCGGCCGGGTTCAACCCGTCCCCAGACCTCGTCACCCCGCCCTATGCGCTGCAAGCCGACCGGCTGTTCGCCTTGGTCCTGGATGTCGCCACCAACCAGCCGCGCACCTATCCCGCGGCCCGCTATCCCGACCAGCTTCAGGCGCATTACGTCGCCCGCAGCGCCGTGTTCAACTTCCCCGACCTGATCATGATCCAGGTTGTCCCAACCGGCCCCGGCAGCAGCAGCCTGATCGTGTACTCGCGTAGCGTTTATGGCCAATCCGACCTGGGCGTGAACCGCAAGCGCCTGGACACCTGGCTCGCGGCCCTGAACACCAAAGTCCCCCCATCCAGCGAGAGATAATCCGTTCATGCGCGGTATCGGCCCCTTCCTGAAAGACGCCTGGCAACTCGCCCGCCCTTACTTCATGACGTCAGAGGAAAAGTGGTCGGCCCGCGGCATTCTGGTGGCGATCGTCGCCATGAACCTGACGCTGGTCGGATTAAGCGTGGTCCTCAGCTTCTGGCGCCGCGAGTTCTACAACGCGCTGCAGGACAAGGACTGGTCGGCGTTCCTGGAACTGCTGTTTCTGTATCGCCGGACGGAAAGCGGCTTCATGCCGGGCTTCTGCGAGGTCGCCGGCATACATATCATATTGGCGGTTTACTCGGTTTACCTGAACCAGTTGCTGCAAATCCGCTGGCGGCAATGGCTGACAAAGCAGTTCCTGACCGAATGGCTGGCCGACCGGGCCTATTACAATATCGGCCTGACCGCCGACCGCGCGGCCGTGGGCACCGACAACCCCGATCAGCGCGTGGCCGAGGATTTGCGCGACTTCTGCCAGATGTCGCTGTCGCTCAGCCTGGACCTGCTGTCGAATATCGTATCGCTTTGCAGCTTCGTCGGCATCCTGTGGGGCCTGTCAGGCGCGATCGAGGCATTCGGGATTCCCATCCCCGGCTACATGGTCTGGGTTGCCCTGGCCTATGCCCTTGTCGGCACGACGCTGACCCACTTCGTCGGGCGCCCGCTGTCGATCCTGAACTTCCGCCAGCAGCGCGTCGAAGCGGATTTCCGTTACGCGCTGATGCGTATCCGCGAAAACATGGAAAGCATCGCCCTGTATCGAGGGGAGAAGGAAGAAGGCGTCACCCTGCGGGAACGCTTCGCCGGCGTAATCGAGAACTGGTACCAGATTATGCGCCGGACCAAACTGCTGAACTCGCTGATCAACGGCTACGGGCAGATCGCCGTCATTTTCCCGATCGTCGTCGCCGCGCCGCGCTATTTCGCCGGGGCGATGCAGTTGGGCGGCCTGATGCAAACGGTGGGCGCATTCGGATCGGTCCAGGGCTCGATGTCCTGGTTCGTCGATTCATACTCCTCGATCGCGCAGTGGCGCGCGATCGTCGAACGCCTCTCCACGTTCCATCGAGCGATCGTCAAGGCGCGGGCGGAGACGCATGGCGGGTTCGTGACCTCGCAAGGTCAACCAGGCGTGGTGCAACTGCGCGACGTCACCATGAACCTGCCGGACGGCACGGCGCTGCTTGACCACGCCGACGTGACGTTCACCGCCGGCCATTCCGTCGTCATCACCGGCCGCACCGGGTCGGGAAAATCGACGCTGTTCCGCGTGCTGGCCGGCATCTGGCCGTTCGGCCACGGTGAGGTCGCGGTGCCGCCGCGGTCGTTCTTCCTGCCGCAACGGCCCTACATTCCGCTTGGCACGCTGCGGCATGTGATCACCTACCCCAACGCCGTGGATGCGTTCTCGGAAGAGGAAATCTCGCAGGCCCTTCGCGATGCAGGGCTGCCGCAACTCTGCGACCGGATCGAAAGCGACGACAACTGGCCCACGCGCCTGTCGGGCGGCGAGCAGCAGCGCATCGCGCTCGCCCGCGCTTTGCTCGCCAAACCAGATTGGATTTTCCTCGACGAAGCCACCGCCAGCCTCGATCCGGATGCCGAGGAAAGACTTTATGGCATTCTGCGAGAACGGCTACCACACGCCACGCTGGTTTCGATCGCCCATCGTCCGTCGGTCGCCGCCTTCCATGACTCCAAGTTGGTCTTCACCCGAACAGAAGAGGGCGCCGGCGCCTTGGTGCCGGCGAACGCCGAACCGGTCGCGGGTCAATAAGATGAACGCAATTCGTTTCACGGATATCGCCGAACCGCGCCCGACCAAGGAAGGTTTGAAAAGCGCATACGACGCGATCACGGTGACACTGGATCGCGGCGATCGTGCCCCGGCGCTGGCTGACTGGGACCTGTTGCGGCGGCGCTATGACACATGGTCCGCGCTGGTCGGTCTGCGGTTCGCGCAAAACACGACCGATGAAGCCGCGAAAGCCGAGCGCGACTACGCCGACGCGCTGTCGCCCGAAGCGTCGGACCTGGAAATCGCGCTGAAACGGCGCCTGCTGGCTGACCGCGGACCGGTTGCGGCCGTGGTCGGCGAGCACGCCGTGCGGCTGTGGGACACCGATGTCACCACCTTCGATCCGGCCATCAAACCCGATCTGGAAGAGGAAGCCCGCGTCTCGTCACGGTACACCGAACTGCTGGCCTCCGCGAAGCTCGGAATAGACGGCAAGACCGTCAACCTCGCCGGCCTCGGTCCCTATGCCGAGGATCGGGATCGGTCTGTCCGGCACGAAGCCGAACGTGTTCGCTGGCAGTACTTCGACGCGAACGCCGCCGCGCTAGATGACATCTACGACCAGCTCGTGAAACTGCGCCACGGCATGGCCCGCAAGCTGGGGTTCGAAACCTATACCCCGCTGGGCTATCGCCGGATGCGCCGGGTGGATTACGGCCCCGAAGACGTCGCCCGCTACCGCCAACAGGTCGCCACCCACGTCGTTCCCCTGGTCGGGCGCCTCCTGGAAGCGCGCCGGTCTGAAAACGGCTGGGACAAGCTGCGCTATTGGGATGAGGCGCTGATCGATCCCGCCGGCAACCCCAAACCGGCCGGCGACCACGACGCACTGGTAGAGGCCGCCGCGACGATGTTCGACGGCATGGACCCCAGGCTGGCGGCGTTCTACCGGCGGATGCGCGACGGCGGATTCATGGATTTGAAGAACCGTCCCGGCAAGGCGGGCGGCGGATTCTGCACCTCGTTCCCGACCGAGGGTGTGCCGTTCATCTTCGCCAACTTCAACGGTACCCACCACGACATCGGCGTCTTCACGCACGAGATGGGGCACGCCTTCCAGAACTGGGAAAGCCGAAACCAGCCCGGCGTCGATTACCTCTGGCCGACGATGGAAGCCGCCGAGATCAACTCGATGGGTCTCGAATTCCTGTCCTACCCGGGGATCGGCAAGCTGGTCGGCGAGGAGGCGGCGGAACGCTTCCGGCGCATGCACCTGATCGGCGCGCTGGCGTTCCTGCCCTATGGCGTTTGCGTCGATCACTTCCAGCACGAGGTTTACGCCAACCCCGACGCCTCCCCGGCCGAGCGTCACGCCATGTGGGCACGGCTGGAGAAGCTTTACATGCCGTGGACCGACTACGGCGACCTGGGATTCCTGCTGAAGGGCGGCCGCTGGCAGGCGAAAGCGCATATCTACGGTTCGCCATTCTACTACATCGACTACACGCTGGCCCAATGCTGCGCGATGCAGTTCTGGGTCAAGTCACGCCGTGATTATGCTGGCGCGATGGAAGCCTACGTCGCGCTGTGCGGCCGGGGGGGGTCCGCACCGTTCCAGGACCTTGTCTGCTCGGCTGGCCTGGTATCCCCGTTCGCCGACGGCGCGCTGGCCGACGTGGTGCAAGAGGCGGCGGCCGTGCTGAGCGTCTAGCGGCGCGCCGTCTGCCCCCTCCGTCCCACCATAGCCGTGCTTGGCGCGGCCACCGACGACTTTGGCTGGCCCGCCACCGCGGGACATAGTGGACCACGACAGAACCGGTTGCGGCCCGCCCGCGACCCTGTATGGTCCGCCGCCAACCGACACCCAAGGACCCATACAATGCGCCCATCCGGCCGCGCCCCCGACGCTCTGCGCGAAGTCTCCATCATCACCGGGTTCGCCCGCCACGCCGAGGGATCGGCGCTCATCAAAATGGGCAACACCGAGGTGCTGTGCGCCGCCAGCGTCGAAACCCGCATCCCGCCGTTCCTGCGCAACACCGGCCTGGGCTGGGTCACTGCCGAATACGGCATGCTGCCCCGCGCCACCCACACCCGCGGCGACCGTGAAGCCGCCCGCGGCAAGCAGTCCGGCCGCACCCAGGAAATCCAGCGCCTGATCGGACGCTCCTTGCGCGCAGTCGTGGACCGCGCCGCCATGGGCGAAATGTCCATCACCCTGGACTGCGACGTGCTGAACGCCGACGGCGGCACCCGCTGCGCCGCCATCACCGGCGCCTGGGTCGCGCTGTCCCTGGCGTTCCGGCATCTGGTGAAGATGAACGTCCTGAAGACCATCCCGCTGACCGGCCAGGTCGCCGCCGTCTCCTGCGGTATCTTCGAAGGCACCCCCGTGCTCGACCTGGATTACGATGAGGACTCCAACGCCGAGGCCGATTCCAACTTCGTTCTGACCGATAGCGGCGGAATCGTCGAAATTCAGGCAACAGCCGAAAAGACCGCGTTCAACGAGGCCCAATTTCACGCGCTGCTCGGCCTCGCCCGCAGCGGCACCGGCGCGCTGTTCGAAATGCAGCGCCGCGCACTCGGCGATTAGGTTCGCACGACGATGGCGCGCAAACTCCACCGGGGCCAAAAACTCGTCCTCGCCAGCCATAACAAAGGCAAGCTGCGCGAGATCGAAGCGCTGCTCCGTCCGCATGGGGTCGAGGTCGTCTCGGCTGGCGACCTCGGGCTCCCGGAACCCGAGGAAGACGCCCCGGATTTCGCCGGCAACGCCAGGATCAAGGCAGTAGCCGCCGCGACCGCCAGCGGACTGCCCGCCCTATCCGACGACTCCGGCTTCTGTGTCGCCGCGCTGAACGGCGCGCCCGGCGTGCATTCCGCCCGCTGGGCTGGCCCGTCGAAGGACTTCGCCAAGGCGATGGCCCTGGTCAATGAAAAGATCGGCGATAATCCCGATCGCCGGGCCTGGTTCATCGCGGCGCTGTGCCTCGCCTGGCCGGACGGCCATACTGAAACCTTCCTGGGCCGCATCGATGGCACGCTGGTCTGGCCACCCCGGGGCGACAATGGGTTCGGCTACGACCCGATGTTCGTTCCCGCCGGCAGTCAGCAAACCTTCGGAGAGATCGACCCGGACCAAAAACACGCGATCAGTCATCGCGCCCGCGCATTCGCTCAGGTGCTGGTGTCGTGCTTCGGTTGATGTAAAATCAAAAAGATAATCCCAGGGAGGCGTTAAAATGTCGATCCGCCGTGCGGCCATGGCTCTCGCGCTCATGTTGCCATCCGCTTTCGCTCAGGCTGAAATTCCAGCCGTCGTGAAAGTTGGCATCCTGAACGACATGAACGGCCCGTTCGCCGACCAGTCCGGCCGAGGCTCGGTCGTCGCCGCCCAAATGGCGGCCGAGGACTTCGCCGAACAAGGCGGCGGCTTCAAGGTGGAAATCCTGTCGGCCGATCACCTGAACAAACCCGATGTCGGCGCCCAAATCGTGCGCGAATGGGTGGACCGCGACGGCGTGGTCGCGGTTGCCGACGCGGTGAACTCGGGCGTCGGGCTGGCGGTGAACACGGTGATGGCGGAAAAGCATCGCACCTTCATCGCAACCAACGTCGGCACGTCCGACCTCACGGGCAAGTTCTGCCAACCCACAACCGTCCAGTGGACCATGGACACCTATGCCCTGGGCAACACCATGGCTCGGGCGATGTTCGCCCAGCACGCCGATACCTGGTTCTATGTCAGCTTCGACTACGCACTTGGCGCGGCGCTGGAGCGTGATTCATCCGCCGTGCTAACCAGCCTGGGCGGCAAGGTTCTGGGATCCGTCAAGCATCCGCTCGGGACGGCCGACTTCTCGTCCTACCTGCTGCAGGCACAAGCGTCCGGGGCAAAGGTTATCGCACTGGCCGATACCGGCGCGGACCTGATCAACGCCGTGAAGCAGGCCGCCGAATTCGGCGTGATGCAAAAGCAGATCCTCGCCGGGCTGTTCACCCAAATCGTCGATGTGAAGGCCATCGGCTTGCAGGCGGCGCAGGGCCTGACGGTGACGGAGGCCTATTACTGGGACCTGAACGACAACACCCGGGCATTCGCCCGCAAGTTCGCGCAGCGCTTCGGTGACAAGATGCCCACCGCGAACCAGGCGGGCGTCTATTCATCGGTCTTGGCCTATCTGCGCGCGGTGAAAGAAGCCAACACCATCGCGGGTGAAGATGTCATCACGGCGATGCAGAAGCATCCCATCCAGGACAAGCTGTTCGGGACCGTGGTAGTCCGCAAGGATGGCCGGGCGGTGCATGATATGTTTACCTTTCGTGTGAAGGCCCCCGGCGAGTCCAAGTCGCCCTGGGATGTTTACAAGGTGCTGGCCACGGTTCCGGGGAACGAGGCGTTCCGCCCGCTGGATCAGGGCGGCTGCAAACTGGTTACGAAGTAGGAAAAAAAGAATGGCGGAAACGATCACACGAGAAACCTGGCCGACGGCGCTGTATGAGTTGCTGCGCGCGAACGGCGTCACCCAGTTCTGTTACGTTCCCGATGCGGGGCACAAGGTGCTGATCGACCGGTCGCTCGCCGATCCGGACGTCCACTCGATCCCGCTGACGACGGAAGAAGAAGGTGTGGCGATGGTCGCCGGCGCCGACCTGGGCGGCCAGCGTGCGGTGCTGCTGATGCAGTCCTCCGGCGTGGGCAACACGATCAACATGTTGTCGCTGACGGCGGGCTGCCGCTTCCCGCTGCTGACCTTGGTGTCGATGCGCGGCGAGTTCGGCGAGGGCAATCCCTGGCAGTTCCCGATGGGCCAGGCGGTGGAGCCGACATTGAAGGCGATGGGCGTGATCGTGCTGCGCGCGGAACAGCCCGAGGACGTGATTCCATGCGTCACCGCGGCCATCACCATGGCGTTCCAGTCGTGCCAGCAGGTTGCCGTCCTGCTCACCCAGCGCCTGATCGGCGCGAAGAAGTTTTAAGCGGGGAGCATAGTCATGGCCAAATTGAACAAGCTGCAAACAGCGACTTTGCCCGATGCCGTATTGGATCGCCGGCAGGCCGTTCCGGCATTGATCGAGAATCCCAAGGACTTCCTGATGGTCGCCGGCCTCGCCGGAACCGCCTGGGAAATGTCAGCCCTGACCCACGAATCCCCCAGCCTGTTTGGCCTGGGAGGCGCGATGGGCGCGGCCCCGATGATAGGCCTGGGCCTGGCCCTGGCCCAGCCGAAACGGCGCGTGCTGGTGGCGACAGGTGATGGCGAACTGCTGATGAACCTCGGCGCGCTGGCAACCATCGCGCTGCAGAACCCGCCCAACCTGACGATCATCTGTGTGGACAACGGTCACTACGGTGAAACCGGCAACCAGGACAGCCATACCGGTCTTGGCGTGCGCCTGGACGTCGTCGCCTCGGGCTGCGGCTTCCCGGTGGTGCATGTCATCAACACCGAAGCCGACATGGCCGAAGGCCGCCGGCTGGTCCGCGAGGGCGGCGGGTTGACCTTCATCCTGCTGCGCGTCAAGGAAGGCCCGGCGACGCATGATGGGAAAAAGAACCTCGTTCCTCACATAGAACGAGATCGCTTCCGGGCCGCCCTGCTTGGATGACGCGTTCGCACTGTTACGCCTACAGGTCGAATGGGGCGCCGACGAGGCAATAGACCTGGACCCGATCGACCGGCTTCGGCCGGTCGAGGTCAAAACCGTCCCGTTGGGCCGACCCGCCCTAGCCGCCGCACCCGCTGAGCCGCCCAAGGGCACACCGGGCGAACGCGCCCTGTCCGTGGCCGCACAGGCCCGGACACTGGACGAGCTGCGCGACGCCCTGGCCAGCTTCGACGGATGTGCCCTGCGTGACACCGCAAGCAACCTGGTGTTCGCCGAGGGCAACCCCGCCAGTCCGACCCTGATCATCGGCGAGCCGCCTGGACGGGACGAGGACCGCGGTGGCCATCCCTTTGCCGGACCCGAGGGGCAGTTGCTCGACCAGATGCTGGTCAGCATCGGCCTGACCCGGGGCGAGCTGATGCTGACGCCCGTGCTGCCCTGGCGCCCCCCCGGCGGCCGCCCCCCTTCGCCAACCGAAATCGCCCTGTGCCTACCGTTCACGCACCGGCTGATCGCCCTTCTGAAACCCCAGCGGATCGTGGTTTTCGGCGGTATCGCGGCGCGCGCCCTGCTGCCGGCGGCACAAAACCGGCGGCGCGGCCAACGCGGATGGGCAGAGGCGAGCATACCAGGGATGCACCAGGCGCTGCCCATACTGACCCTGCCGGCTGTGTCGGAGCTGCTGAAAAACCCACCGCTACGGCGGGATGCCTGGGCCAGGCTGCGTCTCTTGCGCCGGACCATGGACGAAATCCAAACGTAAACGTGACACGGCCTTATGACCGAGTAAGTCACCTGAATCTTTAGTCCGTCCCATCGTGCGATAATTATATCACGATCATGGGTTGCGTCTCACGGCCGGAGCGGCTAGCGAGACGGCATGCGAGGGATCGGTTATACGCTCTCCCGCCTTCCTACTGCTCGGGCGATCCTCGCCGGGGCTGCGATCTTCGCGGGGGCGTTTACGTCCGCCGCGCATGGACAGTTGTCCGGATCGGGGAATGGCACAGGGACACAGACTACGACTGCCATGCGCGCCGATGAGGCTGCGCTGGCGATTTCGCGCGTGCCGCACGCCGGCGCTTCGGGTGCGGTGTTTCCGCAACCGCTGCAGCCGGCTGACGCCGCGTTGATGCGGCGTATCTTCGCCTATCAGGCGCGCGGCAATATTCCGGAGGCAATACGGTCGACTTCGGCGCTCGAAGATCCGCTGCTGCTGGGCACGGCACTCGCCGACCGTTATCTCGGCCACTATCATCGCTCCAGCTTCGAAGAGTTGTCCGACTGGCTCTCGCGTTATCCGGAATTACCGGATGCTGCCTCGATCCATGCGCTTTTGTTGACCCGGGCGCCGAAGGGTGCCGACCTTCCCCCCGCTCCCCGAACCGTTATCCTCAAACGGTTCACCGACACCGACACGGTCCCGGAAGACATCGATCCTCCCCGTAACGATCTGGCCCGCGATCCAGTTCTTGATCGTAGCGTTCTCGATCATGTGCAGCGGGGTAATACAGCGTCGGCGTTGCGATTGATTTCCAGCAGGCGCGGCATTTCACCCGCCTATGCCGCGCAGCTTCGCGCGGAAGTCGCGCAGCAGTTGTTTATTCGCAATGAAGACGTGGACGCGCTGCGCGTCGCGCAGGCGGCCTTGCGGGACACCGCGGTGACGGATCAGCCAAGTCTTGCGTTCTACACCGGCGGTTTGGCGGCATGGCGCCTGGATCGCATCGCACTGGCCCGTGAATTGTTCGAAGGCGGCGCGAAAGCGTCGAATACCTCCGCCCGCCTGCATGCGGCGTCGGCCTTTTGGGCCTCTCGCGCCAGCCGCTCGATGCGGGATGCGGTCGGCACGGTTAAGTGGCTGCGGGTTGCGGCGGAGGAGCGTCTGACTCTGTACGGCCTGCTGGCGCGCCGGATTCTTCATATGGACACAGGAATTTTCCCCAGCCGGGAACTGCTGAGCCAGGCCGATGTGGATGCGGTCGCGGCGACCCCGCAAGGGCGGCGCGCCTTCGCCCTGCTTCAGATCGGACAAGCCGACCGAGCCGAAGCCGAGCTGCGCGCCCTCTGGACCGACACCGAAAAAAGTCCGGTCTTTGGCCGCTCGGTTTTGATGGTCGCGTCCGCCGCCGGCTTTACCGAAAGTGCCGCCCAGATGGCCGCGTTGCTGCAGTCGCACGATGGACAGCGGCATGACGAACTGCGTTTCCCCATGCCGCGCCTGCGGCCCGCCGGTGGTTTCACCATCGACCCGACATTGGTATATGCGGTCACCCGTATCGAATCCAATTTCAACAGCAGGGCGGTTTCGCCGGCGGGTGCGCGAGGGCTGATGCAAATCATGCCGGTAACGGCACAATACATCACCGGCGATCTTTTCTTCGAGCCGGAGCGGCTGCACGAACCGTCCGCCAATCTGGAAATCGGCCAGCGCTATCTGACCTACCTGTCCCGGCAGGAAGGCATCAGCAACGACCTGTTGCGAATGCTCGCCAGCTATAATTCGGGGCCCGGCGGATATCTGCGCTGGGGCCCCGAAATCCGGGATGGCGGCGATCCGCTGCTGTTCCTGGAAGCGATACCGGTAGCGGAAACCCGCGCGTTCGTCTCCCACGCGCTGGTCTATGCGTGGATTTACGCCGCCCGCATGCACCTGCCGGCCACAAGCCTGGACGACCTGTCGGCGGGTGAATTCCCCAGCTTCACGCCCACCGGCTTCACGCGATCGCCGCAAGAGCGCAGAATGGCATCAGCGGCGGCCGGGATGCACTGATCCGGCCCGCGATTACCCGCCGGAGATACCGACATGGCCCGCCTGGACGAAACCCGCCCCTTTATCCCGGTCAACATCGCCGTGCTGACGGTTTCCGACACGCGCACGATGGAGAACGACACCTCGGGCACCACACTGGCCGAACGCGTCGTCAAGGCAGGACACTGCGTGGCCGTCAGGGCGATCGAAAAAGACGATGCCAGTTCGATCGAGACGCTGCTGCGCCGCTGGATCGCCGATCCCGAAATCGATGTGGTGATTACCACCGGCGGAACCGGCATCACCGGACGCGACGTCACGCCAGAGGCGTTCGACCGGGTGCTGGAAAAGCGTATCGAGGGCTTTGGCGAACTGTTCCGGATGCTCAGCTTTCAGAAGATCGGCACGTCGACGATGCAGTCCCGGGCGATTGGGGGCGTGGCGGGGGGGACGTATTTGTTCGCGCTGCCCGGCAGCACCGGGGCTGTCAAAGACGGGTGGGACGATATTCTGGTTTCGCAGTTGGATAACCGGCACAGGCCCTGCAACCTGGTGGAACTGATGCCCCGCTTGCAGGAGCATCTAAGGCCGGCGGGTTAACCAAAGGCCAAGGTATTCCCGATCGCCGCAAAGCCGGCTAAACATATCGTGATGTTAACCCGCCGGTTCCACCTGTCCGGGCTGTTCGCGGTGCTGCTAGCGCTCATGGCGCAGCTTGGCGCGGGAGCGGCGGTTCCGCGGCTTGACCCGATCGCGGGGGCGGCGGTGCTGTGCCACGACGACGGCGAAACCCCATTCCAGCCACCGGCGCACACCACCGACTGCCTGATTTGCCCGCTCTGCGCCCCGCCGCATGTGCAAACCGCCATCCTGACACCCGAAGCGCCGGTCCTGCCGCCGCCCGCCATCATCGCGGTGGTCCGGACCGAACTGCCGCCGCCGTCCACCGCGCCTCCGTCCCCACACCGTCCTCCCAGCCAGCCACGGGCACCGCCAACCGCCTCCTGAGACTGCCGACCTTTCGTCTGCTTCAGGAGTCCCAACATGAATCCGCGTTATCTGTTTGCCGCGCTAATCGCCGGCACGATGCCACTCGCCCAGCATGCCCACGCGCACGGCTTTGCCGGCGACCATATGTTCATCAGCACCCTGCTGATCGACGACCCCAATGTCGCCGATGAGGCGAGCCTGCCCACCTTCAGCTATCTGCCGCAACCCGCCACCGGCGGGCCAGCACCCGGCCTCTACGGAATGGAATTCGAGTTCGACAAACGCATCACCGAGAACTTCGGCTTCGCGATCAACGACGGCTACAACTGGCTGACCCAGCCCGGCGCAAAGACGGCGAATGGCTGGCAAAACCTGGCGATCACGCTGAAATACAAAGCCTACGTCAACAATGAGCATGAGTTCCTGCTCTCGCTCGGCGTCCAGCGCGTGATGGCGCGCACCGGCGCGAATGGGTCGAACGGCGCGGTACTGGACAACGACGACAGCAGCTCCACCAGTCCGACGCTCTATTTCGGCAAAGGGTTTGGTGATCTGCCCATCGATTGGCTGCGCCCCTTCGCATTGACCGGCGAACTGGGCTACCAGATCGCGGACAAGGCGTTGAAGGTCGATCCGGTCAGTGGCACCCCGGTCAACAACGGGAACTCCAACGCCTGGGCCGGCGGTTTGTCGCTGCAATACAGCTTCCGGTATCTGTCCTCGCAGGTGAAGGACTATGGGCTGCCCGACTTCGTCAACAAGCTGACGCCAGTGGTCGAACTGACCTGGTCCTCGCCCGCCAGCAATCCGACGACACTCACAACCCAGTATCTGTGGGGTATCGGAGTGAACTACACCACCACGGGTTACGCGTTCGGGCTGGAGGCGCTTGCCCCCGGCAACCGCGCGGCCGGCTCTCATCTGGGCGTGATCGCGCAGTTCCACCTGTATTTCGACGATTTGTTGCCACACAGCCTGGGTAAGCCAATCGTTGAGTGGTTCTAAGGCAATGCGCGGAATCATCGCAGTCCTGGCGGCTTGCCTGATCGCGCCAGCCGCCTGGGCCCATGCGTTCCTGGACCGGGCGTCGCCGGCGGTGGGGTCGGAGGTATCCGGCCCCCCACCTACACTTTCACTGACCTACACCGAACCGGTGGAACCCCTGTTCAGTTCGATCCAGGTAACGGACGGGAACGGTAAACGCGTCGATCAGGGCAAACCGGCGACCAGGGACAATGGGACGACCCTGGTCGTCAGGCTGACACCACTGCCGCCAGGGGTGTACACGGTGACTTGGCATGTCACCTCGGTGGATACCCACAAGACCGAGGGGCATTTCAAATTCACGGTGAAGCCCTGAGTGACGGCCCTGCCCACCATCACGGCGCTGATGCGCGGTCT
The DNA here is from genome assembly GCA_003506895.1 of Acetobacteraceae bacterium. Lineage (GTDB taxonomy): Bacteria > Pseudomonadota > Alphaproteobacteria > Acetobacterales > Acetobacteraceae > Rhodopila. Next base: position 79,453 of record DNXO01000094.1, on the reverse strand, counting down.
TCATCTGGCGGCGGCCCTGTCGCTGCTGGGTGGGGCCGGCTTCAGCGCCTGGATTTTGCCCGCGGCCCGGATCGTGCCGGACAGACTGCGACTTGTGCTGTCACGCTTGCGCTGGATCAGCGGCTTGCTGGCTTTGCTGGCCGGCGCCGCCTGGTTCACGCTGCAAGCCGCGACGATAGCCGGCGCCGATACCTTGCCCGACGCGTGGGATGCCTTGCCAGCGGTCGCCGAACACACGCGCTACGGCAACATGCTGATGCTGCGCCTGGGCTTGCTGCTGGTCGCCACACTCCTTGAACTACTGACGCGTAGGGGCCTCTATCCGGCCATCGCGCTGACCGCCATGGCGCTGGCGACGCAGGGCTTGATCGGTCATGCCGGCGCCGCCCCCGGCATGACTGGAAACGAGCTTCTTCTGTCCGAAGCCCTGCATCTTATCGCCGCTGGCATCTGGTTCGGCGCGCTGCTGCCGCTCTGGCTGAGTCTGCGCGCGCTTTCAACGGCCGATGCGGCAGCGGTCTGCCTGCGTTTCTCGCCCCTTGGGCTGGCCTGCGTGCTAATCCTGGCGGGCACCGGCTTTGCCCAGGGACTGGCACTGATCGGCAGCATCCCAGCCCTGTTCGGCACGACCTATGGCCACATCAGCCTGTTGAAAATCGCGCTGTTCCTGCTGGCCCTGGCCCTCGCGGCGATCAACCGCCTGTGGCTGACCGACCGCCTGGCCGCCGCCGCGACGGATGCGCGGCGGCACCTGATGGCGTCAGCCCTTGCCGAGGCGCTCATCGGCCTCGCGATCGTCACGGCGGCGGCGTTCCTGGCCTCCACCGTCCCCGGCGTGCACCAACAGCCGGTGTGGCCGTTCCCGTGGCAGTTCACCCTGGTCACGGTGCGCGAGGACGCCGACTTCCGGCAGGAGGTATTCGCAAGCCTGGTCCTGGTGGGCGTGGCCGTCCTGATGATGGCAGCCGCGTTGCTGTGGCGGCGGCTCCGCATACCCGCCCTGGTCGTCCTGCTGGCGGCGGTCGCTTGGCGTGGACCCTCATTCACCCTGCTGACCGCCGAGGCCTATCCAACCAGTTTCCAGACCTCGCCAACCGGATTTTCCGCCGAGTCGATCGCCCGTGGCCAGGCACTTTTCGCGCAACGCTGCATCGCCTGCCACGGACCGGACGGCGAGGGCAACGGACCGGCCGCGGCGGCGCTTCGCATCAAACCCGCCGACCTGACGCAGCCCCATGTCTGGGGCCACAGCGACGGCGAAATGTTCTGGTGGCTGACCCACGGCATCGACGACCCCGAGGGTGGCCTGGCAATGCCCGGCTTCCGGGACCTGGTGCCGCCCGAGGGACGCTGGGCGTTGATCGATTACGTCCGCGCCCATAGTGCCGCGGTAGCATTCCAGCAGAACGGGACGTTCGACACACCCGTGCCCGCCCCAGCCGGACCGATCGCCTGCAATGGGCTGCCCGCATCGGCGTTGGCCGACCTGCATGGGCGCGCCGTCCTGGTTGTTCTCGGTGCTTCCGAACCCGACCAGGACACCGTGCCGCCAGCGGAGGCCGTCACCCTGACCGTTCCTGCCGATGATTCAGCCGCATTCAACCCGACGCCCGGATCCTGCGTCGCGGCCAGTCCGGCCGCCTGGAATGCCTATGCCATCCTGGCCGACCTGCCGCTGGACGAAGCCGCCGGAACCGCGTTCCTGATCGACCCGAACGGGTGGCTGCGCGCGGTGCGGCGTCCCGGTGCCACCGGTGCGTGGCGCTCACCCGATGATCTCTTAGCCGCGATTCGCGGTATCCGTACTCACCCAATCGAACAACGCAGTGGAGCGTCTCATGAACACCACCACTAAACCCAACCGCCTGTTGTTGGCGTTGATGGGCCTGCTGCTGGCGATACTGCTGGTCGGTGCCGGCGGGTTCATGTGGTTGAGCAGCAATACCGGCGGAAATGGCGCCTTGGGGATCGGCGGCCCGTTCACGTTGCAGAACGGCGACGGCAAACCCGTCACCGACAGGGATTTTCGCGGCAAGTATATGCTGGTGTATTTTGGCTACACCTTCTGCCCGGATGTGTGCCCGACCACGCTGAACGCCGTCGCCGACGCGATGGACAAACTCGGCCCGTCCGCATCGCGCCTTCAGCCCCTGTTCATCACCGTCGATCCGAAGCGCGATACCCCCGCCGTGGTGAAGCAATACGTCGCCGCGTTCGGCCCCAGTATCGAGGGCCTGACCGGATCGCCTGAGCAAATCGCCCAGGTCGCCAGGGAGTACCGGGTCTATTACGCCGAACACCGCACCGGCACCGGCCCGAACGATTATTCCATGGACCACAGTTCGGTGCTTTACCTCATGAGTCCGACCGGCGCGTTTATCGCGCCCGTCCGAGCCGATCAGTCCGGGGATGAGATCGCGGCGAACCTGAAGAAGCTGATGGGCTAGTTCCGGGTAGCCTCCGGCCGGAACCGAACGCCCGGCCGAGCCAACCCACCGCCTACCGCGATCGGGGTGCCGTCTGCCCGCCAGCAGGCGGCCCCTTCCAGCGTGCCGTCGTCGTGGAAGCGGATCGCGCTCATGCCGCCGGCGACGTTGCCGACGCGAACGGCATCGTGACCCATCACGCGCAGCGCATCGAACACCGGTTGGGAAATCCCGCCCTCCAGTTCCAGTGCATGGCCTTGCGTCCACACCCGAGCAGCCTCGACCGCCTGTTGCACGCTCATACCGTGATCGATCAGGTTGGACAGCGCCTGCATCACCGAGGGGAAAATCCGCAATCCACCCGGCAGGCCCAGCGCGAAAGCGGGCTTCCTGTCCTTCGTAACGATCACCGGCGCCATCGACGACGTCACCCGCTTTCCCGCCTGAACCGAGCTCGCTCGGTTTGGGTTCGGATCGAAAACGTGCATGTAGTTGTTCGGGATCATGCCGGTACCCGGAACAATATAGCGGGCGCCGAATAGGCTGTTGATCGTTTGTGTACTGGAAACAATGTTCCCGGCGGCATCCGCGACCGTAACATGGGTCGTGTAGGCGGAACCTTCCGGCGCGACCTCCGCCGACCATGCCTGCGCCTGGTTCGGATCGATACGTGCACGGCGTTCGGCGGCGTATGACTTGGACAGTATCTTTTCCATCGGAACGTTGACGAACGCCGGATCGGCCGTCGCCGCCGCTCGGTCGGCGAAAGCAATCTTCAGCACCTCGGCCAGCAGGTGCACCGTTTCGGCGGTGCCGAAACCCAGCGCGCCGACGTCGTAACCCTCCAGAATGTTCAGCATCTGCACGATGTGCAGCGGCCCGGACGAAGGCGGCGGCGGACCGATGATGTCATAACCGCGATAGGTGCCGCGCACCGGTTCCCGCGTAATCGTTCGGTATCCAGTCAGATCGGCTTTGCTGATATATCCGCCGGATTTTGCCATGCTTGCGGCGTAATGATCACCGAGCGGGCCGGCGTAGAGGTGGTCGGGTCCATCGCGGGCGATGTCGCGCAGCGTGGCTGCGTAATCGCTGGTGACCAACCGCGCGCCGGCCTGGATGGGTGTGCCATCCGGCAGATACAGCCTGGAGATTTCGGCGTCGCGCGCCATGTCTTCGGCACAGTCGGCAACACATTCATGCAGATACGGCGTAACGCGGAAACCTCGGCTGGCATGGCGGATCGCCGGCTCCATCACGTCGGCGCGGGAGAACGTGCCGAAACGATCCAGAGCCTCCAGCCAGCCTTTCAGGTTGCCAGGGACGGCGACAGCAGTCGGCCCGACCGCGTTCTTGCGCCCGATCGTGTCCATCGTTCCCGGTGCGGCGTTCGGATCGGCGGTGTAGGTCGTCGGACCGGTAGCAGCCGGGGCCGTGCTCTGGTTGTCGATGATCGTGTGCGTGCCGTCGGCCAGCCGGATATGCGCCATGCCGCCGCCCAGGATACCGACCATCATCGGCTCCACCACCGTCAGCGTGAAGAACGCGGCTATGGCGGCATCGATCGCGTTGCCGCCGGCCGCAATCATCTCCGCCCCCGCCGCGGAGGCGAGCGGATGATTGGTGATCACCATGCCGCGGCGACCCACGGCTGGTTGCTTTTCTGTCATGGGCTGCATGATGGAGTCCTCCGATATCGAGAGCATCCTGCGTCAGGGTGGCATTCCAATCCACCCTGGGGCAGACTCCAGCCCAATCGGAGGAACCACCGCCATGAAAATCACCGGCGTCGAAACCTACTGGACCCAAACGCCCTTCGACATGGGCGGCCAGCCAAAGGAAATGGGCGGGCTGAGCTGGCAGTCGATGAACACCGTCTGGCTGCGGATCATCACCGACCAGGGCGTCGAGGGCTGGGGCGAGGCGTTCGGCCATGCCACCTCGGCCGGCACGCTGGCGGTGCTGGACTCCCAGTTGGCGCCCGCGATCCTGGGGCAGGACGCGCGCGATATCGCCGGGCTGCGGCACAAGCTGTCGCAGACGTTCCATCTGTATGGCCGCAACGGCCCCCACGTCTTCGCCCTGTCGGCACTGGACATCGCGCTGTGGGATATCGCCGGCAAGGTCGCGGGTCAGCCGCTATGGCGCCTGTTGGGCGGGTCGCCGGTCGAAACCATGACCAGCTACGCCAGTCTGCTGCGATATGGGGAGCCGGCACAGGTCGGCGCTGCGTGCGAACGCGCCGCCGCTCGCGGTTATCGCGACGTGAAACTGCACGAGATCGTCACCCCGAACATCGCCGCCGCCCGTAAGGCCCTGGGGGACGGGCCGAGGCTGATGGTCGATGTGAACTGCCCCTGGACCATCTGGCAGGCGCTGGACATGGCGCGCGACCTGGAAGACCTGGACCTGACCTGGCTGGAGGAACCCGTCTGGCCGCCCGGCGATTTCGACGGTCTGGCCAGGGTGCGGCTGGAGGGCGGCATCCCCATCGCCGCCGGTGAGAACGCCGCCGGCCTGCACGATTTCAAAGCGGCATTTGAGGCTGGGGCTCAGGATATCGCTCAACCGAGCGTAACGAAGATCGGCGGTCCGTCGGCGATGATAGAGATCGCGGCGCTGACGAAAGCGTATGGCGTTCGCCTGGTGCCGCACAACGCCTACTTTGGCGCGGGATATCTGGCGTCGCTGCACTGCAATGCCGCGCTGGCGCCAGACGCGCCGTTTGAAAGGCTGTTCGTTGATCTGCAGGCCAGTCCGTACGGGGATCTGATGGAGGCGAAGGACGGCAAGGTGAAGGTGCCGACCGGGCCGGGGCTGGGGTGCGACCCGGATATGGCGGTGCTGCGGAAGTATCTGGTGCGGGAACCGGGAAAGCATTCGGTTTGAGTTGGCCCCTCCGTCACGGCGGGCGAAGGTCCGCCACCCACGCCTTTGCTCCCGAGCAATCACACAAGCGGCCACATCGAATCTTCGTGAAACTTCGTGCGCACTTCGCGTGACTTCGTGTCGGGCTTGATTGCCTTGCTTGCGAAACCCGAAGCTCAAATGCCAGGTCGTCCGCCAACGAACCGGCATTCGATTGGTACGCCACCATTAATTAACCCGATGTCGCAAGGACCCCCGGGCCCGGCGCGTGACACCAATTAGATTCGACGGATGGCCGTTCCTGATTATCAGTCCCTCATGCTCCCAGTGCTCATGGTTTCGACAGCCGACGAAACCCGCGTCGGCGATACCGTCGATCGTCTGGCAGAAACCACCTCCACGTTCTCACCCGCCGCCAAGGAGACCGCGGATTTCCTCAGTAAGCGGCTTGTCCTGATCGACGGCGAACACCTCGCCGGACTCATGATCCGCTACAACATGGGATGTCGGATTGAAGAGATTCTTCACATCAAGAAAGTCGATGAGGACTTCTTTGAGTAGAGTCCCGAACCGGTTCCCACACCACCACATCGTGATTTGCCTCCCCAAACACACGCCCCAATGATCGCCCCCAAATGACAGGGGTGCCGTCATGTCCGACCAAAGCGCCGGCTTCGTGCCTGACCCTGGCGCCTGGACAGCCGCCCAACCGCCGCCAGTCCGACACACCTACGGCCTGACCGTCCGCGACCACGGCCTGACCACCGCCGTTGGCCTGCTGATGAAAACCCTCCCCTACGCACTCGCCCGCTTCGGTATCCTGCTGGCCTACACCGTCGCCTGCATCCTCTGGATCATCATCGCATTCGGAGGTGCCGCTTGGCTCGGCACCCACATCGCCCAGGCCTTCGGCGTTCTCTGGTTCGTCCTCTGCGTCGTCGGCATCGGCTGGTTTTGGGGCACAGTCCTGCGATACGCGCTGCATCTACTCGCCTGCGGCCACGTCGCCGTGCTGACCGAACTGATCGTCAAAGGCCAGGTCGGCAACGGCACCGAATCCATGCTGTCCTATGGCAAGCGTACAGTCCTCGACCGTTTCGGTGAGGTAAACATCCTGTTCGGCATGAACATGCTCGTCCGAGGAATCCTGAACAGCTTCCACCGCACACTGGACTGGATCGACCAGCTCATCCCGATCCCCGGCCTGGAGAGCCTGTCCAGCCTGCTGACCATCGTCCTACGCGCGGCGACCCGTTACCTGGACAAGGTCATCCTGTCCTACAACCTGGCCCGCGATGACGGAAATCCCTGGGTCGGCGCCCGCGAGGGCTTGGTTTACTACGCCCAAAACGCCAAACCGATCCTGATCACCTCGGTCTGGATCGTGATCCTCGAACGAGTCCTGACCGTCGTGCTCTGGCTGGTACTGCTGGCCCCAGCCGCCGCCATCACCGTCATGCTGCCAGCCGGCGTGCGTCAGGCCGGCGGGATCATCACCGTGCTGATCGCCATCCTGCTCGCCGGCACAATCCGCTCGGCGTTCATCAAGCCGCTGTTCCTGATCATGATGATGGTACGCTTCCACGCCCTGACGGAGAACCAGCCGATCAATCAAACCTGGGATGACCGGCTGGCCTCGGTGTCCGACAAATTCCGGACGATGGGATCGGGCGCTACTTAATCCGCCCCATTTCCCGCAGCTTCTCCACCACGTTGCCCATCATGCCGAAATACGGTTTCGCTGTCGAAAGGTCGCGGATCTTGCCCAGATTGTCGCGCACCATCTCGATCGACACCGGTTCGGCCGGATCGAACTGAACGCCCTCGGTCACGAAATACTGCACCCTGGCGAAACCGCCCGCCGTCGCGGCCATGATCTCGCCGTTCTGGTCGCATTCCTCGCTGCACATCCATGCCACCACCGGCGAAACGAGTTCCGGCTTCATCCACGGCGCGATATCCGGCGGCAACAGCGATTCCGTCATCCGCGTATAGGCGGAAGGGGAGATCGCATTCAGCCTGATGTTATACTTCGCCCCTTCATGCCGCAGCACGTTGATCAGCCCGTTCACCGCCATCTTCGCCGCGCCATAGTTGGCCTGCCCGAAATTGCCGACCGTGCCCGATCCAGACGTGGTCACGACAATCCGGCCATATGCCTGCTTGCGCATGATCGGCCAGGCCGCCTTGATGCAGTAAGCGGTCCCGAAATGATGCACCTGATTGACGAACTCATAGTCCGCCATCGTCATGTTGTTGAACGCCTTGTCGCGCAGCACCCCGGCGTTGCAAACCAACGCATCCAGCCGGCCCCAGGTATTCATCGCCGTATCGATAATACTCTGCGCCGCCGCTTCCTCGGCAACCGAGGCATAGGACGCAACCGCCTCCCCGCCAGCAGCCTTGATCTCGTCAACAACCTTGTCCGCCGCGGCATGGGCCCCGCCGGTTCCGTCCACCGATCCGCCCGGATCGTTCACCACCACCTTGGCGCCCCGCGACGCCAGCAGCAGCGCATGCTGCCGCCCCAGCCCAGCCCCGGCTCCGGTTACGATCGCGACTCTGTCATCGAAACGAACGTCCATTGATTTCATTCCCCCTTCAGTGCATTGCGAACAAACGACCCGCCCGAGGCGATGGCTCGCCGCCCAGCCGACAGCATCGGAAAGAAGATGTGCCAGATATGGATCATTTCGGGCCAGATTTGTAGCTCCACCGGGACGTCGGCGATGCCGGCCTTCCTGGCGAGCAAAGTGGAATCGTCAAGCAGCGTCTCCGCCGATCCCACCTGGATCAGCAGCGGCGGAAGCCCACGCAGGTCACCATGGATCGGCGAGGCGTGCGGATGCTTCGGGTCGGCGCCGCCCAGATACATCTCCGCCATCATCTGGATGGTCGCGCGCTGCACCGTCGGGTCAGTTTCCGCCCGATCGGTGAACGATTGCCCCGTCGCCTCCATGTCCACCCACGGTGAGATGCACCATCCGCACGCCGGCAGTGGTAACCCCGCATCACGGATCGCCAACAGCGCGCCCACCACCAGCCCGCCGCCCGCGCTGTCACCCGCCAGCGCGATGCCGCCCGGTTTCAGGCCGCTATCCAGCAGATACCGATAGGCCGCGACGGTGTCCTCCACCGGCGCCGGAAACGGATGTTCCGGCGCCAACCGGTAATCGATCGCCAGCGTCCGCGCCCCCGCCGCTCGGCCCGCCTCCGCAACCAAATGCCGGTGGCTGTCCAAGGAGCAGATGACATAGCCGCCACCATGCAAATACAGGATCGCCTTGCTGGAATCGGCCCCGGGCGTCCAGGTCCACTCCGCCGGCACCCCATGGGCGGAAACCGGCTCCACAGTCACATCAGCGGGCAGCCCAAACGCCTTGCCGCGGGCGTCGGAATCAATCCGCATCTGCGCGATCTCGGCCGCGCGCGGGCGCGAGGCAATAATCGCGCGCAGTTTAGCGATTTCAGCGTCAGCCATGGGTCATCCTTTCAATTCGTCGGCGATGGGAAGAATGTCGCGGGTGCGTATGACGCGCGTGCCCCAGACGCGGTCAAACTCGGCGATCAGCGCCGCGATGGCCGGGCTGGAACTGATGGCCTCGACCTCGGCCAGGGTGTTGAAGCGGTAGTAAGCGGTGTGGACCGAGGGATCGAGCGTGCTCCACCCACGCATCCCCGACTGCGCCTTGAACGCCTTCACCGCGTCCGGCAGATGCTCCGTCCGATACCAAAGGTCGAAGGGCGCTCGGTCTGCCGGATCGGCGACAACGGCGCGAACGACAAGATAGGCAGCCATGACGTGACGATTTCCCCGTTGTTTTGTGGCACTGTGGGAGAGGTCGCGGTCAGGCGCAAGTTACAGGGGGTCAACAGGTGATAACGGCACGTCGAGCAGACACACTTGATCGTCATGACGGGCGCAGGCCCGCCATCCACGCCTTCATCGAAACCACAAGCGGTGGGTCGCGACCTCCCAATCCCTACGACCCGACGCCAACGACCGATAACCGCATTCGGCCACACCCATGAACGGCCTGATCAAACGCAGCTTCACCCTGGCCGGCCACCGCACCAGCGTGGCCCTGGAGGAAGAATTCTGGGCCGTCCTTCTACAAATGGCTCAGGCGAGGGGACAAAGCCTCGCCGCACTGGTGGCCGAAGCCGACACCGACCGCGGCCCGGACCGTCCTCTGGCATCATCCCTTCGGATCATTGCGCTAAAGCACGCCCTTGCAACAACTGTCATTGCGAGCAGCGATAGCGACGCGGCAATCTAATCCAAAGAACCAGCCCGGATCAAATCGCCACGCCACCGCGCGATGACACCGGGCCACGCAATGGGTCCGGCGCAGAAACTAATGCGCCTCCGCCCAGGTCTTGCCGATCCCGGTCTCCACCACCAACGGCACCGACAGCACCGCCGCGCTCTCCATCACCCGCCGAACCACGCCAGCCAGCGTCTCCGCCTCCTGAACCGGTGCCTCGAACAACAATTCGTCGTGTACCTGCAACAACATCCGGGACCTCAGCCCCTCTGCCTTCAGCACGGCCGGCAACCGGACCATCGCCCGCTTGATGATGTCCGCCGCCCCGCCCTGCAACGGCGCATTGATCGCCTGCCGCTCCGCATAGGCACGCCTGGCACCGTTCTTGTCCGCGATCCCTGGCACCCAGCAGCGCCGCCCGAACGGCGACACCACATACCCCTTGATCCGCGCCTCGTCCTTCGTCCGCTCCATATACGTGCGGATTCCAGGATAACGCTCAAAGTAACGATCGATGTATCCCTTCGCCTCGCCCGGAGAAATCCCCAACTGCCGAGCCAGACCGAATCCCGAAATACCGTAGATGATGCCGAAGTTGATCG
>DNXO01000094.1:29070-69032 GCA_003506895.1 Acetobacteraceae bacterium | reverse complement strand
AGTTGATCGCCTTGGCGCGGCGGCGTGTCATCGGATCCATCCCCTCCATCGGGACACCGAAGACCTCGCTGGCCGTGCGCGCGTGAATATCTTCCCCGTTGGCGAAACTCTCCCGCAGCACCGGCAAATCGGCGACATGCGCCAACAGCCGCAATTCGATCTGCGAGTAATCCGCGCTGACCAAAACATGCCCCGGCTCCGCGATAAACGCCTTGCGGATCCGGCTGCCCTCATCCGTCCGAATAGGAATATTCTGCAAATTCGGATCGGTTGACGACAGCCGCCCGGTCGAGGCAATCGCCATCGCGAAGGACGTATGCACCCGCCCGGTTTCGGGATTGATATCGGTCAGCAACGAGTCCGCATAAGTCGATTTCAACTTCGCCAACTGCCGCCATTCCAAAATCCGGCTCGGTAGCTCATGCCCCTGATCCGCCAACCCTTGCAGCACCGAGGAATCCGTTCCCCACGCCCCGGTCTTCATCCGCTTGCCGCCGGGCAGCTTGTGCTCGTCGAACAGCACCTCACCCAATTGCTTCGGGCTGCCCAGGTTGAACGGATGCCCGGCCAGACGGTGGCAATCGACCTCCATCACCGCCATCCGCTCGCCGAAATCGACCGACATGCGCTTCAGGTCGTCGGCATCGACTTTGACGCCAGCCCGCTCCATCTCCAGCAGGATCGGCACCAGCCGGCGTTCCACCTGCTCATACAGCGCCAGCCCGCCATTCACCCGCAGACGCGGCTTCAGCGCATCCCACAGCCGCAGCGCCACATCGGCATCCTCGGCGGCATAGGCGGTGGCGCGGTCGATCTGCACCTGCTGGAACGGCACGCGGTTGCGCCCCGTGCCGGTGACCTCGTCATAGGTGATCGGCGTGTGGCCAAGATGAAGCTGCGACAGCTCATCCAGCCCATGCCCGTGCAGCCCAGCTTCCTGCGAGTATGAGATCAGCATCGTATCGTCCACCGGGGTCGGCATCGGGAACCCGGCCCGCGACAACACCATCAGGTCGAACTTGGCGTTCTGGAAGATCTTCAGCACCGAGGGGTCGGTCAGCATCGGCCCCAGGATCTCGATCGCGTCGGCCAGCTTCATCTGCTCGCCCAGGACCTCATGCGCCAACGGCACATAGCAGGCACGCCCGGCCGCCGTGGCCATCGAGAACCCGACCAACCGCGCCCGCATCGCATCCAGCGCGTCGGTTTCGGTATCCATCCCGACGTAGCCGGCGGCCATAGCCTCCGCCACCCAGACCCGCAGCGCCTCGCCCGAGGTCACGCTGACATAAGGACCAAACCCGGACCCGGCCGGCGGCGGTGCCAAACCCAGATCGGTCTGCACCACCGGCTTCGCCTCGACCGGCGCCGCCGCGGGCGCATCCAGGCCCAACCGAGCGACAGTGCTGCGGAAGCCTTGCTTCAAAAGCCAGGTCACCAAGGCGGGCCGGTCGGCATCCCGCTGCGCCAGCGCCTCGATCGGCTGAGGCAGCGGCGTGTCCTCCCGCAACAGTACCAACTGGCGGGAGATACGGGCCTTCTCGGCGTGCTCGATCAGCATGTCCCGCCGCTTCGATGGCTTCATCCCCGGCGCGGCGGCCAGCACGGCCTCCACGTTACCGAACTCGTTGATCAGTTGCGCCGCGCCCTTGGGGCCGATCCCCGGCACGCCCGGCACGTTGTCGGTCGAATCGCCGATCAGCGCCTGAACCTCGACCATCTTGTCGGGGGTGACGCCGAACTTTTCCATCACCTCGGCCGGCCCGATCGGCTTCTGCTTGATCGGGTCCAGCATATCCACGCCGGGCCGGATCAACTGCATCAGGTCCTTGTCCGAGGACACGATCGTCACCTGCCCACCCGCCTGCGTCGCGGCGCGGCAATAGGCGGCGATCAGGTCGTCCGCCTCCCAGTCCGGCAGTTCGATCGCCGGAACGCCGAACGCCTCGGTGGCTTCACGCACCAGCGCGAATTGAGGAATCAGTTCCTCGGGCGCGGGCGGACGGTGCGCCTTGTAGGCATCGTACAGCCGGTTGCGGAACGTCAGCCGCCCGGCGTCGAAGATCACGGCGATGTGGGTGCCGACATGCTCCTTCAACAGCTTCGCCAGCATGTTGGTGAAGCCGAACACCGCGTTCACCGGCGTCCCGTCCGGCCGCGTCATAGGCGGCAGGGCATGGAACGCGCGGAAGATGAACCCTGATCCGTCGATCAGGATCAGGTGCAGCTTCTTGGTTTCAGCCTCCGGGGCGACATCCGTCCCTATTTCAATGTCCGCTGGCGTGATCCGCTCCCGGGTTCAAGACGTACAAACGTGAGCAATACGGGCACATCACCTGTTCGTCAGGGATGCGCAAAAAGACCCTCGGGTGGCCCAGGGCACCATTGCCGCCATCGCAGGCGACGGTGCGGGAGTCCACATGGATGATCTCGGTCGGTGTCACCGTTGAAGGTGTCCCATTCGTGGCAGTGGGGGGGGCGGCGCCGTCCGGCATTTTGATCCTCTGACTGGTCTGGGAAGCGGCGTGATGATAGCGATGCGGCAAATGCTTTCAACCATCCTCCCGTGATGCGACGTCTGACCGCCGTTTTGGTGGCTGTGCTGTTGCTCGCCGGCTGCATCGGCCAGGGCGCGCCGCTTGGCTCGCGCGTGGAAAAACCCACGGAAACCGCGGGATTCTTCACCATGCCCGACGGCACCGCGCTGCCCTATCGGGTCTGGCTGCCGAACGGCTCCCTCGCTGCGGCCCCGGCGGCGATCGTGCTGGCGCTGCACGGCATGAACGACAGCCGCGACGCGTGGGAGTATCCGGCCCCCGATTTCGCCGCCGCGGGTATGGCCGTGTTCTCCCCCGACCAACGCGGCTTCGGCGCGACGCCCAGCCGTGGCCTGTGGCCCGGCACCGACGGCTTCACCGCGGATGCCCGCGTGATGGTCCGGCTGCTGCGGGCGCGCTATCCGCACACCAAGCTGATCCTGATGGCCGAGAGCATGGGCGCCGCCGCCCTGATGGTGCTGGCGACCGAACCCGATCCGCCGCCGGTGGACGGCTACGTGCTGATCGCCCCGGCTGTCTGGGGGCGGGACAAGATGAACGTGTTCATGCGCGCCGGCCTATGGGTCGCCGACCATACCGTGCCGGGCATGACGCTGACCGGCGGCGGCCTGGTGAAGGTCACCGCCAGCGACAACCGTCAGGCTCTGGTGCGCCTGTCCACCGACCCGCTGACCATCCATGCCACCCGCGTCGATGCGATCAAGGGTCTGGTCGATCTCATGGACCAGGCGCTCGCCGCCGCCCCGCATTTCGATGCCCACGCGCTGTTCCTGTATGGCGGACACGACGAACTGGTCCCGGCCCGGGCGACAGCCGCCACATGGGAGGCGTTGCCCCCCGGTCCCATGCGGGCGTTCTATCCGAACGGCTACCACCTGCTGCTGCGCGACAAGGGTCGCGAGGCCCCGATCCGCGACATCCTGGCCTGGATACGCGACCCGGCCGCGCCGCTGCCGTCAGGGGCGAACCGGACGGCGGCCGAATGGCTGAAGAAGGAAAATGCCGAGGGCCATTAGCTTTTTCCTTGTGTCATGACCGGGCTTGGCCCGGCCACCCACGACTTCCCTGCTTCAGCACCGCCAGCCGTGCGTGAACGGCACCAATGCGGCAGTACCAAACCCGCTAATACCCCAGCGGCTCCTTCTCCACGACCTCCCACTTGCCGCCCTTCACCACACACAGGAACGACTGGTTAGACCCCTGATGCTTCGTCGGGCTGAACGAGATCACCGGCGAGCCGAAAATATCATGGTAGTCCTTGATCGCCTCCATGCCGGCGACAAAGCTATCCGGCGTCAGGTCCTTCCCGGCGTTCTTCAGCGCCAGGGCCGTCACGTTGGCCCCGGTGTAGCCAATCTGCGCGGCGAAATTCGGCTCCTTGCCAAATTCCTTGCGATATTCGGCGGCGAACGCCTTCACCTTCGGATCAGTGCTGGTCTCGGCCACAAACAGCATCGGGGTCATCGAGTAGAACCCCTCCGTCGTCCCGCCCGGCACGGTCGCAACCACATCGTCATAGCTCGCGGCCTGCCCCATGATGTCGACGTTCCAGCCGATCTTGCGGATGGCGGAGATGATCTGCACCGAATCCCGCACGATCCCTCCAACCACGATCAGGTCGCAGTTCACGTCCTTCATCCGTGCGGCGGAGGCGCTGAAATCGGTGTCGGTCGGCTTATGCAGCGTCTCGCCCGCCAGCGTCATATTATCGGCCTTTAGCTGGTCCTTCACCCCGTCGGTGATATCGCGGCCAAAATCAGTATCCTGCGCCATGGTGCAGACTTTTTTCTTTCCACGCTTCTCCACGAAATACTTCAGCCCGGCGCGGACCTGGTCGTAATAGCTAGACCCAAGCCCGAACTTCAGGTGGTTCAGCGGCTCGTACATCGACCGGGCAGAGGTCAGCGGAAACACGTTCGCCACACCCTTGGCGAGCTGATCCGGCATCACCGCATTGTTCATCGGCGTGCCGCCATTGCCCACCAGAATGAAAGCGCCATCGCGGTTGATCAGCTTGTTCGCAGCCTGAACCGAGCGGGGAATTTGATACTGATTATCCTCGACGATGTATTTGATCTTGCGGCCGTTGATACCGCCCGCGGCGTTCACACCGTCGAACACCATCCGCCAGGAATTGGAGTTGTTCAGTCCCCACATCGCCGTCACGCCCGACAAATCGGTGTACGTGCCGATGACCACTTCCGTGTCGGTGACACCGCGTTCGGCGGCAATCGCTGGAACCGCCAGCGTAAGCGCGGCAGCGGCAAGCAAGGCTTTCATCATGACGTTTCCCTTTAATGGTTGCATTCGCAACGTTATACGTAGGCGTTTTCCAACAAGGCCCGGTAGCGTTCGTCCACCTGACCGGCACTGGCCGTAACCTCATCCACGCGCTGAATCGCGATACCCAGGCAGCGCGCCCAATCCATTGCCGGGGCACCGACCGGCGCGCCACCCACATAGGCAAGCCGCAACCGCCGCAGGCCGAACGCCCGCCGCACCGCGCCCAGCACCAGAAGATTGGCCAACTGGCCCTTCGAACCGCCCAGACGGCCAGCATTCAGCGCCCAGCCATAAGCCCAGCGCTGCGTGGCAGTCGCCGCCTTCGCCTTCGCCGTGGCAAGACCATGCAGATGCGCCCAAACCGCGGCGTCAGCGCCCAGAACCGTTGGCTGCAACTCCTGCAAATTCTCGATGACGGTATCCGGACCCTCGGGATAGTTACTGATGCAACCCGTCTCCAACCCCAAATACAAACCCCACACCCGCTCGGTGATATCCGACAGGCGCAGCACCGCCAGACGTTCGTCACTCGATTGTATAGGCATCCGGATCCGACCAGACGCAACCATATGCATCAGGTCGCCATGCGTCAGTGTCCGCCCCAGACCAAAGCCCTCGCTGCGCGGAAACTGAATAACCGCCGGTTGGTCGGCGTCCAACGACCGGATGGCCTCCGCCCAATCGGCCGAACCGCCCGTCCGAACGAAATCCGCCAGACTGACGCACCCCGCGTCGTTGAAATCGCGCAGGCCCTTCATGTCGAACACCACAACCCGCGACAACCCCGGGCACCGGTCACGAACATTCAAAACCTTATCGAGCTGCTCTTCGTTTTCCACAAACGCCAGGCGCGCCCCGCTGGACGACAGCAGATGGCAAACCCGGTCGGGATCCTCGTCCGGGTCGATCGCAACGCTCGCCGCGCCGCAGCCAAGGATGGCCAGATCGGCGTAAACCGCTTCCGGCCGCGTTTCCGACAGGATCGCCACCACATCGCCACGGGCAAAACCAGCCTTCAGCAACGCCAAACCAATCTCGCTCACCTTGGCGTTCAGCGCCGACCAACTGACGGCCTTCCAGATGCCACGATCCTTGGTACGCAAAATGGTTTCGCCACCGACAGAGGCCGCACGCTGGGCGATTAGGGCAGGGATAGACTGGTTCATCGTCAGTTCCACAACCGTTTCTTTTTCCAGCGCCGCGTGCCGCGGGCACCGGCTTCCTTTTGACCCAGATAGAATTCCTTGATGTCGGCACGCTCCATCAGCGTCTTGCAGGCATCGGCGGCCACGATGCGCCCGACCTCCAGCACATAGCCGAACTCCGCCGTCTGCAACGCGATATGCGCGTTCTGTTCCACCAGCAGGATCGCGACGTTCTGTTCGCGGTTGATGCGGCGGATAATGCCGAAAATCTGCTGCACCAAAAGTGGCGACAATCCCAGCGAAGGCTCATCCAGCAACAGCAATTTCGGCCGCCCCATCAACGCTCGGCTGATCGCCAGCATCTGCTGCTCGCCGCCCGACAACAGCCCGGCCCGCTGCGCTTCCCGCTCCCTCAGCCGAGGGAAATAATCGAAACAAAGCTCGATATCACTGGCGACCCCAGCCGCATCGCGGCGTGTATAGGCACCCATATTCAGGTTCTCGCGCACCGTCAGGAACGGGAAAATCTCCCGGCCTTCGGGAACATGACAAATGCCCTGACGCATCACCTGATCCGGCGGCATCCTGGCAATGTCCCGCCCCTCGAACATCACCTGCCCGCGTTCCGGGTCCAGAACACCCGAAATCGTGCGCAGCACACTGGTTTTCCCCGCACCGTTCGCACCCAGAACCGTAACGATCTGGCCCCGGTCCACATCCAGGGACACGCCGCGAATGGCCTGGATCGGACCATAGAATGTCTCGATCGAATTAACCCGAAGCAGCGGCTCGCTCATACCGCGACCTCCCCACCCAGATAGGCTTTGACGACTTCGGGATGCGACTGCACCTCCCGCGGGGAGCCCATCGCCAGGACCTTGCCGTAGTTCAGCGCCATCACCCGGTCCGACACCTGGTTCACCAGCGCCATGTCGTGCTCCACCATGATGACGGTGATTCCCAGGTCTTTCTTGATGTCCTCGATCCAGAACCCCATGCCCTCGGTCTCTTCGACGTTCAGGCCGGACGACGGCTCATCCAGCAGCAACAGTTTCGGTTCGATGCACAACGCCCGCCCCAGTTCCACCACCTTGCGAACGCCATAGGGCAGGTTGGCGATCAGCGAGTCTCGATACCGCTGCAGGCCAAGGAACGCGATTACATCCTCGACTTTCTCCCGGTGGTGCAATTCCGCCTTCCGAACCGACGGCAGGAATCCCAGTTCCGCAAGAAATCCAACCCGAGAATGGCAGTGGCGCCCGATCAGCAGGTTCTGCAGAAGCGTCGCATTCGGGAACAGCTCGATGTTCTGGAACGTGCGCGCGATCCCCAGGCTGGCAATCTGATAAGCCGGCGTGCGGGTGAAGTCGGTGCCGTCGATCGTCAACTTGCCCGATGTCGAACTGTAGATACGACTGATCAGGTTGAAAATCGTGGTCTTTCCGGCCCCGTTCGGCCCGATGATCGAAAAAACCTCACCCTGTTTCACATCGAAGCTGACCGAATCCACCGCTCGGATTCCGCCAAACCGAACCGAAATATCCTCCGCCTGGAACAGGATCATCTCAGGCGCTCCGACTTCGCATACGATTTTTGCCGGCGGAAACTGGTTTGGCGTTTGAATGGGAACGCCTGAAACCAAACCTTCGCCTTCAGCCACATGCCATTCAGACCGGCGGGCTGGAACAGGATGACCAGCACCAGCGACAGCCCGAACAACGACGGTTCCAGCCCCGGCAGGCGACCGATGCCGAATGGCAGATCGTCACGCACGACGGCGATGAACTGCGGCAGCAGCCGCACGAACATCGCCCCCAGAATCGCCCCGCGCAACGAACCCAAACCGCCGACGAACACGATCGTGACGAACTGCACCGACAGCAGGACGTCGAACGCATCCGGTGCCAGATAGCGAACGTAATGGGCGAACAACGCGCCGGCCAAACCGGTCATGCCCGCGCTGATCGCGAACGCCATGGTTTTGTATCGCGCCAGATGGATGCCCATGCTCTGCGCGGACACCTCGCTGTCGCGGATCGCCACCATCGCCCGCCCCGCCGGCGAACGCAGCAGGTTCGCCGAAACCCACAGCACGAACAGCAACACCACAAGCGAGACGTAGTAGATGCCGGTCGCCCCCTCGATCGGGAAGCCGAAGATCTCCGGCGTCGGCACGGCGAACCCGTCAAAGCCCCCTGTTACCGACTCCCATTTCTGGAACACCGTGCCGACGATGCTGCCGAACGCCAGCGTGGCAATCGCCAGATAAAGGCCACTCATACGCAAGGTCGGCCGGCCGATCGCCGCGCCGCACAGCGCGGTAAAAAGTCCGGCGACGGGAAGCGTGATCAGAAACGGCACGCCCATCTTCAGTAGCACCGCGTTGACATAGGCGCCGATACCCAGGAAGGCCGCGTGCCCCAGGCTGATCAGGCCGGTGTAGCCAACCAGCAGCATCAGCCCCACACCGGCGATGGCGAAGATGTACACCGCCCCCATCTCACCGATGTAGAACTCGCCCAGCACCATCGGCGCGATAAACACCAGCACGGCCAGCAGGCCATACCAGAACCGGTCCCCGTTGTGTTTCCACAGCGCGATGTCTTGCCGGTATTGGGTTCTGAATAGAGTGCGCATCGGTCAGACTCGCTTTCCCATGCGTTCGGCGAACAGGCCCTGCGGCCGGATAAACAGCATCAGCAGCAGCACGACGTTGGAGGTAACCTCCTGAAACCCCGCCGGCAGCTTGTAACCCGCGAACTGCTCGACAATGCCCACGATCACGCCGCCGACCAGGCTGCCCGGAATGCTGCCGAACCCGCCGATCACCGCCGCGGCGAACGCCTTGATGGCCAGCCCGCCCATGTTCACGTCGATCATTGAAACCGGCGACAGCAAAATGCCGGCCAGACATGCGACTCCCGCGCTGATCGCCCAGATCAACGAGAAGATCGTGCGAACTGGAATCCCCATGTAATAAGCCGCAAGCTGGTTCTGCGAGGCAGCCTGCATCGCCACGCCGACGCGTGTCTTGCTGAAAAAGACATACAGAACGACACACAGCAGGACGGTGCCAACAATGATCGACAGATTGTCCTCACCCAGCACCATGCCGCCCAAATTCACGGTTTTATTGGTGAACGGCGTGTCGAACCCGACCGAATCATAGCCCCAGGTGATGCCCGCCGCCGCCCGGAAGATGAAACCGAGCCCCAGCGTCAACATCACGACGGCAAATTGCGGCTGGCCGATGACTCGTCGGATGACCACCGCATCCAACACGTAACCAAAGGCAGCGGTGATCAGGATCGCCAATAAACCGCCGACCCAGTAAGGCAGATGGAAATGCGCGATCAGGCTGAAGGCGACAAAGCCGCCAAGCATCATGATGTCGCCCTGGGCGAAGTTGACCATCTCGGTCGCTTTGTAGATCAGCACGAAGCCGAGCGCGATCAGGCCGTAAATACAGCCGGATGCCGCACCGTTGACGACAAGCTGCAAAATACGCGCAGCATCTTCCACTGCCGTAGGCCTCCCCTGCCCGTGGGCCAGTCGGCCCTTCTCGTTATCCGGCAGGATAGGGTGGCGTTTCGCGCGGCGTCAATCGAAGGTTCCGCGCGGAACGATTAGAAAAGCGACATCTGGCTCGGCGCTGCTTCCGCGGAACCGGCGGGAACGGCGAAGCGGTCGCAATCCAATTGCGCTCGGGCCTCGCCAAACCCGAACTGCCGGGCCGCGCGGCCAAAACGCCGGGTCAACAGGTCGGCATAGGCGCCCTGGCCCAAGAACCGGTGATGAAACCGGGAGTCATTCAATTCCCCCGCCCTTGTCTGCCTGATCAGGCTAAGCACGTGCTTCGCGCGATCTGGAAAATGGGTGTTCAGCCAAGCCTCGAACATCTGTCGCAACTCGAGCGGCAGCCGCAGCAGGATGTAGCCGGCATGGCGCGCGCCCGCCTTTGCCGCGGCTTCCAGGATCTTTTCCATTTCCGCATCGTTCAACGCCGGGATCATCGGCGCCGCCAGCACCCCCGTGGGCACGCCAGCCCGGGTCAGTTCGGCGATGGCGTGCAACCGCCGTGCGGGCGTCGCGGCCCGCGGCTCCATCACCCGAGCAAGGTGGGGGTCCAGCGTGGTGATAGAAATATGAACGCGTGCAAGATTTCGCTTCGCCATCGATGACAGGATATCCAGGTCGCGCAACACACCGGAGGACTTGGTCACGATCCCGACCGGGTGGTTGTAGCGGTCCAGCACCTCCAGGATCGAGCGGGTCAGCTTCAACGTCCGCTCGACCGGCTGATACGGATCGGTGTTGGAGCCCAGCGCCAGGGTCTTCGCGGTATAGCCCGGCTTGCGGAGCTCTTTCTCCAGCAGCTCCGCCACTTCCGGCTTGAAGATCAGCTTGGTCTCGAAGTCCAGGCCGGGCGAGTATCCCAGATAAGCATGGGTCGGGCGCGCATAGCAGTAAACACACCCATGCTCGCACCCCCGGTATGGATTCACCGCCCGGTCGAATCCAATGTCGGGCGAGGTGTTCCAACTGATCGCCGAACGCGTCGAATCGCGGGTCAGCGTCGTATCCAGCCGTGGCAGGTCGCCCACATCGTGCGTCAGCGTGTCCCAGCCGTCATCAAACGGGGAGGCGCCGTGCGAATCGAACCGCACCTGGGGGTTGCTGACCGCCCCGCGCCCGGCCGTCCGACGCGAGGGAAACCGTTCGGTCGGCGCGTCGTCCGGCAGGCCGGCCATGTCCATGGCGGCAATGGCGTCCCGATCGATTTGCGCTTCCTGCTGGTCCAGCATACTGTCCCCCGTGTTCGCACTATGTTCGATGCGATTCATCCCACGGCGCGCATGGCGAGTCAAGAACATAATAAGAACATAGATAGGGAATTGAGGCCGCTTCGTCGGCCGTTTCACCTCTCCAGCCATAAACGCTTGACAACGCGGCCCGCCCGGACTTTCTACCGCCTTCGCTGCGTCCGATCCTGTGGACTGTTCGTCCCTGGCTCAAGCGCTGGCCCACCGTAGGGGTGTAGCTCAATTGGCTAGAGCGCCGGTCTCCAAAACCGGAGGCTGGGGGTTCGAGACCCTCCACCCCTGCCAGTTCCCAAAGGGGCCAGTTCCCATTTGGGGGCTGCCAATGGGCTACGCCGTGGGGGTCTGGCCAGCGATCATCGAGGGAATTTACGAACGTGGCGTTCCAACCGGCTAAATTCGTACGTGAAGTCAGAGCGGAGATTGCCAGGGTGACCTGGCCAACCCGTAAGGAGACGATGGTGACCACCGGTCTGGTGTTCGCCATGGCCGCGGTTGCCGCCATCTTCTTCTTCGTCGTCGATCAGGTGATCGGTCTTGGTGTGCGCGCCTTGTTCAACGTGGGCATCTGAGGGGTTTCCGGCAAATGGCCAAGCATTGGTACGTCGTCCACGTTTACTCCGGCTTCGAGAAGAAGATCGCCCAGCAGATCCAGGAACAGGCCTCGCAAAAGGGCCTGGCCGAACAGTTTGAGGCGGTACTGGTACCGTCCGAGAACGTCGTCGAGGTCAAGCGCGGCCGGAAGATCAGCAGCGAGCATAAGTTCTTCCCCGGCTACGTCCTGGTGAAGATGGATCTGACCGACGACGCCTGGCATTTGGTGAAGAACACCCCGAAAGTGACCGGGTTCCTGGGCAGCAAGACCAAGCCCAGCCCGATCAGCGACGCCGAGGCCGACCGCATCCTGAAGCAGAACCAGGAAGGCGTGGATCGCCCACGCCCCGCCGTTCTGTTCGAAATCGGCGAGCAGATTCGCGTGGCCGATGGCCCGTTCACCAGCTTCAACGGCACCGTCGAGGAAGTGGACGAGGAAAAGGGTCGCCTGAAGGTCAGCGTCTCGATCTTCGGCCGTTCGACACCGGTGGAACTGGAATACTCGCAAGTCGAGAAGCTTTAGGCAGCGTCGCCTTATACCGGCCGTCGTCGATGCCGCCTCTCTCTCGTCATGGCCGGGCTTGGTCCCGGCCATCTTCGCACGAACCGAAGAAGCGCGGATGGCCGCGACATGCACGGGCCTGACGGCAGAGAGAAAGCCCCCTAACCCGTCTCCCTGACCACCAACGAAAACCCCAGATCGATCCGTCTCGGCCCATCACGCGAAACCGTCAACAGCCCCGCCGTCCGACCAATCGCCTCACCATCGATCCGCACCGTGCTAAGGGTCGGGAAGATCAACCGCCCGATTTCCAGATCGCCCAAGCCAACAACGCCAACATCTTCCGGCACACGCCGCCCGGCCTGCCGCAGACCGGCCAGCAATCCGAACGCCAGCGCGTCATTCGCGGCAAACACGCCATCCCGCCCGGTCAAATCCGCCGCCGCCGCCACGCCGGCACCTGCATTGCGCGCCAGCACCAGCCGTAACGGCGGTTCCAATCCCGCCTCTTGCGCCGCCTGATAGAACCCCGCCCAGCGCCGCCCGGCACGCGGATCATCCCCACCAATAAACGCCAGCTTCCGCCGCCCAACCGAGGCGAAATGCCGTGCCACCGCCGCCCCGGCCGCCTTGTTGTCGAAGCCCGCCACCGCATCGATCGGGTTGGTTGGCAGGTCCCATGTCTCCACCACCGGAATCCCCGCCCGCCGCAGCATCCGCGCACCGGCCGCCGTGGCGGGCGATCCCACCATGATCAGCGCCTCGGGCCGCCGAGCGAGCAGCGCGGACAGCATCTTTTCCTCACGCGCGTCGTCGTAGTGCGATTGTGCCAGGAACACCGCGTAACCCAGTGGCTCCAGCGTGTCTGAGATACCCTGGATCGTGTCGGCGAAAATTGCGTTCGCGACCGTAGGCACCAGTACGCCCACCGCCCGTGTACGCGCGCTGGCCAGCGATCCCGCGACCAGGTTCGGCACGTAGCCAAGTTCCCGCATCGCCGTCTCGACACGCTCCCGCGTTGCCTCCGCGACCATATCCGGCAATCGCACCACGCGACTGACCGTGATCGGCGACACGCCGGCACGCGCGGCCACCTGTGCCAGGGTGGGTGTACCGTCGGGATTGATGCGGGAATCGTCCATTTCGGTGCCATCTTATCACGACCGGTGGTCCTGGGGTTGCGCCACCGCAAATGACAGCGCTATCATTTGTCGCGAACAGACAAAACGGAGGCTCCAAGATGCTAACCGACCAGGATATCGCCGCGTATCACCGGGACGGCGTCATCGTGGTGCCGGACCTGCTGGACGCTGGCACCCTGACGGAGCTGCGCCGCGTGGTCGCCGAAATCGTCGCCGGCGCCGCCGCGGTGACCGAACACAACGACATCTACGACCTGGAGCCCAGTCACACGCCCGCCATGCCGCGAGTCCGGCGAATCAAGGCGCCGCACAAGGTCCACCCTCTGTTCGACCAGATCGTCCGCGGCCAGCCCGTGATCGACATCCTGACCAGCCTGATCGGACCCGGCCTCCGGCTGCATGGTTCAAAACTGAACATCAAGGCCGCGCAGTATGGCTCACCGGTGGAGTGGCACCAGGACTGGGCGTTCTACCCCCACACCAACGACGACATCCTGGCCATCGGCGTCCTGCTGGACGACACCGACCTGTCCAACGGACCGATGCTGGTCACCCCCGGCACCCACACCGGCGATGTCTGGAATCACCACGGTGAGGACGGAAGATTCTGCGGCCTGATCGATCCCGACATGATCAAGCCAGAGATCGCGCAGGCGATCCCCTGCATGGGCACCGCCGGCAGCATGTCGTTCCACCATGTGCGCGCGCTGCACGGATCAGCGCTGAATACCTCCAACCGCTCGCGCAACCTGCTGTTGTATGAAGTTGCCGCCAGCGACGCGTGGCCGCTGATGGGCGTGAAGGACTACGACGAATTCAACAGCCGCCTGCTGGCCGGCCCGCCGGTCAACACCCCGCGACTGACCAATGTGCCGGTGCGAATGCCGCTGCCGCCCGCCGCTCGGCAGGGGTCCATTTACGAAACCCAGCTTGGGGCCTCAAAGTCGTATTTCGAAAAAGCCGCCTGATCACCAGGCAAACACGAAGGGGCGGGAAACACGCCCCTCTCTTGGGGAGAAACAGACATGGCGAAAACGGAACGGGTACCCGTACGGGTTATCCTGGCGGCCTGCGTAGGGTCAGCGCTGGAGTGGTACGACTTCTTTCTGTACGGCACCGCCGCCGCGCTGGTGTTCGGTCCGCTGTTCTTCCCCAAAAGCGACCCTCTGGTCGGCACCCTGTTGTCGTTCGCCACCTTCGGCGTCGGCTTCGTCGTGCGCCCGCTGGGTGGCATCTTCTTCGGCATCATGGGCGACCGGCTGGGACGCAAACCGGTGCTGGTGGCAACCCTGCTGATGATCGGCGGCGGCACAACCCTGATCGGCGCCCTGCCAACCTATGCCATCGCCGGAAGCTGGGCGCCCATCCTGCTGGTCGCCCTGCGCGTGGTCCAAGGCCTCGGCGCCGGTGCCGAGTATGGCGGCGCCGTCATCCTGCTGGTGGAATACGCACCGTCCCATCAACGCGGCTTCTGGGGCGGCTTCGCGCCAATGGGCGTTTCCATCGGCAACCTGCTCGCGGCCGGAGCCTTCGCGCTGGCGACCATGCTGCCGCATGACCAGTTCATGAGCTGGGGTTGGCGCATCCCGTTCCTGGCCAGCGCCATCCTGATCGGCGTCGGCGTCTATGTCCGCTTCCGGGTCCTGGAAACCCCGGTGTTCCGCGAAGCCGTGGAAAAGCGCAACAAGCGCGAGGCCAACCCCGCCATGGCCGCCTTGCGCCTCAACACCCGCAACTTCTTCGTCCTGCTCGGCGCACGCATGGCCGAGAACGGACTGGGCTATCTCTTCCCCGTTTTTGGTTTAACGTACGTAACTAAAACGCTTGGAATGGACTCGTCCTCTGCCTTGAACGCGCTGATGGTGGCTTACGTCGTCGAGCTGTTCGCGATCATGGGCTGGTCTGCCCTGTCGGATCGCATCGGCCGCCGCCCGGTCTATATGTTCGGCGCGCTGGCCGGCATCGCCCTGGCGTTTCCATTCTTCTGGCTGGTCGGCACGGGCATCTGGGCCCTCGTCGCGCTGGGCTTCGTGCTGACCCGAGCGGTGGTGGTGGCGGCGATGTTCGGGCCGCAAGCGGCGTATTTCGCCGAACTGTTCCCGCCGCAACGCCGCTTCGCCGGATTCGCGTTTGCTCGGGAGCTTGGGTCGCTGCTGGCAGGCGGGCCGGCACCGTTCCTGGCAACCGCGCTGGTCGCCTGGGCCGGCGGCGGATACTGGCCGGTGGCATGCTACATCATCGTGCTGTCCTCGATCACCGCGTTCGCCATCTGGTGCGGGCCGGAGACCTATCGGGACGACATTTCCTCCGAGGAAATCGGCGTTGACGCCGACGCCCTGCCCGCCGCCGCCCGAGCGTAAACCGATGGCACAGCAACTCCGCATCCTCCAGTCGCTCTGGGCGATGGAACGCCGGCGGCCGGATGGCGCGGAGTGGCCGTTGCACACTCAACTGGAGATGATCCGCGACGCCGGATTCGACGGGGCAGGCGTCCGCTTCGTCGATCCGGCGTTCGCCCGGACGGTGACGCGGTTCCTGCGCGATAACGGGATGATCTGGCAGGCGCAGTGTTACCCGCGCAGTGTCGAGGACCTGCGGCCGGTGCTGGATCTGGTCGCGGAACTGGGTGCCGACCACGTCAACTTGCAACCCGACGTCCGACCCACGCGCCTGGAAGACTGCATCCCCCTGCTGGAGGGCTGGCGCCGGCTGGCCAACCAAGCCGGCGTCGCGCTGAATATCGAGACTCACCGCGACAGGATGACCACCGACCTGCATTTCATGCTGCGTATTCTGGAATGCTTCCCCGATCTGCGGCTGACCGCCGATCTGTCGCACTATCTGGTGGGCCGAGAATTCGCCTGGCCGGTCAGCGACGAAAACCACGCCCAGATCCATCGCGTTCTAGACAACGCCTGGGCCCTGCACGGCCGCGTCGCCAGCCGCGAGCAGGTGCAAATTCAGCTCGGTTTTCCCCAGCACCAGGGCTGGGTGTCGCTGTTCATGGGCTGGTGGGAATACGCCATCCGCTCATGGCGCAAACGGGCCGAACCAGACGCGGTCCTGACCTTCCTGTGCGAACTGGGCCCCCCGTCTTACGCGATAACCGGCGCCGACGGGTATGAACTAACGGAACGCTGGGAGGAGGCGTTGGTCATGAAGGGCATGATCCGGGGCCTGTGGGATCGAGTTGCCGCGGAAGGATAGCGCGAGGGGAATGCCCTCCATCGACCGCCTTCGATGGGATAATACCGTCCTTGTCATCGCGAGCAGCGATAACGACGTGGCGATCTGATCCACATACCGCCCCTTGGGTCAAATCACAGGGATAATATTCATATCTAAGCCGTATTTATTACTTATCACCACATCAGCCGTTCTGTCTAAAATGTAGCACGCACAACGTAAGATTAGAAAAACTGACCGCCATGGTGCTACAGATGACTGGCGGTCCAATACTCAAACGCCGAGCATAAGCGCGATGCCTACCCCCCATTTAGGTTGTACCGGAAACATGAGACTGGCAGCGTTCATCAGGTCGAACATCGATAAAATCTCCGCCGAGTGGGCACTGTTCGCCGCCTCCCTGTTGCCGGAAGAAGAATTTAGCGCCTCGGTTCTCCGGGATGGCATCGTCGAGATGCTCAACGAAATCACCATCGATATGGACCGCGCCCAAAGTGCTGCGCAGCAGCAAGACAAATCGGAGGGCCAGCCCAGACGCCATCCTCATATCGAAGATGCGGCGGAACGGCACGCCCTGGCCCGCGTCAAGATGGGGTTATCATCGCGACAGGTCATCTCGGAATTCAGGGCTCTGCGCGCCACGGTCATTCGGTTGTGGCACTGTGACCTTACGGCTATCGACGAGGTGTCGCTGGACGATCTGACAAGATTTAACGAAGCGATCGACCAGTCCCTGATCGAAGCAGCGGTAAGATACACCCAGGAGATCGACCGTTCGCGTGAGATTTTTCTTGGAATCCTGGGTCATGATCTCAGAAACCCGCTTGGCGCGATTTCAGGATTCGCCGAACTGCAGCTACGGTCCAAAACCCCTGATCGCCAAAACCAGTTTGCCTCACAAATTCTTGTCTGCGCAGGACGAATGTCCCACATGATCACCGATTTGATCGAGCTGACACGCGTCCGCCTGGGTGCGGGCATATCCATCAAACCAACCCCTACGTCCATGCGCCGCATATGCACGAGTGTTACCGGGGAAATGAAGGCGATCTACCCGAAACGCACGTTCCAACTGAACTGCGACGACGAGCTCACCGGCGAATGGGATGAACCCAGAATGAGCCAGGTATTATCGAATTTGCTCGGAAACGCGATCCAGCACGGGGACGTCAAATCGCCCGTCGTCGTAACGGCCGGAAAGAACGCGGACGGGGTGGAGATTTCAGTCCATAACGAGGGCACGGCCATACCGCCGAAGATGATACCCAGGCTGTTCGACTGCCTTTTTCAAGGCGCGTCGGACCAAAGGGACGCCGATGACAATTCGACCAGTCTCGGCCTGGGCCTGTATATCGCAAAGGAAATAATATCCGCGCACGGGGGAACGATCGAGGTGCGGTCATCCGATGCTGAAGGCACGACATTCATCGCCCGCTTGCCACGCACCAGCCAAGCATCAATCGGTGGGTCGCGACCCACCCCGGCTTCCCAACAGGCGGCGGCGGCCGCACCAGCAGCAACAGCGGTACCACTATGATCGCCAGCACAAGCATCAACTTGAAGTCGTCCACATAAGCAATGATTTCCGCCTGCCGCGTAATACCAGCGGCCCCATGGGCCGACTGGTATGCGCGCGGGGTTGGTGGGGCGGCCGCGCGCCAAATCAATAGGATACCAGCCGCCCGCCGACTGACAAAAGAGTCGAAGCTTCGGGCGGCTGGTATAACCTGCTGGTTCAGCAGCGCGGGCCCATGCGCGGAACCCGGGTTCCAGTACCGCATGACCGCACCAACTTGCAGCGCACGATTGAACGGATCCACCTCGCTCGCGATCAAAGCGTGATTGATCTGGGTGTTTATCGCCAGCAGCGCACCCGTAACGGAAATACCAATCGCGCTGCCGAGGTTTCGCATCAAACTATACACCCCAGCCGCCTCGATCCGCATCGCCGGGGGCAGGGTCGCGAAGGTGATGATGTTGATCGGTATGGTCAGAAAACCGATGCTCAGACCCTGGAGAAACCCAACACCGATCATCGTCCATTCCGAAACCTCAGGCGTCCACGACGTCATCTCATGCAGCGCATAGGCCCCGGTGGTGAAGCCGATACCGACCAGCAGCCGCGCGCTGATCTTCCCGATCAGCCGCCCGCATACCAAGGCAGCGAGCATCAACCCGGCCCCGCGGGACGCCAGGACGATGCCTGCCGTCACCACCGGATAGTCCATCAATGTCTGTAAATAGGGCGCCTGCAGCGCCAGCGTCGCATACATGATCAACCCCATGGTGAAATACAGGGTGATCCCAACAACAAAATTGCGGTCAGAAAACAACTTCGGCGGCAGAAACGGCTTCGGCGCCAGCGAAAGCTGAACAAGAAAGACGTAGAATCCGACCCCGGCCAGACACGCCTCCAGAATGATTTCAGTCGATCCGAACCAGTCCAGCGTTTCGCCCCGATCCAGCATCGTTTGGAACGCGCCGATCGCCAGACTCAGCGCGCCACAGCCGATCCAATCCAGCCTGACTGCGTTCCCAAACGAAGTCTCTTTCAGGAAGGTCAGCAGCCCGAACGCCGTCACGATACCGAACGGGACGTTGATGTAGAATACCCAGCGCCAACTGTAATACTCGGTCAGCCAGTCACCCAGGATAGGGCCGAAAATCGGGCCGATCATTACCCCCATGGTCCACAACGCCATCGCCCGTCCGCGCTGTTCCACCGGATGGATGTCGAACATCACCGACTGCGACAGCGGCACCAGCGCGGCCCCGCACATGCCTTGCAGCACGCGGAAGATCACGATCTCATCCATCGACCGCGCCAACCCGCACAGCACCGAGGCTACGGTGAATCCAACCACCGCGGTTACGAACAGCCGGGTGCGTCCGAACCGGGCGGCGAGGAAGCCGGTCGGCGCCGTCATGATCGCCGCCGCCACGATGTAGCTGGTCAGAACCCAGTTGATCTCCTCCTGGCTCACCGACATCGTCCCCTGCATATACGGCAGCGCGACGTTGGCGATGGTGCTGTCCACCGACTGCATCAGCGTGGCCATGATGGTGCAGACCGTGACCATCAGCCGTGTCGTCGGGTTCATCGCTTCGCGCGCTGGCGTGTCCGGCGTTTTCGTTTCCGCGCCGGACGAGGTCATTCGTCCCGGTCCTGCTCTTTCGCGAGATTGCGGCAAACCAGATCCAATACCCGGGTGGCGCTCTCGATATCCTCAGCCGACAGCCCGACCAGCGTGGCGTTCCGCACCTCCCGCGACGCCGCCTCAACCCGATCGATGAAAGCCCCATTAGCTGGCTTATCAATAGATGGTACCCCATCTATTGGGGCAAGGCTGGTGGTGTCCGGGGACAGTGAATGACCTGATCCAGATTAGCCTAATTTCGGATAGGTTTTGGGTCCCGCTCCCGGTTCCCAGGAACTGAGTTTCAGGAAAGCCCGCCAGTCAACCGCCCAGCCTCCCCAGCACCCCGGGGCAAAAGCCGATCAAACCAACCCCGGACTCCGTCCGGGGCGGTCGTCCTCAAAGGAATGGGCGGTCGACCCGCCACCCGTTCCCCGACCTAGACCGGGTCCCACCCGAACACTTCGCCAGAGCGATCCAGCGGCATGAACGCCGCCTTCATCGCCGGGATGCAATGTTCGGCGATGGTTTCCGGCGTCCAGCCCTCGGCGCGATGGATAATCCGCGTCGGACGCGGCGAGCTGAACAGAATCATCTCATTCATCCGGCATCCGAAAACCTGGCCCGTCACGCCCTTGGCCGCATCCGACGACAGATAAACCGCCATCGGCGCGTTCTTGTCCGGCGTCATCTGCTGGATCTTCGCCACCCGGGCCTGCTGCTCCGGCGTGGACGCGGGGATCGAGGAGGTCATCCGGCTCCACGCGAACGGCGCGATGCAGTTCGAACGAACATTATAACGCTGCATGTCCAGCGCGATCGACTTCGACAGCGCCGTGATGCCCAGCTTCGCCGCCGCATAGTTCGCCTGGCCGAAATTCCCGATCAGGCCGGACGTGCTGCTCATGTGCACGAACGTGCCGCTCTCTTGCTTGCGATAATGCTCCGCCGCCGCGCGGGAGACGAAGAACGACCCGTTCAGGTGGACGGAAATCACCGACAACCAGTCGTCCTCGGTCATCTTGTGAAAGATCACGTCGCGCAGGATGCCGGCGTTGTTCACCACGGCGTCGATCCGGCCATAATGGTCCATGGCGGCCTGAATGATCTTCTGTGCCGACCCCCAGGAGGCAACGGACTCCAGGCAGATCTCGGCGGCGCCGCCCTTCTGCTCGATCAACTGTTTGGTCTGCTGCGCCGGGCTGGCCGAACCGCCTTCACCGGTCAGGGATGCGCCGATATCGGCGACGATCACCTTGGCACCCGCGGCAGCCATCATCAGCGCGATCTCTCGCCCGATCCCGCCGCCGGCACCGGTCACGACCGCGACTTTACCGTCCATCATTCCTGGCATCATTTTCCTCCTGGATGCGAATGGCGGCGAACCTAAGCGGGTCGGCCCGGCTTGTGAACCCGTGGACTTGGGTTAACGATTCCACACTGGACTATCGCCACTTCCATAGGCGACAAACAGGACTATGTAGTTTGCTCGCATTATCCCGGCCCATGTGTTGTAGTCGGGTGCGTTGTTGTCGGGACTGGTCATGCGCCCCGGGTCGATCCGCGGCGTCGAAGGGAACGTAAGTATGAATCTCCGCGCTCGGCATTGGCGCTACGGTCTTCTCATTGGCACCGCCTTCGTGGCGGGTGCGACTCTTGGCCCTGTTCTCGGCACCGCGCTGGCCCAGGACAGCACCCATACCGACATGTACCGGATGCTGAACGTGTTCGGCGACGTCATGCAGCGCGTCCGGGCCGAGTATGTCGATGCGGTTGACGACAAGGAACTGATCGAAAACGCCATCAACGGCGCGCTCACCGGCCTCGATCCGCACAGCTCCTACATGAACGCCAAGGCGTTCAAGGACATGCAGATCCAAACCAAGGGCGAATTCGGCGGCCTGGGAATCGAGGTCAGTGAGGATAAAGGCCTGATCAAGGTCGTCTCCCCGATCGACGATACGCCCGCCGCGAAAGCCGGAATCAAGCCCGGCGACATCATCACCGCGCTGGACGGCAAGACCCTGATCGGCCTGTCGCTGAACGATGCCGTGGACAAGATGCGCGGTCCGCCGAACTCCAAAATCGTGCTGACGGTCAAGCGCGCGAACGTGGACAAGCCGTTGGAAGTGCCGCTGATCCGCGAAACCATCAAAATCCAGGTGGTGAAGTCCCGTATCGAGCCGAACGATATCGGCTACCTCCGCCTGTCGCAGTTCACGGAACAGGCGGATGCCGGCGTCAAGGCCGCGGTCAAAAGCATGCGAGCGCAGAACGGCGGCAAACTGCGCGGCCTGATCCTCGACCTGCGCAATGACCCGGGCGGACTGCTGGATCAGGCGGTCGCGGTGTCCTCCGACTTCATCGACCAGGGGGAGATCGTCTCCACCCGCGCACGCCATCCCGAAGACAGCCAGCGCTGGGATGCCAAGGGTGACGACATCCTGCATGGCGCGCCGATGGTGGTGCTGATCAACGGCGGCTCCGCATCGGCGTCCGAAATCGTGTCCGGCGCGCTGCAGGACCATCGCCGAGCGATCGTTCTGGGCACGCGCAGCTTCGGCAAGGGGTCGGTGCAGACCGTCATCCCGCTTCCCGGCAACGGGGCCATGCGGCTGACGACCGCGCGCTACTACACCCCATCCGGCCGCTCGATTCAGGGCCTCGGGATCACCCCCGACGTGCCGGTGCATGAAAACCGTGAAGACCGCCCGAGCTTCGGCGGCGAGCATGAGGCTGACTACAACAAGGCCCTCTCCAACCAGGGCGGCACCGGCCCGCAGGCGCTGCCGCCGCGCACCGATCTGCCGGCGATCGTCAAACAAATCCCAGATAAGCCACCCGAGGGCTTCCCCAAGTTTGACCCGGCGAAACCGGATGAGACGGACTTCCAGTTGCAGCAGGGGCTGGTGCTGGTGCAGGCGATGGCAGCGCAAAAGAGCGCGTCCGCGAACTGATCCCGGCGGCGGTGACTGCTTCCTCCCAAGGCCCTCGGGTGAACGGCGGCTTGCTGTCGGGCTGGCGGGGCTTGGGCCGGTTCTGGGCGGCGGTCCTGTTCCTGGCGGCGGTCACCGGCTTGGTACTTCAGACGATCGGCCCCCCGCCGGTGCCGCCGGCGCCCCGGCAATCGGGGCCGGTCGTACATACCGATCCGCTTCCCGCCGCGCATCCCCTGGCCGAGGCGAAGCACGCTGAACCGCCGCAGCCGCTCCGGCCCGGACGATCCACCCCCGGCCCGGTCGCCGATCCCGATCCCGCCCTGATGGAACCCTACCCCGGCGACCCCAGCCTTCGCCTGCCACGGATATCCGCCGATGGCAGGGCGCCGATGGAGACATACGCCGCCGGCTTCGACTCATCCAACCTGCGCCCCAGGGTTGGCCTCATGATCGCCGGAATCGGAATGAACGAGGCGGATAGCCTGGCGGCAATCAGGAACCTCCCTGGCGGCGTTACCCTGGCGGTATCGCCCTATGCCGGCGACATCACCAGGCTTCTTGCCGTTGCTCGGTTGAATGAGCATGAATACCTGCTCTCCCTGCCGATGGAGCCACAAAGCTTCCCGCTCAACGATCCCGACAACCGTTTCGCCCTGATGACCTCGCTGTCGACGACCGACAACCTGAACCGGTTGCAGGCGATGCTGGTTCGGCTAACAGGCTATGCCGGCGTGACCAATGCCTTCGGCCCCATGCGCGGCGAGCGTTTGTCGGGCATGGCCACGCAATTCGAGGCCGTGCTGGAGGAAGTGGCCCAACGTGGGTTGCTGTTCGCCGATGCCCGCACCGGTCAGCCGCCGCTGCCTTACGTATGGAGCCGGTCAACCGATATCGTGCTGGACGACGGCCCCTTCGACTCCGGCACGCTGGACCAGCGGCTAAACACGCTGACGCATCTGGCTTTAGACAAGGGATCGGCGCTGGGTCTGGTGATGCTGCCGCGCCCGGTAACGCTGGACCGCGTGGCTGCCTGGACCAATAGCCTTGCCTCGAAGGGTGTCGCACTGGCCCCGGTGAGCGCATTGATGCTCCCCGCGCCAAAGCAGGAACCGAATAAATGAGTGAACTACCGTACCGGCCCAATGTGGGCGCCGTACTGTTCAACCCCGACGGATTGATCTTCGTTGCCCGACGCGCCGACATGCCCAACGCCGAAGGCCCGGCCGGCGGTTGGCAATTGCCACAAGGCGGGATCGACGACGGCGAGGACCCGAGGATCGCGGTCTTCCGCGAACTGGAAGAAGAGATCGGCACCGCCAAGGCGGAGATCATCGGTGAACATCCTGACTGGCTGACCTACGACTTGCCGCCCAACCTGCTGGGGATTGCCTGGCGCGGCCGTTACCGGGGCCAGCGCCAACGCTGGTTCGCCATGCGGTTTAACGGCGAGGACAACGATATCCGCCTGGACCTCGATCCACATCCCGAATTCGATGCCTGGCGCTGGGCCCCGCTGTCCGAACTGCCGTCTCTGGCAGTCCCGTTCAAGCGTCCGATCTACGATGTGCTGACTGAATCATTCGCCCGCTTCGCGGTTAGAGCGACACTCTAAGCACGAAACCCGCGCGTTACCCACGCGACCCCCAGAAGCTCGAAGCCGGTCAGCGTGACCGAATCGGTGCCGCCACCCTGGCGTTCGCCAGCGCGGATCAGAGCACTTTTATTGTTTGACCGAACAAGATTCGATTAACAAACCAGCTTCACGCTTGCGCAGAAACCACTTGAAACAGACGGATCCGAATCAGGCGGCCTTTCGGAACGTCGGCGGCAAACCAGCCTTCGGGACCTGTCCCTGCAGCGGTTCGGCCGGAAGCCCCGCGTGCAGGACTTTCCGTGATTCCATCAGCGCCGGAATGTCGATACCGGTCGTGAATCCCATGCTTTCCAGCATGAACACAAGGTCTTCGGTCACCACGTTGCCCGAGGCCCCGGGCGCATACGGGCAGCCGCCCAGACCCGCCAGACACGAGTCGAACGCCCTGATGCCAACTTCAAGTCCAGCAACCGCATTGGCGATGCCCAGCCCGCACGTATCGTGCAGATGCAGCCCATACAGCACCGGCCCGATCGCCTCCCGCGTCGCCTTCACCACTTCCTTGATTTGCGCCGGATAGGCGTAGCCGACGGTATCGGCCAGCATGATCTCATCCACCCCAGCGTCCGCAAGCCCCTTGCACAGCGCCACTGTCTTCGCCGTCGGCACCACACCGTCGATCGAGCAGCCGAACGCGGTCGAGGCACCCGCCACCACCGGCACCTTGCGCGGCTGCGCCTTCAGCCAATCCATGATCTCCCGCATCATTTCGATCGACTGCGCGGGGGTACGGTTCAGGTTCGCCTGGCTGTGCCCGTCGCTGACCGAGACCGGAATACTGATCTTATGCACCCCGGCATGATAGGCGTTTTGCACGCCACGGAAATTCGGCGCCAGCGCCTGCACCGTCAGGTTCGGCAGCGCGGCAAGCACCTTCGCCACGATCTCCGCGGTGTCAGCGAGCTGCGGGATCACACGCGGCGGGACGAAGCTACCGACCTCGATCTCCTTGATACCGGCGGCGGCCAACGAGACGATCCACGCCACCTTGTCGTCGGTGGACATACGGGTCTTGGCGATCTGCAACCCGTCGCGCGGGCCAACTTCACAGATGGAAACGAATTCGCCGCTCATACTGGGGGGATCTCCGCGATCAGGATTGTGCCGGTTTCGGATTCGGTGATGACCAAACCGCGCTCGTCTGGCGTAACGGCACAGTTGGTGGTCATGCGCCCGGTGGAAGATTGGACCCGGTACAACGGCACGCCATGCGGGTCGATCACCCACACGCAGCCATGTCCGGGGTTGGAAATATACAGCCGATCAAACGAGTCCATCGCCAATCCATCAGGTCCGACCAGACCGGCCGGAACACGGGCGAAGCACTGCGCCTTGGCCACCACTGCGTCCGGACGCAGCAGGAAGCGCCAAACCTCGCAAGAGCGGGTCATCGCCACATACAGATGCGTCTGGGCGGTATTCAAAACCAACCCGTTCGGGCTGGGACCTGTCGAGATCAGCTTATCCAGCCGCCCGTCCTTGTGCAGCCGCCAAACCCGACCGGTCGGGTCCTGCAAGCCGGTCTGGCCCTGGTCGGTGAACAGGATCGATTCATCGGCATGCAGCGTCAGGTCGTTCAGGCCCTTGAAGCTTTCGCTCATCACCGTCTGCAAAACGGCCGACGTAGCACCGGAGCCCGGATCGATACGAACCAGCCCGTGCCGGTAATCCGCCGCCAGCAGCACGCCGTCGGGCTGAACCTTCAGCCCATTCGGCCAGCCCGGATACTCGGCGACCAGAGTCCAGTCGTCATTCTCGATACGGAAGATGCGGCCATACGGGATGTCCACGACATACAAGCGGCCAAGCGCGTCGTAACACGGCCCCTCAAGGAAGCAGTCAACCGGCTCCCCCGCCCGATTGGCATCCGCCCATTCGGTTCGCTCCAGGCGGCGAAACCGGTCAGGCATACGGGTCAGGACCCGGGTAGGGATTTCTTTCGGAGGAGCAAACCACATAGCGCCGGACCATGGGACGACAGCAACCAATTGGCAAGACTCCCGCCGCGCGCGAAGCCCCCAATATCGTCTCGGTAAAACCTCGTGCGCACTCAGCGGAACTTCGTGCCCACTTTACCCAAAAATGCCCCCGAAACCCCGCAAGCCTTCAATCGTCGCGGTGAACCCGCTCCATCTTCTCGTGCCGCTCCTGCGCCTCGATCGACATCGTGGCGATCGGACGCGCTTGCAGGCGCTTGATCCCGATCGGCTCGTCTGTTTCCTCGCAGTATCCGTAGGTGCCCAGTTCGATCCGGACCAGGGCCTGATCGATCTTGGAGATCAGCTTGCGCGCACGGTCCCGGGTGCGCAGTTCCAGCGCCCGATCGGTCTCGACGCTGGCCCGGTCGGTGATGTCCGCTTCGTGAATGCCGCCCTCCGACAGGCTGGCCAAGGTTCCATCGGCATCCCGCAGCAGGTCCGCCCGCCAGCGCAGCAGTTTCTGGCGGAAATACTCGACCTGGATGGGATTCATGAACTCCTCATCCTCGGTGGGTCGATAATCAGGGGGCAGAGTAATCATCATGCGCGTTTGATCCTGGTTATCCTTCCGCCCGCACCCCGGTGGAAGCCAGGGACTAAGGCGCCCGGCCCATTCCGGGTAGGGAACGCGCGGACGTATAGCGACCTGCCTTGCGGACGCCAAGAGCGCGCACGCAAACGTCAACCGACTGCAATGAACATGCCGCCAGCCGGCACTTAACGCCGCACCCTCCGCCCGACCGGCAAATTTTGCCGGTCTTTCGGGATCATTCCACCGCCAAATTCCCCCAAATGCGCCATGGCACGCCGATTGCTGAAACGACGGGATATCTCGCCAGGATAACCACTTGCGCAAAATGCGCCTGATCGCCGCCCTTCTGCTGAGCCTGACCCTGACCATGACGCTCTGGCCCCCGTCAGCAGCCCGAGCCGACGTGCGCATCAAGGATATCGCGAATGTGGAGGGCATCAGGGAAAACCAGTTGATCGGCTATGGCCTGGTGGTCGGGCTAAATGGCACCGGCGACAAACTGAACAACAACGTCTTCACCCGAGAATCGCTGATCGGCATGCTCGAACGCCTTGGGGTGAATACCAGGGATCAGGTGACCGCGCTGTCCACCAAGAACATCGCCGCCGTGATGGTCACCGCCTCGCTGCCGGCTTTCGCCCGAAGCGGCAGCCGTATCGACATCACGGTGTCCGCCCTCGGCGACGCCTCGAACCTGACCGGCGGCACCCTGCTGGTCACCCCGCTTCTCGCCGCCGACGGCGAGGTTTATGCCGTCGGCCAGGGAACCCTCTCGACCGGTGCCATTGCCGCCAGCGGCGCCGCCGCCTCCGTTACCCGCGGCGTTCCAACCTCCGCCCGCATCGCCAACGGCGCGACCGTCGAGAAAGAGGTTCCCTTCAACCTCGACAAGAACAACGGCCTCTGGCTCGGTCTTCGCAATCCAGACCTGACCACGGCCGAACGCATCGCCGCCGTTATCAACAAGACCGTCGGCAAGGTCGCCCGGGTGACGGACCCCAGGACCGTCCAACTGGACTTCGCGACCCGCGACGCGATCGAGACGCTGGGAGTCATCGAAAACCTGCGCGTGGAACCCGACAACGCCGCGATCGTGGTGATCGACGAGGCAAGCGGCACGATCGTCATGGGCGCCAACGTCCGCATCAGCACCGTCGCGATCGCGCAAGGCAACCTGACGATCCGCGTGACCGAAACGCCCGAGGTCAGCCAGCCGAACGCATTCTCCGCTGGCGGAACCACCGCGGTCGTCCCCCGCACCAGCATTAGCATAGACGACCAGCACGACAAGAAACTCGGCATCCTGACCTCGGGCGTCACACTGCGCGATCTGGTCGCCAGCCTGAACGCCCTGGGCGTCGGTCCGCGCGACCTGATCAGCATCCTGCAATCCATCAAGGCCGCCGGCGCCCTGCAAGCCGACCTGGAGGTAAGATGACCGCAACACTCCCCGTGTCGTCGCCGGTCAACCCGGCACCCCGGATACCCCGGCCCGCGGCCGCCGCCGACCCTGCCGCCGTGGCCAAATCCGCCCATGACTTCGAGGCGATGGCGATCGGCCAGCTTCTCCAGCCGATGTTCGATACCGTCGATAGCGCCCACGACACGTTCGGCGGCGGACCCGGCGAGGAGGCGTGGAAGCCGATGCTGGTCCAGGAATTCGCCAAACAGATCGCCAGCCATGGCGGTCTCGGCCTCGCGAAACCGATCTACGACGCGATGATCCGGATGCAGAAGGCGCCCACCCAATGACCGATAACCCCGCCGCCCTTCTGGCCGATGTGCTGGCCCGCGAGAACGAAGCCCTGGCGCGCGTGGATTACGCCGCCGCCACGGCCCTGATCGGGGCCAAGGAAACCGCCCTTGCGGCGCTGACGCAAGGCCCGAAGCCCCCAGCCGAACACCTCCAGCATCTCGGTGAACTGGCCCAAACGAACCGGGAGTTGCTGGAACGCGCGATCGCGGTACAGACCAGCGTCGTGCGCATCGTTGCCCGGGCCTGCGCGCCGCCAACCACCACGGCGCACTACAGCCGCAACGGCACGGAAGCGCCCCGCCAACGGGCAGGAGCGTTGGCGTTGTCCGCGAGGGTTTAGCCTCCGCCGTTAACGCTTTGGTAAGGTTTACCCCTTAGCCATATCACCGAACCACACGGTGACATGATGACCCGGGTTTCCAGACACCATGGCTAGGGCGGCATCCAAAGCCGCTGATGGCGAGATGTCGGGCCTGTACAAGGCCTCGATCCTGATGCTCGCGCTGGGCGAAGAGCACGCCGCCAAACTGTTCGCCATGATGCATGAGGATGAGATCAAGGCGATCTCCGCCACCATGGCACAGCTTGGCGTCATCCAGGCCGATACCGTCGAAACCCTGTGCGGCGATTTCGTGGACAATTTCGGCGCCACCGGCGGCATCCTGGGCAGCTTCGAAAGCACCGAAAACCTGCTGCTCAAGGCGCTGCCGAAAGATCGCGTCTCCCAGATCATGGAAGAAATCCGCGGCCCCGCCGGCCGGACCATGTGGGACAAGCTGGGCAACGTCAGCGAGGAAATACTCGCCAACTACCTGAAGAACGAATACCCCCAAACCGTCGCCGTCGTGCTGTCGATGATCAAGCCCGACCATTCCGCCCGCGTACTGACGCTGCTGCCCGACTCCTTCTCGATGGAGGTCGTCATGCGCATGCTGCGGATGGAATCCATCCAGAAAGACGTTCTCGAACGGGTCGAACGCATCCTGCGCGCCGAATTCATGTCCAATCTCGCCCGCGCATCGCGGCAGGATTCGCACGCCCTGATTGCCGAGATCTTCAACAATTTAGACCGCAAGGCGGAAACGCGCTTCCTGGCCGGCCTGGAGGAACGCAACCGCGAGTCGGCGGAAAAGGTGAAGTCGCAGATGTTCACCTTCGCCGATCTGCAACGCCTGAACCCCGCCGGGCTGCAGGTCCTGCTGCGCCAGATCGACAAGGAAAAACTGCCGATCGCCCTCAAGGGCGCCACCGAGGCGATCCGCACGATGTTCCTGTCGCAACTGTCCGAACGCGCCGCGAAGATGCTGCGCGAGGACATCGCCGCCCTCGGCCCGGTCAAGTTGAAGGACGTGGAAGAGGCGCAGGCCACCATCGCCAACCTGGCGAAGGAACTGGCCGCCAGCGGCGAAATCGAAATCAACACCGGCAGCGACGACAGGATGATCGAATGACCGCCTCGACGATATTCGCTGACTTCAACGACCCCGGGGACGCACCAACGCCACCACCGGAACCGGAGGCGCCCCCGCCCGCCGATCCGACGGCCAGCATTCGCGAGGAAGCCTGGACCGAAGGGTACCTGATCGCCCGCCGCGAACCACCCGATGAAGATCCCACTGCCGCGCTGATGGCAAGGCTGCTCACATCGCTGCACGATCTCGGCACCGAGTCAGCCGCCACGATAGAAACCGCCTCCCTCGCCGTCGCCGGTCTTGTGGTCAACACCGTGATCGCGGTTGCCTCGGACGAATGGTCGGCCACCCTGCCCGGGCGCGTGCGCGCCCTGGCGGAGCGCATCAAGCCCGCCCTGACCGTGGCGCCGGAATTCCTGCTGCGGGACACCGCCGGCATCGAACGGCCGTTCGCCGACATCGCGGCGCTCACCCGGGCGCTGGAAGACGGCATCAGCGGCGAAGACGTGACCATCAAGTGGCAACGTGGCGAGGCCACCATCAGCCGCTCGGCTTTACTGGCAGACCTGCGGGACGCGGTCCTGCCGGTGTCAGCAAGTTTGGTAACCGAACAAAACGTGAGGCACCTGTCATGAGCACCACGACATCTCCACCGTCCCCCGACCTTCGCGAAACAACCGACACCGGCTCCGCCAAGGAACTGGAAGCGGTTTACGATATTTCCGTGACTGTCAGCGCCGTTCTCGGCAAGGCGACCATGCAGGTGTCGCAGTTGCTGAAGCTCGGCCGCGGCGCCGTCGTCGAGCTCGACCGCCGCCTGGGCGAGGCGATCGACATTTACGTCAACAACCGGCTGATCGCGCGCGGCGAAGTCGTGATGGTCGACGACACCAAGCTGGGCGTGACGATGACCGAAATCGTCAAGTCGGACCGCTGACGATGACCGCGTATTCCGCGCCAGACCTTCTGGTTCCCGACGATCTGGAAAGCAGCTTCGGCCGCGCCGGCGATTACCCGGTTCGCGTAGCCGCCTTCCCGGCGCCCCGCCGGCCGCCCCCATCGGACAATGGTCCGGTCTTCCGCGATCCGATGATGGAAGCGGTCATCCAGCGCGCGCATCGCATCGCCAACTCCGACGCCTCGGTGCTGATCCGTGGCGAATCAGGCACCGGCAAAGAGGTGATCGCCCGCTTTATCCACCGCAACTCCCCCCGGGCCGGCGCCCCGTTCGTCGCCGTGAACTGCGCCGCCATCCCGGAACAACTGCTGGAATCCGAACTGTTCGGACACGAACGCGGCGCGTTCTCCGGTGCGTTGACGCAACGGATCGGCAAGCTGGAAGCAGCCCAGAACGGCACCATCCTGCTGGACGAGATCAGCGAAATGGACCGGCGGCTACAGGCGAAACTACTGCGCGCGATCCAGGAGCGCGAGGTGGACCGGATTGGCGGCCGGGCGCCGGTGCGGCTGAACGTGCGCATCATCGCGACGACAAACCGGGATCTGGAACTGGAAGTAAAACGGCAGACGTTTCGCGAGGATCTGTATTTCCGGCTGAACGTCGTTTCAGTCCACATTCCGGCCTTACGGAAGCGGCCCGCCGACATTCCCGCCCTGGCCGAATACTTCATCGAGAAATACCGCGGCGAAGCCAGTCATGGCCGCCGGCACCTGTCGCCGGCCGCCATGCAGGCACTGACCGCGCACGACTGGCCGGGCAACGTGCGCGAACTTGAAAATACCATCCACCGAGCATTGGTCCTGACATCCGAAACGACGATCGAACCCCGGGCCCTGGAGGTCGGGCCGACGTCGGAAACCCACCCCGACACCCCACTGAAAGACCCGGCGGGATTCACCTGCCGGCCGCTGCACCTGATGGAGCGCGACGCCATCATCGCCACCCTTCAACGCACCGGCGGCAACCGCACCCACACCGCCACCATGCTCGGTCTGTCCATCCGGGCGTTGCGGAACAAGATCAGCCTCTACCTGTCCCAGGGGATCGAGGTGCCGCCTAGCGCCGCCGCCGCCAGGACTCCATGACCGGACGGCCAGGTGGCCCGGTCATGGACTCCCTGCTCAAGGCGCTGGACCCGGTCCGTAAACTGGCGCCCGGCGGCGATGTCGGGCTGGCGCTGTGCGTCCTGTTCCAGCTCTCGATCCTCATCCTGCCCATACCGACGTTCGTGCTGGACATGGCACTGGCGCTTTCGTTCATCGCCTCGATCCTGATCCTGCTGATCTCGCTGTCGCTGGAACGGCCCCTCGATTTCTCCAGCCTGCCGACGCTACTGCTGCTGACCACGATCCTGCGCCTGTCCTTGAACGTCGCCACCGCGCGCCTGATCCTGTCCCACGGCAGCGACGGCCCCGATGCGGCCGGCCACGTCGTCGCGGCATTCGGATCGTTTCTCATGGGCGGCGATGTCGTCGTCGGCGCGATCGTCTTTTCCATGCTTCTGCTTGTGAATTTCGTCGTCATCACCAAGGGTTCCAGCCGCATCGCCGAAGTGTCCGCCCGGTTTTACCTGGACTCGATGCCCGGCAAGCAGATGGCGATCGACGCCGACCTGTCCTCCGGCATCATTGATGAGCCAACTGCCCGCAAGCGCCGTGGCGAACTATCGGAGGAAAGCGGCTTCTACGGTGCGATGGACGGCGCCAGCAAATTCGTCCGCGGCGACGCCATCAGCGCGCTGGTCATCACCCTGATCAATATCCTTGGCGGCCTGGCGATGGGTTTGATCCGGGCGCACATGTCGGTTGCCGACGCCCTTGCCACCTACACGACGCTGACGGTCGGCGACGGCCTGGTGTCGCAGATCCCCGCATTGCTTGTCTCCACCGCCGCCGGCATCGTGGTTTCCAAGGGCGCGGTCGAGGGCCAGATGCACGGCAAGCTGGCCTCTCAACTGGGATCCAGCGCCAATCCGCTGGCGATCGCATCGGCCGCGGCCGGGGTTCTGGCCTTGTTGCCCGGTTTGCCGACCTTGCCGTTCCTGTTTGTTTCGGGCCTGTCCGGCGCCGCCGCCTGGCATCGCTTCAACGCGCGCCATGCCGAACTGGCCGCCGCCGTGCCCGTTGTGCAAGCGCCGGACACCGCCCCGCCGACCGTGTCGATCCCCGACATCGTTCGCGTCGAACTGGGCTATGGCCTGCTCGACCTGGCCGGCGGCGCGTCGAACAGGCTTCCCGACCAGATCAAGCGGTTCCGCCGAGCCTTGGCGTCGGAGCTGGGGTTCGTCCTGCCGTCAGTGCGAATTCAGGACAATGTCGAGCTCGACCCCTATGCCTACGCCTTCGCGCTGAAGGAGATCACCGCCGGCAAGGGTGAGTTGCGGCCGACGATGCTGCTGGCGATCAGCCCGGGCGACCAGGCCCCGCCGATCGCCGGAGAAAAGACCGTCGAACCGACATTCGGACTCCCGGCGTGCTGGATCGCGCCCGGCGCCGCCGAACAGGCCCGCGCCGCGCAATGGACCGTGGTCGA
Source organism: Acetobacteraceae bacterium (assembly GCA_003506895.1). Taxonomy (GTDB): domain Bacteria; phylum Pseudomonadota; class Alphaproteobacteria; order Acetobacterales; family Acetobacteraceae; genus Rhodopila. The sequence goes on along the minus strand of DNXO01000094.1, from coordinate 35,900 downwards.
TCCGTCCACCGTGCTGACGACACATCTGGCCGAGGTCGTGAAGGAAAACATCGCCGAGTTCCTGTCCTATACCGAAACCCAGAAAATCCTGGCGGGACTGCCGCCGGACCAGCAACGGCTGGTGGCCGATCTCGTGCCGAACACGATCACCACCGGCGGATTGCAGCGTGTGCTGCAGATGCTGTTGGCGGAGCGTATCTCCATCCGCGACATGCCGACGATCCTGGAGGCGATCCAGGAAGCCTGCGCCGGCGGCGCGAAATTCGTTCCCCCGATCGTCGCCCACGTGCGCACCAGGCTGGCTCGCCAGATCAGCGACGGCCTCGCCAGCGAAACCGGCTACATGGCGGTGATCGTCCTGTCCCCGGAATGGGAGGAAACCATGGCCAACGCCCTTGTCGGCCCGCCCGAGGACCGGCAACTGGCGCTGGGCCAGGAAAAGCTAAAACAGTTCCTCGACCGCGTCAGGGCTGTCGTGGACACATCCGTCCAGTCCGGGGAAAAGCCGGCTTTGCTGACCAGTTCGCCGGTCAGGTACCATGTTTATTCGATCGTTGACCGGATCAGGTTGAACGTCCCGGTCATCGCCCAGACCGAAGTCCACCGGCGTGCACAGGTCAAGGTCGTCGGGACGATCTAAGGGGCCGTCACGCGGCTGCGGTGAATAGCGCCCCAGCACCCGGGAACTAACCGCTCGACCGCAGCCAAGGGGCGGGATTAACCGGCGTGCCATCACGCCGCAGTTCCACGTAAAGCGCCGGGCGCTTCGCGGCCGATCCCGGCTCCCAGTTCGGCATCACCCCCACCGGCTCCCCCGCCAGCACGCTTTGCCCCGCCTTCACATCCAGCCGCTCGAACCCCGCCAGCACCACATGATAGCCACCACCGCAATCGACGATCAGCAGCAGTCCATAACTGCGGAAGGGTTCGGCGAACACCACACGCCCGCCGCAGGGTGAAATAACCCGGGCGCCCGGCGGAGCGTGATAGGACAGGCCGGTCGCCGGGCCGCCATCCGTCTGCTCACCCCAACCCCGCACGACCACGCCAATCACCGGCGGCTGCAACTGCCCGTGCGGCCCGGCACCGGAGGCGATCGTACCCACCCCGGATGGCCGCGCCGCGACCGCCTCCCGCTTACGGGCTTCCTGGGCCTCGGCCGTGTGCTTCAGCTTTTCCGCCCGCTGCGCGTCTTCCCGGGCCTTCGCCTCATCCGCCTTGCGCTGCGCTTCGATCGACGCCAGGGCCGCCCGCAGGGACTCCATCCGGCTCGCCGCCAGCGCGGCCTGACTGGCGGCCTGGTTCGCCTCCGCCTCCGCCGCTGCCTGATCGCGCTGGGCCGCGCCGATCTGCTGGTCCAGCGCATCGGCTTCGCGTTTCTGCGCGGTTTCCGCCTCCGCCAGATGCGGCGCCTCGAGCCGCAGCGCATCGGCCGCGGCGTCCACCTCGGCCTGATCGCGGCGCAGGGCCTCGGTTTCGATCTCGATCTCCCGGGCGAGCCCCTGCAACACCAGCACACCGCGCAGTGCTTGGTCCGGAGGCGCGGGCACAGCCAGCAGCGTCTCGGCGGGATACAGCGACAGCCGCTCGATCAGCGGCAGCAGAGGCTGCAACGCCACAGCCCGTTCTTGCACCCGCTGCTCCGCATCGCGCCGCCGCTGCGCCAGGGCATCGACCCGAGCAGCGGCCGCGGCGGTGGCGGCCTCGGCCTGACGGAGTTTCGCCGCCGCTTCGACCCGTGCATGGGCCAACCGCATGGCCTCGGCGGCGGCCCGCGCGGCCCGGTCGGCGGCATCGCGGCGGGCGGCGAGTTGCTCGCTGCTGCTGCGTTCCGCCTCATGCAGGGCGCGCTGCGTCTCCGCTTCCCGGGGCGAGGCTCCGGTCGCGGCCCCTGAAACCAGCACGGCAAGCGACGCCGCCAGCAGGGATCGATGGCAGACGACTTTCAGACCGTGGCTAATGACCGATCACCATCGGCTCGTCCAAGACCAATCTGTCCGGCGCTGGCCCCGACAGGCTGATGCCCCCGGCCAGAACCACGTCGATTTGCAGCCGGCAACCATGATCCCCGGCCCGCAGCCCGGCAAACAGCACCTCGCTGCCCAGACCGCTGAACAGGGCGTTCACCGGATGGAACAGCCGCTGCCGGTTCATGATCTCATGCACATCGGGGCGATACCGCCAGACCTGGGCATACCGCTCAACACCGTCGAGTGTGATCCGGACCGCCAACACGTCCACATTACTCAGACACCATCCACCGACCTTAACCACGATGCCGCCCGGTGCTTCCCGGCCCAGCAACTCGATCGACCAGTGCGGCGACGCGCCCCCCAGGGCCAATTCCGGGTCCGGATAAACCATCGTTGTTTCGGGCGGGCGTGCCTTTTGGAAGCGCACCGTTGGCCCGGGCGCCTTGGTGAGCCACACAATGTTGAAAGCCGAGGCATCGCGATCGCTCAAAAGTCCGAAGAACCGGCGCCCCGCGACGGCGGCAAGGAACCCGGCGTCGCGTGCGAAACCGTCGGGGGCACCGGCTTCCCGGCAGACGCGCCCGACGGTGTCCGCGCCGGCCGCATCGGGATGCAGGGGAATAACGTCCGCGGTGGCGAATCCCATCTCGTCACCAAGGTGTTCGACCGCGTCGGCATCGAACAGATGCGTCCCGTCACGGTCAGCCGAGGTACCGTTGTGAACGATCTGCCGCCACTTCTCAGCCAATTTCGTCATCACCGGCCACGCCCCATCCGGCCACGCCCCGTCGCGCGCGTGCCGTTGCACCAGCGCCTCCGCCATCGCCAGACAGATGGCCTGCCAGTACCGACGGTTCGGTATAACAAACAGCGCGCGGCCGCCTGGCTTCAATATGCGATGCACCCTGGTCAGAAACGACCGGACGTCGCTGGCCGTCGCCATCGCCGTGGTGCCGATCACCGTATCGGCCACGGCATCGCGAACCGCATTCTGGGCGCCCCCGACCGCCGCGAAGAATACCGGAGGGCCGGACGCCAACCCGATCCCCGCGCCGCGCAGACGCTCTTGGCAGGCTTGCAGCAGATCTTTGTCCGTATCGAGCACAAGCAGGCCGCGAATGGTTTCCCCCGTCGCCACCGCCTCGGTCATGTGTCCAAGCCCGCAGCCGAACTCGATGACCTCGCCCAGTTTGTCGGGCCAGCGACTGCCCGCCGCCCGCTTGATCCGCGCCGGCAGGTCGAACGCAAGAACGCCGTGCGGAACGGTCACCCCGCTATAGCGATCCGAACCCGGGGCAAGACCCCGCCCATCACCGACGAAATCGGCGACCCCGTCGGCGATGGACGCCATGTTTTCGCAGTCGGAACACCGCAGGGCCGAAGCGGAAGCCGCGACAAGCCGGCCCTGACAATGCGGGCAATGCAGCCGGGCAGACAGAGTCATAGCGGATGGAAAGCCTGGAGGTTATTGGCCGGTGAAGCGGGGTTTGCGCTTTTCCTTATAGGCACGAATACCCTCCTGCAGGTCGTCCGATTGACGGACGCGGGCGATGGTTTGGCTGACCGCCACCATACGCTCGATCGGTCCGGTTGGCATGACTTCATTTACAAGATGTTTCAGGGCGCTGATCACCAGCGGTGCCGATTCACAGAGTTCCCGCGCCATTGCAAGAGCCTCGGCCTCGTGCTGACCGTTGGGCACGACGCGATTGACGAACCCGACATCGTAGGCGCGCCGGGCGGGGATCTTGGAGCCCAGGAGCATGATCTCCATCGCCAGGTGGTGCGGCATACGCGCGGCCAGTGAGCTAATGCCGCCGGCCGTCGTCCCCAGCTTGGCCTCGGGGTAGTAGAACTGGGTGTCCTCGGTGGACACCAACAGGTCGCACATCATCACCATCACGATGCCGCCTCCGACCACCCATCCGGACGTCGCGGCGATGATCGGCTTGTCGGTGTGAAAGCCGACATTGGGGATCGCGCGCCACAGCTCCGGCAGGTCGTTGACATCCGCGCCCGAGGAAAACGCCCGGTTTCCGGTGGATGACAGGATGGCGACCCGCTTCTCGGGATCGGCGTCGAACGCCTTGAACGCCTGCTGCATCTCCACCGCGACCGACTGACCGATGGCGTTCAGCCGCTCTGGCCGGTTGATGCGGATGATCGAGATTGGCCCCTGGTGTTCGGTGGTGACGGCGGACATCGCTGTGGTTCCCCCTTTTGTGGTTTCGTGGCCGACTAGGTTCGTCGGACAGTCATCATCGCGCGAACCAGTCGCCCTGTCACCGCGAGGAGCCGCGAACGAGAACGCCTCCGGATGACACGCCTGCCGACGACCCCCTTGACGCTGCGCCCACGATACGCCATTTCCAGGTCAATCAGGACTGTAGTAGTCCGGATAACCGCAACGCGCAGGAACATAAAGGTTCGCACGCCATGTTAAGGCTGTCGAAGCTGACCGACTACGCCGTGGTGGTTCTCGTCCGCCTGGCCGGCATGGAGGGGGTCCAGACCTCGCCCGGAATCGCGGCCGCGACGGGGATCCCTGAACCAACCGTCGCCAAGGTGCTGAAAACACTCGCAGCCGGCGATCTGGTGTCGTCCCAGCGCGGCGCCAAGGGCGGTTATCGGCTGAACCGCGGCCTGGCCGAAATCCCGGTTTCCGACGTCATCGCCGCGGTTGACGGGCCGATCGCCCTGACCGCATGCGTCGAGGGGTCGGTGTCGGAATGCGAATCCCAGGGGCTGTGCCCAATGCGCGGGCGGTGGGATCCGGTGAACGATGCCATCCACTCGGCGTTGTCCCGGATCACGCTGGCCGACATGCAGGTGGCGCTTTTGCCGGCGTTCCGCATTCCGGCGAACGTGGTGTCCCCTTTGCGCTCCCTTCAATCGGCTGCTGAATAGGATTTTTCATGGCCGCTGTTACCGAAACGCTCGACACCGTCCAATCCGTCACCCAGTCCGGCTACAAATGGGGCTTCGAGACGACGATTGAGATGGACTTCGCCCCCAAGGGGCTGAACGAAGACATCATCCGGCTGATCTCCGCCCGCAAGGAAGAGCCGGAGTGGATGCTGGAATGGCGCCTGAAGGCCTACGCCGCGTGGCTGAAGATGACAGAGCCGCACTGGGCGCGCGTTGACCATCCGCCGATCGACTACCAGGACCTGCACTACTATGCCGCGCCGAAGAAGAAGGCCGGCCCGAAGAGCCTGGATGAGGTCGATCCCGAGCTGCTGAAGATGTACGAAAAGCTGGGCATCCCGCTGAAAGAGCGCGCGATCCTGGCCGGCGTCGATCCGGACACCGTGGAGAACACCCAGATCGCCGTCGACGCCGTGTTCGACAGCGTCTCGGTCGCCACCACCTTCCAGGCGACATTGCGCAAGGCCGGCGTGATCTTCTGCCCGATCAGCGAGGCGGTGCGCGAGCATCCCGAACTGGTGAAGCAGTACCTCGGCACCGTTGTCCCCACGGCGGACAACTTCTTCGCCGCGCTGAACAGCGCCGTCTTCACCGATGGCAGCTTTGTTTACATCCCCAAGGGCGTCCGCTGCCCGATGGAGCTGTCCACCTACTTCCGCATCAATGCCCGCAACACCGGACAGTTTGAACGCACGCTGATCATCGCCGCCGAGGGCGCCCATGTCAGCTACCTGGAGGGCTGCACCGCCCCGCAACGCGACGAGAACCAACTGCATGCGGCCGTCGTCGAGCTGGTAGCGATGGACGATGCCACGATCAAATACTCCACCGTACAGAACTGGTATCCCGGCGATGCCAACGGCAAGGGCGGCATCTACAATTTCGTCACCAAGCGCGGTGCCTGCCGCGGCGCTCGTTCGAAGATCTCCTGGACCCAGGTCGAAACCGGATCGGCGATCACCTGGAAATACCCGTCCTGCGTGCTGCTGGGCGAGGACAGCGTGGGTGAGTTCTACTCGGTCGCGGTGACCAACAATCACCAGCAGGCCGATACCGGAACGAAGATGATCCACGTTGGCAAGGGATCGCGCAGCACGATCATCTCCAAGGGCATCAGCGCCGGGCATTCCAACAACACCTATCGCGGCCTGGTGCGGATGCTGCCCAGCGCGTCGAACGCGCGTAATTTCACCCAGTGCGACAGCTTGCTGATCGGCGATCAGTGCGGCGCGCACACCGTGCCCTACATCGAAAGCCGCAACCCGACGGCGAAGGTGGAGCACGAGGCGACAACCTCGAAAATCGCCGATGACCAGTTGTTCTATTGCCGTCAGCGCGGGCTGTCGGAGGAAGATGCCGTTGGCCTGATCGTCAATGGCTTCTGCAAGGATGTGTTGAAGGAACTGCCGATGGAGTTCGCCGTCGAGGCGCAGAAACTCCTGGCGGTGTCGCTTGAAGGATCTGTTGGCTAATGTTGGAAATTCGTGGATTGACGGCTTCGATCGGTGACAAGCCGATCCTCAAGGGGATCGACCTGACGGTACCGGCCGGGGAAGTGCATGCGATCATGGGCCCGAACGGGTCCGGCAAATCGACACTGGGTTACGTGCTGTCGGGCCGCCAGGACTACACCGTGACCGGTGGTACCGTGACATTCAACGGCGTCGATATCCTGGCGATGGAACCGGAGCAGCGCGCCGCCGCGGGCGTGTTCCTGGCGTTCCAGGCACCGATCGAACTGCCCGGCGTGAACAATGCCAACTTCCTGCGCACGGCGCTGAACGCGATCCGTCGCGCGCATGGCGAATCCGAACTGGACGCCGTGCAGTTCCTGAAGCTGGCTCGGGCCGAGACGAAGCGGCTGGCGATGCCGGACGACATGCTGAAGCGCAACGTCAATGTCGGTTTCTCCGGCGGCGAGAAGAAGCG
>DNXO01000094.1:28192-28735 GCA_003506895.1 Acetobacteraceae bacterium | reverse complement strand
TGGACATCGACGCACTGAAGATCGTCGCCGACGGCGTAAATGCCCTGCGCGGCCCGGAATTTTCGGCGTTGGTTATTACGCATCATCAACGGCTGCTGGATCATCTGGTGCCGAACCGGGTTCACGTGCTGGCGCACGGCCGCATCGTGCGGACGGGTGGTCCGGAACTGGCGAAGGAACTTGAAAAAAGTGGCTATGCCGGCCTGATCGCGGAGGCCGCGTGAGCACCGGAGCAACCGGCTTCCTGCAACGCTATGAGGCCGCCGTCGGCCGCCTGCCGGGCGACTCCGCCCTGCGTGCGGCCGCCGCCGCCGCGTTTAAGGCGTCTGGGCTGCCGGGTGGAACACCCAGGGCGCGCCCGGTCGAGGCCTGGAAATACACCAGCCTGCGGCCGGTAGCCGAAGCCACGTTCCAGGCGTCCCCCAAGCACGAAGCCGAAACCCTGCTGTCCGGCCTGACGCTACTGGATGCGCCGCGGGTTGTGTTCGTCGATGGTGTGTTGCGCGGTGATTTGTCCGACGCGTCCCTCACCGTCATGGCGGG
>DNXO01000094.1:0-27874 GCA_003506895.1 Acetobacteraceae bacterium | reverse complement strand
GGCGGGCCTTCGCCCGCCATGACGAGAGGTGGGCATGGTGCTGGATCGACAAGCGGCCGACCTGGGACGGCCAATGTGCAGCTCGCTCGCTTCGCCGACCAGCCGGACTTCGGCACCCTCACATGGCCCGACCGCGAGCCGATGGTCGCGCTGAACACCATGCTGGCGACCGACGGCGCTGCCCTGCACGTGCCCACCGGACTGGACGGCGGGATCGTCCAGTTGGTCAGCCTCTCGGGCGGCCAAGGGGATTTCCACCCGCGTCACAGCATCCGTCTGGCCAAGGGCGCGCGTCTGACCGTGGTGGAAATCTCCGCCGGTCACGGCGCCTACCTGCTGAACACCGTCGCGGAAATCCATGTCGCCCAGGGTGCCCATCTGACCCACATCCGGCTGCAGGATGAGGCCGACACCGCATTCCACGTCTCCACGACCTACGCCGACGTCGAAACCGGCGGCACCTACGACAGCTTCACCCTGAACCTTGGCGCCCGCCTGTCACGCACCGAGGTCCATGCCCAGCTCAGCGGCCCTGGCGCGATCACACACCTGAACGCGGTGCAGATCCTTGCCGGCTCGCAACATGCCGACTTCACGACGGTCGTCAGCCACACGGCCCCGTCATGCAGCTCCCGCCAGACCGTCAAGAACGTCCTCGCCGACCGCTCCCGCGGCGTCTTTCAAGGCAAGATCGAGGTCGCTCGGCATGCCCAGAAGACCGACGGCTATCAGATGAACCAGGCGCTGCTGCTATCGCCCTACGCCGAGGTCGATTCCAAGCCGGAACTGGAAATCTTCGCCGACGACGTCAAATGCAGCCACGGCGCCACCGTCGGCGAACTAGACGCCGAACAGATGTTCTACCTCCGCAGCCGCGGCATTCCCGACGCCGAGGCCAAATCGATCCTGGTGCGCGCCTTCCTGGCCGAGGCATTGGATGCGGTTGCGGATGAAACGATTCGCGGCCTGCTGGAGACCGCTGTCGAGCAGTGGTGGGAAAGGCAAAAGGCATGAACGTGATGACCAATCCCACGACCTTCGACGTCGAACGGATCCGCCGGGATTTTCCGATCCTGACGCAGAAAATTCGTGGCAAGGACCTAGTGTTTCTCGACAGCGCCGCCTCGGCCCAGAAGCCGCGTGCGGTGATCGACGCCATGGTGCATGCCATGGAGACTCAATACGCCAACATCCATCGCGGCCTGCACTGGATGAGCGAGCGCACCACGGAGGCTTACGAAGCAGCCCGCGACGCCGCCGCCACGTTGATGAATGCCAGCGATCGTTCGGAAATCATCTTTACCCATAACAGCACCGAAGCAATCAACCTGATGGCCCACAGCTACGGGCGCGGGGTGATGAAGCGCGGTCAGGCGGTGGTGATCTCCGGCATGGAACACCATTCCAACATCGTTCCGTGGCAGTTGCTTCGCGACGCCCACGGTATCGAACTGCGCGTCGCACCGATTACCGACGCCGGCGAACTGGACATGGAAGCCTACGGGGCCCTGTTCGCCGACGGCAAGGTCGGCCTCGTCGCGATCACCCACATGTCTAACGTGCTGGGCAGCGTCGTCCCTGCCGAACGCGTGGTGAAGATCGCGCATGCCCATGGCGCGAAGGTCATGTTCGACGGCTCCCAGGCGATCGTCCATCGCAAGATCGATGTGCAGGCGCTGGGCTGCGACTTCTACGCCTGGACCGGGCACAAGCTGTACGGCCCCACCGGCATCGGCGTGCTGTGGGGCAGGCGCGAACTGCTGGAGCGGATGCCGCCCTTCATGGGCGGCGGCGACATGATTTCATCGGTAACGTACGAGCAGTCCACCTGGGCCGCCGTGCCACATAAGTTTGAGGCTGGAACACCAGCGATCCTGGAAGGCATCGGCCTGAAGGCGGCGATCGATTACGTCCAGGCCATCGGCTTTGACGCGATGACGGCGCATGAGGCGGCACTGACCGAACACGCCCTGGCCCGCCTCGGCAAAATCGATGGCGTGCATATCGTCGGGCAGGCGCAGGACCGTGGCGGCGTGATCTCATTCACGCTGGACAAGGCGCACTCGCACGACGTGGCGACTTTGCTGGACCGGCAGGGCATCGCGGTGCGGGCCGGACACCACTGCGCCGAACCGTTGATGCGCCGCTTCAACCTGGACAGCACCGCGCGGGCGAGTTTCGGTATCTACACGACGCACGGCGAAATCGATGCGCTGGCGGATGGATTGATCCGGGTGCGGGAGTTCTTCACGTGACGCCATCCGACAATTTCGACGACCTGCGCGACCTGTATCAGGAAGTAATCCTGGATCACGGCCGCCGTCCCCGGCATGCCGTCCGGCTGGAAGACTTCGACACCACCGCCAAGGGCGATAACCCGATGTGCGGGGATCGTGTTCAGGTCTGGGTAAAATTCGACTCCGACACCATCGGCCGCGTCGGGTTTGAGGCCAGGGGGTGCGCCATAAGCATCGCCTCGGCCGACCTGATGGCCGAAACAGTGCAGCATCGCACCAAAGCCGATACGCGGAAGTTGTTCGAATCGTTTCGTGAAATGGCACGCACCGGAACCTGTCCGGCCTGTGATGCCGCCTTGGACGAACCGATCGAGCGGCTGAAGCCGCTGGCCGGCGTCCATGAATATCCCTCCAGGGTGAAGTGCGCGACGCTGCCCTGGCATGCCCTGATCGCCGCGCTGAATGGCGCGAAGGAGGCTAGCAGTGAATGACCTGACTCCAACGAACACTGTCTGGACACCGGACGGCGAACAGCCTGTCGAGACCTCGGGACTTCCCAGCGAAGACACCCTGATCGAAGCGATCGCGACCGTATTCGATCCGGAAATCCCAGTGAATATCTACGAACTTGGCCTGATCTACGCGGTCGAGATCGACGATGCCGGCGGCGTGAAGGTCGAGATGACCTTGACCGCCCCCGCGTGCCCCAGTGCGCAGGAACTGCCGGAGCAAGTGCAGAACGCGGTATTGACCGTGCCGGGGGTGACCTCGTGCCACGTCGAGACCGTGTGGGATCCGCCCTGGGACCCCTCCCGCATGACCGAGGAAGCTCGGCTGCAATTGAATATGTTCTGATCGATCACGACATAGGTTGGACCATGAGCACAACAACAACGCCCCCTCGCAAGACCCGCGCCCTGCCGCCGCTGATGACGCTGACCGACGCCGCCGCCGAACGGCTGCGCCGGCTGTATCACAACGGCGAGCAAGGCAAGCTGCTGCGCATCGGTGTGAAAACCAAGGGCTGCTCCGGCATGTCGTACGACATGTCATGGACCGAAGCGGCCGCCCCGACCGATGAGGTCGTAAAGGACAAGGACCTTACGGTGCTGGTGGACCGCAAGGCCTCCTTGTTCCTGATCGGCACCGTGATGGACTATGAGTCAAAGAACCTGACGTCAGGATTTACGTTCACCAACCCCAACGAAAAGGGCCGCTGCGGCTGCGGGGAAAGCTTTCACGTTTGATTGCGGTCCGGGCGCCGTAAAGACCGACCGGCATCGGCCTCGCACCCTCGTGGCGAACGAAGGCCCGCGAGGCCGCCGCCCTCAAACCTAAATCCCCATCAGCGCCCGCAAATCCGCCTCCGGCCGAGCGCCGTAGTGGCTGATGACCTCGGCTGCGGCGACGCTGCCCATCAGGCCGCATACGTCCAGGCCTTTCCCGCCCGTCAGCCCCGCCAGGAACCCTGCCGCATAAGCGTCGCCAGCCCCCGTCGTATCCACCACCCGCGTCGCCACGGCGGCGACTGTCACGGTCCCGTGGCCGTGCAGGATCACACTTCCTGCCTCGCTGCGGGTCAGCGCCGCCAGCGCGACATCTTTCCTGGCCGCCTCGGCGGCTTCTTCGAAGGTGTTGCGCTCATACAGGGCGGTAATCTCGGCCTCGTTGGCGAACAGGATGTCAACGTGGTTCGCCACCAGATCGAGGAACGCCGCCCGGTGCCGGTTGACGCAGAACGCGTCCGACAGTGACAGCGCCACCCGCCGCCCGGCCGCATGAGCCGCCGCGGCCGCCTTGCGGAATGCCGCCTGCGCCGCCGGCGGATCGAACAGATACCCCTCCAGATAGGTCACCGCCGAGGCCGCCACCAACGCCGGATCGACATCCGCCTCGCCCAGTGTGACGCACGCCCCCAGGAAGGTGTTCATGGTCCGCTGCCCATCCGGCGTGACCAGGATCAGGCAGCGGGCGGTCGGTGCCCCGCCGGCCAGCGGCGCGGTTGGGAAATGCACCCCCACCGCGTTGATGTCGTGGCGAAACACCCCACCCAACTGGTCGTCCGCCACCTTGCCGATATACGCCACTCGGCTCCCCAGCACCGCGGCAACCGAGCAGGAATTGGCGACCGATCCGCCGCTGCTCTCCTTCCCGGCCGGCATCGCGGCATACAGCGCATCGGCGGCCTCGGCGTCGATCAATTGCATCGCCCCCTTGTGCATGTCGTGCCGGGACAGGAACGCGTCGTTGGTAACGGCGACGACATCGACGATCGCGTTGCCGATGCCCAGGATGTCGTAGGTGGGTGAGGTCATGATTATCCTTTTGGCGGGTGCGCCCTGACCGCCGCTTCGTTGACATCGACGCCCCAGCCGGGGCGATCCGGGACGATAAGTTCGCCGTTCTCTATGATTGGCGCGTTGATGAAAAGCTCATCCCGCCAGGATACGCTGTCGACATCGATTTCCATCACGCGGAAGTTTGGCACCACGGCGCAGAAATGCGCGCTGACGGCCGAACACAGGTGCCCGTAATAGTTGTGCGGCGCGACATTGACCTCATACGCCTCGGCCATCGCGGCGATCTTGATGGACTCCAGGAAGCCGTTCCAGATCACGTCGATGATCGCCACGTCGGTGGAATAGGCGTCCAGGAACGGCCGGAATGCGCGCCGGCCGCAGACCGATTCCAACGACGCGATGGGGCAGGGCGCCTTGCTCCGTATCAGCGCCAGCGATTGCGGGTCCCAGGTGTCGATCTCCAGCCATGTCAGGTCGAACGGCTCGACGGCCTTGGCGACCTTCAGGTTGCCCTCGGTCTTGAAGTGGTAATTCACGTCCAGATGAAGCCCCATCTCCGGCCCCGCGCCCGCTCGGAATGCCGCGAGCGTCTCGTGAACCGCCCGCAGAATGTCCCGGTCCGCGTTCAGTTCCGGATGCCCCGGCGTGCGGCCGAACCCGGGTCCGAACCCGACCAGCTTCTCGCCATCGAACGGCAGGATGTTGGTCTTCAGCCCCTTGAAGCCCCGCCGCTTGACCTCCGCGCCCATCGCCGCGACGTCGTCATATGTCCGCAGCGGCGCCGCGCCCACCGCCTCGGCATTGCGAACGCGATAGGTGCCGCAGTGCGACCAGTACACCGGGATGCGCCGCCGCACCGGGCCGCCGAACAGTTCATACACCGGCACCCCAAGTGCCTTACCCTTGATGTCCAGCAGCGCGTTCTCGATCGCCGCCATCGCCCGCTGGTTGACGCCATTCGGCGCCTGCACTTGCTTCACATACAGCAGCGAGTCGATCGCCTGTACCGGCCGCGGATCGGTGCCGATCAGCGCCTCCGCCATGCCATGGATCACCGAGGTCAGGCCGCGGCTGCCATCCGCCTCGGTATATTCCGACCAACCCACAAGGCCGTCATCGGTGGTGACTTTCAGGAAAGAGAACGTCCGCCAGCCGGCGTCGCAGTGCAGGTCTTCGATCCTCGCGATCTTCATCTTGGTTTCCCCCCCTCGCTTCGGTCTGGTCCAGCCCGTGCGAGGTCACGCTACGCCGATCGGCGAAACAGACAACCGCCCCCTGTCCTCGACATTGCCTGGTCGGGGAAGAAGAAATTTCGACCGCGGATGCACACGTCGCGCCCGGCCTCCTGGTCAGGAGACCCCGTCAACCGATAGTGCGGAAACAGACCGCCCTAATTCTGCCGTCCCATCAGCCCCCGCGCGATCACCTGAGCCTGAATCTCCGCGGCCCCCTCGAAGATCGACAGGATACGCGCATCGCACAGCACCCGGCTGATCGGGTATTCAACCGCGTAACCATTCCCGCCATGCACCTGCAACGCACAGTCGGCATTCGACCACGCCACCCGAGCAGCGAGCAGCTTCGCCATCCCCGCCTCGATATCGCACCGCTGGCCGCTGTCCTTCTGCCGGGCGGCGAAATACGTCAACTGCCGCGCCATCATCGTTTCTGTCACCATCCATGCGATCTTGTTGGCGACACGCGGGAATCCGATGATCGCCTTGCCGAACTGATTACGGTCCCTGGCATACGCGGTCCCCAGTTCCAACGCGTTCTGCGCAACCCCCAAGGCCCGAGCACCGGTCTGGATACGGGCGCTTTCGAACGTCTCCATCAACTGCTTGAAACCCTGGCCCTCAACCCCGCCCAACAGGTTCGCAACCGGAACCTTGAAGTCCTCAAACCCGATCTCGTACTCCTTCATGCCGCGGTAACCCAGCACGTCGATCGCGCTGCCGCTCATGCCCTCGGCCGGGAACGGATCGTCGTCGGTGCCGCGCGGCTTTTCCGCCAGCAGCATCGACAGCCCGCGATATCCGGCCTCATTCGGATCGGTGCGAACCAGCAGCGTCATCAGGTCAGAGCGCGATCCATGCGTGATCCAGGTTTTCGCCCCCGTCACCCGATAGAAGTCGCCATCCCGCACCGCCCGCGTCCGCAAGCTACCCAAATCGGAGCCGGTGTTCGGTTCGGTAAACACGGCCGTCGGCAAAATCGCCCCCGACGCGATCGCCGGCAGCCAGCGCGCCTTCTGCTCCGCCGTCCCCGCGATCCCGATCAGTTCAGCGGCAATCTCCGCCCGTGTGCCCAGCGACCCAACACCGATATACCCGCCGCTCAACGCTTCGGAGACAACGCACATCGCGATCTTGCCCAGACCGCTGCCGCCGTCTGCCTCGCGCACCGTCAGGCCGAAAACCCCCATCTCCGCCAGTTGCCGCACCACCGGCATCGGGATCAGTTCATCCCGCTGGTGCCAACCCTGGGCGTGCGGCGCGATCTCGGTCGCCGCATAGCGCAGGAACTGCTCACGGATCGCGGCGATGGTCTCGTCCTCCATCCCGACATCGCCGAACCGGCCGTCGATCGCCGCCGCCGCCAGGCATTGCCGCGCCGCATTCAACGCCGTGGGCTCCGACAACCGCACCAGAACCGGATTGGTCAGCAGCCCCAGCACCATATCCGCCGCCAGCCCGATATCGGACGGACGCACCATCTCCGTCTGGCTGATCGGAATTCCCCCCGCGAGTTGCGAGACATATTCCGCGAAGCCCAGCCGCAGGATCGCCGCTTCCACATCGGTGAATGTGCCGGCCGCATCCAGCGCGCGCGCCCAGCGCAGCGCCTGACGCAACGCCTCGATATACGTCGCCTGCCACGCGAAGCCGTGCGCCGCCAACTGATGCACATCCACCAGCGCTGCGTCCGGCTTGCCGTTCTTCGACACCAGCAGGCCGACGGCGCGCCGCGAGGCCTCCACCAACTGTTCCGCCAGCGTCATCGCGGCGCCGCACAGTTCCAGCAGCTCGGCGGTCGTGGTCATCGTGGCTGTCTCCTATCGATCGGTCGGGCCGGCGACGATGCCGGAATCATGCAGTCGGCCATATTGGGCGGACGACAGGCCTAGCACGCCGGTCAGCACCGCCTCGGTGTGCTCGCCCAGACGCGGCGCCCGCGCGGCCGGCGGGCGGATGTCGGTGCTGAACCCTAGCGGCGAGGCATTGGTTATGATCCGGCCCACGCCCGGCTGCTCGACTTCCCCGAACAGCGGGTTCGCCAGGGAGCAGCGCGGGTCCTCATGCACCAACTGGCCGAAATCCTGGTACGGTCCCCACAGCACGCCGCTGCCTTCGAACGCGGCGCGCACCTCGTCCAGCGTGCGGCGGGCGAACCAGGGTTCCAGCACGGCGGAGATGGCATGTCTGGCCTCGAAACGCCCGCCCTCGGTGTCCAGGTCCAGCTCCATCATCGGCCCGATCATCGCCAGCTTGTCCGTCAGGCCGGTCGCCTTGCCGATCGCCCGCCATTGGCGGTTCGAGATCGCCGCGAGCATGATCCGCCGCCCGCCAGCCACGGCGAAGTCCCGGCCAAACGCCCCGTAAAGGTCGTTGCCCATAGCCGGCCGCACTGCATTGTTGACCTGGACGTCCGCCACGTAGCCAAGGTTCGCCACCGAGGCCAGCATCACGTCCGCCAGCGACAGCGTCACTTCCTGCCCGTGCCCGGTGCGATGCCGCGCCCGCTCCGCCGCCAGCAACCCGGTCGAGAGATATAACCCGGCCGCGATATCCCACGCCGGCAGCACGTGATTGACCGGATCGCCGCCGCCCGGCCCCGTCGCCAGCGGGAATCCGCCGGCGCAGTTGACGGTGTAATCGATGGCGGCGCTGCCATCGGGATTGCCCGTCAGGCGCAGCACGATCAGGTCCTCGCGCCCCTGCTTCAGCACGTCGTAACCCATCCATTTCCCGGCCGGCAGGTTCGTCAGCAATGTCCCGGCCCCCCGGATCAGCGACTGGGCGATTTCCTGCCCCTCCGGCGTGTTCAGCGCGAGGCACACCGAACGCTTGGCCTTGTTCAGGCTGGCCCAGTACAGGCTGGTCCCACTGGGCGCGAGCGGCCACCGCCCAGCGTCGATATTCCCGCCGATCGGGTCGATGCGGATAACGTCCGCACCAAGCTGCGCGAGGGTCATGCCGCCGAGCGGCGCCGCGATGAACGCGGAGACCTCGACGATGCGAAGGTCGCTCAGAATGCCAGGCATCAGATCGGTTTCCCGTGTTGTGGGGTCAGGCCATGACCGTAAAAGCGGATTCCACCAGCCGGCGTTGGTCGTCGTCGTGGTCGTCATGGAACGATCCCGCCGGCGATGCCGCTTCCGGACGGCCCGCGTAAAGCATGACGGCGGTCCTGGCGCCAGCCTCCCGCCGCAACTCCTCGACCCGTCGGTCGAGCCACCCCCAAGCCCCCATGTTGCTCGGTTCCTCCTGCACCCATACGCAGGGCGCATCCGGCCATTGCCGGAAGACACCGGAAAGCGCGTCCGCCGCCAGCGGATACAACTCCTCCAGCCGCACGATCGCCACATCGGCGGCCCCGCGCCGCTCGCGCTCCGCTTCCAGGTCATAGGCAACCTTGCCGGTGCACAGCAGGACCCGGCTGACCGAACCGGCGGGCGCACTGACGATCACCGGCTCAAAGCCCGTATCCGGCCCAAAGTCGGAAAGCGGCGAAACCGCCGCCGGCAGGCGCAGCAGCCGCTTCGGACTCATCACAATCAACGGCTTGCGCTCGGCCGCATGCGCCTGCCGCCGCAGCAGGTGGAAGTAGTTGGCCGGCGTCGAGGGATGCACGATGCGGATGTTGTTCCGCGCGGCCATCAGCAGATACCGCTCCAACCGAGCAGAGGAGTGTTCTGGCCCCTGGCCCTCCAGCCCATGCGGCAGCAGCACCACCAGGTTGGATGGCGCGCACCACTTGTCCTCGGCGGCGGTAATGAACTGGTCGATGATGATCTGCGCGCCATTCGCGAAGTCGCCGAACTGCGCCTCCCAGATCACCAGGGTGCCGGTGTTCTCCAGGCTGTAACCATACTCGAATCCCAGCACGGCATATTCCGACAGCGGGCTGTTATGGACCGCAAACGCCGCCCGGCTGCCTGAAAGCGAGGACAGGCCGACATGGCGGACCCCGGATTCGCCGTCCACCAGTCCGAAATGCCGGTGGGAGAACGCGCCTCGCACCACATCCTGGCCTGTCAGCCGCACGCCGACACCCTCGGTCAGTAGGCTGCCGAACGCCAGCGCCTCGGCGGTCGGCCACGCGATATCCTGATCGCCGATAACCCGCTGGCGCAGGATGCGGTTCATCCTGGCATGGACCGCCATCCCGGCCGGGGCGCGCGCCAGTTCGTCCGCGATCACCCGCAGGCGCTCCGGATCGAAGCCGGAGGCCGCTCCCGTCCCGGCCGTGCGCGCGGGCGGGTAGCCGCTGTCATTGATCCGGAAGTCCGGGCTCGCCTCATAAGCCGCTTGCAACGCGTCACGGCAGGTCTCGGCAAAGCCGTCCACCTCGGCCTGGGTGACGAGACCCTCCGCCACCAGACGGCGGGCGAATGCTGTCGCGACCGGCTCCTGCGCGGCGACTGACTGATACAGCAGCGGCTGAGTAAAGGTGGGTTCATCGATCTCGTTATGACCGTTGCGGCGGTAGCAGACGAAGTCGATGACAGCGTCGCGGCCATGCGCCTGCCGCCAGTCCAGCGCCAGACCGGCCGACCGCCGCACCGCCGCCGGATCATCGGCGTTGACGTGCAGGATGCAGCTATCGATCGCCTTCCATCCACCGGTACAGTGGGTCGATGTCCGAGCCTCATGCTGTTCGGTGGTGAAACCGATCTGGTTGTTAATCACGACATGGACCGTGCCGCCGACGCTGAACCCCTCGGGCGCCCCAAGCTGCAAGGTTTCCGAAACGATGCCCTGGGCGATCACCGCCGCATCGGTATGCAGCACGATGGGAAGCACACGCTTCGCGCCGTCCGGCCCTATCAGATCCTGCTGCGCCCGCGCCTGCCCGGCCACCACGGGATCAATGGCTTCCAAATGCGACGGGTTGGCCAACAGCGTCACATCCAGCCCGCCCGCACCGGTTTCAACGATGGTGCGATAGCCGAGGTGATAGGGAACATCGCCCGGCCGAGCGGCATCGGTGGGAAACGGATGGGCGCCCTTGATCTCGGCGAACAGGCGCGCGGGCGAGCGACCCAGCAGGTTGGTCATGATGTTCAGCCGCCCGCGATGCATCGTGCCGATCACCACATGCGTCACCCCGGTTTCCGCCGCACGATGCAGCAGGCGCCGCAGCAGGGTGATCACCGCCTCCGCCCCTTCGGCGCCGAAACGCTTCTTGGTCGGGAACTTCCGGCCGAGGAACCGTTCGAACTCGTCGGCCTGGATCAGGTCCTTCAGCGTTTCGACCTGCTCCGCCGCCGCCGGCGCGGGTTCCGGCGCCTCGAACGCCGCGATCAGCCAGTTGCGCAGCGCCGCGTCGTCGATATGCGCGGTCTCGACCGTCAGCGTGCCGCAATAGCGCTGGGTCAGTTGCTCCATCGAATCCGCGCCCTGGGGGATGTGATCCGCCAGCGCATCGGCTTGGGCAATCGGAGCGGGTCCGGCGAGCGGGTTCAGGCGTGCCAGCAAGTGGCCCCGGTTCCGCACCGCCTCCGCCAGCCGGGCGATGCGCGCCCCGTCACCGCCGGTCGCGGGCTCAAGCCCGGTTGCCTCATCGATCAGGTCCAGCACACCGAACAGGCAGCGCCAGCTATCGTCCACCGAAGCCGGGTTCCTGCGGAACTCCGCGTAGAGATTCTCAACGTAACCGGCACTGACCGAGGACAGTGGTGACGATGTTAGCGACATGCGAACGTCTTACCTTCCCGTGGCTTCTTTCACCGGCCCGTCATCCGGGCGGCCCCGTGCGCTGACGCCGCACGATTAAAGGCCGAGACTAGAGGTCGTCCCGAAGGAGAACCATCGGTGTCAGCCGATACCAGCCATTACCGGCGCGGGACGATGTCGTGGCCGACCGAGGCGATCCCGCCGGATTTCCCGCATGAAACTGCGTCGCTTCCGTGCCGCCACACTCGTTCTCCGCGTCGAACAGTGTGTGCAATTGCTGTGTCTCCGTTTAGGGAGGCAGTCCACCCCGCGGGCGCGCCCCCGGCAACACCCCTCAAATCGCCTTCCCCGCACTCCCCAGCCAAGCATCCCCAAGCAACACATTACTCGGCAAACTTTTATCCATCACCTTATGGGCCGTCTCCGCCCCAGCCACCGGCAACCCCGTGGGATCAAGCACCCCGATCTGCACCAGCACCGAAGCCTGATCCCAGTAGATGTGCTCATGCACCAGCTTATCCCCTTGGAAGCGTACAATCGCCACCATCGGTACCTCGACCACCCGTCCGGTCGGGGCGATCCCCGGAATCATCCAATCCACCGCCGAGGTATGCGTAAACCGAAACACAAACTCATCGACAAGAGACTCGTCACCCACCGTCCGACTGACCGGAGTCATCGTCACATCAGGCGGGTTCTTCCCAATGAAATGGTATTTGTAGAACCGCTTAAGCTGGTCATGCCCAACCCCGCCCGCCATCGTCGGGATATGATTGACGTACGGCGTTTCCACCATCGTCGCCATCGTGGCATCGACGTCCCGCGTCTCGAACTCGTAACGGCAATGCGCTTCCCACAACGATACCAGATCAGGCTTCGACATCAGTACCTCCGTTCTACCCAGACTGTCCGCCCGTCACGTCGATCGTCAACCCGGTAACGAAATCCGCATCGCTGGACGCCAAAAAGCAGATCACCTTAGCCTGATCCGAAGCCTCTGCCACCCGCCGAAGTGGCGTCGCCTCCACCTGCGCCGATTGAGCCTCCGGCGACCGCTGATTCCAGTGCGGACGAATCCGTTCCGTCAGCGTCAGGCTCGGTGCAATCGCATTGATGTTGATCCCAAACGGCCCAAGTTCGAACGACAGCTTCCGCGTCAACGCAATGATCCCGCCCTTCGCCGCCGCATACGCCGCGCCGCTGGCGACGCTCATGCCCCGCCCGGCGATCGAGGCAAGATTGACGATCTTCCCCGACTTCTGCCGCTTCATCACCGGCACAACCGCATGGGTAAACAGAAACGTCCCATCCAGGTTGAACTTGATCACCCGTTGCCAGTCATCCAGCGAGTGCTCCTCCACCGTCGCCGACGGCTTAGCGATAATGGTACTCCCGCCAACCGCATTCACCAGGATGTCAATCCGGCCAAACTCCTTGACCACACCGTCGACAACCGCATCCACCCGCCCCTGATCCAACGCATCGCACAGCCGCCCGTGCGCGTTCGCACCCAACGCCGCGACCGCCGCATCCAGCCGTTCGGGATGGTTATCGACGCAGACCACCACGGCCCCTTCGCGCGCCATGATCTCCGCCGTCGCACGCCCGATCCCGTTCGCCGCCGCCGTGATCAGCGCGACCTTGCCGTTGAAACGCATAGTTCCCCCCTTTGCTTTTCAGTTCAATCGAGCAGCCCGCGCCATGACCTCGATCGCCTCCGGCTGGCGCGAACGCACCGTGACGCTGGTCGCCCCCGACTCTTCCCAAGCCTGGAACCGCTGCCGGATACGGTCCGGTGGCCCCACAAGCGACTTCATATCCACCCATTCATCCGGAACCGCCGCGATCGCCTCTTCCTTGCGATGCGCCAGATACAGTTCCTGCACCCGGTCCGCCGCCTCACCGAAACCCCGCCGAATCATCTGGTCTTTATGGAAATTCTTGTCCTTATGACCCATCCCACCAACATAAAGCGCGACCTCCGGCTTCAACCGAGCGAGGGCGGCCTTCACATCGTCGGCGACCTCGACGTGTATCGACGCCTGTATCTCAAAGTCTTTCAGGCTCTTGCCGTTCCCCGCGCGCCGGAAGCCTTCCTCCAGCCATGGTCCGTATTCCTCCATGCAGCCCGGGACGAACCCCATCGGCAGCCAGCCGTCGGCGATTTCCGCCGTCAGCTTCACGGTCGATTCGCTTCCGGTTGCCAGATAGATCGGAATATCCGGGTTCATGTGCAGGATGGATTTCAACGGCTTGCCCACGCCCGCCGCGCCCTCACCGGTATAGGGAAGACTGATCTCCCGCCCCTCATGAGTCAGCCCTTCCTCGCGCCGAAAGATCTTGCGCATGATCGCGACGTAGTCCTTTAGCCGGTAATATGGCCGTCCCCACGGCTGTCCATACCAGCCCTCGACGATCTGCGGTCCCGACACGCCCAGCCCGGCGATGAACCGCCCACCACCAGCCAGCGCATCCACCGTCCCCGCGGACATCGCTGCATTGGCCGGCGTGCGCGCCGCCAACTGCATGATGCCAGTACCCAGGCGGATTTTCTTCGTCACCGCCGCCAGGAACGCCAGCGGCGTGACCGCATCGGACCCGTACGCCTCCGCGCTCCAGACCGAGTCATACCCCAGCTCCTCGGCCCGCTGCACCAGCGCCACCGGCAAATCCATGTGCGCCTTGGAGTATCCGATAGACAGGCCCAGTTTCATGTCAAAGCTCCATGCGGCATCGGCAGCCCCAGGTTTTCCCGCAGCGTCGCGCCTTTGTAATCCTTGTGATACAGCCCGCGCCGTTGCAGTTCCGGCACGACATATTTGACGAATTCCATATACGTCCCCGGCACATGAGTCGCCGCGATAACAAACCCGTCGCAAACCCCGGTGGAGAACCATTCCTCAAGCCCGTCCGCGATCTCTTTCGGCCCGCCCACAAACGGCTTATGGGGCCGCGCCCGGCTACTGAACTTGATGAAATCGCGCACAGTGGGATGCGCGATGCCGCTGGCCTTCAACACCCGGTCACGCATCGACTGCGTGCCCGAAATCCCATCCAACTCGGCATCGGTAAACGGCTCGTCCAGACCCTTCGTGGAGAAATCGAAGTTCATCGCCTCCGACAGCAACGACAACGCGTCCTCATCCGTCGGCAGCGTCTCGATGAACGCCATCTTGTCCTCGGCCTCCATTCTGGTTTCGGCCGCAACCACATACGCCGACGGAGTCACCGTCAGGTGGTTCGGATCGCGCCCGCTCCGTTCCGCCTCCGCCTTCAGGTCCCGATAGGTCTGCCGGCCATGCTCCAGGCTGACCGGAGTGCTGACGAACACCAGCTCCCCCCAGCGCGCCGAGAACTGCTTTCCGCGCCCGCTCTGCCCCGCTTGGATAATAACCGGATGTCCCTGCTTCGACCTGGGTACCGTGAACGGACCGCGCGACTTGAACCACTGCCCAACATGATCCAGCCGCCGCACCTTGTCGGGATGGGCGAACAGCCCGGTCTTCTTGTCCTGCACGATCGCGTCGTCGTCCCACGAATTCCAGTGCCCCAGCACCACCTCCATGAACTCGTCCGCGCGGTCGTAACGAGAATCATGTTCCAGATGCTCGTCTTTCCCCATGTTCAACGCTTCGCCGTCGTTCATGGAGGTCACGACATTCCACGCCGTGCGCCCCTCGGTCATCAGGTCCAGCGTGGCGAATGTCCGGGCGACATCGAACGGCTCGTAATAGGTGGTGGAGCGTGTGGCGCCCAGACCAAGCCGCTTCGTCGCCATGCCCATCACGGTCAGCACCGTCACCGGGTCCATCTTCACGCAGCGGATGCCGTGCTCCACCGTATGCCGATGGTCGTTCCCGTAACGATCCGGCATCGCCAGCCGGTCGTCGAAGAAGCCGACATGGAACTTCCCTTCCTCCAGCACGCGCCCGATCGTCTGGTAGTAATCCGCCGACATCGAGTCAGTCCGAGACTCCGGATGCCGCCACGAACTGACAAGATTTGTGCAGTTCTGGGCCTGCAAGAAGCCCACCATCACCATCTGGCGCATCAGAACGGCCTGTCGCCGCGGATCGTCACCCTGTGCATCACCCGCGTTTCCGCCGGATAGTCGTTGATGGCGAAATGCTGGGTGCAACGATTATCCCAGAACGCCAGTGAACCCTTCCGCCAACGGAACCGGCACGTGAACGCCGGCTGATAGGAGTGCTGATGCAGGTACTGGATCAGCGGCTGGCTTTCCTCCTCGGTCATGTCCTCCAGCCAATGCACGTGCCCGCCGATATACAGCGACTTTCGGCCGGTTTCCGGATGCGTCCGCACCAGCGGGTGCGCCGTCGTCGTCTGCACGTCCTTCGGTGGCTCGACCGTCTTCACCGACCCCAGCGTCGCGGCATTGTTCGCCATCCGCGATACCCCGCCCTTCTTCTTGTCGCCGACGCAAACGCCGCGCACCCCCGCGATCATCCGCTTCATGCCGTCCGACAGCGCCTCGTAGGCCAGGTACTGGTTGGCAAACATCGTATCGCCGCCAGCCTCCGGCACCTGCTTCGCCCACAGCATTGTGCCCAGCGCCGGCTCCGGCGCGAACATCTGGTCGGTGTGCCAGTCACCGCCGAAATTGCGCTTGTCGCCCGGCTTCTTCGCCAGTTCCAGCACTTCCGGGTAGTCCGGCATGCCGGCGATGAACGGGTGCCTGTGGATCTCACCGAACCGCCGAGCGAAGGCCAGCAGCGTCGCCGGGGTCATGTCCTGGTCGCGGAAGAAGATAACCAGGTGATCCAGCAGCGCCGCCCGGATTTCCGCCAGAACCGCGTCATCCACCGGCCGGCTGAGATCGACGCCGGTGATCTCCGCGCCAAGCGATCCCGAGATACGTTGGGCTTGAAGGTAGCGGTATCGGTTGACCTGACTCCCGTCCATGGCGATCCCTCCCGTTCTTTCCCGGGATGTTCGCGCGAAACCGCCCCGCTGCAAAGAGCGGCCGGTTCCGCTACGCCCCCGCCGCCAGCCGTTCCTTCTCGGCCATCCGCTGCTTCAACTGCTCCGGAGTCATCCGCACGATGTCCTCGTTCTGATGCGAGTACAAATCGTATTGCTCGGTATCCAGGTCCTCCAGCACGATCCGTCCCGCCAGCACATCCTGCTTCCATTCATCCTGCGCAGCCTGACGCTGGTGAAACTCCGGCATCACCTCCCGCGCAAACAGGTCGAGACTCTCACAAATGTCCTGATGGCTCGTCTTGCCCGCCTGGTTCAGCAGGATCACCTGATCGACATGCGCCTCCTCAAACTGCCGCAACCGCTTGCGGATCGTCTCCGGCGACCCGATCAGCCCGTTGCGCAGCGCCGCCTGAGCCTTTTCGGTATGCCGCCAGTCCTGATACTCCCGCCAAAGATCGCCTTTGCCCGGTGCATCGACGCCCTTCCGCCCATAATACCCCAGCGCGAAGATAAAGAACGTCCAGCCCGCGGCCTTCTCCAGCGCCTCCTCATCCGTCGGCGCGCACATGAACCCGTTCACGATCGCCACGTTCGGGTTGGTCTGGTAATCCGTCAGCCGCCGAGGCTGATGTAGATACATATTATAATACTTATGCACCCACGCCTTCGCCGCGTCGGGCGAAACGAAGCTGAACCCCAGCGCCCCCATGCCCCACTGCCCGGCCTCGCCGATCGTGCGGATGTTGGAACAAGCGACCCACAGCGGCGGATGTGGTTTTTGATACGGCTTAGGCACGACATTGCGTGCCGGAAAGTCATGATACTTGCCGTGGAACTCCCAACTGTCCTTGGTGAACATCGGGATAATCGCCTGCACCGCCTCTTCCCACCGGTCCCGCTTGTCGCGAACCCTTACCCCAAACGGATGCAGCTCCGCCGGGCCGGCGCCCTCGCCCATGCCCAGTTCCACCCGCCCGCCAGAGATCAGGTCCAACGTCGCGACCCGCTCCGCCACCCGATGCGGCTGATTGGTCGTCAACTGAACGATGCCATGGCCCAGCCGGATGTTCTTCGTGCGCTGGCTGGCCGCCGCCAGGAAGACCTCGGGCGATGCCGAGTGCGAATACTCCTCCAGGAAGTGATGCTCGACTTCCCACATATAGTCGTAGCCCAGCCGGTCCGCGAGTTCGACCTGCGACAGCGAGTTCTGGAACAGTTCATACTCGCTGTTCGCGGTCCAGGGCCGAGGTAGTTGATGCTCGTAGAAAACACCGAATTTCATAGACTTTCTCCCTTGCCGCCACGCTTGCATCCGGCCCCAACAGCGTCAAGGTTGCGCCCGCCCGCCCAGTCGCCTACCCTCTCCGAAACAAATGGGGAGACGGACAATGAACATGCGCGCCGCGCTATTGATGTCTTGCGGACTTCTGGCCACGACACCGGCCCTCGCCAGTATCCACGACATCCTGATCGGGCTGGACGAGAAGATCACCTACGACGCCAACGGACAGGTCAACGGCGCGCCCGGCAAGGATGCCGTGCTGGTCATGGACATCTCCAACCCCGCCAAGCCCAAAATCCGTGCCTCCCTGCCGTTGATGAACTCCCTCCTCGGGCCGCCCACCAACCTGCAAATCACGCCGGACGGCAAGCTCGGTCTCGTCGCCAACTCCGTCGTCATGAACCAGGACGGCACCGCCTGGAAAATCGCACCCGACAACAAGCTGTTCGTCATCGACCTGAATGCCAATCCGCCCAAACTTAGTGACACCATTACCGTCGGCACCCAGCCCTCCGGCATGGCGATTTCCCACAAAGGAGATCTCGCCCTGATCGCGAACCGCGCGGGCAAGAGCGTAACGGTTCTCTCCATTCAAAATGGCTCGGTGAAGTCGCTGGGCGATATCCCGATGGAGCAGGAAGCCGCCGCCGTCGCCATCACCCCGGACGGCAAGCGCGCCTTCGTCTGCCTGAACGTGGTGAACAAGATCGCCGTGCTGGCCATCGAGGGCCAGAAAGTCACCTATGACAAGACGCTGGATATCCCGTCGGCAATCAACCCCTACAACATCGACGTCACGGCGGACGGCAAATACGCCGTAGCGTCCAACACAGGCGCACAGAAGAACAACGCCGATGCCGAGGTGATTATCGAGGCCACCGGCCCGCATCCCCACGTCATCGACATCATGGCCCCCGGCAACGGCCCGGAAGGCTTCGCCATCGCCCCCAACGGCAAGACCGCCGCGGCCCCCCTTCTGCTGGGTTCCGGCGCCAAGGACAGCGACTGGTTCAAAACCAAGGACGGCGAGCTCGTGGTCATGTCCATCGGCGCCGGCGGCAAAATGACGGTGACCGGCAAAGCGAAACTGGGGGCCTTGCCCGAGGGCGTCGCCTACAGCCCGAACAGCGACTATATCTACGTTGGCAATTACCTGGATAAGAACCTTCAGGTGTTCCACCTGATCGACGGGAAACCGGTTCAGATAGGTCCAAACATCACGCTGCCCGGCCAACCCGCCTCCATGAGAGGCCCCGCCCGCTAATCAGTCTGGTGGCCGGGCGTGCCCCCGGCCACCAAGACCCCTTACAGCAACTGCCCCCCATCCACGACAATCGTCTGTCCCGTTACCCAGGAAGCCAGTGGTGACGCCAGGAACATCACCACGTTAGCGACCTCCTCCGGCGTGCCCAACCGCCCGAACGGGATCGAGTTCAGCACCGCCCCATAAAGCTTCGGGTTCTCCGTCTTCCGCCGGTCCCAGACCCCGCCGGGGAACTCGATCGATCCCGGCGCAATCCCATTCACCCGGATCCCGTCGCGCGCGTACATCGCCGCCTGGGTATTCGTGTAATGGATCACCGCCGCCTTGATCGCCCCGTACGGCGGCTGCCGAACCGCCGACCGCAGCGCGGAGATCGAGGACGTGTTGACCACGCTCCCCTTCGACTCCTTCAGGAACGGCAACGCCGCATGCGTCGCATGCACGATCGCCAGCATGTCGATCGCCAGGCTGGCCACCCAAGCCGCCTCATCATCCGCCGACCCAAACGCCGAGGCGTTGTTCACCAGCACGTCGATTCCGCCCAACGCCGCCGCCGCCTCCGTGATGTAGCCCTTGATCGCAGCCTCGTTACCCAGATCCACCGATGCCGCATGGGTCTTATGCCCGAATGCCGCGATCTCCTTCCGCGTGGTCTCCAGCGCCTCCGCCCCGCGCGCGCAGATCGAAACGTCCGCGCCAGCGGCGGCCATACCCAGGGCAATCGCCCGCCCAATGCCGCGGCTGCCGCCGCAGATGATGGCCTTTCGGCCGGTGAAGTCGAAGCTCATCGCGTTTCCTCCGTTGCCATTCGGCGATCGAACACCGGTTTGGCACTGTCGCGCAACGTGACCGCCGGTTTCGGTTCGCGCGCTTGGTTACGAATACCGTCATGGCAACGTGATTTGGTTCCCGCCTATTCGGTCGGCCATCATCGTCACGGCCAGCTTTCGCGGTCAGACGCGGGCCGTCACGCCGCGCATCGCGTGGATTAGGCAGGTGAAACGCAACCAAGGGTCGTTGTGTCCGCGCTAACGACCCTCGCCTTCCCCCAACGTCCCTCACGAGGCAGCAACCGGTGTATCGCCAGATAATTGGCTACGTTCCGTCTAACGTGATTCCGGCGCTTGTCTCGGTGCTGATGATCTACGCTTACACTAGGCTCCTCTCGCCCGAGGCGTTCGGCAGCTACAGTTACGTTTTCTCGGCTGTGCTCGTGCTACAGACGTCGTTGTTCTACGCCCTGCCGATCGCGCTCATGCGGTTCTTCCCCGCGGCGTCCCTGGCCGGACGGCGCGATGGTCTGCTGAAAGAGGCTTACCTCGTCTTCTACGGCATGAGCCTCTTGGTCGTCGCGATCGGCGTCGCCGCCAGCTTCCTGCTGCCTCTCCCCGCCGAGTATCGCGTCGCCGCTTGGCTTGCCATGCCCATGCTGCTGTTTCGCTCGCTGGTCCAGTTGAATCAGGCCGTGAACCGTTCCGCCAATCTGATGGGGCGCTTCAACACCATCGAATGTTTCCACGCCGTGCTCGGTTTCGGCTTGGGTCTCGCCGGCCTTTACATCCTCGGCCACGGCCCCGAGGCGATCATCCTCGGACTGACGCTCGCCGCCGTGGTCTGCGCCGCGTTCGACGTCAAGCTCCTGGCCTCGCCGTTCCGCCGCACCGCCGGCCCGCTCGACCGAGGGGAACTGCTGAGGCTGGTGGAGTATTCGTGGCCGCTGGTCGCCGTCGCCGCCACGTCGATGATCCTCCAGAACAGCGACCGGTTCCTCATCGGCTCGCTCGCGGGTGCCGGCATGCTCGGGATTTTCGCCGTCGCCTATAACCTGGTGGAACGGCCGACGACGCTGATCTGTTCGTCGATCTCCACCGCGACCTTCCCCCTGGTCGTGCAGGTACTGGAACATCAGGGGCGAGAGGCGGCCCGCATCCAGGCCGGCCGCAACGGCATCGCGCTGCTCGCGGTTACCCTGCCAGCCTGTGTCGGGCTCGCGCTGACGGCCGACTACGTCGCCGCCTCCCTGGTCGGCCCCGATTTCCGCCAGGGAGTCGCGGCCCTGATCCCGATCATGAGCTTCACCGCCCTCGCCCGTGGCCTGCGCGCCCACTTCATCGACCACGCATTCCATCTGTCCGGTCGGCCGCTGCTGATGCTGTGGACCTATGGGCCCGCGACGATCGTGAACATCGCCATGAACCTCTACGTCGTCCCACGCTACGGCATGATGGGCGCGGCGTGGACCGCCTTGTTCTGTCAGGGCGCGACCGTGGTAGGCGGCTGGTTCCTCGGCACTTCGCTGTTTCCGATATGGTTGCCGCTGGGCCAGGCCGTAACCTGCGTCCTTGCGGTGATTCCCATGAGCGCGGCCCTGGTGCTGATCCGATTCCCGCTGGACTGGTCCGGCCTGTTCGCCGCCGTTGGCCTCGGTGGCGCCGTCTATCTGGTCAGCGCGGCCGCCCTGGACGTCGGCGGCGCCCGGTCGATCGGGCTGAAGGCCCTGCGCGCCCGGCTTAGGGCCAAGGTTCCCGCATAGAGCGACTAATCAGGCTGAACCGCCACCGTCAGGTGGCTTGTCACCACGTTGCCGTCGCGCAACAACTTGATCTCGATGGTCGATCCGATCCGTTCAGGACTCAGGAACGCACGCAATGCCTGCGGACCCGATGCGCTCGTTCCGTTCAGCGCCAGCAACACATCCCCCACCCGCAGGCCGGCCATCTCCGCGGGACCGCCCCGCGTCAAGCTGACCACCATACGGCCGGAACCTTGCCCCGCCCGCGTCGCCAGCCCATCCGGAATCGTAATGGGTTGCAGCGCGACGCCCAACCAGGCGCGCCGCCGGGATGACATAGCGGATGGCGCAAGCGGGGCGGCGGGCCGAACCGGTGCCCCCGTCCGACCGGGCATCAGCATCCTGCCAATCACGCTGCTCGGTATCGCCATCGCCTCGCCATTCGGACCCAGCGTCGCCAAGCCGATCAGGCGTCCACCCTCATCGATCACCAAGCTCCCGTGGTCGATCCTGTCGCCGGACATGTCCAGCACCGGGGCGTGCCCATCGGCGGTGCGAACCAATCGGTGGACCACGGTCAGCCGCACGGTCGGGGAGGCATCCGCATCGGCGCCAACGACGATGACCAATCCCCCAACCAAGCTGTCCGCGATCTCCGGATTCGCGACCGGCCAGGGCGTTTCCAGGTGCAGCACGGCCAGATTGCTGCCCGGATCGCGCGACCCGGCATGGGCGGCAACCAACGTGCCGTTGGGCGATACGACGGAATACCGCTCCAGCGCCGGAAGGGCCTGGTCGCAGGTGACGACCAAACCACCCTCGCACACCAATCCGGTGACATGGCGGTTCGGGCCGACCCGGATCGCGCTCAACCACGACCCGGCGCCGGCAGCGATCCGCGATACCGACTGTGAAAGCGCCGCGAGACGTTCGGTCACCGCACCCGCGAGGTTAAATCGCCTCTTATTAAGAATTCCACTTGAGCGCCAGTCCCTGAAAAAGCCATCTCTTCACACAAACGTGATATCCGGTGCGGCTGGGCAAGTCCACTGTTAAGCCGCCCAAACCCGTCGATTCACCGCCCCGCCATGCCTCTTCCAACCCGCCGAACCTTGTGGCCTCCTGGCGGCCGCCAAAAGCGGAGGGGGACGATATGCAACAGAATGGCGCAAACTGCGGGCCGACCAATTGCGGGAGCAGGCGCGCGCCGATGCGATCGTGATCGTTCCGGTCGCGTCGCTGGAGCAGCACGGCCCACATCTGCCGGTCGAGGTGGACTCGATCCTGGGCGAGACGGTCGCCGCCCGCACCGCCCAAAAGGTGCTGGGCAAAGGCCAGCCCGTCCTGGTTCTGCCGGTGATCTGGACCGGCCTGTCCGAACACCACATGAGCTTCGGCGGCACCATCACCCTCGACAACGCGGCCTTCTTCGCGCTGATCGAAGGTGTCGTTCGTTCGGTTCTGCGCCACGGCTTCCGCCGCATCGTGCTGCTGAATGCCCACGGCGGCAACGAGAACGCACTGCGCACGATCGTCGATGACCTGACGCCCAAACTCGGGGTTCCGATCGTCCAGTTCACGTACTGGTACGCCGCCGCGGCCGCCATCGCCGATATCCTGGAAACCCAGGGCGGCCTTAGCCACGCCTGCGAGGCGGAAACCTCCATGATGATGGCGGTGCATCCCGATCTGGTGGCCACCGACCGGATTCCGCTGGCGAAATCCAATACCACGCCCGATCTGATCGACGTGGTCGGCGGCGGTATCCATATGTGGCGCAGCGTCGGCAGCAGGTCGTCATCCGGCGTCCTCGGCAATCCCCACGCCGCGACCGCGGCCAAGGGGGAGGCGCTGTTCGACGCAATCTCGACCAAATTGGCTGACAAGCTGTGCAACCGGGATCTGTGGGAACTGCCGTGGACGGCAGAGACGATCCAGGACTGAACTGGCCCGCTTTTGTCCCCTCTCCTTTCGTGCTTACCATGGACCCAACCAATAAAGGGGCGGCCATGACCATCGATCTCATCGTTAACGGACAACACGTCACGGTGGACGCCGACCCCACCACCCCGCTGCTGGATGTCCTGCGCAACCACCTGGACCTGAAGGGCACTCGTTACGGCTGCGGGCTGGAGCAATGCGGCACCTGCATGGTTCTGATCGACGGCGACCCAACCTATTCCTGCGCCCGCGAAACCGCTTCCGTCGCCGGCCGCTCGATCACCACCATCGAGGGCCTCGGAACCCCTGAACGCCCTCACGCCCTGCAGCGCGCCTTCCTGGAGGAACAAGCCGGCCAGTGCGGCTACTGCCTGTCCGGCATCATTATCAGCGCCAAGGCCCTGCTTGACCGCAACCCGTCGCCATCCCGGGCGGATATCGTCGCCGCACTGGACAAGCACCTATGCCGCTGCGGCACCCACACCAGGATCATCGCCGCCGTCCAGAAAGCCGCGCTGATGGGGGCGCCACTCTTGGGAGCACCAGCATGAGCGACACCCTCCCCCTCAGCATCACCAACAACCGCCGCCTGGACAAATGGCTGCGGTTCCAGCCCGACCGCACAGTCCGGCTGGCCGTCGGCAAGGTGGAGATCGGGCAGGGGGTGTTGATCGCCCTGTCGCAGATCGCCGCCGAGGAGCTGGATGTGGACCTCGCCCGGATCGACATCCTCTCCGGCGACACCCGGGACGCGCCCGACGAAGGCTCCACCAGTTCCAGCCTGTCTATCGAGGTGTCCGGCCGCTCCGTCCGCCTGATCAGCGCCGAGCTCCGCGCCCGAGTGCTTGGCCGCCTCGCCCAGCGCCTGAACTGTTCGGCGGACGACCTAACCATAGAAGACGGCGCCTTCCTCCAGGACGGCAACCCCACCGGCCACGACTACTGGAGCTTCGCCGGCCCCGAGGATTTCGCCGCCGACATCACAGGCACCGCACACCCCAAATCGCCGTCCGCCTATAAGGTCGTCGGCCAGCCGGCGCCCCGTAGAGACCTAATCGCCAAGGTCAGCGGCGCGGCCTTCATCCACGACATCGTGCGCCCCGACATGCTGCACGCCCGTACCCTTCGGCAGCCGTCGCGAGGCGCGAAGCTCCAATCCCTCGACGAAGCCGCCATTCGCGAAGCCGCGGGTTCGCCCATCCAGATCGTCCGCGTCGGGGATTTCGTCGCCTTCGTCGGCCAGGACGAAACCGCCGTCCAGCGCGCCGCCGTCGCCGCCCCGAACCATGCCAACTGGACCGGCGTGCGGGTGCTGTCCCCCGTCCAGCAAGAGGCTGCATGGTTCCGCGACCAGCCTGCCGATGACCGTCACCTCGGCGACCCCGACCCGCCGCCCGCCGGAACGGTGGTCAGCGAAACCTACTCCCGCCCGTTCGTCGCCCACGCGGCCCTGGCCCCGTCCTGCGGCCTGGCGGAATACCGCGATGGCCATCTGTCCGTCTGGTCGCACACCCAGGGCGTTTACCCGCTGCGCAACAGCCTCGCCGACATCCTCGGCCTGCCGCGCGAGCGGGTGACCGTCCGTCACTCCCACGGCGCCGGCTGCTATGGCCACAACGGTGCCGATGACGCCGCCCTGGACGCCGCGATCGTCGCGATGCAGATGCCCGGGCATTGCATCCGCGTCCAATGGCGCCGCGAGGAGGAGTTCGGCTTCGAACCCGTCAGCACCGCCCACATGACCCGCATCCAGGCGGTGCTGGACGATGCCGGCCGCCCGATCGACTGGACCGCCGAGGTCTGGGCCGGCTCCCACGTCCAACGCCCGGTCTTCGGCGGCACCATGCTGGCCCACGAGGCGCTGCCCAATCCACCGCCCCCCGCCAAGGCCAACGACCCGACCGAGGCAAATGGCGGCGGCGGCACCCGTAACGCCTTCCCGGCCTATGATTTCCCCGCCAAGCGGGTGATCCATCACCTCGCGCTGCAAACCCCGGTACGGACCTCATCACTGCGAGGCCTCGGCGCCTTGCCGAACATCTACGCCCTGGAATGCATGATGGACGAGCTCGCCGAACGCGCCGGCGTCGATCCCGTCGCCTACCGTCTGTCGCTGCTGTCCGACCCTCGCGCTCGGCATCTGATTCAAGACGTGGCATCGCGCTGCGGCTGGTCCGAACGCGGGCCGGTCGGCACCGGGCGCGGACTCGGCCTGGCCTGGGGCCGCTACAAGAACAAAGCCGCCTATGCCTGCGTCGCCGTCGAGTTGGATGTCGACCAGGACATCACCCTGCGCCGCGCCTGGTGCGCCGCCGACGCCGGCTTGGTTATCAACCCCGACGGCGCTCGCAACCAGTTGGAGGGCGGGATCATCCATGCCGCCAGCATGACCCTGAAAGAACAGGTCACCCTGGATGGCGACGGCATCACCTCGCTGGACTGGGACCGTTACCCGATCATGAAGTTCTCCGAAGTCCCGGAGATCGAGGCCACCATCGTGCATAACCCGGATCAGCCCACCCTCGGCATGGGCGAATGTACCTTCGGCCCCACCGCCGCCGCCATCGGCAACGCGGTGGCCCACGCGCTGGGCGTTCGCATCCGCGACATGCCGTTGACGCGGCAGAGAATTGCGGCGGCACTGGTGCGGTAAAACTCTCCGATACGATAGCAACTCCGTTGATTCGATGATTAGTCGCCGCGACCGATCGGAGGTATTCTCCTCTTGGATCGACCTTGCCTGCGTGCTGATGAACCGATGAGATACCTTGCCGAGGAAGCCGTTTGCATACCGTTAACAACGGCCGCATCCAGTTAATCGCGACAGCTATTAACGATCTCGGTGCAGGATCTGTCCTGGCCGGCATTGTCGCGCCGGTGGTCGATGACACGGTTGGTGACTGGCGCCGCATATTGACTTGGTGCGGCCTCGGTGCCGACCATATCGCTGTAGGTCAAGTCGTTCTTGGAAGGTTCCGTACATGACCTTTGAGACGTACTGGTTCTTGGTTCCACTGGTTGGCATCGGCCTGTGGGGGTTCGGCTGGCTTGCACTTTGGCTCATCCGACAGCGAAGGGAGCACACCACGTCTCATCCCGCTTCTGGGGCGCGTTAAGCGGCGCGTTCGTAACGGTCGGTGAGCAGCGGAAACGGCGGCTTCAGGCGGCTCGCACGAGTCTCGCATGGTCACGGGAGCGCCAGGCCGGCTCACCGGCGCTTTACCAAATGTCCACCCCCGCGTTGACCCGCACCTAACCTAGGTCTAATCACCCGGCGACGGCGCGGCGCCGTCGTCAGGCTCAACAAAGGCGCCGGCAGAACTGGAGCGATGCGTGAGAGACGTACGCGACGCGCTGATGGTAGCGCGTGACTCGAATGGGAAACTGGTGCGCCGACCGATGTCGCCGCACCTTCAGGTCTATCGTTGGCCGATCAGCATGGCCTTGTCGATCATGCATCGCGTTACCGGTGTGGCCCTGGGTGTCGGCACCCTGATGCTGACATGGTGGCTCGTCGCCGCCGCAAGTTCCGACGATGTGTTCGACCGCGCGCAATGGTTCATGGGCTCCGCTCTGGGCCTGCTGCTGCTGTTCGGCTGGTCAGTCGCCCTGATCTTCCATTTCTTCAGCGGCATCCGTCATTTGTTCTGGGATGCCGGCGTCGGATTCGACGCACCGACCTATAACACCACCGGCTGGGGTGTCCTGATCGCGACCGGCGTTTGCTCGGTCCTGGTCTGGGTCGTCGGCCTGGCGGTTTGGTGAGGGATCACATGTCCGGAACACCTCATATCGATATGCTGCGCTCCCCGCTTGGCCGGGCGCGTGGCCTAGGGTCCGCCCGAGCGGGTTCGCATCACTGGTGGGCGCAGCGCCTGACGGCGGTGGCGCTGGTGCCGTTGACGCTGTGGTTCATCTTCTCGGTGATCCATCTGTCCGGCGCCTCGCACGATCGGGTGATCGACTGGCTGTCGTCGCCCTGGACACTCGCGCCGATGCTGGCGCTGATCGTCGCGACATTTCATCATCTGCAACTGGGTTTGCAGGTCGTGATCGAAGACTATGTGCATGAAGAACGGTTCAAGATGCCGTCCATTCTGCTGATCAAGGGTCTCAGCGTGATCTTGGCGCTGGTTTGTATCGTGTCGGTGCTGAAAATCGGGCTGTAAGCCCAACGAAACTACGAATTGGGCTGTCCGCCCAACGAAACTACGAATTGGGCTGTCCGCCCAAAGGAACAAAAACGCGATGAATGCGATCACGATGCCCTCGTCACGGGCGTATAACGTGGTGGACCACACCTATGACGTGGTGGTGGTCGGTGCCGGCGGATCGGGCCTGCGGGCGACGTTCGGCATGGGTGCCTCCGGCCTGAAAACCGCCTGCATCACCAAGGTGTTCCCCACCCGCAGCCACACCGTGGCGGCCCAGGGCGGCATCGGCGCGGCCCTCGGCAACATGGGTGAGGATGACTGGCGCTGGCACATGTACGACA
>DNXO01000150.1:1595-3308 GCA_003506895.1 Acetobacteraceae bacterium | reverse complement strand
GTTGGCGATATCGACGGCGTGGATGCCGCTACCCTGCTCCTGCGCAATGCGCTGGAAAATCCGTTCAGCTCCCGAACGCTCGACCCGCACGGCAATGCCCGGATATTTGGCTTCGAACATTTTACCCAGGCGCTCAGCCACATTCAGCTCGATGGCGGCGTAATAGGAAACCTTCCCTTCCTGGCGTGCGGCTTCGATCAGTGCCGGCGTGACGGCGTCCGGCGAAGGTGCGGCGGCCCGTGAAGGTTGGGCGAACATCGTCCCCACAACCGCCGCTGCCGATGTCCCGAGCACCTCACGCCTGGACCATTTCCGCTCCCGCATAGCATCCCCTCGCGCTGGACGGCCGTTCGCGGCCGCGACCTTGTTGCCCGTTTATAGCTGAAACTTCGGCTACGGTCCCAATGATGCAGTGCACGATTGCGAGGGCCGGGATCGGGACTACAATGAATTACAAAGGACAGCACCATCGAACAGCGCTGCCTTACGTCACCGGGAGGTTGCAGATGGCAAAATGGATTCGTTTCGAGCAAGGCGGAAAAACCGGCATTGGTACGCTGGAAGGAGAAACCATCGCCGTTCACGCGGGCGATATGTTCGCCGGTGCGAAACCGACCGGCGAGACGCTGAATCTCTCCGATGTTCAGGTTCTGACGCCGTGCGATCCATCGAAAATGATCTGCCTATGGAACAATTTCCACCAGCTCGCGGCCAAGAATGATTTCAAGGAGCCGAAGGAGCCGCTCTGGTTCCTGAAAGCGCCGAATTCCTACTGGCCCGCCAACCGGCCGATTCAGCGCCCGGCGACCTATGCCGGAAAGATCATCTACGAGGGCGAGCTCGGCGTCGTCATCGGCAAGAAATGCTTCAACATCTCGGAGGCCGAGGCCGGCGAGTATATTTTCGGCTACACCTGCGTGAACGACGTCACCGCGGTGGACCTCCTGCGCAAGGACAAGTCGTTCGAACAATGGGCGCGCTCGAAGAGCTTTGACACTTTCGGTGTATTTGGTCCTGTGATCGCGACCGGCCTCGACCCGATGAAGCTGTCGATCAAAACCATCCTGAACGGCAAGGAACGGCAGAATTACCCCGTCGCCGACATGTTCTTCCCACCGCACAAGTTGGTTGCCGCCATTTCCAAGGACGTGACGCTGATGCCGGGCGACGTCATCGCCTGCGGCACCTCGCTCGGTGCCGGCACGATGGGCGACGCCCATAACCTTGTCGACATCGTGATAGATGGCGTCGGCAGCCTCAGCAATGTTTTCGACCAAGTGCTGCCAAGCCCCTATCTGTTGGGCGCGCCGCCCAAACAGAAAAAGATTTGCGTAGTCGGCGCCGGTGCCATTGGCGGCCTGCTGGCGGCCAAGTTCGCACTCGCGGGCGAGGATGTCACCGTCATCGACCAGGGTGCCCACCTCGCCGCGATTCAGAAGAATGGCCTCAAACTCGAGTGGCATGACGGCAAGGTCCAGACGGCAAAAATGAAAGCCGTCAACAAGGCGACCGAAGCCGGCAAGCAGGATATTGTCGTGCTGGCGGTGAAGGCACATTTCCTCGATCAGGTCGTGCGCGATATCGATTCATTGCTCGGTCCCGACACCATCGTGCTGACCGTGCAGAATGGCCTGCCGTGGTGGTATTTCCAGAAGCTCGGCGGCAAGTATGACGATCACCGGCTTCAGAGCCTCGATCCCTCGGGCGTCCTCA
>DNXO01000150.1:1152-1316 GCA_003506895.1 Acetobacteraceae bacterium | reverse complement strand
GATCCCTCGGGCGTCCTCACCAAACATATCGATCCGAACCGCATCATCGGCTGCGTGGTTTATCCCGCCGCGGCCGCCATCGCGCCGGGCGTCATTCACCACGTCGAGGGCGATCGCTTTCCGATCGGCGAACTCGACGGCAAGGAGACCCCGCGGGTCAAGGA
>DNXO01000150.1:0-839 GCA_003506895.1 Acetobacteraceae bacterium | reverse complement strand
AAATCCATGGTACTGCCGGACATCCGCTCGGAAATCTGGCTGAAGGCATGGGGCAATCTCTCGTTCAACCCGATTTCGGCGCTGACCCACGCGACGCTCGTGGACATCTGCCAGTTCGCCGAGACCCGCGAACTGGCTGCGACCATGATGAAGGAAGCCCAGGACATCGCCCAGAAACTCGGCGTCACCTTCCGCGTCACCATCGAAAAGCGAATCGCCGGCGCGGAAGCGGTCGGCGCACACAAGACGTCGATGCTGCAGGACGTCGAGGCCGGCCGCTCGCTCGAAACCGAGGCACTGATCGGTTCGATCCTGGAAATGGCGAAACTGACCAATACGCCGGCGCCTGCGATCGAGTCGGTCTATGCGCTTGTGAAGCTTCTGAACAAGGTCATGCTGCTGGAAGGCGGCGGCGTGAAGGTCGAGAAAACCAGCAAGGCCGCTTAAAGCGCATCCAGGCCTGCACGGGTCCAACGCGCTGGATCCGTGCGCTCCCAGACGCAAGCTATCCGATGCGCCCGTGCGCGCGGAGCGCCTCACCGAAAGCCTCAAAGAGCGCGCGGTTGATCGGGTTGCGATGCGGATCGTATTCGGCGTGCCATTGGACGCCGAGCGCAAAGCCCGGCGCATCGGCGATCCGGATTGCCTCGATGGTGCCGTCCTCCGCCACGCCCTCGACGACGACCCGATCGCCGGGTTCGAGGATGCCTTGGCCATGCAATGAATTCACGCGGATCGTCTCGCGACCGAGAAGTTTTGCAAAGGCTCCCTCGGGCGTGAGACGAACGTCATGACGGTCGGCGAAGATCACCTTGGGATCGGGATGAATTTCACCACTT
>DNXO01000067.1:127338-127815 GCA_003506895.1 Acetobacteraceae bacterium | reverse complement strand
CGATCCGCGAGGAGCTGGTGATGTCGCTGGTGTCCATCATCGGGCCGCGGCCGAACCTGCTGGGCCACAGCGCCGGCAACTTCCTGCGCCTGGAAGTCGCCCAGCCGATCCTGACCAACACCGATCTGGAGAAGATTCGCGATATCGACAACATCGCCGGCGGCGCCTTCCGCACCCGGACGATCGACATCACCTGGCCCGCCGGCGAAGGCGCGGACGGGATGGAAAAAGCAATCTTCCGCATCTGTCAGGAAGCCACCGAGGCGGTGCTGGCCGACTACACCATCCTGGTGCTGTCCGATCGCGAAGCCGGCGAAAACCGCATCCCGGTGCCGTCCTTGCTCGCCACCGCCGCCGTCCATAACCACCTGATCCGCCAGGGTCTGCGCATGAGCACGGGTATCGTGGTGGAAACCGGCGAAGCCCGCGAAGTGCATCACTTCTGCGTCCTGGCCGGCTACGGCGCCGAGGCGATCA
>DNXO01000067.1:126425-127088 GCA_003506895.1 Acetobacteraceae bacterium | reverse complement strand
GCGCCGAGGCGATCAACCCGTATCTTGCGTTCGAAACGCTGGAGCAGATCCGCGTCCAGACCAAGATGAAGAAGACCGCGGCTGAGGTGAAGAAGAACTACCTCAAGGCGGTCGGCAAGGGCATCATGAAGGTGATGTCCAAGATGGGCATCTCCACCTACCAGTCGTATTGCGGCGCGCAGATTTTCGACGCGGTCGGCCTGTCCTCGGCCTTCGTGGAACGCTGCTTCACCGGCACCGCCACCACGATCGAGGGTGTGGGTTTCGCCGAAGTCGCCCAGGAAGCTGTCGCTCGCCATGCGGCGGCCTATGGCGACAACCCGATCTATAAGGGCATGCTGGACGTCGGCGGCGACTACGCCTTCCGTCTGCGTGGCGAGGCCCATGCCTGGACGCCGGAGTCGATCGCCAAGCTGCAGCACGCCGTTCGTGGCAACCTGCCGTCCGAGTTCCACGCCTTCACCCAGACCATCAACGACCAGAGCGAACGCCTGCTGACCATTCGCGGCCTGATGGACCTCAAATTCGCGCCGACCCCGGTCCCGCTCGATGAGGTCGAACCGGCGAAAGAGATCGTCAAGCGTTTCGCCACCGGGGCGATGAGCTTCGGCTCCATCTCGCGGGAAGCCCACACCACCCTGGCGATCGCCATGAACCGGATCG
>DNXO01000067.1:125867-126141 GCA_003506895.1 Acetobacteraceae bacterium | reverse complement strand
CCGGCGAGGGCGGCGAGGAAGCCGACCGCTACGTTCGCCTGCCGAACGGCGATTCCGAACGCTCGGCGATCAAGCAGGTCGCGTCCGGCCGGTTCGGCGTGACGACCGAGTATCTGGTCAACGCCGACGACATCCAGATCAAGATGGCACAGGGCGCGAAGCCGGGTGAGGGCGGACAGTTGCCCGGCCACAAGGTGGACAAGAACATCGCCAAGGTCCGGCATTCCACGCCGGGCGTCGGCCTGATCTCCCCGCCGCCGCACCACGACATCTA
>DNXO01000067.1:125286-125519 GCA_003506895.1 Acetobacteraceae bacterium | reverse complement strand
CGTCGGCACCGTCGCCGCCGGCGTTTCCAAGGCCCGAGCCGATCATATCACCATCGCCGGCTATGAAGGCGGCACGGGCGCCAGCCCGCTGACCTCGTTGACCCATGCCGGCTCCCCATGGGAAATCGGGCTGGCCGAAACCCAGCAGACCCTGGTGCTGAACGGGCTGCGCAGCCGCGTCGCGGTGCAGGTCGATGGCGGTCTTCGCACCGGCCGCGACGTGGTCATCGGCG
>DNXO01000067.1:124431-124963 GCA_003506895.1 Acetobacteraceae bacterium | reverse complement strand
TGCATCATGATGCGCAAGTGTCACCTGAACACCTGCCCGGTCGGCGTGGCGACGCAGGACCCGATCCTGCGCAAGCGCTTCACCGGCACGCCGGAGCACGTCATCAACTTCTTCTTCTTCATCGCCGAGGAAGTGCGCGAACTGATGGCGAAACTGGGCTTCCGCACCATAAACGAGATGGTCGGACAGGTCGGCAAGCTGGACATGCGCAAGGCGGTCGAGCACTGGAAGGCGCATGGCGTTGACCTGAGCAAGATCCTGTATCAGCCGGAACTGAAGCCCGGCATCGGCATCCATCACTCCGAAACCCAGAACCACCACCTGGAGAAGGCACTGGACCAGGTGCTGATCCAGGAGGCCAAACAGGCGCTGGAATCGCAAGAGCCGGTGCGGCTCGAGCACCCGATCCACAACGTCAATCGCACCGTCGGCGCCATGCTCTCCGGCGAGGTCGCTCGGAAATACGGCCATGCCGGCCTGCCGGAAGACACGATCTCCGTCAGCCTGACCGGCACGGCCGGCCAGAGCTTCG
>DNXO01000067.1:123847-124190 GCA_003506895.1 Acetobacteraceae bacterium | reverse complement strand
AGAGCTTCGGCGCGTTCCTGGCCCGTGGCGTGTCGCTGTATCTGACCGGCGACGGCAACGACTATGTCGGCAAGGGCCTGTCCGGCGGCCGCGTCGTCGTCAAGCAACCCGTCAACGTCAAGCGTGACCCCGCGCGGAACATCATCGTCGGCAACACCGTCCTGTATGGTGCGATCGCCGGTGAGGCGTACTTCCAGGGCGTGGCCGGCGAGCGCTTCGCCGTCCGCAACTCCGGCGCCGTCGCGGTTGTCGAAGGCTGCGGCGATCATGGCTGCGAATACATGACCGGCGGGACGGTGGTCGTGCTGGGCGACACCGGCCGCAACTTCGCCGCCGGCATGTC
>DNXO01000067.1:122790-123580 GCA_003506895.1 Acetobacteraceae bacterium | reverse complement strand
CATGTCGGGCGGCATCGCCTATGTCTATGACGAGAACGCCCGGTTCGGAAAACTCTGCAACATGGCTGGCGTCGATCTGGAAAAGATCGGTGTCGCCGAACTCGGTCTGGCGGATGAGCAGGGCCGCCCGCGGCAGCGTTCCACCAGCGTGGACGACAGCGGCATGGGCGATCCGCTTCGCTTCGATGCCGAACGGCTGCGTATCCTGGTTGAGCGCCATCTTCTGTTCACCGGCAGTGCCAAGGCCAGGGCTCTGCTGGATGACTGGGACGCCGCCCTGCCTCGGTTCGTGAAGGTCATGCCGCGTGACTACAAACGCGCGCTGCTCGACCTGAAGGCCGAGGCTGCCGCCTCCGCCAATGTCGCCGCCGAGTAGTCTGTTTCGGACCCCGCCTTCGCCCTCCCTGTCATGGCCGGGACACGCCCGGCCATGACGGGATGGGGCGGATGGCCAGGATAAGTACCGCACCAGACCATCACAGCACCCCGCCTATCAGTACCGCTTTCTGGAGACGATCATGGGTAAGGTTACCGGTTTCCTTGAGATCGACCGTCACGACCGCGCTTACGAAAAGACCGAAGTCCGGCTGAAGTCCTTCAAGGAATTCATCAAGCCCCTGTCGGCCGAGGAACTGAACGGCCAGGCCGCGCGCTGCATGGATTGCGGCATCCCGTTCTGTCACAACGGCTGTCCGGTCAACAACCAGATCCCTGATTGGAACAATCTGGTCTATCGGGACCAGTGGGAGCAGGCGTCGATCAACCTGCACTCCACCAACAACTTCCCGGA
>DNXO01000067.1:122239-122509 GCA_003506895.1 Acetobacteraceae bacterium | reverse complement strand
TCTGCCCCGCGCCCTGCGAGGCCGCCTGCACGTTGAACATCGACGACAACCCCGTCACCATCAAGACGATTGAGTGCGCCATCGTCGATCGTGCATGGGAAGAAGGCTGGATCAAGCCGCTCCCGCCCACCGTGAAGACCGGCAAGACCGTGGCCGTCGTCGGCTCCGGCCCCGCTGGGATGGCCTGCGCGCAGCAGTTGGCCAGGGCGGGCCATGCCGTGACGCTGGTTGAGAAGCAGGACCGGATCGGTGGCCTGCTGCGCTACGGCA
>DNXO01000067.1:74731-121975 GCA_003506895.1 Acetobacteraceae bacterium | reverse complement strand
ACGGCATCCCCGACTTCAAGATGGAAAAGCACCTGGTTGACCGCCGGGTGGACCAGATGGCGTCCGAGGGCGTCACCTTCCGCACCGGGGTCGAGGTCGGCAAGGACGTCTCGATCGACCAGTTGCTGAAGGATTACGACGCCGTCGTCCTGACCGGCGGCGCCGAATGGCCCCGCAACCTGGACGTCACCGGCCGCGACCTGGACGGCATCCATTATGCGATGGATTTCCTGACCCAGCAGAACAAGCGCAATGCCGGCGACAGCGAGGACACCGCGGCCCCCACCGGCGGCATCAGCGCCAAGGGCAAGCATGTTATCGTGGTCGGCGGCGGCGACACCGGATCGGACTGCATCGGCACCTCGGCCCGCCAGGGCGCGGCCTCCATCGTGCAGATCGAAATCATGCCCAAGCCGCCGGTGAAGGAAAACAAGGCGATGGTCTGGCCGGATTGGCCCACCAAGTTGCGGTCCTCCCACGCCCATGATGAGGGTGTGGAGCGCGACTGGTCGGTGCTGACCAAGCACGCCGTCGGCAAGGACGGCAAGGTTACGGCGCTGGATTGCGTGCGCGTGGAATGGGAACGCACCCCGGACGGCCGCATGACCATGAAGGAAGTCCCCGGCAGCGAGTTCCAGATGAAGGCGGACCTGGTTCTGCTGGCGATGGGCTTCCTGGGTCCGCGCCGCGGCGCCCTGCTGGATCAGGCCGGCGTGGAGCTGGATCAGCGCGGCAACGTGCTGGCCAATACGGTGGAATACCGCACCTCCCGTACCGGGTTGTTCGCTGCTGGCGACATGCGGCGCGGCCAGTCCCTGGTGGTGTGGGCAATCCGTGAGGGCCGCCAGTGCGCCCGTTCGGTGGACCTGTTCCTGATGGGGGCCAGCACACTGCCGCGATAAGGTCCCGCCATCCACCCGGAAAGCCGCGATCACCTCCCCCGTCGTGGCGGGCGAAGGCCCGCCATCCACGCCTTTTCAGGGTCCATAACGGCGAAAGACATGGAGGGCAGGCCTTCGCCCACCATGACGATAGAGGCTGCTACGATAGGGGGAACTGCTGATCCCCCCATCTTCTCACTTTACCTGGGCGGCACGGCGACCTATTCAGACCGCCACGTTGGGGCGTCGCCAAGCGGTAAGGCAACGGATTTTGATTCCGTCATTCGGAGGTTCGATCCCTCCCGCCCCAGCCATTTACCCCTGAATAGAATGCGCGGGCGCCGTGCGCCGCAATTCGCCGATCGCGGCTTCCACGTTCTGCCACTTCTCCATCGCGGACGTATCGCCCCGCAGCCGAGCTTCGGCCCTCCGTTCCCGAACCACGGCCGTGGCACGCAGGCCATGCAGGGTCATCATGTTCTGGGCGGTGTATTTGTTGTCCATCGCGGTCATATCGATTCTCCTTTCTGGAACACCCGCCAGATGGGAATCCTTCGCCTCGATGTCCAATCGCCAGCCGTATCGTGTCGATATCCCACCAACCGTCGAAAGACTGGCACACCGGCCCCAGCCCCTCATCCACCTTGCGGACGAACGACCCCCGCCGTTGACGACCTCGTCAGCCAGAAGACATCAGCCCTCACCGGCCAGAAGACACCCACCCTCGTCAGCCAGAAGGCGCCAGCCCTCATCGGTCGGAAGGCACCTAGCCCCTAGCCGTCATGGCGGGCGAAGGCCCGCCATCCACGCCTTGATCTGTCCGGCCAACGCGGCAACGAAATCGATCTCCGCCAGCACGACGGACGCACCGGGCCGCCCGCGTTCGGCCCATTGAGTCGAGGCACCACCCTGTTACGCGGCGGCCCTGGCGTGATTCAGGGCCAACAGACGGGCCAGTGCGTCATCCGTCGTGATATCGGCGGGCCAGCCATAGGCAGCCGCCACGGCCTCGTCGAGCGCCCGATGCAGGGTGTCGAGCCATGTGCCCTCCGGCGTTCCCCTGGTGTTATACAGGGCCGTCAGGGTGCGCTTCTTCAGGATGGCTGCCGCGGCCTCGTTCCTTGGCACCAGC
Organism: Acetobacteraceae bacterium; assembly: GCA_003506895.1. Taxonomy (GTDB): domain Bacteria; phylum Pseudomonadota; class Alphaproteobacteria; order Acetobacterales; family Acetobacteraceae; genus Rhodopila. The sequence goes on along the minus strand of DNXO01000067.1, from coordinate 119,962 downwards.
CGGTCTGGGAAGCCGGGCACCACCTCGGGCACACGGTCCACCAGATCGGCCGGGTTCAGCCAGCGGTCGCGCGCTTCGACCAAAGCCCGCGCAGCGGCGGCGATGCGTTGGGCATGCGGGTTGTCCGCGTAGTCGGAGGCAGGGGTGCTCGGCGTGAGGTTGTCCGGGAATGGGAAAGTCCGAAAGGTGGTGGATGACGTATAACGTGGGCGGTCTTCCAGCGATGTTCCAAGCCTTAATGCCCACAAGCTATGAAAACGGCAGTGCAGGATGCCGAAGGTGGTGTCGTCGTCCCGTGCGATAACGATGACATTCTTGTCCGGCAACACGGGAGCGCTGATCCAGACAAAAATCCGATGCTTGGAAACTTCGGGCGTCACCATGTAACGAGATACTCGAGCGAGCGCTTGCCTTACCCCTGGGGCGACCTCATTGAACTGCCACCAAAGTCGTTTCCGCCTCTCACGGGCCACGATCATCCTGGCTGGCTTTACGGCATTCACCACGTGAGCAAATGGCTGAGCGTAGTAGGCAGCTTCAGATGCAGGCATCTCGTTGAAGTCAATCAGCCACCTGTCCCGCCACCTGCCGGTAATGTCATCGCCGCTGCACCACGGACGCAAAATGTCTCCGTTTGGCCGCCCGTTGGCATTTGTAGCCGCCATGAGCCAAACTCGAGCAATGTTCCCGGGCACGTCGAACGCTCCGCCTTTCGTTGGACCTTGCATCGCAACACCACTATTTTCGGCCAGAGGATTCGCGAGCGTCACGTCAGCCGTGCCCGCTGTCAGATCAGGATGGATGGCCGCGACGGCGGCGCCGTCTAGTCGGGGCGTTCCAATGAATTCCCGGGTGAAGCAGATAAGCGAAACCCGGACATCGGCGCCGTCGAGGGTCCAAGGCTTGTCGGACCACGCAGCGTAGATTACGGCATCCCCAGCGATGCGGTCCAGCACGCGTCGGTTCGAACCGCCACGGATGCTGTTCGTTGCCACGAGTCCGACCCGTCCGACATGGCCGCCGTGCAAAGCCTCGCGCGCCTTCTCGAACCAGTAACAAACGAGGTCCGCCCCGCCCGGCACTCTTCCTTCATAGGCGGCACGAAGGCGGGTCGTGTACTCCGCCCCCATGGTGCCGATCATCACCTTGTCCCCCAGGAACGGCGGATTCCCAACGATCGCATCCACCGCCGGCCACGCAGCCACCGAACCGTCCGGCGCCAGCACCGCATCGCGGCACTCGATCGTATCCAGGGTCCGCAAAACCGGGTCGGACGGCGGCGGAAACCCATTACGCCTGGCCCACTGGATATGCCCAATCCACACGCTGACGCGCGCCAGTTCGGCGGCATAGGGATTGATCTCGATCCCCAGCACCGATTCCGGCCCGATCAGCGGCAACGCCGGGTCCAGGCCGAACACCTCCGCCTCGATGCTGACCCGCAGTTCCATGTCCTTCAGCGCCAGTAGCGACAGATACAGGAAATTCCCCGAACCGCAGGCGGGGTCCAGCACCCGGAACGCGCGCAGCCGGTCCACGAACCCGTTGTACAGCGTCTGCGCTTCGGTCAGCAGTTCGCCCAGCCTCTTCGCCCGCCGGTCGGCGGCCCGCCGCAGCGTCGTCTTCGCCGCTCGGCTGGCCGCCGTGATACCGCCGGAATCCGCCAACATCAGCGCCTCGGCACTGGTGCCGCCCGACTCCCTGGCCTCGCGCGTCAGCCTCGCACGCTCTTCCATCGCGGCGGAGATACGCGCCCGCGCCGCGTCCCATTCCGCCAGCAAGGGGCGCACGATGACGGCATCGACCAGCAGCCCGATCTTGTCCCGGTCGGTGTAATGCGCCCCCAACTGGCTGCGCTTGTCCGGGTCCAACCCACGCTCGAACAGCGTGCCGAAGATCGAGGGATCCACCTCCGCCCAATCCAGCGCCGAGATGCGGGCCAGCAGCGCGATGTCGGGCCCTTGCAGCGGCAGCGCGGTATCGTCGTCGAACAGGCCGCCGTTGAACCACTGCACCGCCTGGAATCCGACCCGGCCCCCTCGCTCCCGCATCGCCTTGAACAATTCCGCCACCGCCGTGGCGAAGTCGGCCGGCTTCCGGGCCGCGTAGGTCAGCAGGTCCGACAGCAGCCGGTCGGGCAGCAGCCCCACGTCATCCGCGAACAGGCAGAACACCATCCGGTTGACGAAATGCGCCACGGTTTGCGGCTCGTGCCCACGCTCCCGCAGCCGCCGAGCGAGTTCGGCGAATTCGCCGGCTGCCTGTTCGGTCAGGCTTTGGCGGGTGACGACCGGGCGCCAACTGTCCGGGTCCGTCCAGCACGCCTTCAGCAGCGCCCGCACCTTGGCGTCCCGCAAGTCCTCCAGCCCGAACTCCCGCCGTTCGCTGACGGCATTGGTCCAGTTGGTGCGGACGATGATCCGGTCCATGTCGCAGGTAATCAGCAGCGGCGGGTTTTCCAGCGCGCCCGCGTAACGGAGAAGCTGGTCGTGTGCCTTCTCCAGGTCGCCGCCACGCGATTTGTATTCCCAGCCGAAGCAGCCCCGCTTCCAGACATCGGCCCAGCCGCCGCTGCCCGCCGCCTTCTTGACGCCCTTTTCGAAGGCATAGGTCGTGCCGGTCGGGTCGCTGTGCGGCGGCGGCACGTCCAGCAGCGCGCACAGGTCGAGGAAATGCGCCTTCGACCCCGCGGCCTCATTGCGCGTGTTGGCCTTCCATGTGGCGATGAACGATTCGGGTGTCATGGAACCGGAGTAGCGTAACTGCCGCCCGCGCGAAACGATGATCGGCTATGGGGGCAGGGGAAAGCGGTGAACGGGTGACGGGCGTTGCCCTATGGGTGTGAAAAGCCCGATCCCAACACGTCTTCACCGGAGCCCGGCTTTCGCTCGCCTGTCACGGCCGGAGGATGTCGCTTGACCGTCCCGGCCGAGCGCTGTCCCGGCCATCTGCGCTTCAACGGTTGGTGCAAGCTACCCCCTAATGAGAACATATTGACTATTTTCCTATCTTAATCTACAAACCGCACCATGCAAATACATCCGCGGCCGCGCCTGTTGAACCTTCCCGCGCAGCCAAGGCGGCCGACCACGATCGGTCGAATACCTGTCCGCCGTAAGCCTGACACACCGGCCTCTACCATCTTGGTGGAAACACGGTTCTGATTGGCCGTCATAGCCCCCTGTGGCACGGCCACCCCCGCTTCGGCGGTTCGTGCGAAGGTCGCCGGGACTACGCCCGGCCATGAAGAAGGGGTTTGCGACTTCGCGGGCGCACGCTGGATACGCGGGTTCGGGGCATCGTGGTTCGGCTTGCGAGTGGTTTGTTGCCGCCAGCTATTTTTGAACCGCAGATGCACGCAGATGCACGCAGATCAAGGCAGGATCGGCCAATCAGGGCCGGTCGGTGTAACTTGAAGTTCTGCTTGGGCTAAATTGTCTCCCGTGCCCGAAATGTGGCGACGATCTATAACCGGAATGAAATATCCGCGTGTATCCGCGTGCATCCGCGGTTAAAAATCCTTTTCTTATGCCAGTCCGCCGAAGCCCTGACACACCGGCCTCTGACCACCTTGGCGGAAACACACTCCTCGTTGGCCGTCACGGCCGGGACTACGCTCGGCCCGGACGAGAGAGAGTGAGCATCAACGCCGGTGGGCATAAAATGCCTAAAAAACGATAAAAATATCGCCACACGCCTATTGAGACGCCAATTAGACGAGGAATCAGGCCAAAGTCCCCAACGCCGACCGGACGCCCAACCATTCGTTCAACCGCCCTGCCTCCGACACCAGGCAAGCGGTATGCGGCCTACCCGGCGATCCGCCCCTCCGCCGCACGGGCCTGCATCAGCCGAGCAGAAATCGCCTGCCGCACCGGGGACAACAATCCGCCCGCCCGGATCACCGCGTCCCGCATCACCCGCGCCGGGAACCGGTCGTCGGTGAACAGGCCCACGGTCGCGTTGGTCGCCAGATACAGCGGCCCCGTCGTCCGGCGATGCCTAGCCTCATAGGCCGCCAACAGTGCGGCCGCGCCGATATCCTTGCCGGCGGCAAACGCCTCCGTGACCAGGCCAGCCAGGGTCCGCGCGCCGGATAGTCCGAAATTGAACCCATGCGCCGTCACCGGATGCATCCCCACGGCCGCATCGCCGACCAAAGCGAACCGCCGTGCGACGAAGCGTTCGGCGTACACCCCGACCAGCGGGAACGCGACCCGCGGCCCAACCAGCCGCATCTGCCCCAGCCGGTTCTGATACAGCCGGGTCACCTCGGTGTTGAACGCCTCGGCATCCAGCCCCTTCAGCCGGTCGATCTTCTCCGGCCGCAAGGTCAGCACCAATGAGGACAGGTTCGGCGTCTCGGCGGTGCCATTCAGCGGCAGGATCGCGATGGTGCGGCCATACCCGAACCACTCGGTGGCCACCGAACCGTGCGGCAGGTCGTGCGCCATCCGGCACACCATCATGGTCTTGCCGAAGTTCCGCATCCGGGCGCCGATGCCCATCCGCTTCCGCATCTCGGAGAACCGAGTGTCGGCCGCGACGATCAGCCGGCTCGTCAGCTTGGTTCCGTCGTCCAGAGTCAGGGTCGCGCTCGCGGTATCCGTCTCGATTCCCTTGGCGCTTCGCCGGTCGAGCAGCGTCACATCCGAACATTCCGCGACGCTTTGGAACAACGCACGCCGGATCAGGTGGTTCGGCACCAAATGACCCAGGTTCTCCCCGGTATGCCCTTGCGGGTGGAACCGCAGCGCATGGTCGAACGGCCCGTTCAACACCCGCGCCTCACCCATCGGCGAGATGTCCGCGGCCGGAATCCGGTCCCACGCCCCCAAAGCGCGCAGGTGCTCGACGGACTCATGCGTCAGGGCGATCTCGCGGCCGTCGAACGGCGGGTCTTCCAAAACCGACCGGGGCGAGCGTTCGACCACCGCGATCCGCGGTCCATTGCCGGCCAGGGAACGAGCCAGCCCCAGCCCCGCCGGACCGGCGCCGATGATGGTGATGTCGAAGGTCATCGCAAGTCTCCGTGGACCGTCAGCGGCGCGTCAAGGGTGGAACGCCGAGCCGCTTCGGAACGTAGGCGGGGTTGGCGTCTTCGCCAGGGGCCGCCGCCGTTAATCCCGCTGTGCCGGCGGTTAGGTCTGTTCATCCGGGGCGTCGATCACCATGCCGGTGTAGGGCTCGATGTAAACCAGGTGGTCATGCACCTCTTTCACCCCGGCGGTGTTCTCGACGATGACGCGGATGCCGCGGCGTTCCTGCTCGTTTGTGATCGTGCCCCACACATCCACCACGCCCTCGGTGACGGTGACGTTCAACGTCGTGGCCGGTGCCCAGGATTGCGCCTCCAGCGCCGCCAGGATCGCGGCGCGGATGGTGCGATCGTCGGTCGCCATCGGCGCCGCATTCCGCTCCCGCCCAATCAGCGCCCGCAGCAAATCCGCTCGGCTCACCACGCCAACCACGCGCCCGTCGGTGGTGACGGGCAGCCGCTTGATGCGGTGCTTCTCCATGGTGGCCACCACATCTTCCAGCGGCGCGTCCTGGGCGATACTCAGCACGTCCTCGGTCATCACGTCGCGGACGAACCGGCCGTTGGCCTGGGTGAAATCCAGCGCCTGCTTGGCCGGGGAGGCGAGCAGGCGAAGCCACCAGGAGCGGTTGCGCTGGGTGCCGAGTTCATCGCGGCGCAGCAGATCGCCTTCGGTGACGACGCCAGCCAGATCGCCGGCCTTGTCCACCACGAACAGGCCGGAGATATGCCGCGACAGCATAATGTTAACAGCTTCCTCCACCGTCGCGTCGGGCGAGATGGTGATGACGTTGCGGGTCATGACGTCGGCGACGATCATTGGGTTCACCCTTTGAGTTGCGGGCCTAGAATACACCCGGATGGCGGAACGGTAAGCCATCCCCGGGCGACCCAGCATTGCGGTACGTCAAGCACACCGTTTGACCCTGCCCGAACACCCTCTAGGATGGCCCCTTTCGCGGATGGGAATGAAAATGGGTCCTCTCGTAACAACCGAATGGCTCGCCGAGGAATTGGGCGCGGACGATCTCGTCGTGTTCGACGCGACGAAATACCTGCCAAACGAGCCGAAGGACGGCAAGGCGGAGTACCTGAAAGCCCATATCCCGGGCGCGCGCTACTTCGACATCGATCTGGTGGCCGACACCGATACCGACCTGCCGCATATGGTGCCGACGCCCGGCCGGTTCGCCAAACTGATGGCCCAGCTTGGTGTCAGCAATACCTCCCGGATCGTGTTCTATGACCAGAAGGGGCTTGCGTCCGCGGCCCGTGGCTGGTGGCTGATGGGGCTGTTCGGACACGATAACGCCGCCGTGCTGGATGGCGGTTTGCCAAAATGGATCAAGGAGTCGCGGCCGACCGGCGACGGTGAAGGGGCCGCGCCCGCGCCGGGGACGTTCAGGGCGGACTACCGCGCCAGCCAGGTGCGTGGTGTCGGCGACATCCTGCGCAACGTGCTCTCGCGGTCGGAACTGGTGCTGGATGCCCGTGCGGCCGGGCGTTTCACCGGCGCGGTACCGGAGCCCCGCGCCGGAATGCGCAGCGGTCACATCCCCGGGTCCGCCAGTGTTCCGTACACCGATCTGCTGATGCCCGATGGCACCTTCAAACCCGCGGGCGAGGTCCGCGCCCGGTTCGAAGCCGCCGGGGTCGATGGCTCCAAGCCGCTGGTCACGAGCTGCGGATCGGGCGTCACCGCCTGCATTTTGACCCTTGGGCTGCGAATCGCTGGCTTTCCGGAAGGCGCCGTTTATGACGGGTCCTGGACGGAATGGGGCGGACGCTCCGACACCCCGATCGAGGTAGGCTGATCCTGATGACTGACGAGACCAAGCGCGGCTTCCGCACAACCCTTTCCCATATCGGCCGCGCGACGAAGCGGGAGCATGGGTTCGTGAACCCGCCGCTGCTGCGTGGCTCCACCGTGCTGGTGCCGACGGTGAAAGAGCGTCAGGCGCTTCAGGCCAAGCGCGGGGAGCGGGTGCTGACCTACGGCACCGGCGGTTCCGCGACGCACTGGGCGCTGGAGGACGCGATCGCCGCTATCGAGGGCGGGACGCGGTGCTACATCGTCTCCACCGGGCTGGCGGCGGTGACCACGCCGCTGCTGGCGTGGCTGAAGGCCGGCGATCACATGCTGATGCCGGATCATGTCTATGGCCCGGCGCGCAATTTCGCCTCCACCATGCTGCGCGATTTCGGTGTGGAAACAACGTTCTATGTGCCGGAAATCGATGAGGCCGGCGTGGCCGCGCTGATGCGGCCGAACACCAGGGTTGTCTATACCGAAAGCCCTGGCAGCCACACCTTCGAAATCCAGGACGTGCCCGCTATCGCCAGGGCCGCCCATGCTGGCGGGGCGAAGGTGTTCATGGACAACACCTGGGGCATCCATCACTTCCAGCCGTTCAAACATGGCGTCGATGTCTCGATCCAGGCGGCAACGAAGTATCCGGCCGGACATTCGGACGTGCTGATCGGGGCGATCACGGTCAACAACGATGCGGACTGGCAGATCCTGCATGCCGCTGGCCGCACCCTTGGACAGTATGCCAGCCCGGACGATTGCTGGCTGACCCTGCGTGGTATCCGCACGATGGCCGTGCGGCTACAGGCGCAGATGGAGTCGGCGTTGCAGGTCGCCCACTGGTTACGGCAACAGCCGGAGGTCGCGCAGGTGTTGCATCCGGGTCTGCCCGGCGCGCCCGGCCATGCGATCTGGCGGCGGGACTTTACCGGCGCGTGCAGCCTGTTCGGGGTGGAGTTCAAGCCGCATTTCTCACCCGAGGCGACGCATGCCTTTGTCGAGGCGCTGGACCTGTTTGGGATCGGCGCCTCGTGGGGTGGATACGAGAGTCTGGCGGTTCCCACGACTGGCTTCGTGACGCGGACCGCCGGCAGTGGTCAGTTCGCCGGGCCGGTGGTGCGTGTGCATATCGGGCTGGAGGACGTGGACGACCTGATCGCCGATTTGAAGAAGGGGTTTGCGGCTTTGCGGTCCCACGCGGGATAGGCGGGTTCTGGGGCATCGCGGATGGGCTGGCGGGTCGTTCGGCACCGCAAGCAATTTTTCCACCGCGGATGCCCAAACCAAGCCGATATCGGCGTTACGACTGCCGCAGCACCTCTCGCAGACGGAACTTTTGAACCTTGCCGCTAGGTGTGCGGGGTAGTTCCGCCACCACTTCCAGCCGTTCGGGGATGTACTGCCGAGCCATTTTCTGATCGGCGAGGTAGGTGGTCATGTCGGCGAATGAGAACTGCTCGCCCTCTCGCGGCCGGACAAAGGCGCAGGCGCGTTCGCCCAGGCGTTCGTCGGGGTAGCCCACCACAACGACCTCGGCGATGGCGGGGTGGCGGAACAGCAGGTTCTCGACTTCCACCACGGGGATGTTTTCGCCGCCCCGGATGATGATGTCCTTGGATCGACCGGCGATACGGATGTAGCCCTGGTCGTCCATACGGGCGAGGTCACCGGTATCGAACCACCCATCGGCGTCGGTGCTGTCCAGATCAGGGCGTTTCAGGTATCCAACGAAGTTGGAGCAGCCCCGGACTTGCAGGTGCCCCTCGGTTCCGGTTGGGACTGGTTGGCCGTCGGGGTCGATGACCCGGACTTCCATTCCCTTCAGGGCGCAACCATCCGTCGTCGTGGCCTTTTCCTCGGGGTCGTCCAGATTCGTTGTTGTTACCGCACCGTTTTCCGACATGCCCCAGGCGGAGATGATCGTCGCGCCCAGAGTCGGGCGCGCCTTGGCCACCAGCGCTCGGGGGATCGGCGCGCCGGCCGAAACGAACACCCGCAGACTGGGAGTCGCGCCGCCGCCGCCCGCGACATACTCTGTGAGATCATTCAGGAAGGGCGTCGCGCCCATGGTGAAGGTGGCGCTTTCCTGGGCGATCTGGCGCGCCATTTCCGGGGCGGAGAAGACATCTTGCAGCACCGCCGTGGCGCCCAGCATGACCGGCAGAACCAAGCCGTACATGAAGCCCAACTGATGCGCCATCGGCGAGGGCATGTGGATCACGTCGTCCGCGCCCAATGCCAACCGATCCGCGAACGGCACCAGGTTCGACAGCATGGTGTTGGACGTGTGCAGCACGCCTTTTGGCTCGCCCGTGGTGCCGCTGGTGTAGAGCAGTTGGATCACGTCGTCGGGTGCCAGGGCGGTCTGGCCGATGCCCGGCGCTGGAGAGAGCAGGGCGGTGAAGTCCTCGGCGCCTTCCACCGAACCGCCGGCGACGAAGACATGGGCCAGATCTGGCAGTTTCGCCTTCAGCGCGACCGCCATCGCGCCATGGTCGAAGCCGCGAAACCGCTCTGGAACCACCAGCACCTTCGTTTCGGCGAGCGCCAGCATGAAGCTGAGTTCGCGCTCACGGAAGATCACCATCAGCGGGTTGCTGACCGCGCCCAGTTTCAAGCAGGCCAGATGGAGAACGGAAAATTCCCACCAGTTTGGCAACTGGAACGAAACCGTGTCGCCCGGCCCGACCCCGCGCGCCCGCAAATTCGCGGCGACCAGACCCGCCCGGCGGTCGAGTTCGCGATAGGTCAACCGGGTTTCCGCCGGCGCGGTCAGGCCGTCGGTGCGGATGGCCACGATGGCGGTTTTGTCCAGTGGTGCCCGCGCGAGATGGTCCAGTAGCGTTACATCCAGCCAGTCGCCGCTTGCCACCATCGCAGCCCGCCGGCTCAGGATTTTCCCCTGGTCGTATTTCATTGTTAAGCCTCCCGGTTATGCGCGCGTCAGGTGCTGCACGGATACTTTGCCGGCCTTTTCCCTTGCGACGATCATCTTCATTATTTGTGCGGTCCCGTCGCCGATCTCCAACCCCATCACGTCGCGCAGGCGCTGCTGATGCGGCAGGTCGAGTGACCAGCCGTAATGACCGTGCGTCAGCAGGCACTGGTGGATGATATCGACGGCTGTTTTGGGACCGAGCCATTTGCACATCGCGGCTTCGGCGGTGTGCGGGGCCTCGGCGTCACGTAGCGCCAGGGTATGGTAGCAAAGCTGGCGGACGGCGGCGATCATTCCCTCGCCCTCGGCCAGTGGGAAGCTGACGCCCTGGTATTGCGCGATCGGTGCGCCGAATGCCTGGCGTTCCGTTATGTAGGCCCAACTTTCATCCAACGAGGCCTGTGCCGCCGCACAACATTGCAGCCCGATCAGTGCCCTGCTGTAATCGAACCCCTGCATGACCTGAACGAAGCCCTGGCCTTCGCCGGCGAGGCGGTTCTCGACGGAGATTCTTGCATCGTCGAAAAAGATCGAGCCGCGGCCGATGGCTTTGCTGCCGAGGTCGTTGAAGCGGGTCCTGGAAATGCCGGGCAGATCCAGCGGCACGAGGAAGGCCGATACGCCCTTGGCGCCGGCATCGCCGGTACGGGCGAAGACCACGGCGGCATCGGCCTGGTCCGCCATGCTGATGGAGGACTTCTCGCCACGCAGAATGTAATGATCGCCGTCACGACGAGCAGACAACGACAGGTTGGCGGCGTCGGACCCGCCGCGCGGTTCGGTCAGCGCCAGGGCAAACAGCGCGTCCCCGGACACGATGCGCGGAATCCAGTGTGAAGCCAGGGTAGGGGAGGCGTGTCGCGCCACGATCTGCCCGTTCAACGACCCCAGAAGCTGCACGTAGGAGACGTTGATATCGGCATGGGACACTGCCTCGATCACCACGCCGGTGGTGACGCTGGAGGCGCCCATACCGCCATATTGCTCCGGCAGATCGGCGCCGATCAGGCCCAGCGATCCCATCTCCCGCACCAGATCGCGGTCGATCGTGCCGGCTTGCTCGCGCGCCATGTATCCCGGCGCCAGGCGTTCGCGGGCGAAGCGTTGCGCGACCTCCTGGAAGGCGCGCTGCTCTTCGGTTAATGTTGCGCTCATATTTGATGCTTGCGGAAGTCCGGTTTGCGCTTTTCGTTGAAGGCGCGGACACCTTCCTTCGACTCCTCGGTCGCGTAATACATCGACAGCGCCTGCATCCCCATGTTGCCGATGCCGCGGATGCTTTCTGAATCGGCATTGAACGAGCGTTTGGCGATCGTGATCGCGGTCGGGCTGCGCTCCATGATTTCGGCGCACCATTTGGCGACTTCGGCGTCAAGTTGGTCGTGCGGCACGACGGTATTGACCAGACCCATGTCGAGCGCCTCGGCGGCGGTGTAACGGCGGTTCAGATACCAGATCTCGCGCGCCTTCTTTTCACCAACAACCCTGGCGAGGTAAGCGGTGCCGAAGCCCGGATCCACCGACCCGACCTTGGGGCCGACCTGACCAAACTGAGCCTTTTCCGAGGCGATGGTCAGATCGCACAACGTCGCCAACACGTTGCCGCCGCCGATCGCATAGCCCTGCACGCGCGCGATCACCGGCTTGGGGACATCGCGGATCAGGCTTTGCAGTTCCTCGATCGGCAGGCCGATCATGCCCCGGCCGTCATACTGGCCCTCATGCGCCGACTGATCCCCGCCGGTGCAGAACGCCCGGTCTCCGGCACCGCCCAGCACGATCACGCCGATGGTTTTGTCCCAGCCCGCCCGGTTGAACGCATGGATCAGTTCCTCGCAAGTTTTGCCGCGAAACGCGTTCAGCACCTGGGGGCGATTGATGGTGATGTGCGCGACGCCGTCGCGGACTTCATATAGGATGTCTTCGTAGGTCATTTGGTATTCTCCTTAACCCGCCATCGTCAGTCCGCCGGAGACGCTGATCACCTGTCCGGTGATGAAAGCCGCGTCGTCCGAGGAGAAGAACAGGATCGCGCCGGGCAGGTCCTCGGGTTCGCCGATGCGGCCCATTGGGACCGCTCGGCGGAAGGCCTCCTCCAGCTTTTCGGGATTGCCCGCGCCGCGTTTATATTCGGCGAACAGGGCGGTGTTGGTGGCGCCGGGGCAGACGACGTTGACGCTGATCCGGTGACGGGCGTGCTCGCGGGCAAGAGTCTTGGCGAAGCCGACGAGGCCGGCCTTGCAGGCGGCGTAAACGGCCTCACCCGAGGAGCCGACGCGGGCGGCGTCGGAGGCGATCATCACGATGCGTCCGCCACCCTGGGTCATCATCCCCGGCAGGACGGCATGGGTGAGGTTGAGGGCGCCGATCAGGTTGATGTCGATCAGCTTGCGCCATTCGTCGGGCTTGCTGTCCTTGAACAGGCGAAAGACGTCCCATCCGGCGTTGTTGACCAGGACATCGACGCGGCCGTGCCGTGCGACGACGCCGGCGACGGCCGCGGTGACGGCTTCGTGGTCGGTGATATCGCAGGCGATGGCCTCGGCCTGCCCGCCGGCCGCGGTGATCGCGTCGGCGACCTTTTGCGCGGCGGCTTCATTGATATCGAACACCGCCACCTTGGCGCCTTCCTCGGCGAATCGGCGGCAGGTTGCCCCGCCGATTCCACCGCCGCCGCCGGTGACGATGACGACTTTTCCGGACAGACCGCGCATTGTTTCCTCCTTGAAGCGGGCGATGCGGATAAATCTGGCGCCCGAGATATAGCAATGGTATGACACATCTATCGCCGTCCGGCAAGTCATATGTAGCAAGGTATTGATGGATCAGATTGCGCCGATCGACAGCTTGGATGAAACTGCCCGGTTCGATATCGCCAACCGGCTGTTCCTGCGGCTGTACCAAGCGTCCAACCTGCTGCATAAAACCGGCACGCGCGCGGTCAGTGGGCAGGGTGCGACGACGCAGCAGTGGGCTGTGCTGGGCGCCCTGTCGCGGCCCGGGGTGCGGGAGGCAGGGATGACGGTAAAGGACCTGATCGGGTTTCTGATGGTCAGCCGCCAGAACCTGACGGCCGTGCTGGATCGGCTGGAACGCCACGGCCATATCGAGCGCGTTCGGATCGCCGGCGACGGCCGACTGCGGCATATCCGCCTGACACCGGGCGGCGCGAATACATGGCGCGCGATGCAGTCGGGAATCCGAGCGTACTATGCGGAGGCGCTGGATGGGTTCTCGACTGAGGAGTGCGTTCAGTTATTCCGTCTGTTGGACCGGCTACGCGGCAGCCTTGGCCGGATAGCCGGCCCCGAGGCCGACTAGGGCGCGGCCCGCAGCGCCATCCGGACGGGTGATGCCCGGTAAGCCTCCAACGTCCGTCCGGGCGGGATTTCACCGCCCATGGACGGCATCCGAGGCTGGATTCTTGGTGCGCTCTGTCGCAAGGGGGCTGTCAGCAGGCTGCGATTGACGGTGGATGCCCATGCGGATGCGAGTGGGGCAGGGGCCTGCGCCTCGGCCAGTTTCCGCTCCTCGGGCCAGGCCGCGTAGACCTTCAGCCGGTAATCGAGGCCAAGTTCGGGCGTGGCGGAATGGTATAGTTCGACGGCCCTTGGCCAGGATTGGGTCTTGGCGAACAACTGGAGCAGGAAGCGCGCCCCATAGTCGGCATTCGCCATCGGGTCGAATGCCTGATCCAGGCTGGCGAAGGCGTCGGCATGATGCGTCAGGCTGATTTGCATGCATCCGACGTCGATGGATCTTGTCACTCGCGGGCGCATCGCGATGGCGGCCGCGACGGCCTGGGCCTTAACATCGTAGAAACTGCCCTGACCGTCGACGTTAACGGTCCAGGGCCACGGATTGAATGTCCCGGATGTTTGGTCCTTCCGCCCACTCTCGACACGGGCGATGGCCGCAAGAAGGTGCGACGGTATGCCGTGCGCGCGTTCAGCGGCGGAGATCGCCTGGCGGCATACTTGGCTGGGTATGGTCTGGGGGAAGGTCTGCGTATCCGCTTGGACCCGGACAGGAAGGGAGAATGCCAGCAAGGCCAGGGGAAGACGCCAGTTCATGGTTCGGGTTTAACTGGAAAAGGTTAATAAATGGTTGATGGCCCGCGTTTACGGGGGCATCGGTGTCCCGGCGCGAAGCACCAGTGTCCGCGTCTCCGGAAAAAAAGTCAGCGAGGCGGCCTGGGGCGGACATGTGCCATCGCGGCCGTTTGACTGGCACCAGCTCATGGGATTCGTCTGGTTCGGTGATCCGAATCGGTCAAGAATCGAGGTCGCGATCTTGTCGGCTTCGCCCGCTCCCCGGGCCTGGAACTCGTAGCGGATTTCGTGGACCCGACTGCCCATCAGATCGATCGTCAAATTCCCGTCCCGTGTCTTGGCGATCAGGGCATCGCGGTCCCGTGTCGCGGAAAAGCCCTGGTGGCCCAGGGCCATGACGACCTCGGCCTCGGGCATGCCCAGGCGTAAGCCGATGATATCCGCGCCTTGGGCGTCGAACGCATCCGCCGCCACGGTGAGGAGCGAGATCGTCATCGCCAGGGTCGGTATCGCGCCTCGCATTCCTGCCTCCTGCATTGTCGCGGGAGGCAGTTTCGCCGGGAATTCCTAACGCGGGCTTAACGCCAGCGGAGAATTATCCAACTTCGGCGTACAAGTCCGCGACCTCCGGGATCGATCCGCGCGTCGGCGTGAACTCGGCCAGCCTTGCCTGGCCCGCGCGGAAGGCGTCCTCCATGCTGACGAAAGCCTCGGGCGAGACGTAAACCGGTTCGGGCATACTGTCCCGATTGATTTCCCAGACGAATGGTGTCGTGCCCCGTCTGGCCCGGCGGACAACGACCTTGATCGACAGCGCTTCTTTGCTGAGCCTCATTGTATTCGGGTGCTCCTGGGCAATTTGATTTCCAACAGGTCACCGTTCAAGCGGCATTGCATCGATGCGACAATACACAAGTGTTAATTCAGAAATAAACTATTGCGTGAGTACGTTTTCGCTGGCTGTTCTTGCGAGGGGAATCGCCCAATCAAACGCGGTTGTGTGCGCGGTTCGCGCGTCCGGCGGCTTGCCGGCTCGTTTATACGGAAAATTCGTATAATAGGGCGCTATCGAGCCAGATTTCGAGCCGGTCGCAATCGTCGTCGTCGATCGTATCGGCCAGGATTTTCCGCGCCGTCGCGATTGCCGCGTCCAGGGTTTCTACCTTCAGATGGCAGCCTTGTGCGATGTGACCCGCATACATGAAATGGCAGCGATACATGTTTGGCATCTCGGCGTGGAATCGAAAGAGTTTTGTTATGGAAACAAAACCTGCTTCGGTTTGCAATTGAATTCTCACGGTCGTGGCGCGGTGCCGGGCGGCAAGCCGCTGCCGGTCTGATCTGGAAATCCGCGCTGTTGGTGGCGCCGAAGGGCTTGGGGGAGGCAACCCATCCCGAAACCAAGGCTGAAACCCATTGCCGCGTCGGCATCCAACCAGGTCTCGCCGCGACCCGGCTGTTACAATACGGTACTTGGGATTATGGGTGCCATTGGCATATGGCGCCAAGCGTCTGGCAGGGAATCGGTCGATGAAGTGGCTTAATGTTGGTGCAGCCGTTTTTCTGGTTGGGATTGGCAGCGCCAGCGCGCAACCGCCGCCGCCAAATTACGCACCGATTCCACCACCGCGCATGGAGGTCGTGCCGCCCCCTCCTGGTGGACGCGTGGTCTGGCAACCCGGCCATTGGCATTGGGATGGCTACCGCTATGTTTGGCTAGGCGGCCACTATGTGGAGCGTCGGCCCCATTACGGCCATTACGCCGAAGGCCGTTGGATGTGGGCGCCGCACGAGGGGCGCTACGTCTGGAGGCCCGCTCACTGGGAGTAACCGTCAGCCCAGCGTCGTGACCACCGGCACATGGTCGGAGGGTTGCGGCTGATCACGTTCCGCCTTGTCGGGGTCGGCTGACACCAGCCGCTCCGCCAAGGTGGGTGAGAGCAGGGCGTGGTCTATCCGCAGGCCCATGTCCCGCTGCCATGCACCGGCCTGATAGTCCCAGAAGGTGTAGACCGGGCCGCTTGGATGCATCGCGCGCACCGCGTCGGTCAGTCCCATCCACAGCAGGCGGCGATAGCGCGCCCGGGATTCGGGGCGGTTGAGCGCGTCGTTCGGCGAGAGCGCGCCAGGGGCGTAGTCCTCGTCGGTCGGGCAGACGTTGAAGTCGCCGGTGATGATCACCGGGCGGTCCTGATCCAGCAGCGCCTGGGCACGGTCGGCAAGGCGGTCCATCCAGGCGAGCTTGTAAGCGAAGCCCTCGTCGCCGCGGCTGTTGCCGTTCGGCAGGTAGATGCCGATCAGGGTGATGCCGTCGGCCTCGACCTCGATATAGCGGGCCTGGGCATCGTCCTGGGGAAGGCCGGGCAGGGCACGGTGAACGACGGTGAACGGGACGCGGGCCAGGACGGCTACGCCGTTGTAGGACTTCTGCCCGACCGCTTCGGCCGTGTAGCCCAGGCCGTGGAACGGCAGGGACGGGAAGGCCTGGGTTTCGCATTTGATCTCTTGCAGGAAAAGCACGTCGGGCTGGGTCTTCTCCAGCCAGCGTTGCACGTGGCCTTCCCGCTGGCGGATCGAGTTGACGTTCCAGGTGGCAATCTTCACGTCGGTTCACTCCCTTGGCCGGCGTCTTGCCCCGGTATCGCGCTTGTGGTCACTGTAAGGTCAAATTTCACGGACGGCGGAACATGGCGATCGAACTTTACACCTGGAACACACCGAACGGCCGCAAGATCAGCGTTGCGCTGGAAGAGATGGGCCTGCCGTATAATGTGCATACGGTCAACATCTCGAAAAATGAGCAGTTCAATCCGGCCTTCCTGAAAATCAGCCCGAACAACCGCATTCCAGCGATCATCGATCCGGACGGGCCCGGCGGTAAACCGATCAGCGTGTTCGAGTCGGGCGCGATTCTGATCTACCTGGGGCAGAAGACCGGGAAGTTCTATCCGGCCGATCCGCGCAAGCAGGTGCCGGTGCTGGAGTGGCTGATGTGGCAGATGGGCGGCTTCGGCCCGATGCCCGGGCAGGTGCATCACTTCCTGCAGGTGGAAAACCCGCACGACCAACGCTACGGGCTTGAGCGCTATTCCAAGGAAACTGCTCGGCTATATGGCGTGCTGGACCGCCGCCTGGCGCAGCATGAATACGTGGCGGATGAGCTCTCGATCGCGGATTTCGCCATCCTGGGTTGGGCTTGGCGGCATGAGCGGCACAAGATCGACCTGGCGAACTTCCCGAATGTGAAGCGGTGGTATGAGGCGCTGATGGCACGCCCGGCGACGGCAAAGGGGTTCGAGGTGGCACTAAGCTAGATTCGGGTTTGACGCTGAGGCAGCGCTTCCCTACAAGGAGCGCTGCAAACGCCGTGTCTGGATTCTCCGGGAAACTGGGTGGTTCAGGGATGTTGCCCCGGCGGAGGGGTGGCCGAGTGGCTGAAGGCGGCGGTTTGCTAAACCGTTGTACGGGGTCAACCCGTACCGTGAGTTCGAATCTCATCCCCTCCGCCATTTCAGATCAGAGCTGCGAACGCCGGACGTAGCCGAACCATGCTTCGAATATATCGGTCTCGGCGTTCGTGATGGGCACACGCGCCGGCAGTCGTCCACGACGCTCCAGGATCAACGTCGTGTTTGACCGGGCCGCCAAGGTGCGGCCAGCGTGCCGGGCACGACATAGAGATCGGCAGGCCTTCCTGCTTGGTCCTTGGCGAGACAGCCAGCCCTAGGAACACGAGAACGGCTTGGTTGAGCCGCAGAATATCCTCGTCGTCCAACCTGCCAACGCGCGCGCCGACTTTGGTCTTTGGGACGGTAGAAATCTTGTCCACCATCAAACTGCAAGCCGCCCGCAGGCCATTGCGCTCGTTGGGCTGCACCGGCAGACGGAACAGCGGCGCGTCCGTCTCATCCGTGATGAAGGCGCGGATGGTGATCGAGTCGGTCGCGTCGAAGCTATCGTCCTGAACGATGACGACGGGACGCGGTTTGCCCGCGATGTCCTTGCCACCGGCGACGGTCCAAATGTCGCCTCGCCTCATTCATCGCCCCAGTCCGTCACGGCGTCGATGAACGCCTGATCATCCCGCGCTTGAGCACTGGCGGCGATGGCGGCCGACTGGCGATGCGCTTCGGAGCGGAACGAGGGGGAACGCACGTCGGGCACCCAAATCTGTATCGGGCGCAGGCCTTGCTCGCGCAGGCGCTCGCGATGTTCCCGCACCTTGATGCGCGAGGGCTTGGCGCTTGATGCTGTCGCCATGACAAGGCTCCGATATAGTTACATGTAATCCATCATGCACCGCGGGGGCTCCCCAGTCCTTTCACCGCCCCGTGGCCATAAGTCCGGTATCCCTCCTTACCGCCCTGCGTACCCGGCCCAGCGGGTGGGGATGGCATTTGGTCCGTTGATATCATCGATTTTCTGTTGAGAAGGGCGTGACATCAGCCCGGTAATGCGGCTCCCACCGCAACCATGCTCGACAACTCTGCGGTCCAATTTGCACGGACTCATATGGTTATCCGATATTCCTTCCGCTTTTCTTAATTGGAAATCGAGGGGATAACCCCCAACCAATGTGTCAACGTTCACGGGGCGCTTATTTAAGCGAGCTTGCATTAGCCTCCCCGCTATTAAAGCAATGGTCGCATTGCTTTAATAAGCATGGGCGGCCACAATGAGCCATGGACGATTCCCACCCCAATAAGCGCCCTGGTCGGTTTGTGGAAACGCCCGTCGCGGGCGAGATGGTGCGCGCCTTCGTGCCGCCTCCCCTGCCGCCAGCGCCCACGATCAACGTGCTTACGCTTCTGGATCGACTCAGCCTCGCCGAACGCGCCCTAGGGCGGCTTGACGGCATCACGATGCTGCTGCCGCGTCAGGAGCTGTTCCTCTACATGTATGTACGCAAGGAAGCAGTGCTTTCGTCTCAGATCGAAGGCACGCAATCGACGCTCTCCGACCTCCTGCGCTTCGAAACAGAGGCGCAGGCAGGCCAACCGATTGACGACATCCGCGAAGTCTCGAACTACGTCGATGCGATGATGTACGGGCTCGAGCGGATGAAAGACTTGCCGTTGTCCCTACGCCTAATCCGCGAAATCCACGCGCGATTGCTGCAAAGTGGGCGGGGCGGCACAAAGAGCCCCGGCGAGTTTCGGCGGTCACAGAACTGGATTGGCGGCACACGTCCGGGCAACGCGCTGTTCGTGCCGCCACCCGTCACCGAACTTGCCGCCTGCCTCGATGCCCTGGAGCGCTTCATGCATGAGGACGAATCGCGACTACCGGCGCTTATCAAGGCTGGCTTGCTGCACGTCCAGTTCGAGACTATTCATCCATTTCTAGATGGAAACGGCCGTATCGGCCGCTTGCTGGTCACGTTATACCTCTGCGTCAATGGCGTTCTGCGAAAGCCGCTGCTCTACCTCAGCCTTTTCCTCAAGACGCATCGTACGGACTACTATCGGCTGCTTCAAGAGGTGCGTGAGCACGGCAATTGGGAGGCCTGGCTCGATTTCTTCCTCGTCGGTGTAGCTGATACCGCAAACCAGGCCTTCGACGCCGCCACCCGTATTGTCGATCTGTTCAAAGAAGACCGAGAGCGCATCACGGCGGCGAGTGACCGTGCTGGTTCCGCGCTCCGCATCCACGATCTGTTCCAGCAGAATCCGTTCTTGAACGCTAACCAACTTGTCCGGCAGACCGGCCTCTCGGCCCCGACGGTCAATGCGGCGCTCGCCGATCTTGAGCATTTCGGAATCGTCGAGGAAGTCACGGGCCGAAAGCGGGGCCGCGTTTTCAGTTACCGTCGCTATCTTGCCATCCTGAGCGAGGGCACCGATCCGCTGCCTGCAACGGGTTGAAGAAAGGAAGCCCCTGCGTATCGAAACAGTCACCCTGTCCGGCTTCCACTGCTTCGGTCCCGATCCGATCGAGGTGCCCATCTCTCCTGAAATCACCGCCATCGTCAGCTCGAACGCCGCCGGGAAGACCGCACTTCTCCACGCTCTTGCAAAGCTATTCGGCGTGTCGCGTGCGCAACGCGCTATTCTGCCGCCAGACTTCCATTTTGGGCCAGATAGCGATTCCGACAACCGCGAGCTGAAGGATCTTTTTATCGACGTGCTGATCCGTTTGCCGGAACTGGCGGATGGCAAGGCGACGCCCGCGACCATCGCTCCGTCATTCCGGCATATGTAGATCGCCAGAGCCGGCGACGATCCGGTCTGCGGCTCGAAGCCCGGTGGGAAGAACTCGGGACACCCGCATGCCCGGGGCATTGACGGTCCTCCGAAAGGCGGTAATAACGTATACATAAACGTACACATAAAAGCGGCCAGTTGCACGCAACCCGCCAGGAGGAGTCCCGGAATGCCGGTCGTCACCGGTCAACAGCCAATCGGTCTCGCATCGATAAGGCGCATCGGCACGGGCCTGAAACGCCCCGAATGCGTGCTCGCCGATCAGCGGGGCAACCTCTACACAGCCGACTGGCGCGGTGGCGTTGCGCACATTCGTCCCGATGGCACGCAGGTACTTTACGCTTGCACGCTTCCGGGCAACCGGCCAGCGCGGCCGAACGGCATCGCGTTGCGCCGTGACGGATCCTTTCTGTTTACCGATCTGGGCACCGACCTCGGCGGCGTGTTCGCGTTGTCGCGCGACGGCACTGTCCGGCCGTTCCTCGAGGCGGTGGACGGCATCCCATTGCCGCCGTCAAATTTTGTGGTTGAGGATGCCCAAGGCCGGGTCTGGATCACTGTCAGCACGCGCCATGTGCCGCGGGCGCTCGGCTATCGTCACGATGTCGCCGACGGCTTCATTGTGCTCGTCGACCGCCGCGGCGCGCGCATCGTCGCCGACGGGCTCGGCTACACAAACGAGGTCGTTCTCGATGCAAGCGGGAACTGGCTGTACGTCAATGAAACGTTCGCGCGGGTCACCTCGCGATTTCCCGTACGTCATGATGGCAGCCTCGGGCAACGCGAGGTCTTCGTGGAACACGGCGCGGGCACATACCCCGACGGCATGGCCTTCGACGAGGACGGCCACCTGTGGATCGTGTCGATCATCAGCAATCGCGTGCTGCGTGTCTCCCCGGACCGCGCGATCGCAACGATCGTCGAGGACTGCGATCCCGAACATCTGGCGTGGGTCGAGCGTGCCTACATCGCTGGGGAAATCGACCGCCCGCACCTCGATGACGTCAAGAGCCAAATGCTGCGCAACATTTCAAGCATTGCCTTTGGCGGCACCGACAGGCGTACTGCGTATCTTGGCTGCCTCCTCGACGATGCGATCTATGCCTTTCGCTCGCCGGTCGCGGGCCTGGCCCCGGCGCACTGGAACTGGCCAACGTGAGCCAGAAACGAGCGACGGCCCCGGATCGGACGCCATCGTCGAACCCGGCGGTACCAACCGGGTCGCTGGTCGAAACCGCATATCGGACGCTGCGCCAGCGCGTCATCGACAACGCCTGGCCGCCGGGTTATCGCGCACTTGAACAAGAGCTCGCCCTTGAACTCGGGATGAGCCGCACGCCACTGCGCGAGGCGTTGGTCCGACTCCAGAACGAAGGGCTGGTCGAGGTGATCCCGCGCCATGGAATGCGCGTGCTGCCCGTTTCGGCTGACGACATGCGTGATATCTACCAAATGCTCACCGCGCTGGAAGCGATGGCCGCGGAACTTGCCGCGCGCCGAAGGCTCACCAGAGCGCAACTGAAACCCCTACTTGATGCAGCGGCCGCGACAGAGCACGCGCTCAACGCCGAAGACCTGGATGCGTGGGCATCCGCCGACGAGAGTTTCCACCGCAACCTCGTCGAACTGTCCGGCAACCGCCTGCTGGTGGAGGTGGCGCGGAATTGCGCGGACCGAGCGCATCGCGCCCGGGCGGTCACGCTAAGGATGCGCCCCAAGCCGACCCATTCGACCCGCGAGCACATGGACG
Organism: Acetobacteraceae bacterium; assembly: GCA_003506895.1. Lineage (GTDB taxonomy): Bacteria > Pseudomonadota > Alphaproteobacteria > Acetobacterales > Acetobacteraceae > Rhodopila. The sequence goes on along the minus strand of DNXO01000067.1, from coordinate 98,171 downwards.
TGGTGGAGAAGATCCGTGCCGGCGACGCCCGCGCCGCGTTCGATGCACAACGGGCCCATCGCGAGCGTGGCACCCGCGAACTGCTTGCGATACTCGAATATCACCAACTCAAAACCCTATGAGAACATCATGACGACTGCCAACACGGCCCGTGTCCTCGATATAGCCGTCCTGGCCGGTGACGGGATCGGCCCGGAAGTGATCGACGCCACGGTGCCGCTGCTCGAGAAACTCGCGCACGATGCGCCCTACACATTCCGGTTCGCCTCGCATCCCGCTGGTGCGCGGCACTACAAAGCCACTGGCATAGCCCTGCCGCCGGAGACGCTGGCCGCCGCGCGGGCCGCCGATGCCACGCTGTTCGGCGCAATGGGTTGGCCCGAGATCCGATATCCCGATGGCACCGAAATCGCCCCGCAACTGGACCTGCGCGTCGAGCTCGGCCTGTACGCCGGCGTACGGCCGGCGCGGCCACTTCCGGGGATGCCTCAGCAACTCGCGGACCCGCGCGCAGCCAACATCGATCTCGTCGTGATCCGCGAGTCGACCGAGGGGCTGTTCGCTCTGCGAGACAAGGGTACGGTGACCGATGATCGCGAGGCGCGCGATACCATGGTCATCACGCGCGCCGGTTCGGAGCGTGTGCATGACTTCGCATTTCGGCTGGCGGAGCGGCGCAAGCAGCGCGGGCATCCCGGGCACGTGACCTGTGTGGACAAGGCCAACGTGTTTCGCTCGATGGCGTTTTTCCGAAAGATATTCGACGAGCGCGCTCAGCGATTCCCTGCCGTCCAGGCGCGCCACAATTACATTGATGCCACCGCGCTCGATATGATCCGCAAGCCATGGGACTATGACGTGCTCGTCACCGAGAACATGTTCGGTGACATCCTGTCCGACCTCACCGCGGGGCTCGTCGGCGGCATGGGGATGGCGCCATCGGCCGACATCGGGGACGAGCATGCTCTGTTCCAGCCATGCCACGGTTCGGCACCCGATATCGCCGGCCAGGGCCGCGCTAATCCGACCGCGACCATCCTCTCCGCGGCAATGATGCTCGACTGGCTTGCCGAACGCACCGGTGTCGATGCGCTCGCACAGGATGCCTTGCGGCTCGAGCGCGCCGTCGACGCGGCATATGCGTCGGGCAGGCTGAAGCCGTTCGAACTGGGCGGCCGCGACGGCACGGGCGCAATCGCCGCCGCGATCGCGTCCAACCTGTAGGGAGGCGGCGATGGCCAGGCTTCGCGTGCTCGGGGTTGGTGCAGGCTATTTCAGCCAGTTCCAGTATCTTGGCTGGCGCAACATCGCGGACGCGGACTGCGTGGCTATCGTCGATCGCGACCAGCCGAAGGCCCGTGCGCTGGCCGACCGTTACGGCATCCCGGCGGTTTACGGTGACCTCGACGCGGCGCTCGACGCTGTGAAGCCTGATCTCGTGGACCTGATCACCCCGCCGGAAACCCATCATGCCTGCGTCGCCAGGACGACGGCCCGCGGCATTCCGACGATCTGTCAGAAGCCCTTCGGGACGTCGTATGCCGACGCGGTCGCGCTCACCGAGCTTGCCGAACGCGCACGGGTTCCACTCGTGATCCACGAGAATATCCGGTGGCAACCGTGGTATCGCGAGGCCGGACGCATGATCGATGCGGGTAAGTTAGGGACGTTGCACTCGATCGCTTTCCGGCTGCGTCCCGGTGACGGCCAAGGACAGGACGCTTACCTCGAACGCCAGCCTTACTTCCAGCAAATGCCGCGCTTCCTCGTTAAGGAGACGGCGATACACTGGATCGACACTTTCCGCTTCCTGATGGGTGAGGTCGCCGCTGTCTACGCGCGCCTGCGCAGGATCAACCCGGTCATCGCCGGCGAGGATGCCGGCTACATCGTGTTTGAATTCGAAAATGGCACGACCGGGCTGTTCGATGGCAACCGACTGAACGACCATGTTGCCAGCAATCCGCGCCGGACAATGGGAGAAGCCTGGATCGAGGGATCAACTGGCGTGCTGCGGCTCGATGGCGACGGAGGGTTGTGGTGGAAACCGCACCAGCAACCCGAGGTCCGACACGAATACGACCGCGGCCCTGACGATACGTTCGGCGGCGGTGCCTGCGAGTGGTTGCAGCGACATGTGGTTGCTCATTTCGTTTCCGGCACGCCGCTTGAGAACACCGGCCGCGCGTATCTCGCTAATCTGCGCGTGCAGGAGGCCGTGTACCGCTCGGCAGCCGTGGGCCGCCGTATCGAACTTGCATCATTCGACCCGTTGACTTCGACTTTTCCATCGCTCCAATTCCCCAAGGTTTAGAGCCTCCGGCAATCCCGGCGCGGTTCAACCTCAGCCGTCAGACGCTGGCCACGGCGGGGATTATGTCCCGGACCCGGGTGTGATGGGCGGCGAGCGCCCTCCACGCAGACCCTGCCGTCAACGACGCCTGTGTCGTCATGAGCGGGGCCCCTTTATCGTCTGTAAAACGGGACTACTACCAGGCGTGCGATCCGCGACCGGGTCCCACAGGCGAAATCCTCCCAGGAACGCGTAAGCGTTACTGCCTATCCGGCATCCCGGCGGCACCTCCTTCAGCTTCTTGGCGTTGCCGCCCCCGAGCACCACGTCATCGGTGTGGAGCGCCTCCATCCAGCGGCCGACCGCGAAGGCAACCTGCGCTCGCCATTTCTTCTTGCCACGTCGTTTCAGCCCCGCGACCCCCAGATACTCCTCAAAGGTCCCATTCCGGTAGGAGAGGTGGCCGAGTTCCATTGGAATCACGACGCCTTCCGCCACCATGGCGGAGCCGAGGCCGGTTCCTAGACCCAAGAACAGCAGCAGTCCGCCTGAATAGCTTCCGAGTGCCTGCATCGCTGCGTCGTTCATGATCTTGACGGGACACTTGAAGGCGGCCTCAAAATCGAACTTTCGCCATCCCGGCGCGAGGTTGTGCGGCTCGCTCTCGATGCGCCCCTTGGCCACCTGGCCGGGGTAGCCTATCGATACCGCGTCATACTCCCAGTCCTCGGCCAGCTTTTTCACTTCGGTCACCATCTGCTGAGGGGTCATCTTTGGCCCCGACGGAAGCTTCCGACGCTCCTTCTCTCCGGTGGCGAGGATCTTCACGTTCGTCCCGCCCACATCTATGGTCAGCACCTTCATCGGCGGTCTCCTGGATCGTCCGTTTCTACTTGAGGGCCGCACCGCTCGCGCTGCTGAGACCGCCGCTCTTGAAAATGAGCACGTCGTTCAACTGGTCGTTGATTGTGGCGGAGCGGATATACCAGTCGGTCGCACTATAGAGCCAGACGTCGAGGCCATGGGACTCAATCCTCTCGATGAGGGCCGGCAGCAAGTAGTCGGGCAGCAGTCTCTCGTCGATCACTGACACGTCGGGGTGAATGATCACGCCGCCGTTGAAGGCGGCCATTGGCATCGTCAGCCCGAGCGGCTCCACGAGTGTGCGCGGGCCGCGCGGCGGGCAGCCGCTGGTGACGGTGAAAATGAGCCCACGCTCTCGCATCTTCTTCACAGCCCGGATCGAACGCTCGGTAATCACCTTCTCCTTCGTGACCACCATGCCGTCGATATCCGCCAGAAGCGCGGCTATCGGAGGGGATGCCTGCGGAGCTGCATCAGTCATCCAGATGCTCCTTTCGCCCATGGGCGTTATTATGGATAAAGACTATGGCGAAGTGTCCCTTGCCCAGTTTGATCCGCATCAAGTGCGCAGAGTAACTTGTGCGACAGATAGAATAGAAGTAATTATTACGTAATATCATAGAATAATCTAAAAAGACCTATCCGGAATGAAATCACAGTTAACGATCACGTTACGACAACGGACTGGTGGCTTTACGCAAGTGAAACAACCGGCTCAACCGCAACCGCCGCTTGGCAAAACATGTCCGGGCAACAATCGAAAGCGCCGTGACCTCGCACCACGTCGCCAGCGTCAAGCTGATGTCGCGGCGTTTGGCGCCGAGCGTGGGGCCATCATGAACCGATCCATGTCGTCACGGTAGCCCGGCACGGATCTCGCTGGAGAAATCCCGGCCAATCTGGGCGTCTGCCGGACGACGTACCAGGCTGCGGCGCTTCAGCTCATCGAAGGGTAGGTCCTGGTTCAGTCTACCGAGGTCGTAGACGTAGGAATCGGCATAGCCGCTCGCCAGCAGCTTCCAACTGTAGCGGGCTACCGGGGCGTCGGCCGCGGCGCCGGCGGCCCTTGCGACGATGTTGGTGGTGCAGTTGTCCGTCAGGGTGTTGTAGAAGACCGGCCTTTCGGCCAGGGCTTGTACCTGCCGCAGATAGCTTAGCAGCAACAGCCTGCGGCGCTCAGGGGTGACGTCGACCGGATAGATATAAACGGATTCGTGCCGGCGGTCGGTTCGCACCCCGATCAGGTCCCGTTCGTCGGCGACGACGTAGAATAATTCGTAGTTCCGGAAGAAGCCGCCGAGGACGGAATATTCCTGGCCGACCGTGCGACGGGTCTCCACGGAGAATGCCAGATGCCGGCCGTCCTGGAAACCGAAGCTGACGAAGACGTGCGCGATGGCCTCGCTCGACCAGTGCGAGACGATCAGATCGACCGAGCCGATGGTTCTGAGGTCGTAGGTGGCGTCGTAATAGGCGGGGGTGGCTTCGGTTTCGCTGTGCCAGGCAAAGTCGCGGATGCCGGTGATGCGGACGGTGTCGCCGTCGATGGCGACGGTGGGAAGCACGGCGTATTCCGGCTGCCATTGCTGGTCGTTGGTTGGGCGCAACGTCAGAAACCAGGCGAGCACGAGTGCAGGCCCGATCATGCAGACGAGGGCCGCCTTGCGCAGTGGCAGCCAGACCAGGGCCAGCATCGTCAGAATCAACAGTATCCCGGCCAATACGTCGCCGGCAGGCGGGCGGGCCAGCGGAGCGTAATGCAGCGCCAGCAGCGCCCAGGCGGTGAACAGAAGGGCGCCGGACGCCAACAGCGTTAGGGTGAACCCGCGGGCCATACGGCTCAGTGGGCCAGCGCGACGGTGGCACCGGGTGGAGCGGCTGCCGGCGGCCGGGCAAGCTGTTCGAGCAGGATCCGGCGCACCTCCCCGATCGTGATGGGGTTGGCCTGGGTCGAGTGACCGGAGTTGACCACGAGTTCGGATTCGACACCGTCCAGATGGGCGCTGGAGTACTCCACCACGCCATCATTGCGGGTATCGAGCGGACCGTCGCCCAGTTCGGGGATAATCGAGTGGGCGTGGATGGGGGGGGCGACTGGAATGCGGGAGATTTCCTGGATGACCGGGTTGTTTGGCGACATGCCGTAGATCGCGTTGAAGCTGGTTTTGCCGGGGTCGAGCCGCAGGGATTCCTTGTTTGTGGTGAGGATTTCCGCGGCGGCTGCCGAGATTCTCAGCGGCAAGGTGATGAACCGGGTGATCTGCTGGGCCACGGAGAAACCGGCGAGGTAGCTGCCACGATGCGGCGTGGCGATGAAGATCACGGTCTCGATGGTCGGCACCGGATGCAGGAACAGTCCGGCCTTCAGAAGGTCCCTCGATTCCGGTGACAGTTTCATCTCGTCGAGGGGACGCTGGCTCACCATGTTCCATAGCCGGTCGCCGGTTTCGATGGTCAGCATCTTGGTCAGCAGGCCGCCCTGACTGTGGCCGATCACCACCATCCGGCCAAGCGCCGGGTCAGCCTGCACACCACCCAGCGACGCCACGGTCTGTTCCAGCGACTGCCTCAGCAGCAGGGCGGAGTAGGGAATAGGATTGCCGGTGGGATAGCTGTAGAGCCAGAACTCGTACCGCTCCCGAATGCGTGGATCTTCCAGCAGGTCGTTGACCATGTCGGCCCAGCGGAATGGGCTGGAGGCGGTTCCGTGCACGAGTATAACCGGTATGCGGCCCCTGCGGTGTGGTTCGAGCGCATAGAGGGTGGTACCACGCCCCTGGTCGACCAGGTTGCCGGCGAACAGGCCGGAAAGCTCCCTGGTCCAGCCCCGTCCCTCGGTGATGAAAAGGGCGCGGACGGCGGTTTGGTCGTATTCCAGCGGCACCTGCTGCCCTGCGATCGTGACGGTGAGGCTATCGTAGATCGAGTGGACCGATAGCGTCCCCCGCAGACTGGCGCCGGCAAGTTGGCGGCGCGGATCCGGTAATTCGAGGACGGCGGAGGTGGGCACGCGGACCTGGGCCGGGATCTGCAAACCAGTGGGTGCGGTTTGTGCCGTGTCGGCTGGCGGCGCCAACCCGGCGGCCAGCGGGACGCCGATCCCGTCGGTGTGGTAGTCGTTCTGGAACCCATAAACCTCCAGGTTCATGGTCGGCACGAACGAGACGAACTTCCTGCCATTCACCTGGTCGCCGCCGGCGTCCACGGTCACGTCGATGGCGCCAAAGGGCAGTTCGAAGCGGCCGCTTCGCAACGGGGCGGACGTGCCGTCCGGGGAGGAGATCACCTGAGTGAGGGCAAGATTGTAGAAGTTCGCGGCCTGGCGGAACTGGCTGGTGTAGGGACCGGGCCGATCCGCGACGTTGTCGCCGGGAAACAGCACGGCATAGGCATACAGTGCCGCGGCCAGCAAATGCGGCTTCGATGCGGTCTGGCGGCCGCGGAAATAGTTCAGCTCCGCCAGCGCGAACAGATCGTCCCATGGCATTCCCCGCGCGATCGCCTGGCCCCGTAGCGCGTCAATCACGGCATCCGGGTACGAAGCGAACGCATCGAGCAGTGCGTTGCGACGGAGCACGATGCGGGTCGCGTCGCTCAGCGTGTTGCCGGAAAGGGCAGTGCGGTTGATCGTGTCATAGGCGGTGCGAAGGTCGACGCGTTGGACGCTGACGGGGTCGCTGCAAGCCGTCACGACGAGCAACAGGGCCAGCAGCGCATGGCGGCAGGAGGTCAGCCGGGGAACTGGCATCCGATCGATTCTCCTTTTCGGGCGACGACAAGGCCGGCGTTGCCGGGAGCAACGCTGAAAAAGCCTAGACGGCATGCCCGCTCATCAATCCGTGTCCGTCGTCTAATACTCTAAGAGACAGCAAGCGTTCGTGGGAAAGGATGCTGTGGCCCTTCTAGTGGCTGACGTTAGGCGGCTTTTCGGTGGGGGATGAAGCGCCGCTGCTGGATGGTCTGGCACGTGGTACGTTCTCGTTCGAACAAGCCGGTCTGGCCCGGGCTTCGAATTTGTATCCCAGCGCAACCATGGCTGTGGGTCGACCAAATCGCCGAATCCGCACCAACGTCTCGGTCGGCGATGTTGCCAACGTCCACTACAAATTGCGCTGAATTGCTTGGTGGCGTCCTTACCATTTGGGTGCGACGAAGATCGGGGCATTGCCGGCCGACGGCGGCGTTGTTAGGGTTTCCGGCGTCGGTGGCGCCGGCGGCGGCAGTAAATCGCCCCAGTTCGTCCGTCTTCTCATCTCGACTTGCATGGCTTCCGGTACGATTGGCCGGCCATCGCGAACTTGCCAGCCACCGCCCAGGGCCTTGTTCACCGCTATCAAATTGGTTGCGATCGATGAGCGCGATTGAGCAAGCCGGTTCCTTTCTTGCAACAAGGATCGTTGCGTATCGACAACGCGCTGATAGCTTTCCGCGCCCTCCCGGTATTGTGTGAGGGCTATATCGACCGAGCTCTGGGCGGCAGCCACGGCTCTTCTCAAAATGACCTCGCCCTCCTGCGCCTTTAGAAAGCCGATCAAGGCGTCCTCTACTTCCCGAGCCGCGTTGAGCACGGTGTTTTCGTAGGTGACGAGTGTCTGCTGAAAGCGCGCGTCCTGGGTCCGCACGTTATTGGTTATGCGGCCATAATTCAGAATGGACCACCTGAACCCCGGACCGACGGTAAGGAACAGACTGCCAGACCCGAAGAGATTGGCCGCGTCACTGCTTTGTGTCCCGATTTCGCCGAAAAGAAAGAACCGAGGGTAGAGATCTGATTTGGCAACCCCGATCCGGGCGGACGCCGCCGCCGCGTTAAGCTCGGCGGCGCGAATATCCGGGCGCCGGCGAAGCAATTCCGCCGGCAGACCAACGGCCACTCCCTTAGGCGCCGAGGGAATTTTTTGCGGTCCATCCAGTAACGCTTCGATGCCGCCGGGCGGCTGTCCCAACAGCGTGCTCAAGGCGTTATTCGCCCGTTGAAGATTGGCTTGCAGTTCGGGGATGTCCGCCAAGGTGCTCTCCAGCAACGTGCGCGCCTGAGTAACGTCCAGTTCCGAGACGGCGCCGGAGCGAAAACGAGACTCTGCGATCTTCAGTCCTTCCCTTTGAATTCTGGCGTTTTCACGGGCAAGCTGAATCAGCACCTGGAAAGTGCGCATCGTGGTGTAGGTGCGGGCGACTTCCGCCGTGACTAAGACAAGCGCATCGTCATAATCCGCCACCGTGGCAATCATGCTGGCGTCGGTAGCTTCGATGTTGCGCCGAAAACGGCCCCAGAAATCCAATTCCCAAGCCGCGTCAAAACCCACATTGAAATTGCCAAATGACTGTTGGAGGAGCTCTTGATTGGCTAGGCGCGAACTGAGGCGATTCCCTTGCACATTGCCGAAACCCTCCTGCGTCTGGGGATAAAGGTTTCCGATGGCGACGCCCAGTTGGGCACGGGCTTCGAGAATCCTCAACCCGGCAATCTGCACGGAGAGGTTCTGCTCAGATGCCCGTTCAATGAGTTTATCGAGCGTTGGATCGTTGAACGCCCTCCACCAAAGACTACTCATGGTGGTCTGTGTCGCGACTCGCTGGTCGCTCTTCTCAATCCAGTTTTCCTGCACTTTGGCCTTGGGCGTCTCAAAGTCGGGACCGACCGCACAGCCGCTTATCGCCATCACCAAGCCCAAGGAACCGGCGATGACGAAATTTCTCTCGCGCGCGGCTAGGTTGAAATTTTGACGACGGCGCATCAGGATACCTCATATACAACGCGGGGTCATGTGCCGCTGACCCGACACAGAAGTTCTTCAGGAAGCAAAACTCGCGCGCGACGATCGATCCCTCCAGACCGTCCCAACGAGCACATTTCACGCCAACAGGCTTGATTTGCGATGCGATTCGGATCAGTTTCGATTTCGTCAGTTCTCATTTGATCACTTATTTTACTTCATCATTTTATAGTATTATTTTGGAGTGAACGCGATTGGATGGACCCTAAAGAATGTGTGTTTCACGCTCCTGTTACGGCGCCACCAATCAGCAGGTCTGTAGTGGTTGCGCCTATTTCGTCACGGCGATCGACTTCCGGAACAAGACCAGGCTATAAAAGAAGAACGCGAGGCCGATGGCGGCCACCATCAAAAACTGGGGCCAAACGGCGCTGATGCCGCCGCCGCGATAGATGATCTTCTGCGAGAAGCTGACGAAATGCCGAGAAGGCAGGAAGAAGGTGATATACTGCAACAGTGCCGGCTGACTTTCAACTGGCGTCGACCCGCCCGACAGAAGCTGCAACACGAGGACCACCAGAATGATCAGAAGCGCGAATTGCGCCATCGAACGCGAAATCGTCCCCAGGAATATCCCCAACGCCGTCGCGAAGAAGAGATAGAGCGCGACACCGGAGAGCCACAGCGCGACCGAACCCGTGAACGGTACTTGCAGGGCCGTCTTTACCACCAGGTAGAGCGACAGGGACGTCGCGACGAGAATCACCAGACCGTTGGCCCAAACTTTCGCCAACGCGATCTCGAACGCCGTGAGCGGCATCACCAGGAGATGCTCGAGCGTTCCGTGCTCGCGTTCACGGATCACTGCCGCACCGGTCAGAATCACTGTCAACAGAGTCACTTGATTGATGATCGCCACCACGCTTGTAAACCAGGATGCCTCCCCGTTCGGATTGAATAGCCGGCGAATGACAAGATTGATGGGCGGGCGCGCCGCGATATCCGTTCGCGCGAAGAAGCTTGTGATACGTGTATTGACGATATTCTTGATGTAATCCGCCCCAATGGCGGCTTGCTGCATGGCCGTTGCATCGATGTTCAACTGGATATCCGGGTGGCGATTCACGCGGAGATCCGATTCGAACCGTGGCGGGATCACGACGACGAACATGAACCGACCTTCGTCCATCGTAGTTTCGACCTCCGTGGTGGAGATCGTCTCAGGGAACTGAAACCGCGGCGGATAGAAGGCATTCATCAGTTCCTTCGACAACGCCGAATGATCTTCGTCCACAAAAGCGATCGAGGCGTTATTGACCTCACTCGAGGTGCCCGTCGCTTGGATATAGATCGCCCCCGTAAACGCATAGGCAACGAAAAAAATCATCACCAGATCGCTTCCCAGGCTGCGAAGTTCCTTCAGTCCAAGCCAGAAGATGTTCAGCAGAGACGGCACCGCTACTTCTCCTGCTTGCCGAGCGCCATGGTACTCACCGCCCAGATAATCGGGATACAACAGGCAAGAAAAATAACGTCAGGCAACAGGAGGTCGAGTCCGAGACCTTTTGTGAAAGCCCCCTTGCTTGCGTGCATGTAGTAGGTCGTCGGCCAGATCGTACCGACGAGCTTGGCGCGGCCCGCGAGTGTGGAAACCGGCTGCAGCAGACCAGAAAACTGGACGGTCGGCAAAAGGGTGATGATCGCGGTGACGAAGACGGCGGCGACCTGACTGCTGACGAAGGTGGAAATCACCAAGCCGATGCCCGTCGTCACGGTGACGTAAAGCAGCGTGCAAAGCGTCAACATCAGAAAGCTCCCCTTAATCGGGATGCTGAAGATGATGATCGCCATGGCGACAAGGATAAAATAATTGATCATCCCGATCAAAATATAGGGAAGTTGCTTCCCCATAAGGTATTCCAGCCGCCCTGTTGGCGTGACATAGAAATTGATGATCGAACCCAGTTCCTTCTCCCGCACGACGCTGATCGCCATGAGGATCGCCGGTATGAGAATCAGCAGCAACGGCGGGACACTTGGAACCATCGCGTAGACGCTTTCGAACGTCGGATTGTACATATACCGGTCTTGGAACTTGGCGGTGTATTTCTCCGCGACGATGGGCAAACCGCTCGCAGGGTCCCGCAGCATCCTGTTCTGGGCCGCTTGAACGTATTGGGAGACGGTTTCGCCGCGGAATGTGTTCGCGCCGTCCACCTGCGCCATGACCTCCGGTCCCGAGCCCCTGCGGAGATCCCTGCCGAAACTCGGCGGCATCTCCATGACCAGCGAGATGTCGTCCGATTGCAGTCGCTTCAAGGCGTCCTCGGCTGAGCGGACAGGACGGGTTTGGGTGAAGTAACGCGGCGTTCCGGCGAATTCCTCAAGATATGCGCGGCTTTCCTGCGACCGGTCGAGATCGAATGTTGCATAGCGAATGCGTTCGACGTCCGTGGTGATTCCAAAGCCGAAGACAAGCATCAGCAGTGCTGATCCCACGAAAGCGAACGCCAATCGCACCGGGTCGCGAAGGATCTGCATCGTTTCGTTGACGCTGTAGGCGAGCATCCGGTCAACGCGCAACCCGATGCCGGAACGCGGAGGCGTCGCTGGAGCAGTCGCCAACTGCGCATCGGCGGCGGCAACGCGCGCTATTTCGCCCTTGCCACCAGAGGCGGCGCCGGCGATCGCGTCTTCCATGTAGCCGATGAAAGCTTCCTCCAGGCTAGCGGCGCCACGCTCCTCGATTAGCTTCTGAGGAGCGTCACAGGCCAGTACCTTGCCGGAGTTCATCAGGGATATCCGGTCGCAGCGCATCGCCTCATTCATGAAGTGAGTCGTGACGAAAATCGTCACGCCCTGCTGACGGGAAAGATCGATCAGCAATTCCCAAAAACTGTCGCGGGCCACCGGATCGACGCCCGATGTGGGTTCATCGAGAATGAGCAGGGCCGGTCCATGCAGAACGGCGACAGCCAGCGAAAGCCGCTGACGCAAACCCATCGGCAGATCCCCCGCCAATGCATCGAGATAGGGGCCAAGTCCGAATTTCTCAACGAGTTCCTCGATGCGCGCTTTCGCCTTCTCAGGCGGGATGTGGTAAAGTCGCGCATCCAGGAGCAGGTTCTGGCGTACAGTCAGCTCGCCATAAAGCGAGAATGCCTGCGTCATGTAGCCGATGTTCTTGCGCACCTCGATACTGCCGGCTTCGACCGACTGACCGAACAGCGTCGCCGTCCCCTCGGACGGCGGCAGCAGTCCGGTCAACATTTTCATGGTTGTGGACTTGCCGCAGCCATTGGACCCGAGGAAGCCAAAAATCTCACCGCGCTCGATCGTCAAAGTAACGTGGTCGACAGCAACGAAGTCACCGAAGCGGCGCGTCAGGCCGTTGGCGTCGATGGCGATTTCCGTTTTGCCGGCCGCGCGCGGCGGGATCGTCACCTCCACGTGACCGCTGCGCTTTTCCTCTGGCAGCAATGCGATGAAGCATTTCTCCAGATCCTTGGTGCCAGTTCTCTCCATCAGCTCCGCGGGCGTTCCCGTCGCGAGCACACGTCCGGCGTCCATCGCGACGATCCAGTCCCATTGTTGGGCTTCGTCCATGTAAGCCGTGGAGATGATGACGCTCATGCTGGGGCGACCGGCGCGAATATCGTCAATCAGCGTCCAGAACTGCCGCCGGGAAAGCGGATCAACACCGGTGGTGGGTTCGTCGAGAATGAGCAGATCCGGTTCGTGGACCAGCGCGCCGCAGAGTCCCACCTTTTGCTTCATGCCGCCTGAAAGCTTGCCAGCCGGACGCCCGTGAAACGGGCCCAGCCCCGTGGCGTCGAGCAGTTCTTTAACACGGACCGGGCGCTCCGCGGCGGAAAGGCCAAAGAGCCTGGCCATGAAGTCGACGTTCTCCTGAACGCTGAGCTCTAAGTAGAGATTCTTGCCCAGGCCTTGGGGCATGTACGCAATTCGTGGGCATGCCGAGCGTCGGTGGCGAATGTCACCGATGTCGCCACCCAGGACGGACACCTTCCCCTGCTGCATCTTTTTGGAGCCGGCGATCAAAGCCATAAGCGTCGACTTGCCGACGCCGTCCGGGCCGATGATGCCGACCATGCGCCCACTCGGAACATCAAGGGACAGGGCATCGAGCGCCACGGCGCTGCCATAGCGGTGCGTAACCCCTTCGATGGACACCACCGGCGTGCTGCCCACGGGCGCGGCCGAAGACATATCAGGCGCAATATCTGTCATGGTTGCCTCTCTGTCCTGTCGCCGGACTCACATCCGCGAGTGGTTACCGGATCGACTTCACTACAATGGCCGCGGCAACTTTCATGCTTTCAGGTCGCCATTTCTCCGGACATCCTTCTGTCCGTCAGCTCGCCGCTTTCCCCGCGGTTCCCGTGGGCGGGGTTATCACGTTCTGGAGCCAGTCTGGCCAGACCGCGGATTCGTTCACTTTCACATATCCAACGCCCCGCACGCCCGTCTTGATAAGCTCGATGTGCGACTCGACGGTCTTTTCGGGCACTTGGATTTTCACGCGGAACATCAGCTTTTCGCGCTCGCTACGTGTCTCGACCTGTTTGGGTGTGAACTGCGCTTCCGGGGATACGAAGCTGACAGATGCAGCGACGGCGCGGCTGGGCGCGTAATCCACGGTCAGCCGAGCTTCCGCGCCAATCTTGATCCTTGCTGCCTCCTGGCTAGGAAGGAAAATCTCCATATACACATCGTCAAGGTTAACCAGCGTCATCGCCTTTCCGCCGGCAGCCACGACCTCGCCAACTTCGGCCAGGCGGTAGAGCACTCTTCCATTGACCGGTGATTTCAGTGTCGCATCGTCGATGCGGCTTTGGACATTCGCTACCTTGGCCTGTGCGACATTCACCTCCTGTTCAACAGTCCGCAGCTTGGCCTGCTCTTCCTGGAGGCTGGCCGTGGTTGTTTTCAATGTCATTTGGCGCAAATCAAGATCCCGCTGCGAGCCGGCGCGCTGTTCGACCAGTTCGCGGCTGCGTGCGACCTCGATCTGCGCGAGTTCGATTTCGGCTTCACGCTTGGTGATGTTGGCCTTCGTGACCGCTTCCCGTTCCTGCGTCGCCGCGACATTCAACTTCGTCTCCGCCAATTCGGTCTCCAACGTGGCGGTGTCCAACACGACCAGCACCTGACCGGGATGAACGAGCGCGCCCTCGTCGGCGCGGATTTCCTTGACCCTGAGCGCTTCCTTGGCGGCGACGTCAACGAGCTTGGCCTCGATTCGGCCGTTACCCGAGGCAATTCCCTCCGGCAGCGCGGATTTCATCTGCTGCCAATACTGATAGCCGAAGAAGCCGGAGGCCCCGACAACGGCCGCCACAATGATCCACCTCAGAGACTTCCTTTGCATCAGATCTATTCCCCGATCATAGGCAACCCGTGCCAGCACCGACAGAGAACGGTGAACCAGCCTCATCGATCTTAGAACGCTATGTTGCTGCGCCCGGCGTGCCGGAGACTACGTAGGATGATCGGCGGGCGGGACACTATGCGAAAATGGCAAACCTTGTTTCAGCTACTGTTTCGTCCTGTTGGCTGTTACACCGGCCGTTTGCCAAAACTGCATAGCCCGCTTTCATGCCGATGCTATGGTGCTCGGGATGAAGGTTATTGCGAAACAGCACGAACCGAGGCGCAGAATGCCAGGACAGCCCGCCAAAACAAATGTCGTCACCGCGGGCATGTTCGCCTTCGTGCTCTGCTTGGGGATTCTGCCGGTCAAAGCCACCGCCGCTGTCACCGAAGACAAATTTCTTGTTCAAACGACAGGCGATCTGGTGGACCTCTGCAAAGTCACTTCAGCGGACCCATACTACACGGCGGCTATTAACTTTTGTCACGGCTTCTCCGTTGGGGTTTTCCGGGTGCTCCAAGAAGAGAACCGGGCGAAATCGCAGCATCTCTTCTGTTTCCCCGACCCCACGCCTCGCCGCGCTGATGCAATCGCCGGCTTCGTCCAATGGGTAGATACGAATCCGGAGCAAAAAAAGCAGGCTCCAGCGGATGGCATCGCAGCCTACCTTCTGCAAAAATTCCCCTGTGGCCGTGGTAAGTGACTTTGGGAGCGCTTTCATGAACTCTCGCGTTCTAATCCTTGTCTGCATCGGTCTGGCAGGTTGTTCTGACATGACCAGCACGCAACAACGTGCCCTATCCGGCACAACAATAGGCGCTGCCGGCGGCGCAGTGCTCGGTGCGATCGGCGGCAACGCTGCGCTCGGTGCGGCCGCCGGGGCGGGGGCAGGACTTGTCGGCGGTTTGATATATGATTCGACCAAGAAGAATCAGGAGGCCGCCTATCAGCAGGGCTACTCGGCTGGGACGCAATCCAAGCCCTAGAAATCCCAGTAGGATTGGCGGGGCCTGGGAGCAGGCCATATCAGGATTGGTTGCCTATTGCATTGAGGTCGCGACGGCATCGGGCATGGGTTCCGGGGAAGTCATGGCCTCTATGGAGGCCCTATACTTATCGGGTTCTAAACAGGGGCGACATCACTCGTGTGCGTGATCTCGAAAGTGCGGGTCGCTATTTCGAGTTCTTCATTCGTGGAAATGACGAAGGCGCCGATGCTCGATTCTGGGGCGCTGATTCTGGTTACGCCTTGGCGATTGGCCACGTTATCAAGCTTCAGGCCAAGCCATGCACAGCCGCCGGCGATTTCGGCGCGGGTCGCCGCATCATTCTCGCCGATCCCGCCTGTGAACACGATCGCATCAATCCCACCGAGCGCCGCCGTCAGCGACCCAATCTCCCGCACGATCCGGTAAACGAACAAGTCTATGGCTTCTCTCGCAGCGGGTTCCAATGACGCTCGCAGCGTTCGCATGTCGGAAGAGATTCCAGATACCCCGAGAAGCCCGGATTGACGGTAAATCACATCCTCCAGTTCACGCGCATTGAGGCCGTAGTGGTCGATCAAATGGACAAGGACACCGGGATCGAGGGCGCCACAACGTGTCCCCATCATAAGGCCATCGACAGCCGTGAAGCCCATCGTGCTTGCAACGCTGCGTCCTGCCTTTGTTGCACACAGGCTGGCGCCATTGCCGAGATGCGCGATGATGACACGGCCATTCGCGATTTCCGGGGCGATGACTCTAAGTCGGCCCGTAACGTACTCGTAAGAGATGCCGTGAAAGCCGTAACGCCGGACGCCTTCCCGCGAGTACTTTCGGGGAATGGCGAACGCCTGGGCGAGCGGGTGTTGGCTGCGATGGAAGGCGGTGTCAAAGCAGGCAACCTGCGGCAGACTGGGATGAGAGTCGTGGATCGCCCGAATCGCCGAAAGATTGTGCGGTTGATGCAGTGGCGCGAGTGGGATGAGGGTCGTGAGATTCTCGATGACTTCATCCGTTAATAGCAATGGCGCCGAATATTCGGCGCCGCCGTGAACCACGCGGTGCCCGACAGCCGAGATATCGCGACCATCAAGCCACTGTGAGCCTATCCGCATCATCGCCTGCGCTGCCGCGGTGTGATCGAAGGCTGCGTCTTGGAAGCTTTCCTCGACGAGCAGATTGCCTTCCGCGTCGGACAATCTGGCCCTTGGCATTGCGCCGATGCCCTCGATCTGGCCTCGCAGCAGCAGCGTGGGGGGCGACGCTGCGTGGAACACGGCAAATTTGATGCTGGAGGATCCGGCATTGATGACTGCGATGCTCGACATTAACCCTCTTACAGGAGGCGTGGGTTTCGGTGTGGTCAGGCAACGATGTTGGCGCCGCCGTCGACATAGACCGTGCCGCCGGTGACTCTGTGAGCGAATGGAGTTGCGAGATAGGCGCAAGTCCAACCGACATCCATGATGTCGACAAGTTCACCCAACGGCGCCTTATGCGCCGCCTCATTCAGCAGCAGCTCAAAATCTTTGATGCCGGAGGAGGCCCGGGTATTCAATGGCCCAGGAGACATCGCATGAACCCGGATGCCGCGTGGTCCAAGTTCATAAGCAAGATAGCGGCAAACAGCCTCGAGCGCGGCCTTTACAGGCCCCATCACGTTGTAGTTCGGCACGACCCTGTTGGCGCCATTGTAGCTCATCGCGAACATCGCGCCGCCGTCGGTCATCAGCGGCGCTGCGAGCTTCGCCATCCGCACGAACGAATGGCAGGAAATATCCATCGCCGTCGCGAAACCCTCGGCGGAGCAATTCAGCAAGCCTCCCCGCAGGTCAGCTTTCGGTGCGAAAGCGATCGAATGAACCAGCAGGTCAAGGCGCCCCCATGTCTTTTGGATCGTCCCGAACAGCGCTTCCAGTTCGCCCGGCTTTGACACGTCCAGGGCACCAGTGATCTCGGCGTTCAGTTCGGCCGCCAAAGGCTCGACATGCGGTCGCGCTTTTTCATTGAGCCATGTTATGGCCAAATCAGCGCCAGCCGCTCGGAACGCCTTCGCGCATCCATAGGCGATCGACTGGTCATTGGCGATTCCAACGACAAGGGCTTTGCGCCCGGCGAGGACTGGATTGATTTTCGTTTCCATGTTGACCTCACACTGGGCGGGAAGCCGCCTGATCGCGGCGGAACCTGGCGATCAGCGCCGCGACGGCGCAGGATGCGAGCCGCGCCATCAGAGAGTCGGCGCGGCTGGTCAGGATAATTGGAACTCTCGCGCCGAGCACGACACCGGCGCTGTCGGCGCCCGCCAAAAAGGAGAGGCTTTTGGCCAGCATATTGCCGGCCTCGAGATCCGGCACGACCAGCACATTGGCGCGGCCCGCGACGGGCGAGGTGATATGTTTGGTGGCCGCCGCTTCCTCACTGATCGCATTATCAAGCGCAAGCGGCCCATCCACCGTGGCGCCGGTGATTTGCCCACGCTCTGCCATCTTGCTGAGGGCGGCGGCCTCAACTGAGGACTGCACTTTAGGATTAACGGTTTCCATTGCGGAAAGGATTGCAACGCGCACTTGCGGCATCTTCAGCGCAGTCGCAAGATCAATCGCATTCTGCACAATGTCGATCTTGTCCTCCAGCGTCGGCGCGATGTTAACCGCGGCGTCGGTGATAATCAGGGGATCAGGGTGGCCGGGCACATCCATGATGAAGCAGTGGCTAATTCGGCGAGACGTGCGTATGCCCCCTTCGCGCGCCACCACTGCCGCCATGAGTTCGTCGGTGTGGAGGCTGCCCTTCATCAGCGCCTCGGCTTCGCCGTTGCGCACAAGCTCCACAGCTTTCGCCGCGGAATCGTGACTATGCAGGGAGTCCACGATCCTCAGACCAGCAATGTCGATATCATTTTGGTTTGCCACCTCCTTAATCCGCGCAGTCGGGCCGACGAGGGTCGGATCGATCAAACGCAGGCGTGCCGCTTCGACAGCGCCCTTGAGGGACACCTCATCGCAAGGATGCGCCACGGCGGTCGACACTGGCCCCGCGGCAATCGCCGCATCAATCAGCCTTTGATATTTCTCGTGCGCTTCGGGCTTGGAAACGGGTTTCATGCTGATCACGCAACTTGCTGGGGCGAGCGGTCGGGCACCGCTTGCTTCTTCGAGCCTGGCCCTTCGAATAGCCGCCTGATGTCTTGAAATCTCTTTTCCTCTCCCGGTTCAGGCTCGCCGTCCGCCGAGATGACTTCATAGATCGCCGTCAGTGCCCGCGCGCGCCGGCTGGGATCGGCGGGTAGGATTTTCGGAATCGACGCAACGGCCTCTCTCTCGTCCAGGCGTAATAGGGTCGCCTGCCGCCGCAGGATGTCCTTCAACCGTGACAAAGGCACGCGCTCATTCTCTGGGGCGGAGTTACGCAGCGCTTCGAGCGCATTGAACTGACGCTCATCCGCGCCGCCGCCCCGCAGCACGTACAGCAAGGCGCGGATGGACGCTTCAAGGAAGCCGCCTCGCGCCATGTCAGCCTCAAGTTCCGCCCTCGTCTCGGCGCCGGCGAAATCATGCCGGACGCGCCTTGCGTCGGTATGCTCCGCCTGGAGCCCAACCGCCGCTTGAAGGAAGGGCGACCCATAAAGACCAAGGAATGTCGCCTCCATCATTGCGTCGCGTGCGTTGGCGAAAATTTCCAGGTTGTTGACGATCCACGACGACGCCATCCTTTCGACAGCCAGGAAGGGGTTGTCCTCGCTGACGGGATGGCGGTTGGCCTTGATGTTTTCCGCTACCGCGGCAACCGGCGCCATAACCGGATTTCGATCGGAAAACGCGCGGAAGGCGACGCGGTTGGGGTGCATCTCGCGCTGGAACTCGGCTGATGCTGGCGTCGTCACAGCCTTGACGATCGGCTGGAGGCCAGTGCGGTACAGGCCCTGATTGACGTCCGAAAGGCGGGCCGCGGTCTCAAACCGACGTTGGTCCGCCGCATCGTTGTGGCCGAGCGCGCGAATGTCGTCGAGCGTGCGTGATTTGAGCTTCGCGATGTATTTTCCCTCTACGAGATCAGGGCGTGGGGTCGATTCGTCGGCATCAGTCAGCACCAACTCGTAAAGCCCGGGGGGCATAGCGTCGATCATGTTGATATTGAAGGCAAACTCTTCGTGCTCTTTCCTGGCGACCTTGCCCGAGACGAAGATACCCAGATGGCCGATGCTTTGGTGCAGTGAATAGATGATCGTTTGCCCGTTGGCGATGATGCCGTCGACGTCGTCATAAAGGTCGAGGATCCAATCGAGAGCCTGCTGCGGCGGCGTGATATCGTCACCGAAGGAGCAGAACACGATGATCGGCGACTTGATCTTGTGCAAGTCAACGCGCTCGCCATTGCTCGTGACGATTTTCCCGGCCGTCAGCTTGTTGCCGACAAACAGCTCATCGACGATGAACTGAATCTCTTCGGCGTTGAGCAGCACGGGGCTGCCCCACCACTTCTCGAAATCCAGGTAGCGTTTTGCTTCAGTATCTACGTTGGCGTAGACATTGTAGCCCTTTTTCCAAAACGTGTTTGCCGGGTTATTCGACTCAAAATTTGAAACCAGCCATGCGCCGTCGAAGACGCCGTTACCCAAATCGCTCAACAGCCAGGTCAGCCATGTACCGCCGAGCAAGCCCCCTAGATAGCGCATGGGATATTTCCCACGCACGCCGGCCCAATAGGACAGCGGCGTCCCAGCGATAAGGATTGGCCCTGACAGATCGGGCGCCATCGACGCCATCATCATGATCTGCCAACCCGCCTGGCAATTTCCGATCAGCACGGGTTTGCCGTCGGCCTGCCTGTGCCGGTCGGCGATGACTTGGACGAAATGCGCCTCCGCGCGACAGACGTCTTCGATCGTTTGGCCCGGTTCCGGCCGAGGCAGAAAGCCGACGAAATAGCACGGGTGCCCGGCCCTTAGTGCGACGCCGATCTCACTGTCATGCTTCATTCCGCCAATGCCTGGCCCGTGCCCGGCGCGCGGGTCAAAAACGATGAAGGGCCGCTTGTTAGGGTCGATCGTCACGTCGGCAGGCGGGATGATGCGCACAAGGCCGTAGTTGACCGGTTGCGGCAGCGTGCGTCCATCAACCAAGAGTTCCAGGTCAAAAGTCAGCACATGCGGCGCTGTTCGGTTGCTCTGCTCCACATAGTCGTTTCCCCGGCATCGCAAGACGTCCAGGAAAAGTACGGAGCGCTCGACGGCGTCCTGAAAGTAGTCGAAAAACGGGGCTGTGAGTGGATTGGAACGGAGCATCAATCTTCCTTTAACTCGCACATTAGCGCGTCGCGGGTACAATCGGAACAAACGCAACAAAAATTCCGGGTACAGCTCTTTTGGGAGCCAGGTTTTGGCAGCGGCCCGCCTCTTTGCACACATGCGAAACCCCGTCGAGGGCACTCGATACTTTCACAACAGGACGTGATGTTTGTATCCCGCCTCGCGGCAACTTAATAAACGCTCTTGCTGCCTGGCTGACTGTCACGTTAAATTCTTGCCTGCGCCCGTCGAGCGCTGAAAGTGTTAGACGTATGGAAAAGTCGAAAAGAAAGCCGAAATCCGACGTCGCAATCGATTCCACAGACGGCCCCGACACTCAGAAGATGAAACGAAAAGACTACGAGAAAGAGCTCGCTCGGCTGCACGTCGAGCTGGTGCAGGTTCAGGAATGGGTTCGCCGCGAAAAGAAAAAGATTTGCATTGTCTTCGAAGGACGGGATGGCGCTGGAAAAGGTGGCGTCATCAAAGCGCTCACCGAACGAGTGAGCCCACGAACGTTTCGGGTTGTGGCGCTGCCCGCCCCTACACCGCGGGAAAAGTCTCAAATGTACGTGCAGAGGTACATCCCTCATCTGCCGGCCGCGTCCGAGATCGTCATTTTTGATCGTAGCTGGTACAATCGGCCGGGCGTTGAGCGAGTCATGGGGTTCTGCACCGAGAAAGAGGTCGAGGTCTTCTTGACCGACTGTCCCTGGGTCGAGCGGGCGATGGTAGACTCTGGCATTATACTCCTCAAATATTGGCTTGAGGTGAGCCCGGAGGAGCAGACCAGACGGCTGGAATCGCGCATAAATGACGGCCGAAAGCTATGGAAGCTTTCCGAGATGGACCTAAAGTCCTACGCCCGGTGGCACGACTATTCACGGGCTCGCGACGAAATGTTCCTCAACACCGACAAGCCATGGGCGCCTTGGCACGTCGCGCGATCGGATGACAAAAAGCGGGCACGGCTCAATATTATCACCCACCTGCTCAGCCAGATTCCATACGAGAAGTCGCCACGCGCCGATATCAAGCTTCCAAAACGCGACAAGGGGAATGGCTACGTAGAGGCCGATTACACTTTCAAACTGATCCCCGAGGCATTTTAACTCATCGCTGGTCGATCCTGCGATCTATCAAACTTTGGTCATCCATCAGGTTGATGATTGTTCTAATCGCGGCGGCTGGCAGTCGCATTATCCGCCCCGCGGGCATGATCTGATTGATTTGGATCAATGACGAATCCGGAGGTAGGGGCTTAACGGTCCTAAGTATAGTGATAATATAGAATATGATTGCAACGACGGGACGCCTGATAGGCCTGGGCCTTCCGGCCGGCTGTCGGATGGTGCGCCCAACAGGTATGCGCCAGTGGATAAAAAACGGAACCATAGGAGGCGCTCATGGCAAACGCGTTGACTGATACAGAACACGCGCTGATGGACGCGTACTGGCGCGCCGCCAACTACCTCTCGGTCGGCCAGATCTATCTCTATGACAACCCTCTGCTAAAGCGGCCCCTGACCAAGGAGCACATCAAGCCGCGGCTCCTCGGCCATTGGGGAACCACGCCAGGCTTGAACTTTGTTTATGTCCACCTGAACCGGATGATCAAGAAACACGACCTGGACATGATATACATCACAGGCCCGGGGCATGGTGGGCCTGGCTTGGTCGCGAACGCCTACCTCGAAGGAACCTACAGCGAAGTCTATCCGAACATCTCGCCCGATGAGGAGGGCATGAAGCGCCTGTTCACCCAGTTCTCCTTTCCCGGCGGCATCCCCAGCCACGTCGCGCCCGAGACTCCAGGCTCGATGCATGAGGGCGGCGAACTCGGCTATGCCATCTCGCACGCCTATGGGGCCGCGTTCGACAACCCCGATCTGATCGTCGCCTGCGTCGTGGGCGACGGCGAGGCGGAAACCGGGCCGATGGCGACGAGTTGGCACTCCAACAAGTTTCTCAATCCAGTGACCGACGGCGCGGTTTTGCCCATTCTCCATCTCAATGGGTACAAGATCGCAAATCCCACCGTCCTGGCAAGGATCAGCCATGAGGAGCTCGATCACCTGTTTCGTGGCTACGGGTACATCCCGTACTTCGTCGAAGGGCATGACCCGAAGCAGATGCACGAGCTCATGGCCACGACTCTGGACACCGTCATCGCCGAGATCCAGCGCATCAAGGCCGACGCGCGTCGGGATGGCTTCACCGGACGTCCCCGCTGGCCCATGATCGTGCTCCGCACGCCCAAGGGGTGGACATGCCCAAAGGAGATCGACGGCAAGCGCACGGAGGATTACTGGCGCTCTCATCAAGTGCCAATGGGGGAGATGCACGACAAGCCTGCACACGTGCGCATTCTCGAGGAATGGATGAAAACCTACCGGCCGGCGGAGCTCTTCGACGAGAGTGGCAGGCTCCGACCAGAGATTGCCGAACTCGCCCCTCGGGGCACCCGTCGCATGGGCGCAAACCCACATACTAACGGCGGCTCCCTTCTCCGGGATCTGCGAATGCCCGACTTCCGTGATTTCGCGGTCACCGTGCCGGCGCCGGGTGCGGTCACGGCGGAAGCAACGCGCGTCATGGGCGAGTTCCTGCGCGATGTCATGAAACTGAACATGCAGGCGCGGAACTTCCGGCTCTTCAGCCCGGACGAGAACAACTCGAACCGCTGGCAGGATGTACTTGAGGTCACCAATCGCGCGTGGGTCGCCGAAACCTACCCCTGGGACGACCATCTCGCGCCCGACGGGCGAGTCATGGAAATGCTCAGTGAGCACCAATGCCAGGGCTGGCTCGAGGGTTATCTCCTAACGGGTCGGCACGGGTTCTTCTCCTGCTATGAGGCATTCATTCACATCATTGATTCGATGTTCAACCAGC
>DNXO01000067.1:74238-74466 GCA_003506895.1 Acetobacteraceae bacterium | reverse complement strand
CGCCAAGTGGCTGAAGGTCTGCAATGAAATTCCGTGGCGGCGGCCCATCGCCTCGCTGAACTACCTGTTGTCCAGCCACGTCTGGCGGCAGGACCATAATGGCTTTAGCCACCAGGACCCCGGCTTCATCGACCACGTCATCAATAAAAAGGCCGAGGTCGTTCGCGTCTATTTGCCCCCCGACGCCAACTGCCTGCTCTCGGTCACCGACCACTGCCTGCGCAGCCG
>DNXO01000067.1:70341-73961 GCA_003506895.1 Acetobacteraceae bacterium | reverse complement strand
ACGTCGTCGTCGCCGGCAAGCAGCCTTCCCCTCAGTGGTTGACGATGGACCAGGCGATCAAACACTGCACCGCCGGGCTGGGGATCTGGGAGTGGGCGAGCAGCGACCGCGGCAGCGAGCCCGACGTGGTGATGGCGTGCTGTGGCGATGTACCGACCCTGGAGACTCTCGCCGCCGTCGATCTCCTGCGCCGATACGCACCGGAGCTGAAGGTGCGTGTTATCAACGTCGTTGATCTAATGAAACTGCAGCCGGTCAGCGAGCATCCGCACGGCCTCCCAGATCGTGACTTCAACGCGCTCTTCACGACTGACAAGCCAATCATCTTCGCCTTCCACGGCTACCCGTGGCTTATTCACCGGCTGACCTACCGTCGAACGGGCCACGCGAATCTCCACGTGCGTGGCTATAAAGAGGAAGGCACTACCAGTACGCCGTTCGATATGTGCGTGATGAACGACCTCGATCGTTTCCATTTGGTGAGCGACGTGATCGACCGCGTGCCAGGTCTTGGGGCGCGGGCCGCCTATGCCAAGCAGGCAATCCGCGACAAGCTCATTGATCACAAGGAGTACATCTGCCAGCACGGCGACGACATGCCCGAGATCACCGGTTGGACCTGGGGGCAAGCGCCGGCGGACCAACGTGTCCGTTCGACGGAGAGTGACAACATCTGAAACGGGAGGCCCCCGCCGTGGAGGTATTCGCAATCAGGCACGGGCAAGCCGCGTGGAACTTGGTTGCTTGATGGTTCCGAAACCCGCTCCAAAGGATACATTCGATAAATTGACCGATCAGGCGTGGAACCTCGGCGGTAAAAGGCGCCTTTGCGGTGTTGGCGGTTGTTACTTGATACCGAAGAAAACCCCCGGCATCACGACGCTGGTCAGTTTCAGTTAAGGGCGGACTTGGCCGAACTGCGCACAACCACGGCAAGGGAGGCGACCCGCTCGAGAAATTGATCGACGGAATATGGCTTGGGGAGAAACGCCTCCTTCGCCACTTCGCACGCCGCTAGGTCGTCCCTGGCACTAATCAGCAAGACGCCGATGGCGGGCCATGGCTTGTGGATCCTGGCGGACAGTTCCAGGCCGCTCATACCGTCTCCAAGATCGGTATCCGCGATCACTATTTCGGGTGGTGTCGTCCGCTCAAGCTGGTGCAGCGCGCTTTCACCGTTGACGGCCTCCGTCACCTGGTAGCCGGCCTTCCAAAGCACGTCGGCGGACGTTCCGCGTTCCGAACTAATGGCATCGACAACCATCACTGACAGTCCCCTAAATGCCGCAACCCCAAAGAACCGCTCGGCCATCTTCTCGGCTTCCCGCATGCCTTGCCCGACGTCGATGGACGTGCCCGACCCAAGCAGTCTCTCCGCGGGGGAGCCGTGCCAGGCCAAGACAAAGAAACGTGTGAAATGACAACCGGCTGGCCGCCGTACCATCAGGCGAATGCGCGCTGTTTCCATGACAAATGCACCATTTGTCTCCTGTCGCCATCCCGAGAGTTTCATGTCTGACTTTCTCAAATAAAATACGACGGTCCAGTTTTCCGGAGAGGAGTGACGTTGATGCTGGTCAAATAAATCGAATACGGACCAGTCCGATACCATAACAACCGACCAAATGCTCTGTCGATTCCGTTGGGATCAAGATAAACAAAT
This sequence comes from Acetobacteraceae bacterium, assembly GCA_003506895.1. Classification (GTDB taxonomy): domain Bacteria; phylum Pseudomonadota; class Alphaproteobacteria; order Acetobacterales; family Acetobacteraceae; genus Rhodopila. The sequence goes on along the minus strand of DNXO01000067.1, from coordinate 72,298 downwards.
ACTTTGACCTGGATCAATGTCGTCAAGCCTCGATCTCGCTTAATGGTGATGTTCGCGTCCAAGGGCGGACGGGCTACACTGCCGAAATCCGGTGACCGCCGGGCGCGCATGATAGGTTGGGTCAGATATGTTCATTGCAAGGATCGTTCCCCGGGCTTCCCGGCACCGTCCTAACGTCACCGCCCAGCTAAACCGCGAACCAGTCAGGAGAGACGAATGATCTTCCGAAAAGCACTTTTGGCTACGACGATATTGATGTGCCCATTTGCCGTTCAGGCGCAGGCACCGGCGCAGCCAATTACTGGCATATATGTTGGTGCGGCCGGCGGTTTCAACATCAAGACCAATCCGAACGTCAACAATATCCAGAGCGGTCTGCCCGGCGCTCCGGGGCTAACAACGCCTAATCTGAATTTGTCGACCGGTATTGGTGGGGCAGCGGTTGGAACTTTGGGGTACGGGCTGGGCAACGGGCTCCGCGTAGAGATCGAACTTGACTACCGCGGAAATTCCTTCTCGCGTACAAGTGGGAATAATCGGGCTGGGGTCAATGCATCCACGGGGACCAGCGGTAGCGAGCAGCTATACGGCCCGATGGTCAACATGGATTATGATTTCAACCAGTTCGGTTCCTGGGTGGTGCCCTACGTTGGTATCGGCCTTGGTTATCAGCGGGCGCACCTAAATAATTTCTCCACAACCGGAACAGCCACGGCCGCGGCCCTGGCACCCACCATTACCTCCAACGATACGCGCGCCTCATTCGCGGTACAAGGAATCTTGGGTTCAGCTTTCGAAATTCCGTCGGTGCCAGGGTTGGCGCTGACCGCTGAGTATCGTCTGATGGCGCTGACGGGAACACGCACCTACAACGCCGCCTTTACGACCACCACGCCAACTGGCCCCACCACCCGCTTCGGCAAGTTCGAGCTTGGCCACGACCTGAACAACACATTCCTGTTTGGCGTTCGTTACAGTTTCGGGGCACGACCCGCGCCGCCGCCGGCCGCGCCGCTGCCGATGGCGGCCCCGGCACCGGTTCCATCCCGTTCGTACTTGGTCTTCTTCGACTGGGATAAGGCCTCACTCACCGACAGAGCCCGCCAGATCATCAAGGATGCCGCCGACAATTCGACCCGCGTGCAAACCACGCGCATCGAGGTTAACGGCTACACGGATACCTCTGGCAAGCCGCAATACAACCAAGCGCTGTCGATCCGTCGTGCCGAGGCCGTTTCCGCCGAACTGGTCAAAGACGGTGTTCCACAAAGTGGGATCACCATTCAGGGATTCGGCGATACTCATCTGTTGGTGTCGACCGGCCCCGGCGTGCGTGAGCCCCAGAACCGCCGCGTCGAGATTATCTTGCGCTAGTACCTCGAAACAGGGGTCTTGATCGGTTGTCAGACGGACCTGCTCACTCGGGTCCGTCTGTCACCCGGTGAAATTCGAACCAGCGCATCTCAGCCGGGGCCTCCCCGTCGTCGTGCGCTTTCGCCTGATTCCGGAATTCCCGCCGGCCCTCGGCGCGCGCCGTGAGGCCGCTTTTCCGCCGATAATGTAGTCCGGATGGTCCGTCACCCACGGTTGATCGGTCATCACGTGGTTGGGAACAAAGTCCCCGATCATCCGCGGTTCGCATCCGCGGTGCCGTATCCCGTCTATGCACATCCGGCCTCCGTCACATACGTTGTCATACCGCCACCATGATCCGCCAAAGCGGCATGCCAGCGGCATCCTTCCGGTGACGTTTGCCCGGGACTGGTGCCTACGGCGCACCGGCCTTCGCGTTCGGCTCCTTTCCTACCGTGCGGGCGAATATCCCGGACTGTATGCCCGACGCCAGGGCTTGCTTGGCATCAACAAGGCCGTAAATCTGAATGATTTTGGCCACAACCCCGGTCCAGCCGGTCTGGTGGCTGGCGCCGATCCCAGCGCCGTTGTCGCCGTGGAAGTA
>DNXO01000067.1:69814-70085 GCA_003506895.1 Acetobacteraceae bacterium | reverse complement strand
TGTCGCCGTGGAAGTACTCGTAAAACAGGATGTAATCGCGCCAATGCGGGTCGTTCTGGAACGTCTCGGTGCCCCCGTACACGGGGCGGCGACCGTGTTCGTCGCGGGTGAATATGCTGGTGAGCCGGTCAGCGATGTCCTTGCTCACCTCGAACAGGTTCATCATCTTCCCCGATCCGGTCGGGCATTCGATCATGAAGTTGTCGCCGTAGTAGAGATAGAATTGTTGAAGTGCTCGGATGATGAGCAAGTTCACCGGCATCCAGACCGG
>DNXO01000067.1:69383-69532 GCA_003506895.1 Acetobacteraceae bacterium | reverse complement strand
AGTTGCCGCCGAACATACCGGTGTTTGATTCAGCAGGCAGATAGTCCACCCGGTACTCCCGCCCTTGAACCTGGAAGACGTACGGATGCTGCTCGTGGAACTTGGAAAGCGAGCGGATGCCGTGCGGGCTCAGGAACTCGTTCTCGTCG
>DNXO01000067.1:68591-69131 GCA_003506895.1 Acetobacteraceae bacterium | reverse complement strand
TCTCGTCGAGCATCTTCGTCAGGATCCGGCGCAGGCGCTCCGTGTTGACCAGGGCCAAAATTCCCCGATCCCCCACGCCGAAGTGCCCCGGACCTGTGGCGTGGACGGACTCAAGAAGTTCGGGCATCCGGCGCAGGCGCTCCCAAAACTGTGTCATCGCCCGCGGCACGCGCTCCCGCGCACTCGCTTCGAATATCGTCGTGGCGCACAGAGGAAGAAGTCCCACCATCGAGCGCACCTTAAGGCGTGTCGCACTGCCGTCGGGGAGCCTCAGAAGATCGTAATAGAAGCCGTCTTCCTCATCCCACATGCCATCCTGATCGGGCCGGTTCATGGCTGCGGCAATATAGAGGAAGTGCTCCGCGAACTTCACAATCATGTCTTCGTAGCTGGGGTCATGGAGAGAAAGCTCAAACGCGAGTTCCAACATGTTCTGGCTGAAAAGAGCCATCCAGGCGGTACCGTCTGCCTGTTCGAGGTTGCCGCCAGTTGGAAGCGGTGAGCTGCGGTCGAATACGCCGATGTTGTCGAGGCCGAGGA
>DNXO01000067.1:67973-68308 GCA_003506895.1 Acetobacteraceae bacterium | reverse complement strand
ACGTTCTTGCCGAAGCGGTCCTTTCGATTCACCCACCAGGTGAAGTTCAGCAAGAGTTTGCTGAACGCCGTCTTGAGGAAGTCAATGTCGGTCTCGCCGTGCAGTGCCTGCTCGAAGCGGTGCAGGAAGAGCGTGGCGGCGGCGTGGACCGGGGGGTTCACGTCACTGAAGTTCCACTCGTAAGCGGGCATCTGCCCGCTGGGATGCAAGTAGAGTCCCCGGAGCATCAGTTCCATCTGTTGCTTGGCGAAGTCTGGGTCCACGATCGAGAGCGGGAGCGTATGGAAGGCAAGATCCCAGGCTGCGTACCAGGGGTACTCCCACTTGTCCGGCAT
>DNXO01000067.1:66736-67718 GCA_003506895.1 Acetobacteraceae bacterium | reverse complement strand
ACTTGTCCGGCATCGAGATGATGTCTTGGTTCAGCATGTGGAACCACTCGGAGTTCCGGGAGGGATGACTTCCTGCCTGGAGCGGATGGGCATGGTGCTCGGCCAACCAGTCGTCGCCGTCAAAGAAGTAGAACTGCTTGCTCCACAACATGCCGGCAACGGCCTGCCGCATGACGTTGGCCTGGTCCGGCGAAATCGAAGACGGGGTCACCGAGCGGTAGAACTCGTCGGCCTCCTGCTTCCGGGCGGCCAGGGTCTCGTCGAACGCCGCGCCAAACGCGGTTGCGGTGGCTTGGGCTTTCCCGCTCTGACCGGCGGGCGTCAGGCGCAGCCGCACGGTGGCCGACTGACCGGCCCCCACCGCAAACCGATAATGCGCAGCAACCTTGGTGCCCCTCTTCTCCGGGTTTACCGCGCCGGGATTGCCGGCTACCACGCAGTTGTTGATGCCATCCTTGACGTACGGACTCTCATTCGCTTCTCCGGGAAAAAGTCGCTCGTTATTGGTTTCGTTTTCCGTGAAAAGCAGCGGCACGTCGCCTTCGTAGTCCAGGATGTATTCACCCAAAACCGGGTGCCGAACTGCAACCCTGCTCGTGCCCGCGGCTGCCTCGATCTGTGCGAGGTTCGGCTTCTCGGCGGGGGCGGCAATCCACGCCGACCAGTCGTTGCGGAACCAAAGCGTCGGGAGCAGGTGCAGGTCGGCCTGCTCCGGCCCCCGATTGGTGGCGGTGATCTGGACCAGGATGTCTTCCGGGCCGTCTTTCGCATATTCCACGAAAACGTCGAAATATCGGTCGTCCTTGAAGACGCCGGTATCGAGCAGTTCATACTCAGGCTCCTCGCGGGAGCGCCGGCGATTCGTCTCTATCAGGTCGCCGTAGGGAAAGGCCGCCTGCGGGTATTTGTACAGATATTTCATGTACGAGTGGGTCGGCGTGCTGTCGATATAGAAGTAATATTCCTTGACGTCCTCGCCGTG
>DNXO01000067.1:19274-66472 GCA_003506895.1 Acetobacteraceae bacterium | reverse complement strand
CGCCGTGGTTGCCTTCGCTGTTGGTGAGGCCGAAAAGCCGCTCCTTCAGAATGGGATCCCTGCCATTCCACAGCGCAATGGCAAAGCAGAGCTTTTGCTTGTCATCGGATATACCAGCCAGGCCATCCTCTCCCCAGCGGTAGGCGCGCGAGCGCGCCTGGTCATGGGTGAAGTAGTTCCAGGCATCGCCTCCTGCGCTATAGTCCTCGCGCACAGTGCCCCACTGCCGTTCACTGAGATAGGGGCCCCACTTCTTCCAGGGGACATTCTGTTTCTTGGAGTCTTCAAGTCTGCGGCGTTCGATGGTCATGAGTAGATCCCCCTGGTAGCAGCTTAAACTTGGGCCTGGACGGACAGCGGTAGCCGATCAATTGGACGACGCATGCGGAGCGGCAGCCAAGGCCAGCAGGGTTTTGCGAAAGAGATCCAATGCATTCGGCTACCCGCTGGCGGCGATCGCACCGATGTTCCAGATCATCGGGCACCCGGCATCGAGATACGTGGAGCTGATCAGCAGCAGGCGGCCTTTGGCATACTCGCGGGCGACCGCCGCCGGCATCTCTTGGTTCGCAAACCGGGAGATAAGCTGCCAGAGAGGGACGCGTGCCGGCCTGCCTCCACCCCGTCAAAAGACACGCGCCGAAAGCCCCGTCAGCGCGCCCACCGGATACAGCCAGGAGGTTTGTTTCAGGCAACGGGCCGCGATGGCCTTCCTGCGCCAGGACTGCGGCCTGCCGGTTCCGGGCAGCAAGTGTTTCCGGGGCCATCTGGTCGATCTGGGTGTCCGGGAAATAACGGGCGTTCGGAATACCGGGTATCTGCGCGAGTGTCGTCTCGGTCTGCGGCCCCGCTTTCAGGCGTGTGGGAAGCGAACACACCGAGAAGGCCAGCAATGTGGCCATGAGCAGCCCCAGGCCACGCGTGTGCCGCCGGGTCGGCGAACGATGCTGAAATTTGGTAATCAATACACTTCCCCCAACGGCGTGCGATCGGTCCACCTCGCGCGGGACTGTCCAGCCACTCAAATCCGTGGGGGGGAGTGTGGTGAACCGGCGCACCGCTCGCTATGCGGAAATGGCAGAAGCAGCAGCTTGGAAAGCCACATCAGCGATACGGCCCTGTCATCCGTAAGGGCGCGGAAGCCAATGGGCTACGCCCCGCGTCAGTCCGTGGCTGCTTGCTCCAGGCCGTAAATGGCTGACCCGAGCAGGGCGGCGTTGACCATGATCAGGTGAACGGGCACCGCGCTTAGCAGATTGGCGAAACGCCCCTTAGCAGTGAAGGCCCGCATGAAAGCGCCATCCTGGAGCTGCGGCACCAACCGCGGCGGCATTCCGCCGGCCAGATAGACCCCGCCGGTCGCCATCACTTTCAGCGCGAGGTTCCCGGCCTCGGCACCCCAGACGTCAATCACGATGCGCAGGGTCTCCGCCGCGAGCGGGTTTTTGTCGGGGTCATTCACGGCGGCATCGACGATCGGTGGTGTGCGATCGCGGGCGGCCTGAAGTATCGCGGCGAAATCGGCGTTTTCCGAGGAAGGGTCGCGTGAGCGTACATAGTCATAGACATTCGGCAGGCCGGAGCCCGCACAGACCCGTTCGTAGGCCGCATGCCGGAATCGGTCGGTCAGGTACGCCCACAGCCCAGCCTGGACCTGGTTGGTCGGCGCGAAATCGGCGTGCCCGCCTTCGGACGCGCAGGCGATGTACTCATGCCCGCTCCAGATCAGGAAAGCCTCGCCGAGACCGGTGCCCGGCGCGAACACGGCAATGGGAGCGTGTTCCTCTGCGTTGCCGGCATTGATCTCGATCGTTTCCCCGGCCCGAAGATGCGGCACCGCGTGTGCGATGGCCCGCAGATCGTTCAGCAAGCTGACCCGTCGCAGCTTAAGATTGCTGCACAGCGCCGCTTCCTCCAGGTCCCATGGCAGGTTGGTCAGGCGCGCACGCCCGTCGATCACCGGGCCAGCCACGTCGAAACAAGCGGACGTGGCATGGGCACCGGTGTTGGCCAGGAACGCCTCGACGATCGGTTGCAGCCCTTTGTAGTCAGCACTGTGGAAATCCTGTTTGGCGACAAAGCCGCGCGGGCCGGCCTCCGGCGAGACGAGTGCCAGCCGCGTCGTTGTGCCGCCTATATCGCCCGCGAGCAGCATCACGGCGTCTCCTTCCAGAGCTATTGGATCTGTTCCAGAGATTGTCCCTCGGTCTCCGGCACACGGTAGAATATCCATATCCAGCCGGCGCGGCAAAACAGCGCGAACAGGGTAACAATCCCCGCGACGCTCGGCCTTATCGAAGTGGCGGCGACAAAGACGCCGGCCCGATGGCGCGACGGCTTGCTTCAAAACTCTGTGCTTCGATGAACACGCGCGTGACTTCGGGATGCGTGGCCATAATTCGTCGTTCCAGGCGGCTAACCGTATTCTCCACTGATGAGGCCAACTGCGCGTCGTCAAAGTCCAGGCTCAACGCCACCAGCACATCATTGGGACCAAAATGCATGGTCAGAAGCTCGTTCAAGCGCACGACGCCGGGTTCTCCTTCGGCAAGCCGCCGCAGACTGGCCCTGACCTCTGGCTGCACCCCCTCGCCGGTCAGCAGGCTTTGGCTTTCGTAGGCGAGGAGCGTCGCCGTCACGGCCAGCAGCAGGCCGATGACAACAGAAGCAACACCATCCATGACTGGCGCATCGAACACCTGGCCAGCGGCGATTCCGGCCGCGGCTATCAGCAATCCGAGAAGAGCGGCTGTATCCTCGAATAGTACGGTGAAGACTGTCGGATCCTTGCTCGACTTGATCGCATCAAGCCAACGGCGTCCGCCCTTGTCGGACCGGAAGGCCCGCAGGGCGACGAGCCAGGTGGCCCCCTCAAACACCAGGCTGAACGAGAGCACAGCATAGCTTACGGCGACGTTTTCCAGCGGATGGGGGTGGAAGATTTTGTCGATGCCTTCCACCATGGCCACGCCGGCGCCAAGGCCGAAGATCAGGATCGCGACGACAAAGGTCCAGAAGTAGAGCTGCAGCCCATGGCCGAATGGATGTTCAGAGCTGGCAGGCTTCGCCGCCTGTCGCATTCCATGCAACAGCAAGCCTTGATTGCCGGTGTCCACCAGCGAGTGGATCGCCTCGCTCAGCATGGCTGAGCTTCCGGTGAACCAGGCCGCTCCGAACTTCGAGATAGCGATCAGCAGGTTGCCACCGAGCGCCGCGTAAATGACCGTTTTGGAACTGTGAGATGCCATATCACCCTGTTTACCAAACAAGCGGCGGCAAATGATGCCCCCAGGCCGAAATAAAGCTGCGGGCTCATCAATGAGCCGGCCCGTGAATCAGCATCCAAAAGGGGTTCTGACCCAACTCGGGTGCGATCCGAATATTACACAGGCGTCACGTAATGGACGACCAGGAAGCGGAAAGCCGGCGGACGCCCAGGCCGGGGCAGTCTGACACTACAACTATTCATCCAAGGTTGATCCCTATCAAAGTAATGCGGCAACAGCCTGTCATTGATAATTCAGGTTTAGCAGGAGGGCGGTTGCCCATGCGTATCGGCCCATGCGTATCGGCTTAGTCCCCGTGTTGGGCTTGGTCCTCATCGTCGCAGGTTGCAACTATCCGCCGATAGCGGAGCAGGTGTCTCCTCAGCCGGCGACAACCATCGCGGGCGAGGCGGTTTCGGAAGCGGATATCGCGGCCGAAACAGCCCAACTCCGAACTGTATTGATCCAGGAAGTGCCGGAGCATACGCCGCGGACGGTGGAGGCTGATCGTGCCTGGCTGGCCCGCACAAGGTCGGCCATCGGCAAAGCCCGATTGACGGTCCTCAATCCTCAACTGCTTGTGGTGGTCGATCGCAATCCGACCGTGCAGCAGGCGGCCATCGTCCTGGCACGCCCTGACGGGCAGTGGGAGGTCATCGGCGGCAGTAAGGTGTCCACCGGTCAGGCCGGACGTCGGGGCTACTTCATCACGCCGACCGGGGTGTTCCGGCACTCCTCGGCAATATTGGACTACCGTGCCCTCGGGACATTCAACGAAAACCATATTCGCGGGCTTGGGCTGAAGGGCATGCGGGTATGGGATTTCGGATGGCAGATCGGGCAAAAGGGTTGGCTCCCGGAGTATGAATTAGGCGAGATGCGCTTACAGATGCACGCAACCGATCCAGAGTACCTGGAACAGCGTCTCGGGCGTCCCGCATCCGAGGGGTGCATACGAATTCCCGCAAGCATGAACCGGTTTCTCGATGTGCATGGGATTCTGGACGCAGACTATGAGCAAGCGTCGCGCAGCGATGATCGGTTCAGCGCGCTGCTGCTGCCCGACCGGACGCCCGCCAAGCTGGCCGGTGATGCACTTGTCGTCATCGACTCATCAGACGATCGCTAACCGAGGAGGCCAACGTATTGAGAGTCCTGCCGGACGGATCAAACCGCACATCGCGAGATGATGGTCATTCGCTGATCTTGCCCCGGCAGGTACGACCCACATTGTGAGAGGGCTGCGTCCAACTTTCAGCGAGTAGCCGCCGCCGGACATCGGTAGCCTCATGTCAATCACGGGAGAGCCCGGCTTGCAGGGGGCACGGTAGATAATGCGCCTCGCATGGCAGCCGCCGGCGTTCCCGCTACGCCGGTTATCGTTTCCATGCCGGCATTATCAGCCGCGCCGTGTGGCAAAACTTCCGCTCCCCGCTCGGGTTGTGCATGGTCGAGGAACTGCTGGCCGCGCGTGGTGTTATCGTCAGTCATCGGTCGGTGCGGCAGCGGAGGCGGAAGGATGAGCATGTCATTCTCTGCGACAACGGGCACACCAACGCCAAGGGGATCCACTACCGCCAGGGAGGATCACGCAGCGGGGAGCGGCATATTTCGGATATTGCCAGGCGGCGGGGATGTGGCGAAGCTGATCCTAGCAGCAATGTCATGCTGACGCCGAGGCCGCTCAAGCCATGGCTGCGTCCACCGAGACAAGCAAGCCGGACGACTTCGGGGAGTTCGAGAACAATGTCAGGCAAAGTGGAGCGGCCCGAAGACCCTCGCCTGGCGGCTATTGTTGAGTCCTCCCACGACGCGATCATAGGCAAGGGTTTGGATGGCGTGGTGTTCGCATGGAACAGCGCCGCGGTTCGGCTCTTCGGCTACACGGCGGCTGAAATCATTGGGCAGCCGATAACCATCATCTTTCCGCCGGATAGGGTAGAGGAAGAACAGGTCATCCTCAACCGGATAGGGCGCGGCGAACGGGTCGATTATTACAAAACCGTCCGCTGTCATAAGGATGGACACATCATCAGCGTGTCCGTAACGATCTCGCCTATCCGGGATATCAGCGGCATGATTGTCGGTGCATCGACGATAGTGCTGGACTTGACTGACCGCAACATCCGTAACCAGCGCATTCAGGAGTTAAAAGCAGAACTCGTCCACCTTCAGCGCCTGACCGAGCTCGGGCAGTTGGTGTCCACCCTTGTGCATGAGGTTAACCAGCCGCTGACGGCGATCAGCAACTACGTCAACGCCTGCCGTCGGCTCATCACGACTGGAAATCATGATCGGGTTTCCATCGCACTGGATCGTATAGCGGACCAAACACAGCGGATACGAGATTTCGTGCAGAAGCGTGATGTCCAGATGCGGGTGGAAGACCTGTCGCAGGTAATCCACGAGGCGATTGAACTCACACGCACAAGCGTAAGCGACACGGGCCTGATACTCACCGTGCAATTGGACTCGACCCAATTCGCGGTCAAGATCGACAAAGTCCAGGTGCAGCAGGTTCTTTTCAATCTGCTACGAAACGGGATTGAGGCCATGCAAGGCCAGCCACGGCGTGTTCTCATCGTTTCCGCCAATTCGGCGCTGGGCGAAATGGTGGAGATCAGTGTCGCTGACACCGGTCCCGGTCTTGCCGCTGAGGTGAGGGCGAAGCTGTTCCAGCCGTTCGTCACGACGAAAGCCAATGGCATGGGAGTCGGTCTATCCGTATGTCGGGCTATCGTTGAATCCCAAAGTGGCAGGCTTTGGGCCGAAGATAATCCCGGCGGAGGCACGGTGTTCAGATTTACCGTAAGCCGTGCGGTAGGCTGATGGTCGTGCGACCAGGGTTGACTGTCAGATAGCGCATCGCGCCAGATGCTTGATCTGCATCAATGCAGATATCAACGGGATGCATGAGTCTGTGCCTCTTCATAGCAGATCGGTGTTCGGGCCTGTCATTCGGCCACAAGGAAGCAGACATGACCGACGCCGAGCGCCGCGTGGTAGCCATAGTTGACGATGACCTTGCGGTGCGAGAGTCCCTGCGGTTCCTCCTGGAGACGATTGGTTGCCCGGTCGAAGCGTTTGCAACCGCGGACGACTTCTTGCACTCAAGAACCGACCATCCGGTGTGCCTCATCGTGGATCATAATATGCCACATATGACTGGAATCGAACTGGTCGAACGGTTGCGTGTTGGCGGTGCCAGCATTCCAGTTCTGCTGATCACCGGAGCACCCTCGCCATTCATCGTGGCGCGGGCCGCCGAACTTGGTATCAGCCGGGTGCTCGGTAAGCCTGTCGCCGAACAAGACTTGCTCGATTTCATCGATGCCGCACGGGCCTGAGGCCGCTGCCTCACAGAACCTCGAAGACCGGGATCGGCGTCACGCCCGTTCGCGGCTCGGTTCGGCCAGGGCGACCTCGTTCATTGGGATGTGTGACGCGCGCGATCGGGCGTGAAAGCGACCGGTTGCGTTGAGGACGCCCGTAACCTGCGCGGGGGAGGCCCCAATATCGCTAAGGTTGCAGAAGCCGGTCCTGGTGAATGTCGCGTCGAACTGGGGCGCAGGCCTTCCTTGGTGGTGCCGTCGAAGCGGTTGGATTCCTGTCCCGTGCCGTGTTGACCTTAACCGGTGTGAACCGCCGCGCTAGGGAAATTCGCATTCCGCCTGAACGCCGGATGGTGACTTAGCCGGCGCGTTCTTCATCCTCACATTGACTCCCACCCCCTGCATCGATCATGTGACGCTGTTTTGAAACACAGCCCGTCCGGAAGGGTCATGCGCGCGCACGCCCCCGCCGGCCCAAAATCGGCCGCTTAGCCATGCTTCTTGTCATCGACGCCGGCAATACCAACATCGTGTTCGCGGTCCACGACCCTTCCGGCTGGCGCGGAGTCTGGCGCATTCGGACGGATGCACAGCGCACTTCCGACGAATATGCGGTCTGGCTCAACAGCCTGCTGACGCTGTCCGGCCTGAAGCGGGAGGAGATTGCCAGAGCGGTGATCGGCACGGTGGTGCCGGCGGCGTTGTATCATCTGCGGCGGCTGTGCCGGGACTGGTTCAGCGTCGAGCCCTTGATCGCTCGCGCCAGCCTGGACTGGGGGTTCGAGATTAAGATCGACCAGCCGAACGAGGTTGGGGCGGATCGTCTGCTGAACGCGATGGCCGGGCATCAGCATTTTGGTGGCCCGCTGATCGTTGTCGATTTCGGCACCGCGACCACATTCGATGTGGTAGATGTTGATGGTGCGTATCTGGGCGGCGTGATCTGCCCGGGTATCAACCTGTCTCTGGAGGCTCTGCATCAGGCCGCCGCCCGCTTGCCGCGCATTGGCATCGGCCGGCCGCAGTCGGTGATTGGGCGCTCTACCGTGCCGGCGATGCAGTCGGGCATGTACTGGGGTTATATCGGCCTGATCGAAGGGCTGATAACCCGGATAAAGGCGGAATTCGGCGGCCCCATGAAGGTCGTCGCCACCGGCGGACTGGCCCCTTTGTTCGCCGAGGGCACACTTATGATCGAGCACATGGCGCCCGATCTGACTTTGGATGGCCTGCGGATGTTGGCGGAGCGCAACCCTGCGCCCACATTGCCCCGGGAACGAACGCGATTGATTGAACACGAATAACGGAACGATACATAAAATATGGACTCAGAACTAGGCGAACTGGCCTTCCTGCCCTTGGGCGGGACGGGCGAAATTGGCATGAACCTTAACCTGTATCGCTGGCGCGAGGCAGGAAGCGAAAAGTGGCTGGCGGTGGACTGCGGCATCGGCTTCGGCGGCAGCGAACTGCCCGAGGTCGAGGTGATGATGGCCGACCCCGGCTTCATCGCGGACCGGAAGGACAAACTGGTCGGACTGGTCATTACCCATGCCCATGAGGATCACATCGGCGCGGTGGCATGGCTGTGGCCGCGCCTGAAGTGCCCGGTTTACTGCACCCCGTTCGCCGCGGCGGTTCTCCGCAGAAAGTTGGCCGAAAACGGGTTGGCCAACCAGGTCAAGATCAATGTCATTCAGCCAGGCGGCAGCTTCGACCTGAAGCCGTTCGCCCTGCGCTTCATCAAGCTGGCGCATTCGATCCCCGAGGCGCAGGCGCTGGTAATCGACACCCCCGCCGGCACCGTGCTGCACACCGGCGATTGGAAGATCGACCCCAACCCCCTGATCGGCTCGCCAACGGATGAGGCAGCCCTTGCCCAACTGGGGGACCAGGGCGTTTTGGCGATCGTCTGCGACTCCACGAACGCGATGGTCGAAGGCCATTCGGGCAGCGAGCTCGACGTCCGCAAGACGATGTCGGCGCTGGTACGCGACCTGCGCGGCCGCGTGGCCGTGACCTGCTTTGCCAGCAACGTCGCGCGCATGGAGTCGGTCGCGCTCGCCGCCCGGGACGCCGGACGCAGTGTGGCCATCGTCGGCCGGTCGCTGCGTAATATGGACGCGGCCGCCCGCGAGTGCGGTTACATGAAAACACTGCCGCCGTTCCTGACCGAGGACGACATCGAGGATGTCCCCGACGACAATATCCTGCTGCTGATCACCGGCAGCCAGGGGGAGGCACGCAGCGCGCTTTCGCGGATTTCGCGGGACGACCATCCCCGCGTCTCGCTGGGCGAAGGCGATACCGTCATCTATTCCTCGCGGATGATTCCGGGGAACGAGAAGGCGATCGCGACCGTCCAGGATAACCTGGTGCGACGCGGCGTGCGGTTGATGACTGACGACGACCATCTGGTCCATGTCTCCGGCCATCCTGCGCGCGACGAACTGCGCCGCATGTACAAGCTGGTGAAGCCGCGTTATTCGGTTCCGGTTCACGGCGAATGGCGCCACCTGTCCGCGCACGCCGAACTCGCCCGCGAGGCTGGTTCGACGCCGTTCATGATGGAAGATGGTGACATCATCACGCTGTCGCCCGGCCGCCCGGCAATCACCGACAGCGCCCCAGTCGGCCGTCTGGTGCTGGATGGCACCCGACTGGTGCCGCTGAAGGGCGAGGTAATGTCCGCCCGCCGTCGGATGCTGTTCAACGGGATCGTCGTCGCCAGTCTGGCCGTCGATCGGACCGGTGCCCTGCTCGGCCAGCCGAAGCTCAGTGCGCCCGGGTTGCTGGATCCGGACGATCCCGACACCACGCGCGTTGCCGATGACTTCGCCGAAACGCTACGCGATCTGCCGTCGAGCCTGAGGCGCGACGACGCCGGGCTGGAAGACGCCGCGCGTTCGGCTCTCCGGCGCGCGCTGGGACGCAAGCTTGGGAAGCGTCCGCTGGTGGATGTTCATCTGATTCGGGTCTAAGCGATATGAACTGGTTCACAGGCATCGTGCTGTTTGTGATCATATGGTGGACCGCGTTGTTCGCGGTCCTGCCGATCGGCACCAGACCGGTGGTTCAGGCGGACGACAAAAGTGGCTGGCGTGGTGCGCCGGAGCAGCCGCGCATCCTGCGCAAGGTTGTCATTACCACGATAGTCACGTGTGTCCTTTGGACTGCGTCATACCTGTTGATACAAGGTGACTACATCAGCTTCCGGCACGGCTATTTTGCCGAGCAGGACGATTAGCTTTATTTTTCAGGATGTTATGTTGGGAATGCCCCGCCTCGACGAATAGAGGAGCATGTCCTCGATCCGTCGGGCGGATGGCGTTTCCTCCCCAAACCTGACCTACCTACTCACCGGTAAGCAGCCCGTCGCCTTGTTAGCCAATCTTCAGGACGGAGTCACGGGGTTTCGTTGCTTTTTTGACCGGTAACGCGGAGTTTATTACGGAAAGGCGTTGTGCGACGCACAAAAATTACAAAATCGACCGATGTTTATCCCATTCCGAACTCTGCGGAGGTGGCGAATCAGCAATATAATACCGGCGGCACGTGCATTGCTTCCAGTATCGTCATAACCAACCCCGCTCTTCCGGCCGTTGGCTTTGCCAAGCCAGGATGGTCGCCGGAAAGCTGGTAGCGTGATCCCGGCAAACGCGTTACGACCCAATCTCTCGACACCAGGAACGGAATTCGATCGCGATGCGCCTGTCCCGCGGCTTTATCCCCACCCTCAAGGAAACGCCAAATGAGGCGCAGATCGCCTCCCACCGGCTAATGCTGCGGGCAGGGCTCGTGCGACAGACATCGGCCGGCATTTATGCCTGGCTACCGCTTGGGCTGCGCGTACTGCGCAATATCGAGCAACTTGTCCGAGAGGAGCAGGACAGGGCAGGGGCGCAGGAAATCCTGATGCCGACCATCCAGCCGGCGGACCTGTGGCGCGAAAGCGGCCGGTACGACGACTACGGCGCCGAGATGCTCCGCATCAAGGACCGGCACGATCGCGACATGCTGTACGGTCCGACCAACGAGGAAATGGTCACCGACCTGTTTCGTCAGGCGGTCAAGAGCTACAAGGAACTCCCGCAGATCCTCTACCACATCCAGTGGAAGTTCCGTGACGAGGTCCGTCCCCGCTTCGGCGTGATGCGGGGGCGCGAGTTCCTGATGAAGGACGCCTACTCGTTCGACCTCGACCATGCTGGCGCGGTCGCCAGCTACCGCAAGATGATGCTGGCTTACATGCGGACCTTCCAGCGGATGGGCTTGAAGGCGATTCCGATGGAGGCCGATACCGGCCCGATCGGCGGCGACCTGAGCCATGAATTCATCATCCTGGCCCCGACCGGCGAGAGCCAGGTGTATTACGATGCCGCGTTTGAGGAGATCGACTACCTGTCCGCCGGCGCCGGTGGCTTCAGCCATGAAAGCCCGGACGACCTGGAGCGGTTCTTCAAGGAGATGACCACCCACTACGCCGCCACCGACGAAAAGCACGATCTGGTTCGGTGGGAGCAGGTAGCCTCCAAGCGCGAGGGCCGAGGCATCGAGGTCGGCCACATCTTCTACTTCGGCACCAAATACACCAAGGCGATGAACGCCACGGTGGCTGGCCCCGACGGCAAGCCGACGCACCCGGAAATGGGCAGCTACGGCATCGGCGTGTCCCGCTTGGTGGGGGCGGTGATCGAGGCCAGTCACGACGACAACGGCATTATCTGGCCCGACAGCATCGCGCCATTCAAGGCGGCGATCCTGAACCTCAAGGTCGGGGACGCCACCTGCGATGCGATGTGCGAGCAGCTTTACGCCGCGTTCAACGGCAACGCGCTATACGACGATCGCTCGGACCGGGCGGGTGCGAAGTTCGCCGATGCGGATCTGATGGGCCATCCCTGGCAGATCGTCGTCGGCCCACGCGGCGCGGCAGCCGGTAAGGTGGAACTGAAGCGCCGCGCGAGCGGGGAGCGGGTCGAGGTTTCGGTGGAAGAAGCGCTGAAGCTGTGCGGCGCCGCGTGATTTCCCCCACCCGGTCGGGCGCGCGGAGCGCCATCATGTCGCGGCCCTGGCGCACCTGATGTTCGGCCCGTTCGAACGCATGGTCGCCGGCCGCTACCTGCGCGCGAGAAAGGGCGAGCGGTTCGTCTCGATCATCGCCATCTTTTCCCTGGTCGGCATCGCCCTGGGTGTGGCGACCCTGATCGTCGTGACCTCGGTCATGAGCGGTTTTCAGGTCGAACTCGTCTCGCGCATCCTCGGCGTGAACGGGCACATCACGATCGAGGCCTATTCCGGTCAGAAGCTGGACAACTATCAGCCGCTGGTGTCGCAAATCCGGGGTCTGAAGGACGTTGCCTCCGCGACGCCCGTGCTGGACGGTCAGGCGTTGCTCAGCACCGACAGCGGTGGCGCGCGTGGCGGCCTCGTCCGTGGCATCAGCGTGGAAGACCTGCGGGCGCTGCATCCGATCAGCGACCACATCCTCTCCGGATCGCTGAACGACTTCACCGGCGATGACGCCATCGTCGTGGGCGTCGGCCTCGCCAGCACCTACAGGCTTCGGATCGGGTCATCCTTGACCGTGATTTCGCCCGAGGGCGCGGCAACCGCGTTCGGCACCATCCCCCGCGTGCGTGCCTATAAAGTGGTGGCGATCTTCGACGCCGGCCTGAACGACTACAACAGCAGCGTGGTGTTCCTGCCGCTGCCCGCCGCGCAGATATTCTTCCAGAAGCCGAATGCGCTCACCGCCATCGAGATCAGGCTGCACGACGCCGATCAAGTCAACGAAGTTGGCGCGCAACTGGCCCCAATGCTCCAAGGCCGACAAGTGTATGCGCGCGATTGGCGGCACGCCAACGACACCATCATCGGCGTTCTGCAGGTGCAGAAGGACACGATGTTCATCGTCCTGGGCATGATCGTGCTGGTCGCCGCGTTCAACGTGGTGTCCTCACTGATCATGCTGGTCAAGGACAAGCGCGCCGACATCGCGGTGCTGCGGACGATCGGCGCCTCCAGCTTCGCCGTTCTGCGAATCTTCCTGATGTGCGGCGCTTTCGTTGGCATCACCGGCACGCTGATCGGCGCCATCATCGGTATTGTGTTCTGCCACTACATCCACGCCATCCAGCACTTCGTGGAACAGATCACCGGCGGCCGGGTGTTCGATGCCTCGGTGTTCATGCTGACCGAACTGCCGAACACCATCGACTGGGCGGATGTGACCCGCGTCGTCGCGCTGGGCCTGATCCTGTCGTTGCTGGCAACGCTGTATCCAAGCTGGCGCGCCGCACGCACCGACCCGGTGGAGGCGCTGCGCCATGAATAGCCCCCTGGTTCTGCGCGCTGTCACCCGTATCTATCGCGGCGATGCCGGCGACCTGCCGGTGCTGCGCGGCGCCGACCTGTCGGTGCGGGCCGGCGAGATCGTCGCATTGGTGGCGCCATCCGGGGCAGGGAAGTCCACGCTGCTGCATGTAGCCGGCCTGCTGGATCGCCCGGACGGTGGTTCCGTGCTGATCGAGGGCCGCGACGCCGGCGGCTTACCCGATGCCGATCGCACCGCGATACGCCGCGACACGATCGGCTTCGTCTATCAGTTCCATCACCTGCTCCCCGAGTTCTCCGCGCTGGAAAACGTCGTGCTACCGCAAATGATTGCCGGGAAGCCTCGCCGCCTGGCCGAGGATCGCGCCCGCGCTCTGCTGACAACCTTCGGACTGGCGTCCAGGCTGGGGCATCTGCCCGGCAAACTATCAGGCGGCGAGCAGCAGCGTGTCGCCATTGCTCGCGCCTTGGCGAACGGCCCGAAGCTGCTGCTGGCGGATGAACCGACCGGAAATCTGGATGTCGCCACCGCGGAGGCGGTGTTCGCGGAGTTGCTGTCGATCGTCCGCGATCACGGGCTCGCCGCGTTGATCGCGACTCATAATCCGGACCTGGCGGCGCGGATGGACCGGACCGTCACCCTGCGCGATGGCCGGCTTGTCTGAATGCCCCGCCAACGCGGTGGTGGGATAACCCAACAAGAGTTGGGGCGATCAGCCGGGGAAATCTCGTGGGATCTCTGCTTCAAGCAGATTGGGACAGTATTTCGATGCCCGCTTCCCCTCCAAGGCCGGGGCAGTGCTGTTTCATTCGTGCGACTTGCCGGTCAGGCGATCCATCACCGCAAGCAGCACACCCGAAACCACGAACGCCATATGGATACCGACGCTCCAGCCCAGTTCGCGGTCGCTCAGGTGACTGATATTCATGAAACTCTCCAGGACATGGATGGCGGAAATCGCGACAATCGAAGCCATCAGCTTCAGTTTCAAATCGCCGAAGTCCACGTGGCCCATCCAACTGGGTTTGTCGTCGCTACCCGCCAGGTCCAGCTTCGAAACGAAATTCTCGTATCCGGCGAACATCACCATCACGACCAGGCTGCCCATCAGCGCGATATCCACCAGGGACAGGATACCAATGATCGTGGCGTCACCGCCCGTCGTCAGGACATGGGTCGATAATTCGATCGCGTGCTGCACGAACTTGATCAGCAGTACAACCAAGCCGGCGGCAAGCCCGATGTAGATGGGCGCCAGAAACCATCGGCTGGCAAAGATAGTGCGTTCGATTATGCGCTCAACAAATGTGTGTGGCACCTTCAGTGTTTTCAGATCGGTCATCCGACCAGCCCTCCGGTTTCTTGCGCCCGTCGTTCTTTCGTTCGGCGCCGTTTTGCCACGAGCAGGTTCAGGCTTTCCACCATCACCGAAAAGCCCATGGCGGAATAAACGTAACCGCGCGGCATATGGAAGCCCAGGCCATCGGCGATCAACATCGTTCCGATCAGCAGCAGAAACGACAGGGCCAGCATTTTTACCGAGGCGTGACGTTCGATAAACGCCGCAAGCGGGTTCGACGCCACCAGCATCACAACCATTGCCACGATGATCGCGGCGGCCATGACCCAGACCTCCTCCGCCAGTCCGACCGCGGTGATCACGCTGTCGAGCGAGAACACAATGTCGAATAGCCCGATTTGGACGATGGTGGTGACGAAGCCGGCCCGCTTCCGGCTCGTTGCTTCTGCCTCGTCCGCGTCATCCATGCGGTGATGTATCTCCTGCGTTCCCTTGAACAGAAGGAACGCGCCACCACCGATGAGTATCAGGTCGCGCCAGGAAAGCGGGTCACCACTGATCCAGATCGCGGGATGCGTCAGATGAACGAGCCAGGCGATCGACCAGAGCAGGGCGAGGCGTGAACCCAGTGCGAAAGCGAGGCCAAGCGTGCGGGCGCTTCCCCTCTGGGCGGGCGCCACACGGCCAGCCAGCATGGCAATGAACACGAGATTATCGACGCCGAGCACGATCTCCAGCGCCGTTAACGTGGCGAAACTTGCCCATATGTTGGGGTCTGCGAGCGAGGTCATGTCTCCCCTCCGTCGGGGTTTAGCCCGAGCCAATGGGGACGACGGCGTTCTACCCAATCGAAAGCCCGGGCGGTAAATCGACGCATTACGGTAATGTCCTCGGAGAGGAGCACGATTCCAAGCGGCAGCATCCAGAGTCCCAGGAGTGGCAGGATGCTGAATACGCCGCCCCCGATCAACAGGAACCCAGCCGGAATGCGAACCCATCGCATGGACGGCTGTCGCAGCCGGCGTATGGGAACTTCCAGGCGCAGCGGCAAACGCCTGATCAACAATGCCATTCGCCGCTCATGCTGGTGGCCGGCATGGTCGGCCTGGGAAATGTGTGATTCACTGCGACGATCGGCGTAAGGCAAGCCTCGGCTCCTTCTCTCGGTCCGCGAGGTGCCCCGGAAGCCCGGCCGATCGATGAACGGGAACAAACGTCGCTGGCCCGCGGATCAACCGGTCCCGGGCACTGGCCAGCGGGCAACACGGTGATCCGACATCACGAGGTTGGGTGGCCCAATGCCACCGTCCGCGTCAGAGGGGCCCGGATCGATTGCCAAGGACATGGGGCGCCGTTGGGCGTTATCAATACAGCGCCGCCGCCAGGATGACTGCCGCGCGGACGATGGCGGCGAAACAGAAGGGCGATGGCGACCGGACTCGGCGGCGTGGTTTTTCGACCGGTCCGCTTGAAAAGCCCTATCGGTTGCCCAGGTGTACGCTCATAACAGGATCCGGGCCCCTCTGGCAGGACGTCGGTGCAAGCCGGCCAACCTTGCGATGTCGGATCACCGCTGGCAGATCGCCGCGGTCGAGCCGGGCCTACGTTTCCAGCTCGATCCCGCTCCGCTTGCGGCTTTGGCATCATGGCAGGAGCGAGATCATGTTTTTTGCGGACTTCGACCAACGGAACGGCGGAACCAACAGGTTCGGCTATGTTGCCCAACCCGGGCCGCGGATCATGGAGTGCATGATCGTCGCCGCCGCGGAAATGGCGTTGGCGGACGGGCGTGCCCAGCCGGTCGAGTATCGCGGCCTTCTCAGTTTTTTGAAGCGAACCAATATTCGCGTGGCGTTCAGCAGAGGAACGGTTCTGGAACGCTTTTCGACCGAGATAAGCCGCATCGCGATACGCGAAAGGTTTGCCGCCGCGCACCAGGAGGTGGAATGGCAGGACCTGACCGATAGGCTGCGTCCGCTGGCTGGCATGGAGACCGCAAGATTGATCGCTGGTGCCGCGGCCCATGTCGCCGAAGCCGACGGCATTCTCCATCCGCGAGAAATCGATCTGCTCAACGCGATGCGCAACATCCTCGAAATCGCCGCCACCCCGAGTGTTGCTTCCCCGGTTCGAGGACTATCGCCCCACCCGGTTCGGCCTGATCGCTGACCGGCCTGCTGTGCCGCCGTCGATCAGAAGCCCTGCCGAGCGATATCCATCGCGAAATAGGTCAGGATCAGGTCGGCGCCGGCACGCTTGATCGCGCCCAGGCTCTCGCGCACCACCCGATGCTCGTCGATCGCACCCGCCTGGGCGGCGAACTTGATCATCGCGTATTCGCCACTGACCTGATACGCTGCCAGCGGCAGCAGACTGCGCTGGCGGATCTTGGTCAGCACGTCCAGATACGGCATCGCCGGCTTCACCATCAGGATGTCGGCACCCTCCGCCTCATCCACATCGGACTCCAGCAGTGCCTCCCGCCCATTCATCGGATTCATCTGATACGCCTTGCGGTCCCCATCCAGGTCGCACCCCGCCGCCGCTCGGAATGGCCCATAGAACGCCGAGGCGAACTTCGACGAATACGCCATGATCGGAATGTTGCTGAATCCCGTGTCGTCCAACGCCGACCGGATCGCCGTCACCTGACCGTCCATCATCGAGGACGGCGCGATCATATCCGCCCCGGCTGCCGCCGCGACGACCGCCTGCTTGCCCAGGTTCTCGATCGTATGGTCGTTGTGCACATCGTTGCCGTGGATCACACCGCAGTGCCCGTGCGAGGTGTATTCGCAGAAGCAGGTATCGGAAATCACCATCATATGCGGCGCCGCATCCTTGGCCCGCTTGATCATACGGGCCATCAGCCCGTCGCGGCTCCAGGAGTCGCTGCCGATCTCATCCTTGTGGTGGCTGACGCCGAAGGTCATCACCGCCTTGATCCCGGCGGCCGCGATTTCCTTGATCGCCGCGTCCAGCTTGCGCTCCGGTATGCGGAAGATGCCGGGCATGGAGTCGACGGGCGCGAAGTCGTCAAGCTCTTCCTCGACGAAGATCGGATAGATCAGGTCATTCACCGTGACGGTGTTTTCCTGCAGCAGATCCCGCATCACCTGGCTTGACCGCAGGCGGCGCATACGCGTCAAGGGGAAGCGATTGACCATCCCAAACATCCTTAGGCGAGCGGCGAAGGTCTCGGCCGCGTTCCATCCGAGAACCGATTGTAGCGGAAAGGTACCGGGTCCACCACCGGCGTCTCGCCCACGACGATTTCCGCCATCAGGCGCCCGGCACCCGGCGCGATGCCGAAGCCATGGCCGCTGAAACCGGTGGCGATGAAGAAACCGGGTAACGCATCGACGCCGGAGATCACGGGGATGCCATCGGGGGTGACGTCGATCATACCACCCCACGTTTCGGCCACCCGCATGGTGTGAAACACCGGAAAGGCCTGGGTGGCGTGAGAACGCGCCTGCGCCAGGATCGCCGGATGCGCGGGTGGATCGAGCACGCGCATCTGCTCGAATGGCGACGGACCATCCAGGGGCCAGCTTGTGGGCTGGACAAGCTCGTCGAGGAACCGGCCGCCGAAACGCAGACTGACATCGCCCCGGCGCATCCGCAGGGCCGGCAGGAAATCGCGGAAGAAGCGGAAGGAGTCGGGCGTGATATCGGCGATGTTCCGGCTCCAGCTCGCGACCGTGTAGCCGCCGTCCAACCGCTTGCGGAGGCCAAAGCCGAAGCCGCTGACCGAGGCTTCCGGTCCGCCGGAAAGCGGTTCGGTGCGAAGGACGGACGACAGGATCTTCAGTTGCGGCAGGCGCAGGCCCATCGGGCGGCAGAACAGGCGCGACCAGACGCCGCCGGCCAGCACGACAGCATCGCAGGCGATCCGGCCTTTCTCGGTGATCACCGCCGAGACCCGGCCGCCTTCGGTTTCCACGCCGCGCACGGCGCATTGGGTCAAAATCGTCGCACCCAACCGCCGAGCGGCCTGGGCGATGGCTGGGGCGGCCTGTGAGGGTTCAGCCCGGCCGTCGGTGGGGGTGAACAGCCCAGCCAGCCACGGACCGGCGAGGCCCGGCAGCACCCGCGCGGCCTGGTCGCGGGTAATCATGCGGCTGTCCAGCCCCAGCGGCTTGCCGACCTGCTCATGCCATGCCTCCCGCTTGGCGAGTTCCTTCCGTGTGCGGCAGAGATAGACGATGCCGCTGCGGCGGAAGCCGGTGTCGGCCTGGACCAGGGTGTTCATCTCGGGCCACAGGCGAAGCGCTTCCATCGCCAGCGGGGCCTCCCGCGGGTCGCGGCCCATCTTGCGACACCAGCCCCAGTTGCGGCTGGACTGCTCGCCGGCGATCTCCCCCTTCTCGCACAGCACGACCGGCACGCCCTTGCGGGCCAGGAAGAACGCCGTGCAAACGCCGATGATTCCGCCGCCGATCACAACGACGCCGGCCGATTTGGGGATCACCGTATCGCCGGGAACGCGGTCAACTGGCGGGGCCATCTGGTCTCCGATCGGGTCGGCCGCACACGAATGCAATCGTCACGGCGCGCAGAACATATCGGTGCCGCGGTGTCCTGACGAGGGTCGTTTGCCCGCGCACAATCCCGCTGGCCGGCGATGCCGCGGCGACGCTCCATTTTTCTTGCTGTTTCGCGATATGCGCGCCTTGGGCGAAAAATGCGCGGCCGGGATCAGGGCGGCCGGCGGGCTGTATCGAATCGTGATTTGCCCCTCCAGGATCACTGCAATCGCAGTACGAGTCGAATTCGATGGAAGTTGGAATCAAATTCGATAAGATTGAATCATCTTGATTGACTCAAGGGAGGCAATACAGAACCAGCATATCCTACTTCTTTCACTGTTAATCTTTTATAACCGAAATTAAGGAATGACAATGCGTTTATGGCTCGATCTATCCATCCGCGGTAAGGTCCTGATGGCCTTCGCGAGCCTTCTTCTTTTCACTTGCCTGTTAGGGCTGTTCGGTCTTCGCGAAAGCGGGCTGATCAATGACGCGGCTGCCGATATCCGCGACAGTTGGCTTCCCTCGACGACGGTCCTCGGCGAACTCGCCACGGCGGCGGAAGATTACCGGCTCCGTGAAGCTCGGCTCGTGATCGCTGCCGTCGCGGGCAAGGCAGACGAACTGGCGCTGGATCAGTCGGCCGTGGCCGAGGGAATGGCGAACGTCCAGAAGATACGCCTGAAGTATCAGCCCTTGATAGCAACCGGCACCGACGATGAGCGTCTGATGCGGGCGTTCGATCAAGCCTGGGTCCGCGTCAAACAAGGCGGAGAGCAACTCGACAATCTAGTCAATAGCGGAGACAGCACGAAGGCAGTCGCGCTCTTTCGGGACAACACCCGAACCGACTTCGAACTGGCGGCGTCGAAGCTAATGGAGGACCTGACGTTCAATCACGTGGAGGGGGTCAAAAAGGCGAACGAGGGCGCCGCGACCTATGAACAGGCGCGCTGGAGCATCACCATCGCCTTGCTGGCGACGGCTGCGATCGGCCTGCTGGCAGGATTTGCGATTGTCGCCGGCATCGCCAGCCCGATCCGGCGGGCCACCATGGCCGTGGACCGGCTGACCGCGGGCGATAAGTCGATCTTCATCGCCGATGCGGATCGCAAGGACGAGGTTGGCGTTTTGGCCAGGGCGCTTGGGGTTTTCCGCGACAACATGGTCAAGGCGGACGAACTCGCCGCGGAGCAGGAACGAGAGCGGCAGGCAAAGGAACTGCGCGCGCGGGCGCTGGAGGCACTCGTCCGGGCCTTCGAAGCGAAGATCGGCGATCTCGCCTCCGTGCTGGCCTCGGGCGCAACCGAGTTGAAAGTAACAGCACAGTCGATGTCCAGCACCGCGACCCAGACGAATCAGCAGGCGAGCACGGTCGCGGCGGCGGCGGAGGAGGCCAGTGTCAGTGTGCATACCGTAGCCGCGGCGGCGGAGGAACTCACCTTGTCGATTAGAGAGATCAACCAGCAGGTGACGCACTCCTCAAGGATTACCGGCCGGGCGGTCGTCGATGCGAAACGGACCGACGGAATCGTACAGGCGTTGGCCTTGGGCGCGGAAAGGATTGGGCAGGTCGTCGGACTGATCACCAACATCGCGGGGCAGACAAATCTGCTCGCGTTGAACGCGACGATCGAAGCGGCGCGGGCAGGCGATGCCGGAAAGGGCTTTGCGGTCGTTGCGTCGGAAGTAAAAAATCTGGCGAGCCAGACAGCGAAGGCAACCGAGGAGATCGGTGCGCAAATCGCTCAGATACAGTCCGCGACCAAAGAGTCTGTCGAGGCGATCCGCGGGATAACCGACACAATCGAGGAGGTAAGTTCGATCGTGGTTACCATAGCCGCGGCGCTTGAGGAGCAGGGGGCGGCAACCGCGGAAATTGCTCGCAACGTGCAGCAGACAGCCCAGGCCGCGCAGGATGTGACGTTGAATATCGGCGGCGTAAGCCAGGCCGCCAATGAAACGGGCGTATCCGCTAAGCAGCTTCTCGGGGCCGCGACCGATCTTTCGCGGCAGTCGGAAAACCTTACCGCCGAGGTGGACCGTTTCGTCACGGATGTAAGGGCCGCTTGAACTTCATACATCCATCGGGCCCGTCAGCCACACTTGAACCGATCGTTCAGGGGTGGCTGACATCTCGTCCGCCGAGGCAGAAAGCCCGTTGATAATACCAATCCGCCGAAAGACTGACACACCGGCGCCGGCCTCTCACCGTCATGCCGACGAAGGTCGGCATGACGGTGAGGCATCACCGGATAGTCGACATCAACGCCGCCTGGTATAAGAGAGCGTCGGCGAGACGCGGTGGTCGTTGGCCAGCAGTCGGCCTTTAGCCGCCGGTCCGCATCGAGGTGTCCACGCGGTAATGCTTGTTCAAAGTCGGAAAGCACCCATACCCAAAACGAATCGCACGCGGATCTTGCAGCCCCTGTAATCGCAGCACCACCGGCGCCACTGCCATCAGCCCGCGGTTCCTACGCCCCAGCGTCAGCATCGCTTCCTTTATCGCCGCGATCAGCGCCTCATCGAAGCCATTCAGCGCGGTCCCTGGCGACAAAATCAGCGCCCCGGGATTGCGTAGATTGATGCGGCTCTGTGCCGCGCTCATGACCTCGGTTACCGCCGCCCGCAGTAAGGCATGGTCCCAGGTCTGGCCGAACGGATACTCGAACCTGTCAAACGTCTCAAAATGCACGTCCACCGGACCGGCCTTGGTCGCCAGCAGGAAGTCCTCGATCCGGCCGGGATAGCCCTGGGGTTCGGGAAAGGTGATCTGGTTGCCCATCATCATCATGCAATGGGCCGCGGCGTAGGGCGCCAGACCGTGCAGCGAGAATCCCCGTTCGGCGGCAGTCGCCATCATCGCCGGGAACAGCGGATGGCGGGACCAGGTCGTGACGAAATGCAGGAAAGCGGCGACATGGGTTACCGCGTTGGATGTCGGTGCATCTTCCATGCACGTCCAGGCATCCGAGGCGATCCTGTCCCGCAGGCGCGCAACGGCCCAGCCCAGCGCATGGTCTCTCAGGCCGGAGAACGGTTCGGCCCGCACGGCGTCCATTGCCGGTAGCGCGCCGCCGGTGTGCATCTGGAACACCGCCTCGGCCTCGTCCAGCAGGGACGCCGAAACCTGGTAGATGCCATCTGGCGGCGAGGGCTGAAACAGCGCCTGCGACCGTGCCATTTCGGCTTGGCCGGCGATGGAGACGTCCACTGGATTGCCCTCGGGCAGCGGTTCGGTCGTGGTCACGCCGGGATCAACCTAGATCCAGGAGAAAAGCTTGGTAAACCAACCTTCTTTCTTCTGCTGGATGATCGGCGTGTTGCCGACGTCCGGACCCTCACCGAGTGCTGCATTCTCGCGCAGGCGCTGGGATTCCTTCTGGGCGTCCACCTGGACCTGTTCGGTGGACGGCTTCCGCCAATACAGCAACTTGTCGATGAAGCTGTCGCTTGAATCGGCGTGGTTGGCGTCGGAATCGATCTTGCGGCGAATGTCGGACGGCGCGGCGGGGCCGGATTCCTGTAGCAAGGCGGTCTGGCCGGCACTGGCCCCGCTCTCTGGGGCACCCAGCGCGGTCTGTGGCACAAGGGCTTCCTGTGCCTGCTGCCGCTCGCTTTGTTCCTGCGGGCGGGGCGCGCCGGGCGTGGGCGGGCGCAGGTTATAATCCGGCGGCATCGACAACGGCGCGCGCGTCGTGACGGTGTATTCGTCGGGCGCATCCCGGGTCAGTCCGAACGTCCGGGTCAGCTTGTCGCTGCTGCAGCCGGCGAGAAGCAGCACGGAACATCCCAACAGAAGGGGGGCGGTCAGGCGCGGATTGGACGGCATTGTTCGCATGCGACGCTCCATACTCATTCAGGGGCTTGTGCCGCAAGTGTGTGCATCGGATTTATCCGCTGGCGCGCGGCCCCGGCGGGTGTTTTCGCTTGGGAGGTATCGCGATCAGCATCGCCAGAAACAGTCCGGCCGTCGCGGTCCATTGCGCGATCGAGAAGGCATGGGCGTAGGCACGCTCCCCGGTTCCGCCGCCCAGGATGACGAAGAACAGCGACCCGATGGCGGCCACGCTGATCGCCGCGCCGATTTGCAGCGCCGAGTTGGTGATGCCCGCGGCCACACCCGCCTGCGCCGAGGGCACGTCGCCAAGCACGGTTGCGAATAGCCGCGGAAACGCCACACCCTGGCCGAGTCCGGCCAGGAAAACCGCGATAGAGAGCGGCATGCCGTTAATTCCCAAGGCGACCAGCAGACCGACCACGGTATAGAATGTGACCTGAAATCCCATGCCGATCGCCAGCAGCTTCGGACGCAGGCTGACGAAGGGGGCAGAGATCAGCGGCCCGGCAAACAGCCCCAGGCCGTAAGGAACGATCGTCAGGCCGACTTCCAACGGAGCCAGGCCGCGGCCCTCTTGCTGATAAAGCCCGAACAGCAGGTAAAAGCTGGTGGTAAAGAAAAACAGCGTCGCCACCAGCACGCCCCGGCGAAAGCTGGGAATCCGCAGCAGCGCCATATCCACCAGCGGCATGCCGCCTGTTCGGCTCAGGCGGTCCTCGTACCATAGGAATGTCCCGATCAGGACTGGGGCACATGCCAGCGAAACGAACACCCACGCGGGCCAGCCTTGTTCGCGTCCCTCCGACAACGGCACCACGATCGCGGCGAGGCTGAGCGAGATCAGCGCCGCGCCGCCCAGATCCAGCCGGACGTTCTGCCCGCCACCGGTTTCCGGTACGATCTTCCATCCCGCCACCAGGGCGACGGCACAAACCGGCAGCGGAAGCAGGAATATCGCCCGCCACCCCAGATCCATCGGATTCCACTGAATCAGCGCGCCGCCGCTGAACTGCCCGATCGCGGCGGCCAGGCCCATCATGATGCCATAGGCGCTCATTGCCCGCGCAAGTTCGCGCTCGTTCTGGAACAGCGCCCGAATCGTGCCCAGGACCTGCGGCAGCAGGACCGCCGCGGCCGACCCCTGCACGACGCGCGCCATCACCAGATGCATCGGGGACGTCGCGAGCCCGCACACCAGGCTGGCCAAGGAGAACCCCGCCATGCCGATCAGGAAGCAGCGCTTGCGACCATACAGGTCGCCCAACCGGCCGCCGGTGATCAGGAACACGCCATAGCCGCAGGCATAGCCCGAGATCACGAGTTGTAACTGCGCTGGATCGGCGCCCAGCCGCTCATGGATAGAGGACAGCGCCACGTTGACGATGAAAAAATCCAGCGGCGGCATGAAGCCGCCGGCCAGCAGGATGACCAGTGCCACCCAGCGAAGGGCACCTTTTTGTGCAATCGACACGCCGTCTCCCTAAACCGATCCGCCGCGGCGGGATGTTCTGCTATAGCCGCCTCAACGCCCCGCCATCTTGCAGCCTTGCCGCCGCGAACCGGACCTAGCATCTAATTCCCATGCCGCCACCCCCGACACGCCTGGACCCCGAGGGCCTTTACGCTCGCCTCGGCATAGAACCGGTTGCTACCCGGGCATCCGTCGTCAGCGCCTTCCGGGCCAAGGCGCGCCTTCTGCATCCGGATGTGCCGGTGACCGGCAATGCCCAGGCATTCGTCGCGGTCAAGCAAGCATACGATGTGCTGTCGAATCGCGACCGGCGAGAAGCATACGACCGCAAAGCCCGCGCAATGGCAGAGCGCCCGGCGCTGGAGCCCGAGGTCGCCGCCGCTGTCCGCCGCCCGGTTTACCATCCACCGCCGCCGCCAAGCCCGGCGCCGAGTCGGGCGCCGATGTGGCGTTCGCGTATATCCGGCGTGTCGGTGGGCGTATGGGCCGGGCTTGGGGCGTTTTTGTGCCTGTGCCTGTATGAAGCGGGAAGTCATCTCATGACGCCTCTTCCTGCCAACAGTGCGGGGATAAGACCGAACGCGCAGTCTGTTGAGCCGTTGTCGCCCGCCGCCCACCGAGCCGTGCTCTATGGGCCGGCGCCGGTAAGGCTGGCTGGGACGCCCAATTTCTACGTCGTGCCGGCGGGCACACCCGCGGTGTTGTGGCGGCTTGACCCCGAACGGAACGCGCTTGTGCCATTGGGCCAGTTGCCCCCCTTCAGTGCCGTGCAGGCGGTGCGAATCGTCCGGCAGAATGGGATGTTGGAGGTGTTGGTCAATGAGAAGGGCAATGGCTTCATCGGCGCCGACCACCTAACCCCCGGCGATGCCACGGCCGCTCGGAACGCGTATTGCGGCTACAACTCCGGCCCAACCCCGGCGGATGCGGAGGTGCTGGAGCGTCGTGGTTACGGAAACGGCAGGTTGCGGATTGAAAACCGCGCCGTGCAGCCGGCGGTGATGAAATTACGGGACGAAACCGGCGCGGTCGTGGTTGCGGTGTTCCTGGGTCCGGGCGGCCATGCCGATCTGGACGGCTTGCCGGAGGGGATCTACCGGCCGGAATTCGCCATAGGAGAACTATGGAGCCGGGCCTGCAACGCCTTCGCGGCGGGAATGCGGGCGCGGCGGATGCAGGCCTCCATCAGGGTGCCGGGGAGTGCCCGCATCGTGGTCACGGCGGACACCGAGGGGGCGTCGGAGATATCCGACCAAGCCTTCGAGATGGAGTAGGCCAAAAAGAGATAAGGTCATCACCCTGGGCGAAAACCGCCCAACCCAATCCGGCATGGTCCGGTGTATCCGGGCCATGCCGAAAAAGGCGTTACGCGACGGCCGTGGGAGCGCCAGCCTGGGCGCGGCGAGACTGCCAAAGCGCCACGAAGTCGATCGGCTGCAACAGCACGGGCGGGAACCCGCCATCGCGGGTCACGTCGGCCAGGATGTTGCGGGCGAACGGGAACAGTATGCGCGGGCATTCTACCAGCAGCACGGGTTCCACCGCGTTTTCCGGCAGGCCGTTCAGGGTGAACACGCCGGCATAGGTCAGTTCCGCGACGAAGACCGTCAGCGCCGGCGCGGCCGCCTGTCCGTTGCCTTGTGCGGCGGCGCTGTCATGCGCCTCGGCGCGGATCATGATCGCGACCTCATACACGTCCTGGCCCTCCTGCACGCGGCGGGCCTGGACATCCAGGTTGATGCTGACCTGCGGCTGAGCGCGGAGTTGGCTGTAGATCTGCGGCGCACCCGGCACCTCGAAGGACAGGTCCTTCACATACTGGATGTTCACCACCAGCGGCTGAACCGGCTGGCCAGCGGCCTGCGGGGCGGGTGTTGTCTCGGACATCAATGTCTCCGTGCGGATAAGGGCGGCGCCGACTTCAGCGTTGGCGCGCCGGGTAGCACGGTTGCCAGGCGTTTGCCACCTGTTAAGCGTGCCAGACCAATCGTTCTGGCGGCGGTTCGGTGGGGTCGCAGCGCAGCCATTGACCATTGGCGACGCTCTGGCCGGTCAGGCTGAGAATGAAGCCCCAATGCGTGACGACCAGCGTATTCGTCCAGTCATGCCGGGCGGCCAGGCCGGCCCGGAAACGGGCGGCGCGGTCGATGATGGAGGCTTCGGGTTCCTCCTCGTTCGGCCACCAGATGGGATCGATCTCACCGAAATCGTGGTGCGGCCAGTCTCGCTCCAGGTCCTGGCGTGGGGAGCCGATATCGCACGCATAAGCGTACCGCTCTCTGACGGTTGGGTCGATCGTCACCGGCACGCCAAGGGCGGCGGCGACCGGGCGGGCGGTCTGCAATGCGCGCGTGTAAGGCGAGACGATGATGCGCTCGATTCCCTGGCTGGCAAGCTGTTCGGCGGCCTCTTCCGCCTGGGTGTGCCCCAACGCCGTCAGGCGCGGATCGATGATGCCCGGATCGCGGCGGGTGGCGCCGAAATGCAGGTTGAATTCGCTTTGGCCATGGCGGAGCAGGATCATATCGACGAGATATAGGCGGGCAAAACGGGGAGCAAGTGCGGCGCGTGGCCGGTTTCGTTTGTCAGATGCCACTCGCGCCCCTATCTGTCTGACGAAGGAGTATGTGGCATGGGCGCGAGCGGCGGATTTCCAATCGATCTGGTGCTGTTTGGGATGGTTGCGGCCTTTCTGGTTCTGCGGCTGCGCGGCATCCTGGGTAAACGGCAGGGGTTCGAACGTCCGGCACAGCCGGCACAGCAGGCGCCGCTGCGTCCCGCCCCCGGACCGGTGATCGACGCGAAGGCGGAGCCTCCGGTCACGCCCACCGCGCAGACGATGCCGGATGCCGCGTCCCCGACCGGTCAGGCCCTGGCCCAGATGCGGGCGATCGACCCGACATTCGATCCCTCCCGGTTCCTGGCGGGCGCGGATCAGGCGTTCCGGATGATCGTCGCCGCGTTTGCCGCGGGAAACCGCGTGGCGCTGCGGCCGCTGCTGGGTGATGAAACCTATGCGGCGTTCGAGCAGGCGATCTCGGCGCGCGAAAAGGCCGGAGAGACACAGTTCAGCGAG
This sequence comes from Acetobacteraceae bacterium, assembly GCA_003506895.1. GTDB lineage: Bacteria > Pseudomonadota > Alphaproteobacteria > Acetobacterales > Acetobacteraceae > Rhodopila. Next base: position 39,317 of record DNXO01000067.1, on the reverse strand, counting down.
ATCAAGTCGATGCATCACCTCAGCATCGACTCGGCCGAACTGAAGGGTCGTGTCGGCCTGGTAACCGCTCGGATTGTCTCGGACCAGATCAGCTATACGCATGACAAGAACGGCCGGCCGTTGACCGGGACGGATGCGGTGACGGAAATCACCGATCTGTGGACGTTTGAGCGCGATCTGTCGCAGCAAGACCCGACCTGGCGGCTGGTGGCGGCGCGGAGCGGTTGATTTTGCGGGTCTGGTAGTAGGCGCCGGCGAGTAATCCCTTTATCGTCATGGCCGGGCGTTCCCGGGCCAATGTCCCTGTAAGCCGGGGCGCGGCTGTCCGGGATGGCGCCGTTCATGAAAATGCGGGCGGGGGTCGCCCGAACCTCGCTGTAATGGGGGATAGTTGATGACTGCGACCAAGCCTCGGGTGGGTCTGTTCGTGACCTGTCTGGTCGATCTGCACCGTCCTTCGGTCGGCTTCGCCGCGATCCGGCTCCTGGAGCGGGCCGGGTGCCAGGTGGAGGTGCCCCGGGCACAAACCTGCTGCGGGCAGCCGGCGTACAACTCCGGCGACCGGCGCACGGCCCGCGATCTGGCGGTGGGTATTGTTGAGGCGTTTCGCGGCTACGATTACATCGTGGTGCCGTCCGGGTCGTGCGGCGGTATGCTGAAGCACCACCTGCCGCATCTGTTCGACGACGACCCCAACCTGCGCGCGGTGGCTGATGCAATGGCCTCGCGGGTGTATGAGCTTGTCAGCTTCCTGACCGACGTGATGGGCGTGCGTGACACCGGCGCGGCCGCGTTCCCGGGAACGGTCACCTATCACGACAGTTGTTCAGGGCTGCGGGAACTGGGGATCAAGCAGCAACCACGCGACCTGCTGAAGGCGGCCGGCGCAACCATCGTTGAAATGGCCGAACCGGAGATCTGTTGCGGGTTTGGCGGCACGTTCTGCGTGAAATATCCGGACATCTCCATCCGAATGGTTTCGGACAAGACCCAGGACATCGCGGCGACCGGGGCCGACACGGTTCTGGCGGGCGACCTGGGTTGCCTGCTGAATATAGCCGGGCGATTGAAGCGAGAGGGGCACCCGGTCCAGGCGCGGCACGTGGCCGAGGTGCTGGCGGGCATGACCGGTGATCTGCCGGCGATCGGCGACCCCCGGCGTTAGCGCATCGTCATGCCGTGCCTGTGGGGGCGCGTCGCGCGGGCGTTCTAACGGCCGGGATCATATCACCGGAGCCCGCGGGTGTCGGCAGGGACGGTGAGCCAAATGGAAATAAATCGCACGCGGTACCGGGGGCAACCTTCCGTGGACACCCCTGCATAAATCCCCAAAATCCGTGATGAACCCTTTCTTTCCAACGCCCCAGCCCACGACTACAGTCAGCCGGCACCCCGCCTACCGAAATCGCGCCGCCGAATAAGGCGCCAGATCAAATGCGGCGGCCCGCCCAGCGAGCAGATCGGCAACGATCTTCCCGGTCATCGCCGCCGCCGTCAGCCCGACATGCCCATGCCCGAAAGCATGCACGACGTCCGCACACCCCGAGGCAAGCCCCAGCACCGGCAGTCCGTCAGGTGTCGAGGGCCGGTGACCCATCCAGACCTTGACCTGATCCACCGACAGATCGGCCCGCAGGCCCGGATAAACCTTGCGCGCGAACTTCAGCAGAACCTCGGCGCGCTGCCAGTTCGGCGCCGCCTCCAGCCCCGCGAGTTCGACCTGCCCGGCCAACCGCAGCCCATCCGGCGTCATGACGCACGCCATCTTCCCGTCGCTCGGCATCATCGGATAGCGCGGCTCCACGCCCGGATCGGCGATCACCGCGTGATAGCCCCGCTCCGTTTCCAGGAAGACCCGATCGCCGGCGGCCTTCGCCAACACCTTCGACCACGCGCCGGCCGCGATCACCGCCTTGTCGCAGGCGATTTCGCCCTCGCGCGTCGTAACCGCCCGCAGCCTTCCGCCCTCGGTCCGGAATCCGGTGCCGCCTGTCCGCACCACGGTGGCGCCCAGCGAGGCGGCATGGCGGGCAAGGGCGGCAACATAGGCGCCTGGATCGCGGCACTGGCCGTTCTCCTCGACCAGGACGGCGAATTTGTAGTGCCGGTCCAGCGTGGGCTCGCGCTGGCGCAGTTCGTCCTCATCGAGTTCAAGCCACTTTGTGCCGTTGTCGCGGCGCACGCTCCAGGACAGGCCCTCCGCCTCAAACGCGGCACGGTCGGGGAAAGCGAACAACACGCCCTGCTGGGTGATCAGTTCGGCGACACCGGCTTCCTCGGCCAGTGTGCGGTGCAGCCCGGGCGCATTGGCCAGCAGCGGCGCCAGCGCTCGGCCGATACCCCCAACCTTCGCAGCCGATGAGCCGGCTTTGACGAAACGAATCAGCCAGGGCAACAGGCGCGGCAGATAGGACCAGCGGATGGTCAAAGGACCCAGCGGATCGCGAAGATACCCCGGGACCTTCTTCCACAGCCCCGGCGAGGACATCGGTATAACAGAACTTGGATTCAGCAGCGTCCCGTTGCCATAGCTGGCGGCCTGTTCTCCGCCAGGCGTGCCGGGTTCAAGGATCGTCACGGTATGTCCGTCACGCAGCAACTCGATGGCGCTGGCGATGCCGACCACACCGCCACCAATGACAACGACGCGGCTCATCCGGCGGCGGACACGACTTGGGCGCGCATGGTCGCCTTGATCTTGCCGGTGCCAAATCGTTTTTCAAGCGCCTGCGTTACGCTGTCGGTCCCATGCGGAAATCGGCGCTGGATTTCCGCGCGCAGCGGCGTGCCCAAACAGTATCCCATGGCAACCTCCCTGGCAGAGTCGGCGGCGAACGGTAAATCGACCGCCGTGTAGATGGCATCCGTAAAACCTGCTTCCGTCAGGTCGTCGTCGATGGTTTCGCTGTCGCCGTAGCCGTGCAGACCATGCCCGATAAAGCTGGGCGGATCGCCGGGGGACAATGTTTCAAGCGCGGCGTGGATGCAGTCCGCGACGGGATTCTGCCGGATATGGCCCGGAACGCTGAACAGGAAGCGTGCGCCGCGTTTCATGACACGCCGGACCTCTTGGAATGTCGCGACGCGGTCGGGCAAGGTTGCCGCGGCGAACAGGCAGGCGACGACCCCGAAGGTGGCGTCCTGAAATGGTAACGCCTGGGGTTCGGCTGTCTGCCAGGTGACGCGGGCCATGCCCGATTTGGCCGAGGCGTGCTCGATAGCCGCCGGATCAGGGTCCGTGGCGATGATGGTCAGGCCCGCCGATAGCGATGCGGCCATGGCCAGGGTCAAGGCGCCGGTGTCGGCCGCGATTTCCAGCACCGGGCCGTTGGTCAGGCGGCCCAGCCGGCGGGCCAGGTCCTCGGCGAACGGTGCCATGACACAGGGCACGAAATACCGATCACGGGTCGCGAGCATCGAGGCGGCGGGGTCGGAAAGTCCCATAGGGCGCTATATGACCTTCTTCAGTCCGTAGAATTGTGGCCAGCCCTCCGGCACGTCCCTCATGTACGTGTGGAAGGCCGTGGGTTGGTCATACATCCCGAGCGGTGCGTAGGTGGGATTTTCCCAGAATGCAATCTGCATTTGTTCGCAGACTTTTTGCTGGGCTGCCTGGTCGGGGGCGTCGAACCAGGCGGCGTAGAGTTCTTCCATCTTCGGGTAGGTCGGCCAACCGAACCAGGCCGGAGCGCCGTTGCCGCGAATGGCGATATTCGGCGCGGGCGAAATGTTCCCGAACCCGCCGAGGAAGGTGTAGAAAATGTTCCAGCCGCCCTTGTCCACGGGCTCCCGGCTGGCGCGGCGTTGCACCACCGATCCCCAGTCGATGGCCTGGAAATCGACGTTGAAGCCGATTTTCGACAGCGTGTCGGTGGCGACCTGCGCCTCTGCCCAGATGGTCGGGAAGTTCGATGCAGCCAGGACCACGATCTTGCGGCCGTCATAGCCAGCGGCGATCAGGTCCTTTTTCAGCTTGGCATAGTCCTTTGGGCCGCGCGTGATCTCGACGCCGACGGTGCTGGCCATCGGGGTGCCGGGCGCGAAAATGCCCACATCGGTTTTGTACAGTGACGGTTCGGCGCCCGCCACACCCTCCATGACCTCTTTCTGGTCGATCGCGGCCACCACGACGCGACGGATCGCCGGGTTGTCGAACGGGGGATTCAGGTGATTGAAGCGCAGGCAGGCCAGTTCCCCGGTCCGATCCTTCACCGTGACGGTGACGTCCTTGAACGTCTTGATCTGGGGCAGCAGGTCCAGCGAAGGGTTCTCCCACCAGTCGATCTCCCCCTGTTGCAGGGCGGCCGAGCAGGTGGCGGGATCGGGGATGAAATTCCATACCACGCGGTCGATATTCACGATCTTCGGGCCGGCATTGAAACTTGGGATGCCGTCCTTGCGCGGGACGTAGGCCGCGTTCTTGGCGAACACGACCCGCGAACCGGGGATGCGCTCGTTCGCGACGAACCTGAACGGGCCGCTGCCGATCGCCTCGGGGATTTGCTGGAACGGGTCGGTTGCCGCCAGCCGGGCGGGCATGATGGCGCAAAACACCTCGGCCAGTGCGGTGCGGAGTAACGGGAACGGCCGGTTCAGGCGGAAACGGATAACCGTGTCGGATGGGGCGGAAATCTCGGCAACGCGGGCGAACAGCGCCTGGCCGAACGGGTTGCGTTTCGAGAACCGCTGAATGCTGGCGACGCAATCGCGGGCCAGGACTTTCTCCCCGTCGTGGAAAGCCAGACCGTCGCGCAGGGTCAGCTCCCAGGTCTTGCCGTCGTCGTCGATGCGGTGGCCAGCGACCATTTGCGGCTGCACCTGGAACTGGGCGTCGTACCCGTACAGGGTGTCGAAGATCGCGAGCGAGTAGTTGCGGGTGACGTCGGCGGTCGTCCAAACCGGATCGAGCGACGCCAGGTCTGCCTGGGGGGCGAAGTTGACGGTTTTTGGACCGTCCGCCCGAGCGATGCGTGGTGCGGCGAGGCTGGCTGAAACCGCTGCTGCGGATTGGAGTACGGTGCGGCGTCTCATCCAGTTAGGCTCCCCACGTTTGCTCGGCAGGTTAGGCTGCAAGTGCGTATCAATCCAAGGGGGCGTTCAACGCATTGGCGACAATAGGCGCGGCGGCGTCTGACATGCCGCGGCCGTCGTGCCCGACATTGGGAACGTCAATCAGGCGCCATGCCAGTGGGACGCCGTGTTCGGCCGCGGACCTTTGTCCTGTTGCCAGATAGGTGTGCGCCCGGGCGTGGCGGTGCGGGCCTTGTCGCAGCGATTTGGGGCCTTTCGGGAAGAACTTGCCGGTGGTTTTGGTATCGGCGGTGCCGGCCATGATGGTCAGCGGGAACCGCAACAGGGCACGAAGGTCGGCCGGCGTAACCTCCGTTGCGCCAAGACCCCAGGGCCAGTCGATGTTCGGGTCCGGCATTGCGTAGGTGCCGGCGTTGGCCGTAACCGCGACGGCGACATGGTCGCGGTAGCCGAACGACAGCATCCGGTGGACGTATTGGCCGCCGGCGGAATGGCCGAACAACCCATAGCGGCGCGTGGTCGTGATGCCCTGGGCGAGCAACACGTCGAACAGGCGGGGGCCAATGCCGAAGGTCCACTGCTCCCGAGGATTGGGCGTGCCGTCCTTGGTGTGCAGATTGCCGAAGTTATACAGCAGGTATTCGGGAAAGCTGGCCTCGGGAAACTCGATGGCGATGGCCAGCATGCGGCCCTGATCGACATGCGGCAGCCAATAGTCGCGGTAGTCGCGGCCGTTGCGGGCGACTCCGTGGTGGATCAGCGCCACCGGATAGGCCGGGTTCCAGGCGACAGGGCGCGCCGCGTGGAGGATCAGTTCCCGGCCGGGGAAGGCGGGATCGGAATAGGGCAGGGAATGCGCGCCAGGCGCTGCGATCAACGGCGATAAATCAATCAGGGCCATTTCTCCGGAGCCGCCTATCGTATACTCGGGTCGTCCGTTCGCAACCCTTTGTGTGAAGACAGAATCTTCCTGAATTGGCTATGCCGCCGCGCATTGGATGGAGGCAGCCATTATAACAAAATCGGGGCGGGCATTCGTGGCATTGCGGAAGGACGGTCCCGCCTTCGCTAGCGGCCGGAAAGCGATATACCACGCGGTGACCCCGCATTGCCGTATCGCGCTGTGTGCAACCGAACCCGGTGCTCGATCCGGATGGGCGGAACCGCCATCGGATTCGATCACCTGCCGAACCTGTCAGGACAGGCTGGCCCGGTTGCGAGCAGGCCGGGGAAGCTAGCGGGAATGATGATCCGTGCGGCCGACATCACCGAAGCGGCGAACCACGCGATCGAAGAAAGAGCCTAGTCGCCGGCCGGCGCCGGCTCTGGCGAAATGCCGGTCAGGCGCTTGTCCCGGGTGATCCATGCCTCGGCTTCCTCCTGGGTGGCGAATCCCAACATGGTCTGACGGGCGCCGTTCGCCCCAGCTATCCCAATATGGAAGCCGGATCCATCGGGAATCGGAATGATAGTATATTGTGTCATTCGCTCCATTTGGTGTGTCCGGAGGAAGATTGCATCGGGGACACACGGGGCTCGGACAAGGAAAAGCCGGCCACCGCACGTCATGCAGGGCCGGCTTCGTAGCTGGAAAACGCTTAAGCCGCCTTCGCGACGGCCCGTTTTGACACTACGCCGATCAGATGCGCGCGATATTCGGCGCTGGCGTGGATATCACCATTCAGCCCATCCGCCGGCGTCACGATGCCGCTGATCGCATCGGGGGAGAAGTTCGCCGACAGCGCCTTTTCCATCTCGGTGTGGCGGAACACGCCGCCCTGGCCCGCGCCGGTGATCGCCAGCCGGACGCCCGATGCATGCTTGGCGACGAACACGCCAACGATCGCATAGCGCGAGGCCGGATTGCGGAACTTCTCGTAAGCCGACTTCTGCGGGATCGGCAGTTCGATCGAGGTGATGATCTCACCCTGCTCCAGCGCCGTGGTGAACATGCCCTGGAAGAAGTCGTCGGCGGCAATGGACCGGCGGTCGGTCTTGATCGTACCGCCGAGCGCGAGGATTGCGCTGGGATAGCAGGCCGCGGGGTCGTTGTTGGCCAGCGAGCCGCCGATGGTGCCGCGATGGCGCACGGCTTCGTCGCCGATCATGGATGCCAGATACGCCAGCCCGGGGATTTTCGCCTGAATGTCGGGGTTGCTGGCGACATCGGCGTGACGGGTCATCGCGCCGATGACGATCTTGTCGCCAGCGACCGTGATGCCGGACAGACCCAGCTTGGACAGGTCAACAACCGTGGAGGGCTTGTTCAGCCGTTGCTTCAGCACCGGGATGAAGGTCTGGCCGCCGGCCAACGCCTTGGCATCCATGTCGCCGGATAGCGCCTTGACCGCGTCCGCCAGGCTGCTGGGCTTCTCATATGTGAAATCGTACATCTGTATCTTCCCTTTGCCTTAAGCATGATCCGGCGCGGCGGAACGTCGCGGCGCGTGGATCATGCGATCAGAGATAGTCCTATTCGGCCGCCATCCGGGGCGTTGCCGCCTGGATGATCGACCAGAGTTTGGCGCCGGTCGCCGGCATGTCCAGATGCCGCACGCCGTAATCTTTCAATGCATCCACCACCGCGTTGATCACCGCCGGCGGCGAGCCGATCGCCCCGACCTCACCGCAGCCCTTGGAGCCCAGCGGGTTGTGGGTACACATCGTATTCTCGGTGGCGACCGACATATTCGGAATGTCGTTCGCCCGTGGCATCGTGTAGTCCATGAACGACCCGGTGGTAAGCTGTCCGTCGGCGTCGTATCCACATCCCTCCAGCAGCGCCTGCCCAATGCCCTGGGCGACCCCGCCCTGGACTTGGCCCTCCACGATCATCGGGTTGATCACTCGCCCGACATCATCCACGGCGGTGAAGTTCACCATCGCGACGACACCGGTTTCCGGGTCGATCTCGACCTCGGCGATATGGCAACCGCCAGGGAAGGTGAAGTTCTTCGGGTCATAGAACGCGGTCTCGTCCAGGCCGGGTTCCAGCTCCTCGATCGGGTAGTTGTGCGGGACATACGCGGCCAGGGAGATGTCCGTCAGCGTCTTCGACTTGTCGGTGCCGGCGACGGTGAAGGTGTTGTTCTTGAACTCGATATCCTCGACCGAGGCTTCCATCAGGTGGGCGGCGATCTTCTTGCCCTTGGCGATGACCTTGTCCATCGCCTTGACCATGGCCGATCCGCCGACGGCCAGGGACCGGCTGCCATAGGTGCCCATGCCGAACGGAATTTTCGCCGTGTCGCCGTGAACCACCTCGACCTGATCGAACGGCACGCCCAACTGATCGACCACAAGCTGCGCCAGTGTGGTTTCATGGCCCTGGCCGTGGCTGTGCGTGCCGGTGAACACCGTGACGCTGCCCGTCGGATGCACCCGGATTTCCGCCACCTCATACAGCCCCGCTCGGGCGCCCAGCGAACCCACAACCGCCGACGGCGCGATGCCGCAGGCTTCCAGGTAGGTGGAGATGCCGATACCGCGCAGCTTGCCGCGCTTCTTGGCTTCCGCGCGGCGGGCTTCGAAGCCGTCCCAATCGGCGTTCTTCAGCGCGACCTTCAGGGTCGTCTGGTAGTCGCCGCTGTCATACTGAAGCGCGACAGGCGTCTGATACGGGAAAGCGTCGGCGGGGATGAAGTTCTTGCGGCGGAGTTCGACTTTGTCGATGCCGGTTTCATACGCGATCACATCGACCAGGCGTTCCAGCAGATACGTCGCCTCTGGCCGCCCGGCGCCGCGATAGGCGTCAACCGGGACGGTGTTGGTGAACACCGCCTTGACGTTGCAGTAGATCACCGGGGTCTTGTAAACGCCCGCCAGCAGGGTGGCGTACAGGTAGGTCGGCACCGCGGGAGCAAACGTCGATAGATACGCCCCCATGTTCGCCAGCGTGGTGATCCGCAGGCCCAGGAAGTGGCCTTCGTTGTCGATCGCCATCTCGGCGGTGCTGACATGGTCGCGGCCGTGCGCGTCGCTCATGAAGCTTTCGCTGCGCTCGGCCGTCCATTTCACCGGACGGCGCAGCTTGCCGGCGGCCCAGGTGACGATCGCCTCTTCCGCGTAGTGGTATATCTTGGAGCCGAAACCGCCGCCCACGTCCGGCGCGAACACCCGCAGCTTGTTCTCGGGGATGTGCAGCACGAAGGCGCCCATCAGCAGCCGGATCACATGCGGGTTCTGGCTGGTGGTGTAGAGGGTGAAATCGCCCGACGAGGTGTCGAAGTCGCCAAGCGCGACCCGAGGCTCCATCGCGTTCGGGATCAGCCGGTTGTTGGTCAGGTCCAGCTTCACGACCTTATGGGCGCTGGCGAACACGCCATCGACCACGGCCTTGTCGCCGATGACCCAGTCATAGCAGATGTTGCCGGCGACGCCGTCATGCACTTCCACCGCGCCGGGCTTGACCGCATCGGTCAGGTTCGCCACAGCCGGCAGGTCGGTGTAGTCGATCTCCAGCAGTTCGGCGGCGTTCCTGGCTTCCTGCTTGCTGGTGGCGATGACCACCGCGACCGGGTCGCCGACATGGCGCACCTTGCCGGTCGCGATCACCGGATGCGGCGGCTCCGCCATCGGCGAGCCGTCCTTGTTGTGGATCTGCCAGCCGCAGGGCAGGCCGCCAATTCCCTCGGCCGCCATGTCCTCGCCGACGAAGACCTTCACCACGCCCGGGGCCGCCGAGGCAGCGGCGATGTCGATCCGGTTGATCTTCGCGTGTGCTCGGTCTGCGCGTTTGATAACAGCGTAAAGCTGCCCGGGGCGGTTGATATCGTCGGTGTAGTTGCCCTTGCCGCTGAGAAAGCGGACATCTTCCTTGCGGCGAACGGATGCGCCAATTCCCTCGAAGCCCATGGTTGTTCCTCCCTGTGCCCGCGGCGCTTATTCGGCCGCTTTGGCGTGCATCAACGGGTGAGCGGCGGCGATTGCCTTCACGATGTTATGGTAACCGGTGCAGCGGCACAGATTGCCTTCCAGGCCCTCACGGATTTCCTTTTCGCTCAGGCCAGCGGGGTGCGACTCAACAAGGTCGATGGCGGTCATGACCATGCCGGGGGTGCAGAACCCGCATTGCAGCGCGTGATGCTCCCGGAACATCTCCTGCATCGGGTGCAGGGTGCCATCGGCGGCGGCGAGGCCTTCGATCGTGGTGATGGTCGCGCCGTCGGCCTGCAGCGCCAACTGGGTGCACGACTTCACCGAAATGCCGTCCACATGGACCACGCACGCCCCGCACTGGCTGGTGTCGCAGCCGATATGGGTGCCGGTGAGGCCGAGTTTCTCACGCAGCAGTTCGACAAGCAGGGTGCGTCCTTCGACTTCAACCGTATGCTGCTTGCCGTTAACCGTCAGGGTTACCTGAGGCATCGCGCTCCCTTTCGTGGTGTCACTGTTTACACGTCGGGACGCCGGAGGCGCTCAGCCGGCAGTGGCCGGTGCCCGAGGACGATCCCGTTGAGCCGAGTTTGGTCGTTTCCGCTGCGTGCGGTCAAGCGGGGGGGCGATCCATGGGGAGAGGCGGTCTTTGGTTGTGTCGGGGGCGGTGAACGGCGGCGAATCACATCCAATATTGCCACACTCGCGCTTTCCATTCCTCCTCGCGCTCCGACAGGGACCGGTCCTCCCACTTCCTGAGATCGACCTTGGAAGCGACCGACATATACCGGCGCAACAGGCCCTCGACCTGCGTGGCGGTGTCGCGTCCCAGGATCACGGCATCGACCTCATTGTTGAACACCACACTGCGCCGGTCGAGGTTCGATGACCCGATCGCCGTCCATGTGTCGTCCACCACGGCCAGCTTGGCATGAACCACGGCGTCGCGCATCTCGTAGATATGGGCGCCAGCCTCCAGCAAATCGCCATAAGCCGCCCTGGCCGCGAACACGGCGCTCTGCACATCGCTGAATGCCGGTGCCACGATCCGCACATCCACCCCCGCCCGGGCGATCTTGGCCAGTGCCTCACGTTCATCGTGGGGCGGGACGAAATAGCCGCTGCATGCCCAGACGCGCCGGCGGGCACTCTTCATCGCGGTCATCAGCGAGGCGTAATACAGGGGGCGGCTGTTGCCGGGCGAACTGCCGATGACGCGGATCGTCTGCACGCCCACACGCGGCAGGGGCGGAAAGTAATCGGCCTTGTCGGCGGCGGGCGCGTTCTGCTCACGCCATGTGCCGAAAAACAGCTTCTGCAGTTCAGCCACGGCCGGGCCTTCGATGCGCACCGCGGTGTCCCGCCAATAGGCCGAGCGTGTATTCCCGTCGGCCGGGATACCGGCGCTGGGCGGGTTTTCGTAAGCCAGATCGAGGTTGACGCCGCCGGTAAAGCCGATGCGGCCGTCAACAACGGTGATCTTGCGGTGATCGCGGTCGTTGGGGGACCAACCGACGCGGGTCTGGAATGGGTCTGTCGGATTGAACTCGACGATTTTCGCGCCAGCCTGCCGCAGTTGTTCGAAAAACGCATCCGGGGTGTCGCTTGAGCCAAAGGCATCATAAATCACATTGACCTTCACGCCGGCACGCAGGCGATCCAGCAGCAGTTCGGACAGATGAACCCCGTTGGACCGGACGTCCGCCAGGATGAAGTATTCCAGGTTGATGCTGCTCCGCGCCCCGGCGATCGCCTTGAAAATTGCCGCGAACGCATCGGTGCCGCTGGGCAGCAGCGTAACCCGGTTGCCGAATACGATCGGACTGGCCGACAAGGCTCGTTGCAGATCGTATTGTTGTTCAAGGGCGTCGGTATCGGCGATCTCGGCCGGCCTGGCCTGGGACTTCTGCCCTGGCAGGCCGATCTCGCGCGCGCTTATTCCATCGATCTTAGGGACCGCGGCGCACCGGCTGAGCACTCCGGCCGCGGCCAGGGCTGTCAGCGCACGGCGGCCGAGCGGTCGGGTTGGCGATTGGACCAAATGTGCCTCCGATTGGTTCCCGAGCGTAAGATATGGTGACAGCCAGCCCGGTCCGGGTATTGGGCGAACAAGTCCGCGTCAACATCGGATCAATTTCTCCTTGGTATGAAATGCACCTTTGCCGGGCTGGCATCTGAAGTGTTTCGTCAGCCCACGCCTTGGTGCTACAAGCCCGCGGGACTGGCGAATGAGGCGATTTTCAATTTGTTCCGTTGGTAAGTAAGAAATCAATGAATTGCCAAATATTAAATCTGTATCGTGGGCTTTGCACGACTCACCGTCATGTGGATAGATAATCGTTCACGGTAGGAAAATCCTGTATTAAATTCAGTTACGATGAAAAGGTGGGCTATCTATCACAAAGCCTTGATTTTGAGACGATTCGTCACGCAATGTAATGCGAAATCAGCTTGATGGTGTTATGGAATTACAGGCGACACGGATAGTGGGCATTTCGCATGCGCGTGACGCCTCTTTCTGCTGATGATTCCACCGTGCTGACTTACGAAGTTTCACGCGGCCGTTAACTCTGTCGACAATTGTCCGAAGAGAGGGCGCATCAACCGGGGGAACGAAGTGAGCCCGGCGCACACCGAAGGGATATTGGATGGATGCGATATCTGTCATCAATGGACAGCGAACGCCGTTCTGGAGAGGCATAGCGATCCAGGCCCCATCGAGCGACGCGGAACCGGAAGACCCCAGTCCCGCCGAGGCGCGAATCCTTCCGGACCGGGTGGCGGCGCCCAAGGGTCGCATATTGATTGTCGATGACGATGAATCGGTGCGAGAGATCTTGGCCGAACTGCTTGATCTCGCTGGGTTCGTTACCGTTCAGGCCGCGCATGCGGAACCTGCGCTCGCGGTCTTGAGGCGGGATCCCGAAATCGCGGCCCTTGTCACCGATCTGACCATGCCCGGCGATGACGGAATCACCTTGATCCGCCTCGCCCGAGCACTCCGTGCCGGAATCCCCGCTATTCTGCTGACCGGGTATGCCGAGGAGGTTACCGCCGTCTCCACCATCGCGGGCGGTAATTTCCACGTTCTGCGCAAGCCGGTTGAAAGCGACCGGCTGATCGAACAGCTTGAACTGTTGTTGACGTCCGACCCGGGGCGCTGATTCAAGGCGCTGCTCCGCCGGCATTGCGCCAGACGGCCCCACTGCTATGGTTTGTCCGCGAGAACGGGGAGATTAACCATGGAAATCCGCGGGCTGGGCTATATGGGCGTCGGCGCGTCGGACTTGTCCGATTGGACGAGTTTCGCGACCGACTGGCTGGGCATGCAGATGATAGAGCGCGGCAATATCGCGCGCGCCTTTCGCATGGACGACCGTTCGCAACGGCTGGTGGTCGATCGGTCCCTCGCCGAACGAGAGCGGTATTTCGGCTTCGAGGTCGATGACGCGGCTTCTCTGCGGTCCCTCGCGGCCCGCTTGGAGGCAGCCGGAGTCAAGGTCCGGCAGGAGCCAACCGCCCTGGCCGATCAGCGTTTCGTTAAGGAACTGATCAGTTTCGACGACCCATCCGGCAATCATCTGGAAGCATTTCATGGCGCGGCCGTTGCCGATGAACCTTTCAGGCCCGGGCGATCGATCTCCGGATTCCGAACCGGGGCGCTCGGCATGGGGCACGTGGTGTTTCATGTAAAGAACATTGATGACTTGCTGGGATTCTACCGGGATACTTTGGGGTTCGGTGTCAGCGACTACATCACCACGCCTTTCCGCGCCTATTTCCTGCACGTCAACGCCAGGCATCACTCGGTGGCGCTGATCGAAACCGGCAAGCAGGATCTGCATCATCTGATGGTCGAGCTATTCTCTCTGGACGATGTCGGGCAGGGTTATGACATCGCCCTGGGGGAGCCGGAGAAGATCGCGACCACGCTGGGGCGCCATCCGAATGACGCGGTGACGTCCTATTACTTGCGCTCCCCGGGTGGCTTCATGCTGGAATATGGCTGGGGCGGCAAGGACGTGACCCCCGGCAACTGGACGGCGAAGGAGGTGACGGTAGGACCAAGCCTGTGGGGCCATGACCGGACCTGGCTACCCGATGATCAGCGCCAGAAGGCTCGGGACATGCGGCTGAAGGCCGCGGCCGACGGTGTCCGCCAGCCGCTGCATGTCCTGGATGGCAACTACGTCCGCCAAGACGGCGTATGCCCTTGGTGGGACGCCGCCAAGGCGCGGGGTTAGGTCGCCGCGGATCAACCCCGAGGGTAGAACCGCGGCGCGTCGCCTACCGGCCCGTGAACACCGGCTTGCGCTTTTCCTTGAACGACAGCGTGGCTTCCTTGAAGTCCTCGCTGTTCTCGGCCTCGCGCTGCATCGCATCCATGCGGGCTTCGTCGCGCTGGTCGCGCTCCAGGCCCAGCTGGTTAATGAAGTATTTCGACGCCTTGATCGACAGCGGCGCATTCGCCGCCAGGGTTTCGGCATAGGCGATCGTGGTCGCCTCCAGTTCCTCGGCATCGACCACGCGGTTGATCAGGCCGACGCGCAGCGCCTCGTCCGACTTCAGCCGCCGGGCCGAAAACATGATGTCCTTCGCCACGCTGGGGCCGACCAGATCGACCAGCAACTTCAACCCGGACGGCGCATAGGCGATGCCGCGCACCGCCGCCGGCACGCTGAACTGGGAGTCGGTGGAGGCAAACCTAAGGTCCGCGTTCAACGCCATGCCCAGCCCGCCGCCGAGGCAATAGCCGTAGATCATCGCGATCAGCGGCATATCCAAATTCAGCAGCTTGCGGCTCAGCTTTTCCGGTGCTTCGCGGGCCAGACGCGCGGTTTCCGCGTCGGCGCGGGTTTTGTCGAAGCTGGAGATGTCGGCGCCGGAGATGAACGCCTTGCGTCCGGCACCGCGCATGACGACGACCTTGATCGCGGGATCGGCCTCATACGCCTCGATCACCGTCAGCGCGTCTTCGTACATGCCCGGGGAAAGGGCGTTCATCTTCGTGGGGTTGTCCCAGATCAGCCAGCCGATGGACCCAGTCGTTTCCGCGCCCACCAATCCCGATGTCAGGTTCATTGCTGTGTTGCCTTGTGTTGTCTGTGACGTGGATACGGCGGGATGGGCGGATGTTCAATGTTTCGGGGCGTAGGGGCGTACCGCGTCCAGCAGCCGTTCGGTCGCGGCGAGGCGCGGGCCGCCGCTATCAGTTGCGGGTGGAACGATCGTGACCCCCCATTCGGGCAGCCTCGCCAGCGAAGCCCGCGCGACCGGATGATCCATCAGCGCTTGGTTCAACGACGGTCCCACGATGACCGGCGTGCGCCGCCCCACCGCCTCGGCCGCGACGGACAGCGCCAGCGTATCGGCGATGCCGTGCGCGAACTTGTTCAGCGAGTTGAAGCCGCACGGCGCGAACAGCACCACGCCAAACGGCGGGCGAGGGCGGATCGCCGCGTCGAAGTAGGATTCGACGACCCGGACGCCCTCGACCTCCGCGAGGTCGCGCGCGGCGATCACCCGCGAGGCATGCGGCGTAGGGATCGCGATGACGGTCCGGAACCCCAGTCCGACCAGGCCGCGTAGAATCTCTGGGCAGCGGGATGCGGTGGTCGTGCCGCTCAGGATCAGATAAGCGACATCGAATCGTTCGGTCATGGCATTGCCTCCGAACCGAAGTTTTGCACGATCGCATGGCCGCCGTTAGATGCAGCCAACGCGTGGGGAAACACAGATGCAAGCGGACTACGTCATCGTCGGCGCCGGATCGGCTGGCTGCGTCCTGGCCAACCGGCTGACCGAGGACCCGAACACGAAAGTGGTGCTGATCGAGGCCGGTGGCCGTGACTGGCATCCGATGATCCACATCCCCGCCGGATACATGAAGCTGCTGGACCACCCGACGCTGACCTGGGGCTACAAGGCTGACGCGGACTCCGGCCTCAACGGCCGCGAAATCAACTACCCGCGCGGCAAGGTCCTGGGCGGATCGAGCTCCATCAACGGCATGATCTACATTCGTGGCCAACCCGAGGATTTCGACCATTGGGGCCAGCTTGGCAATCGCGGATGGTCGTGGGACGACGTGCTGCCCTACTTCAGGAAGTCGGAGAACTGGGAAGGCAAGGCCGACGACATCCACGGCAAGGGCGGCCCCCAGTTCACCGCGCCAACCCGCGATCAGCCGGAACTTTGTCAGGCGGCGGTCGAAGCCGGCAAGCAGATGGGCTGGGAGTACCGGCCCGACGTGAACGATCTTCCGCCTGGCCTGGGCGACCATATCGGCTGGATCCAGCAGACTCGCGGCGGCCGATTCCGAGCATCGGCGGCGCGGTCTTATCTGGCGCCGGCGATCAAGCGGCCCAACCTTCAGGTGGTAACCAACGCCCTGGTGCATCGCGTGCTGTTCGACGGCCTGCGCGCGGTCGGGGTCGAATATGCCCGTGACGGCAAGGTCGAGCGTGCCAACGCAGCCGGCGAGGTGATCCTGGCAGCCGGCGCGATCGGTTCGCCGCACATCCTGCAACTATCCGGCGTCGGTGATCCGGAGCACCTCGGACGGATCGGCATTCCGGTGCGGCACGTCCTGCGCGGTGTCGGGCAGAACTTCCAGGACCATTTCCTGGCGCGTGTCTCCGCCGAGGTTAGGAACGTGGCGACCCTGAACGAAAAATCGCGCGGACTGGGCCTTGTTGGCGAGGTGATGCGCTACGTCCTGACCGGTCGAGGGTTGCTGACCTACGGCGCGTCACTGGTCGCCGCCTCGGCCAAGGTGCTGCCGGAGTCCGCCACGCCCGATATCCAGGCCCTGTTCGCCTCGGCTAGTTACGCGCCGGGATCGAAACGGCGGCTGGCGGATGAGCCGGGGATGACCAGCGGCGTCTGGCAAATGCGCCCCCTCAGCCGCGGCCACGTCCAGGCTCGGTCGCCCCGGCCGCGGGACCAGCCGTCGATCAATCCGCGCTATCTGGACGACGAACGCGACCGGCGCGCCATCGTAGGCGGCCTGCGATTGGTGCGGGAATGGTTCAAAGCCCCGGCCCTGGCGCGCTATCTGGTGGCGGAGACGCTACCCGGCCCGGACGTGCAAACCGACGAGGAGTTCGTCGCCTACGCGCGCCAGTTCGGCACGACGGTGTTCCACGCCAGTTGCTCCTGCCGGATGGGGCCGGATGCGATGTCGGTGGTGGATGACCAGTTGCGGGTGCATGGGATGCAGGGGCTGCGAGTGATCGACGCCTCGGTCATGCCGGCGGTGACCTCCACGAACACCAACGCACCGACGATCATGATCGCGGAAAAAGGCGCCGCGATGGTGCGGGCGGCGGCACGGCGCGGCCTGGACCGCGCGGCAGCCGATTAGCCGATGATTTCTGTTTCGGCCTGATCGAACTCATTCGGCGGAGAGAGGAAAATCTCCAGCTTGGCGGCGTGAATGCTGCTCAGGTCGATGTTCGAGACGTTGCAGGTGAACTCGGCGCCGACAAGCTCGCTGATCGCCTTGCCGATGGCCTGCTCGATCGCGGCGATGGAGGCGCTTTTCAGTTCATCATAGAACATATGTGTTTCCCCTGGCGGCGTGGGTGCCGCGATTCGCATCGGTTCCGATTGTATCACATGATCCGCCGGATCAGGCTATGGCCCTGGCGCATAACGCAACAGGGTGAAGGTGGTCAGACGTTACGGGCCTTAATTGTCACGGCCGCGCCAGGCACTGCCATGATACAGAAACGACCCTGCCGGCGGCACTTCAAGCCCGCTTCCGGACCTTTTTCGGGGCCTCCGCCACCGGCAGCAGGGGCGCCAAAAACCGTCCAGTGTGGCTCTCGGCGCTGGCAACGATATCCTCCGGCGTGCCCTGCGCCACGATCCGTCCGCCGCCGTCGCCACCTTCCGGCCCCAGGTCCAGGATCCAATCCGCGGTCTTGATGACCTCCAGATTGTGCTCGATCACAACCACCGTGTTGCCCTGATCGACCAGCGTATGCAGCACCTCCAGCAGCTTGCGAACATCCTCGAAATGCAGCCCCGTGGTTGGTTCATCCAGGATATACAGCGTCCGCCCGGTCGCCCGCCGCGCGAGTTCCTTCGACAGCTTGATCCGCTGCGCCTCACCGCCCGACAGCGTCGTCGCCTGCTGTCCCAGCGCGATATAGCCCAATCCAACCTGCTGAAGGATCTTCAACCGGTCATGAATCCGCGGCTGGGCACTGAAATACGGCACGGCCTCATCCACCGTCATCGCCAGCACTTCGGCGATGGACTTGTCGCGGAACTTGATCTCCAACGTTTCTCGGTTATACCGTTTTCCCTTGCAGGTATCGCACGTCACATACACATCCGGCAGGAAGTGCATCTCGATCTTCAGCAGCCCGTCGCCTTGGCAGGCCTCGCACCGCCCGCCCTTGACGTTGAAACTGAAACGACCCGCCTTGTAGCCGCGCGCCCTGGCTTCTGGCAGTTCAGCGAACCAGTCCCGGATTGGCGCAAAAAGATCAGTGTAGGTCGCGGGATTTGACCGGGGAGTCCGTCCGATCGGCGACTGGTCGATGTCGATGATCTTGTCGATCTGATCCAGCCCCTCGATCCGGTCATGCGCCGTCGGCACCGTGCCGGCGCCCATCAAACGCCGAGCGGCTGCTTTGTAGAGCGTATCGATCACCAGCGTGGACTTCCCGCCGCCCGACACGCCAGTCACACACGTAAACGTCCCCAGCGGAAATTCCGCCGACAGGTTCTTCAGATTGTTCCCGCGCGCCCCAACCACGCGCAGCACCCGATCCTTCTGCATCGGCCGCCGCATCGGCGGCACCGGGATCATCCGCCGCCCCGACAGATAATCCCCGGTCAAGGACTTCGGATTCGCCGCGACCTCCGCCGGAGTGCCCTCGGCGATCACATGTCCGCCATTCACCCCCGCCGCCGGACCCATATCGATCAAATGGTCGGCTGCCCTGATCGCATCCTCATCATGTTCCACGACAAGAACGGTATTTCCCAGATCCCGCAACCGACGAAGCGTTCCCAGCAGCCGTTCGTTGTCCCGCTGGTGCAGCCCGATCGACGGCTCATCCAACACATACAGCACGCCAGTCAATCCGGAACCGATCTGACTCGCCAGCCGGATTCGTTGCGACTCTCCGCCGGACAACGTCGCCGACCCACGCGCCAACGTCAGATAATCCAACCCGACATCGACCAGAAACCGCAGCCGATCCACGATTTCCCGCAAAATCCGGCCCGCGATCTCCTGCCGCTGCGGCGTCAGTTGCGGCAATACCTCGGCAAACCACCCAAGCGCACTACGGATCGAAAACTCCGAGGCCTCGGCGATGTTTTTCCCCGCCACGCGAACCGACAGCGCCTCAGGCTTCAACCGCGCACCGTTGCAGACCGCGCAAGGCTTCTCGGCCTGATAGCGGGCCATTTCCTCGCGCACCCAAACGCTGTCGGTCTCCTGCCAGCGCCGCTGCAAATTCTTCAGCACGCCCTCGAACGGCTTGGTAACCGTGTAGCTGCGCACACCGTCCTTGTAGGTGAACGCGATCGGCTCATCGGTGCCGAACAGGATCGCCTGCCGCACGTCCTCCGGCAACTCGCTCCAGGGTGTCTTCGTCGTTTGCTTGAAGTGCCGGGCGAGGCTTTGCAGCGTCTGGTCATAGTAAGGCGACTGCGCGCCGGTCCAAGGCACGATCGCCCCATCCGCGAGACCAGCCCGGTCATCCGGCACGACCAGTTCGGGATCGAAAAAACTCTCCACCCCCAACCCGTCGCACGCTGGACAAGCCCCATGCGGCGAATTGAAGCTGAACAGCCGAGGCTCGATCTCCTCGATCGAAAAACCGCTGACCGGGCAAGCGAACTTCGAGGAAAAAACCGTCTGTTCCCCGCCATCCGCGTTCTCGGCGTAAACCACGCCGTCCGACATGCTAAGTGCGGTCTCAAAACTATCCGCCAACCGAGAGGCGATCCCTTCGCGCACTACCAGACGGTCCACCACCGCCTCGATCTCATGCTTGGTCTTGCGGTTCAGCGCCGGGACTTCGGCGATCTCATACAGCGTGCCGTCCACTTTTACCCGGGTGAAGCCGCGCCGTTGCAGTTCCGCCAGTTCCTTGCGGTATTCGCCCTTGC
>DNXO01000067.1:2778-19024 GCA_003506895.1 Acetobacteraceae bacterium | reverse complement strand
TGCGGTATTCGCCCTTGCGGTCGCGCACCACCGGCGCCAGCAGCAGCAACCGCGTGCCCTCCGGCATCGCCATCACCCGGTCCACCATCTGGGACACGGTCTGCGCTTCGATCGGCAGGCCGGTGGCCGGGGAATACGGCACGCCAACCCGCGCCCACAGCAGGCGCATGTAGTCGGCGATTTCGGTCACCGTGCCCACGGTGGAACGCGGGTTCTTCGACGTCGTCTTCTGCTCGATCGAAATCGCCGGCGACAGCCCCTCGATGCTGTCAACGTCGGGCTTCCCCATCAGTTCCAGGAACTGCCGAGCATAGGCGGACAGGGACTCCACATACCGGCGCTGCCCTTCGGCATAGATCGTATCGAACGCCAGTGAAGACTTTCCCGACCCGGATAGCCCGGTGATCACCGTCAGCGTGTCGCGCGGAATGACGACATCGATATTCTTCAGATTATGTTCCCGCGCGCCGCGCACGTGGATGTTGCCGGCCATGGATCGGTGATGCCTCTGTGTGTGTTCCGCTGATGTTCCCGGTGTGCCACACTCCGGGAGGAACTGGAAGTCCCTCGCGCTATGTGGTCCGCGATCGGGGAAGCGCCAGTGGTCCGGTTAATCGGCCCACCCAATCACTAGTCCGCCTCGCCGCGCCTCTGTTCCGCCGGTCCGGCATGGGTATCCAGGTTCAGCGCGGTATTGATCAGCGCGAGGTGGGAGAACGCCTGGGGGAAGTTGCCCAACTGTCGCTGCGCGACCGGATCATATTCCTCCGCCAGCAACCCGACGTCGTTCGCCAGCGCCAGCAGCCGCTCGAACATACCCCGGGCTTCCCGATGACGGTTTTGCAGCACCAGGTTATCGACGTACCAGAAGCTGCAAGCCAGGAACACGCCTTCGTTGCCCGAAAGGCCGTCCTTCGTCTCGTCCGTACGGTAGCGCCGCACCAAACCATCGACGATCAGATCGCGTCCGATCGCCTCGACAGTGCCAATGATCCTGGGGTCCTCCGGCGGCAGGAACCCGACCAGCGCCATCAGCAGCAGGCTGGCATCCAGCGTCTCGCCGCCGAAATACTGCACGAAGCTGCCGCGTTCCTCGCTGTAGCCTTCGCGGCAAACAGTGTCGTGGACCCGCGTGCGCAACGCTTTCCACCGCTCCAGCGGCGCGGGCAGGTTGAACTGCTCGGCCCCCTTGATGGCCCTGTCCACCGCGACCCACACCATGACCTTGGAGAAGGTGAATTTCTGCGCGCCGCCGCGCACTTCCCAGATACTTTCGTCAGGCAGTTCCCAAACCTTCTCCAGATGCCCGACCAATACGCGTTGCAGGTCCCAACTGGCGCTGGGCCGCACCAGACCCATGGCGGCCTCCTGATACAGCGCATCGATCAGTTCGCCGAAAACATCAAGTTGCAACTGGCTGCTGGCCGCGTTCCCGATGCGCACCGGACTGGCGCCCTGGTAGCCGGAGAGCCACGGCACTTCCCACTCCCGCAACCACCGCTCGCCCGCGATTCCGTATAGCGTCTGCAACTGCGCCGGCGTTCCCGCCACGCTGCGCCGCAGCCACGCGCCCCAGGCCTGAGCCTCCTCGCGATACCCCGCATGCATCAGTGCGATCAGCGTGAACGTCGCATCCCGAAGCCAGCAATACCGGTAATCCCAGTTGCGGTTGCCGCCCGACTGCTCCGGAAGAGACGTCGTCGGCGCGGCGACAATCCCGCCGGTCGGGTAGTAGCTCAGCGCCTTCAGCGTCAGCAGCGACCGCTGCACCTCGGCGCGATAGGACCCGCGATACTTGCCGCGCCCCGACCAGCCGGACCATGCGGCGTCGGTGTCGTCCAGTGCCGCATCCGCGTCTGGCGGAACCGGCACCGGCAGGTGCGATGCCGCATGGGTCAGCACGAACCGTGTCCGTTTGCCAGCCTCGGCGGCAAAGTCCGCGACCGTGGTCATGCCTCTTCCATGCAGTTTGACGTCGCTTTTCAGCACCACCTGATCCGGCCCGGCGACCGCGAGGATGCCGCTGCCGTGGTTCAGCCGGGTTACCCACGGCACCGCGGAGCCGTACTCGAAGCGCATCGCCAGATCGAATCTCATCTCCACCGATCCGGTTCGTCCTTCTACGATCCGGACGACGGAATTTTTCTCCACCGCCATGAAATCGATCAGTGCGGCCGACCCGGTTTCCGTCTCGAACAATGTCTCCAGGATCAGGGTGTCCGGCCAGTATCGACGCGTGATCCGAACCGGTGTGTCCTGTGGCGCGATCCGCCACCGTCCGTTGTCAGACGATCCCAGCAGTGCGGCGAAACAGGCGGGGCTATCGAACCGAGGCCAGCACAGCCAATCGAGTGACCCGCTCTTGCTGATCAGGGCCGCGGTATGGCAGTCGCCGATAATCGCGTAATCTTCTATCGTCCCGGCGGCTTGTTGCGAGAAAGAATCGTCGTGTCGGGCCCTCCCGTGCATGTGCTGCACGGGCCGCTCCTGGCCCGCCGCCATCAGTTCACGCGACCCGACACGCGTTGACCGGCGTTACCCAGGCAATAGCAGCTCGCGCCCGTCGGGGCCGGACGATCCATCGGGCAGACATAGGGGCCGGCATAGCAGGATTGTCCCGCGCCGGAAGCGCGCGGTGCGGGCGCCGGCGTGTAGGTCTGCGGCGGCGGATAATAGACAGGCGGAGGCGGATAATACACCGGCGGCGGAAAATAGGCCGGTGGCGGGGGATAATAGACCGGTGGCGGATAGTAGCCGGGGCCGTAAAATGGAATGCCGATCCCGACAAAGACGCGCGCAAGAGCAGAGCCAGCCGTCAAACCCGCGAATGCCCCGCATAACGCCATGACGATGGCCAGACGGCGGAAGAAATGGAGCGAACCTGACATCATCAAAGCGACCCTCCGGCGGACTGGGAGGGCATTATTGCCTGGCCTGGAAGTCACGTTTGAACATCAGTGCCCGTCCGCGCCGATAAAGTTCCCCCATGCGCACCGCATACCGGGCCAACGCCGGTGTCGTGGTTGGCCGGAGCAGCCGGCTGTCGTATCCCGCGAACCGGCGATCGTTTTCCCTCAGGCAGATCGCCATCAGGTCCAGGGGCGATATATCGGTGTTGCTGACCGCTTGGCTGCCGTTCATGGTGAAATTGTTGTCGGGCTGGTCCATACCTGCCGCCAGACCGACACGTTCCCACGCCAGGAAAATCCACGCCCTGGCGACCCGGAGTTCAAAGCGCACCCGGCGCCAAGCATTCAGCCGCTTGCGGTGCCATGCCAGCCAATTGGCGAACAGCAATATGTGGCGCGCTTCCTCTTGGATCACCGGTTCGAAGGTTTCGACCAGGGCCGTCGGAAAATAGCCGGAGCGGCGGGCCAGTTCGAACAGCCCGAACGCGAAGAAACTGTCGATGCACTCAGAGTAGCCCGTGACCAGATAGCCCCACTCCGGATCGGCCGGTAACGTGTCCGGCGGTTGCGGCTGGAGCGCGATCCCGTAGCTGGTCACCAGATTTGCCAGCACCTCCCGATGCCGGCGTTCCTCCCAGCCGTTCCGCAGGATCGCTTCCCGCCACGCCGGGTCCGTGGCGGTATCGCCATAGGCATTCATCCTGGCGCTGGCCTTGTCCTCGGTGCTGACGGCGATGTCCCAGATCGGCAGGCTGGTCAGCCGCTTCAACTCATCGGGATCAAGCTTCGGCCAGTCGATCACCGAGGGCCTGTAGGGATTAAACGTCTCCCGGAACATCAGGCAGGCGGCGTCGCGGTGCGCATCGGAACCGATTATCAACGGCGCGGGGTCGGAAAACCGCCATTCCCGAGCCTGGCGGTCGGCGTCATCAATCTCGGTTTGCGTCGGCATTGTTGATTCATGGGGATGCCGTGCCACGGATCAAGGGCACAGGCAGGTGATTTCGTGTCCGGACCTTCACCGCATGCCTGGGCGTGTCCGGCTGCCCAAGCATCCCGGACAAGCCGAATGTCCGTGGGCGCCCCCAGACAGCGTTGGCGATACCCATCCCACCGCGCCTATAGTGCCGCCGCCACCAGCCGATTCGCGGTGCATTTTGAATCGGGAGTTTTTTAGCCGGGATGTTCGCCGATACCACGCTGCTCGATCCGGCACAGGTGCTGCGCCAGATTTTCGGCTTTCCCGGCTTTCGCGGCCAGCAGGATGCGGCGGTTCGTCACGTCGTGTCGGGCGGCGACGCACTGGTGCTGATGCCCACCGGCGGCGGCAAGAGCATCTGCTATCAGGTCCCCGCCCTGGTCCGCGTGGGCACCGCCGTCATCGTCTCGCCGCTGATCGCGCTGATGGACGATCAGGTCGCGGCGCTGCGTCAGGTCGGCGTCAACGCCGGCGCGCTGCATTCCGAGATCGACCAAGCCGAGGCGCGAACGATCACCCGCGACCTGATCGGGGGGCAGCTCGACCTGCTGTATGTTTCCCCCGAACGGCTGCTGACCAACGGCACGATGGACCGCCTGGCGCGCATCCCGCTGGCGCTGTTCGCGGTGGATGAGGCGCACTGCGTTTCCCAATGGGGCCACGAGTTCCGGCCGGAATACCGCGAACTGCAGCGCATCCCCGATATGTTCCCTGGCGTGCCGCGCATCGCGCTGACCGCGACCGCCGATCCGCGCACCCAGCAGGACATCCTGGCGGCCCTGCGGATGGAGGGCGCGAAGGTCTTCGTCTCCAGCTTCCACCGGCCCAACCTGCGCCTGTCCGCCGCGCCGAAGGTGGGTGAAACGGCACAGTTGATGGAGTTCCTGAAGCGCCACCAGGGCGAATGCGGCATCGTCTATTGCGGTAGCCGAGCGAAAACGGAGCGCATGGCGGCGAAGCTGAACGAGAAGGGGTTTCCGGCGGTCGCGTTCCATGCCGGCCTGGATCCAATGGTCAAACGCGAGTCCCTGACGCGCTTCCGCTCCGGCGAGCCGCTGGTCGTGGTCGCCACCATCGCCTTCGGCATGGGCATCGACCGCCCGGATGTGCGCTTCGTGGTGCATCTGGATATGCCGGACAGCCCCGAAGCCTATTACCAGCAGATCGGCCGGGCAGGGCGCGACGGCGATCCCGCCGATACCTTGCTGCTGTTCGGCGGCCAGGACGTCGCCCAGGCCCGTCATTGGCTGGCGCAGTCCGGCGCCCCCGACGCTCGCAAGCGCGTCATGCGGACCAAGCTGGAGGAAATGATCGCGCTGACCGAAGCGGTGACGTGCCGCACGACGTCCCTGCTGACCTGTTTCGGTGAGACGCTCGACCGGGACTGCGGCCATTGCGACAACTGCGAGGTCCCGCCGGTCACGATCGATGCCTCCACCGAGGCGCAAATGGCGCTGTCCGCGGTTTACCGCACGGACCAGATTTTCGGTGCCGGCCACATTGTCTCCGTTCTTCGCGGTGAGCGGACCGAGGGTATCCTGCGCCACGGCCACGACCGGCTGCGTACGTTCGGTGTCGGGTCGGACCACGCCGCCACCTATTGGCGCGGCCTGATCCGTCAGTTGATCGCGCTGCGGGCGCTGGACGTCGATACCGAAGGCCACGGCGGCCTGTTCATGGTCGAGGAAGTGGCAAGGCCGATCCTGCGCGGCGAGGTGAAGGTGATCCTGCGCCAGGACCAGCCGAAGCCGGTGAGGACAGAACGCTCCGAACGTGGCCGCGCGCCTGGCGCGGAGGTCTCGGAAGCTCCAGTCGACGCGTCTCTGTATGAGGCGCTGCGCCTGTGGCGACTTGCGGAGTCGAAAGGGCAGGGCATACCCCCGTACGTCATATTCCACGACTCGGTGTTACGAGAAATCGCTGCGGCGAAGCCGGCGACGCTGGACGAACTGGCATCGATCAAAGGTGTCGGCGCCTCCAAGCTGGAGCGTTACGGCCGGCATGTGCTGGGCGTGCTGGGCGCCGAGATCCCCACCGGCCTGGCGAAACGCGCTTAGGACCGTCATGGCGGGCCTGCGCCCCGTTGGCGTTAGAATAGCGGCGTGAACTGTTGATAAACACCTTGTGTCATGACCGCGCTTGGCGCGGTCACCCACGACTTGCGGTGCCGAACAGGGCAAAGTCGTGGGTGGCCGGAACAAGCCCGGCCATGACGCATATAAAAAACCGAGGTGCCGCCGCCCTATTTTAACTCATATGGGGCGCAGGCCCGCCATGACGATGAGACGCCGGTAGCTTACGTTAAACAATTGGGTTGTTGCCCCCAAGCCCTTAGCAGGTAGTGTCTCATATCAGTTTGAATTCCTTAACTTATAGACGGTCGGGGGCTTCGGGGCTTCGGCCTTCGCATCAATCAGCGCGATGATGTCATCCATAGACCACAAGGTAGCGGACACCCCAGCAGCCATAGCGGGCGAGCACTTGAGCGTTTTGTGGATACGGACGAAGTTATAGAACACATAGAACAGCGCCAGCATGTGGCGGAGGCTCTCGATCCTTTTGGAGAAGCCGTTCGTCAACCGGGTGAAGCGGCGCATCTGCATCCGCATCGTGAGGTTCTGGCGCTCAACGAAGCTGGTGTTGACGTGTTTCGGATCGGGGCGGCCCTCAACCCGGCGCTGTTCGATCCCGACGCATTCGCCGGGGCTATAACGCCCCAGCGCGCCAACCGGGGCGCCGTAGTGTTTGATCAACATGGAATAGTCGATATCGTCACCAAACGCGCCCTCAATGGCTTGCAGGTATGGGCCATGCCCATCGGTGGTTAGTTGGACCCGGTTCGCCAGACGAGCCGCTACGTCCTGCATGAAGTCGTTGGCGTAAGATGCATCGCGGCCACCGACGACCCAAGAGATTATCAGCTTCGTATCGGCATCCAGCGCGGTCCAGGTCCAGCAGTCGCCAGCCTCTTCCGGAGCCGCCTTAGCGGTCGCAACGTTCTTGGCCTTAGCATAGACGAAGGACCAAATCTCATCGCACCTGCACCCGCTTGGAGCGAACGTTGCGCACCGTCTTGTCGTGGTGTTCCTCGCAAGCCTCGCCAGCATCCGCGAGTAGCTTGGCTACGGTGTTGATCGACACGCCAACCACGCGGGAGACGGAGCGCATGGACGACCTTTCCACCGGCATGGAGAGGATTTGGACCCGTTTAGCGTGTTCATGCCCCGTGTACAACGGGGAATGAGTTATATAGCAAGCATTTTATTCATTTCGCATATCGGTCAAGGTACACGGAGTAATACCTTCCCATCGCAGCGGCGACGACCTCTTCAGGAAGCACTAGTCGGCGCGCGAGTTCAGGCGCCTTGATATCGCCTTTGTCCCAAGCGTCAACAAACTGTTCACGTATCCACGGTGGGATGAGAGCTAAAATTGCCTTCCATAAGGCAACACGATCCGCATCATACTGGGGCGAGGTATCGTTTCGCGCCGGGCTAGATGCGATTTCCTCGAGTAATTCCTTGAATTTCTCAGGGGAGTTCGCTCTTTGTTCAGCCCCGTCAAAGACATGCATTAACTCTTTGGCGGCGACGATGCGTACCGTAGGCAGGTCGTCTAGGATATTTTCGTTAACGAAAACAACCGCATCGTTAAACGCCTCCTCGTAGGGGCTAGTGCGGTCACTCTCAAGCCAAATAAAATTTCCAGGCTGAGCGCCTTGGAAATCGGGAAAATTCCTAAAGGTAAGGGTTCCGACACCAAAATGGTGGAGATTCACAATATCTGCAAGGGTATCAACCTCAATCAGATTCGTGAACGGCTTTTCGGACAAGCATTTAAAAAAGTCTTTGAATAACAAGAGCCTAACGCCTTCCTATCCGAGAAAAGCGTTAGGTTACAGTTCCACAACTATGACGTCAAGCCACGGTCAATGCGATTGATTACGCGAGCATTGTCGCCCATAGCATCAAAGCAGACGATTATCTGCTGAGCCAATGCCTCGACGGTAGCGCT
The DNA here is from genome assembly GCA_003506895.1 of Acetobacteraceae bacterium. Taxonomy (GTDB): domain Bacteria; phylum Pseudomonadota; class Alphaproteobacteria; order Acetobacterales; family Acetobacteraceae; genus Rhodopila. Next base: position 11,122 of record DNXO01000067.1, on the reverse strand, counting down.
GGGCGCAAAAAAGAACTTCACGTCCAGCGCTTGGCGACCTTCTGGTGGAAACAGCAATGCTGTCGCCCGTTCTAGTGTCGCGCTCATCACCTAACTCCTATTTTCCATCGAGCGGCTGCTGCCGTCTCTTCGATCTCAACACGCCTTTGCGGCGATAGTTTGGCCATTCTGGCCTTAGCACCAGCATGGCCGCTTTGGACCTTGCCGGAAGGATTTTTACGGTCTTCGGAATCGTCGCCGACCGAAAGCCGCCCAATTTTCACTGCGCAGCCGATAACATCGGCGGGTCGCTTCTGGCCTTGCGGACCGGTCAGCATCGCACCCTCCTAGGTTTTCGCGTCAAAAGTACCACACTGGGGTATTTAACGGACACTATCTACCACGACCGGTTTCACAAATCCATACAAAAATGCATGCCTGGCGCAAAAATATCTTGACTTTCGATGGCATACAACTGCGTGGGTTACATGCGACTCGGTGTTAGGACATATGGGGTGCTGAGGCCATACGGTCACCCTGTCGCGGCGCGCTTCTGGGCTGCGTGCCTATCTAGATGGGTCCACATCGCTGAACACCGTTCGCGCAGCATATTAGGTGTTGCGAATCTGGCAACGCATTTAGTGGCGAGGAATCAACGGCGTAGGGCATACGGCCCACATTTCGATGTGTGATTTCCTTGCGATTACAGTTTGTTAGCAATGTATATGCCGCCGCGCAACAATCGGTCTGCGCCAGCGCGTCGGGCCTTCATTCTAGCGTGATCCGAATCGACCTCACTATATCTAGGGATTCGCCCGTCTTCGCTCTAGATATTGTGGTTAGATCGAAAAACGGACAGTGAACCAAAACCGGCGGAAACGTCTTGACCGATGAGGCCGGTCTCACGTTGCATCGTCAGCGGGATCGCCCCTTTACGATCGCCGCACCGACGGGTTTGTTTAACAAAGATGGGTTGGAGGGCTTGTTCCGTCAGCCGTGGACCGGCGGCCAGTCCCGTGATATCCGGGACGAATGCGGAATGCTCTCACATGCTCCATCGTCAGGTGCCTCAGCACACATGCTCAGGCATGGGCGGTCCTGGTCGGGTTCATTATCCTGTCCACGACGATCGCCTATATGGGACGATATGACGTGTCCGCTGCGCCAGGCGCAGCCGCGCTGGTGACAGATCGATGGACAGGAACGGTGAAGATGTGCGCCACGGTCCTGGATAACGTGACGGTCATGTGCTTCCCGCGCTTCCCGGAAGCCCCATTGACGCGTTAGGCGCCCGTCCCATTCTTGGGATATTCAAACTGAGACGCTACCCCTTAGCAGCGGGCGCCCCGATCCGACTTCCTCCCCGCTATCCACAGGGTAACCGGCCCGTAACATCATGCGCTGCCGCCCGGCCTGGGCTAGACTGCAAGCGTGAATACCATCGACTCCCCCCTCTTCGGCCTATCCCAGCGTCTCCCGCCCTCCAACGTCCAGGCGGAGCAAGCCCTTCTCGGCGCCCTCCTGGCCAACAACAAAGCCTACGAGCGCGTTTCCGAGTTTCTGGCGGCGGAACATTTCGCCGATCCGATCCACGGTCGCATCTACCAAGCCATCGCCCGCCGGATCGAAGCCGGCCAACTCGCCGACGCCGTCACCTTGAAGGCCGAATTCGAGCACGCCGGCATCCTGGAGGAAGTCGGCGGCACCGCCTACCTGACCCAGTTGTTGACCGCCATGGTCGGCATCATCAACGCCGGCGACTATGGCAAGGCAATCCTGGACACCTGGATGCGCCGCCAGTTGATCGATATCGGCGAAACCGTCGTCAACAACGCGTTCGGCGCCAACCCCGAACTCGACGGCGCCCTGCAGATCGAGTCCGCCGAACAATCGCTGTTCGACCTTGCCGCCGACAACGGCACCGGCGGCGGCTTTGTCACCTTCGAACGGGCGCTGACGGACGCGATCCTGGGCGCCGAACGCGCGTTCCGCCGATCCGGCAGCGTCTCCGGCCTGACCACCGGCCTGCGTGACCTGGACACCAAGATGGGCGGCCTGCATCCGTCGGACTTGATGATCCTCGCCGGCCGTCCCGGCATGGGCAAAACCGCGCTCGCGACGAAGATCGCGTTCGGGGCCGCCAAGGCCTTGCTCGCCGAAGCCCGCCAATCCGACCCGAACGGCGTGCCCAAGGCAGCGGTCGCGATCTTCTCCCTGGAAATGAGCTCCGAACAGCTCGCCACCCGTCTGCTGAGCGAGGAAGCCCGCATTTCCGGCGACCGCATCCGCCGCGGCGACATCGGCCAGAAGGATTTTGACCGGTTTATCGAGGTCTCGCGGGAGATTTCGTCGCTTCCGATCCAGATCGACGACACCCCCGCCATCACCATGTCGGCCTTGCGGACACGCTGCCGCCGGTTGAAGCGGACCAAGGGGTTGGCGCTGGTGGTGGTCGATTACCTACAGCTTATGCGCCCGGCGGCCGGCACCAAGCCGGAAAGCCGCGTGCTGGAAATCAGCATGATCACCCAGGGCCTGAAGGCGCTGGCCAAGGAACTCGCCGTCCCGGTCATGGCGCTGTCGCAGTTGTCGCGTCAGGTCGAAAACCGCGACGACAAGCGCCCGCAATTGTCCGATTTGCGCGAGTCTGGATCGATCGAGCAGGACGCCGACTCGGTGCTGTTCGTCTATCGCGATGAGTACTATCTGCAACAGAAGGAACCCAAGGAAATCGGCTTCGACGGCAGCGGCGAGAAGTTCCAGGCCGCGATGGAAGAGTGGAAGCAGAAGATGGAGAAGGCGCACAACCTCGCCGATCTGATCATCGCCAAGCAGCGCCACGGCCCAACCGGCACTATTCCATTGCTGTTCGAGGGTGAGTTCACCCGCTTCGGCGACGTGGACCTGATCCATTCTCAGTACCACGACTGACAGTCATCCCATCACCGCGAACGGGCGTGTTTTGACGACACCCCCGTCCCACTGGTAGTGGCGCCGCTGGCAACGGGTGTATTGTATCGCGTGAACACAATCCTGGACTTCCTGTCGGCGATCGGCCGAGCGATTATCGGCCTCTGTCGCGGCGCGGGCGGTTTGGCGCTTTTTGCGCTTGAGGGCTTGTCTCACGTCTTCCGTCCGCCGTTCTACGGCCGGCTTTTCGTCCGCGCGCTGCTGGAGATCGGCTATTTCAGCCTGCCGGTCGTGGCCTTGACGGCGGTGTTCACCGGCATGGTGCTGGCCCTGCAATCGTACACCGGCTTTGCCCGGTTTTCCGCTCAGGGCGCGGTGGCCAACCTTGTCGTGCTATCCGTGACCCGCGAACTCGGGCCGGTCCTGGCCGGACTGATGGTGGCGGGGCGTGTTGGTGCCGCGATGGCGGCCGAACTGGGGACGATGCGGGTCACCGACCAGATCGACGCGTTGTCCACCCTGTCCACCAACCCGATGAAATACCTCGTTGCGCCGCGCCTGCTGGCGGGCACGATCGCCCTGCCGATCCTGGTGCTGATCGCCGACGTCCTTGGCGTGCTGGGCGGCTTCATCGTCTCCACCATGAAGCTCGGTTTCAACGTCGAAAGCTACCTGACCAACACGGTCAACTTCGTGCAGACCGACGATGTCGTGTCCGGTTTGGCCAAGGCCGCGGTGTTCGGGTTCATCATCGCCCTGATGGGCTGCTACCAGGGCTACAACAGCAAGGGCGGGGCGCAGGGCGTCGGGTCGGCGACGACCATGGCGGTAGTGAGTGCCTCGATCCTGATCCTGGCGTTCGACTACGTGCTGACCGAGATGTTCTTCGCCCGTTAGGTTCAGGATATCCGCCTTCGTGCCTCAGGCGAGCCATGTCGATCACATCAACCAGGATGTGCAGGTGATCGTCAGCGAGCAGGGGCTGGCCGATCTGCGCGCATCCGGATTACCGGCCGGACTGGCGGATTATTTCCGCCGTGCGCAGGCGGGATCCTACGGGGCCATCCGCCGTCGCTGTTGAACGAGGCGCTGTCCTGGCATCAGCGGTTCGTCGAGACGGGATCGATGCTGGGTTAGATGGTCCTGGCCATGGTCGGCAGTCAGAGCGCGGCACGGAAAGACTGTTTGGCGATTTATAGCACATATGCTATAAAGCCAGAGCAATGAACGCCGCCCAGTCCACGCCATACAACCCTGAGCGCAAGGGCGGGTGGACTGTTGAAACCATAAACGAGGCTGTCGATGCGGATCGCGGCACTGCCAACCGACATCCGCGCCGCCTTCCTGCGGCTTGCGGAGCGTATCGAGGCTGTCGGCCTTGATCGGATCGGACAGCCCCAAATCAAGCATCTGCAAGATAAACTGTGGGAGATGCGACTGAGCGGGCGCGATGGCATAGCACGGGCGATTTACGTTACGCGGGCTGGCCGTCGAGTTGTTGTGGTGCATGCGTTCATCAAGAAGACTCAGAAAACACCCCGATCCGCGCTGGAAATCGCGGAGCGACGAGCAAAGGAGATCGATTGATGACCAGTCTGGCGAAACTCCGCCGTGACCTGCTTCAGGACCCCGATGTCCGAGCCGAATATGATCGCCTGGGACCTATTTTCACCGTGGTCGGTGAAATGGTGGATGCTCGGCAGCAAGCAGGTCTCACCCAGGCAGAAATCGCGAGCCGAATGGGAACGTCCCAGTCCGTCGTCGCGCGTTTGGAGAATGCCCGGCACATGCCGACCTTCGATATGGTGGCACGTTACGCGGCGGCACTCGGGCGGCGTATCGACATTCATCTGGTTCCGAACGGGCAGGCACGGGCCTGAAGAATTGACCACCGGCTGTTCCGGCCTGATGATCCAGCATCACTGATAGCTGGAGACGTCTCATGCCCTTGGAATCCATAGAAACCGAAGATGCCGCGCTGGCCGATGTCCGCTGGCAGGCCCGTATCGACCTGGCCGCCGCACACCGTCTGGCGGTGATGCACGGCTTCAACGAGGGCATTTTCAATCACTTCACCCTGCGCGTGCCGGGCGCCAACGATCGCTACTACCAGATACCGTTCGGCACCCATTGGTCCGAGGTGACCGCAAGCTGCTTCATGGAAATCGGCTACGACGGCGCCCGCCTCACCGGTCAGGGCGAAGTCGAACGCTCCGCCTACTGCATCCACGCCCCGATGCACCGGCTGATCCCAGCCGCCGCGGCCGTGTTCCACACCCACATGCCGTTCGCCAGCGCGCTGAGCCGGCTGGAGGACCCGCGTATCCTGCCGATCGGCCAGACCGAACTCGGGACGATGCTGCACACCGCCTATGACGACATCTATACCGGCCCCGCGTTCGACCCGGCCGAGGGCGAGCGTCTGGCTGGCGTCATCGGCGACAAGACCGTGCTGATGATGGCCAACCACGGTGTAGCGACCGTCGGCGCGACGGTGGCCGCGGCGTATGACCGCCTGTATTACGTGGAGCGCGTGGCCCAGGTGCAGCTCTACGCGATGTGGACCAACAAGCCGCTGAAGTATCTGCCGCAGGATGTCGTTGACCATACGATCAAGGAATTCCGCGACAACCGCTACCTGTATGGCGGCCGCACTAACGCCGATTGGCATTTCGATGCGCTGAAGCGGATTCTGGATAAGAAAGAGCCTGACTACAAGGATTGAGCTCCGGCGTCCTCCCGCCGAGGCGGGAGGACTACTGCGTCACCGCCCGAAGTAGCTGCCGGTCCAGCGTTACCAGATCCGATCCCAATATTCGGGCGAGCCAGAGGTAACTGGCGTCATAGACCGTCAGCCCGGTTTGGGCGGCCAAAAGCAGCGTGCCGTCGAGATCGACATTCATGTATTCGAGGTCGAATTCCCGGCGCAAATCGAACGCTCGGATCAGGGCCTCGCGCTGCTCCGGGTTCCGCTTGCATTTGATGAGGCAGACATTCGCCAGTTCATACTCGATCAGGACAGGCGCCCGAAGATGGCTGTCACCTAACTGGCTAGCCAAGGACTCAGCCTCGGGCTCACCGAACAGGATCGCCGCCAGAGCGGAGGCATCGACGACTTTACCGGGCATCGCGCGCGGATCGGACGATCTCCGTCGAATCGCCGGCGGTGTAGATGCCTAAGCCGCGCACTTTCGCCAGAATGTCGCCCGCCGTTTTCCGCGGGGTGTCCTTGGCGGCTGCCTCAATGATCGCAAGCAGTTCGCCCTGCAACGAGCGATGGTTTTGCTCCGCCCGCTGTCGCAGCCGTTCCACCACATCGTCAGGGGCGTTCTTGATCGAGAGATTGACGGGCATGGTTCCACACTGGCGCCAGAATGGATGCTCTCTACCACATCCGGCTGCTAAAACGCCACACCCGTGTCATCTTACCCCAGCGCCGCCCTAACCGCCGCCAAAGCCTCATCCGCCTTGTCGCCATCCGGCCCGCCAGCCTGAGCCAGATCCGGCCGCCCGCCGCCGCCCTTGCCGCCAACCGCCGCCGAGGCCGCGCGCACCAGATCGACCGCGCTGATCCGCCCCGTCAGGTCCGCCGACACCGCCACCACGATCGAAGCCTTGCCTTCGGCCGTCGAGACCAACGCCACCACACCGGACCCCTGCTGCTTGCCGATCGCGTCCGCCAGACCCTTCAGGTCCTTCGCCGGCACCTCACCCAAATTCCGCGCCGACAGCATCACGCCGTTCACTTCCTCGGCCGCCGCCGCCCCGCCGCCGGTCGCCAGCTTCTTCTGCAACTCGCCCACCTGCGCCTGCAACTTCCGCCGGTCCTCCAGCAGTGCGGCGATCCGGTCCGCCACTTCCGCCGGGGCGGCCCGCAATGCCCCCGCCACGTCGTTCAACCGAGCCTGTGTTTCCAGCACCAAAGCCTCGGCCGAGGCGCCCGTGACAGCCTCGATCCGCCGCACGCCGGCCGCGACCGCCGTTTCCCCGACAATACGGAAATACCCGATATCGCCGGTCCGCCGTACATGCGTGCCGCCGCACAACTCGATCGACCAGGCCGGCTTGTTGCCGTCCGCCTCGCCCATGGCGACTACCCGGACCTCGTCGCCGTACTTCTCCCCGAACAGCGCCATCGCGCCCAGCTCCACCGCCGCGTCCGGCGTCATCAGCCGTGTCGTGACCTCGGAGTTCTCGCGGATGCGGGCGTTGACCTCGGTTTCCACCCAGTGCAGTTCATCCGCCGTGATCGGCCGAGGCTGCGACACATCGAACCGCAGCCGATCCGGCGCATTCAAACTCCCCTTCTGCTGCACATGCGTCCCCAGCTTCCGCCGCAAAGCCTCATGCAGCAGATGCGTCGCCGAATGGTGAGCCCGGATCGCGCTCCGTCGCGCATGATCCACCGTCGCGACAACCGCCGTACCGACCTTGGCAACCCCAGCCTCCACGCGGCCGAGATGCACGAACAGGTCGCCCAGCTTCTTCTGCGTATCGGTCACCGTAATCACCAGCCCATCGGGGCCGGAGATCGTGCCGGTATCGCCCACCTGACCGCCGCTTTCGGCATAGAACGGCGTTTGGTTCAGCACCACCGCCACGTCAGTCCCCGCTGCGGCCGCGGACGCGCCGACGCCATTCAGCACCAACGCCAGGATTTCGCCCTCGGCGCTTTCGGTCGAGTAGCCCAGGAACTCAGTCGCCCCGACCCGCTCCTTGGTTTCGAACCAGACCTGTTCGGTGGCGGCATCGCCCGACCCCGCCCAGGCGGCGCGGGCGCGAGTGCGCTGTTCCTGCATCGCGGCCTCAAACCCGGCCAGATCGACGCTGCGGCCCTGTTCGCGCAGCGCGTCCTGAGTCAGGTCCAGCGGGAAGCCATACGTGTCGTACAGCTTGAACGCGACGGGGCCGGGCAGGGCCTGTTTGTCGCCCAGGCGCCCGGTTTCCTCTGCCAGCAGGTGCAGCCCACGCTCCAGCAGGTGCTTGAACCGGGTTTCCTCCAACAGCAGCGTGTCCGCGATCAGCGTCTCCGCGCGCCCGAGTTCCGGATACGCCGCGCCCATCTGACGGATCAGCGCCGGCACCAGCCGGTGCATCAGCGGCTCCTTCGCCCCCATCATCGTCGCGTGCCGCATCGCTCGGCGCATAATGCGCCGCAGCACGTACCCGCGGCCTTCATTCGACGGCAGCACGCCATCCGCCATCAGGAACGAGGTGCTGCGAAGATGGTCGGCAATCACCCGGTGGCTGGTCTTGAACGGCCCGTCCGGGTCCTGTCCCGTCAGTTCGGCGCTCGCCAGGATCAGCGCCCGAAAGGTGTCGATGTCGTAGTTGTCGTGCTTGCCCTGCAGGATCGCGGCGATCCGCTCCAATCCCATGCCGGTGTCGATCGACGGCCGAGGCAGCGGCATGCGCGTGCCGGGCGGTCCTTCCTCGAACTGCATGAACACCAGGT
>DNXO01000067.1:0-2522 GCA_003506895.1 Acetobacteraceae bacterium | reverse complement strand
TGCATGAACACCAGGTTCCAGATTTCGATGAACCGGTCTCCGTCCTCATCCGGGCTGCCCGGCGGCCCGCCCGGAATATGGTCGCCATGATCATAGAAAATCTCGGAACACGGCCCGCACGGCCCGGTGTCGCCCATGCGCCAGAAATTGTCGGAGGTCGGGATGCGAATGATCCGCTCTTCCGGCAGGCCGGCGACCTTCTTCCACAGGGCGGCGGCATCCTCGTCTTCCGAGTAAACCGTGACCAGCAGCTTGTCCTTGGGCAGGCCGTAATCCTTGGTCACCAAATCCCATGCGTAGGGGATCGCGGCTTCCTTGAAATAATCCCCGAAGCTGAAATTCCCCAGCATCTCGAAGAAGGTGTGATGCCGAGCGGTGTAGCCGACATTGTCCAGGTCGTTGTGCTTGCCGCCGGCGCGCACGCATTTCTGCGCGGTGGTAGCGCGGACATACGGCCGCTTCTCCTGCCCGGTGAACACGTTCTTGAACTGCACCATGCCGGCGTTGGTGAACATCAGCGTTGGATCGTTGCGCGGCACCAGCGGCGAACTCGCCACCGGCGTGTGGCCGTTGCGGGCGAAATAGTCCAGGAAGGCGGCGCGGATGTCGTTGCTGCTGGCCATGGCGGTCAGATACGTCCCAGTTTGTTCACGCAAGAGGGTGGGACGTAGCGCAGGGGCGCGGCCGTGTCACGTATGGGTGGCTTTTGCGGCGCCCTCGAGGACGTGAACGCCAGCGCGTCGGCCAAAGTGGTATCGCGTCCCTGGCTCGCGCCGGCTGGCTCGGATATTGGTGGGGACCAAACAACGCACAACCCGGGGAATACCCTATTCGCGGCATTCTGGCGGTTACAGCCCTCAGGAGGATGATGTGATCCGTGAAGCGCAAAGCGAGGCGGTGGAAACCGGTCAGGCCCCGGTCGCGACGAGGAGCCGACCGCCGTTGATCCGGCCGACAGCGGCGGCCACCGTCGGCGCCGTGGCGATCGGCGCGTTGGCATTGGGCGTGGCCGCGGTGGGGGCATTGGCCATCGGCAGGCTGGCGATCGGGCGGCTCGCCGTGGGCCGGGCAAGGCTGCGGAGCGGTCAGGTCGATGAATTGCGTATCGCCCGCCTCACCGTCGGGGAATTACAGATCGAGCGGCCGCAAAAGGGCTAGGGATCGAGCTCGATGCGTGATGTCAAGACGTAGAGGTCCCTGCCAGGTCCGGGGCAGCGGTTCCCAGCAGAACGGGACCAATCAGGTCGTACACGGTGCACCCGGCATCAACGACCCCGCGGCCAACCAGATCGACCGCCGTAGAGTGTTCAACCATCTTGGCGTCTTGGCGCTAAAATGGAACCTGGCATCAGCACGGACCAGTAACAGCAAGACCAGCGGTGTCGCATATCGACACCCCGGGGAAGACGAACCCCAGCCCGATATCGAGGAGGTCTGCCCACCGGAGCCCGAAGAACGACCGAAGCGCTCGGCCCGCCTCCCATCAGCGGTCCAGTCGTGCCATTAAGACCGGTATGAACGACCCCATCGACCTCTGGCTAACAAACTGCCCAGACCCCGCGACCGACCCACTCCCCGGCATGCGGGAAGCCGGCCTGCTGGAACCCGTCCCCGACTACACCGCCATCGCCCGCACCAAAGCCGCCATCGTCGAACGCACCGGTCTGCTCGGTGTCGCCAGCGTCTGGGGCGGCCGTCACCTCGTCGCACGCCACTTTCTGTCCTTCGGCACCGACGCTCAACGCGCCGCGTGGCGAGGCCGAGCGCTGGCGGTGGCCATCTCCGAACCCAAGGTCGGCGCGCACCCCAAGCTGCTGACCACCCGCGCCGAACAGACGGAAACCGGCTACCGCATCACTGGCCAGAAAGCCTGGGTCTCCAACGGCCCATCCGCCGACGCGATCATCGTCTTCGCCATCACGGCGGAGGAAGCCGGCCGCAAACGCTACAGCGCCTTCATCGTCCCCCGCGAGACGCAAGGTCTGACAACCGCCGACATGCCCGGCTTCCACGCCCTGCGCCCCTCCAAACACTGCCTCCTGACCCTCGACGCCTGCGAGGTCCCCGCCGAAGCCATGCTCGGTGCCTCCGGATCGGCCTACGACCGCATGGCGCTGCCGTTCCGCGATATCGAGGACGCGGTCGGCACCTTCGCCACACTGGGCGCCCTGCGCCACGCGGTTGGCCAATTCGCCGGCACCGAAACGCAACAAACCGAGGACCTCGGCGCGATCGTCGCCCTGACCACGGTCTTCGCGGCCGGCGCCGAGGCGGTGGTCACCGCGCTGGACGCCGGCCGCTTCCGCACCGGCGACGCAACGCTGGTAGGTCTAAGAGTTCTGGCAATCGACATCGTGGCACGCCTGCGAACCCAGGCGAACGCAGTCGCCCCCTCCGCCCACTCCGCCACCCCCTCCCCCGCCACCCCATCCCCCGCCCCCCCATCCCCCGCCACCCCCCCCCCCGCCGCCCCCCCCGCCACCCCGCCCCCCGCCCCCCCCCCCGCCCCCCCCCCCCGCCGA
>DNXO01000024.1:40629-78290 GCA_003506895.1 Acetobacteraceae bacterium | reverse complement strand
GCCTGCGCCGACAGCACCACCGCCACCAGCAGCGTGAACGGGTCGGTGAAGTTCAGTTCGGTTTCCGGGGCGGGGTTGTGGTTGGCCAGGGCCTCGATGAACCCCTTGACCTCGGCCCGGGTCATGGCCGGCGTCTTCCTGGTGGGGGGTGTCTTCTTCGGTGTGGGCGGCATTCCGTCAGCCTTGAAGCGCGCGGCTGGCCGCCATCAGCAGGCGGGCGAAGCGTTCTGCCCAGGCTTTCTGACCCGCCGGGTCGGCGATCAGGTCCTGGCGAATTTCGATCTCCAGGTGCGGCAGGCCGCGCTTCACGGCATGGGTGGGAACGCTGTAATCGCTGTCGGGGGCAAGCGCGTAAGGGGCATTTTCGCCCACGATCAGATCACCCTCGTTCCGCAGCAGGTCGATCATGATCCTGGCGAGCGTCACGTCCTGGTCGAACAGGATGCCCACCTGCATGGCGCGGGATTCGCCCTTGAAGCAGGGCGTGAAGCTGTGCATCGCGACAAGAATGGTGCGCCGCTTGGCCCGTTCATCCAGCAGCGCGGCGATGCGGTTGTGATAGGGCGTAAAGATCGCATCGATCCGCTGAGTTCGGTCGGCCGGAGTCAGCCCGACATTGCCCGGGATTGGCGTGTGCTCGCTGATCTCCGGCATCGCGCTGGGCCAGGAGGGGTGGCGGTTGCAGTCGATGACCAGTCGGGAATAGGTCTGCAACACTGCCGTCGCGTCCAGCAGGCCCGACAGGTGTTCGGTTACGCCCGCGATGCCGATGTCCCAGGCGATGTGTCGCTGGCGTTCAGTCTCCGAGACGCCAAGGTCGCCCAGGGCCTTCGGAATGACCCGCCCGGCGTGGTCGGCGGTGAGGAAAATGTCCGACGGCGCGGTCTGGCGCAGCACGCGGACAGGGAAAGGGTCTTCGGCGGTCAGCAGCATCTTGGTCCCTGTTGCAGCGGGCGCACAATGCGCTAACCTCTCGATATGGACAAGGAAACCAAGCGGGCGCACCACGACCTGGGCGGCGTCAGTAAATTCATGTGCGAGCCGGTGGATATCGAGCCGCATGGCCTGACCGCATTCGACCGGGAGGTTGACGCACTGCGTCAGATGCTCGCGGCCAAGAAGCTGATGACGGTTGACGAACTGCGGCGTGGGATCGAGGCGATTCCCGAGGCCGAGTATCACCGGTTGAGCTATTATCGCCGCTGGATCCGCTCGATCGCCGATAACCTGATGGTACACGGGGTCATTACGGAAACCGAGCTGCGCGCGGAACTGGAGGGTTCGTGATGTTTCTCGCGGGTGAAACGGTTCGGGTGAAGGACCAGTGGCCGGAAGCGACCGGTCCGGTGCATATACGGACCCCTTGGTATGTCCGAGGCCTGGAGGGGGAAGTCGTCCGCTGTCTGGGCGAATTTTCCAATCCGGAAGACCTTGCGTTCGCGCGTCCGGCGGAAAAGCGTCCGCTGTATCACGTGCGGTTCCTCAAGGGCGCGATCTGGTCCGAGGCGAAGCCGGATGACGAGTTGTTGATTGAGATTTTCGGGCATTGGCTAGAGCCTGTGGGGCAGGAGCGGCCATGAACATCCTTGAGACAGACAGCGAGCGTTTGTTGACGGCGGTGCGGTCCTTACTGGAGCGCAAGGGCATCATTTCGACCGCCGAAGTCATGGAGCGTATGGCCAGCACCGACGCCGCCAGCTCCGGGCAGGGTGCGCGCATGGTCGCCAAGGCCTGGGTCGATCCGGCATATCGCGTTCGGATGCTGGAAGACGGGACCAAGGCGGCCGAGGAACTTGGGATTGTGATGCGGGGTATGCCGCCGCTGGGTGTGCTGGAAAGTACGCCCGAGGTGCATAACCTTGTGGTTTGCACGCTATGCAGTTGCTATCCGCGCGCCGTGCTCGGGTATCCACCCTTCTGGTACAAATCCGCATCATTCCGCGCTCGGGCGGTTCGCGATCCGCGAGAGTTGCTGGCTTCCGAGTGGAAGACAGTGGTGCCCGATGACGTGAAGGTCCGCGTGGTGGATTCGACGGCGGATTATCGCTGGATGGTGCTGCCGGTGCGCCCGGCGGGAACGGATGGCTGGGATGAGGAACGGCTGGCCGGTATCGTGCGGGAAGGGGATATGATCGGGGTTACCGTTCCGGCCGTCTGATAGTTTCGGTCTGACATTGTCGTCAGAGTGAAACCAACCGCGGATTGGACCTTTGGTCTGGCTCCGCGGACGCGAGATCCCGATGCGCTGAATCCTTCGCGGGGGCCGGAGCGGTCTGCTAGATGAAAGGTGGATCGTGCCCTGGGCGTCATCGCGACGGCGCTTCAGGCCCGCCAGACTTGCCGCCTTGGCTTGCCGGGATAACAATCCGCGGCGGGATGGAACAGGGCCAAGGATCATGAATTTCGACTTCTCGGATGAGTTGCTTCAACTCCGGGATCAGGCGCGGCGTTTCCTGACGGATCGCTGCCCCCCGGCCGTACCGCGGCGTATCCTGGACACCGACGAGCCGTATGCGGCTGACTTGTGGCGCGACATCGCCGAGATGGGCTGGACAGGGGCCGCTATTCCCGAGGAATACGGCGGTGTCGGCCTGGGCCGGTTGGCCATATGTGTGCTGGCGGAGGAACTCGGCCGGGCGGTGGCACCTGTGCCGTTTTCGTCCTCCGTGTATCTGGCAACCGAAGCGATCCTTCAATTCGGTTCGGAACAGCAGAAGCAAACATGGCTGCCGAAGCTGGCGGCTGGCGACGTGATCGGCACGTTCGCCCTGGCGGAGCGCCCCGGTTCGTTCGACCCGGCGAAGTTGACCGCTTCGGTATCGAATGGGCGGCTGACCGGAATGAAGCTGGCGGTTCCCGACGGCGACATCGCCGACATCGCGATCGTTGCAACCCGGAGCGGTTTACATCTGGTGGATCTGAACGGTGCCGGCGTCACCCGTGAACCGGTCGCCACCTTCGATCCGACCCGTTCGCATGCTCGGATTAGCTTTTCCGCTGCCCCGGTGGACACACTGCCGAACGCGGATATCCGCCGCCTGCTGGACTACGCCGCTGTGCCGATGGCGTTCGAGCAGCTTGGCCTGTCACAGGCGGCACTGGATATGGCCAACGCCTACGCCAAGGAACGATACGCCTTCGGGCGTCCGATCGGATCGTTCCAGGGCATCAAGCACAAGATTGCCGATATGTATATACAAGTAGAGCTTGCGCGCTCGAACGCGTATTATGGCGCATGGGCGGTGCATACCGATGCCGCTGAGTTGCCGGTCGCCGCCTGTGTAGCGCGGATCGCGGCCTGTGAGGCAGGCTGGTTCGTTACCAAGGAAAACATCCAGACCCATGGCGGCATGGGCTTCACCTGGCAGATGGACTGTCATCTGTACTATCGGCGCGCGAAGTTGCTCAGTCTGGCGCTGGGTGGCGCGCGCGAGTGGAAGCACCGCCTGATCAGCGAACTACGTGCCCGGAACACCTTGTTGGAAGCGGCATAAGATGGATTTCGAAGACACACCGGAAGAAGCCGCGTTTCGTGCCGAGGCGCGGGCATTTTTGGACGCGAATGCCGAGCGGCGGAAGCCTGGCGAGGTGGAGGGGTATCGCCGTGGGCAGGACGCTCCTGGCGCGATGGAGCGCGCCAAGGACTTCCAGCGCCGTAAATACGAAGCTGGATTTGTAGGCATTCACTGGCCTGTCGAATGGGGCGGCCGCGGCGGCTCGCCGATCCAGCACGTCATCTACAACCAGGAGGAAGCCAAATACGATGTGCTGACTGGCATTTTTGGCATCGGCATTTATCTGGCCCAGCCGACGATCTGCACCTGGGGCACGCAGGAGCAGCGGGAGCGTTTCGTAAAGCCGGCGATGCGGGCGGACGAGGTTTGGTGCCAGCTATTCAGCGAACCGGGTGGTGGGTCGGATCTGGCAGCGTTACGTACCCGGGCTGAGCGGGATGGGGACGACTGGGTTATCAATGGGCAGAAGATTTGGAACTCCGGCGCCCATTATAGCGATTTTGGGATTCTGGTGGCTCGGAGCAATCCGGATGTGGCGAAGCATGAGGGACTGACGTTCTTCATCCTGGATATGAAAACACCGGGCATCGAGATCAGGCCGATCCGGCAGGTTTCGGGATCGTCGCATTTCAACGAGGTGTTTTTCGACAACGTTCGCATCCCGGATAGCCGCCGCGTCGGGCCGGTTGGTGCCGGCTGGAAGGTGGCGTTGACGACGCTGATGAACGAGCGGCACGGGATGCGCGATGCGCCCGGACCCGACGTCGCGGAGTTGTTCCGGTTGGCGGAATCAATCGAACTGGAAGATGGTCCGGCGATCGACGATGCGGCGGTGCAGGAGAAGCTGGCGGAGTTCTACACGCGCTCCCAGGGGCTGAAATATACCAAGTTCCGCGGGATCACGGCGTTGTCGAAAGGCCAAACGCCGGGGCCTGAGTCTTCGATCATCAAGGTCGTGGCGGCGAACAAGCTGCAGGACATTTTGTCCTACGGCCTGGACATGATCGGGATGGCTGGGCCGACGATGGGCGACTCGATGCCGGTGGCCGGTATTTTCGAGGAAGCGTTGTTGTATTCGCCGGCGTTGCGTCTCGCTGGTGGAACGGATGAGATCATGAAGAACATCATTGCCGAACGTGTGCTGGGTCTGCCGCAGGACCCGCGGGCCGACAAGGGGCTGCCGTTCCGCGATATCCCGACCGGAGCACGCAAGTGAGTAACCACAAGCTACATAGTTTCTTTTGGCCTGAATCGATTGCGGTTCTGGGGGCCTCGCCCGACCTGCACAGGATACGCGGGCGTTTGCTGCATCAGTTGCGGGAGAATGGGTTTCCGGGGCGGATATTGCCGATCAACCCGAGCTATCAGGAGATTGACGGGCTGGCCTGTTATCCGTCGATTGGGGCGGTTTCCGGTGGCGTGGATCTCGCGCTTGTTGCGATTCCCGCTGCCGGCGTCGCCGCCGCCGTCGAGGAGTGCGCCCGGGCTGGCGTCAGGAATACGCTGATTATTTCTTCCGGCTTTGCCGAGGAGGGCGGGACCGCCAGCGATATGCAGGCGGAACTTCTGGCGGTGACGCAACGGACGGGAATCCGGGCATGCGGACCAAACTGCGAGGGGTATTACAACGCGCTGGGGCGGGTGGCGACGACTTTCAGTCCCACCGTCGAAACGAAAGAGGATGACAGCCGGGCGCTGGTCTCCTCCAAGCGCGTCGGCGTCATCGCCCAGTCGGGCGGGATCGGGTTCGCGCTGTTCAATCGCGGCAAGGCAGCGGGTCTGGGCTTCAGTTACGTGATCTCGACCGGCAACGAAGCCGATCTGGGGATGGCCGATTTCCTGGACTACATGGTGGAAGACCCGCACACGCACGCGGTGATGCTGTTCTGTGAGGCTGTACGTAACGGTCCCGGTTTCATCGCCGCGCTGGAAAAGGCCAGGCGTTTGGGCAAACCGGTGATCGCGATCAAGGTCGGTCGTTCCGATGCCGGCACGCGGGCAACGGCGTCGCATACGGCATCGCTGTCAGGGTCACACGCGGCTTACCACGCGATTTTCGAACGCTACGGGGTCATCGAGGCAGAGGATGCGGATGAGGCTGTCGCCATCGCCGGCATGGTGCTGACCTGCCCGCTGCCGAAGGGGCGGCGGACAGGGATCATTACTGTCTCCGGCGGTGGTGGCGCGTGGATGGCCGATACACTGTCGGCGCATGGACTGATCGTGCCGGGGCTGTCGGCGGAGTCTCAGGCGGCACTGCGTCCGTTGATGCCGTCCTATGGCGCCTCGGGCAATCCGGTCGATGTGACGGCGCAAGGATCGAACACCGGGCCGGCGATGATGACGGTAATGGAACATCTCGCCGGGTCGGATGAGATCGATATGATCGTGCTGGTGACCTCGCTGGCCAGCGAGACCCGGGTGTCGCTGGATGCCGAGCGGGTGCGGGCGGTGGCGGAAAGCTGCGGCAAACCGATGACGGTCTGGAGTTACACCCTTCCATCGGCCTTCGGGCGGACGTCGGCGGCTGGTTGCGGGCTGTTCGTGGACAGCAACCTGCGGAACATCGGCGTCGCGCTGGGCAAGCTGGCCGGGTATGCGGAGGCCCAGCAGCGGGTTTTGCCGGAGGCCTTTTCGCCGGTGTCTGGCCGGTTGTATCCGGGACTGCCGGCGGTGGTGCCGGAGTACCTGGCGAAGCAGGTGCTGGCGGCGTGGTTGCCGGATGCGCGTGAAAAGCTTGTGGGATCGCCCAAGGAAGCGGCGGATGCGGCCGAACGCCTGGGCTTTCCGGTGGTGCTGAAGGTGCAATCGCCGGAATTGCCGCACAAGACCGAAGCGGGCGGCGTGCGTTTGAATCTGGGAAGCCGACAGGCCGTGACGGATGCCTATACAACGATGTTGGCGGATGTCAGGAGCCATGCGCCGGAGGCCGGGATCGACGGCGTTCTGGTGCAGAGCATGGCCCCAAAGGGGCATGAGTTGGTGATCGGCATGGTGGACGACCCGACGTTCGGCCCGATCATGATGCTCGGTTTTGGTGTCGTAACGGTTGAGCTTTTTGGCGACGTGGTGCATGCGCCGGCGCCGATCGATGAGGCCGAGGCCACGCGGATGATCCTGTCGCTGAAATCAGCGCGCTTGCTGACCGGATTCCGCGGCGCGAAGCCGATCGATCTCGTGCCGGTGGCTCGGCTGGTGGCCGCGTTGTCCAGGGCGGCGCTGACGATGCGGGATCAGGTGCGGGAGTTCGAATTGAACCCGGTGATCGTGCATGCCGACGGCTCCGGCCTGACGGTGGCCGATGCGTTGTTGATGATGAAAGGGTAAGGAGGTTTCGGTGGTATCGATTCAGCCCACCGGCGCGACATTGGGCGCCACCGTCACCGGCATCGATCTGGCCCAACCGATTCCGCGGACGGATTTTGGACGCATTCTGCTTGCGCTGGGCGCGTATGGGGTGCTGCGGTTTCCGGACCAGAAACTGGATATCGGCGACGTGAAACGGTTCTCGGAACTGTTCGGCGAGATACAGGGAAATCCGGTGCGTGCGGTGGATATGACGCAGCCGTATCCCGAGGTCGGTATCCTGTCCAACATCAAGGAAAACGGAGTCTATATCGGCAGCCCGGATGCAGGACAGGATTGGCACACCGATATGTCCTATCGCGACACGATGGGGTTCGTGAACGTGCTGTACGGGATCCGGATTCCACATCGCGACGGCAAGGCGCTTGGCGGGACGGAGTTCAGCAACATGCACGCCGCCTATGACGCTCTGCCGGAGGCGATCAAAACCCGCTTGGACGGCATGACCGTCACCCATGATTTCGAGAAATTCTGGGAACATATGCGCCAGCACAAGAACAGCGGCCGGCCGCCGATGACGGATGAGCAGCGCAAACGGCGGCCTCCGGCGGTGCATCCGATTTTCATGACGCACCCGATCACCGGGCGGAAGGTGCTGTACTGCAACGAAGGCTACGCGGTGCGGATCAACGAGCTTTCGGAGGCCGAGAGCGACATAATGCTGGATTGCCTTTTCCGGCATCAGTTGGAGATGCGGTTTCGCTACACCCATGACTGGAGCGTAAACGACCTGCTGATCTGGGACCATCTGGGCACCATCCATCGTGCCATCGCCGACTACGGGCCTGAGGAAATCCGCCTGATGCGCCGCTGTCAGGTCATGGCAACCAAGGTGTTCGATCCGGAATTTCTCCGGCCGGCGCTGGAGATGGCTATCAAGGTTTAACCCACCCTCAAGCACACGTTACAAGCCAACCCCATTGGATGGATATCAAATGCCGCCCGTCTGGATCGGGGGATTCACATGCGGGACGATATGGCGCGCCGGATATCGGCGGAGTTTTTTGGCACATTCTGGCTGACATTCGGGGGATGCGGCGCGGCCGTGCTGGCGGCGGCGTTTCCGGCCGTGGGTATCGGTTTGCTGGGCGTTTCATTCGCATTCGGCCTGACCGTGCTGACGATGGCCTACGCCGTCGGTCACATCTCCGGCGGACATTTCAATCCCGCGGTGACGCTGGGGCTCTGGTCGGCTGGCCGCTGCGCCAACAAGCATGTCGTGCCTTATATTGTCGCCCAGGTCATCGGCGCCATCGTGGCGGCCGGTGTGCTGTGGCTGATCGCCTCGGGTAAGCCCGGGTGGGTGCCGGCGGGCTTTGCTGCCAATGGCTATGGCGACCTTAGTCCCGGTAAGTATGGGCTGACTTCCTGCCTGATCACCGAACTGGTGATGACCTTCTTCTTCCTGTTCATCATTGTTGGCACCACCTCCAAGGGCGCGGCGAGCGGGTTCGCGGGCATCCCGATCGGGTTGGCATTGACGCTGATCCACCTGGTTTCGATCCCCGTTACCAACACCTCGGTCAATCCGGCGCGCAGCACCGGGCCGGCGCTGTTCGCGGGTGGCGAGTACATTGGTCAGCTCTGGCTTTTTTGGCTGGCACCGATCGTCGGCGGCGTCGTCGCGGGTGCGCTCGCCCGCTGGATGTATGAGCCGGACGTGCTGATCGAGACGGTTGTTGTCGAAGAGCGCCAGGTCGCCTGAACTTGCCAGACCCGGCGTGGCGGCGCGATCATGCCCTGAGCATAAGAACGGGGGATCGGCCATGCGCTGGGTGCGCTTCAGCAAGGATAACGCGGTTTCGTACGGCCGGTTGAACGGTGACCAGATCGCCGAAATCCGCGGCGAGCCGTGGGGCGATGCCACGCCGACCGGGCGCGGGTTCGCGCTGGCCGACGTAAAGCTCGAAGTCCCGGTCATTCCACGCACCTTTTACTGCGCTGGAATCAACTATGCGTCCCACATCAGGGAGATGGCGCATAAACGCGGGGTGGAGCCGGTCTTCCCCGACAAGGCCGATATCGGATATCGCGCGAACAACGCGCTGATCGCACATGGTGAGGCGGTGGTCATCCCGGCACACGCGCCGCCGAAAATCAATTACGAGGGCGAACTCGTCGTGGTGATTGGCAAAAAGGTCAAGCACCTGACGGAAGAAAACGCGATGTCGTGCGTGTTCGGCTACACCATCGGCAACGATGTCAGCGAACGTACGTGGCAGCGCGGCGACCGCACGTTCTGGCGTGGGAAGAACGCCGATACGTTCAAGCCGATGGGCCCGTGGATCGAAACCCAGGTCGATCTGGACGCGATGGAAACGACCATCCGGCTGAATGGAAAGGAAGACCTGCGGTTCAAAACCAACGACATGATCTTCGGGATCGCCCACTACATCGCGACGATGACCAGGTATCTGACTCTGTATCCGGGCGATGTGATCTGGATGGGCACCGACGGAACCTCGCCTGATCTGGTCGATGGCGATGTGGTGGAGGTCGAACTCACCGGCATCGGCGTGCTGCGCAATTCGTTCGTTCGCGAGAAGGAGGCCGTCTGATGGGCAAGCTGACAGGCAAGGTCGCAATCGTTACCGGCGCCAGTCGCGGGATCGGTCAGCAGATCGCGGAACTGTTTGCGTCGGAGGGTGCGAAGGTGGTCTGCGCGGCCCGCACGCTGAACGAGGGCGAGCACAAGATGCTGGAAGGCTCTTTGTCGCGAACCGTGGACCTGATCAAGGCCAAGGGCGGCGAGGCGACGGCGGTAACCGCGGATGTTTCCGTGGAATCGGAGTGTCAGGCGCTGGTTGAATCCGCAAGGGCCGCCTATGGCACGATCGATATCCTGGTGAACAATGCCGCGCTGAACTACTACCTGCCGACCGATACCTATCCGACCAACCGCTGGGTGCGGTGCTTCGCGATCAACGTCCATGCGCCGTTCATCCTGTCCAAGGCGGTGCTGACCGACATGATCCCCCGCCGCTCGGGCGCCATCGTCAACATCAGTTCCGGCGCGGCGATCGGCCCGGGGCGCGGCCCCTACGAGGACAAGACCGTGCGCGGGGGTGTGATGTACGGCGCCAGCAAGGCGGCGCTGGAGCGGTTTACCCAAGGGCTGGCGCAAGAGGTTGCACAGTATGACGGCATCACGGTCGCGGCCGTCTCGCCATCGCAGGTAGTGCCGACGCCGGGAACGATTCACCACAAGCTGGTCACCGGCATCGACGACCCGAAAGGCGAGCCCCCGATGCTGATGGCTCGGGCTGCCCTGCTTCTGGCCAGCGAGGCGCCGGTGAAGGTGAACGGGCGAGTGACCTACAGCCAGCAGATCCTGAAGGAATTCGGCTGGATCGATGAGGCGAAGGGCAGGGGTGTTACCATTCGTGGGTCTGGTTATTCCCTGATTTAGCCCGCCTCGTCGCCCTAGGCGTTCAGATGTCCACCATTGGCACCGACATAGCCGATGACGGACAGGCTGCCGATCGTGTCGCCGATATGCATCGCTTGGCTGCCGCTGGTGTTGTACGCCATCGTCTGCACCGGCGCCGCGCCCTGTAGGAACGCCTGCTGGCTTGAGAACACGGTGGCGTAGATGTCCGCACCGGCGGTGGTGGAGAAGTGGCCGCCCGCGATCGGGGTATTGGTCAACACATTGGTGGTCGCGTCGGCGAAGATCTTCTCGCCGCTGGCTACTTCGCCCTGGAAGTAGATGGTGGCGCCCGAGGCATACGGGTTGGCGTTGTTGCTGATTTCCATGAACGCCAGGCTGGCGCCGTTGGAGCCGGAGACGGTGGCCAGCCCCGCCTGGACCTGCTTCAGGGAAACCGTATTGCCAGGGTTGTAGATAAATTCCAGCGTGTGGGCGGTGCCGTAGGTGGCCGACAGGCTACCCGTCGGCGCCGTGCCCCCGACACTGACATTGCTGTTGCAGCCCAGCACCTGCACCTCCTTCGTGTCGGTCGCGGTGACCGTGACGCCGGTGGTGACCGTGCTGGTCGTGCCGCAGGTGTTGGTGTCGCTATCCGTTGTGGTGATGTTGGCGGTGTTGCCGCAGGTGGCGGTTGTGTACTGGCTCACCGGGGCGCCCGCACACTCCGTGCTGTTGCCGTTGGTGGGCAGGTTGTCGCAGGACTTTACACCGATGTTGCCGTAGTTGCTGACACCGTCGTGGTTATTCTGGGCGAAGTTGCTGAAGCCGGTGCAGTTGCCGTCCCAGTTAAGGTTAGACGCACCACAGTTGTTGGTGCTGTTTCCGATCGACCAGGTCACCTGACCATTGGTCAGGTCGCAGCCGGAGGGGACCGTTGTCGGGCAGCCGGTCAGGAACACGTTACCAGGATTGCAGTTGGCCGGCAGCGTGGTGACCCAGCAGTTGGTGGCTGCGTTGAATACCGTGGTCGCGGTCGTGCAGGCGCTGGAGAACGTCACCGTGGCATTCGGGCAGTTCACCGTGACCGGGTTCCCTGAACCGCGCACCGTGCAGGTGACGTTGCTGAAGTTGTAGGTGGCGCCGTTCGCGCAGGATGTCGGCTTGAAGGTCGAATGCAGCCAGGCGGTGCAGCCGCTGCCCAGGTCGGAGCCGGCAGCCGTCTTGGTAACGCAACTCGTGCCGGTTACCGCCTGCGCGGTGACGGTGACGGTATCAGCCGCGCCAGCGATGTTGGTGGCGTTTGACGACACCGAACCACCCTGACCGCAGGAGCCGCTGGTGGCATTGCCGCAGCCATTGTCGTCATAGCTGGGGCCGGAGCCGTAATAGCCATCGTTGCCACCGTAACCGCCCCCGCCGCCGTAGCTATAGCCGCCGTAGCCAGCGCAACCGCCGTAGCTGTCGCCGCCGTATCCGCCGTAGCTATAGCCGCCCCAGCCGCTGTCGCCGCCGTAGCCGCCCAAACTCTGATTGTAGCTGTCGCAGGTGGTGGTATCGCCGCAGTTGCTGTTGACATACTGGTTTTCAGGTGTGCCGCAGTTGTCGGAGCCCGATCCCTGCCAGCCGTGGCTGCCCCACGACCAGCCCCAACCGCTGCCACCACAACCGCCGCCATTGGCGTTGAACCCCAGGTCGCAGTAGCTCGATCCATTATAGCCATAACCGGTATTGCAGTCGCCGCCGTTGCCGTAGCTGCTCAGGTTGTCGCAGGACTTCACACCGATCTGGTTGTAGTTGGTGCCACCGTTCAGGCCATTCGCGGCGAAGGTTTGGTAACCTGTGCAACCGCCGTCCCAGTTCACGCTGGAGGCGCCGCAGTTGTTGGAACTGTCGCCAACAGTCCATGTCACGCTGGAATTGGTCAGGTTGCAGCCGCTGGGGATCGTCAGCGGCACGCCGGTCAGGAATACGCTGCCCGGGTTGCAGTTGGCCGGCAGGGTGGTGACCCAGCATTGGGTCGCGGCGTTATAGACTGTCGTTGCTTGGGTGCAGTTCCTGGAGAATGTGACCTCGGAGTCGGGGCATGTCACCTTGATAGGGGTGGAGCCCACACCGCCGCCGCTGATCGTGCAGCTTACGCCCTGGAATTTATAGGTCGCGCCATCCGCGCAGGAGGTCGGGTTGAAGCTGGAGTGCAGCCACGCGGTGCAGCCGGCGGAGAGATTAGAGCCGGACGTGGTGTGGCACACTGATCCCGAGTTGCCGGTGGTGCAGTTGATCTGGCTGACCGTCTCTGAATACACCCAGGTCTGACCGGGGTTCAGGACGCCGTTCGTGCCGGTCGTCACCAGGGTCGGCGTTACGTTGTCCGGGTTCGTCGCCGAACCAATGTTGTCGGTGATCTTGACGTTGGTCAGCGCGGTGGAGCCGGTGTTGGTGACCTTGAAGGTGTATGTCACTTGGCCGCACTGGTTCACCACGACGGAGCAAGGCAGCTTCACCACCGTGATACCGCTCGAGTTTTGCAGGCCGGCGTTGACGTTGTTGTCCACCTGGCCGGCGGTGAGCGTGATCGGCGCGGTGATGCCGGTGCTGACATTGGCGCTGGAATCGGTGGCGGTCTGCGTCGCGCCCTGGGTGGTGAAAGTATCGCCGGTCGGGGCGATGAATTTCACCTCGTAGACGCCGGCGCTCAGGCCGGTGAAGTTATAGCCGCCGCTGCTGTTGGTCGTGGTGGTCGCCAGGACCGTGGTTCCCGTGGCGTTCAGCAGATCTACGGTCACGCCGGCGATGCCCGGCTCCCCGGCGGTCACCAGGCCGTTCTTGTTCAGGTCCAGCCAGACGTAATCGCCAATGGAGGCCGTTGGCTTGGTGACAAGACCGGCGTTGACGTTGTTGTCCACCTGGCCGGCGGTCAGCGTGATCGGCGCCGTGATGCCGGTGCCGATATTGGCGCTGGAATCGGTGGCAGTCTGCGTCGCGCCCTGGGTGGTGAACTGGTCGCCGGAGGGCGCGACGAACGCGACCTCGTAAATGCCGGCATTCAGGCCGGTGAAGGCGTAGGTGCCGCTGCTGTTGGTTGTCGTGGTCGCCAGGACGGAGCCGGAGGCATTCAGCAGTTCGACCGTGACACCCGCTACACCGTTCTCACCCGCACTCAGCAGGCCATCGCGGTTGGTGTCCATCCATACGGTGGACCCAAGGGCGGCGCTGGGGACGAGAAGGCCCGCGTTAACCTGATTGTCGACCTGGCCGGCGGTCAAGGTGATGACCGATGTCAGTCCGGAACCGTTGGCGACGCTGTTGATCGCGCCGGTGGTCGATGTCGCGTTCTGGGCGGTGAACGTATCGCCGGTCGGGGCGACGAACTGAACCTCATACGTGCCGGCGGCGAGGCCGGTAAACTGATAGCCGCCCGTGGCGTTCGTCGTCGTGGTGGCGATCACCGAACTGCCGGTGCCGTTCAGCAGGTCAACGGTGACGCCCGCCACGCCCGCTTCGCCATTGTTGTCGAGTCCGTCGCCGTTGGTGTCGAGCCATACGGTGTTGCCGATTTCGCCCGAGGCCCCGGCGCCAGACCCGCCCAGGACCAGGCCCGCTTCGACGTTATGATCCGCCTGCCCGGCGGTCAGGGTTATCGGCGCGGTGATGCCAGTGGTGGCATCCGCGCTGCTGTTGATACCTGCATTGGCGCCGACACCCTGAGTCGTGAAGCTGAACCCGGTCGGGGCTATGAACTTCACTTCGTAAACCCCGGCCGCCAGGCCGGTGAAGTTGTAACCGCCGCTGCTGTTGGTCGTGGTGGTCGCCAGGACGGTGGTGCCGGTGCTGTCCAACAGGTCGACGGTCACGCCGGCAACGCCGGGTCCGGTGTCGAAACCGGATTCCAGACCTGAACCGGTGGCGTCGTAGAATACGATGTCGCCGATTGACGCGGTCGCCGGGGGGGCGGCGATGGTGCCGAAGCTCTGGTCGATCGCGCTGACGACGACCGCCGAACTGCTGTTGCCGGCAGCGTTGACCGCCATCGTCAGGCTGATCTTCACGTTAACAGTCTGCTCGGCATGGCTTAGCGTCACGCTCGGGGTATTGGCGACCCCGCCGGTGAACGTTTCGGTTCCCAGCAGATTTCCCGAAGTGTCATAGACGCTTTCAACAGCGACAAGGCTGACACCCGGGCCGGTCATGGCATCGCAGGTGTAGAGCTGACCGATCGAATCGATCAAGGACGTTGGTGACGTGGAGCTGACAGTATAGCTGAAGTTCACAACCTGGGACGAACCGGCATAGTACACCGCCGCGCCTACGCCACCCCAGGCCAACTCGGCGCCCGTCGATGTCGCTACGCCCTGGAGCATTCCAGGCGTCGTCGTGAACGGCGCGCCGGAGCCGATATCGGTTTCGCTCACCGCGATATTCGTGAACGACAGACCGTTCGAGGTAATCGGAGAGAACGAAGCCGAAGACATGATTCATCTTCCTTTGATCAGGGGCGCATTCCTGGTGGGCGCAAGAGCAAGTAGGGAGGTGGTTAGTCCCTACGTATCTTTCGGCGAACGAAACCAAGCCCGGCGATACCAACCGCAAGCAGGCTTGAAGAAACGGGTTCAGGTACGGCGGTATAGGTCAACGTCGCGCTGGTCATCGTCGCGGCTTCCGTGCCGACGATTGTTCCCGCGCGGAAATCGGCTTGCGCGGATACCGTGTTGTTCGGCGCGAATGTCTGTGACTGCAGGGTCGGCGACAGTGTCGGGTTCGTGCCCAACGAAGGTTCGGTTGTTGCGCCGTCAGTGACGGTTTCGCTGACAGTCACCTTTGCCGGATTGGTCGGATCCGAACCGTTGACGTTCACCTGGGTCTCATAAATCTGTAGACCGGTCGGCGCGGTGATCGTGATGTTGGCAAAAGAAAGATCGCTGCGGTTGCTGGTCCCGCTGGTCTGGAGCGGGCCGCCGGTGCTGCTTTCGAACACCAGCGACAACGTGATGCCGAGCGAGGTGTTGGAGACGGTGGGAATGACTTCCGATGTCGCGCAGGTTTCGGAGGCCGTGCCCGACGTGGCGCATCCGGTGAGGACGATCGTCCAGCCCTTCACATTCGGATCGTTCGCATTGTTGATCGTGATGGGTGACGACGGGCCAAGAAGGAAGCCGCCAGCGGTCTGTGCCAGGCCAGGCGCGATGAAGGCCATGCCCATCATCGTAGCAACGCCAGCCATATTCAGAACCGACCTCATGCCGTGACCCCGCTCCGCGCAATAATCAAGACCATTGACAGTACGTCACTGTGCCTGAACCGGAATATATCGGGGTGTAAGTGTTTTGTAAACTATCTAGTTGATATTCTCACTATTTAGACAACTGAGTATAATTAATAGTACGAACCATCCGGCCCGACTTGGATATGGTTATCGCTTTGAAATTCAACTAAGTTTTCTTAATGCCCCATAATCTGGCCTTGCATCCCGGTCGGGCCATAATTGTTCACGGCAACCGCGGCGCGCGTCTTGCGGATAATCTCGGCCGCGGCCTCTTTTGTCAGATCGTTCGTCAGCCGGTTTCGGGACTCGGCCAATGATGGGGCGCCAAGCTGTCGGCGTCCCTCAACCTGGATGACAAACCATAGGTTGTGGCTGGGAATCGGAAAGGCCGTGGTCTGGCCCGGCATCAGGCTGAACACAACGGCGCCAATCTCCGGCGTAAGTTGATCTCGCGCCGCGAATCCGATCTCCCCGCCATTGAATGCCGACGGATCCTTACTGACGGCCCGCGCCAGCCCTGCGAAATCAGTGCCATTGCCCAACCGCTCCAAGACGATCTTGCCGTCGGTCTCGGTGGCGGTAGCGATGACCCGGAACCGCACTTCCTCGGGTCCCGGCTTCCCGGCGATGGTGTTGTTGTAGCGGTCCTCGATCGCCTTGTCGGTGACCAGTTCAGGTGTGATGTGCCGTATCAGGGCCTGGGCGAGCGCCTGGTCGGTGGCTTCGTCTAGTCGCCGCTTGGTTTCGGGTCGCTTGTCAAGGCCGAGTTCCTTGGCCTTGACCGCCAGCGCGCGTTGCTCGACCAGGTCGTCCAGCGCACTCTTATAGACGACGGAGCTTGGCAGGACGGACAGCTTCTCTGGGAAGTCCCGCAGGCGATCCGCGACCATTCCCAGGGTTATCGGGGTACCGTTGACGTCCGCCACCACGGTGTCGGGGGTCTTGTCGAACTGAGCCGCGAGGTTCGACAAGCTGCCCGTGGTCGGCAGCGTCGTCGCCGCCAAGGCCGGGGGAGGGGCTGGTGTTTCGCCCAGCGCAGGCGAACAAAGAAGTACTGCCGTCAATAATCCGACGGCCCGGGCGCGAGCGGCGCCAATGTACATCGGCTGTCTCCGTGACGGGTCTGAGACTTCTGGGGGTATATAGTAACGACTGCTTACGGGGCGCTCATGGTCAAGTCA
The DNA here is from genome assembly GCA_003506895.1 of Acetobacteraceae bacterium. Taxonomy (GTDB): domain Bacteria; phylum Pseudomonadota; class Alphaproteobacteria; order Acetobacterales; family Acetobacteraceae; genus Rhodopila. Next base: position 61,598 of record DNXO01000024.1, on the reverse strand, counting down.
CCTGCGCCAGTTCCGCCCTCGGCGGCAATGGGGCGGCTTCGTTTTAAGCGGCGCCGCGCGGTGGTCAGTCCGACCAAACCAACCGCGAGCAGAGCCATGGATGCCGGCTCCGGCGCCGGGTTCAAAAGCAATCGTACATTGGACAAAACAAGAGTATCCCCGGGGGTTCGACCCTGGGCGTTGTCCGTCAGGGTATCCTTAAATGTTATATATTGCCCCGGCGAGATTGATATGCCGGTCGCCACGGATTGGCCAGGGGATGCGAGAGTGGCCGACACTGTGCCAGTGGGCGTGATGGATGTTCCATTATCCTTGAAAGTGCTAAGGACGGACGACACGTAGGACTGGTCGGATGTGTTGGACGAACCGCTGAGTATGTTTGTGACCGAGGTGACGCCGAGGCTTGAGCTCGATAGAGCTGCGTTCAGAACGAAGCTAAGGCTGCTGTTCGTGCCACTTGGGCCGCCGGTGTTGCTAAAAATATAAGAACTCGATTTCAGAATCTCGATTTCGGTTCCCCCTCGGCCATTAGAGATAGCTTCTACCTGGAGGCTGCCGGCACTACCTGTGCAACTGGTACAGGACGAAAAACTGAAGGTCGTTTGGCCCAGAACATAGGTATTGCTTGTGCTGATGTTGTAAGCGGTCCCAATAGTCATTATCTGCGTCGCCGCCCGCGCCGACCCGATGCTCGCCATCGCGAACATTGCGAGTCCCAGGGACGTTGCTTTCCAAAAGACGCTCATAAGACCTCATAACGCCGAGCTATCTACCCCTGCCGTGGCTCGATCGTCCAACCGTGTATCACGAAGTATGATAAATGACAACCCAAAATGAATCCGGAAATGTTCCTTTTATCAGGAACAGTATCAATATATATACGAATTAGCGTGGTGATGCTGTCTCTTTCCCATCGGCCACTGTTTTCGCCTCTTTCCCGTTGAGGTCGAACAGGCGGGCCGTGACACCGGCCAATGCTGCCGTGATGACATCCGACGCACCCTCCCGGGTCATCGCCTCGTAAAGTGCCTCCCGCACCGCACTGAACGGCTGTGCGGCCTCTCGTCGCCGTTCCTCGGCTTTCAGAACGAACCACGCCCCTGCGCTGTGCACCGGATAAGCGGTGAAATGCGGTGGCTCCAAGGCGAAAACCGCGCCTCCCACCTCCGGCGTGAGTTGGTTCAGGGTAACAAAACCAGCGTCTCCGCCAGCAGAGGCCGTGGGGTCCTTGCTCGACCGCTTGGCGAGCGTGGCAAAATCGGCACCGGCCCGAAGCTCCCGAATGATGCCCAGGGCCTCGTCCTCCGTCGTCACCATGATGACCCTGACATGGACTTCTTCGGGCCCCGGCTTCCCCGCGACATCCTTGTTGTAACGGTTCAGTAGGGCTGCCTCCGTAATCGGGCTTGACGCCTCCCGACGGATCAGTTCATCACCCAGCATCCGATCGGATACTGCTTTGATTTTCCTTCGTACTGCGGGATCCTCGTCTAGCGCTTGGCGTTGTGCGCGGATCGCTAGCGCCTGCTGGCGCACAAGCTGCGCCACAACACCAGGGAACAAATCGTCAAAGGGCAAGTTCTTGACCGCGGGCGGCAGCTCGTTGATCGCATCCTGCACATCGCCTAGCGTGATCGCTCGGCCATCCACGTCAGCCACCACGGTATTGGCACTCTTGGCCTGTGCATCCTGGCTGCTATAGATGGGCGTCTGGGTATCGAAGATCGGCGCCTTCAGGTCTCCCGGCGCGAATGGCGAGGGATCAGCTTTCGGCGCTTGCGCAACCGCTGCGGTGGTGCCAGTCGACATGAGCGCCGAGATAACCAAGGACTGTGCCAGAAGAGACCGAAAAGTCCGCCGATCCATAGGATTCCATTTCAAACGGTCATGATAGCGCACGCCCTTAGCACACACCCAACGACCGATGCGACATCGTATGCGTTCCGCTAATTCGTCACCGTCACCGGCCCTCCCGTCGCCGCCGAAGCCGCAATCGCTTCGAACACCGCCACGCCATGCATGATCTGATCCAACGGAGTCGGGAACGGCCGGCCAGCGGCGATGCTGGCGGCAAATGCCTCTAATTCCGCGTTCAGCATGTTGAAGTCAGGGGTTTCGGTCACCCGGGGCGCGCCGCCGCCATGGACCGCGCCCCCGGCCGCCGGCACCAGACGGAACGTCGCCATCGGGTGGCCCAGGATCTCGGCGAACCCCTCGGTGCCGTAAACCGCCATCCGGTAATGCGGCGTTGCGGCGGTCGAGCAAAAGATGTGCCCCGACGCCCCGTTGGCGAACCGCAGCATCACGTCGGTCGTATCATCCGCCAGCGGCGCCGCCCGGCGCGAAACCTGGGCGTAAACCTGGGCGACCCGTCCGAACAGATCGATCATGCCATCCACCAGATGCACGCCAATCGCGGTCATCGCCCCGACCGGCGCTTCTTCGGGCTTCGCGCGCCACGCGTCGGCGGACAGCGAAATCCCGTGCAGCGCGGTCTGTTCGGCGCTGATGGTGACCAGCGTACCAAGCCGGCCGGAGGTGACGGCGTCGCGGAGCATGACCATGGAGGGGTGAAACCGCCGGTTGAACCCCACCGCCAGCACGATCCCGGCCTTGTCGGCGGCAGCCCTCGCTCGGGTGGCGTCAGAGAGCGACAGGCTGAACGGCTTCTCTATAAAGGTATGCTTGCCGGCGGCCGCAGCCCGGACCACTTGGTCGGTATGCTGGGTGTGCGGGGTCGCGAACACCACGGCGTCGATGCTTTTGTCATTCAGGACCGCGTCCAGCGAGCCAACCCAGTTCAACCCGGCCTCGGCGCAAAAGTCAGCGGCGGCGGCCTGATTGCGGGTGTGGGCGGTGGTGAAGCGGATTGCGTCGCTGCCGCGCACGCTGTTCACCAGGTTCTGGCCCCACCAGCCCAGGCCGACGATCGCTGCGTTGATCATGCTTGTTCTTCTCCGATTTCGTTTAGCAGGGCATGGACGAAGCCCTGCATGGTCCGGTTGCGGGCGTTGGCCAGGTCCTGGCCGGCTTTGGTCTGAAAGTTCCCGGCGATCTTGAACAGCTTCGCTCCGAAATGGTCCAGGGCGAAGGCACGGTCGTTCAGCGCCCGGTTGGCGGCGGCGGGGTCGTCGGGATCGTACAGGCCGGATCCCATGCGGCCGGCAACATAGAAGCAGCGGGCGACGCCGATCGCGCCGATCGCGTCCAGCCGGTCGGCATCCTGGACAATCCGAGCCTCCAGGGTTTCGGGGGGGATGCCGGCGGAGAAGCTGTGGGCTTCGATGGCGTGAACCGTTTGGTCAATCGTTCCCTGGTTCCAGCCGATTCCGGACAGGATGGTTCGGGCGTGGGTGGCGGCAAGGCGGGAGGCCCGTGACCGAAGGGGTGAATCCTTCTCCACCGCCACGCAGTCATGCAGGATCACCGCGGCGGTCAGCACCGCCCGGTCGCAGCCGGGTTCGGCGGCGGCGATCCGCATGGCATTTTGCGCGACACGCAGCAGATGCGACCGGTCGTGGGAGCCATCATCGCCCTCCGGCCCCAGGGCCGCCAACAAACGTGACGCGAGCGCTGCCTGCTCGCCGAAAATAGCCGCGATTTTGTCCATATACTCGTCTTCCAGCCCGAACGGAGACGCACCATGCCGACCCGCCGCCGTGTTCTGCAAGCCGCTGCCGCCCTGGCGATGCCGTCGGTCGCACGCGGGCAGGGCGCGCAGGTACTCACGGTGGTGCCGCAGGCGGACCTGGCGTCGCTCGATCCGGTTTGGACGACGGCATATCAGACGCGCGACCACGGGTTCCTGGTGTTCGACACGCTGTTCGGCGTCGATACGCGGTTTGCAGCCTCGCCGCAGATGGCGCAGGGCGCGGTCAGCGAGGACGACGCAAAGGTGTGGCGGATCGTGCTGCGCGACGGACTGATGTTCCATGACGGCACGAAGGTGCTCGCCCGGGATGCGGTTGCATCGATCCAACGCTGGGGTGCCAGGGATGCGTTCGGACAATCCTTGCTGGAGGCGACGGACGAAATCGCGGCGCCGGACGACAAAACGATCGCGTTTCGGCTGAAGCAGCCGTTCCCGCTGCTGCCCGATGCGCTGGCAAAGGCCTCGCCCAGCATATGCCCGATCATGCCGGAGCGGCTGGCCATGACCGATCCCTTTACCCAGGTGACGGAGATGGTCGGCAGCGGGCCGTATCGCTACAAGGCCGACGAACGGGTGCCGGGCGACCGCGTGGTCTATGAGCGCAACACCTCCTATGTCCCCCGCTCGGACGGGACGGCGGACGGGACCGCCGGGCCGAAGGTGGCGTATTTCGACCGCGTCGAATGGCGGTTGATGCCCGACCCGACGACTGTCGCCGCCGCCTTGCGGCAGCAGGAAATCGATTGGTGGCTCAGCCCGGATGCCGATCTGTTGCCGTTGCTGCGGCACAGTCCGCACCTGACGGTGGAGCCATTGTCCTCCACCGGGTTTATCTCCACCCTGCGTTTCAACCACCTGCAGCCGCCGTTCGACAACCCGGCGGTCAGGCGTGCGGTGCTCGGTGCGGTGTCCCAGGCCGACTACATGATTGGGATGGTCGGAACCGATCCGGCGCTGTGGCGTGATGGCGTCGGCTATTTCTGTCCCGGGACGCCGATGGCGAACACAGCCGGGCTGGAGGCCATGGCCCGTCCCCGCGATCTGAAAGCGGTGCGAAAGGCTCTGGCCGATGCCGGATACAAGGGTGAAACCGTGGTGGTACTGACGCCAACCGATATCGCCACGGCACGCGCGTTGGCCGAGATCACGGCCGACATGCTGCGGACCATCGGGATGACGGTGGAGGCACCAAGAATGGACTGGGCGACAATGGTGCAGCGGCGGGTCAAGACCGATCCGGTCGGGCAGGGGGGATGGAGCATTTTTCATACCGGATGGGCGGGGCTGGATATGATCAACCCCGCCGCGCACATCTTTTTGCGCGCCAACGGGGGTGCCGCCGCGCCGGGATGGCCCGACAGTCCGGCAATAGAGGCTTTGCGCGATGAGTGGTTCGCGGCACCCGACCTGGCGACTCAGCAAGAGATTTGCCGGCGGCTGCAACTGCAGGCGTTTAACGACGTACCTTACATACCTTTGGGCCAATATTTCGGCCGCGTCGCCTATCAGGCGAATTTGACGGGCGTCCTTAAGGGTAGTCCCTTGTTCTGGAATGTTAGACGGACCTGAGGCACATGAGCGATTTTGAATTGGTCTGGGACTCCCGCTGCGGTGTCGCGGAATCTCCGGTGTGGGACGCGGTCAACCGGCGGATTCTGTTCTGCGATATCGAGGGTAAGCGGATCAACGCGTTCTCGGTTGATACCGGTGCGCGTGAATGGTGGGATTTCCCCGATGTCGTGGGGAGTTTTGGCCTTTGCCGCTCCGGCCGGCTGGTGGTGGCGCAGCGCCAGCATGTGGTGCTGTTCGACACCCGTACGGGCGCGCTAACGGATCTGACCGGGACGATCGATGAGCCGAGCGTGAACCGGCTGAACGACGGCAAGGTCGGTCCGGATGGGGCGTTCTGGGTCGGCAGCCTGGATGGGAATGCGCCGCGTCAGAATACCGCCGCACTGTACCGGGTAACCGCGGATGGTGCCATCGCGCGGGTGGAGGAGGGGTACAAGAACTCGAACGGTCTTGCCTGGTCGCCGGATGGACGGGTGATGTATCACTCCGATTCGACCGCTGGCATGCTTGAGGCGTGGGATTTCGACCCCGAAACCGGCGCACGGTCCACGCATCGCGTGTTGGCGACATTGACCAATGACGAAGGTCGGCCGGATGGCGGGGCAACGGATATGGACGGGAATTACTGGTCGGCGGGGCCCTCGGCCGGGTGCCTGAATTGTTTCAGTCCGTCAGGCGCGTTGCTTCGTAAATGGGCCTTTCCGGTGCCCGGCCCAACAATGCCGTGTTTCGCCGAGGGTTATGTGTATGTGACCTCGCTACGGGAGGGAAAGTCCGCCCAGGTCTTGTCGGATTACCCGACGCTAGGTGGGCTGTTCCGGGCGCCGGCGCCCGGGGCTGGGGCGCCGGTTGGTTTATTCGCGGACTGAATTTACCGGTTAGGTAGCGGCGGCGGCGGCGGCGGATAGTTTGGCTGCTGGTAGCGTGGGCGATCCGGCGTTGTCGCGGCGCCGCCCACCGCGCCGACGGCTCCACCAAGCAGGCCCCCGGCGAGTGCGCCCGAACCGCCGCCCGCCACGCCGCCGATCGCGGCGCCGGCACCCGCGCCGATCAGGCCTCCGCCAACAGCGCGCTGGCTGGGACTGTATGGGTCGGAGCAAGCGGCGACCGAAAACGCCATGCCGATCGCCAGGGCGCCCGGAAGCAGGAAGCGTCTCATCTCGAAATATCTCCGTTCATGCAACGATACGGCTGATATAGGGCAGCGTTCGTCGCCATGCCGTCACGATGTGGTGATGCCTTCACACCGTGCGTCAGGAGATGGCCCGCAGGGCCGGTCGTACCGGCTGCACATCGACCTGCTGAAGGTGGTTCAGGAACACGGTGCAAAACCGCGCGGCGGTATTGGTTGTCACTTTGCTATGCAACGAGTTCCAGCGTTCGCGGCGCTCCTCTACCTCCATCGAAAGGCCGATGTGCATGGATTCCGCGATCTCATCCGAATCATAGGGATTCACGATCAGCGCCTCTGTCAGTTCCTCGGCCGCCCCGGCGAAGCGAGACAGGATCAGCACGCCCGGATCGCCCGGGTCCTGGGCGGCGACATATTCCTTCGCGACCAGATTCATGCCGTCACGCAGAGGCGTTACCACCGCAAGCCGCGACAACCGGAAAAACCCCGCCAGCGTATCGCGTTTCACCGCTCGGGTCATATACCGCAACGGGGTCCAGTCGAACTCGGAATAGCGGCCGTTCGTGTCGCCGACGATCCGGTCCAGTTCGCGGCGCAGGCGTTGATAGGCGCCCTGGTCCTCCCGCGATCGGGCAGCCACCTGAAGGAAGCTGACCTGGCGACGATGTTGCGGATAAGCACCAAAAAAGCGGCCGATCGCTTCGAACCTGTTGATCAGGCCCTTGGAATAATCCAGGCGGTCCACGCCGATCGCCAGCCCGCCTTTGCCCAGGCTGTCGCGCAGCATGCGGGCGTCGTTACCACGCGACGCGTCGCGGGCTCGATCGCCGAAGCCCTCGGCATCGATGCCGATTGGATCGACGATCACGCGAACCGCGTTCCCGCGCCAGACGAAGCGGCCATCGGGATCGGGGTGAATGCCCAGCGTTTCGGTAATGCAATCGAGAAACGCGGTGCGATAGGTTCGGGTGTGGAAGCCGATGACGTCATAAGAGCAGAAGCTGGTCAGCAACTCTGTCGAGCGTGGCAGGGCATGAAAGATCGTTGGCGGTACGAATGGGGTGTGCAGGAAAAAGCCGATGCGGTTGGTCACGCCCAGTGCGCGCAACTCCGCGGCCAGGGGGATCAGGTGGTAATCGTGCACCCAGATAATGTCGTCCGGGCGCAGCAGCGGCAGAAGGGCTGCCGCGAACTGGCGGTTAACAGAGCGGTAACCGTCGTAATCATCGGTGCGGAAATCGACGAGACCTAGCCGGAAATGCAGCAGCGGCCACAACGCACCGTTGGAAAAATTCACATAGAATGAGTGATAATCGGATTCCGTAAGATCAATCGTTGCATACGTAACCCCTTCGGACCGTTGGATATGAGTTGTGCCAGTCCCGCGGGCGGACCGGCGCCCGCTCCATCCGAACCATAGCGATCCGGGCTGCAACGCATCCGCCAACGCGACCGCGAGGCCGCCTGCCTTGGCACCGCGCTCAGATGGTAATGGTACACGATTCGAAACGACGACCAGCCGCGCCATTGGCCGGCACCTCCCTGTTTGATCCAGTTGCCGCGAGAGCGGAACCGACGATGACGGCTTTAACGTAAACGAGACGGCAAGGTGGCACTAACGCGGTCACATGACTGTGAGGACAAGGGGTTTGCACCTTTCCGCCCCAAAAAAACCCAAACTGGACAACATGTTTCCTCTCGAAGACAAGGCCAGGAGCCACAAGACAATGCGTATAGCCCAGATCGCACCGCTGACTGAATCCGTTCCGCCGCGTACCTATGGGGGTACGGAGCGGGTGGTATCGTACCTGACCGAGGAACTCATGGCGATGGGTCACGACGTGACGCTGTTTGCCAGCGGCGATTCCGTGACGACAGCGAAACTTGAAGCCGCGTGGCCGTGTGCGCTGCGCTTTGATACGGCCCTGCGCGATTCCATGGCGCCGCAGGTATTGCTGATGGAGAAAGTCGCCCGACAGGCTCATCAGTTCGATGTATTGCACTGCCATCTGGATTACTGGCCATTCTCCTTGCTGAGCCGGCAGGCAACACCGTTCCTGACGACGTTGCATGGCCGTTTGGATTTGCCGGAACTGACGCCGGTTTATGACTGCTTCGAGGACGCGCCGCTGGTCTCGATTTCCGACGCGCAGCGCCGGCCGCTGCCGCGGGCGAATTTCGTCGGGACCGTGCATCATGGATTGCCGCCGGGTTTGCTGACACCGCAGCCGGTTGCGCGTGAGTATTTGGCGTTCCTGGGACGGATCTGCCCGGAGAAGTCACCTGATCGCGCCATCCGGATTGCCCGCGCCGCCGGGATGAAGCTGAAGATCGCGGCCAAGATCGATCGGGCGGACCGGGAGTATTTCGAAACGAAAATCCGGCCGATGATCGATGGTGACCAGATCGAGCTGATCGGGGAGATCGGCGATGCCGAGAAGCCGGCGTTCCTGAGCGGCGCCAAGGCAATGCTGCTGCCGATCGACTGGCCGGAGCCGTTCGGGCTGGTGATGATCGAGGCGATGGCGTGCGGCACACCAACGATCGCATTTCCGGCAGGGTCGGTGCCGGAGGTGATCGATCACGGGGTGACTGGCTATATCGTGCCCGATGAAACAGCCGCGGTTACGGCGTTGTCGCGCCTGGACGGGCTGTCGCATGTCGCGATCCGGGACCGCTTCGAAACCCGGTTCACGGCCCGCCGGATGGCCGAGGATTATGTGGCGCTGTATCGGCGGATGGCAGTGCAGAGCCGGCCGGCGCTGCGTGTCGTGACCTAGCTGGCACATCGCCCCGCCTGGACTCTGGCCAAACCCGTCCGCTTCGGGTTGACTTGCCTAAACGATAATGGGCGGGGCATTCATGGAATACGACTATATCATCGTCGGGGCAGGGTCGGCCGGCTGTGTGCTGGCCAATCGCCTCAGCGCCGATCGGAATAACCGGGTTCTGCTGCTGGAGGCCGGCGGTAAGGACACTGATCCCTGGATCCATATTCCGGCGGGGTTTTACCGGAATATTTATAATCCCAAGGTCGCCTGGTATTTCGAAACCGAACCGGTCCCGGAAATGAATAACCGCCGGATTTCCTGGCCGCGCGGGAAGGTGCTGGGCGGGTCGTCGTCGATCAATGGGCTGATCTACATTCGCGGGCAAAGCCAGGATTTCGATCTGTGGCGGCAACTTGGCAACGCTGGATGGTCGTATGACGACGTGCTGCCGTACTTCCGCAAGGCCGAGGATCAAGAGCACGGTGCCAACGAATTCCACGGTTCGGGCGGCCCGCTCGGTGTCTCCGACCTGAAGACGGACCACCCGCTCCATGATGCCTTCATCGCCGGCGCCCAACAGGCGGGCTACCCGTACAACCGCGACTTTAATGGCGCGATGCAAGAGGGCGTCGGGCCGCTGCAACTGACGGTCAAGGGACGGCGGCGTGCGTCGGCCGCGGTCGGCTACCTGAACCCCGCCAAGTCCCGGCCGAATCTGACGATCGAGGTCCGGGCACTGACTCACAGGGTGCTGCTGGAGGGCAAGCGCGCGGTTGGCGTCGAGTACAGCCAGAACGGAGCGCTGCGTCAGGCCAAGGCGCATAAGGAGGTCATTCTGTGCGGCGGCGCCATCAACTCGCCTCAGATCCTGCAACTATCGGGCATTGGGCCTGGCGGGCACCTGCAATCGCTGGGGATCGACGTCAAGCACGACCTGTTGGGCGTCGGTGAGAACCTGCAGGACCATATCGGCGGCCGGATCATCCATCGCTGCGTCGATGGCATGGTGACGATGAACGAGATCTACCACAACTGGCTGCGTCGGCTTTACGCGGGCGCGGAGTGGATACTGGCCGGCAAGGGGCCGCTGATGACGGGCGCCGGGCCGATCGGGTTGTTCGTGAAGACGCGCCCCGAACTGGACAGCCCCGACGTGCAGTATCAGTTCCTCGCCGGCAGCGCGGAAAAGACGGGCGAGCCGATGCACCGGTTTCCGGGCTGCACGATGGTCGCCATTCCCTGCCGGCCGGAAAGCCGAGGGTGGCTGCGCATCAAGTCGCCCGACCCGACCGAGGCGCCGGCGATGCAGCCGAACTACCTGTCCACGCAGCAGGACCGTGACACGATGGTCGCGGGGCTGCGTGTCACGCGGCGGATTTTCGAGACGGCCGCGATGCAGAAGTACTGCCAGGAGGAGATCTACCCCGGCCCGAAGGCACAGACCGACGAGGATCTGTTGAACCATGTTCGGGCCACCGCGGGCACGACGTTCCATCAGACCAGCACCTGCATGATGGGGCCGGGGCCGAAGGCGGCGGTGGACACCGATTTGAAGGTGAAGGGCATGGAGCGGTTGCGCGTGATCGACGCCTCCATCATGCCGACGGTCGTATCGGGTAACACAAACGCCACGGTCATTATGATCGCGGAGAAGGGAGCGGACATGATCCTGCGCGCGGCATGAGTTTGGAACAGGTATTCGCGGGCAAGGTCGCCCTGGTCACCGGCGCGGGCAAGAATATCGGCCGTACCATTGCCCTGGACCTGGCGGCGCGCGGCGCGTCGCTGGTGATCAACGGACGCTCTGATCGTGCGGCAATCGATGGGGTGGTGGCGGAGATCAACGCGGCGGGCGGGCAGGCGATCGGGTGTCTGGCCGACGTTTCCGACCAGGCGCAAACGCAGGCGATGATCGCGGCGGCGGTGGCGGCGTTTGGCGGGATCGACATCCTGGTGAGCAATGCCGGGCTTCGCCGTCAGACTCCGTTTCTGGAAATGTCGCTGGCGGAGTGGCGAGAGATTTTGTCCGTCGCGCTGGATGGCGCGTTTATTCTATGCCGAGCGGCGGTGCCGCATATGCTGGGACGGGGCGGCGGGGCGATCGTGTCGCTGTCGGGCATTTCGACCCATGTCGGAACGCCGAACCGGTGCCATGTCTCGGCTTCGAAGGCCGGACTTGAAGGATTGATGCGGGCGCTGGCGATGGAACTCGCGCCGGAGGGGATCACCTGCAACACGGTCGCGCCAGGGGCGGTGGATACGGTGCGCGGCGCTTCGGCAGGCGTGCTGCCTCAGACGATGACGGACCGGGGAATTCCGCTGGGCCGCAAGGCCTCGATGGAGGAAATCTCCGCCACCGTTCGGTTCCTGGCCGGACCAGAGGGGCGCTACATCACCGGTCAGACCTTGCACGTGAATGGCGGTGCGTTTTTGGGGTGATATACCCCGCTGCCTGCTCGTCATGACTGGGGGTCATGACGAGGGCGGAAACGATACCGGCGCTTAGTGGTAGTAACCCCCGTGGCCGCCGAACAGCAGGAACAGGATCACGATCACCACGATCAGCATCAGGCCGCCGCCATAATGGGCGCCGCCATAGTAGCCGGAACGGTAGCCATAGTAGCCGCCTCCGCCGAACAGCAGGAAGAGGATCACAAGCAGCAGTATCAGACCCATGGCGTTTACCTTTTGTTAACCGACCATTGCTACATTGTGTTGAACCGTCCTCCCGGCGTGCGGTTTTGTGGCAATCTCGCTGCAGTGAACTCAATCTGGTAAATACCCTGGCATGACCCTTCCAGTCTGGCATCCCGAAAGCCTCGCTGCCCGTATGCCGTTTCTGCGGCGGCGGTCGGCTATCACCCGCCGTGTACGCGGCTTTTTCGATGCGCACGACTATACCGAGGTCCAAACACCCTATCTGGTGCCAGCACCAGGGGAGGAGGTGCATCTGCGCGCCTTCTCCTCCGTTCGCGAACACCCGGACGACCCCAACCAGACCCTGTGGCTGAACACCAGCCCGGAGTTCGCCATGAAACGGCTGCTGGTCGCGGGCGCAGGCCCGATCTTCCAGTTCGCTCGGGTCTGGCGCAACGGCGAATTCAGTCCGTTGCATTCCCCCGAATTCACCATGCTGGAATGGTATCGGCCGGACGCCGACATGGACTCCCTGATCGAGGAAACCACTAAGCTGATGCGGTCCGTCATGACGCCGTACGTGCGCTGCCGCGGCATCCAAAACGACCTGACCCAAGACTTCGAACGGCTGACCGTGGCAGATGCCTTCGATCGCTACGTCGGGCTCGATCTGCTGGCGATTGGCGAGGATGCACCCGCCCTTGCCGCTGCCGCCGGGGTGCGGCTGCGGGATGGCGAAACCTGGGAGGATCTGTTCTTCCGCCTGATGCTGGAACGCATCGAACCCAATCTGGGCCGTACCAGGCCGACCTTCCTCACCCATTGGCCCGCCGCGCAGGCCGCCCTTGCTCGGCGTGACCCGGCAGACCCACGGGTGGCGGAACGGTTCGAACTCTTTATCTGCGGGATCGAGCTGGCCAATGCGTTCGTCGAGCTGACCGATCCGGCCGAACAGCGTGCACGTTTCATCGCCGACCGCGAACGCCGGCATGCGATCTACGGAGAAGATTGGCCGCTGGATGAGGATTTTCTCGCCGCCCTGGAACACGGGATGCCCCAATGCGCCGGGATTGCGGTGGGGTTCGACCGGTTGGCGATGATCGCGTCGGGCGCGGATCGCATTGGCCAAGTGTTGTGGCTCCCGCCAAATGATCTCATATGAGGCACCGATCAGGTTGGGAGTGGTGGGATGCGCCGGTGCGGAGTCTTGCTGTTGGCGGCCGCGGTAGCGGGTTGCACCGGAGGTCTGGCGGCGCGTCAGGCCGAGCTGTCGCAGTGGGTCGGCCGTTCGGAAACCGAGTTGGTGGCGGCCATGGGGGCGCCGAACCGGTTCTATGATAGTGGCGGAATGAAATTCCTCACTTACGAGGATCGGCGAACCGAGATCATCCCGGGGACACCATACTTCGGCGGCTTTGGGCCATTCGGGTACGGCGACGGATTTGGCCCGTATGGCGGCGGATTTCCGCCCACGGCGACGACGTTGGTTTGTGACACGACATTCACCGTGGCGGGGAACATCGTGCAGGGTTTCAGCCTACGCGGGAATGCATGCGGATAGCCGAGCCGGGGGCGTGACGCGGGTTCTGGCCTAGCCCCCGGATAACCGATCTACTTTACCGTCGCGACCCGAAGCGCGTTGGTGGTGCCTGAGTGGCCGAAAGGCACCCCGGCCGTGACCACGATTTCGTCCCCATGTTCGGCGAATCCCTCCGTCAAAGCCACGCGCGCGGCCCTAACGACGGCTTCGGTCATCGAATGTACGTCCGGGGTGACGACCGCATGGACGCCCCAGATCACGGCCATCAACCGGGCCGTGATCTGATTAGGCGTCAGGCCGATGACCGGTGCGGCAGGCCGCTCCCGCGCGACCCGCAAAGCGGTGCTCGCGGAAGCCGTGAACGCGACGATCGCCTTCGCCCCGATCGTGTGCGCTACCTGCGATGAGGCTGAGGCGATCGCGTCCGCCGCGTTCTTCTCCGGCGGCAAGCGGGAGGCATCGATCATCGCCCGCCAATCGGCATCTTGCTCCACACGGGCGATGATGCGGTCCATCATATTGACCGCTTCATACGGATACTGGCCGGCGGCTGTCTCTCCCGACAGCATCACCGCGTCGGCGCCGTCGAACACGGCTGTCGCCACGTCAGATGCCTCGGCGCGTGTCGGGGCTGGGGCGCTGATCATGCTCTCCAGCATTTGGGTGGCGACAACAACTGGCTTGCCCAGCGCGCGGGAGAGGCGAACGATGCGTTTTTGGGCCAGCGGCACTTCCTCGGGCGGCAGTTCCACACCCAGGTCGCCACGCGCGACCATCACGGCGTCGGTCAGGGCGAGGATTTCCTCCAGGTTGTCCAGCGCCTGGGGTTTTTCCAGCTTCACCATCACCCAGGCGCGGCCGGCGATCAGGCGCTTGGCCTCGATCACGTCCTCGGGGCGCTGGACGAAGGACAGGCCGATGTAGTTGGCTCCATGGGAGACGGCGAATTCCAGGTCTTCGCGGTCCTTGTCGGTCAGGGCTGGGATCGGCAGCACCACGTCGGGGACATTCACGCCTTTGCGGTCGGACAGCGGGCCGCCGACCACGACCTCGGTTTCCAGCGCGTCGGGCCGTTTGTGGACAACGCGCAGACGCAGCTTGCCGTCATCCAGCAGCAATGAGGAGCCGATCGAGGCGGCTTCGATAATCTCTGGATGCGGCAGGTTCACACGCTGGACGTCACCGGGTGTGGCGTTGAGGTCAAGGCGGAATGTCTGGCCGGTTTGCAGGTGGACCCGTCCACCGCCAAACGTGCCGACGCGGAGCTTCGGGCCTTGCACGTCTGCCAGGATGCCGATGGGGCGGTCGAATTTTTCCTCCAGTTCGCGGATCATGGCGAAGCGGGCGGCATGATCCTCATGCGTGCCGTGGGAAAAATTCAAACGGAAGACGTCGGCGCCAGCCTGGAACAGGCGGGTCATCACTTCCAGCGAGGAACTGGCCGGGCCAAGCGTGGCGATGATTTTCGTGCGGCGGCGGCGACGCATCTTGGGGCGGAGAGCCATGGACGATCCCTTAAGTGTTCAGGCGATTAAGACCGCTCTGATATCGTTAACATTCGTGAGCGTGGGGCCGGTTACGATCAAGTCCTTTAACGCGCCGAAGAAGCCATGGCTGTCATGGCCCGCCAGCATGGCCCGCGCATCCATGCCCGCCGCCCGCGCCCGGGACAGCGTGTCCGGGGTCAGTAGGGCGCCGGCGATTTCGTCCATGCCGTCGATTCCGTCGGTGTCGCCGGCCGTGGCCCATATGCCGGGGGTGCCGTCCAGGGCGATGGCGAGGCCCAGCAGGAAGGTGGTGTTGCGTCCGCCCGCGCCGGTGGTTTTGCCGGACATGGTGACAGTGGTCTCGCCGCCGGACAGCAGTACGGCCGGGCCTTTGATGGGCTGGCCGTGTGCCTGGATCGAGCGGGCGATGCCGGCCATGACGGTTCCCATCTGCGCGGCTTCGCCTTCCAGGGCGTCCCCGAGGATCAACGGCGTCAGGCCCAATGCGCGGGCTTTGGCGGCCATCGCATTCAGGGCCATCATCGGGGTGGCGATCATGCGGAACTCCACGTTCATCAGGGTGCCGGGTTTCGGCGTCTCGTCATTGTCTTGAGACAGGCGGGCAGCGACGGCGGGCGGCGGCGCGATGCCGTAACGGGCGATCAGGGCGCGGGCTTCGGCGAAGGTAGTGGCGTCCGGTACGGTGGGGCCGGAGCCGATGACTGCCGGATCGTCGCCGGGCACATCGCTGATGGCCAGGGTGATGACCCGCGCGGGGGCGGCGGCGGCGGCGAGCCTGCCGCCCTTGATGGCGGAGAGGTGCTTCCGGACGGCGTTCATCTCGGTGATGTTGGCGCCGCATGCCAGCAGCGCCCGGTTGATCGCCTGTTTGTCGGCCAACATCAGCCCGGGAACAGGGGCGGCGAGCAGGGCGGACGCGCCGCCGGACATCAGGGCAATGACCAGGTCGTCCGTGGTCAGGCCCTGGACGCGCTCCAGCAGCCGTTTCGCCCCACGCTCGCTGTTGGCGTCGGGGACGGGGTGGGACGCTTCGATAACCTCGATTCGCCGGGTCGGGACGGCGTGGCCATAGCGGGTGACGACGGTGCCCTCCAGCGCGACGTCGGGCCAGGCGTCCTCCAGGGCGGCGGCCATGACGGCGGCGGATTTGCCGCCCCCGACCACGATGCACCGGCCGGTGGTGGGTTTCGGCGGCAGATGGCGTGCCAGCACGGTGCGCGGGTCGGCCGCCGCGACCGCGGTGTCGAACAGGTCCCGCAATGCGACGCGGGCAGACGTGTCGTTCCAGGGGGAGGCCTGGGGCATTCGACGGTTTCCTCTCTTTTTCCGGCGTGCGGAGTATGGCGAAGCCGGGCCGGACGCGCCATCTTTGGTGCAATGGAGAAGGAGACACCGATGTCCGTACCTGAACTCGATCAAGCAACCCGCACGGAACTGGAGGCCGCGGCTTTCCGCCGGCTGGTCGCGCATCTGCGCGAGCGCACCGATGTGCAGAATATCGATATGATGAATCTGGCGGGATTCTGCCGAAATTGCCTGAGTCGCTGGTATCGCGAGGAAGCCGCGACCCAAGGTATCACGATCGCCGACCCGGACGCGCGGGAGATCGTGTACGGGATGCCGTACAAGGAGTGGCAGGCGAAGTACCAGAAAGAGGCTTCGGCGGAGCAGAAGGCCGCATTCGCGAAGGCGAATCCGGGGCATTGAAGGCGACGGCGATCCAGATGGCTCGGCGATTTCGGGCCATTTGATTCAGCATTTCGATGTGCGTTCATTGCCGCGAGGCGAACGTTCCCATTGACCGCGACGCCCCCCGAAGCTATCCCCGCGCGCCCTGTCTGAGCGGAGAACGACACCCATGGCCAAACCGGTCAGCGAAGAAGAAATCAAGTCCGGCGGCGTCGCGGTCGATCGTCTCCGCAGCCTTGTCGAGCGAATCGAGCGGCTCGAGGAAGAGCGCAAGGCGCTTGGCAGCGACATCAAGGACATCTACGCCGAGGCGAAGTCAGCCGGGTTCGACCCGAAGGTGCTGCGCCAGCTTATTCGCATCCGCAAGCAGGAAGCGGCCGAGGTGGAGGAGCAAGAGACGATGCTGGACATCTACCGCCGCGCGCTGGGAATGTAGTCGCGGCCGGTACGTTTGGGCATCACCCTGTCAAGTACCGCACCGGGAGCCGGGGCCAGGAATCATAGCCTTGACGGGCTGCGAGGGCTGGCGGCGCTTTCGGTCGCACTGGGCCATTGCTTCGAGCAGGTGACGGGCCTGGCACTCTGGGGGACCAGTCTGCGCGACTTCCCCTCGATGCCGGCATCGGCCGTCGCCATGCGGCTGATGTCGTCGCTGTTTCCCGCCGATGCGGCCGTTATGGTGTTCTTCGTGCTCAGCGGCCATGTGCTTTGGGGATCGTTCCAGCGCAAGAAACCATGGTTTTTCGCTGGTCTGCCGGAATATGCGGCAGCGCGGCTTTATCGCCTGTTTCCGCTGGTGATCGTCAGCGCGATACCGATCGGGCTACTCAGTAGTGCCTCAGCTCGGGAACTGGCGGAAAACATGCTGCTGCTTAGCAACAGCCTGAATGGCGTGCTCTGGTCGCTGCAGGTCGAAGTCGTCGCCAGTTTCGCACTTTTCGCCTTTTGGGGCGTCACCCGGGGGACGGGGTGGAAGATGGGCATCGGCCTTATCCTGGCCTTCGGTCTGACGCCGTTGTTTCGTGGTTATGGCCCGGTTGTGTTCTTTCCCGCTTTCATCCTGGGTGCCTCGGTCTCATTGATCCCGCCTGCGTTTTGGCAACGGGGCTGGCTCGTCGCCGCTGGGGTGCTGGTCATGGTGTTCACGAACGTGGTGCTCGGACATGGCGGGATAACCCGCGGTTTCGAGATGGCCGGTGCCACCGTGGTGGTTGGGGCAGTGGCGAGCGGCCAGCTTCCTTTTCTGAAGTGGCGCATTCCGTTGTTCCTGGGGGCGATCAGCTATCCGTTCTACCTGACGCATTTGGTCGGGTTGTTGATCAGCGAGCCGTGGCTGGCCTCGTTGCCGGCATTATCCCCTGTGGCGATGATCGTGGCCCGAGCGGTGGCGTCGATAGGCGTGACGATTCCGTTAGCATGGGCGCTGCATGTTTTCATCGAGAACCCGATGCTGCGAGCTCGGCCACGGCTCACGCCGTGAATGGGAAGGTGTCTGCCGCTTCCACGGGCCCTTCCCGTGGTTCCACGGATTGATGGCGGTGGCAGGCGCCATCCCAGTGGTGAAATGGACTCGTGCCTGATCGTCTAGAAGTCGTTTCAGGCGCCGAGGGTTTTGTAAGTGATGGAGAGATGCGCCTTTACTGTACTGACGCTGATATTCATGTAACGCGCAATCTCTTTCACCGATTTGCCCTCCGCCACAAGCTGCATGACCGCGGATTGTTGTAATGTCAGACGTGGCGGATTGGTCCCATGAGCCGAGGGCTCCGCGCCTTGGCGCAATTCATCAGACTGTGTGTCAGTTTCGTCCAGAAACGCACTCCCGGGTTCGGCGGCGCTTTCCAGAACCAGGCGTGCAAAACCTGGACGGCGGGAAATCGTGATGCAGGCGTCCACCACCGATGGATCGAAATGCAGCCCCCTGCCACGCTGAATTTCGTCAATCGCCGCGCTTTGGCCAAGCGCGGCGCGATACGGCCGATGTGACATCATTGCCTCTACGACATCGGCAACAGCGATAATCCGGGAGCCCAGCAGGATCGCGTCTCCCTTCAGCCCCTGCGGATAGCCTGACCCGTCAAGGCGCTCGTGGTGCTGAAGTACCATCGATGCGACTGGCCATTGGAAGTCAATGTTTTTCAGAATGGCGTAGCCAGCCTCCGCGTGGGTCTGAATAAGCTGAATTTCGGGAAGAATAAGTCGCCCTGCCTTGCTGCATATGTCGAGGGGAATTTTTATCTTTCCAATATCGTGCAACAGGGCGCCAAATCGAATTCCCTCAATTTCGTGAGAAGACAGATTCATCTCTTGCCCGATCGCGACGGACAGTGCAGCCACATTTCTTTGATGACCGGCGGTGAAGGGGTCCCGGTATTCGAGTGCCGTGCCAAGCGCCTGAACTGTGTTCTTTAGGTTTTCTTCCACTACCTGGCAGAATGTTTCGCGCTCGGTACGCGCCCGCAGCATATCCATGCCAGACGAAAGCATATCGGCGAATTCCACGAGGACCTCTATTTCCTCGGTATCGAATGCGCCCGTCTCGGCCGATGCCACGACGAGAGCGCCAAAAACGGTGGCTCCAACCTTCACTGGTATGGCCGCGTTCGACACAAGGTTTTGGTTCAGACCCGCGGATCGCCAGGGCGATCCCGAAGGATTGGCCGAATAATTCTGGACCGCGGGCCGTGCGGTCCGCACGGCGATCCCGCATGATCCAAACGTCTTTTCGGACACTCCCCAGGTAAAATTAAGAGCTTCGACCACGGATCGCCCAATGCCGAATGACGCTACAGGCCGAAGTGTCTGTTCCGTACCGTTCTCGGCACGCAGAATACAAGCCAGCGGATAGCCGCCCTTCTCAACAAGAGCCCGGCACATATCAGATAGCAATTCCGCTTCGCTGGCTGCACGGACAATAGCAGCGCTACCATCCGTGAAGGCACGAAACGTCCCAATGGACCGCCTTTTGTTCTCGACGCTGGCACCGATGTTCATGCAGATGGTTCCCGCTCAAGTCAGCCACCAAGGCGGTCGTCTTACCACCTTCCGATCAAAAGCGGTTGATCGACATCAACCAGGTGCTACTTTAGATTGATTCGCTGGGACCTCAATGATTTCACCTGAGGCCGCCTGACATCCGCACGGCGACTGGAACCAAATGGCTTCCGAAACGGGCCGTGGCCGAGCGAAGCGGCACTGGCCCCTGCGCGGGTAGCGTAGCTTACTGTCCGGTGACGATACTGGATACCGGCCATTGGCCCAAGTGTTGAGGATCACCCGCTCCGGATCGCGGCCTGGTCCAGCGTGAGCGGCAGAACAAGTGGCGCCCGGCGATTGACCCGGGCGCCATCGTGGCTACAGCGAAATCTTCAGGAACGCCCCGATTTCGCCGATGATACCCCGGCGGAATGCCAGCACGCAGATCATGAAGATCACGCCCTGGGTTACCGTCACCCAGGCGCCAAACTGCGCGAGGTAGTTCTCCATCGACGTTACCACCAGCGCGCCCACCGCCGGGCCGAACACGGTGCCCAGACCGCCGAGAAGCGTGGTCAGCACGACTTCACCCGACGTGGAGTAGTGAACGTCGGTCAGCGTCGCGATGCCGAACACAAGTGCCTTCGTGCCCCCCGCGATGCCGGCGATCATGCAGGACAGAACGAACGCGATCAGCTTGTAGTCGTCGGTGCGGTAGCCAAGCGACGTGGCCCGCGGCTCATTCTCGCGGATACCTTTCAGCACCTGACCGAACGGGGAGTGGATGATCCGGTGTACCAGCAGGAACCCGCCGATGAACACGCCGGCGGTGACCCAGTACATCGTCATGTCGTTCGCCAGGTCGATAAAGCCGAACAGGTGCCCGCGCGGCACCTGCTGGATGCCATCCTCGCCGCCGGTGAAAGGCGCCTCCAGGCAGAAGAAATAGACCATCTGCGCCAGCGCCAGGGTGATCATGGCGAAGTAGATGCCTGACCGGCGGATCGCCAGATAGCCCAGCACCAGCCCCAGCACGGCACCGGTCAGGCCGCCGAAGATGATGGCGATGGATGCATCCACATGCCATGTCTTCATCGTCCAGGCGGCGACGTAGCTGCCCATGCCGAAGAAGGCCGCCTGGCCGAACGACAGCAGGCCGACATAGCCAATCATCAGATTGAATGAGCAGGCGAACAGCGCCGCGGTCAGCACCCGCATCAGGAACACTGGATACAGCACGAATGGGCAGACCGCGATCAGCACCACCATCAAGACGAAGGCGATGGATTGCGCCCGAGAAAATCCGAACATCTCAGGCAGCCTTTCCAAAGAGGCCGCGCGGCCTGACGAGCAGAACGATCACCATCACCACGAACACCACGGTCGCCGATGCCTGGGGGTAGAAAACCTTCGTAAGTCCCTCGACGACGCCAAGGCCGAAGCCGGTCAGGATCGAGCCCATGATCGAACCCATGCCGCCGATCACCACCAC
>DNXO01000024.1:39759-40373 GCA_003506895.1 Acetobacteraceae bacterium | reverse complement strand
GCCGATCACCACCACCGCGAACACGGTGTTGATGAAGTTGCTGCCCATGTTCGGGTTCACCGAGTAGATCGGAGCGGCCAGGACGCCGGCGAAGGCGGCCAGGGCGACGCCGCCGGCATAGGTCAGTGTAATCAGGCGCGGCACGTCCACACCGAAAGCCTGTACGAGCGGGGCGTTTTCGGTGGCGGCACGCAGTGTGGCACCCAGCGATGTTTTTTCAATGATCAGCCACGTGGAGATGCACACCACCAGCGCGGCCAGCACGACCCAGCCGCGATAGTTGGGCATATACATGAAGCCAAGGTTGGTCGCGCCCGATAGAACCTCCGGGATGCGGTAGGGCATGCCGGAACTGCCATAGGCGTTGCGAAACAGGCCCTCGATCACCAGCGACAGGCCGAAGGTCAGCAGCAGGCCATACAGGTGATCGAGCTTGTACAGCCGGCTGATGATGGTCTTTTCAAGGATGATACCGAAGATGCCCACCAGCAGCGGGGCCAGTATCAGAGCCGGGAAGTAGCCGATCCCGACATAGTTCAGCAGCATCCAGGATGTGAAGGCGCCCATCATGAACAGTGCGCCATGAGCAAAGTTGATGATGTTGAGCATGCCGA
>DNXO01000024.1:21456-39510 GCA_003506895.1 Acetobacteraceae bacterium | reverse complement strand
TGATGATGTTGAGCATGCCGAAGATGACAGCCAGCCCGAGCGAGAGCATGGCGTAGAAGGCGCCGTTGATAAGCCCGAGCAGAAGCTGTCCGAACAACAGCGGGCCGGGAATGCCGAAGATCATGATCATGGTTGTTTCCCGGCCGCGCCGTTCCCCTGTCTTGTATTATGCCTTGATGATCGGGCAATGACCGTCGGCCAGCGGGCGGAACGCTTCGTCGCCCGGGGTCGTCGCCACCAGCTTGTAGTAGTCCCATGGACCCTTGCTCTCGGCGGGCTTCTTCACCTCGAACAGATAGGACGTGACCAGATTACGGCCGTCTTCGCGGATCTTGGACGTGCCGAAGCAATCGTCCTCGACCGGCATGGCCTTCATGCGGTTGACCGTGGCGACGCCGTCCTTCTTCGCTTCGGCGACACCCATGTCGGCGCAGGCCTTCAGGTAGTGCAGCGTGGCGGAGTAGCAGCCGGCGTGGTCCATGTTGGGGTAATTCGTCGGGGACTTGGGCAGGACGCGCTTGGTGAAGGCGCGCGTCCGCTCATTCATGTCCCAGTAGAAGCTTTCCGTCAGGTTCAGGCCGTGTGCCACATCCAGGCCCAGGGCGTGGACGTCGGTGATGAACATCAGCAGCGCCGCGATCTTCATCGAGTTGTTCAGACCGAACTCGTTGGCCTGCTTGATGGAGTTCACCGTGTCGCCGCCGGCATTCGCCAGACCCAGGACCTTCGCGCCGCTGGCCTGCGCCTGCACCAGGAAGGACGAGAAGTCGGTCGTGCCGGGGAATGGGTATTGAGCCGCGCCGAGAACCTTACCGCCCGAGGCCTTAATCAGGGTGGACGTGTCGGCCTGCAACTGCTTGCCGAAGGCGTAGTCGGCGGTCAGGAAGTACCAGGAGTCGCCGCCGGCCTTCACCATCGCACCGCCGGTCGATTTGGCCAGCATGAACGTGTCGTAGGTCCAGTGGATGAAATTCGGCGAGCACTGCTCACCGGTCAGGGCCGAACTGGCGGCGCCGGAGTTCAGGTAGACCTTGTTTTTCTCGCGCACGACCGATTGCAGGGCCAGCGCGACCGAGGAGGTCGGCACGTCCAGCAGCATGTCAACGCCATCACGGTCGAACCACTGGCGGGCGATCGACACCGCGAGATCGGGCTTGTTCTGGTGATCGGCGGCGATGACCTCGACATCCATGCCCTTGGTGGCCACGCCGAAATCCTCGAGCGCCTGCTTGGTGCAGACGACCGAGGTCGCGCCGCCGGTATTGGTGTAGGGGCCGGACTGATCGTTAAGAACGCCAATCTTGAGCTTCGGCTTCTGGGCGCGGGCAGTACGGACCAGCGGCAGCGTGGCGGCCACGGCTGCGCTCGTCAGAGCGGAACGGCGAGACAGTAACATCTGTTGACCTCTATACCTTCATTTTGAACGGCCGCCGGTTCGCCGGCAGGCGACGCGCTTATCTTGGATGTTTCCTTATTTTTAGACGCCCAGATACTCGTGCAGCTTGTCCATGCTGGATTCGAGGAGGTGGTTCGGAATCATGTCCACGACCTTGCCGTGTTCCATGACGTAGTGACGGTCGGCGACGGTCGCGGCGAAGCGGAAGTTCTGCTCCACCAGCAGGACCGTGAAGCCACGGTTCTTGATCTCGCGGATCGTGCGGCCGATCTGCTGCACGATGACGGGGGCGAGACCTTCGGTCGGTTCGTCCAGCAGGAGCATCTTGGCGCCTGTGCGCAGGATGCGCCCGATCGCCAGCATCTGCTGCTCACCCCCCGACAGCTTGGTGCCGTGGGCGGTCTTGGCGCGTTCCCGCAGGTTGGGGAACAGGGTGTAGATTTCCTCGACCGTCAGGCCGCCCGGGGCGACCACGGGCGGCAGCATCAGGTTTTCAGTCACCGACAAGGAGCCAAAGATGCCGCGCTCCTCCGGGCAGATCGCGATGCCGGCCTTGGCGATATGGTTCGGCATAAGGCCGATCATCTCATTGCCGCGGAATTTCACGCTGCCTTCGCGGCGCGGCACCAGGCCCATGATGGACTTCATGGTGGTGGTCTTGCCGGCGCCGTTGCGGCCCAGAAGGGTGACGACCTCACCCTCGCGGACTTCAAAATCGACGCCGTGCAGGATGTGGCTTTCGCCATACCAGGCGTTCAGGCCTTTTACCTCAAGCATCGGCGGTCCCCAGGTAGGCGGCGATCACGTCGGGGTTCTTCGACACCGTCTCATAGGTGCCTTCGGCCAGGACCTTGCCGCGGGTCAGCACGGTGATCTTGTCGCAGAGGCCTTCGACGACCGACAGATTATGCTCCACCATCAGGATGGTGCGTCCCTGGCGGATGCGCTTGATCAGTTCGACGATTCGATCGACGTCGCCATGCGCCATGCCGGCGGTGGGTTCGTCGAGCAGCATCATTTCCGGATCGAGCGCCAGGGTGGTGGCAATCTCCAGCGCGCGTTTCAGCCCGTACGACAAATCGGCGACAACGGTTTCGGTGTAGGATGAGAGTCCGACATCGAACAGCAGTTGATGCGCGCGGTCGTCATAGACCTTCAGCACACTCTCGGACCGCCAGAAATCGAAGCTGGCACCCCGGGCGCGCTGCAGCGCCAGGCGTACGTTCTCCAGCGCTGTCAGGTGCGGGAAAACCGCCGAGATCTGGAAGCTGCGGATAAGCCCCAGGCGAGCAACCATCGCCGGCTTCATTCCGGTGATATCGCGGCCCTTGAACTTGATCTTGCCGCGTGTGGGCGGCAGGAAGGAGGTCAGCAGATTGAAGCATGTCGTCTTGCCAGCACCGTTGGGGCCGATCAGGGCGTGGATATTTCCAGTCTCCACGCGCAGATCGACGCCATCGACGGCCACAAAGCCGCTGAATTCACGCGTCAGACCTTGTGTCTCCAGGATGGTGTCTGTCACCCCCGGACGTCTCCCTCGTTGGAATTGGTTCCAGTATGCGCGGCGTTTTGCATAGTCCGAGGCAACGCGCAAGGCGGTCTTCGGCGAGAAATGCACATTCGATACGATTTGAGCCGGCGGGCGTGGCCGCTGGTGTGCGCGGAACGTCGGTGGCTTGCCGCCAGATGGCTGCTATGGCTCCGCGTCGGCCCCGATCTGGATGAGGTAGTTGTCTAGACAGGCGGCGGTCTGGATAGAGCGCTTGGCGGCGGAAGGCTTATGCGGGCTCGATGGCCCGAAAAGGGCGGCCTGCGGGCCCCCTGCCTAGCGGAGGATGGTCGCTAGATAGACGGCGGCGGCCCACAGGGCGGCGGACAATATGACGCCATGTACCAAGCCACGCACCAATGCCTGTTGGTCGTCCATAGCCGTAATGACGCGAACTTGCTGTCTGGTCTGGGGGTGTTGCCGCACCTGAACGCTCCTTCTCCGGAAGGCATCAATGACAGCGCGGTGAACGCACGCCTACTTGAATCACGCATCCGAGAGCGAATCGAATCTGGCTCCTCGCATTTTCGTGAAGAACGCGAAACAAACGGGTGCAATAAATGCAGTTGACGAAATAGTACATATTAACATCCAATGACCTTGGGTCAATCTGGATTTCAAAGCGTTATGGGCAGTGGGTCACGTCTCATCTTATCACGGAAGCGTGATTCGTTGGGGGAGTATTTCTTAAGAATTTAAGTATTGCCGCCTCGCGGCCGCGTGAGCCAGACAATCACAAATTCGTGAATGACCAGCGGCCGGCCTGGCCGTGTTGAAGGAGGTTTCGGTGCAGCTACCCCGCGCGTCCGTTAAAATGCCGACCGGCTTTTCATTCGACGTCCCCGATCTGCTGATGCTGCGGGCATGGGCGGACTTCCACGAACTGCGCATGGCGATCGACCTCGATGTCTGCGCCGATGGTGAGGAATACGAGGAACTTCTGGGTATCTACGATAAAAACCGAGCATTTCGGCGCTGGATGATCTGGCGGTCATGCGAGGGGATCATGGTGCAACCCGCCATGGGACGGCGCATGCTGTTCGACTTCATGGCCGACGCGCTGGAGTTGATGATCCCGGCTGGGGATTAGTGTCCGGGGCTTGGCGTCGTATGGGAGTTCGTTCGGCTATTTATCGAGCCAGACATCCTCCCAGCGCCAGCCGTTGTAGATGCTGTTCACCATGATTGTCATGTTCATCACGTACGGATGCCAGCAGGCCGCTGCGACGTCATGATAGATAATCGGGCGGACAACATCGTCGGCGAGTCTGCGCTCGATATCCCAGACCATCGCTTTTCGCCTGGCAACGTCGGTTTCCATCGATTGTGCCTCGAATTCCTTTTCCAGGGCCGGGTTGCAGTAGTTCGTGTAGTTCCGTAACGACCCACACGCATAATTTTCGTAGAAATTCTGATCGGGATCATCCAGCGAGCTTCCGGTTTGGTTCACGCCGATCGCATAGTCCTTTTTGAATACGCGGCTGTAGTATTGCGGTGTATCGACGACATCCAGTTCCGCATCGATAAAGATCTGCTTCAGTTGATCGTTCATGATCAACGCCGGGTCACGAAACGTATTGATGTTACGGGTGAATATCTTCGTCTTCAGCATATTGTCAGGTCCGTAGCCGAGTTTTGTCATGATGGCGCGAGCCTCCGCGCGGTTCTTCCCGACGTCGGGGCCGTAGCCGGTCAGCGTGTGCAGGACTTCGTCTGGCATGCCCCAGACGCCTTCGGGCGGCGGCAGCATCGATCCACCGATGCGGCCCTGGCCCTCGTTGATGATGTCGTTGGCGGCCTTGCGGTCGATTGCCAGCGCCAGCGCCCGACGGATCTGGGGGTTATCGAATGGGGGCGCATCGCGGTTGATGATCAGATTCACATTCACATTGGTGCGCCGCATCTCGCAGTGCGCCTTGGGGTCCTGCTGCCGGATGTCGCCCAGCAGAGGCACCAGCACATCGGTGGGATAAGTCATGTCGAACGTGCCGGCGATGAAGCCCAGCATCCGGGTCGCCCTGTTTGGCACGATCTTGTATTCAATCGCATCCAGGTAGGGCAGGCCCTTCTTCCAGTAATCCGGGTTACGCTCCAGCTTCATGCTCTCGTTCAGGCGATATTCGACAAAGCGGAACGGTCCGGTACCGATGGGCTTGGTACGCATCTGGGCGGATGGGATGTGGCATGGGTAAACCGGTGACCAGCCGGCGGCGAGCAGGGCAAGAAAAGAGGGTTGCCGACGTTTCAAATGAAACGTCACCTCCGCGGGGCCGTTGACGGTGATCTGTTTCAGGTTGGTCCACCAGGCCTGACGCGGGCTTTTCCGAATCTTGCCGGGGGTCAGGCCGGACACCATGTCCCACGTGCATTTTACGTCGGCCGAGGAAAACGGCTTGCCGTCGTGCCATTTCACCCCGTCATGCAGCGTAAAGGTCAGGGCGGTGCCGTCCGTACTCCATGTCCAGGCCGTCGCCAGTTCGGGGCGTATCGTGTTCAGGCTGTGTTGCGGCACATGCTGATCGAAGATCACCAGATTGTTGTAAATAGGCATGAACGGGATCACGACCGAGGCCGTGGCCTCCTCCTGGATCGACGGACTGGGCGGGCTGTCGATGTGGGAAACGGTTAGCGTGCCGCCGTATTTTTGCGCCCAGGCCGATGCGCTTACCAAAACGCCGCCGATGGCCAGGCACGCGAGTATGCGCCGCATTGGTGACTCCTCCCCTTAACCTGCCGGGTTTTCCCAGTCTGCCGGGAAGGCTGCGCCGGAGGTGCCTTCAGATGCAAGCACACCGATGTGTTCTTGTTTTGTGCGCGTGGGTCATGTAGCCTACGGGCATGTTCGATCCGTCCCCTGAACCTGTCCCCGATGATGAGCTGGAAGCGATACTGGCCGCCGCGCTGCGGTCGTCGGGCGGCCAGCTTACCCGGCCGGCCGAGTGCTTCATGGCCACCGCTTCCGCTCGGCATCTCGTGGACCGGCTGGCGCTGGCGGGGCTGCGTGTTGTACGCTTCCCCAACCGGCGACTGACTTAGGGGCGGCTGATGGATCGTGTCATCGTTTCAGGCGGAATGGTTCTGGTCAGCGGGGAAAGCAGTGCGCGCCGTGCCGATCTGGTGCTGGCGGGCGATTCGATTGCCGCCATCGTCCCGCCGGACAGCGCGCAAGGAACGCGGACGATCGATGCCAGCGACAGGCTGATCATTCCCGGGCTGATCAATGCGCATACGCACGGTCATGGCGGATTGGGGAAGGGCGTCGGGGATCTCTGGTCGTTGGAATTGCTGCTGAACGCCGGCCCTTGGGTCAACGGCGGGCGCTCCAACGATGACCGCTATCTCTCCACCTTGCTGGCCGCGATCGAGATGATCCGCAAGGGCTGCACCGCCTGTTACGACCTGTCGGCGATGCTGCCGGTTCCCAGTGTCGAGGCGTTGCACGATGTCAGCCGAGCGTATGCGGATGTCGGGATGCGGGCGGTTGTGTCGCCGATGGTGGCGGATCGGAGTTTCTATCAGGCGATCCCCGGCCTGTTGGATGCATTTCCACCCGAGTTGCGCCCGATGGCCGAGGCGATGCGAACGGCCCCGGGCGATGCGACCCTGACCCCGATTCGCGAAGCCGCCCGGTCCTGGCCGTTTCCAACCGACCAGATCCGACTCGGTATCGCCCCCACGATCCCGCTGCATTGTTCGGACGACTTCATGTGCGGCTGCCGCGATCTGGCGGCCGCGTATGGACTGCCGCTACAGACGCATTTGGCCGAGTCGCCCGTGCAGCGGGCCGGCGCTCTTAAACAATATGGTACGACGCTGACGGCGCACCTGGATCGGATCGGCCTGTTGGGGCCGACGTTCAGCGGCGCCCATGCCATCTGGATCGACGATGCGGAGATCGAGTTGATCGCGCGTCATGGCGGTGCCTTGGCGCACAATCCCGGATCGAATCTGCGGCTGGGGAATGGGATCGCGGACATGCGCCGGGCGATTGCCGGCGGGGTTTCCGTGGGCGTCGGGACCGATGGGTCTTCGTCCTCCGACAACCAGAATATGTTCGAGGCAATGCGGCTATCGGCCTATGTCTCCCGCGTGTTCGATCGCCCGCCGGAGGACTGGATCGGCGCCCCCGAGGCGTTGCGGCTGGCAACCGAGGGCAGTGCGGCGGTACTGGGGATGGGCGATCTGATCGGCCGCATCGCGCCGGGCTACAAAGCCGATCTGGTGTTTCTGGATTTGGACCACATCAATCTGGTGCCGCTCAACAACGCGGTGAACCAGTTGGTCAACACCGAGGACGGCGCGGCGGTAAGGGACGTCATGATCGGCGGCCGGTTCGTGTTGAAAGACGGCGTGCTGCCCGGGCTGGACTGGCCCGCGATCGCGCGTCGCGCCAGGGATGCCGCCGCCCGATTGGGCGAGGCGAATGCCGGGGCGCGTTTGGCCGCGGACAGCTTGGCGCCGGTGGTGAGCCATTTTTGTGTCGGACTCGGTCGCTGCGCGCATGATTTGCCGCGCAAACTGGCGGTTTATTAGCAATATCTTAAGCAATATGGCCCCTGAATGGGGTTTGCGCTAAAGTGTGAAATTCAAGATTAGGGACTCGGTCGATGGCAGGTTCGGTGAACAAGGTGATCCTGGTGGGCAATCTGGGGAAGGACCCGGAAGTGCGGAACACCCAGGACGGCAGCAAGATCGTCAACCTGACCCTGGCGACCAGCGAGACGTGGAACGACCGGGCGTCAGGCGAGAAGAAAGAGAAGACCGAGTGGCATCGCGTCGTGATCTTCAATGATCGCGTCGCTGACGTCGCGGAGCGGTTCCTGAAGAAGGGCGCGAAAATCTATGTCGAGGGCTCCTTGCAGACCCGCAAGTGGACGGACCAGCAGGGGCAGGAGCGTTACACGACCGAGGTTGTGATCGGCCGGTTCAATGGGCAACTCACCATGCTGGATACGCGTGGCGGTGAAGGCGGCGGCGGTGGCTACGGCGGCGGGTCCGACGGTGGATTCGGTGGTGGCGGTGGTGGCAGCAGCAGCGGATACACGCCGCGTGAACGCGCCCCGGCGGCGGCTCGGCCGGCTGCACGTGGTGGGTCGGGCGGTCCGTCATGGGACGCACCGAAGGGCGGGGACCTGGACGACGAAATCCCGTTCTAACCTAGCGGTCGGGTTCTAAAGGAGGCGGCTGTTCCCCTGTGGGAATGGCCGCTTTTTTTGTGGAGGGACGCCCCTCGACGCGCCGATTTGATCCGGCCCGCTGTTCAACCGGCAAACGAAAGCCGAAAATACAAACTTCGACCACGAAGGGGGACGCCCAATGATCATCGACGTTCATGGCCACTACACGACCGCGCCCAAGGCGCTCGAAGCTTGGCGTAACCGCCAGATCGCCGGCATCAAGGACCCGTCCGCGATGCCCAAGGTCAGCGAACTGAAAATCAGCGACGACGAACTGCGGGAGAGTATCGAAACCAACCAACTCGCGAAGATGAAGGAACGCGGCAGCGACCTGACTATCTTCAGCCCCCGCGCGAGTTTCATGGCGCACCATATCGGCGACTTCAACGTGTCCGCGACATGGGCCTCGATCTGCAACGAGCTGTGCTATCGCGTCAGCGAATTGTTCCCGGATCATTTCATCGGTGCGGCCATGCTGCCGCAATCGCCGGGCGTCGATCCGAAGACCTGCATTCCCGAACTGGAGAAATGCATCAAGAATTATGGTTTCGTCGGCATCAACCTGAACCCCGATCCCTCGGGCGGCCACTGGACATCGCCGCCGCTGTCGGACCGGTCCTGGTATCCGATCTATGAGAAGATGGTCGAATACGACATTCCGGCGATGGTCCATGTCAGTACAAGCTGCAACGAGTGCTTCCATACCACCGGCGCCCATTATCTGAACGCGGACACGACGGCGTTCATGCAGTGCCTGACGTCGGATCTGTTCAAGGACTTCCCGACGCTGAAATTCCTGATCCCGCATGGCGGTGGCGCGGTGCCATATCACTGGGGGCGGTTTCGCGGGCTGGCGCAGGAGATGAAGAAGCCGCTGCTGACGGAGCTGCTGCTGAACAACATCTATTTCGATACGTGCGTTTACCACCAGCCGGGCGTCGACCTGCTGACCAAGGTGATCCCGACAAAGAATATCCTGTTCGCCAGTGAGATGATCGGCGCGGTGCGCGGCGTCGATCCCGAAACCGGATTCTATTATGACGACACCAAGCGGTATATCGAGGCATCGACCATCCTCTCCGCCGAGGCGAAGGCGGCGGTGTACGAAGGTAACGCCCGGCGGGTGTTCTCGCGCCTGGACAGGGCGCTGAAGGCGAAGGGGAGATAGGCGTCCCCATTCCGGAATTGATCCATATCATGTCCACCGCCCCGGGGCGGTGGCAACCAAACCGGGAGACACCGTCCATGGCATTCGAAAAAACTCCCGGCTGGCTGGATTGGTACGCCGGTCCCTCAAAGCCTCGCTTCCAGGTGCCCCCGGGCGCCGTGGACGCGCATTGCCACGTTTTCGGGCCGGGCGCGGAGTTTCCCTTCGCGCCGGAGCGGAAATACACGCCGTGCGACGCATCGAAGCAGCAACTCTATGACCTGCGCGACCATCTTGGTTTCGCCCGCAACGTCGTCGTGCAGGCGACCTGCCATGGCGCCGATAACCGAGCGATGGTCGATGCGCTGGTGCACGCGGGCGGCAAGGCGCGTGGCATCGCAACGGTGCGGCGGGACGTCGCGGATGCCGATCTGCACGCGATGCATGCGGCCGGAGTGCGCGGTGTGCGCTTCAACTTCGTCAAGCGCCTGGTCGATTTCACCCCCAAGGACGAACTGCTGGAAATCGCCGGCCGCATCTCCAGGCTGGGCTGGCATATCGTGATCTATTTCGAGTCGGTCGATCTGCCCGAACTGTGGGATTTCTTCACCGCCCTGCCGACGACGGTGGTGGTGGACCACATGGGGCGGCCCGATGTGACCAAGCCGATCGACGGGCCGGAATTCTCGCTGTTCGTAAAATTCATGGCCCAGCACCCCAATGTCTGGTCGAAGGTAAGCTGTCCGGAGCGTTTGTCCGTCTCCGGGCCGCCCGCCCTCAACGGCGAACTAAACGCCTATCGCGACGTCATCCCGTTCGCCAGGCGTATCGTCGAAACCTTCCCGGACCGCGTGCTGTGGGGCACCGACTGGCCCCATCCGAATCTGAAAGGCCACATGCCCGACGATGGGCTGTTGGTCGATTTCATTCCGCACATCGCGACGACGCCTGACCTGCGGCAAAAGCTGCTGGTGGACAATCCGATGCGCCTCTACTGGCCGGAAGAAAACGGAGGATAGCGTGAGCGAAACGATCAGGGTTGCCTTGGCGGGTGCCGGTGCGTTCGGGATCAAACATCTCGATGGACTGAAGAACATCGCCGGA
This sequence comes from Acetobacteraceae bacterium, assembly GCA_003506895.1. Taxonomy (GTDB): domain Bacteria; phylum Pseudomonadota; class Alphaproteobacteria; order Acetobacterales; family Acetobacteraceae; genus Rhodopila. Next base: position 29,137 of record DNXO01000024.1, on the reverse strand, counting down.
GTGGAGGTCGTGTCGCTGGTCAGCGATGGGATCGAGGCAACCCGATCGGTCGCGGACAAATACGGTATTCCGCATGCGACCACCGACCTGGCCGAAACCCTGGCCTTGAAGCACGTAGAGGCGGTGATCCTGGCCACGCCGACGCCGATGCATGCCGCGCAGGCGATGGCCTGCCTGAAGGTGGGCAAGCATGTCGAGGTCGAGATCCCGATGGCGGACTCGCTGCCCGATGCGCTGGCGCTGGTCGCATTGCAGAAAAGCACCGGTCTGGTCGCGATGTGCGGTCATACAAGGCGGTTTAACCCGAGCCACCAGTGGGTACGGCGGAAGATCGTCGCGGGTGAATTTAATATCCAGCAGATGGATGTGCAGACTTACTTTTTCCGCCGCACCAATATGAACGCCCTGGGCCAGCCCCGTAGCTGGACGGATCATTTGCTGTGGCACCATGCGGCGCATACGATCGATTTGTTCCAGTATCAAACTCGCTCTCCGGTCGTGAAGGCGAACGCGATCCAGGGTCCGATCCATCCCAGGCTAGGGATCGCGATGGATATGTCGATCCAGCTTCAGGCAGCGAACGGCGCGATCTGCACACTCAGCCTGTCGTTCAACAATGATGGGCCGTTGGGGACGTTCTTCCGTTACATCGGCGATACGGGAACCTATATCGCCCGCTACGACGATCTGTTCACCGGAAAGGAGGAACCGATCGACGTCTCGAAGGTGGATGTCTCGATGAACGGAATCGAGATCCAGGACCGTGAGTTCATTGCCGCGATCCGCGAAAAGCGGGAGCCGAATGCCAGCGTGGCGCAGGTGTTGCCCTGCTATCAGGTGATGCACGCGCTGGAGCAACAGTTGAACCGCTGATCGGCTGCTCTCCCCTCAAGGGAGACGCCGTGCGAAAAACGCTTTCAAGGCGGACCTTCACCGTCCTGACCGGGCTCGCGGGCCGGGCGCCGTCGGACAGTGCGCGGGCGTTCTATGGAATCGCCTGAGTGGGCGCCTTCTTCTTTATCGGCGCGTCGGCTGCGTCATCGAACAGGATACGGTTCGCGGCGCCGTCCAGGTCGTCGTATTGTCCCGACCGCAGCGACCACATGAAGAACCACAGACCGCCCGCGGCGATGGTCAGGCTGACGACCAGCAGATACAGAATAATGGTCATCGTTTCATTTCCCTGTGCAAACGCAGGCTGTTGACCATGACCAGCAGCGACGAACTCGACATCGCCGCCGCCGCCAGCCAGGGCGTGACCCAACCGGCGACCGCCAGTGGCACCATGACGATGTTGTAGCCGATCGACAGTGCCAGGTTCTGCCGCATGACCGATTTGGCCCGCCGAGCGGTCCGCAGCGCGATCAGCACAGGTTCGAGTTTGCTGCCCTGGAAAACAAGGTCGGCGACGGTCTGACTGACATCCGCCGCCGTCGCCGGCGAGGCGGAAACGGATGCCGCGGCCAGGGCAGGGCTGTCGTTTATCCCGTCCCCGACCATCAGCACGTTTCGGCCTTCTTTGCCCCAACCCTCAATGACCGAAACCTTGTCAACCGGAGAGCAGTCGGCCTGCCAATCCTCGATCCCAAGCTGTTCGGCGATGCGCTGAACCTGCTCCGGCCGGTCACCGGAGATCAGCTTCACCGCCAGGCCCATGATGCGCAGTCGACCGACGATCTCGACGGCATCCGAACGAGGGCGCTCGTCGAAGCAAAAGCGAACTGGTGCCTTTCCAGGGCGGGCAAGCCACATCTCGGGTCCCTCTGCCGCCGCTACTGCCTCCCCACAGAAGGCTCGGCTGCCCAGCCGCATCTCGCCCTTCGCCAAGCCTTGACCAGGGTATTCCACTACCCCTTCAGCCGGCACCACCGCGCCTGCCGCGGACACCAGCGAGCGCGCCAGCGGATGACGGCTGGCGATCGCGAGCGAGGCCGCCTCACGCAGGGCCACCGGGTCCGGGCTGCCACCGAGGCTGAGCAGGGGTTCGGTCAATGTGCCGGTTTTGTCGAATACGACGGTATCGACCTCGGCCAACCGTTCCAGCGCGGTCGGGGATTTCAGCAGCATGCCGCCACGGAACAGGCGCCCGGTCGCGATGACCTGCACGGCTGGGACCGCAAGCGCCAGGGCGCAAGGGCAGGTGATGATCAGCACCGCACTCGCGGTCAGCAGTGCCTGCCCGGCGGCTGCGCCCATGGCGAAATACCACCACAGAAAGGTCAGCAACGCGCATAGATGCACCGCGGGCGCGTATCGTTTGGCGACCCGGTCAGCCAGGACGACGAACCGTCCGCGACGCGCCTCGGCGGCCTCGATCAGCCGCACGCATTCCGCCAGGAGGGTCGCCGCGCCCGTTGCCGTGGCTCTGATGGTCAACGTGGCGCCCAGGTTCAACGTGCCGGCATAGACCTGGGTGCCGGGTTCGGCCTGCACGGGCAGGCTTTCGCCGGTCACCAGGCTGGTGTCCAGCGCGGCGGTGCCGGTTTCCAGAATACCGTCAACGCCGATCCGCTCGCCGGCCGCAACCAGCACATGGTCGCCTTCAGCCACTTGTTCCTGCGCGCAGCGGCGCACCGTTCCATCCGGTTGCAGCACGGCGACGTCGGCCGAGCGCAGGGCCAGCAATTGCTCCGCCGTGGCCCTGGCCTGGCCCCGGGCCCGATGGTCGAGGACGCGGCCGACGAGCAGGAAGAACAACAGGGTGACGGCGGAGTCGAAATAGGTGTGGTCGTTGCCGTTGATGGTTTCCATCAGGCTCATGCCGGTGACCAGCAAGACGCCCAGGCTGATCGGCACGTCCATATTGGTGCGCCGCTGCCGCAGCGCCGCCAGGGCCGAGGCGAAGAACGGCCGTCCGGCATAGGCGATGGCGGGCATCGCGATCAGCGCCGACACCCAGTGCAGGAGTGCCATGGTCGCCGGCCCGATAGGGTCGGTCACATGGCCCTGGCCGGCCCAAATACCGATCGAGATCAGCATCACGTTGCCCGCGGCGAAACCGGCGACGGCGAGGGAGCGCATCAGCATGCGTCCGGTGCGGTCCCGAGAGGCGGTCAGCGCCGAAATATCGAACGGCACAAGCCGGTAGCCCAGGGTCTCGATCCGCCCTACCAGGCGATCGGCATCGTCGTTCGTGCCGTTCCAGCCCAGCCGCAGGCGACGAGTCGTCATGTTGACGCGGCCGGCGGTGACGGCGGGCTCCTTGGCCAGGACGGACTCGATGAGCCAAACGCAGGCGCCGCACTGCAAGCCGTCAACGGCCAGGGTCAGTTCCTTGGTTCCGTCTGGTTTTGCAACGATATGGCGGGCAAGGTCCCACCGTTCGGCCGGTTCGGGGCGCAGCGCGCGAGCGCCGGCGTCAAGCAGGCGTTGGGCGTAGTAGCGGCCCAGTCCCAGGCCCTCGATGATGTCATGTGCGGCGGCGCAGCCCGGGCAGCAAAATGTCTGCCCGCCCGGGGCGGGCAATCCGCAGTGGGCGCAGGCCCCCGCGCTCAGGCGGTCCTCAACGGCAACCGACCTGTCGTCGTCCGGGTTTCGAACTCTCCTCGTCATCGCGGGATAAGACGCCGGGGCGGCGATGGCATCCATGGGCTTACTTCACGACCACGCGCCGGGTCGCGTTGAACGGATGACCGTTGGCCTGGACTTGCAGCATCATGTCCCATTGACCGGTGGCCAGTGCGGTATCCGACCGGTAGCGGCCTTCGCCGACCTGATGAAAGGTCAGCGGCGTCGTGCTCACCGGGCCAACCGGACGTTCCGCCTGGGCGACGATCGACGTGGCGGCCAGCGGCGCGCCGTCCTTGCCGGTCAGCCGCAGTGTCGGGAACAGATCGGTGCCGACCCCGGCCTCTAGCTGCCAGCCGAGCGCGGCCTGTTGTTGGGCTGTCTCCAGGACGCGCTTGTATTCATTGCTCAGGTCGAACCCATCCTGGCCGGCGGCGCCCGGAAACGTGGTGTAGGCGTCGTAGACCATATAGGCGTTGACCAGAAACACGAACCCCATTGAGGCGATCAGCCAATGCGGGAACCAGCGCCAGGCAGACGTATTCATTTTCCGTATCCTTGAGGGCCCATGAAGGTCGAGTGGTAGATGGTCTGGTGGCCCGAGGTCGTGTCGCGCAGGACGAAGTCGATCGGCTGCGATCCATTCGTCAGGGATGCGGGCCGTCCGGTCACCAAAACCCGGAACGTATCGACCTGATCGGCTGTGCTTGGCAGATGCAGCACGGGTTGCGGCTTGGGATCACCCTCGGCCACCACCAGGGTGGCGCCCGGCAAGCCATCGACGGTCAGCTCAAAATTGGCATGGACCTGCGTCTTGTTGGCGATCTTGACCGTATAGCCATTGCGCAGGCTGCCATCGGCCAGCGGCACGAAAACCGGGGCGCGGTCTCGTTGCACGGACAGTCCAAGTGTCGATCGTGTCAGCAGCGCGGTGGTCATGCCGATCATGGCGACGACCAGGACAGACAGATAGATGATCGTGCGCGGGCGGAAGATCCGGATCGGCTCGTTCCGGCCGGCCTTTTTCGCATTTTGACGGGATTCGGTGTCCCAGGTGATCAGCCATTTATCGCGCTTCGTTCGCTCCATCACGTGGTTGCAGGCATCGACGCACAGGCCGCAATTGATGCATTCAAGCTGGATGCCGTCGCGGATATCGATGCCGGTGGGGCAGGCGGTGACGCAGGCCCCGCAATCGATGCAGTCGCCAGCCCCGTCGCGGGCTTTGCCGCGGGTGCGCGGTTCGCCACGCCAGGCCTGGTAGGTGACGGTGAAGCTCTGGTCGTCCAGCATCGCGGACTGGAAGCGCGGCCAGGGGCACATATAAGTGCAGACCTGCTCACGCGCCCAGCCGGCCAGGACATAGGTCGTCGCGGTGAACAGAGCGGTGAAGAAATAAACCTGTGTGGAGGCGGACAGCGTCCAGAACTCAACCGTCACCGTCGGCGCATCGACATAGTACATGATCCAGGCGCCGCCGGTCCAGAACGCGATTCCCAGCCAGATCGTGTGTTTCAGGACCTTCTTCCAGATCGTATCGGCATTCAGCGGCTGGGCGTCGCGCTGCATACGCTCGTTGCGATCGCCTTCGACCCAGCGTTCGACCCACATGAACAGATCGGTCCACACGGTCTGCGGGCAAGTGTAGCCGCACCACAGGCGGCCAAACAGACTGGTCACCAGGAACAGCGCCACGGCACCCAGGATCAGCAGGCCAGCCAGCAGCCAGATGTCCTGCGGCCAGAGTTCCAGGTCGAAGAAGTAAAACCGCTCGTGCCAGACATCCAGCAGCACCGCCTGGGTCGGATGCCCAGGGCCACGGTTCCACCGCAGCCAGGGCAACAGATAGTAGATCGTCAGGCATATGATCAGGATAGCCCACTTCACCCGACGAAACGGGCCGTGAACCGTCTTCGGATACACCCGCAGACGGTTGGCGAAGAGGTGGTTTCCGGCGGCCTCGTGTTCGATTTGAAGCCGACGGTCTTCTTTGCTGATACGTGACACGGTTTTTGCCTTCTACTCGCCGCCGCCTAGCGAGTGGACATACAGGGTAACGGCTTTGATCGTTCCGGTATCAAGCCTCGTGCCCCAGTTCGGCATTACGCCCTGACGCGGGAGCGTGACCTGGTTCACGATGGTCTCGCGCGTATTGCCGTAAAGGTGGACCTTGCTGGCCAGTTTCGGCGCGCCCATCTCGCGGTTGCCCTGTCCTTGGTCGCCATGGCAGGCCGCGCAGTTGTCAGCGAAGATCTTCGCGCCGGCCGACAGGTTCTTGTCGTCTGCATGGCCATAGAACGTCGCCCACACATAGTCGGCGACCGCCTCGATTTCGGCCGGCTTCAGCGTGCCGTCGGCACCAAAGCGAGGCATCGCGCTGTTTCGTGCATTGGGGTCAGCGTTGCGGATACCGTGCGTAATGGTCTGCTGGATATCCGCCAGCGTGCCGCCCCAGATCCAGGCGCCGGCCGCGAGTGCCGGATAGCCAGGGCTTCCGCCGCCGCCGGCCCCATGGCAGGGCTGGCAGTTCTCGGCGAATGTGATCCGCCCGCTGGTCAACGCGACTTCCATCAGGGCCGGATCGGCCTTGATGGCATCGAAAGACATCGTGGCGATCTTGTCCATCGAGTTCTTGCGCTGATCGACCAGCTTGCCAACTTCTGCATCGACGGTTTTGCGCGAGGAATAGCCGAGCAGGCCGTGGAAGTAGCCCGGCCCATATGGGATCGACGGATAAAGCACGCACAGGCCGGCGGCCCAGGCGATGCAGGCGAAGAAGACGTACACCCACCATTTCGGCAGCGGTGTATTCAGTTCTTTCAGTCCATCCCACTCATGGCCGGTGGTGTCCTGGCCGGAGATGGCGTCCTTTTCGATTTTTGTGGGCACTACACATCATCCTCGAACGGAATACGGCCTTGTTGCTCGATCTTCGCCTTGCGGCCGGGCCAGTAGGTCACGGCGACGATCCCGACGAACACGATGGCCAGGACCACGACCAGGTAATGTTCCAACCATTGCGACGTGCTCATTGCTGCAACCTTTCGGTGTTGGTATCGGCGAAGTTGACGAGGGTGCCGAGCATTTGCAGGTAAGCGACCAGGGCGTCGGCTTCGGTGACCTCATGGCCGTTGCCCGACGCGATGTTGGCTTTCGGATAGCGTGCTATCAGTTTCGCGCTGTCCGCCTCCGGGTTGGCCTGGGCCATCAGATCGGCCTTCGCGTTGGCGATCTGCTCGTCCGTGTAGGGCACGCCAAGGATCCGCAGGGTCTTCATGCGGCTTTGGATATCGTCGGTGTCCAGTGGGGTTTCGGCCAGGAACGCGTAGTGCGGCATGATCGACTCCGGAACGATTCCCTGCGCGTTGCGCAGATGCGCGTAGTGCCAGTCGTTGGAGTATTTGCCGCCGACGCGCGCCAGGTCGGGGCCGATGCGTTTCGACCCCCACTGGAACGGATGGTCGTACATGCTTTCAGCGGCAATGGAATAATGGCCGTAGCGCTCCACTTCATCGCGCAGCGTGCGGACTTGCTGGCTGTGGCATAGATAGCAGCCTTCCCGCACGTAGATGTCGCGGCCACGTAACTCCAGCGGGGAGTATGGCCGCATGCCTTCCACATGCTCGACGGTCGTTTCGACCGTGAACAAGGGAACGATTTCGACGATACCGCCGATCGCGATCGTTACGAGGGTGCCGAGTAGCAGGAAGATCGCGTTTTTTTCGAAGAATTCGTGACGGATAAACATTGTCTCAGGCTCCTGCCAACACGGCTGGTGCGATCAGGCGCTCACGCGGGCGTTCGGTCGATTCGCTGGTGATGGTCATAAAGACGTTGAAGACCATCAGCAGACCGCCGATCAGGAAGAATACCCCACCCAGCAGGCGGATGACGAAGAATGGGTGAATGGCGACGACCGATTCGACGAACGAGTATTGCAGGAAGCCGAATTTGTCGTAGGCGCGCCACATCAGGCCTTCCATGATGCCCGCGACCCACATCGCAACGATGTAGAGCACGATGCCCAGGGTCGCGATCCAGTAGTGCCACGCGACCAAACGGACCGAATACAGCGCCTTACGGTTCCACAGCACCGGGATCAGATAGTACAGCGAGCCGAACACGATGAACGCAACCCAACCCAGCGCACCGGAGTGGACGTGGCCGATGGTCC
>DNXO01000024.1:21024-21196 GCA_003506895.1 Acetobacteraceae bacterium | reverse complement strand
ATGGTCCAGTCGGTATAGTGCGACAAGGCGTTGACCTCCCGCACCGACATCACGGGACCTTCGAAGGTGGACATGCCGTAGAAGCCCACGGCGGTGACCGAAAAGCGCAGCCCGGGATCGGTCCGCAGCTTATCCCACGCACCGGACAGGGTCATGATGCCGTTGATCATGC
>DNXO01000024.1:12376-20774 GCA_003506895.1 Acetobacteraceae bacterium | reverse complement strand
ATGCCGTTGATCATGCCGCCCCAGGAGGGCATCCACAGCATGATGGAGAACGCCATGCCCAGCGTCTGGGTCCAGTCGGGCAGGGCGGTCCAGTGCAGATGGTGCGGTCCGGCCCAGATGTAAATGAAGATCAGTGTCCAGAAGTGGACGATCGACAGTCGGTAGGAATAGACTGGGCGGCCGGCCGCTTTGGGAATGAAGTAGTACATCATACCCAGGAAGCCCGCCGTCAGGAAGAATCCGACCGCGTTGTGGCCATACCACCACTGCACCAGCGCATCCTGCACGCCAGCGTAAGCCGAGTAGCTTTTGGCGCTGTAGAAGGAAATCGGGATAGCGGCGTTGTTGACGATATGCAGCACCGCGATGGTGATGATGAACGCCAGGTAGAACCAGTTGGCGACGTAGATATGCGGTTCCGACCGCTTCATGATCGTTCCAAGGAAGATCAGCAGGTAGCAGACCCAGACGATCGTCAGCCACAGGTCCAGATGCCACTCCGGTTCGGCGTATTCCTTGCTCTGGCTGAAGCCCATCACGTAACTGAGCGCAGCCATGACGATGAAGAACTGGTAGCCCCAGAAGACGAAGCTCGCCAAAGCCTCGCCGCCGAACAGCCGGGCGCGGCAGGTGCGCTGGACCACGTAGAACGACGTGCCCAAAAGCGCGGAACCACCGAAGGCGAAGATGGCGGCGGAGGTGTGGACTGGGCGCAGGCGGCCGAAATTGGTGAACGACAGCCCGAGATTGAGTGTGGGCCAGGTCAGTTCGGCGGCGATGTAGCAGCCGACCAGAAACGCGACGATGGCCCAGAACAGCGAGGCGACGACGAATTTCTTGACCACCGCGTCGTTGTAAACGACCGGCCGTTCGGTCAGAGCATGATCAGACATGGGTATTACCCCTCGCAGCGGCCCGCGCTTCATCGCGCCGGTCGTGGTAGCGCTTGATCAGGCCAAGATCGAACAGGATCGCGAAACCGCTTAACGCGATTCCAAAAATATACATCTCGGCATCGGCGGCGCCGGCGACAAGAAAAAGGCCAACGAGGCCGAAAACGGCCATCATCAGCCCCACAACAAGGTCACTCACGTTGTTTTCCATCTGCACCTCTCCTGGGCGGGCGCGGCACACTGGCGTTGCGGCGGCGGATTAACATTGATCCACGTCAATGCGGTGCAGCATCGTGTAGGCCACTGCGACAGGATGCTGGAGAGTCTTCATTGGGTCGGTGCCTTATGCACGTCCGACACTGCCTTACGCGGCGGGCTGCTGTTCGGGCTTTTCGCGGCCGGGCTGGCCGGCAGCGTTGTGCATTGCGGCCCGATGTGCGGCGCTTTCGTGCTGGGCCAGATGTCGGAGCGGATGGTTCGGCTGCCGACAGGTCGGCTGTGTGAGTGGCAACGCGCCCGCAATGGGCTGCTGGTGCCGTATCACCTGGGTCGTTTGACGACATACGCGGGGCTGGGCGTGGCGGCAGCCGTCATGTTCGGCCGGTTGCCATGGTTCAATGCCCTTTCGGCCGCGCTGCTGACAATCGCCGCACTGGTGTTCCTGAGTCATGCGCTGGGTCGGCTTATGCCGATGCACGACCCGATGCGTCGGTCCCTGGGCAAAATGATTGGGTCCGTGACGAGGCGGATCGGGCGCGGATCGTTCCTTGGCGAATACCTGTTTGGGATCGCGCTGGGCTTTCTGCCCTGCGGGTTCCTCTATGCCGCGCTGGCCGCCGCGGCGGCGTCGGGAAGGCCGGATATGGGGGCGGCGGCGATGCTGATGTTCGGATTGGGCACGACGCCGGTGCTGATGGTGATCGGGGTCGCCGGACAGGCCGCGGGGCGGCGTTGGAACCGCGGCGTTACGGCCGCCGCGCCGGTATTGATGGTGTTGAACGCTGGGTTGCTGCTGACGCTGGCTTGGCAGCGGATGATGTCATAGCGCCATGGCCATGTCAGGCGGGGTTGAAAAAGGCTTGCCGCCGGCCACCATCGGGGCCGGCGGCTCAACCGATTAGGGTGATATCCACTCGGGTTGGCTCGTGGATATCACCCTGCCCCTTTGTTTGATCGCGTGATTCACGGCTTCGGTGCTGCCACCTGCACGAACCACTAGAATCGGTAGCCGATACCCGCCCCCAGCAGAACCGGGTTCAGTTGGTCGTGGGCCCGCACCGTGGTATTCAGGGCGTCAACATGCGCGGCGACGTTCATCAGGATATACTTGGCGTCCATATTCAAAAACCAACGCCCGGCGAAGTTGTAATCGAAACCGACCTGGAAGGCCGGACCCCAACTGTTGCCGACATTGAAGTGGGTCACCGGGGCGGAAGGCTTCTCACCATACCACAGCGTCCCGTTCAGGCCGGCGCCGACATACGGGCTGAATGCCTCGTGCGGCAGGAAATGGTATTGCAGCGTCAGCGTCGGAGGCAGCGCCCACACGGTGCCAACGTCGAAACTGCCGACGGCAGTGCCCTTGGCTTGCAGCGTGTGCTGGCTGGTTGCCAGGATCAGTTCGGTGGCAAGGTGGTCGGTGAAGAAGTAGGAAAAGTCGAGTTCGGGAACGGCGGTCTGGGAAGCGCCCACATGACCGCCGATGGCGGAGATGCTGCTGTTGCTGTCGCCTGGCAATACGCCGACGGCGCGGGCGCGAACCATCAAGGCACCGGCGTCCTTGCCTACCAGCGGGGCATTCATATCGAACAAGCCTTGAGCGGATGCCGTGAAGCTAAGTGCCATCGCACCCAGCATCGTGGTGGCAAACAGAGTCCTTTTCATCGTCTCTCCTTAAGCGGCAGGCTCCGGTTGGCCTGGGCGCTAACAACGGCCGGCAATCGCGCCGGTCACGCTGGAGAGAACGATTCCAAATCGAGAACATCCTTGACCTGGATCAAATGCGGTTGGGCTTGAACCGCCTGCGCGACCATTATGACACAGTGCGGCATCTCAAGCCGGCGACCTGACGGCAGCCGTATGGCGATGGAACCTGAAGCGCCGAGGAATGATGGTGTACGATCAGCTATCGCCCATGTGTCGGTGCGTAGATGAAGGTATAGCGGGCCCTTATTTGCTTGCGCGAACTCGACTGATCCCCGTCCACCGTGAAGGTATAAAGCCCGACATCATATGCGACATTACACCCCGGTATGAGTAACCCTCGTCGCGACTGTCGCGGCCGGCGATTGCTTGAGGAAATGGGTAAAGTACTTTCCGATTTCCCCCTGACCGATCAGCGGTCCGGCGGACGTCTGCTCCGCCAATGCGGCCTTCCCCATCGCGAAGCGGGAATTGTCGGCAACCATCCTCCGGGCGGCAAGGTCGCCGGATCATCACTCTTACGGCATCAGTGGGCTGATCGTTTCGATCGTCTTGGGCAGATCGTCGGTGGACCAGCCACCGCCCAGCGCCTCGATCAGCGCCACGCTCGCAACCAGCCGGCTTTGCTGTACCGACAGGGCCGCCTGCTGGTTCAACAGCAACTGGGTCTGTTCTGTTATTACGCTTGTATAGGCGACTGTTCCAGCCCGGTACGCATTCAACGTCAACTCGACCGCTCGCCGGCTCGAGCTCACCGCGACGGCCTCGGCCTGGGCTTGCTGCTCCAGGATACGCAGGCCCGACAATGCGTCCTCCACTTGCTGAAACGCCGTTAGAACGGTTTGCCGATACGCGGCGACCGACCCATCATAGGTTGCTCGGGCAGCGGCGACATCGGCGGCGCGCAGGCCACCGTTGAACAGGACCTCGCTTCCGGTCGCGCCCAGGGACCATACCTGATTGCTGGTGCTGATGAGTTGGCCCAGCGGATAGCCCACGTATTGGCCAAGCGTCGACAACGAGATATCCGGATAGTAGGCGGCGAGTTGAACGCCGACCAATGCGTTCTCCTGCTGCATCACCCGTTCCGCGGCGGCGATATCGGGTCTGCGCTCAAGCAGTGCCGACGGCAGGCCGGGCGGCAACACCGGCACCTCCGCCGCCAAGGGTGCCGGCGCGATGGTCAGTTCGGCGGGTGCATGGCCGGTCAGCACGGCGATGGCATGCTCGAACTGCTGCCGCTGCACACCGACCGCGACCAACTGCGCCTGAGTCGATTGCAACTGTGCCAAAGCGATGACGTAGTCGATGCTGGAGGATGTACCCGCACGGTACTGATTTTCGGTAATCCGCAATGCGCGCTCGTAGGCCGCGACCGTTTCGGTCAGCAACTGGCGCAACGCATCTTCGGCGCGCAGATCGAAGTAATCGACGGCCAGCGTCGCCTGCACCGACAGTTGGGCGTTTGCCAGATCGGCCGCGCTGACCTGGGCCGCCGCGGTGCTGCTTTCCACCTGACGGCGGATCCGTCCCCACACGTCCAGGTCCCACGCCACCGTGCCGCTGACGCTGTATAGGGTGGCGCTGCGCGAACCGCTGCTGCCGAACGATGATGACGTACCGAGGCTGCTGCCGCTGCTGAAACCGCTGCCGGCGCGGGTCACGCCACCGCTGAGGCCGGCGGTCGGAAACAGTCCGGCCCGTGCGACCGCGACCAGGGCCTGGGCGTTGCGGTATTGCGCCTCAAATGCCTTCACTGTCTGGTTCGACACCGCGACCATGCGTTCCAGCCGGTCGAGTTCCGGGTCATGATAGACTGACCACCATGACCCTTTGTCGGCGGCGTCGGCCGGTTGGCTGATCTTCCAGCCGGCGAGTTCCTTGAACGCCGGCGGGGCCGGGGCGTCGGGCCGCTTGTAGTCGGGACCAACCGTGCAGCCCGCCAAAAGCAGGCAAAGACAGACGTAACGCATTACTCGGCCGCCTCTGGCGTCGCGGTACCGGGGAAGACCCGGTTCCATTGTCGTTTCGAAAATAGCCGGAAGCGATCCAGATAGAGATACACGACTGGCGTAGTATAAAGTGTCAGTACCTGACTCACCATCAGGCCGCCCACGATCGAAATGCCCAGCGGGCGCCGCAACTCGCCGCCGTCGCCGAAACTCACCGCCAGCGGCAGGGCGCCCAGCATCGCGGCGGCCGTCGTCATCATGATTGGGCGGAAACGCATCAGGCAGGCCTCGAAAATCGCCTCGCGCGGTGACAGCCCCAGGGTCCGTTCCGCGTCCAGTGCGAAGTCGATCATCAGGATGGCGTTCTTCTTGACGATGCCAACCAGCAGGATCACCCCGATCAGCGCGATGATGCTGAATTCGGTGTTGAACAGCATCAACGCCAGAACCGCCCCAACGCCCGCCGAGGGTAAGGTGGAGATAATCGTGATCGGGTGGATGTAGCTTTCGTAAAGAACGCCCAGCACGATGTAGATCGCCACCAGGGCCGCCAGGATCAGCAACGGCTCGCTGCTGAGCGACTGCTGGAACACCGCCGCCGTTCCGGCGAATGAACCCTGGATCGAGGCGGGCATCTGGATGTCCCGCATCGCGTTCCGCACCGCGATCGTCGCGTCGCTGAGCGACTTGCCCTCGGCCAGATTGAACGAAATCGTGCTGGCGACGAACGATCCCTGGTGGTTCACCGAAAGCGCGGTGTTTCCGGGGCCGAAATGGGTGAACGCCGCCAGCGGCACCATCGTCTCTTTGCTGGTGCTGACCGCCGCGGCGGATGACGCGACCCCCTTGCCGACGGTGGTCAGCGCATTGGTTGCGGCATTGCGCGCGGAACTGGCGGCGATCGTCGCGGCGGTGTTGGTGCTGGCGGTCGCCGCCGTCGCCACGGTCCCCACCACCGCGTTGGTCGTTTGCGTGCCGGAGGCAAAGCCCCCGGCTGTGCTGACGTAGATATCACGCAACGTCTCGGGGTCTTGCCAGTAGCGCGGCGCGACCTCCATGATCACGTGGTACTGGTTCTGCGCGCTGTAGATCGTCGATACCTGCCTTTGCCCGAACGCGTCGTACAGTGTGTTGTCTATCTGGCTGACCGCGAGACCAAGGCGGGCGGCGGTTTCCCGGTCGATGACCAGGTCGGTTTCCAGGCCCCTCTGCTGTTGGTCGGAGCTTACGTCCTTCAGGATCGGCGAATGCTCCAGCGCCGTTGTCAGCTTCGGTGCCCATTCGTACAGATCGGCTGTACTGTCGGCCTGAAGCGTGTATTGATAAGCCGCGTTGCTTTGCCGACCGCCCGCGCGAATGTCCTGGATCGGAATAAGGAAAAGCCGAGCGCCCGGAACGACGGACAGCGCTCGGCGCAAGCGGGCCATGACGGTATCGATGCCGTCGCGCTGGTTCGTGGGCTTCAACGAAACGAATACCTGCCCGCTGTTGGTTTGGGCGCTTCCGCCGCCGCCGCCCGAACCGGTAAACCCCACCAATGTCCCCACCGCCGGGTCGTGCTGCACGATAGCCGAGAGCTGGCGGAGCTTCTGCTGCATCGCCTGAAACGAGATGCTCTGATCCGCCTGGATGAAGCCCATCATCCGGCCGGTATCCTGCTGCGGCATGAACCCCTTCGGTACGACGATATACAGCGCGACGTTCATCGCGATGGTGATGAACAGAACCACGATCACCAGGAACGAATGCCGCAGCGACCAGGCCAGCGTGCGGCCGTAGAGCGTCTGCGCTCGGTCGAACAGGCTGCGCTTCTTCGGTTTGCTCCTGTCCGGCGGTTTCAGCATCAGCGCGCACATCATCGGCGTCGTGGTCAGCGAGATCGCCAGCGAAACCATGATCGCTATCGACAGGGTGACCGCGAACTCCCGGAACAGGCGGCCGACGATGCCGCCCATCAGCAAGATCGGCAGGAACACGGCGATCAGTGACAGGCTCATGGAGATCACGGTGAAACCGACTTCCCTGGCCCCGCGCAGCGCCGCCTGCATCCGGGGAACACCGTCCTCGATATGGCGGGAAATGTTCTCCAGCACGACGATGGCGTCATCGACGACGAAACCGGTGGCGACGGTCAGCGCCATCAGCGACAGGTTATCCAGGCTGTAGCCCATCAGATACATCACGCCGAATGTACCGATGATCGAGACCGGCACCGCGATTGCCGGGATCAGGGTGGCCCGCGCGCTGCGCAGGAACAGGAAGACGACGACGGTGACCAGCCCGATGGCGATCAGCAACGTCATTTCGGTATCGTGCAGGCTGGAGCGAATCGTGGTGGTGCGGTCGTTGGCGATCAGCAGATCCATGTCGCGGGGCATTGCGGCCATCAACTGCGGGATCGCCGCCTTCACGCTGTCCACGGTGTCGATGATGTTCGCCCCGGGTGCCCGGAACAGGATTACCAGCACCGCCGGCTGACCCTGCGACAGGCCCAGGTTGCGGATGTTCTCCACGGAGTCCTCGACCTCCGCGACATCCGACAGCCGTACTGCCGCGCCGTTGCGATACGCGACCACCAGCGGCTTGTAGTCGGCCGCACGGGTGGCCTGATCGTTGGTATAAAGCTGGTAGTGGACGATATCGGAATCGATCGCACCCTTCGGACTGTTCGCGTTGGCGGAGGCCAGGGAGGCGCGCACACCCTCTAACCCGATGCCGTATTTGAACAGGGCGGTCGGGTTCAGCTCCACCCGCACGGCGGGTAACGCCGCACCGCCGATGATGACCTGGCCGATGCCATCGATCTGCGACAGTTTCTGCGACAACACATTGGTTGCCGAGTCGTACATCTGTCCGCGGGTCAGGGTCTGCGATGTCAGTGCCAGGATCAGTACCGGCGCGTCGGCGGGATTCACCTTGCGATAGGTCGGGTTGCTGCGCAGGCTGGTCGGCAGGTCCGCCCTGGCGGCGTTGATGGCCGCCTGCACGTCGCGGGCGGCGCCATTGATGTCGCGATTCAGGCCGAACTGCAGAACGATGCGCACCGACCCGACGGAACTGCTGGACGTCATCTCGGTCACATCGGCGATCTGGCCCAGATGCCGTTCCAGCGGCGCGGCGACGCTGCTCGCCACGGTATCCGGGCTGGCGCCGGGCAACTGCGCCTGGACGGAGATCACCGGGAAATCGACCTGCGGCAGCGGCGAAACCGGCAGCTTGAAGAACGCGAAAATCCCCGCCAGCGCGATGCCGATGGTCAGCAGCGTGGTCGCCACCGGACGGGCGATGAACGGAGCGGAGATGTTCATTCCGCCGGGCTCGCTTCCGGCTTGCCGCCCTCGGAGGACCCACGCATGCGCGACGCCAGGCGATCGAACATCAGGTAGATCACCGGGGTGGTGAACAAGGTCAGCACTTGGCTGACGATCAGCCCGCCGACGATCGCGACACCCAGCGGCCGGCGCAGTTCCGACCCGGTCCCGGTGCCCAGCATCAGCGGCAGGGCGCCCAGCAGCGCGGCCATCGTGGTCATCAGGATCGGACGGAAGCGCAGCAGGCAGGCCTGATGGATGGCTTCACGCGGCGGCTTGCCCTCGACGCGTTCGGCCTCCAGCGCGAAGTCGATCATCA
>DNXO01000024.1:652-12088 GCA_003506895.1 Acetobacteraceae bacterium | reverse complement strand
AGCAGGATGATGCCGATGACCGAGATGACATCGATGTTGTCGCCGGCGATCAGCAGCGCCACCAGCGCGCCCGCGCCGGCCGACGGCAGCGTCGAAAGGATCGTGATGGGGTGGATGAAACTCTCATACAGCACGCCCAGTACGATGTACATCGTCACGATGGCCGCCGCGACCAGCAGCAGTTCGTTCGACAGCGAGGCCTCCAGCGCCGAGGCGGCGCCCTGGAACGCGGTGACGAAACTGGCGGGCAGGTCGATGTCCTGCTCCGCCTGTCGGATCGCCGCGACGGCGGCACCGAGCGAGGAACCCTTTGTGGTGTCGAATGAAATCGTCGTCGCGGGGAACTGCGCCAGATGGCTGATCTGCAGCGGTCCGGGCTTCTCCTCGATCTTCACGATGGAGGTCAGCGGAACCTGATCGGTTGTGGAGGCCGCCGATGGCAGGCGTATCGCCGCCAGCCCATCCATCGAGGTTTGCAGCGACGGATCCGCCTCCATGATCACGCGATACTGGTTCGATTGGGTGTAGATCGTGGAGATGATCCGTTGGCCGAACAGATCGTACAGTGCGTTGTCGACGGTCGCCGGGGTGATGCCGAAGCGCGCCGCCGTTTCGCGGTCAATCACCAGGTTGATTGTCCGGCCCTGCTGCTGGAGATCGCTGGCGACGTTTTCCAGGTCGGGCGACTCGTTCAGCTTCGCCACCAGCTTCGGAACCCATTCGTTGAATGCCGACAGGTTCGGGTTTTCCAGTACGAACTGGTACTGCGTGCGGCTGACCGAGGCGTCGATCGTCAGGTCCTGCACGGGTTGCAGATACAAGGTGACGCCCTGCACCCCGGCGGTTTCCTGTTGCAACCGGCGGGCAATCCCGGTCGCGTCGAGGGTGCGGTCGTCCTTCGGTTTCAGGTTGATCAGGAACCGGCCGCTGTTCAGCGTGGTGTTGTTGCCATCGACCCCGATGAACGAGCTTAGGCTGACAACATCCGGATCTTTCAGAATGGCGTCGGCCAGCGCCTGCTGATGTTCCGCCATGGCCTGGTATGACGAACTCTGTGCCGCGACCGAGATGCCTTGCAGCACGCCGGTGTCCTGGACAGGGAAGAACCCCTTCGGGACAACGGTATAGAGCAGGACCGTCACCGCCATGGTGAGCACTGCCACCAGCAGGGTCAGCGGCTGGTGGTTCAGCACCACGTTCAGCGCACGGTCGTACCGCCCGATGATCCAGTTGAAGCCGCGTTCGGCTTTCAGGTCGAACCTGTTTCGCTCGGCGTCGGGCCGGTGGCGCAGCAGCCTGGCGCACATCATCGGCACGAGCGTCAGTGACACCACGGCGGAGATCACGATGGTTACGGCAAGCGTAATGGCAAACTCATGGAACAGGCGGCCCACGACGTCGCCCATGAACAGCAGCGGGATCAGAACGGCGATCAGCGATACCGTTAGTGAGATGATGGTGAAGCCGATTTGCTCGCTGCCTTTCAGCGCGGCGGCTAACGGCGATTCACCTTCCTCGACATAGCGGGCGATATTTTCGATCATCACGATGGCATCATCCACCACGAAGCCGGTGGAGATCGTCAGTGCCATAAGCGACAGGTTGTTGAGGCTGAAACCCAGCAAATACATCGCCGCCAGGGTGCCGACCAAGGACAGCGGCACCGACAAGGACGGAATGATCGTCGCGGGCAGGTTACGCAGGAACAGGAAGATCACGGCGACGACCAGCGCCACGGATAGCCCCAGCTCGAACTCCACATCCGAAACGGATGCCCGGATCGTCGCCGTCCGGTCGGTCAGCACCGCGACGTCGACGGCGGCCGGGAGGGACGCTTGCAACTGCGGCAACAGGCGCTTGATGGTGTCAACGACCTGGATGACGTTGGCACCAGGCTGGCGCTGCACATTCAGGATCACCGCCGGCGTCCTGCTGGCCCAGGCTGCGAGTTTCGTGTTCTCGGCGCCGTTGACCACTTTCGCGACGTTGCGTAGCCGAACCGGCGCGCCGTTACGATAGGCGATCACCAGATTCAAGTACTGGTTGGGGTCGCTGATCTGGTCGTTGGCGTTGATCGTCGAAGACTGTGCCGGTCCGTCGAAGCTGCCTTTCGGCATGTTGACGTTGGCATTGCCCAGGGTGGTGCGCAGATCGTCGATGTTCAGGCCGTAGGCGCCCAGGGCCAATGGGTTGACCTGCACCCGAACGGCCGGGCGCTGTCCGCCGCTGATGCTGACCAGCCCGACGCCGGGCTGCTGCGAAATTTTCTGCGCCAGCCGTGTGTTCGCCAGATCCTGCACCTGGGTCAGCGGCAGCGTCTTCGAGGTCAGCGCCAGGGTGATGATCGGCGCGTCGGCCGGGTTGACCTTGGCATAGATCGGCGGCGACGGAAGGTCGGCCGGCAACAGATTGCCGGCGGCGTTGATCGCGGCCTGTACCTCTTGCTCCGCTATATCCAGGCTGACATCCAGACTGAACTGCAGGGTGATCTGCGAGGCGCCCGCCGAACTGGTGGAAAACATCTGGTTCAGGCTGGGCATCTGCCCGAACTGAACCTCAAGCGGCGAGGTGACGGAGGAGGTCATCACCTCCGGACTTGCCCCGGGATAGAAGGTCTGGACCTGGATGGTCGGGTAATCGACCTCGGGAAGTGCCGAAATCGGCAGGAATTTATAGGCGACGAAGCCGACCATCAGGATGGCCGCCATCAGCAGCGTGGTGGCGACCGGGCGGAGGATGAATGGGCGGGAGGGGCTCATGCGGCGCCACCGTCACGGCTAGGGCGACAGGTGAAAGCCATCACTGCGTCACGGGCGGACGGCGATCTTCCCGCGGCGAGGCCTGCTTTGCCGCGGCGCCATCGGCGGGCTTGCCCCGAGCGGCCGGCAGCGTGACCGCGGCGCCTTCCTTCAGCCGGTCTGTCCCATCCGTCACCACCCTGTCGCCCGGGTTCAGTCCGGACAGCACAGCCTGGAAACCGCCATCGATCGGCCCGGCCTTTACCACCCGCACCGACACCGTGTTGTCAGGGTTGATGAGGTAAACGAACGTCCCCGGCTCGCCGCGCTGCACCGCCGGCACCGGGACCCGGACCGTGTCCTTCATCGTGTTGACCAGCAAACGGGCGTTCACGAATTGGTTCGGATAAAGCATCTCGTCCGGGTTGGCGAAGATCGCCCGCAGGTTAAGCGTGCCGGTCGTTGTGCTGATCTGGCTGTCCATCGCCGATAGTGCGCCGGTTGCCAGCAGCTTGGTGTTGGAACGGTCATAGGCTTCCACTTCCAGGGAGGCGCCGGCCCGTAGCCGCTGGATGATATCCGGCAGGCTGTCCTCCGGCACCGCGAACAGGACCGAGATCGGCTGGATTTGCGCGATCACCACAAGCCCGGTGGTGGTGGTGCTGTTGGTCGTGACGTAGTTGCCGAGATCGACCAGCCGCAAACCGACCTGACCGTCGATCGGTGAGACGATGCGGCAATAGGCGAGGTTGAGCTTCGCCATATCCACCGCGCCCTGATCGGTCTGCACGGTGCCGGTGTATTGCTGCACCAGGAAGCGCTGGTCATCCAGTTGCTGCTGGGCGATCGAATCCTGCCGGCCCAACGTCTGGTACCGTTTCAGGTCGGTCTGTGCCTGCGCCAGCAACCCTTGATCCTTGGCCAGCGTGCCCTGTGCCTGCTCCAGCGCCGCGATATAGGGGCGGGGATCGATCTGCGCCAGGAAGTCGCCCTTCTTGACCACCTGGCCTTCCTTGTAGCCGATCTCCTGCAACTGGCCCGCGATCTGCGTCTGCACCGTCACGGTATCCAGCGACGTGACCGTGCCGAGTTCATTCAACACGATGCGTATGTCGCCCTTGTCCACGGTGGCGAAGCCAACCGGTTGCGGAGCGGCGCTGCCACCGCGCCCGGAAGTTGCCGCCTTCGGCGCCTGCGCGGCCTGGTGTTGAGCCCACAAATGCCAGCCGCCGCCGCCCAAGCCGGCCACGATCAACAACGTCAGCACCCAGTAGCCGGTCCGCGAACGCGGCGCCGCGGGGGTTGCCCGCGATGTGGGAGGTGGCTTCAGTCTCGTGTCCGACCGTTCAACACGTTCGTCCATGGGCGATCACGTCCTTCGTGGGTTCAGGCGCCGAGCGGCCGTCACGCTCCGGATAAGGCACGGGGAGCAGCGCCAACAAGCTAAAGCCCCCGGTAAGTTACGCTAATCTTTCGTTCGTTACACGGCGACACGTCCCAGCCGGATGCGGCGGGGCTGGCGGCGGTCGCGACCCCGAGCGCTATATCGTGTCACGGGCGGTCCTGGCGAGGGCTGTTGCCCGGCACCGGCCCTCGGTCGTCCCGGAACAAAGTCTGTCCAGCCGCGCTGAACCGCGCGGTCATCCGCCATGCGGGGGTCTGTTGCATGGGCGGGACCCTGCCGGTAACGTCCGCCGTGCTTAACAAGGGGTAGTATTCTCATGGACATGACGGGCGAGCGGCGAATTCCGGCCCCGCGGCAAACCGTGTGGGAAGCACTCAATGATCCGGAAGTGCTTAAAGTCAGCATTCCAGGCTGTGAAAGTCTGGAAAAGCTGGAAGACGACCAGATGAAGGCAACCGCCGCCGTCAAGGTTGGACCGATCTCCGCCCGGTTCACGGGCAAGGTGCAACTGACCGACATCGATCCGCCGAATGGCTACCGCATCAGCGGGGAAGGGCAGGGCGGCGTGGCCGGCTTCGCCAAGGGCGGCGCGAATGTGAAGCTGGCCGACGACGGGGACGGGACGCTTCTCAGCTATCAGGTCAATGCCCAGGTCGGGGGCAAGCTGGCGCAACTCGGCGGCCGCCTGATCGATGCCACCGCGAAGCAAATGGCCGACGCCTTTTTCGATCGCTTCAGCAAGCAGGTGCAGGCGATGTCTCCCGCGACCGCCGAGGCGGCGGCCAGCGGGGCGATGGCCGAACCGGTCGCCGTTGCCATGGCGGCGGCGCCGGCGTCTGCTATTTCCATCTGGGCGCTGATCCCGCGCGAACCCTTTGGCTTGCCGCTTGCGGCCTGGCTCGGCGGCGGTGTGTTCGCCGTCATGGTTCTGTTGATGCTGGGAAGCATGCTCTAGTGACGGCGCTTCCCGCGACGGTGGCCGATACCGCAAGGCTGCTCGCCACCAACGGCTACATCGCCGATCTGGAACTCGCGACCACGGTGCATCTGGCCTTGACGATGCAGCGCCCGCTCTTCCTCGAAGGCGAACCCGGCACAGGGAAGACCGAGATCGCCAAGGTGCTGGCAACCGGCTTGAACCGCAGGCTGGTGCGTCTGCAATGCTATGACGGCATGGATCTGTCGGCGGCGGCCTATGAATGGGACCATGCCCGCCAGTTGATGGCGATCCGGCTGGCGGAAGCCGCCGGTCAGACCGATCGGGATGAGCTGTCGCGCAACATCTACACCCGCGAGTTTCTCCAGGCTCGACCACTGCTGTCCGCGATCGACCCGGATTTGTCGCCCGCCGTGCTGTTGATCGACGAGCTCGACCGAGCGGACGAACCGTTCGAGGCGTTTCTGCTGGAGCTGTTGGCGGACTTCCAGATCACCGTGCCTGAATTTGGAACCGTGCGGGCGGCGACGCGCCCGGTGGTGGTCCTGACATCGAACCGGACGCGCGAGGTGCATGACGCGATCCGCCGCCGGTGCCTGTATCACTGGGTCGATTACCCCGACGCAACCCGCGAACGGGCGATCCTGGCGGCGAAAGCCCCCGGTGTGCCGGCCCATCTCGCGCAACAGGTTGTCGATTTCGTGCAGCGACTGCGCGGCGAGGAGTTGTTCAAGCTGCCTGGTGTGGCCGAGACGATCGACTGGGCGCAGGCACTGACCTACCTGAACAAAACCGAGCTGACCGCTGGGGATGTGGACGAAACCCTCGGCGTGCTGCTGAAGTATCAGGACGACATCGCCAAGGTCCGCGGCGCGGAGGCGGCTCGGTTGGTGAGCGGGGCGGCGCGGCTGGGTGACTGACCCGGCGGAGGCGCACCCCGAAACGCTTCTTTATCAGCAGCGGACTCTCTATAATCTTCCAATGCCGTTCGACATGCACGATTTCCCCCAGGCCTCCCGCATGGACCGCGCCGCTACGCGACAGGGGCGGCGTCTTGTCGCGATCTGGCTGTTCACCGTCGCCGCCATGATTTTGGTGATGATCGTGCTGGGGGGCGCCACGCGGCTGACCGGGTCGGGCTTGTCGATCATGGAATGGGCGCCCCTGATGGGGGCCTTGCCGCCGGCCACCGATGCCGAATGGCAGCGCCTGTTCGCGCTCTATCAGAATATCCCGCAATACACCCTGATGAACGAAGGTTTCGGCATCGAGGGCTTTAAACATATCTTTTGGCTGGAATGGACCCACCGGCTTTGGGGCCGGCTGATCGGTGTCGTCTTCCTGCTGCCGCTGCTGTGGCTTGGAGCCACTGGCCGGATCGAGCGTCACCTACTGCCACGTTTGGGCCTGCTGTTCATTCTTGGCGGTCTGCAAGGCGCGGTCGGTTGGTTTATGGTGGCGTCCGGATTTATGCCCGACACCACGGCCGTTTCGCCTTATCGGCTGGTGATTCACCTGGCTTTGGCGCTGACGTTGTACGCCGCGATCGTCTGGACTGGCCTGTCCGCGCTGCATCCCGTACGGATCAGGCAGGCCGTGCCGCGCTATCTGCGGCCGTTGGCGTTCGCCGCGCTGGGGGCGGTTGGTCTGACGATCATCGCCGGGGGCTTCACAGCTGGGCTGCATGCCGGGCTGACGTATAATACGTTCCCGTTGATGGACGGTCGTCTGGTGCCTGATGGATATGCCATGCTGCATCCACTGTTCCGCAACTTCACCGAGAACGTCGCCACTGTGCAGTTCGACCACCGACTGCTGGCAACCGTCACCTTGGTTCTTGTCACCAGCCTCGCCGCGGTTGGCTGGAACGCGGGTTTGCCTCGTGTGCTGATGATTTGCCTGAGCGCGGCTGTTCTTGGGCAGTACACCCTTGGCGTGACGACGCTGTTGATGGTGGTCCCGGTGTCCGTCGCGACCTTGCACCAAGGTGGCGCGGTCATCCTGCTGACCGTCCTGTTGGTTCTGGTTCATCACCTGTCCGCCGCGCCGCGGCATCATATCGTCACGCAACCACCGGTTGAGACTTCCATCACATGAGTGTCGAGCAAACGGTCTCGCTGGAGGCCGTGTTCGATGCGATTCCGGTCGGCCTGGGTATTGTTGATACCGAAAACCGCATCGTCCTGATGAACCGCGCATTCCGGGAGTCGCTCGGCCTGCCCCGGGATGCGATACCCCCGGGTACCCCGGTCGAAGATGCCGTCAGGGCGTCGGCCCTTCGCGGGGTCTATGGTCCGGGCGATCCGGACGTTCAGATAAGGGCGGTTATGGCCGGCGATCGCAGCCGACCCGGCCGGCTGCGCCGCCGGACGTTCGCGGGCAAGAGCCACGATCTTTACAACACGCCGCTTCCCGGTGGCGGTTATGTGGTCAGCGCGGTCGAAACCACCGCGCTTCTGGCCGCCCGAGCGGATGCGGAAGCGGCACTGTCGCATACGGCGACGGCGTTGACCACCCTGCGGATCGGGCTGGCGATCTTCGACCCCCAGCACCGGTTGGTTCTTGCCAATCCACGCTTTACGGCCTTGCTCGCTCTGCCGCCAGATCGCTTGCCGGTTGGATCAAGCTTCGAGGCGATGCTGGCGCTGATGGAAACGCGCGAGGAATTCGCCACGCCGGATGGGGCGGCCTTCATCGACTCGCTGCGCGGTGTCGGATCGGGCCAATCCTGGGCTGTTCGGCGCCAGCGGGCCGATGGACGGTCGATCGATATCATGGTCGATCCATTGCCCGATGGCGGGTGTACGATCGCCGTCAACGATATTACCCCGCAGGCGCGTGCCGAGGACGAAGCCAGCCGGCGTGCCCGTCTGCTGGACCTGGTTCTGCTGAATGTTCCGCATGGGATTTGCGTTTACGGCGCGGACCATCGCGTCGCCATGTTCAACGACAATTATAATAAGGTGATGGAGGGTGCGCCGCTGCATGTTGGCGACTCGCTCGCGGATGTGGTTCGCCGCCGAGCCGAAGCGGGCGAGTATGGCGAGGGTGATCTTGAAACCATCATCGCGACGCAAATGGCCTATCATATAACGCGCGCCCAAGAGCGCCGCCGGGTGCGCCCAAACGGCACCTCGATCGACATACGTACCGCGCCAATGCCGGATGGTGGCCATATCAGCGTTGTCACGGACATCTCCGCGCTGGTCCAGGCCGAGGCCGAACTGCGTCGCCGGGCCGAGGAAATGAGCACGATGCTGGATAACATCCGGCACGGCATCATGTTGTGGGGTCCGGATCGCCGCCTGGTTGCCAGCAACCGGGTCGCCAGCGATTTGATGGCCTTGCCGGCCGGCGTGCTGGCGCCGGGTCAAAGCGAGGCGAAGGTGATCGCCGCGCTATCCGCCGCCGGTCATTTCGGGCCGGCCGGTCAGGACGCTCCCATGGCTCGGGCACTGGCCGATCTCGACAGGAGCATCCCGTTCGGACGTGAAATCGTGACACCCTCCGGGCGGGTGCTGTTCGCGCAATCCAATCCAGCCCCGGGCGGCGGTTGGATCAGCACATTCACCGACATCACCCAGATGCGTCAGGCCAAACAGGAATTGCGGCGGGCGAAAGACCTGGCCGAAGCGGCGAACCTGGCGAAATCGAGATTCCTGGCGACAATGAGCCATGAACTCCGGACGCCGCTGAATGCGATCATTGGGTTTTCGGACGCGATGGCACAAGAGAACGGTGATATGCCGGCCCAATTGGTCGCCGAATACAGCGGCCAGATCAACAACGCCGGCAAGCAACTTCTCTCGCTGATCAATATCATCCTGGACGTCGCCCGCATCGAAAGCGGCCGGTTTGAGCCGGGGGGCGATGTCTTCGAGATCGAGAGGGTTATCCAGAGCGTTGTCCGGCAAGCGGATTCAGCGGCGCAAGCAGGCGAGGTCGCGGTCATTGTCAAATTGCAATGTGCACTACCCTTGCTATGTGGCGATGAAGGACAAGTCGCGCAGGCACTGTGCCAATTGGTGTCGAACGCCGTGAAATTCACGCCGTCGGGCGGGACCGTGACGATCGAAGCCGGACTGACACCGGACGCCGAGATATTCCTTGCCGTCGCCGATACCGGCATTGGCATCCCCGCCGCCGACCTGGAGCGGGTGTTCGAGCCGTTCATGCAACTCGATGGGTCATTGGCTCGCCGATATCCTGGTGCGGGGCTTGGCCTGTTCATGGCGCGGGCGATCGTGTCGGCACATGGCGGCCGATTATCCCTGACCAGCCAGCTCGGGCGCGGTACAACCGCCCGAATCACGTTGCCGAAGGCGCGGATCGTTAATCAGGCAGCATCCTAAGTCGGGTGCCCGGAGCGGGGGAACGACGGCCGGGAATGTCCTGGTGGTCAAACCGGCCACGACGTACCATCTAATTAGCCGCAACCAACCGAGGACACCCGCATGAGCGCCATTGCCGCCACCGACAAACTGTTTTTCGAACGGGCGGATGCCGCGCTGGATCAGGCCGCCGCGGCGCATATCGTTGATCAGGCCCTACGAGGCAGCGACGACGGTGAACTGTTCCTGGAGTATCGCGAAAGCGAGTCCATCAGTCTCGATGACGGCAACATCCGGGCCGCCAATTTTGACTCCGGCATGGGCTTCGGCTTACGCGCGGTTGCCGGCGAAGCGACCGGCTACGCCCATTCCGGAGAGATTTCGGAGGAGGCGCTGCGCCGAGCGGCTGCGACCGTGTCTGCAATCTCGGCCGGACATACGGGCGTGGTGGCGGAACCGCCGCGCGCGACCAATTCTCGGCTGTATTCCGACGCCAACCCACTACGTTTGATGGACTTTTCCGCCCGCACCTCACTGCTGGGCGAAATCGATGCCTACGCCCGCGGCAAGGATTCGCGGGTCAAGCAGGTGATGGCGTCGATCAGCGGCGAGTGGCAGGCGGTGCAGATTCTGCGGCCCGACGGTACGCGCGTCGCCGATCTGCGCCCACTGGTTCGATTGAATGTATCCCTCGTCGTGGAGCAGGGCGGGCGCCGCGAAACCGGCAGCCATGGCACCGGCGGTCGCTTCGCTTACGACTTTGTCACGCAAGAAAGCACGTGGCGCGGGGCGGTTGACGAGGCGTTGCGGCAGGCACTGGTCAATCTGGACAGCCGTCCGGCGCCGGCTGGGGAAATGCCGGTGGTTCTTGGCTCCGGCTGGCCGGGTATCCTGCTCCATGAAGCGATCGGGCACGGGCTGGAAGGCGATTTCAACCGCAAGAAGACGTCGGCGTTCGCCGGCCTGATGGGAAAGCGAATTGCGTCTCCGGGCGTCACCGTCGTTGACGATGGGACCATGCCGGACCGGCGCGGCAGTCTGACGGTGGACGATGAGGGCACGCCGACCAGCCGCACGGTGCTGATCGAGGATGGCATTCTCGTCGGATTCCTTCAGGACCGGCTGAATGCCCGCCTTATGGGAATGCGGGCGACCGGCAACGGCCGCCGCCAGTCCTATGCCCACGCGCCGATGCCGCGGATGACGAACACCGTGATGCTCGGCGGCTCCCACACGCCCGAGGAGATGATCGCTTCCGTTAAACGGGGCCTGTACGCCGTTAATTTCGGCGGCGGGCAGGTTGATATCACATCCGGCAAATTCGTCTTCTCCGCCAGCGAGGCGTACATGATAGAGGACGGGAAGGTTACGTTTCCGGTGAAAGGGGCGACGTTGATCGGGAACGGGCCTGATTCGCTGACCAGAGTGGAAATGATCGGCAACGACATGGCGCTGGACCCTGGAATCGGGACGTGTGGAAAGAGCGGGCAGGGGGTACCAGTGGGTGTGGGTCAGCCGACTCTGAAACTTTCTGGTTTGACGATTGGCGGCACCGCCGCCTGAATTAACGCTTTTTACGTTAGGAATTTCTGAGACTCGGCCGCCCTCGGGTGGCCGAGTTTCTTTTTGCGTGCCGATTGGGCGGATGAGTGCGGGCGCCTCATCCCAATAATGATAAAATTGTTCACATTTCGATACTATTATCAAGTAATTAGTCAAATATTTCAAGTTGACTGCAGTGAAGGGCTGATTAACGCCCTCAAATTATTTTGCCATTGATAGATCAATCACCGACGATTTGACGTTAAGATAACGTCAAAAAAACGATAATAAATTCTCATTCTGTGAACATGTCTCCATCAACGGATCGCAAACGACTTCCTGAGCGGTTCCGGCACACCGAACGCAGTCACAGAAGGATCACGCGAATGTCCGCTTTCATCACTTCCTCCGCCCTGGTTTCCTCCATCGACGCTGGCAAGGTCCGCATGGGTGGCTATGCCCCGACCCTGAGCACGACCGATG
>DNXO01000024.1:0-355 GCA_003506895.1 Acetobacteraceae bacterium | reverse complement strand
GTTACGCTCCGACCCTGAGCACGACCGATGCCTCCAAGGTCCGCATGGGTGGTTACGCTCCGACCCTGAACACGACCGACGCTTCCAAGGTCCGCCTGGGCGGTTATGCCCCGACCCTGAACACGACCGACGCTTCCAAGGTCCGCATGGGTGGCTATGCCCCGACCCTGGCGACGACCGACGCTTCCAAGGTCCGCCTGGGTGGCTATGCCCCGACCCTGGCGACGACCGATGCTTCCAAGGTCCGCATGGGTGGTTACGCCCCGACGCTGGCGACGACCGATGCCTCCAAGGTCCGCATGGGTGGCTATGCCCCGACCCTGGCGACGACCGACGCTTCCAAGGTCCGCATGGG
>DNXO01000124.1:3099-3458 GCA_003506895.1 Acetobacteraceae bacterium | reverse complement strand
CGCCCCTACAAAGCCACCACCCTGTTTCGTTTGCGCATCGACATGGAAGACCGCGGCGACAATGTCGAATTGCTGTTGCACTACGCAACCATCGATCCGATCCGCAACGTTCTGTTGCAGATGTTCATGGGCGAGAAGTTCGGCCGCGATCCGATCTGGGAGGGTCATTTCGCAACCGAAGTGGCGCAGGCGGAAATTGCCGTCGATGCCGTCCTCTATGAGGCCGACATGCCGCTCAAGCAATTGATGACGCTGAAAGTCGGCGACACCCTGCCGCTCGATATGCGGGCCGATGCGCTGGTGGCGGTGCGCTGCGGCAGCGTGATCCTGACCGAGGGACGGATGGGCCGGGTGGGGGA
>DNXO01000124.1:2569-2837 GCA_003506895.1 Acetobacteraceae bacterium | reverse complement strand
CGCGTCGCCATCCGCGTCACCAAGCCGCTGCGCAAGCCGAACACCACCTTTGCGATGTTCGAAAAGGCCGATGAGCAAACCAAACTGATGGAGGCCCAATGAGTCACTTATTAGGAGTCGCAATCGAGAGTCTTGTAGCGATTTTGCTCATGCTCACGATAGGTTATTGCATGCTGTTGAATACCCGGTTGAAGCGTCTGAAGGCGGATGAACATTCGCTGAAGGCGACGATCGCCGAGCTGATCACCGCCACCGAGATCGCCGAACG
>DNXO01000124.1:1956-2212 GCA_003506895.1 Acetobacteraceae bacterium | reverse complement strand
CTGAAAAAGCAATTGCAGGAAGGTGACAATGTTGTTCGGAGGCTGTCCAGGATAGCGATCGCCGCGCGGCCGCCGGAGCCGGAGGCTGCGAACGCCCCGGTGTCGGCCGCCAAGGCCGTTGCCGCGGCAGCGCAGGCGTTCTCCGAACGCAGAAGGCCCGATGGCCTCGCAGCATGAAATCCTTTCGTAATATTCGCGTGCTTCCGGTCGTCCTGGTTGCGATCTTCGGACTTGCCTTGCTGAAGATCGCCGGGCT
>DNXO01000124.1:0-1675 GCA_003506895.1 Acetobacteraceae bacterium | reverse complement strand
GCTATGTGTTCGACTATCGGCCGGACTCCGCCAAACCATCCTGGGCGCAGGAAGTCTTCAACTTCCCCGGCGACCGCAGGGATATTACGGGTTCGGTCCAGGAAAAGCCTAAAGACGAAAAGCCCAGGGACGAGAAGCCCAAGGAGGAGGACGCCGCCAAGCCTGCCGCCAGCCCCGAAGTAGCGAAGGCGGACGGCGTCGTGCATCCCGAGCAGGGCCAGTCGGTGTCGCCGTCGGAACGCGCGATCCTCGAGCGGCTGCAGTCACGGCGACAGGAACTCGAAGCCCGCGCGCGCGAAATCGACATTCGCGAGAGCCTTTTGAAGGCAGCGGAAAAGCGGGTCGAGTCGCGTGTCGAGGAGTTGAAGGCGGTCGAATCGCGGATCACGACGGCGACCCAGCAGAAGAATGAAGCGGATGCGGCGCACTTCAAGGGCATCATTACGATGTATGAGGGCATGAAGCCGAAGGACGCGGCCAAGGTGTTCGACCGTCTCGAAATGCCGGTGCTGTTCGAAATTGCTTCCCAGATCGCCCCGCGCAAGATGGCCGATATTCTCGGCCTGATGTCGACGGAGGCCGCCGAGCGGCTCACCGTCGAAATGGCGCGGCGCGCCGGGACGGATAAATCAGCCTCCACGGCCGATCTTCCTAAAATCGAGGGCAGGGTGCTTGCGCCGCAAAAGCTGAATTAGCGAGGATATTTAACAAGTCCTTAAATCGCCAATTCTAGATTCGAATGGGTGAGATGGGCGTAAGGCGCCCGGTCGGCGATCGGATCGTTGAACTGAAAGACTAGATTGGAATGGCGCGAACGGCTGCCGCTGGATCCTGGTCGCGAGTGTGCATTGGCGCGCGGACGGTCCGGCGTTGCCTTGGGCGGCCGTTGCGGCTTGCAGCCGGATCATCGTGGCTCGTCGCCGGGCTTGCCCTGATCGTTCTCGCGTTTCCCGCTGTCGGCCGGGCGCAACCCGTCAAGGGTAGTGCCACGTTCTCCGCCAGCGGCGGCTACGCGCGGCTGGTTCTCAAATTCACCGAGGATGTCGACACGCAAGTGACCACGGCCGGCACGATCATCGTGATCCGGTTCAAGCGTCCGGTCGATATTGCCATCGACAGGCTGCCCGAGGCGGTACCAGACTATATCGGATCGGCACGCAGCGATCCGGACGGTACCGCGATCCGGCTGTCATTGGCGCGAAGCGTGACCGTCAACACCATGGCCGCCGGCGAAAGGGTGTTCGTCGATTTGTTGCCGGATTCCTGGACCGGCCCGCCTCCCAGTCTTCCCTCCGAGGTGGTTCGCGAACTGGCCGAGCGTGCACGGGTCGCCGAGCGCGAATTGCGTCAGCAGCGGGCGCTTTTTGAAGCGAAGAAGCGTCCCCCGATCCGGGTCCGCGCCTCCCTGCAGCCAACCTTCGTGCGCTTTTCGTTCGAAATGCCTGACGGGGTCGGTATCTCATCGGTGCTGAACGAACAGAAGCTCAGGCTGCAGTTCAACGCGTTGCTCGTATTCGATCTGGCGGACGCCAAGCTGGCGGCGCCGTCGAACATTGCGTCGATCAACCAGAAGGTCGAAGGCGAATCCTCGGTGGTGGAAATCACCATGGTTGGCGATGTCGATGTCCACTCCTTCCGCGAGGAGAAGAACTACGTCATCGATGTCGCGTTCCAG
>DNXO01000097.1:580-2553 GCA_003506895.1 Acetobacteraceae bacterium | reverse complement strand
CCCGAGGGCCGCAGCCGCATATCCACCTCATAAAGCACGCCGTAATTCGTCCGGGTCGTAAATGCACTGATCAGCCGCTGGGTAAAGCGCGCGAAATAATGCGCCCCATGCAGGGATTTCGCGCCGTCGGAATCCGGCGTGTCAGGGTCGAATTCATAGAGCAGGATCAGATCGAGGTCGGACGCGGCCGTCATTTCACGGCTGCCGAGCCTGCCCATCGCCAGGATTGCGGTCTGCTGATCCTTGATCCGGCCATACTGGCCAACGAACTGCTCGGTCACCAAGCCATGAACGGTATGGACGATGCCTTCGGCGACGTCGGCAAAGGCGATGCTGGCCTGCTGGGCGGAGACCGTGCCGGACAAAATGCGTGTACCGATCAGAAACAGGCTTTCGCGACCGAAAAGTCTCAATCGATCGAGAAATTCTTCGTAGGAACGGGCATCCTTCAGGGTCACAGCTAACCGCTCCGACAACTCGCGCCGGTCCGGCATGGCGCCAAAGAAGCGCGGATCGATCAGCCCATCCATAATTTGCGGCTGCCGCGCCAGCATATCGCCGAGACGCGGCGCAGCACCCAGGATCAGCGCCACCAATGCAACGAGGTCGCGGTTCTGACTGAGCAGTACGAACAGCCTGCCGCCGCGCTGCAACGCCTGCAGGAAGCGATCGAATACCACCACCGCGTTATCGGGGTCTTCGGCGTTGGCGAGGCCCGCGATCAACGCAGGGACAAACTCGACAAACGCGCTACGCGTGGATTCCGACCTGAACACGCGATAGTCGCCGTCCAGCCACTGCTGCACGGTCTGTGCCACCATAAGTGGCTTCTTGAAGCCGAGCGAGGCGAGGTGTTCGATCAGACGCGGATCGTCTGAACCCGACATATAGTCCACCGCCGGCAATTTCGCGGTACCGGCCGGATCGCCTTCAAACAGCTTGGCATAATGTCCCTGCACGACATTGAGATGGCCGAGCAAGTCGCTCGCGAACGCGGCGCGGCTTTCATAGCCGAAGAAGCAGGCGAAGCGCTCCACCGCTTCGCCATCGTCAGGCAGCGCGTGGGTCTGCTCGTCTGCCATCATCTGCAGCCGGTGTTCGACCCGGCGCAGAAATTCGTAGGCTGCCGTAAGTTGGTCGCACGCCTCGAAGGTGATCCAGTTGCTCGAGGCCAGCAAGCTCAGCGCCTGAAGCGTCGGCCGCACCCGCAATTCGGGGTGCCGGCCGCCCGCGATCAGCTGCTGGGTCTGCGCGAAGAATTCAATTTCGCGGATGCCGCCGCGCCCGATTTTGACATTGTGGCCCTCGACCGCGATTTCGCTTTGCCCGCGAAAGGTCTGCATCTGACGCTTCATGTCGTGCACGTCGGCAAGAGCTGCAAAATCCAGATGCTTGCGCCAGACAAAGGGCGCGAGTTCCGCAATCAGCGCCTCGCCGGCCCTGAGGTCGCCGGCGCAGGGCCGTGCCTTGATCATCGCGGCGCGCTCCCAGGTCCGCCCTTCCCGCTCGTAATAATGCAGCGCCGAAGCGATCGAGATCGCCACCGGCGTCGAGGCGGGATCCGGCCGCAGCCGCAGATCGACACGAAAGACATAGCCGTCGCCGCTGCGTTGCTGCAATATCCGCGACAGGCCTTGCGTCACACGCACGAAGAACGGCTGCGGTTCGATGTCGGGTGCAAGCGTGGATGCGCCAGCATCGAAAAACACGATTAGATCGATGTCGCTGGAAAAATTCAGCTCGCCCGCGCCCATCTTGCCCATCGCAAGCACAATCAGGCCGCTGCCGTCCTCGGGACAATCCGGGTTTGGCGGCGACATCCTCCCGCGCGCGGCTTCCTGCAGCAACAGGAAGCGCAGCGCCGATTGCACGGATGCGACTGCAAGATCGGTCAGCGCCGCCGTCACCCGCATCACCGGCCAGACGCCCCCAATGTCGCACAGCGCAATCAGGAGAGCTGCTTCGGACTTCAA
>DNXO01000097.1:0-232 GCA_003506895.1 Acetobacteraceae bacterium | reverse complement strand
TCGCCGCGGGTCCTTTCGATCATTTGCGCCAGGTGGCGCTCGGGTTCGCACTCCAGCACCCTGATCGCCCGCGCTCCGTCCGCGCGAACAAGATCAAAAAGATATGGGGAGGCCTCGGCGATGCCCAAAAGAATGGTCCTGGCCCTGGGAAATCGCGCCAGCAGATCACCGATCGCCGCCGCCTGTCCCGGCGCAAGATCGGCCAGCCAATCCCTCAACCGCCGCTCGGCGC
>DNXO01000021.1:71510-71912 GCA_003506895.1 Acetobacteraceae bacterium | reverse complement strand
ATGTGCGCGACGTGGTGATCCAGGGGCGCACCGTTTCCGGACAGCTTAACGACGGTCGGACCTTCCAGACCTACACCCCGGAAGATCCGACGCTGGTGAAGACCCTGACCGACAAGAATGTGCGGGTGATCGCCAAGCCGGAAGACAGCGATGTCAATCCGCTGCTGCATTACCTGCTGTCCTGGTTCCCGATGCTGCTGCTGATCGGCGTCTGGGTATTCTTCATGCGCCAGATGCAGTCGGGCGGCGGCCGGGCGATGGGCTTCGGCAAATCGCGCGCCCGGATGCTGACGGAAAAGCAGGGCCGCGTGACGTTTGAAGACGTCGCCGGCATCGACGAAGCCAAGGGCGAACTGCAGGAAATCGTCGAATTCCTGAAGGACCCGCAGAAGTTCCAGCGCC
>DNXO01000021.1:71015-71217 GCA_003506895.1 Acetobacteraceae bacterium | reverse complement strand
CCAAGGGCGTGCTGCTGGTCGGCCCTCCCGGCACCGGCAAGACGCTGCTGGCCCGCGCCATCGCGGGTGAGGCGAACGTGCCGTTCTTCACCATCTCGGGTTCCGACTTCGTGGAGATGTTCGTCGGCGTTGGCGCCAGCCGTGTCCGCGACATGTTCGAGCAGGGCAAGAAGAACGCCCCGTGCATCATCTTCATCGACGA
>DNXO01000021.1:60713-70744 GCA_003506895.1 Acetobacteraceae bacterium | reverse complement strand
GACGAAATCGACGCCGTCGGCCGGCATCGTGGCGCCGGTCTGGGCGGCGGCAACGACGAACGCGAGCAGACCCTGAACCAGATGCTGGTGGAGATGGACGGGTTCGAGTCCAACGAGGGCGTGATCCTGATCGCGGCGACCAACCGTCCCGACGTCCTGGACCCTGCCCTGCTGCGTCCCGGCCGCTTCGACCGTCAGGTGGTCGTGCCGAACCCCGACGTGAACGGGCGCGAGAAGATCCTGCGCGTGCATATGCGTAAGGTGCCGCTGGCCTCCGACGTCGATCCGAAGACGCTGGCACGCGGGACTCCCGGGTTCTCCGGCGCCGATCTGGCAAACCTGGTGAACGAAGGCGCGTTGCTGGCGGCTCGTCTGGGCAAGCGCGTTGTGGCCATGGCGGAGTTCGAAGCCGCCAAGGACAAGGTGATGATGGGCACCGAACGGCGCTCGTTGGTTATGTCCGAGGCCGAGAAGCGCATGACCGCCTACCACGAGTCCGGCCATGCGCTGTGCGCGATGCACGAGCCGGAATGCGATCCGGTCCACAAGGCGACGATCATCCCGCGTGGGCGTGCGCTGGGTCTGGTGATGAGCCTGCCGGAGGGCGATCGCTACTCCAAGTCCAAGTCCAAGCTGTTGGCGGAGCTGACGATGGCGATGGGCGGCCGAGCGGCGGAAGAGATCATCTTTGGGCCGGACAAGGTATCCAACGGTGCCTCGGGCGACATCAAGATGGCGACCGATCAGGCCCGCCGGATGATCACCGAATGGGGCATGTCCGATAAGCTGGGCATGATCGCCTACGGCGACAACAGCCAGGAGGTGTTCCTGGGTCACTCCGTCACGCAGAACAAGAACGTGTCGGAAGCCACCGCCCGCGAGATCGATGGCGAGATCAAGGACATCATCGACCGGGCCTATGCCAAGGCTCGGCGGTTGCTGACCGAGAACGTCGAGGAACTGCATCGGCTGGCGCGCGGCCTGCTGGAACACGAGACGCTGTCTGGTGACGAAATCCGGACCGTGCTGCGCGGCGAACCGGTGATCCGCAAGGTTGTGGATGAGCCGGCACCGGAATCGCGCCGGGCATCCGTGCCGACGGCGGGACGGCCAGCGGTGCCGCCTCCGGGTGGGGCGGCTCCGGCACCGCAGCCGGGCTAAGCTTTGGCCTGAAAGGAAGGGCGGTCGCATCCATGGTGCGACCGCCTTTTTTTGTATGCGGCCTTCGTCGGGCGGGTGAAGCTTTGCCTGGTTTCCGAGGAAGGTCGCCGGCCGGCGGCATCCAAGCCGCGTTCAGCCCGTTGGTGTAGGAATAGTCCGTCAGGTGGGCGGCGCGAGGGTAAATATACAGGCTGCGCTGGGCGGATCATTATTTTAATAATATTGGATATATTAGCATTATGGAGAATAGACCCCTGTTTAAATATAAGTCATATTAAATCAGTATTTATACATGTTTTGTTTGCTTCTTATGCCATACATACCAGTCGGCGTTGATGCCGACTCTCTGGTGATGCCTCCCCGTCATGCCGACGAAGGTGGGCATCCACGCATTCGGCCTGACAGATCAAGGCGTGGATGGCGGGCCTTCGCCCGCCACGACGGTGAGGGGGCGGTGCCGGTGTGTCAGTCTTTCGGCGGATTGGTATTATTGATCGCCGTATTCGGCTTCATAACGCTATCGCATATATAGTGTGTGTTCATGGCTGCGACGCCTCCCGTCGCAAGGCCGCGATCAGCCGTTCGATCGGCTCCCCCCAGGCCCCGGCTCGGGGCTGGCGGAACAGCCGCACGGTCGGATACCAGGGACTATCCTCCCGCCGCGTCATCCACCGCCAATCGGCCGGCTCGTAAATCAGCACCCAGGTCGGCACCCCCAGCGCGCCCGCCAGATGAGCGACCGCGCTATCGACCGTCACGACCAGATCCAGGTTGGTCAGTGCCGCCGCGGTTTCCCCGAAGTCGGACAGGTCGGCCGACAGATCGGCCAGCCCCATCGGCTCGAACGCCGCCCGATCTGCCTCCGGCACCGGCTTCTGCAGCGACACCAGGCGGACACCCGGTATCGTCCCAAGCGCCCGCAGCGATTCCAACGACACCGAACGGCGCCAATCGGCTGAATTGTCGGTGTTCCCCGCCCAAACCAGACCAACGCGGATGCCGTCGGAACCCGTGGCCCCCGCCAGCCTCGCCCGCCAATGGGCTCGCCGCCCCGGATCGGCCGTCAGATACGGACCCGCCGCCGGGATCGTTGCCAGTTCGGTGCCGAACACATACGGCAGGCTCGCCAGCCAGCAGAACGCCGCATGATCGCCGGCCTGCCGCAGATCGGGCACACATCGCGCCACCCCCGGAATCCGCGAAAACACTGGCACCTGAGCGGCCCGGCAGATCACCGTCACCTGGCCAACCCGAGCGGCGGCGAGGGGAATGAAGCGGGCGAACTGGAAGGAGTCGCCGTAGCCTTGGTCGGTGGAGATCACCAGCCGCCGCTTCGGCAGCGGCATCCCGTTCCAGTATGGGCGCACCTGCTTCGGCAGCGCGTCGATGAACACCTTCGAGCGAAACCGCCACTCATACTCGATCCAGCCCGCGCGCAGGTTGCCGGAGGCCAGCAGCGCGTGCGCCAGTGAGAGATGCGACTCCGCATGTTGGGGATCGCAGGCCAGGGCCGCCAGGATCGCATCGTAGCCGAGGTCGTACTCGCCCCGGTCGAAATGGACCTGCGACAGCCCGTTCCAGAACGTGGCGCTGGCGGGATCGAGTCGGACGGCCTCGCGGGCCTCGGCCAGCGCGTCGTCCAGACGGTAGGAATAACACAGGATATTCCGCAGTTCCGCATGCCAGTGGGGAACTGCGGGACGTTTGCCGATCGCGTCGCGCAGCAGCGACTCGGCTTCCTCGCGCCGGTTGCGCCGCGCGACGATGAATCCCAGGAGAGCGGTGGCCTCCGGCAGGCCGGGTGCATCAAGGAGAACGGTTCGGCAGGACTCCTCGGCTTCCGCCGCCTTGCCTTGATTAACCAGGCTTTCGGCCGTTTTCAGCCGCGCCATGTACCGATCGGCCAACGCCACTCCTATTCCCCCTGTTGACGCCCCGCCTAGGTTGCTGCAACGAAGCGCCGTGTTCTACCGGCAGAAACATCTCCTGGCGATCGAAGGGCTGGAACCGCCCGAGATTGGCCAATTGCTCGACCTGGCCGAGAGCTATGTGCTGCTCAACCGGTCCGGCAAGACCCAGCGCGACCTGCTGCGCGGGCGCACATTGATCAATCTGTTCTTCGAGGACAGCACCCGCACCCGCACCAGCTTTGAGCTGGCCGGCAAGCGACTGGGCGCCGATGTGATCAACATGGGCGTCTCGACATCCTCGGTGAACAAGGGTGAGACCCTGATCGACACGGCGGCGACGCTGAACGCCATGCATTGCGATCTGCTGGTGGTGCGCCACGACCAATCGGGCGCGCCGAACCTGCTGGCGCAGATCGTCGATGCCGCGGTGATCAACGCCGGCGACGGCACGCATGAGCATCCAACCCAGGCGCTGCTCGATGCGCTGACCATCAAGCGCCGCAAGGGCCGGATCGCCGGTCTGATCGTGGCGATCTGCGGCGACATCGCACACTCGCGGGTGGCACGATCGAACATCCATCTGCTGACCACGATGGGTTGTCAGGTCCGCGTGGTGGGGCCGCCGACGCTGATCCCGGCCCAAGTCGCCGATCTGGGCGTCACCGTGTTCCACGATATGGAAGCCGGGCTTAGGGATGCCGATGTGGTCATGATGCTGCGCCTGCAGCGCGAGCGGATGTCCAAGGGCCAGGTCCCCAGCGCGCGGGAATATTTCCGTTTCTACGGCCTGGATGCCGCCAAGCTGGCGTTCGCGAAGCCGGACGCCATCGTCATGCATCCCGGCCCGATGAACCGCGGCGTGGAGATCGACAGCGCGATCGCCGACGATCCGGTGCGCAGTGTGATCAAGGAACAGGTCGAGATGGGGGTCGCCGTCCGCATGGGTGTGCTGGACATGCTGTCGCGGGGCAATCGCCGCAATGAGCACTGACACCCTCTTCTCGGGCGTCCGCATCGTCGGTGCCGGCGTTGACGTTCAGGGCGACCTGCTGATCCGCGACGGGATCATTGCCGATTTTGGGCCTTCGCTCGGCCGTCCCGACGGTGCCACGGTGATCGAGGCGGATGCTGCGGTGCTGTGTCCTGGTCTGGTCGATATGCGTGCCGCACTCGGGGAACCGGGGTTCGAGTACCGCGAGACCATTGCCTCCGCCGCCGCGGCCGCCGCCGCCGGCGGGATCACCACACTGGCAGCGCTGCCCGACACGAATCCGGCCATCGACGACCCGGCGCTGGTGCAGTTGCTGCGGACACGCGGCGAGGACACCGGCAGCCTGACCATCCTGCCCTATGGCGCCGTGACCCGTGGCTGCCGAGGCGAGGAACTCGCGGAACTCGGGCTGCTGCGTGAAGCCGGGGCGGTGGCCTTCACCGACGGGTCGAAAGCGATCGGCTCGTCCAGGCTGATGCGGCTGGCGCTGTCGTACGCGCGCGGGTTCGGTGCCCGCATCGTCCAGCATCCGGAGGACCCGTCCCTGGCTGGCGGCGGTTGCGC
Source organism: Acetobacteraceae bacterium (assembly GCA_003506895.1). Taxonomy (GTDB): domain Bacteria; phylum Pseudomonadota; class Alphaproteobacteria; order Acetobacterales; family Acetobacteraceae; genus Rhodopila. The sequence goes on along the minus strand of DNXO01000021.1, from coordinate 66,118 downwards.
GACCGAAAGCGAGCAGGCCACACGGCTGGGACTGCCAGGTATTCCGGCCGCCGCCGAGGCGATCATGGTTGCGCGCGATATCCGGCTCGCCGAACTGACCGGCGGGGCGGTTCACTTCGCCCATGTCTCGACCGGCGAGGCGCTGGCCTTGATTCGCCAGGCCAAGGTCGCTGGGCTGTCGGTGACCTGCGACACCGCGCCGCCGTACTTCGATCTGAACGAAACCTCGATCGGGGATTTCCGCACCTACGCGAAGCTGTCGCCGCCGCTTCGCAAGGAACACGACCGCAAGGCCGTGATCGCCGCGCTGGCCGACGGGACGATCGATGCGATCGCCTCCGACCACCAGCCGCGGGACGCCGACGATAAACGGTTGCCGTTCGCCCTGGCATCGGCCGGCGGGTCCGGCCTCGCAACGCTGCTGGGGGTCACCCTGGCGTATGTCCACAATGGATCGATGGCCCTGCCAGCGGCCATCGAGCTGCTCACGGCGCGCCCAGCCGATCTGCTGGGAAGCGAGGCGGGGCGGATCGCCAAGGGCGCGGTCGCCGATCTGTGCCTGTTCGATCCAGACCGAATCTGGAAGGTCGAAGCTGGCGAACTGCCCGGCAAGGCACAGAACACGCCGTTCGATGGCCGAGCACTGGAAGGTGTGGTGCTGGGGACATGGAAGCGCGGCAAGCGGGTGTTCGGTTAAGCCTTCCCGACCGCCACCAGAAGGTGCCTGCATGGTCCGGTTTCTCCAGCGCCGCCTGATTGTCCTGATCGTGCCTGGCCTTGCTGCCTGCACCCAAGCCGCGCCGCCTCGGTGTGCGCCGGGCGCCGGCTCCCCGATGGCTGTGTTCACGGTGTATCTGGGCAAGGCTATCCCCGGCCGCGACGATCTGACGGAAAAAGAATGGCGGGCGTTCCAGGACGAAACCGTCACCGCCAATCTGCCGAACGGCTATACCGTGCTGGACGCCAACGGCGGGTGGATGAACCCGATCACACGAAAGACCATCAAGGAAGCGACCAAGGTGCTGGTGGCCGCGCTTCCGGAATCACCCGACAGCCTGGCCGCGATCGAGCGGATCCGTTCGGCTTATCAGATCAAGTTCCACCAACAGCTTGTGGGTATGACCGTGGTGCAGGCCTGCGGGACATTCTGATCGCGTGTGTCACCGCTCCGTTGCTTCCCGCTACAACGGATACCGCCTCAACAAAAAGGGGCGCCCGAAGGCGCCCCCTGATCGTCGTAGCCGATAGCCGAAATCTACTTGATGATGATTTCGACGCGGCGGTTCTGCGGCTCCCGCACGTTGGCGCCGGTCGGCACCAGCGGATGGGTTTCGCCGAAGCCCTGGATGGTGATCGCGCTCTTGGGAACGCCGTCCTTGACCAGTTCCGCGGCGACCGCTTGCGCACGGCGAACCGAAAGGCCCTGGTTGTAAGCGGGCGTGCCCGATGCATCGGTGTAACCGTTCACCTCAAGCCGGGAGACTTGAACCTTGGTTGAGTTCACGGCGGCTTCCGACACGATCTGGCGGGCACGGTCCGTCAGGTCCGCCTTGTCCCAATCGAAGAACACGATGTAGGAGCGGGAAACCGGGGCCGGCGCGGCCGCGATCGGAGCGGGCGCCATCGGCGCGGGCGCCGGAGCGGTGCCGAACGCATAACGGATGCCCATCAGGATCGAGTGGTTGTAATCGTTCCCGAGCTTGATGCCGGAATAGTTACGGTCGCCAGCGGTGCCCAGGAAGCGGTATTCGCCTGTCAGCGACAGACCCGGGACGGCGGAGACGGGGATGGCCGCGCCCACGATACCCTGATAGGCGAAGGCGCCCGCAGTCTGGTTGCCAGCAGCGCCGCCGGCGTTGGTATCCTCATGGATCCACTGATAGCCGGCGCCAGCGCCGATATACGGCACGACCGACGGCGACAGGGTGGTGAAGTCGTACAGCACGTTCACCATCGGCCCGTATTTCTGCTCGGATCCGCTGAGCCCGACCGAACCGCGCGGGCCGGAAACCTTGTCCAGACCATTGTAGCGGTAGTCGAATTCGACTTCCGCCCGCAGGCCGTTGCCATAGGCCCAGCCGATGCTGCCCACGCCGGTGGCGCCTAGCTTGGTGTCCAGGTTCACGCCGCTGCCATTGACATTGCCGACGGACTTAACCTGCTCATCCTGCATGATGTTCAAGCCGCCACCCAGGCCGATATACAGACCCTGCGCGGTTTGCGCGTGCGCCGCGAGCGGAAGCACCAGCAAGGTGGATGCCGCCAATATCGTGCGAATATTCATTTGACCTCTGCTTTACGTAGGAATCGACAAAATCCGGTCGGCGAGCCGTTATCCGTCCAGATTTACGACATAGTAACTATAACGATTCTGCAAGACAAGCGCTGGGCTGCCATGCGTTCGATGATCGTTGTCTGCAAGACTAGGTTGGCGTCACAAAAAAGGGGCGCCCGAAGGCGCCCCTGATCTTCGAAGCCGATAGCCGAAATCTACTTGATGATGATTTCGACGCGGCGGTTCTGCGGCTCCCGCACATTGGCGCCCGTCGGCACCAACGGATGGGTTTCGCCAAAGCCCTGGATGGTGATCGCGCTCTTGGGCACGCCATCCTTGACCAGTTCCGCGGCAACCGCTTGCGCACGGCGAACCGACAGACCCTGGTTGTAAGCGGGGGTGCCCGACGTGTCGGTATAACCGTTCACTTCAAGCTTCGTGTACTGCACCTTCGTCGAGTTCGTGGCGGCTTCGGATACGATCTGGCGGGCACGATCCGTCAGGTCCGCTTTGTCCCAATCAAAGAAGACGAGGTAGGAGCGGGAGATCGGCGATGGCGCGGCAGCCATCGGAGCAGGCGCAGCCGGGGCCGGCGGGGGCGGTGCGCCGAAGGCGTAGCGCAAGCCAACGGTGATTATGTTGTTGTAGTTGTTCGTGGAGCGGACGGTCCCCGGAACGGCCCTGGCACCACCGGTGACGGTGCCGCTATAGTCACGGTTCTCCGCAAGGCCGAGGAAGCGATAGTCGGCGGTCAAAGCCAATCCGGGCACCGACGGAATCGGCATGGCCGCACCAACGATCCCCTGGTAGGCGAACGAGCCTTGGGTCGACCTGCCCGCGGTGAACACCGTTGGAGCCGCCCCGAAGTGTAGGTTGTCCTCCTGCGTCCAAATATAGCCCGCGCCGACGCCGACATAAGGCTGGACCATGGGAACAAGATTCACGAAGTCATAAATTACGTTGACCATCGGTCCGATTTTCTGCTCGTGACCGCCGTAATTGTTGCCGCTAAAGGAGTTATAGGTATAGAGGCCTTCTACTTCCGCCCTTAGACCGTTGCCGAAACCATAGCCAAGGCTAAGGTCCAAAGCCGGCCCAACCGCGGAGTTCAGGCCCTTGCTACCGGTGGTTACACGGCCACCTGCAACATTGCCCTTAAAGTCTTCGCTTCCCATAATGTTTACGCCCGCGCCAGCGCCGACATAAAGACCTGTGATCGGCTGCGCCTTGGCGACAACCGGCAGCGCCAGCAATGTGGCCGCCAACAGAGCACTGCGGAACTTCATTAGATTTCTCCTTCGTTCACCAAGACCGGCGCGACGCGCGTCCGAAAAATAACCATCCGAACTGCCCTTTCGCTGCGATATCTATAGCTATCCGTCGCGCCATTAGCGAGGGGTAGAGGCATCGAAGCGGCCACACTGTGGCTCCATAGCCACAGCGATTTTCGTGGGCCGCGCCGGTTCGGTGGCGGAAGAGAGCAGGAGTCGAACCTGCCCGGGACCGCTCCGCGGCCCTAACCGGGTTTGAAGTCCGGCCGACCCACCGGGGCCGCTTCTCCTCCGTCAGGCAGTATCGGCGGCTTGCATGATCTGGGCAATGAACGGCGCTTCGTCAGCCTGCTCCAGGCACCTGCAGTCCAGGATCAACCGGCCCTTGGCGATGCGGCCGATCACCGGCTTTGGCAGGGACATTAAGATGTTTCTTATATTTTTCAATTGTATACCACCGATCGTCACGGCAACGGACGGCAGCAGGTCAACCGGTAGCGCACCTGATCCGATCTGGCTGCGACACGGTTGGATATCGATATCGCGATCCGGCCAGCGGCCTAAAAGCGCCGCGCGAATCCGTTCCGCCGTCGCTTGGATATCATCCTCCGAGCGGGTCAGGAGACGGAGCGCGGGTAACCGGTCGGCCAGACGGTCGGGATCGCGGTACATCCGCAGCACGACTTCAAGCGCGGCGAGACGCCCCTTGTCGACACGCAGGGCGCGCTTCAAAGGGTTTTGGTTGATCGCGGATATCACACTCTTGTGACCAACGATCAGGCCGACCTGAGGGCCGCCCAACAATTTATCGCCGGAGAACGTGACGACATCCGCACCGGCGGCCAACGAATCGCGGGGTGTCGGCTCATGCGGCAAACCCCAGCGTTCCAAATCAACCAGACTGCCGCTGCCGAGATCCTCGATCAGGGGCAGCCCCGCCGCATGCGCGATTTCACTCAGGGCTCGGGTCGATACCATCGCGGTAAAGCCAGTTATGGCGTAGTTAGCCTGGTGAACCCGCATCACGGCCCCGGTCGCGGCACCGATCGCGGCCTGATAATCGCGCGGGTGTGTCCGGTTGGTGGTTCCAACCTCTTTTAGGATGGCACCGGCTCGGGCGATGATATCGGGCACGCGGAAGGCCCCGCCGATCTCGATCAGCTCGCCGCGTGAAACCGGGACCTCCTTGCCGAGTGCGAGGGTATTCAGCACCAGCATCACCGCCGCCGCGTTATTGTTCACCACGGTGGCCGCCTCGGCGCCGGTCAGTTCGCGCAGCAGGAAGCTGACATGGTCGTCGCGCTCGCCGCGTTGGCCCGTTGCCAGATCGTATTCCAGGTTCGTGGCGCCGCGCATCGCCTCGGCCGCCGCCTCAGCGGCTTCGGGCGGCATTGGCGAGCGTCCAAGATTAGTGTGCAGCACCGTGCCAGTCATGTTGAAAACCGGACGTTGCGACCGGGCGAAGCGGATTGCCAGGCGATCGGCTGTCTCGCCCAGGATATCAGCAGCGCTGGCGCCGAACGCGCGGACGGTTCGGCGTGTCGCCAGCACCTCGCGCACCGTGGCGGTCAACGCGGCGCGGCCAAACCGACTCAGCAGGACCTCGGCTTCGGGCGCGCGCAACAATGCATCGACGGAGGGGAGCGGACTGATGTGTACGGCCATGGCGGCTACAGCGTAGGCGCGCGGCCGTCGGCAGGATAGCCGGAAGGGCGGCGCGCACCCATACCAGTTGGCCCTTTGGGCCGCTGGCATTGGGGCTACGAAAGAAAAAAGGGGCCAAGTGGCTCAACCGAACCGCTTGGCCCCCCTTAGGATACGCGGCGAAATAAACGAGTCGTTTGACGGAAGCCGTCGGC
>DNXO01000021.1:59324-60350 GCA_003506895.1 Acetobacteraceae bacterium | reverse complement strand
TCTCCACCGGCCGTGCGTCCATCGACGCGGTTATTTCGCAGCGGCCCCTTAGTGTCGCAAAACCTTGATTACTTTGAGTGCTGCCGGCGGAGGAATGCCGGGATTTCAAACCCACCCTGGTCGCCGGTCGGTGCCTGCTGGGTGGAAACCGACGGAACCGGCGCCTGAGGCTGCAACTGGGGCTGGGGCTGATATTCGTCCATCGAAGGCTCCTGCTTGCGAGCGTACTGCTGAACCTGCGGCTGGGGCATCGGCGCTGCTTGTGGTGCGGTGCGGCGGCGGAATGCCCCGGTCACCGCATTGAACAGGCTGGGACGGCCATGATCCGGCATCGGCTGCGCTGGAGGCTGGGCCGGCATCGCCGTCGGACGCTGGGTTTCGGCGAACAGGCTCGCTTTGGTGGCCAGAAGCTGTGCCGGAGTCGGCGGTGCCGGTTGGGCGGGCTGTTGACGCGGCTGCATCTGCTGTTGCGGCTGGAACTGCGGCTGCGCGACCGTGCGAAGCTGCGGCATCGGCTGTTGGTTCGCATCCAGCGCGACCGCCTGGGCAACGGCTGCCTCGGGCTGGGTTTGTGGCGAGGCCTGCCGCAGCGGGTTCGAAGCCACGGCCTGGACCGCGCTGGGCATGAACGCCGGGGCCGCGGCGGCGGGCGCGTTGCGCACGATCGGCTGCGGCGCGGGGGCTGCACCACCGCCGCCGACCGCGACCAGCTTCGGACGAGACTGTTCGGCTCGGTTTTGCGAGTCGATGCCGGTGGCGACGACCGATACCCGGATCCGTCCAGATAAGGTTTCATCGACCGCCGAACCGAAGATCACGTTGGCTTCCTCGTCCACTTCCTCGCGGATGCGGTTGGCGGCCTGATCGACCTCAAACAACGTCAGGTCTTCGCCGCCGGTGATGTTGATCAGCAGGCCGCGCGCACCGGACATGCTGGTGTCTTCCAGCAGCGGGTTGTTGATCGCGGCCTCGGCGGCGCGGATGGCGCGGTTTTCGCCCTCGGCCTCACCGGTGCCCATCATCGCC
>DNXO01000021.1:48907-59068 GCA_003506895.1 Acetobacteraceae bacterium | reverse complement strand
CCCATCATCGCCTTGCCCATCTCCGCCATGACCGTACGGATATCGGCGAAGTCGAGGTTCACCAGGCCATGCACCATCATCAGATCGGTGACGCCACGCACACCCATATAGAGAACCTGATCGGCCATCTTGAAGGCGTCGCGCCACGTGGTACGCTCGTTCGCCATCCGGAAGAGATTCTGGTTGGGGATGACGATCAACGTATCGACGTACTGTTGCAGTTCCTCGATGCCCTGATCGGCCGAACGCGCTCGGCGGACACCTTCGAAGCCGAACGGCTTGGTAACGACGCCGACCGTCAGGATGTTACGCTCGCGCGCCATGCGGGCGATGACCGGGGCCGCACCGGTACCGGTGCCGCCGCCCATGCCGGCGGTAATGAACACCATGTGTGCGCCATCGAGGTGACGATAAAGCTCATCGGCGGCTTCTTCCGCCGCTGCCTTGCCGATCTCGGGCTTCGCGCCGGCGCCCAGGCCCTGGGTGATGTGCGGGCCAAGCTGGATGCGGCGATCGGCGCGGCTGTGCATAAGCTGCTGCGCGTCGGTGTTCGCGACCACGAACTCCACACCCTGAAGGTTGGCGGCGATCATGTTGTCGACCGCGTTGGTGCCACCGCCACCGACACCGATAACTGTGATTCGGGGCGAGAAATCAGTGTGGTTCATCTGCGGGATCGTCAGGTTAAGGGTCATTTTGTTTTCTCCCCCGTTATCACGGGAACAACTGCTGGTTACTGGTTACGACAAATCTTTCGATTCGCGGCAAGGGTCAGACACGTTCTTTCAAAAAATTGACGAACCGGCGGAACAGACCGGCTCGCGGCTCGCCATCCAAATCGATGTCCTGGAAGCCCCTTCCCTCGCCCGCGGCCCAGGAAAGCAGGCCGGCGGCAGTGGAAAATGCGGGTCCGGTCGCCAGTTCCGGCAAGCCGCGCAGTGCGAACGGACGACCGAGCCGCACCTGCCGGCTGAGCATGCGGGCCGCCATTTCGCGAACGCCCGGCAACTGACAGGCCCCGCCGGTCAGCACCACGCGGTTTCCCGCCGCTCGGCTCATGCCCGACGAATCGAGGCGGTCCCTGATGTTCTCAAGGGTTTCTTCGATTCGCGGACGGATGATGTTGACCACCATGCTGCGCGGCACACGCGCAAGCTGGTGGTCTTCCTCGCCCATCAGCGGAACCGGCAGCAATTCGCGTTCGTCGTCCGGGCTGGATTCGACGTTGCCATACAACGTCTTCAACCGCTCCGCATGGATCAGCGTGGTGGACAGGCCAATCGCCAGATCCTTGGTGACATGCAGCCCGCCCATCGGAATCTGCGCGGTGTGCATCATCTGCTTGTCGGCATAGACCGCCATGCTGGTGGTGCCGCCGCCCATGTCGATCACGGTCGCGCCCAGTTCACGTTCCTCGGGCGCCAGACTGGACAATCCCGAGGCATATGGAGCGGAGACGAGGTCCTCGATTTCAAGGTCGCAACGGCCGATGCAGGCTTCCAACGTCCGCAAGGCGGTCGCTGCGGCGTCGATCACATGCAGGCGGGCGTTCAGCGTGGAACAAAACAGGCCGCGCGGATCGGTGACGTGGTCGGTGGCGTCGACCGCGAAATTCAGCGGCAGGACATGGATCGGTTCGCGTCCGTCCACCGCCGCCAAACCGCGGCCCTCATTCAAAACGTAACGAATATCGTTCTCGGACACCGCGCGGCCGCCGACCGGCCATTGCACGTTGAACAGACGCGATTCCGGCTGGCCGCAGGTCAGGTTGACGGTAACGGATCGCAAACGAACGTCCGCCATGTCCTCGGCCTGACCGACACAGGCGCGGATCGCTTTCTCCGCGCCTTCCAGATCGACGATGTCACCGCAGTTCAGGCCCCTGCCCTTCTGCCAGCCAAAGCCCAGCACGCGTAACGTACCGTCGCTTTCGACGCGGCCGATCAGGCACGCCACTTTCGTCGTTCCGATGTCGACAACACCGAACGGGCCCGACCGATGGTGGCGCGAAGGCTCCTGCTCCGGTGGGCCGGTTTCGGCCGGTGGAAGCACGCGACGAGGATTGTCTGCCATCCGATCGTGCCCCTATGTGGGTTTCTTAGCGAGAACGGGAACCGCGGGCGGACTCGTTCCGGGCGGAACAGGCGGAACGACCGCGCCGTCCTTCGAGTCCGTCCTGGGACGGAAAACCATTCGGTCGGGCAGCCGCAGGTCGATCGCCTGAAGCGGACGATCCAGCACGGCGTGGTCCTGCTGAAGCTGGATCAAACGATCCAGGGCAGCGATTTCATGACCTTCCGGCAGCATGACGTCGGTGCCGTTCTTCATCCGCAGGTTCCACCGGCGCTCCCCGACGCGAACACTGGCCGAAACCTTTTCCGCCAGCGCCGGACGCTCTCGCAGCGCATCCAAAAGGACGGCGGCGGCGGTCGGCGCGCCCTGACCGACGATCCAGGGCAGATGACGGAACTGCGCGACGTTCTGGTTTGCAACGACCTGGCCGGCACGATCCACCAGCACGAAAGCACCCTGATTCTGCCAAATGGCGAACGGACGCCTCTCTTGCAGGTTGATCACCACGGTGCCCGGCAGGCGTCGCTCGATCGTTGCCTTTTCGACCCAAGGAATCCGCTCGATATTCGCTCGGGTTTCCTCCAACGAGAACCCCAAAATCGGGTCGCCCTTCTTCACGCCGATCGCCGACCACAGCAAAGGCTCCGGCGTGTTGGCCCGGCCCTCGATCACGATGTCCGTCACGCGCAGACCCGATACGGCTGTCATCGCACCAAGCTTCTCACGCATCGTGGACAAAGTGCCGGTGCTGTGCGGCGCGGCGGAGTGGAACACAACCATCAGGAATAGAACGACAACGGAACCGGACGCGACCCAGACGGCCGGCCGTAACAAACGACGCTGACGGCGCAACAGCAACCGCCAGCCAGACGGCCTGTCACTCACGGAATTACGCGGAGATCGTTTCATGCTCGGCATGATGCATTCTCCACCATCCAGGCGCACAGTTGCGCGAAGCCGATACCGCGAAACGCGGCCTGTTCCGGCAGCAACGATGTCGGCGTCATGCCCGGCTGCGTATTGATTTCCAGCAACACCAACCGGCCCGGCTCGCCCTTCGTGTCGTCGTAACGGAAATCGCAGCGCGTGGCGCCGCTGCAACCGATCGCCCGATGCGCGGCGACGGCCATTTCCATCGCCTGAGCGGTTATGTCGGGATGAACATTGGCGGGAAGGATATGGTTGGAACCACCATCGCCGTACTTGGACTCATAGTCGTAGAACGCGCCCGCCACAGCCTGGATTTCCGTCACCGCCAAAGCGCGGTCATCCATCACACCGACCGTCAGTTCGCGGCCCGGAATGTATTCTTCAACCAGAGCGGCCGGACCATACGTCCAGGTTCTTGCGATCTCGACACGACGGTTGTCGCCGCCCCGCACGACCGTAACGCCGACGGAGGACCCTTCGTTCACCGGCTTGACCACATACGGCAACGGCAACGGATCGCCCGCTTCCAGTTCCGCGATCGACACCATCCGGCCGGGTGCCACCGGCAAACCGGCTGCCGCGAACAACGCTTTCGCCGCCTGCTTGTCCATCGCGACAGCCGAGGCACGCAGGCCTGAGTGGGTGTACGGAATGCCAAGCCAGTCGAGCATGCCCTGGATGGATCCGTCTTCACCAAAACGGCCGTGCAGCGCGTTGAAGACGACGTCGGGTTTGGGAGTCAGCGCGGCGATCACGGCGGCAAGATCGTGCCCGACATCGACCGCATCGACCTCGTAACCAGCCTCCCGCAGAGCGGCGGCGACCTGGACGCCGCTGGACAGGCTGACCTCGCGTTCGGCGGAGATGCCGCCATACAGGACGACGACGCGGGTCATGATGGATCACCGTCAGTTGGGGCGACGTCCTTCGTCATGACGGTGAAGGGCGAGACCGCCGGCATGCCAATGCGGCGGATTTCCCAGTGCAGCGTCACGCCGGTGGTGGCCAGCACACGGCGGCGGACTTCCTCGCCCAGGCCCTCGATATCGGCGGCGGTGGCGGAGCCGGTGTTGATGAGAAAGTTGCAGTGCTTTTCAGACACCATCGCGCCGCCGCGGGTCAGTCCCCGGCAGCCGGCGGCGTCGATCAGCTCCCACGCCTTCATGCCGTCGGGATTACGGAAGGTCGAGCCTCCGGTACGCGCACGTACCGGTTGCGAAGCCTCGCGCGCGGCCTTGATTTCCGCCATGCGGGTCGCAATCAGCGCCGGTGCCCCACGCGTGCCGCGCAGCCGCACCCGTGTAACGACCGCGCCCGCCGGCAACGCCGCATGACGGTAGGCAAAGGCAAGTTGCGGCCCAAGCAGACGGCGCTGTTCGCCGGAGCGGGTAACGATCTCCGCCCAATCGAGAACGCTGGCCATGTCCCCACCATAGGCGCCGGCGTTCATCGTCACCGCGCCGCCGATCGAGCCAGGGATGCCCGACAGAAACTCAAGTCCCGTCAGCCCGGCTTCGGCGGCATGTTCCGCGACCGTGACATCCAGCGAGGCGGCGCCGGCGATGATGCCGTCAGCCTCCGGCGTGATGGTGGAGAAGCCACGCGCCAGCCGGATCGTAACCCCCGGAAGACCGCCGTCGCGCACGATCAGGTTGGAGCACGCGCCGATAACATGCACCGGAATTTCGTGCGGCAGGGCAGCGAGAAAACCCGACAGATCATCGGCATCCGCCGGGCGCACCAATGCCTCCGCCGCCCCGCCCGCGCGAAACCAGGTGAACGGGGCAAGCGGCGCATCGGCCTGCACCCGGCCACGCAGCGGCGGCAGGGTTTCGACGAAACCGGTCATGCGCGCGGCGGTCATCATGCGCCTGCCACCCGCTTTCCGCCGCTGGCTTGCAGTGCCAGGAGTTCGCCGGGAAGCGCGCCCGCCCATTGGGTGATGGACCCGGCACCGAGGCAAACGACGAAGTCGCCCGGACGAGCGATGGCATGGACCATTTCCGCCAGCATAGCGGGATTCGGCAGCGCAACGACGCTGCGGTGGCCACGGGCGCGCAGGCCCTCGACCAGCGCGTCGCGGTTGATGCCCGGGATCGGCTGCTCACCGGCCGCGTAGACATCGGCCACGATCACTGTACCGGCGTCGTTCATGCAGGTGCAGAACTCGTTGAACAGCGATTCAAGGCGCGTGTAGCGGTGCGGCTGGACGACGGCGACAACATCGCGGGCACCGGCCTGACGCGCGGCTTTAAGCACGGCGGCGATTTCCACCGGATGGTGGCCGTAGTCGTCGATCACCGTGATGCCGCCCGCCTCGCCGGTCTTTGTGAAGCGGCGCTTGACGCCCTTGAAGCCAAGGAACGCATTGGCCAGCGTTTTGTCGTCGATCTCCATCTCGATGCCGACGGCGATCGCCGCCAGGGCGTTCTGCACATTGTGGGCGCCCAGCATCGGCAACCGGAACGGCCCCATGCGGCGGGCGCGATTGCGGTAGCGATCCGTTACGACCACGTCGAAGGTGGAACCGAACTTGTCCGGCGAAACCTTCTCGGCGCGCACATCGGCCTGCGGTGAAAATCCGTAGGTGACGATACGATGATCCGACAGGCGGGGGATCATCTGTTGCACCGCCGGATGGTCGATGCACAGGACGGCGAATCCGTAGAACGGGATGTTGGCGACGAACTGATCGTAGCCGGCCAACATTGCCTCCGCGCTGCCCCAATGGTCCAGATGTTCCGGGTCCATATTGGTAACAACAGCAATGATCGCCGGCAGGCGCAGGAACGACCCGTCGCTTTCGTCGGCCTCCACTACCATCCAGTCGCCGCTGCCCATGCGGGTGTTGGTGCCATAGGCGTTGATGATGCCGCCGTTGATGACGGTGGGGTCCAGGTGCGCCGCTTCCAGCATGCAGGCGATCAGGCTGGTGGTGGTGGTCTTGCCGTGTGTGCCGCCGACCGCGACCGACCATTTCAGCCGCATCAGTTCGGCCAGCATCTCCGCGCGCCGCACCACCGGGATCAGTCGCGCGCGGGCCGAGGCGACCTCGGGGTTGTCGCGCTTGACGGCAGTGGAGACGACCACGACCTGCGCGTCGCCCAGGTTCGCCGCATCGTGGCCGATCGCGACCGGAATCCCGGCGGCGCGCAGACGCAGCACGTTGGCGGACTCAGCGATGTCGCTGCCCTGCACGGCGTATCCGAGTTCGTGCAGCACCTCGGCGATGCCGGACATGCCGATGCCGCCGATGCCAACGAAGTGGATGGTGCCGATGGAAAGAGGAAGGGCTCTCATGCGTGCTTTTCCGCCGTGACCACGGCCATTTGGGATTCGACCAGATCGGCCAGTCGGGACGCGGCGTCGGCACGGGCCTGCGTACGGGCAGCGACAGCGGCGCCGGTCAGACCGACCGGATCGGCCAACAATTCGCTCAGCCGTGCGGCCAGCGTCTCGGAGGTGAACGCGCGCTGCGGCACGACCCAGGCGCCGCCGGCCTGCTCCAGCGCACGCGCATTGGCGGATTGATGGTCGTCGATCGCACCGGGCAGCGGCACCAGGATAGCGGGGCGCCCCGCGACCGCGAGTTCAGCGACGGTGGACGCGCCAGCACGGGCGATCACCAGATGCGCCGCCACCAGCCGGGTCGCGACATCGCCGAAGAACGGCGCCAGTTCGGCGGCGATCCCGCTGGCTGCATAGGCCGCCTTCACCCGTTCCATGTCTTCCGCACGGACCTGCTGCACCAGGGTAAGCCGGGCGCGGATCGCTTCGGGCAATGCCGCCAGCGCCGCCGGGACGACGTCGCTGAACACGCGGGCGCCCAATGATCCGCCAAGCACCAGAATCCGGATGCGATCGGCTGCGGCGACGTAGCCGGTCTGCGCGAGGGCAGCGATAGCGGGCCGCACCGGATTGCCCGAGACCACGGTCTTCGTGCCAGCCGGCACGCGGGTCGTATTCTCAAACCCCAGCGCCAGCACATCCGCTCGGCGTGACAGGAACCGGTTGGCCCGTCCCAGCACGGCGTTCTGCTCTTGCAGGATCACCGCCGGGCGATGCCGCACCATGCGCGCAGCCAGGATCGGCGCGACGCTCGGGTAACCGCCAAAGCCGACCACGCAGCCGGCACCCAGGCGCGACAGGATGCCGCGCGCCTGGACGACGCCGGCGGCCAGCGAAGCCACCGCCTTGATCCCGCGCCATGCGCCGCGTCCGGCGATGCCGGCACCGCGGATCACGTATTGCTCGCGGCCCGCGAACACCGGGCTTTTCAGCCCGCCAGAACGAGCGTCGGTCATCAGCACGATGCGATGACCGCGCGCGATCAGTTCGGCGGCCAGCGCCTCGGCGGGAAAGAAATGCCCGCCCGTCCCGCCGGCGGCGATGACGATGGGTTGCACGGCCGGCCCCCTCATCCTGGTTCATCCCGGCTGCGGCGGCGGGTCAGCGCCAGCAGCATGCCCATGCCCAGCGCCACCGCCACCGCCGACGACCCGCCATAGGAGACGAACGGCAGCGTCATCCCCTTGGTCGGCATCAGGTGGACGGTGGTGGCGAGGTTGACCAGGGCCTGGAACCCGAACCCGCCGGCCAGCCCCGTGGCCGCCAGCACCACGTAAGCGTCCGCCTCGGCCTTCACTCGCCCGAGGCCGCGCAGCACGATGAAGGCGAACACCGCGATGATGACGAGGCAGACCACCAGCCCGAACTCCTCCCCCGCCACCGCGAAGACGAAGTCGGNNCGTCCCGCCGGCGGCGATGACGATGGGTTGCACGGCCGGCCCCCTCATCCTGGTTCATCCCGGCTGCGGCGGCGGGTCAGCGCCAGCAGCATGCCCATGCCCAGCGCGATCGCGATCGCCGACGACCCGCCATAGGAGATGAACGGCAGCGTCATGCCCTTGGTCGGGATCAGCCCCAGGGTGGAGGCCATGTTGATGAACGCCTGCAACCCGAAGCCGGTGACCAGGCCGGTGCAGGACAGCACGACAAACAGGTCTTGCTCGCGCAGCAGGCGCAGCAGCCCGCGCATCACGATGAAGGCGAAGATCGAGAGGATGATGGCACACAGGATCATGCCGAATTCCTCGCCGGCGACGGCATAGACAAAGTCGGCATGGGCGTCGGGCAGGATGTCCTTGACGCGGCCCTCTCCGGCGCCACGGCCCATGAAGCCGCCGTTGCCGAATGCTTCCAGCGCGGTGTTGATCTGGTAATGGTCGCCCTCGCCCTTCCAATAGCCGTCAAAGCGGACGCGAACGTGCGGCAGAAAGGTGTAGGCCATGACCGCGCCGCCACCCATCAGGCCAACGGCGGCACCGACGAGGTAAAGCGGCAGCCCGTTGACGTAGAGCTGCGCCAGGAACACCGAGGTCACCACCAGCAGCATGCCGATATCGGGCTGCGACTTCAGCAGCAGCAGGATGATCGCGCAGATGCCGCCGGCCAGCAGCATGCCGGGGAACCGGGGCGACCGCTTGCCCTCGGCCAGCAGCCACGCGGCGGTAACGGCGAAGCACGGCTTCAGAAATTCGCTCGGCTGCACCGACATGCCGGGCAACGAGATCCAGCGGCGGGCACCCTTGATGTCCATGCCAACGACCATGGTCATCGCCGTCATCACCAGCGCCACGGCGCAACCAATCATCGCCAGGCGCCGGATCTCCCGCGGCGACAGCATCGACACCCCGACGACGACCAAGCCGGCGATTGCCAGGAAGAACACCTGCTTGAAGATGAAGGTTTCCCGCGACGTGCCGATGCGTTCGGCAACGGCGGGGCTGGCAGCCAGCATCATGACGTAGCCGAGGCCAATCAGCGTGCCGATCGCACCCAGCGTCCAATGATCGACGCTCCACCACCAGCGGCCCAGCAGCGAGTTATCGGCGCGCGACAGAGGCGGCATCAGGCGTCTCCCGCTTTCAGGTTACGAGCGAGTTCGGCAAAGCGGTCGCCACGCTGGTCGTAGCCGGTGAACTGATCCCAGCTCGCACAGGCCGGCGACAGCAGCACGATCGGGGCGTTTTCCGATTTGGCGGCGGCGAAGGCGGCCGGGACAGCGGCTTCCAGGGTGCCGACCATGTCGAACGGGACCCCTTCGCGGGTCAGCGTGGCGGCGAATTGCGGGGCGTCGCGGCCGATCAGCAGGGCGCGGGCGATACGGGGGAACAGCGGCACCAGCGGCTCGATCCCGCCTTCCTTGGCCATGCCGCCGGCAATCCAGATCACCCGGTCGTAGCAAACCAAAGCGCGTTCGGAGGCGTCGGCGTTGGTGGCCTTGCTGTCGTTGATGAAGGTGACGCCGCCGATGGTGACGATGCGCTGCTGGCGGTGCGGCAGGCCCGGATAGCTGGCGAGTCCGGCGGCTATGGCCGTGTCGGATACGCCAAGGAAACGCGCCATTGCGGTCGCGGCTGCGGCATTCTGGGCATTGTGGGCGCCGGGCAGTGCAGCCCCGTTGGCGAGCGGCGTTTCGCTGCCGGACACGCGGATAACATGGGCGGGCCTGGTATCGAGCCAGCCGGCCATGTCGCGCGAGCCCGCATCGTCGATGCCGATCACCGCGAGGTCGGCTTTCGTCTGCCGGTCAAAGATCGAGCGCTTGGCCATGGCATATCCAGCCATGTCGCCGTGGCGATCGATATGGTCGGCGCTAAGGTTCAGCATAACCGCCGCATCGAAGCGCACCGTCGCGAGTCGCTCCAACATATAGGAGGACATTTCGAGCACGTACACCCCATCATGTGGCAGCAAGGGCAGCGACAGCGCCGCCGGACCCAGGTTCGCGCCGGCCGCGACCTGGATGCCGGCCGAGTCGAGGATGTGGGCGAGCAACGCCGTGGTGGTGGATTTGCCGTTGGTGCCGGTGACGCCAACAAACCGAGACCGAGACCCGGATGCTCGGACGGCCTGGAAGAGCAGCTCGACATCGGAGAGAATCGGCACGCCCGCGCCGAGTGCGCGCTGCGCGACCGGATGCGGCTTCGGCAGCCGGTGCGGGATGCCGGGGGACAGAACCAGGGCATCGAAATCGAACGGGCCGCCAGCGAGGTCGCGGAGGGTGATTACCCGCCCCGTGACGGCGGGCGTCAGGCTCTCTGCCGTAGCGGCGGGCGTCAGGCTCTCTGTCGTCATGGCGGGCGAAGGCCCGCC
>DNXO01000021.1:26260-48667 GCA_003506895.1 Acetobacteraceae bacterium | reverse complement strand
CGTCATGGCGGGCGAAGGCCCGCCATCCACGCCTTGCGGCGCCGGGCCGAACAAAGGCGTGGATGGCGGGCCTTCGCCCGCCATGACGGAGTGCGCGGCGGCGGCAACCGCGGGGCGGGCAGCGGCGGTCAGCGCATCGCGCGATGCCGCGTTGTCGTCCCATGCCACGACCTCGGCACCCATCGCGTGCAGCGCGAGCGCGGCGGGAGCGCCGTTCTTGCCCAGGCCGAGAACGGCGAAGCGTTTGCCGCTGAACAATGTGGGCGCGAACGTGCTCATCGGATCTTCAACGTCGCCAGACCGATCAGTGCGAGGATCATCGAAATGATCCAGAAGCGGATAACGATGGTCGGCTCCGCCCAGCCCTTCTTTTCGAAGTGGTGGTGCAGCGGCGCCATCAGGAACACGCGGCGGCCGGTGCGCTTGTACCAGAACACTTGGATTATGACCGACAGCGTCTCCACCACGAACAGGCCGCCGACGATCATCAGGACGATCTCATGCTTGGTGACCATGGCGACCGCGCCCAGCGCACCGCCCAAGGCCAGGGCGCCAATATCACCCATGAACACGGCGGCGGGCGGGGCATTGAACCATAGGAATCCCATACCGGCGCCCACCAGGGCGGCACAGAACACCGCCAGCTCACCGGCGCCGATCACCGGGTTGAGTTGCAGGTAGTCGGCAAAGATGCGGTTGCCGACAAGGTAGGCGATCAGCATGAACACCGAGGCCGCGATCATCGTCGGCACGATCGCCAAACCGTCCAGTCCGTCGGTCAGGTTCACCGCGTTGGACGCGCCCATCATCACCAGCGTGCCGAAGACCGGGAAGAACCAGCCCAACTGAATGACGACCTCCTTGAAAACCGGGATCGTCAGTGCGGTGCCCAGCGGCCCGCGCGCCAGCATGGTGATCCACACCGCGGCGGCGAATCCCACAACCGTCTGCACGATCAGCTTCGTGCGTCCCGGCACGCCGCGCGTGTTGCGCTTGGTGACCTTCAGGTAATCGTCCCAGAACCCCAGCGCGCCATACCCCAGGGTGACGAACAGCACAGGCCAGATGTAGCCGTTCTTCAGATCGACCCACAGCAAGGTGGAGATCGTCAGGCTGCCGAGGATCAGCAGCCCGCCCATGGTCGGGGTGCCCTTTTTCTCCACCAGGTGGCGTTCCGGCCCGTCCAGGCGGATCGGCTGGCCCTGCTTCTGCACCGACTTCAGCCAGCGGATCACCGACGGCCCCAGCACGAAACTGACGATCAGCGCCGTCATGCACGCGGCACCCGCCCGGAAGGTGATATAGCGAAACAGGTTGAACAGGATGAACTGGTCCGCGAAGGGCCGGAATAGAACGGTAAGCATCAGCCGGCTCCGGCGGTCGTGTGGGTGGAAGTTTCCGCCGCCTGGATGGCGTCGATTACGCGTTTCATGCCGCTGCCCAGGCTGCCCTTGACCAAAATGGTGTCGCCGTCGCCCAGTGCCTTGGCGACGACGGGGGCCAGGGCGGCGGCGTTCACCGCATGAAAGCCACGGATCTCGTCCGGAACCGCGTCGAACAGGTTTCGCATCAGCGGCCCGCAGGTGAACAGGCAATCCACCGAGGCCGTGACGGCATCGGCCAGACCGGCATGTTCGGCCGGTCCCGCGTCGCCGAGTTCCAGCATGTCGCCCAGGACGGCGATCCGGCGCCTGGCCGGTTGCAGCCGCAGGACATCCAGCGCCGCACGCATCGAGGCGCCGTTGCCGTTATAGCTCTCATCCAGCAGCAGCGCGGTGCCGCGACCGATCGCGATCTGGCGCCGCAGCCCGCGCCCGGCCAACGGCACGAAATCCGCCAGCGCGGCGATCGCGCGCGCCGGGTCAAGACCGAGTGCCGCCACGGCGGCGAGGGCTGCAAGCGCGTTCATCGCCATGTGTTGGCCCGGCGCGTTCAGACGCAATGACGCGGTGTGGCCCAGGATATCGACGTGGATCAGGGAACCGTCGGCATCGGCCTCGCTGTGAACCAGCCGGACATCGGCCGAGGGATCAACGCCGAAGGTCATCACGATCGACCCGGACGCGGCGGCAAGCAGGCGCGGCAACTGTGGCGAATCGGCGGGCAGAATGGCGATGCCGTCCGGTTCCAGGCCTTGCACGATACTGGCCTTTTCATCGGCGATCGCCTCGATGCTGCCCAGGTAGCCGATATGGGCGGCGGCGACCGTGGTGACGACCGCGACATGCGGACGCGCGAGGCGCGACAGCGGGGCGATTTCGCCAGCGTGGTTCATGCCTATCTCGGCGACGCAGAAGGCGGCATCGCGCGGCGTGCGGGCCAGGGTCAGCGGCACGCCCCAGTGGTTGTTATAGGACGCGACCGCCGCGTGCGTGTTGCCGAAGGCGGACAAGGCGGTGCGCAGCATTTCCTTGGTCGTGGTCTTGCCGACGCTGCCGGTGACGGCGACCAGTTTGCCGCCGAAGCGATAGCGCGCGTAGCCGCCAAGACGGGTCAGGCCAGCCAGCGTGTCATCAACCCGCAGCAGCGGGCCGGACCGGGACACTTCGTCATGCACCATCGCACCGGCCGCGCCCTGCTTCAGCGCGCCGGCGGCGAAGGCGTGGCCGTCGCGTCCCTCGCCAACCAGGGCGATGAACAGGTCGCCGGGCTGCAAGGTGCGGGTATCGATCGACAAACCGCTGGCGGCAAACGGCTGCGTCACGGTCCCGCCTGTCGCTTCAGTCAGCTCATCCGCGGTCCACAACACATCGTTCATGCGCCCGGTTCCTCGCAGCCGGCGAAGCGGCGGATAACCGAGGCATCGTCGAAAGGCAGAACGGTCTTGCCCACGATCTGCCCTTGCTCGTGACCCTTGCCGGCAACCACCAGAACGTCGCCGGGGGCGAGGTCGTTCAATGCCGTTTCGATTGCCTTCGCCCGGTCGCCAATTTCCAGAGCGTGGGGGCAGGCCGCACGGATCGCGGTACGGATCGAGGCGGGATCCTCGGACCTTGGATTGTCGTCGGTGACGATCGCTACGTCGGCGAGGCGTTCGGCGGCGGCGCCCATCAGCGGACGCTTGCCGCGGTCGCGATCGCCGCCGGCGCCAAAGACCACGTGCAGCCGGCCGGTGGTGTGCGGACGCAGCGCGGCCAGCAGCCGTTCAAGCGCATCGGGCGTATGGGCATAATCAACATAAGCGGTCGCGCCGTTCGGAAGCGTTGCCGCCAGTTCCATCCGGCCGCGCACGCCGGTGAGGCGGCTCAGGCGATCGAGCGCGTCGGTCAGACCGAGGGCTTCGGTCAGGGCGGCGGCAACCAGGGCGTTGTCGGCCTGGAAGCGGCCGGGCAGGTTCAGGCGAACCTTGTGCCGATGGCCGCCGGCCTCGACGATAAGGTCCTGGCCGTCCGGGCGCGGCTGCGCCTGGATCAGACGGAAATGGGTGCCCAGCTCGCCAACCAAGCGGAGATCCAGTTTCCGGCGCGTGGCGATATCACGCAGCGCGTCCAACGTCGCGGCGTCCATGTCGGCATGGGCGATGGCGGGGGCACCGGCCGGCAGCAGCACGTCGAACAGGCGTAGCTTGGCCAGCCGATAGGCCTCGATCGTGCCGTGATAATCGAGATGATCGCGGGTCAGGTTGGTGAACGCGGCGGCAGCGAGACGCACGCCATCCAGGCGGAACTGGTCCAGGCCATGCGACGAGGCCTCCATCGCCGCGTTGGTGACGCCGTGACGGGCCAGCCCCGCGAGGGTTTCGGCAAGGCTGACCGGATCGGGCGTGGTCAATCCGGGGCCCGGCGCGAAGCCCGGCGCGATCAGACCGAGGGTACCCAGGCTGGCGGCTTGGGTGCCGGCGGAGGCCCAGAGCTGGCGGGTGAACTCGGCGGTGCTGGTCTTGCCGTTGGTGCCGGTGATCGCGACGACCGTCCGCGGCTGCGGGCCGGCCAGCACGGCGGCGATGCGCGCGAGACACTGCCGCGGCTCCGGATCGGTAATGATCGGACGCGGCGGCACGCCGGGCGGCCAAGGGGTGCCCGGCGGCGCGAGGATCGCGACGGCGCCGCGCTCCACCGCCTGACCAATGAATTTGCGGCCGTCGATGCGTGTGCCCGGGAGTGCGGCGAACAGGTCGCCGGGCGCGACCTGCCGGCTGTCGGCGGTGACCCCGGCGATGTCGAGGTGGGCGATGGATTCCCATCCACGGGGCGTACTGCCCAAGGCCGCGACCTGACGCATGATCTCAGCGAGCCGCAACGGGGGCGACCGACACAACGCGCACCACCGGAGCGGGGCGTTCGGCTTTGGTCTGCCGGCGGATATCGGGCGCGGGGCGGGTGATAGCGGGCGGCAGGATCGTCGCCGGAACGGTCAGGTTAGGACGGTTCGGTTTAGCGATGGCCTTGGCGGTGGCGTCGGTCGCCGGCGGATTGCCGGGGCCGCGCATCGGCGCGCCGGGCGGACGGCCGGGCTCCAGCGGGATCGCCAGCGCCTGGTTGATCTGCGGCATGTCCTGGATGTCCGGCAGCATGCCCAGCATCGGGCCAACGCGGGCGATGACCTTGCCGGCGGCGGGGGCGACGACCCAGCCGGCGGTGGCGTAGCCGTAGGTGTTCTTGTTGCCGTGCGGTTCGTCCAGCATCATGTAAACCGCGTATCGCGGGGCGTTCATGGGAAAGACGCTCATGAACGCCGCGACGTTGGCGTGTTTGCGGTAGCCGCCATGCGCGGCGACCTTCTCGGCCGTGCCGGTCTTGCCGCCAGGGTAGTAGCCGGGGACTTCGGCGGACTTGCCGAACCCGTCGGTCACAACCAGCCGCATCAGCTTTCGCATGATGTCGGATGTCGATTGCTGCATCACCCGAACCCCTTCGACCGGATCGCCGGGATCGCGCGCCAGTATCGTGGGCTGGATCAGCGTGCCACCGTTGGCGACAGCGGCCGTCCCGCGCACGACATGCAGCGGTGTGACGGAGATGCCGTGACCGAAGCCGACGGTCATGGTCGCCAGCTCTTTCCAGTTCGCCGCGGGCTGGACGATCGGACGGGCGGATTCCGGCAACTCGATCCCGGTGCGGCCGAACATGCCCATGCTCTTCAGCCAGGCACGCTGGCGTTCGGCACCCACGGTCAGCGCGATATGCGCGGCGCCGAGGTTGGACGAATAGGCCAGGACCTCGGGCAGATACAGCCAGCGGTGCTTGCCCTCGAAGTCGGAAATGGTGAAGCGGCCGATGGAGATGTTGTGGGAGGCATCGAACTCGTCCCAGATGTGGACCAGCCCGCTGTCCAGCGCCATCGATGCGGTTTGCAGCTTGAACGTGCTGCCCGGCTCATAGGTGCCTTCGACGGCGCGGTTGAAACGGTCTTCGGCCGGGGAGTTGCGGACGTAGTTGGCGTCGTAGTCCGGCAGGCTGACCATCGCCAGCACCTCGCCGGTGCGGACATCCATGACGATGCCGCAGCCGCCGATCGCCTCGAACGTGTCCATCGCGGTGACGAGTTCCTCACGCACCGCCGCCTGCACCTGCAGGTCGATCGACAGGCGCAGCGGGTCGGTATTGGTGCGCAGGCGCTGGTCGAAATACTTCTCCACGCCGGCGAAGCCGCTCTGGTCAACATCGACGCCGCCAAGCACCTGGGCGGCGGTGCGGCCCAGCGGATACTGGCGGTGCTGCGTCGGACGGAAGTCGATGCCGGGAATGCCCAGATCGTTGATCGCCAGTTCCTCACGCGGGGTGATCTCGCGGGCGAGGTAGATGAACTTCTTGTCGCGCTTCAGGCGGTCAGCGGTTTCCGCAAGGTCGAGGCGCGGCAAGACCTGCTTCAGCTTACGCGCCGTATCGTCGGCATCGCCGATCTGGCGGGGGTCGGCGAACAGCGACACCGTATTCAGCGAGATCGCCATCGGCTGGCCGTTGCGATCGGTGATCATGGCGCGCTGACCGGGCAGCGTGGCATCGACAGAGCGGTGCGGCGCGCTGTCAACGATGGTCTGGATATGCCGCTCCACCCGCTCCGGCGGGGCCATCGGCGAGATGATGGTGGCAAAGGTGAGCTTGCCCAGCACCGCCACGAACAGGACCATGAAGCCACCGGCGGCGATCACCAGACGGGAGCGGGTCTTTTCCAGCGCCTTGCGCCGCAGCAGGTCCGGTTCGGTGACCCGAATGTGTTCCATGCGCAAAACGGAATCGGAACGGCTCGCGCCCCGGCGTTGCGCGGGGCGGCCATACCGTCCGCTGTTCAGCGGCGGGGAATCAGGCGGCGGAACGGGATCGTTCGGATCGCTCATGATGCCAGCTCAGTTGGTGTTGTAGGTCGCGTTCACCGGGGTGGGCCGCGGCGCCTGCGGCATTGATCCGCGGGCCATGCCCAGCAAGGAGCCGCCATAGGGCGCGGTCGCGGAGGCCATCGCCGGGTGGGCCGCGGCCGGCGCCTGATAGGCGGGTGACTGGTAAGCAGGTGACTGATAAGCGGGCGGCTGATAGGCGGGCGCATTCGCCGGCAACGGGCGCGGCGCGGCCAGAATGATTGGGCGTTGCGGCTGGGTCTGGTTCGGTGTCTGGGGCTGGGCTTGGCGCACGGGCGCCACGATGCCGGCCAGCCTCGGCGCGGCAACGCGCTGCTCGGGCGGATGCTGCTCTGCCGGGCGCGCCTCGGCGGCCACGACCGGACGCGGCTGACTCTCCGTGCCGGCGGGGCGGGCAACAGCGAGTTTGGGTTCAGTTGGACGCGGAACCGAGGCAACGGCCGGGGCCTTGGGTGCGGGCGCCGGCGGTGCCGGGACGGGGGGCACCGGCAGCGGTTCGTCGGCGACGATCGCAGCGGCGGCTTCAGGCTCCGCCACCGGCTGCGGTTGCTGGGGCACCTGGGCGGCGACCGGGACTTCCTCCTCGACCGCCGGGGCGGGGGCAGCGACCTGGACCTGCGGCAGCTTGCCGTCCAGATCGGTCAGGCTGGTGAACTGAGCGGGATTGATCGACTTCATGTTCAGATAGGTGTCGCTGAACTGGCGCAGCCGTTCCGGGTCGTTCAGCATCGTCCATTCCGCCGAAAGCAGGCGGCTCTGCTCCCGCAGGGCGGTGGTTTCGCGAACGGTTTTCTCGATCGTCCGGTCGAGCACCTGCACCTCATGCTTCGACTGGTAGAGATACAGGCCGGAGCCACACGCCATGAGGAATGTGAGAATGGTGAGCGGTCGGATCATGTGTCTCGGCCCCTGTCGATACGTTCCAGGGCACGCAGGCGGGCGCTGCGGGAACGCGGATTCTGATTGGTCTCGTCGTCACCGGGGCGGAGCGCCCGGGCGGTGACGAGGCGGAAATTGGGCGCCTCGCGCGTTATCAGTCCGGCGGGATTATGACGTGACGGTGACCCCGTGCGGCCGGCGGCCTGGGTCATGAAGCGCTTGACGATACGGTCTTCCAGGCTGTGGAAGGCGACGACGACCAGGCGGCCGCCGGGCGACAGCAAGGTGACCGCCTGCTCCAGCGCGTCCTCGATCTGCTTCAACTCATCGTTGACCTTGATCCGCAGCGCCTGAAAGCTGCGGGTCGCCGGATGGTTGCCGGATTTGTCGGGCGGCAGGACAGAGCGGATGATCTCCGCAAGGCGGCCGGTCGTTTCGATCGGCGCTTCGAGCCGAGCGGCGACAATGGCATGGGCGACACGGCGGGAGGCGCGTTCCTCGCCCAGTTCGTAGAGCACGTCGGCGAGTTCGCGTTCGGGCAGCGTGTTCACCAGATCGGCGGCGCTGGTCCCATGCTTTCCCATGCGCATGTCGAGGGGACCGTCATGGCGGAAGGAGAAGCCCCGTTCCGCGTCGTCGATCTGGAACGACGACACCCCCAGGTCGAGAACGACGCCATCCAGTTCGGTGATGCCCACGCCTGCCAGCAGCCCGACCATGTCGCCGAAGGTGCCATGCAGCAGATGCAGCCGGCCGGGGAAGCGGGCAACCAGACTGGCGCCACGCTCGATCGCTTCCGGGTCTCGGTCGATCGCATACAGCGTGCAACTGGACTTTTCCAGGATCGCGGTGGCGTAGCCGCCGCCGCCGAAGGTGCCGTCGAGGTACCTGCCGCCGTCGCGCGGGGCGAGGGTCGCGAGTACTTCGTTCAGCATCACGGGGACATGACCGGTCATGCCGGCACCGCGGTGCGGAGGGTGAAGCCGGCGGCCTTGGTGCGTTCGCGCGCCTCGGCCAGGCGGCGGGCACCGGCTTCGGGTTCCCATATCTGAAACGTGTTGCGGGTGCCGATGAACATCAGCTCCTGCGTGACGCCGGCGTGGACGAGCAACGGTGCCGGAATCATGATCCGGCCCTCGGTATCGGTTTCCAGCGGATGGGCATCACCGAACAAGGTCATCACGAAGTCTTCGTATTCGGGACTGAACTGGGTGTAGCCTGCTGCCATCGGCTCGCTGAGGGCCTCGAAGCCCTGCTGGGTCCAACCCTCGATACAGGCGTTCTGATGCGACGGGCGGAGATACATCGCGGCGACATTGGCGGTTGCGCCGGCGTGGCTGTTCTGTTTGAGGACGGAACGGAATTGCGCAGGTATCGACACACGCCCCTTGGCGTCCCGCTTGCTGTGATGTGTGCCGATAAAAAGGGTCATTCGGACCCATTGGCCTTTCGAACCGGGGGTTGGGATCGTGGATAGACAAGGCCTGGATGCGGTGGCGACGGGTCACGGTTGCTGGGGTGATAGGCCGCATCCAGTCAGGCGCCCCTGTGGATGATGGTCCACGTTGGGTGCAATTGGGATAGCATGGGATTGGATGGGAAGTCAAAGACCTTGACCGCTTGACTGGAGGATTCCACCGAAATTTTCCCGGCTTCGTCAGACACTTACCGGCGATCACCCGAGTCACCCCAAGCCATTTCTGGTTCACGAAAATATTCGCGTTTCGTTCCTGTGGACAACTTTGTGGAGCGTTTTCCAGCAACGACGCGTGGGACCGGGGAACCACGTAATGCCGGTGGTTAGCCACCCGGATTTGCAACGGTTTCAGGCCGGTTCAGGGAAAACGCCAGACAGCCTGTAAGCCGGGTTCTGTCCGCCCCTTGCGGGACGGGACGACCATTCCTCTGGGACGCATCTTGCGATGCGCCTCACGCGACCAACCCGAGCGGCGGGACGGGAACGTCCCCACGATTATCACGATATCGTGACATCGCAGCCTCTCCTATTCGGTCTTGCTCCCGGTGGGGTTTACCGTGCCGCCCCTGTTACCAGGGGCGCGGTGCGCTCTTACCGCACCGTTTCGCCCTTGCCCGAGGGACCGGCGAACCGGTCTTGCGCGGGCGGTTTGTTTTCTGTGGCACTGTCCCTGGGGTCGCCCCCGCCGGCCGTTAGCCGGCACCGTGTTCCCGTGGAGCCCGGACTTTCCTCCACCAACGGGATTGCCCCGCCGGCAGCGGTCGTCCGGCTGTCTGGCGACGCGGGGTTTGCGCTCGTTCCCCGGGTGGGGTCAAGGGGTTTGGAATTGGAAGGGGTCATCCGGGATCATTGGGATGGAGATATGGATCGGGATCGCAGGCGGTTAAGCGATCCAGCCGCGCGAAGCGGACTGGCTTTCGGATTGGCGGCACGCTGGTAAAGCCGGTGGGGCCTAGAAATGGGAATCAGCCCGGGAGGGCGCGGCGAGCCCCGGAGGAGGGCGTTGGGCAGCACCCGACACAATCCGCTGTCAGCGTTTAGATCACACTGTAAATCCGTGAGGGAGCTTAATTACACTCCCATCAATCTCAGGAAATCGCCGACACGTCCGGACGCGTTATGATCCCCCCACCCAGGATGCGATCCCCCTGGTAGAACACGCACGCCTGCCCGGGAGCCGGCAGCGCCGCCTCGTCCAGCAGCACGGTAACCGCGCCATTCTCCGTTCGCACCGTCGCGGGGCGCGGCTCTTCCCGGGCGCGCAGCTTCACGGCGCAACGCACGTCCCGGGACGGGGTGGGAACAAGCCAATTCACGTCACGCAGGCGCAGCGAGCGCATTCCCGTCCCACGCGGTCCCACCACCACGCGGCGGCGCCCCGGTTCGGTTGCCAGCACGACCTGGCGCTGGCCAGCCAGCATCGCGGCGTCGCCCAGGCGCTTACCCTGCCCCACGGTGTAGCGGGCGATCCCGTCATGCGTGCCGACGACCTGGCCGTCGGCGGTGACGATCTCCCCAGCCGCCAGCGCATCGGGGCGATATTTCGCGATCGTGTCGGTATAGGTGCCGGACGGGACAAAACAGATATCCTGACTGTCCGGCTTTTCCGCCACGCCCAGGCCCAGGCGCTGGGCGACATCGCGCACCGCCCGCTTGTCTTCCATCCCGCCCAGCGGGAACAGGCACAGGTCCAGTTGTTCGCGCGTCGTGGCATACAGGAACCAACTCTGATCCCGAGCGGGATCAACCGCTCGGTGCAGCTCCGCGCCGGCAGGTCCGTCAACGCGCTGAACATAATGGCCGGTGGCCAGCCGTTCGGCGCCCAGGTCGCGGGCCAGCACCGACAGGTCGGCGAACTTCACCGTCTGGTTACAACTGATGCAAGGGACCGGGGTTTCGCCGTTGGCGTAGCTGTCGGCGAAAGATGCGATCACCGATTTGGCGAAGCGCTCCTCGGCGTCGATCGTGTAGTGCGAAATGCCCAGACGATCAGCCACACGCCGAGCGTCGTGGATGTCCTGGCCGGCACAGCAGGCGCCCTTGCGGCCGGAGGCGGCGCCGTGGTCGTACAACTGCAAGGTAACGCCGATCACCTCGTGCCCGGCTTCGTGCAGCAGGCCAGCAACCACGCTGCTGTCCACACCACCGGACATGGCGACCACGACCCTCATGACTATCCTTGCGCGTTTCGTGTGCCGGCGGGCAGCTTGACCACCAGCCCGTCGAGTTCATCAGTCATCACGATCTGGCAACCCAGGCGCGAGGTCTGGGTCAGCCCGAACGCCAGGTCGAGCATGTCTTCCTCGTCCTCGGTCGGGGTTTCCAGCTTCTTGAACCAGCCGGCATCGACGATGACGTGGCAGGTGGAGCAGGCCAGAGAGCCCTCACACGCGCCTTCGATATCGACCCCGTGCTTGTGGGCGATCTCCAGCACCGACAGGCCCAACGGCGCGTCAACCTCGCGAGGCGTGCCATTGCGCTCGATGAAAGTCATTTTGGGCATTCGAATCAGGCCTTGGTTTCGGTGGATGCGGAACAGGCCGCATGGGCAGCGGACAATGCCGCGGCGGCGTAGTCGATATCGGCGGCGGAGGTAAAGCGTCCAATCCCGATACGCAAGGTCCGCGAGGCCTGTTGGTCGGAAAGCCCCAATGCGCGCAGCACATAGGACGGTTCGACCTCGGCGGAGGAGCAGGCGGAGCCGGTGGAGACGCACAGGTCCGGCAGCGCGGCCATCAGGTCGAAGGCGGTGGCGGCCGGAAAGGTGACGTTGAGGTTGCCGGCGATGCGGTCGCGGAGGCTGGCGTTCAGACGGATGCCCGGGATACCGGCCTGGAGATGCCGCAGCAGATCGTCGCGCAGGGTGGCGATACGATCGGTGTCGGATGCCATTTCGGCGCTTGCGAGACGGCAGGCCTCGCCCAGGCCGACGATCAGCGGGGTCGCCAAAGTCCCGGAGCGCAGCCCCCTCTCCTGCCCACCGCCGGAGAACAGCGGGGAGACGCGGACGCGCGGACGGCGGCGGACAAACAGCGCACCGATGCCTTTCGGACCATAGATCTTGTGGCCGCTGACCGAGGCCAGATCGACCTTCCATCCGGTTACGTCGAGCGGAATCTTTCCCACCGCCTGCGCGAGGTCGGAGTGAAACAGCGCGCCGGCCTCCTTGGTGATCGCGGCGAGGCCGGCGATGTCCTGGACCACGCCGGTTTCGTTGTTCACCGCCATGACGCTGACCAGCAGCGTGGGGGTGGCGAGCGCCTCGCGCAGCACCGCGGGATCGAGCAGCCCGTCGGGGCCGACCGGCAGAATGACCGGTTCAAACCCCTCGGCGGCGAGGTCGGCGACGGATTCCAGGACGCATTTATGTTCGGTGGCGACGGTGACGACACGACGCCTGGGGTCGCCCATGCTGGCGGCGAAGCGGGCGGCGCCCTTGATGGCGATGTTGTTCGCCTCGGTGGCGCCGGACGTGAAGATCACCTCCCGGGGTTCGGCACCGAGCAGGACGGCCACCTGGGCGCGGGCGGCTTCGACGGCGGCTTCGGCCTTTTTGCCCATGACGTGTTCGACGCTGTGCGGGTTGCCGTAGTCCTCGGAGAACCACGGCAACATGGCCTGAACCACGCGCGGGTCGCAGCGGGTTGTCGCCTGGTTGTCCAGATACACGGGCTGGTTGGGGCGGGGCGGCAGATCGGTCATGGCGTAGAGATAGGGTATCGGGGTGGGGAGCGAAATGTCCTGGTTTGAATTTCGCCGCGCATCGGTTGGGCCGTCAGCTCCGGACGGGTGTTGGCTGGGCTGCCTGTCGTGCCACGGCAGACCTTGGCCCGGCCACCCCCGACCGGGACGAGGAAACGGGCCTTTCAGCCAAACCGGGAAACGAGGGTGGCGAACACCTTGTCCCCCATCTTAGCTTCCCGCGACATCCTGGCTCTCGGGAAAGAACATGTCCTTCCAACTTCCGGCCACCCGCTTCACCCGGCCGACCCGTTGCATGAACGCGGCGAACTCCATCACCTTCATCGGCACGGTTGTATAGACGACATCAGGGTCGGCGACCCAGCCGGCCATCTGGTCAACCGTGCCTTTCCTGTCCCCTGTCATCGCCAGGTAAATCTCCGCCGCCTGCCGGGGGTTGTTGCGTATGAAATCGTTCGCCTCCTGCTGCGCCGCCAGCACCGCGGCGCAGATTTTCGGGTTCGCATCGTGATACTGCTTCGAGGTCAAAACCACGCCGTTCGTGTGCTTACCGCCCGTCACGTCGTAGGACTTGAGGACCTCATGCACGCCAGGTGCGGCGCGCTCGTAATAATAGAACGGGGAACTGGCCATGTGGCAGTTCACCTCCGACTGGCCACCCAGCAGCGCGGCCATCGCATCGGGGTGCGACAGCGTGACGGTCAGGCTGTCCAGCCGGTCGTAGGCCGGGAAGCCCCACTGACTGGCAGCGGCCATTTCCAGCGTCAGGGCGTGACCGGTGATCTTCACGCCCGGCAGCGCGATCTTGTCCTTTTCCGTCAGGTCCGCGATCGAACGAACGGCGGGATTGCGGGTCATCAGCACGAACGGCATCGATTGCAGCGCCGACAGTGCCTTGATGTCGCGCCCCGTTCCGGCCGTCTTGTCCCACAGCGTCACCAGCGTGGTGGAACCCGGCCCGATAAAACCGATCTGCCCGGCCAGCAGCGCGTCGATCTGCGGCGTCGGGCCGCCGAGGACGGACCATTCCGCCGCCAAACCCGGAAGCCCAACCTTCGCACCGTGCTTCTCGACCAGATGCTCGTGCTCCATGACCATCATCGACAGGTAGCCGAGGCCGTATTGCTTGGAGATCCGAACAACCGAATCCTCGGCCCGCACACGGTTGCTGATGAACGGGCTTGCGAGCAGGCCCAACCCGAGACTCCGGCGCTTCAGCATGAGTTCGTTTCCCCAAGGTCCTCCGGCCGTCATGATGCGCATGGCGGCCGGAGGCAAGCCAGGTATGCCCGTCTCCGCGCGGGCATGGGCGTGGGTGTGGCGTGGGCCTCAACCGCTCGTGGCGCTAAATGCGTAATTGCGTGATCTCCAACGACGTCACACATTAGGTTCGGGCAATAAGAGGGACGCACCCATGGACTTCGATCTGTTTGTCATCGGCGGCGGGTCCGCCGGCGTGCGGTGCGCCCGCATTTCCGCCGGCCATGGCGCCCGTGTCGGCGTGGCGGAGGAGCGTCACTGGGGCGGCACCTGCGTCAACATCGGCTGCGTGCCGAAGAAGCTGTTGGTGCAGGCCGGCGAGTATGGCGGCTGGGCCGAGGACGCGGCCGGCTTCGGCTGGACCATCACCAAGGGCGCGCACGACTGGGGCAAACTGATCGCCGCCAAGGACCGTGAGATCACCCGGCTGGAAGGTATCTACCGCAAGCTGCTCAACGGCGCCGGCGCGCGGATTTTCGACGGGCGGGCCACCCTGGTCGATGCCCATACGGTCGAGGTGAACGGTGAGCGCTACACAGCCGAAAACATCGTGATCGCGACGGGCGGCAACCCCGAACGGCCCAAGATCCCAGGCGCCGAACTGGGCATCATCTCCGACGACGCGTTCTATCTGAAGACCATGCCACAGCGGGTCATCTTGGTCGGCTCCGGCTACATCGCCGTCGAGTTCGCCGGCATTTTCAAGGCCCTCGGTGCCCAGGTCGATCTGGTCTATCGTCAGCCGCTGCCCTTGCGCGGGTTCGACCATGATATCCGGGAGGCGATGCACGAGGCGCTGGCGGCGCAAGGCATCACGCTGCACCCGAACAGCACACCCACGAAGCTGGAGGCCGATGGCGATCGTCGTATCCTGACGCTGAACGACGGGCGTTCGTTGCACGCCGACCTTGTTTTCTTCGCGACGGGCCGGAAGGCGAACGTCAAGGGCCTGGGGCTGGAAACGGTCGGCGTCGAACTGAACGCCAAGGATGCGATCAAGGTCGATGACCACCTACGCACCACCGTGCCGCATATCTACGCCATGGGCGACGTAACCGACCGGGTGAACCTGACGCCCGTGGCGACGGCGGAGGGCCATGCCCTGGCCGATACGCTGTTCGGCAACAAACCGCGCAACGTATCACTGAGGAACATCCCATCCGCCGTGTTCACCACGCCGCCGGTCGCCTCCGTCGGGCTGACCGAAGACCAGGCCTGCGTGATGAATCCGGTCGATATCTATGTGACGAAGTTCACGCCGATGCGTCACACGCTGTCCGGGCGGAGCCGCAAGACCATCATGAAGCTCGTGGTGGACAAGGCGACGCAAAAAGTCGTCGGAGCGCACATGATGGGGGAGGACGCCGCCGAGATCATCCAGGGTATCGCGATCGCGGTCGTCATGGGCGCGACGAAGGCCGATTTCGACCGCACGATCGGTATTCACCCCACGGCGGCGGAGGAGTTCGTGACCCTGCGCACGCGGACCCGCACGACCGATTTGGCCAAAGCCGCGGAGTGATCTGACAACGACCGCGGCGGCAGCGGTGCCCTTTGGACGACCCGGCGTTCAGGGTCGCCCGCGACAGCGCGACTTGATTGACGGTTCTGAACCAGGAGTGGTATCGCCCAGCGGAACGTAACCAAGTCGAAATGGGGCGCTGAATGGCCGGCCAGGTTTGCGTGTTCGAAGCGGCGTTCCGCGCGGGAAATGCCCAACCGGAACGCCTGGCTGAATCGCGCATCAATCAGAACGACACGCGGTTTACCGGCTTCCAATCCTGATGCCATGGGCATGAAATCCCAGACCCGGACCAGCACGCGTTCGTCCGGCGCCGGAAAGATCTTGGCCATACTGGATGCGGCTGGCGACGCTCTTGCCGTGGATCGGCCGCTGCCGCTGCTGCTGGCCATCAGCCTGCTCGCGGCCTGTGTCTGGTGCGCGTGGCTGCTGGACGCCGGGTTCGTTTTGGGCACGTCGGCGTTCTGGCGGAATCCGCACGGCGTCATCGGCTACGGCTGGGCCGACATGCCGCAAACCCTGAGCGGCTATTTCTACTTCCAGCGCGACACCTGGCATGTTCCGCTGTTTCAGGTCGCCAAACTGGGCGCACCCCAGGGCACGAACATCATCTTCACCGACAGCATCCCGTGGGTCGCGCTGGCCGGCCGGCTGCTGTTTCAGGCCACGGGCATCCCGGTCAACCTGTATGGAATCTGGACCGTCGGTTGCCTCGCTGCCTCAGCGGTGACCATGACTGCCCTGGTGGCGGCACTCGGTCAGCGCAACCTGGCCGCCGCGGCGATGGCGACGGTCGCCGGCCTTTGCATGCCCGAACTGCTCGCGCGCTGGGGGCACACATCCCTGATGGCGCAGTTCGAGGTTCCGCTCGCGCTGATTTTCTACGTTCGCAACCGCCGCTCGGGCCGGCCGTGGCGGTTGTTCGCCCAGGCGACCGCACTGTCGGTCCTGGCATTGTGGTCCCACGCCTACCTCTTCGCCATGGTCGTATCGATCGTTCTTGCGACGATCGCACAAGCAGCCGCCGGCGGTTCGCTTCGCTGGCGTCAGGCCGCCGGCATCCTGGCCGGCCTGATCGTTATCCTTGGCGGCCTGATCCACCTGTCCGGCTATCTTCAATCGCGCGGTGAACTGGGCACCGGGGCCTCCGGACCGTTTTTCTCCATGAACCTGTTGTCGCCGTTCTTCCCCCAACGCAGCGGACTTCTGCCGCCATTCCACGATACGATCGCCGACGGCACCACGCGCCAATACGAGGGGTTCAGCTATCTGGGCGGCGGCGTACTGCTGCTGCTGATCGCGACCATGCAGCGGCAGGTTCAGACGCTACGGAATGGATTGGCCCGCCATCCCTGCCTGTTGGTTTTGTTGGCTGGCTGCACACTGTTTGCCTTGTCGAACGACATCTACCTCGGGACGGCACATATCCTCCATGTCCCCCTGCCCTTATGGGTTCTCGAGATCGCCTCGGTCTTTCGCTCCGACGGACGGTTCTTCTGGCCGGTGATGTATGCCCTTACCGCGCTGGCGATCACCGCGGCGATCCCGCTTTACGGACGGCGCGGGGTGTTGCTTCTGATTGCCGGCGCGTCGCTCCAATGGGTCGATGCGACGCCGCTGCGACAGGCCTTTGCCGAACATACGCGGACACAAGAGGCACCGCACATCGACCTGGCCGCGTGGCAAGCCGCGATCCGGCGCCACGACTCCGTGCGGGTCTTGCCACAGTATTTTTGCCTGAAGCCACTGCGTTGGAACAGCGAGGTGGCGATCCATCTGCAACTGCTGGCCGCGCTCGCCGACCGGCCCATCAATTCCGTCTATGCCTCACGCTTCCAGGCCGACTGCGCCGCCGAACAACGCACCGAAGCCACGCCGCGCCCCGGTGCTCGGCAGTTGTCGGTCTTTCTCGACGAATTCGCCGGGTTCAACGACATGCAGTCGTTCGCCAAGGCCAACGGCACCTGCCAGGCAGGCCCCGGCATCGTGGTCTGCAGCGACATCCCCGACGAGGCGCCGATGCTGGCAGCCTTGGTCAAAACAGACCGCGGCAGCGCGATACCCCACAGGTAACGCCGCAATCCCCCTCACATCCGTCGCTCTGGTGTTTCCGTCCCGCGCGGGCCATCATGACGCCCGTGTGTACTGTCGTCGTTCTTGTCCGCCCCACCCATCTGGTTCTCGCCGCCAACCGCGATGAGCGGTTGGACCGGCCATGGGATCCCCCCGCCGCCTACTGGCCCGATCGGCCGACCACCGTCGCCGGGCGTGACCGCACCGCCGGGGGAACCTGGATGGGCATGAACCGTGATGGCGTGGTCGCGACCGTCCTGAACCGCCCCGGCACGCTGGGGCCGGCCGCCGGCAAGCGCAGTCGCGGGGAACTGCCGCTGATCGCACTCGATCACCCGACAGCGGCCGAGGGGGCGGCGGCGATCATGCGCCTCGACGCCGATGCCTGGCGCGGCTTCAATATGGTCATCGCCGACCGCACCGGCGCGATCTTCCTTCGCGGCCTGGGCCATGGCCGCCCGCAGGCGGAACCGCTACCGGCTGGTGTTTCCATGATCACCGCGCACGATCCGAACGACATGGACAGCCCGCGCACCGCCCGCCATTTGGCCCGATTCGAGGAGACGGCACCCGCCGCCGCGAATGACCTGACGGCGTGGCGCGAGATCCTGGCCGACCGGCGCGGCGAGTCGGCGGAGCAGATCAACGTCGTCCCGCGCGGCGGTTTCGGCACGGTTTGCGCGTCTTTTGTCTCGCTTCCGGCGTCCGGTCGCCCCATATGGTTGTTCGCGGCCGGCCCGCCTCACAAGGCCGATTTCCAGCCGGTCTTTTGTGACGGGGATACCGCTGCTATACCCGCGCCTCCATACGACCCGACACATGCGCGTCCCCATGACGCGACGACCACCTAAGGAACCAAGCGATGGCCCGCCGCCGACAGCTCTACGAGGGCAAAGCCAAAATCCTGTTCGAAGGACCGGAACCGGGTACGCTTGTCCAGTATTTCAAGGACGACGCCACCGCCGGCAATGGCGCCAAGAAGGGCATCATCACCGGCAAGGGGGTGCTGAACAACCGCATCAGCGAATACCTGATGATGCGGCTGCACGAGATCGGGGTGCCCACGCACTTCGTCCGGCGCCTGAACATGCGCGAGCAACTGATCCGCGAGGTGGAGATCATCCCGCTGGAGGTCGTGGTCCGCAACGTGGCCGCCGGCAGCCTCGCCACCCGGCTCGGCATCGTGGAGGGCACCCGCCTGCCCCGCTCGATCATCGAGTACTATTACAAGAACGATGCCCTGAACGACCCGATGGTGTCGGAAGAGCACATCACCTGCTTCGGCTGGGCCAACACCGCCGACCTGGACGACATCGTCGCGCTGACGCTGCGGATCAACGATTTCCTGTCCGGCCTGCTGCTGGGCGTCGGCATCACGCTGGTCGATTTCAAGCTGGAATTCGGCCGGCTGTGGGAAAACGATGAGATGCGGATCATCCTTGCCGATGAGATCAGCCCGGATAACTGCCGCTTGTGGGACAGCAAGACCAACGAGAAGATGGACAAAGACCGCTTCCGCCGCGACCTGGGCAAGGTCGAAGAAGGTTATCAGGAAGTCGCTCGCCGCCTTGGCATTCTGCCGGAAGCCGGGACGCGGGATCTTAAGGGACCGGAGCTGATGCAATGAAGGCGACCGTGACAGTGATGCTGAAGAACGGTGTGCTGGACCCGCAAGGCAAGGCGATCGCCCACGCGCTGGGGACCCTGGGGTTCACCGGCGTGGAGGATGTGCGCGCCGGGAAGGTTCTGGAGATCGAACTGGCGGAGACAGACCCGGCGAAGGCGAAGGCGGCGGCCGAGGAAATGGCCCGCAAGCTGCTGGCTAACACGGTGATCGAGAGCTTCAAGGTGTCCTTGGATGGATGAGGAAACCCGAGCGGCCATTCGGGAACTTGAAGCCGGCGGCGGCAAGACGTTCGGTTCGGTAGCGGATTTGTGGCTGACCTGAATCAGGACGATCAAGCCGTCAACAGCCTTCAGACGCGACACGACGGCCAGCGTCGGGTCGTGCGGCTGGATGCGCGCAGCGATGTGATTGGGTAACGCGCCGTCACTGCATCCGTCAGGCTGCCAGCGCCCGCCTGAACACGCTATCCGGCGCGTCGTCCTCCATCACCTGCGCGGCCTGCGCGATAACGGCCAGAAGATCGCCGAAACTGGCTTTGCGATGCACAATGGCGAAGCGGGCCGGTGCGTCCTCCAACCGGGCAAGATCCTGGAATTTTGTCGCTGCGAAGGCGATGGAGGTTGGATACGGCGTGACGATATCGAACACGGCATGGCCGCTATTGGTGGTGACCTCGGCGTCGAAGGCCCAAGCATGGGTTGAATCGCCGCGGATTTTGACCTCTCGATCAATCTTCGCGCGCGGGAAAACATGGGTCAGGCGCGTGACCAGCTTGTCCACGGCCGCGCGCGACCGGCGGTTCTCGGTGCCCAGCATGGCGCGTTCCAAGGCCCGGCTCGACGCGTTCGCAACGGCCATGACCGCCCCCACCAACTGGTCGACGAAGGCGCCGGTTAATACAAAGGCATGACCGTCGAAGACGATACCGGAGCGGACGGCAATCTCCGCCGCTTGACTTCGGAATGCGGGGGCGATGCCGAGCATGTCGGCCTCCTCGAGTCCTTGGCCTAGATCGGAGACGCGGAACCGACCGCCGCCTTCGTCATGAAGCACCGCGACCACGGTAGAACCGGACGGAAATAGCACCGCCGTCCGAATGAAGGCCCGGCCGGCTAGCATCGACGCCTTCGACAGACCGCGCGCAACCTGCTCGGCGATCTCCGCGAGGCTCCCTTTTGTCTCGATCTGGTCCATGTCGTTCACCCTCGGTCCTTCGCGCCTCGCGCTTCTCCACCTGTCAGCGGCAGCAGTCCATACTGCCACGGCGGATACGGCGTGGTAACGAGGTCGTGTATCCGCCACCGCTGGGCCGCGATGGCAAGGAATGCTTCCCAACTGGCCGGCTCCGGCAGCACTGGTTCGGCGATCGGCAGGTTTTCCGCCATTGCCCGCAATAATCCCAGTTCCAGCACGGCGTTTTGGGCCAGCCTATGGTGGTGCGTTCCTTCAATCAATCGGAACCTCAGGTCAACCGGCCCCATGCCCTTGTTGGTGTGAGCATCGACCGGCCGCCAATCGAGCCGGTCGAAATGGCTGTAGCGACCCGGTGCCCCGGTCCAGCGCAAGCCCAGCGTCACGGCCGCATCTGGAATGCTGGCTGTGGCACGTCCAAACAGAAGCAACGCTTCCTCGGTGAGGCCGCCAATTTCCAGGGTGGCCGTAAAGCGGAGATCGCCATCGGTGTCGATCCAATGGACGGGGGCACTTAGCGCCTTATCAGCCGTAACGAAAGCAGTTAGGGCCGCAAACAGGGCGGCATCGTCGTTCGTTGAATCGGGCCGGGAACGAGGAGGCCGGGTCATGTGACAGCTTGCATCAGCGACCGCGTCCAGCTATGGGGCGATCGTGGCGGGCTACAGTGACTCTACCGATTTTCCGGTTCACCGCCATCGGAAGACGGGTGACTACAGTCCACCCCGATTGTGGGGCGACGGTTTCCCCGTCTCCAAGCTGACCGATGCCAGACATCCACCAAGCTATGCAGTGCGTTGTCACCCTCGCAGTCGGGGCCGTGGCACTGTGGGCCATCATGAGTCCTGCGGTGCATCCTGAAGTGCAAAAATGGGCCTTTGGCATCATGGGCACTCTGATTGGATTTTGGTTCCGGGGGAAATGATTACCAATCTCTCGTCAATCAAACAGCCAGGCAGCGATGGCCATCGACGCGCCGTCCGTATGGCGTAGTCACGCACTTGCTTTTCGGCACCGAGCGCGTCGATCGATTGGCGCTTGGCCTCCACCACGGACAAGGCGCGGCCGTGACGGTCACCCAGGACGTAATCGGCCTTGGTTCCGTCAGATAGGACATATTCGTATTGCACCGAGCGCCCGTCGGTCAGATTCCACTTCGCGTCCCGTAGCTGGGCGTCGATAACGACTCGCGAGAAGGCTTCTGGTACTTTCGCTGGCGACATGATAGCTTTGTCCATATCACCTTGCTCATCGCGTTGTAACCCAAGCACCTTCCGGCTTCGCGATAGGCGGACGCCGCCGCCCTCGCATCGCCCACTGGAAAGTTCCCGCCAACTCTGTCACGAAGCGTCCCATGAAAGCAGGAATCGTCATCTTCCCCGGCATCAACCGCGAACGCGATATGGCGATCGCGCTGGAAGCCTCGTTCGGGGCCAAGCCGCGCATGATCTGGCACAAGGACACCGACCTCGGCGGCGTTGACCTTGTCGTCGTCCCCGGCGGCTTCAGCTTCGGCGACTACCTGCGCTGCGGCGCCATGGCAGCCCAGTCGCCGATCATGCGCGCGATCCACGACCATGCGGCGAAGGGCGGCTACGTCCTGGGCGTTTGCAACGGCTTTCAGATCCTGACCGAGGCCGGGATCCTGCCCGGCGCGCTGCTCCGCAACGCCTCGCTGCGCTTCCTGTCGATGGACTGCCACCTGCGCGTCGAGCGCGCCGACACCACCTTCACCCGCCAGTATCGGAAGGGCCAGACCTTCCGAGCGGTGATGGCGCATGGTGACGGCAACTACTTCGCAGATGATGCCACGCTGGACCGGCTGGAGGGCGAGAACCTCGTCGCCCTGCGCTACGCCACCAAGGCTGGCGACATTGACCCCGAAGTGAACCTGAACGGCAGCGCCCGCTCCATCGCCGGAATTCTTAGTCCCAACCTGCGAGTCCTCGGCCTGATGCCGCACCCGGAAGACCTGGTGGACCCGCTGATGGGCGGTGCGGACGGCAAGCCGCTGTTCGACGCCCTCGCGGCAGCGTAAACCCCGCATCATGAACGCAATCGTCAACGAATCCCTCGCCCGCAGCTTCGGTCTCAGTGCCGAAGAATACGGCCGCGTGCTCGCCATCATGGGCCGCACCCCAAGTTTCACCGAACTGGGCGTCTTCAGCGTCATGTGGTCGGAGCATTGCAGCTACAAATCCAGCCGCGTCTGGCTGAAACAGCTCCCCACCAAAGCCCCTTGGGTCATTCATGGGCCGGGTGAGAACGCCGGCGTGGTCGATATCGGCGACGGGCTGGCAGCCATCTTCAAGATGGAAAGCCACAACCATCCTTCGTTCATCGAGCCCTATCAAGGCGCTGCGACCGGCGTCGGCGGCATC
>DNXO01000021.1:25682-25992 GCA_003506895.1 Acetobacteraceae bacterium | reverse complement strand
TCCTGCGCGACGTCTTCACCATGGGTGCGAGGCCCATCGCCAACCTGAACGCCCTGCGGTTCGGCAGCCCGACAAATCCCCGCACCAAACGCGTTGTCGATGGCGTGGTGCGCGGCATCGGCGGCTACGGCAACTGTGTCGGCGTCCCCACCGTCGGTGGCGAGATCAACTTCCACCCGTCCTATGACGGCAACCCGCTGGTCAACGCCATGACCGTCGGCATCGCGGCCAAGGACAAGATCTTCCTGTCCGCCGCCGCCGGCATCGGCAATCCGGTGGTCTATGTCGGCTCCAAGACCGGCCGCGACGG
>DNXO01000021.1:22872-25423 GCA_003506895.1 Acetobacteraceae bacterium | reverse complement strand
GGCCGCGACGGCATCCATGGCGCCACCATGGCCTCCACGGAATTCTCCGCCGACTCCGAGGATAAGCGCCCCACCGTCCAGGTCGGCGACCCGTTCACCGAAAAGCTGCTGATCGAGGCCTGCCTTGAACTGATGGCCACCGATGCCATCGTCGCGATCCAGGACATGGGTGCGGCCGGCCTGACCAGCAGTTCGGTCGAGATGGCCGGCAAGGGCGATGTCGGCATCGAACTCGACCTCGATCACGTCCCGGCCCGCGAAACCGGCATGAGCGCCTATGAATTCATGCTGTCCGAGAGCCAGGAACGCATGCTGATGGTGCTGCGTCCCGATCGCGAGGACCTCGCCCGCTCGATCTTCGACAAATGGGACCTGGATTTCGCGGTCATCGGCCGGATCACCGACACCGGCCGGATCGTCGTTCGCCACAAGGGCGTCGTGGAAGCCGATATTCCGCTGGCGCCGCTGAACGATCAGGCGCCGCTCTATACCCGTCCCACCGTCGATACCCCAAAATCCGAGAAGCTCAATCCCGCTCGGATCGAGGACCGCTTCGGCCTGACCCGAGCGCTGGAAAAGCTGGTGGGCTGTCCTGACCTGTGCTCGCGGGCGTGGGTGTGGGATCAGTACGACAGCACCGTCGGCGGCCAGACCGTCAAGCGCCCTGGTGCGGCCGACGCGGCGGTGGTGAAGCTGGAGGGCCTGAAGCGCGCCCTGGCGCTGACCACCGACTGCACGCCGCGCTACTGCCTCGCCGACCCGGAAGTTGGCGGCGCACAGGCGGTCGCCGAGGCATGGCGCAATCTGACGGCGGTAGGCGCTCGCCCGCTGGCGATCACCGACAACATGAACTTCGGCAATCCGGAAAAGCCCGAGATCATGGGCCAGTTCGCCGCCGCGATCCGCGGCATGGCAGCGGCCTGTGAGGCGCTGGATTTCCCGGTCGTCTCCGGAAACGTCAGTCTTTACAACGAGACCGAGGGCAAGGGCATCCTGCCGACCCCGGCGATCGGTGGTCTGGGCGTGCTGGACGATGCGTCGCAGGCGGTTGGCCTCGCGCTGCCGCCGTGGCTCGACATCGTGCTGATCGGCGCCACCACGGGCTGGCTGGGGCAGTCGATCTGGCTACGAGAGATCGCCGGCCGTGAAGACGGCGCGCCGCCGCCGGTCGATCTGGCGGTGGAACGCGCCAACGGTGACTTCGTGCGCACCCACATCCTGAACGGCACCATTCGCGCCTGCCACGATGTGTCCGACGGCGGTATCCTGGTCGCCCTGGCGGAAATGGCGATGGCCAGCGGCATCGGCGCCCGGATGATGACCCACCCGCGCGACATCCCCGGCCATGCGTTCTGGTTCGGCGAAGATCAGGCCCGCTATCTGGTTGCCGTCCCAGACCACGCCGCGTTCGTCCGCATCGCGGAAGCCGCCGGCATCCCGGCCATGCGGCTTGGCACCTCGGGCGGTCAGGACCTGACGCTGCCGGATGGCGGCTCGATCTCGATCGCGACGCTGAAGGCGGCTAACGAAAGCTTCTTCCCAACCTGGATGGCGTGATGTTGTCCTTGCGAGGCGTGGCACGGATTGCCGCCTCGCTCCCTCCTCAATCCTGAAAGGAACCCTGTCCGATGGCGATGGCGGCAAATGAGATCGAGGCCCTGATCAAGGCGGCCTTACCCGACGCGAAGATCACCGTGGAAGACCTGGCCGGCGACGGCGACCACTACGCCGCCAACGTCGTCAGCGAGCAGTTTCGCGGCCTTTCGCGCGTGCGTCAGCACCAGATTGTCTATGCGGCCCTGCGTGGCCGGATGGGCGGCGAGCTTCATGCCCTTGCATTACAGACCTCGGCACCCGAATAATCTGCTTAGAAGGAGTTCCGACAATGGCCGACATGATTTCCGAGCGTATCCAGGGCGACATCCAGAAGAACGATGTGATGCTGTACATGAAGGGCACCCCGATGTTCCCGCAGTGCGGGTTCTCGGCACGGGTCATTCAGATCCTGACGCACATGGGCGTCCCTTTCCAATCCGCCAACGTGCTGGAAGATCCCGAACTGCGTGAGGGCATCAAGAGCTTTTCGCAATGGCCGACCGTTCCCCAGCTCTACGTCAAGGGCGAGTTCGTCGGCGGATGCGACATCGTGACCGAGATGTTCCAGAGCGGCGAGCTGGAGACGATGATGAAGGAACACGGCGTCCCCGTTAAGGCGTAGCCGTTAACCGGCTGTTTACCCGGACGGGGCTAGGCTGACGCCTCCCCCGCCCGGAGTGTCCAGTCGTGCATATCGCTGTTGTCGTCCCCGCGTACAATGTCGCCGCGTTTCTGGGCGACGCGATCTCGTCCGTGATCAACCAGACCCATGCGGATTGGTCGCTGACGGTCGTGGACGATGGATCGGACGACAATGCCGAGGCGGTCGTCGCACGCTTCCCTGACCCCAGAATCCGCTACATCCGGCAGCCCAATGCTGGAGTCTCCGCCGCTCGGAATGCGGGGATACAAGCCTGTCTGCGATCCGTTAGGGGCCGCTGCGAAATAACCGCTT
>DNXO01000021.1:2184-22535 GCA_003506895.1 Acetobacteraceae bacterium | reverse complement strand
CCCGCCATGACGATGAGAGGCCGACAGCTTCCGTCAAACGATTCGTTTATTTCGCCGCGTATCCTTGGCCGGAACCGGGCAGGCCATGAGAATGGCGGGCCGCCAGACGGCTTTGTTTTCCTGGACGGTGACGACTGGCTGG
Source organism: Acetobacteraceae bacterium (assembly GCA_003506895.1). Lineage (GTDB taxonomy): Bacteria > Pseudomonadota > Alphaproteobacteria > Acetobacterales > Acetobacteraceae > Rhodopila. The sequence goes on along the minus strand of DNXO01000021.1, from coordinate 22,393 downwards.
CGCCGCACGCCCTTTCCCGTCTGGCCGACGCCCTCCAAGCCGCCCCGTGGGCGGTCGCCGCGTGTGGTCGCTACGCCCGCGTCAGCCCCAACGGGTCCGTGCATCTCGCGCCTCGGCCAGCTCATGGCTGCTTGCTGGAACGCTTGCTGACCCGGAATCTGTTCGCCAACGGCGGGCATCTGCTCATCCGGCGGGAGGCGGTCGAAACGGCGGGACCGTTCCGCCACGACCTGAGTTACGGCGAGGATTGGGAGTATTGGACCCGCCTCGCCTTGCTGGGTGAATTCGTCAGCATCCCGTCGCCCGAACCACCCGTTTTGATTCTGATGAAGCGATGGTGCCAGCCGCTATCGTCATGGCGGGCGAAGGCCCGGCATCCCCGCCTTTTGGCATTCCGGGCCAACGGAGGCACGGATGGCGGGCTTTCACCCCCCACGACAGGGAAAGTAATCGCAGCTTCCCACCGCATCATGAGAACTGGCTCTCCCGAACCGATCCTGTTCGTGCGAGAGCGCCCTGGCAGTGCGCTGTTCGCGGGCGGGACCGATCCAGCGGCCAACCGGCCGGCACTGGAGGCAATCTACCAAAATCCGGCGATCGCTATACGCATCGGCCGAATCAGACTCGGCGATCTTAGCCAGCGGGCGCGGGCCGAAACCGCGTGGGCGGTCGGCCGGGAGTTGATCCGCCATGGTCGCCAACGGGACGGATGGCGCTGGCTGCGGCGCTCGATCCAGGCCGCGCCTAACGTGCGCCGGCTGGCGTTAATCGGGCTGGCGTGGCTGCGGTGCGGCCCGTTCCGCCCCTACCGGACCGCTCGCGTCAGCCTTTTTCGTCAATATCGCCACTGTGATTGACAGTTGGAAGCGATTCTGTGCCAACTATGCCGTGCAATCGTATTTTGGCTTGCCTTTCTGCGCTTCCGTCTCGGGTGCCTGAGGAGACCAAAGACCCGGTTGTCTATTGCATCGCGTGATTTTACACGGTGCCTGGACGGAGAAGTACGCAGACATGGCTACCGGCACAGTCAAGTGGTTCAACACCACCAAGGGTTATGGGTTCATCATGCCGCAGGATGGCGGCAAGGATGTATTCGTTCATATCACGGCGGTGCAGGCCGCTGGTCTTCGTGGATTGGACGAAGGCCAGAAGGTCTCTTTCGACGTGGCGATGGAGCGTGGGAAATCCACGGCGACCAACCTGAAGCCAATGTAAGGCATCAGGCCGACTGAACTAAGCGACCGGCTGCTGGGACAGCCGGTCGTAATCCTGAGGAGGAATAAAACCATGGCCGTCGGAACGGTTAAATGGTTCAACGCGACCAAGGGCTACGGTTTCATCATGCCGCAGGATGGCGGCAAGGATGTGTTCGTTCACATCACCGCGGTTCAGGCCGCCGGCCTCAAGGGCCTCAATGATGGCCAGAAAGTTACCTACGAAGTGGCGATGGAGCGCGGTAAGGCCGCGGCCACCAATCTGAAGCTGGCGTAGAAGCAGGCTTCTTCCGCTCCGCAAGCCGTGCTGGCCGCGTTTCGCGCGAGGCCAGCCTGCTCGCTTGACCCGGCCCTTCCCCCTGAAAGCGAGCCGGAGAATGTTTTCACCCATCGCACTAAAAACGGCCTCGGATCTCGTTCACACGTGGCTCCCCGCAACGCCGCAGATAAACTGGCCGCTGCTGAGTCAACGGGCAGGCGCCGAAGTCTGGGTCAAACACGAAAATCACCTCCCCACGGGCGCATTCAAGGTGCGCGGCGGCATTGTGTTCGCCAGTCGCCAACCGGCCGGGTTGGGACTTATCTCCGCCACGCGAGGCAATCACGGCCAATCGCTGGCCTGGGCGGGCAGCCGCTTCGGCCTGCCGGTGACAATCGTCGTTCCCCTCGGCAACAGCACTGAAAAGAACGCCGCGATGCGCGCGCTCGGTGCCACCCTGATCGAGCATGGGGCGGACTTCGAGGAAGCCCGTGAAGAAGCCCAACGCCGAACCGAATCTGAAGGCTTGGTGTTCGTCCCGTCGTTTGCCCCTGATCTGGTCCTGGGTGTCGCCACCTATGCCTTGGAATTGTTCCAGGCGGTGGCGGACCTGGATGCCGTCTATGTACCGATCGGTCTTGGCTCCGGCATTTGCGGCACCATCCTCGCCCGCGATCTGCTCGGCCTGACGACGAAGGTGATCGGGGTTCAGAGTACCGGCGCGGATTGCTACGCCCAATCCTTCGCCGCCGGACACCTGGTACCGGGAAACCGAGCGGATACCAAAGCCGATGGTATCGCGGTGCGCCAACCAGACCCCGAGGCATTGCGGATCATCCTGAAAGGCGCGGACCGGATCGTCACCGTGCCGGACAGCGACATCGCCGCGGCAATCCGGGCCTACTGGACCGACACGCACAACCTGGTCGAAGGGGCTGGCGCGGCTCCGCTCGCGGCACTGTTGCACGAAGCCCCCATTATGGCCGGCAAGCGGGTCGCGCTCATCGCCAGCGGCGGAAATATCGACCTGTCGCTGTTCCGCTCGTGGGTCGGCTGACGCCTCGTCTTTCGTTACTATAAACCGCTCGTATTCTCTCATGTTCACACTATGTTACGTGATGGCGATAGAGCCTGTCCTACATATCGGTCAGGCACTTGCGGCCTCGTGGGATATCTCTTTTGGGAGCCTGTAAAAATGAATCGCGCGATTTCGGGCCTCGGGGTTGTTTCGGTTCTGGCGCTCAGCGCATGCGCGGTCGCGCCGCCGCAGGGGCCCAGCGTGATGGCGCTACCGGCACAGGGCAAAAGCTTCGAGGTTTTCCAACAGGACGACATGATCTGCCGTAGCTATGCTTCGCAACAAACCGGCGGCGCGAGCGCGACGCAGGCGGCGAACGACAGTGCCGTGGGCAGCGCGGTGATCGGGACAGCCCTGGGGGCGGGGGTCGGCGCGGCGCTTGGTTCGGTTGGCGGGGCGATGGGCGCTGGGGCGGCAATCGGCGGCGCGACCGGTTTGCTGGCCGGCAGCATGGTCGGCGCCGGCAATGCCCAGGTGGCCGGTGGGAACGTGCAGGCACGCTACGACACCGCCTATACGCAGTGTATGTATTCGCGTGGGAACACCGTGCAAAGCGCGCCAACGGGTTATGCCACTGGCTATCCGGCGGGCTATTACCCTGCCCCGTATTATGGCCCCGGTTACTACGGCCCCGCGGTCGTGGTGGGTGGAGGCTGGGGCTACGGCGGGGGCTACTACGGCGGCTGGCATCGTCGCTGGTAAGAGGGGCGCCGGTAGGATCGGGTTGCCGTGCTGACGGCGGAAGCGGATAGCCGACGCCCGCTGGTATTCTCCTGGGGGGTTTCAAGCTTCTTTGGCTGGGGCGTGTACGGGGTTAATCTGGCGCTCTCCCTGGCGAACCATCCGCATTTTCGGCCCCTCTCCGTGATCCCCTTCGATCCGGACGCCTTGGTTCTGGACCCTCTGCGCGCGGAACAGATGCGACAGGTCGCGTTATCGTCCGAACCGATGTGGCGCGCGCTCGCGGCAGTGCCGGAAGACCAGGCTCTGATCGATGCGCCGGTACTGATCGGCCTCGGCTCCGACCTGCATCATATCCAGGCGGCGGGTGGAAAATCCCTGTCCGGGCAACCTCCCATCGGGGTTGTGTTCCTGGCACACGCCAGACTGGATGATCTCGCGCGCCGGCGGGCGGAACAGTTCGCCCTGATCGTGGCGGGGTCGAGTTGGAACGAAGCCGTCCTGCGCGATAATGGGATCGACAGCGTGACGTTTCCGCGCCCGGCTATGAAACGACAGACCGGGGCGAGAGTGACGTGGAAGAAATCGTCGAAACGCTGGAGATGGCCTGGGCCGCGCGCGAGGCCGCGGCGGAGACGGGGCGGTGCGGCGCCGCATTCATGGCGACGATGACCTGGGACAGACAAACCGAACTGATGCTGAGAGCGATCGAGCCGTTTCTGCCCTCGCCGCGATAAGCAGGCAATCCGTCCTGGGCGGGACACGCCCGACCAGGACGGAAGACCGTCCTACCGTGTGTAACCCTCGATCTCATCCTGGGTCCAGGCGATCACCTGCTCGATCGTCTGGCCGTCGCGCAGACGGGCGAGCATCTGGTTGTGGACGCCACGATTGTAGATCTGGACCGCGACTTCCGGCGGGGCTTCAGATGCGGTCAGCGATGGCTTTTGCCCGCTTGCCGCCCGCATCGGGTAATTGAACACCGTGCCCTTCGGCGGCCCGACTTCCTCCCAGATTTTGAAGTCGTTCAGTTTGGCATAAGGCGGCAGATCGTAGCCTTCACAGCCATTATCACGGGCCTCGACATTGTCCCGCTGCATCAGGAACTCCACCAGTTCCTTGCCGGCAGTTTTATTCGGGCTGAAGTTATAGGTGCCCCAGAAATACATTTGTGTGGGCACGAACCGTCCCTTCGGTCCAGACGGCGCCGGGAACGTCCAGCAATCGGCCGCTACCGCCGGCGAGTCGCGCTTGGCAACCGCCCACGCCGACGGCGGATTGAAGATCAGCGCCGACTTGCCCGAAATCAGCGCGCGGTTATTCGAGGCATCGTCGAAGCTGACGGCATCGGCGGGATAGAACTTCACCAGTCGCTGGCAAAACTCCAACGCCTGACGCGTGCCGTCCGACTTGAGCTGCGACTTGCCCTCGGCGTCGATCAACGTGCCGCCGAACGCGGCGAAGATCGCGCCGTGCAGGTCGGTAGCGTCGGTATTCAGTCCGCCGCCCATACCCAGCGAGAAGGTCATGTTATCCTTGGCGGCAAGCTCGGCGTATTTCAGGAAATTCTCCCAGGTCCAGGCATCCTGCAGCGCGTTCTTTTCATCTTTCGCCGGATACATCGCTTGGATGTCCAGCCCATGTTTCTTAAACCAACTGATGCGCGCGCAAGGCGGCTTGGTCTGCGTGCCGCTGCTGGAGGGCACCGCCGCCCAATGGCCCTTGTACTTGGCGAGGTAAGAGCTGACGCTGTTGACGTCGCCATTCGCGGCGGTCAACCGCTTCATCACATCGTCCACCGGCTCCAGCGAGTCGGCATAATTCTGCACGTCCCAGGTTATGAAAGTCATCACGTCATGGCCAGCTTTGGCCTGTGTCTCGGCGGCGGGCGTTAACTGCAATTTTCCGCCCGTTGTGGTGATGAAGTCGGCGGTGACCTCCACCTTATTCTTTTCGGCCCAAGTGTTGACCTGCTTCTGCATGATGTCGTTGGCGCCGGGCACCCAATGATCCCAAAAGCCGATGTTCAATTTGCCGGCGGCGCCGGCGGTGCGGATATGAACCAACGGAAGAGCGGCAGCGGCCGCGCCAAGCTTAACGGCCTGACGCCGTGAGACGATCAAAGGCTTAGACATGTATAGACTCCCAGTACGGCAGGTTGGCCGCGTTCGTTGCTCACCCTTTTGGTAGGGTGTACGGACATTCTACGACATAAACTGTCGCCTGGGCATTCAAAAAAGAAAGGCGGCGTTCGTCAGTACCGTCCTGGCCCGGGCGTGCCGAACCAGGACGGTCAAGGTCGCGGCGGCGCGCTACAGTCCTTCGAACAGCACCGTGGTAATGTATCGCTCCGCGAAGGACGGGATGATCACCACAATCCGCTTGTTGGCGTATTCGGGGCGCTTGGCCAGCTTCAGCGCCGCGGCCAGCGCCGCGCCGGAGGAGATGCCGCCCGGAATGCCCTCGGTACGGGCCAGGCGGCGCGCGGTGGCCAGGGTTTCTTCGTTGGTGACCTGGATCACCTCGTCGATCGACTCGACACTCAGCACCTCGGGAACGAACCCGGCGCCAATCCCCTGGATCGGATGCGGACCCGGCGCGCCACCGGACAGCACCGGGCTGGCCGTGGGCTCCACGGCGATCATCTTCAGGCCCGGACGACGTGGCTTCAGCGCCTTGGCTATACCGGTCAGCGTGCCGCCGGTGCCGACGCCGGACACCACCGCATCGACTTCGCCAGCCGTGTCGTACCAGATTTCCTCGGCCGTGGTCTTGACGTGGATCGCCGGGTTGGACGGGTTGCCGAACTGGTTCGGCATGACCGCGCCCGGAGTCGCCGCCAGCAATTCCCTGGCTCGGGCCACCGCACCGTTCATGCCCTTCTCACGCGGCGTCAGTTCCAGTTCGGCACCCAGATAGGTCAGCATCTTGCGGCGCTCGATGGACACCGATTCCGGCATCGTCAGGATCAGCTTGTAGCCACGCGCGGCCGCGACGAACGCCAGACCAATGCCGGTGTTGCCCGAGGTCGGTTCAATCAATGTACCACCGGGCTTCAACACGCCGGCGTTTTCCATCTCGACGATCATGTTGACGCCAATACGGTCCTTCACGCTGGAAATCGGGTTGAAGAACTCCAGCTTCAGGACAACGTCGGCGGTGATGCCTTCCTCGGCGAGTATTTTTGGAATGCGAACCAAGGGGGTGTTGCCAATGGTCTCGGCAATGCTGTCGTAGATACGGCCACGCAGCGGGCGGTCGAATACGAGCGGCTTGTTTTCGGATGCCATGGTGAGATTCCTTCTCCCGGATGGCCGCCGGCGATGGGTCGCCGCGGTCAGTGATGGGCATAGAAGGCCAGATTTTTCCCCGCTGGCAAGACGGGGGCAATCATACAGCAGGATTGCCTCTATATTTGCAGTTATCAGAAATTTCCTTCTTCGTGCACCGCTGCCGGGACATCAACATTTCACCCCGCTTGGCAAAGCACTCCGCCGATGCACATCTAGCGCGCATGAACACCCTTCTCGCCGCCCCGCGGTCCGAACCATGAACGACCGGTCGGCGTCCGTCCGCTTTATCCTGATAACGCTGGTGATCGACGCCCTTGGTTTCGGCCTGGTGGTCCCGATCGTGCCCTCCCTGGTGGTCAAACTGTCCGGCCTGCCGGTGTCGGAGGCATCGGTCTGGGTGGGCGCCCTGTTGACCGCCTTCGCGCTGATGCAGTTTGCCTGCGCCCCGATCCTGGGCGCCCTGAGCGACCGGTTCGGCCGGCGTCCGGTCCTGCTGCTTTCCCTCAGCGGGATCTGTGCGAACTACCTGATGCTGGCATGGGCGCCCTCGCTGGCATGGCTGTTCCTGGGGCGGCTGATCGCCGGGGCCACGGCCGCGAATGCCGCCACCGCGACGGCCTATATCGCCGACGTGACACCACCGCATAAGCGGGCCGGACAGTTCGGCCTGATCGGCGCAGCCTTCGGCGTCGGGTTCGTGGTCGGCCCCGCGCTGGGCGGGCTACTGGGGTCCTATGGCCTGCGGCTTCCGTTCGTCGTGGCCGCCGTTCTGGCCGGCTGCAACGTGATGTATGGATTCTTCGTATTGCCGGAAAGTCTGCCGCCTGCGCTGCGGCGGCCGATCAACTGGCGCCGAGCCAATCCGCTCGGATCGCTGCGGGTGATGACGGCGAGCCGAAACCTGCGGCGGCTGGCGATCGCCTGGGGATCCACCTGGTTCGCGTTAGGCGCGCTGCAAAGCACGTTCGTGCTGGCCAACCAGGAGCGTTTCGGTTGGGACACCCAGCATAACGGCCTGGCTCTGGCGCTCGCCGGATTGGGGTCGGCCATCGTGCAAGGCCTGTTGGTGCGCCGCATCGTGCCGGCGTTGGGCGAGCGTATGGCGGCAATGACCGGCGCGACGATCACGGCTTGTGCCTATCTCTGCATCGCCCTTGCACCGTTCGGTTGGGTCGTCCTTGTGGGCATCGTGATGCAGGCGATGGGCGCGATGACCAATCCCGCGATTCAGGGGATGGTGTCATCCTCCGCGTCACCCGACCGGCAGGGCGAAACGCAGGGGGCGCTTGCCTCGGTGCAAGGGCTGACCGCGATCGCCTCGCCATTGGTCGCCAGTTTCGTGTTTTCCAGCTTCACCGGATCGGGCGCGCCATTCCAGCTCGCCGGCGCGCCGTTCGTGGTGTCGGCGTTCGCCTATGGGTTGGCGTTCTGGGCGATTTCAGGCGTGCGGCCGCCCCCGGCATTGGTCGCCGCCGAGGCCGCGGCTACAATGGGGGAGACAGGAGGACACCGATGAAGACTCGCGCCCCAAAACACAAGGCTCCGCCACGGAGCTGCGATTGCCATTTCCATATCTTCGGCCCGTTTGACCGGTTTCCGATGAGCCCCGGCCGTAGCTACACCTCGCCCGAGGCACTGGTGCCGGCCTATCTGGAGATGGCCGAAACGGTCGGGCTGCAGCGCATGGTGGTGGTGCAGGCCAGCATCTACGGCACCGACAATGCGGTCACCTTGGACGCGATCGCCCAGTTCGGGCTGCATCGCGCGCGCGGCGTGGTGGTGATCGACGACAGCTTCGACGATGCCTCGCTGCGGCGCATGGCCGACCAGGGCATTCGCGGCGTTCGGTTCAACATGGTCTCGGGCAACGGAACCCCGGTTGAACAGCTCCAGGCGCTCGCTCGGCGGATCGCGCCGTTGGGGTGGCACATCCAGATCTACGCCGACGGGACGCAGATCCTGGAGATGGGGGAGATGCTCGCGAAGCTACCCGTGGAGGTCGTGATCGACCATCTGGGTGGGGTCAAGGCCGGGCTGGGTCAGGCACATCCTCAGTTCCAGGCGCTGCTGCGGCTGATGGGCAGCGGACGGGCTTGGATTAAGCTTTGCAGCTACCGGGCGTCGTCCACCGGGCAGCCTTGGGCGGACACCGGGCCGAACGTGCAGGCTATCGTGGCGGCGGCGGCGGAGCGATGCGTGTGGGGGACGGACTGGCCGCACCCGCAGATGGACCCCGCGCCGGAGGCTGGGGCGTTGCTGGACCAGTTGTTTGAGTGGGTGCCCGATGCCGGGGTGCGGGAGAAGATCCTGGTGGACAACCCGGCCCGTCTTTACGGGTTTTAGGGCTTCGTCACGGTCTGGTCGTTCCGTGTTGGTGCTGGGGGAGAGAAAGCGTTCATCACGGATTTCCGGATTTAGGAACGGATTGGCACGGATTGTCGTTTCGGCGGGGTTCGCGACGACTTAACCGGTCGTTGGCGGCGCGATGGGATTTTTGGCGCTTCGCGCGGCTGGTCCGGCGGCTGGGGTCATTTCCGGGCGCGGGCGGTGAGGCAACCGCGCGAAGCGTCCAGATATCCAGAAGTGCCACGGGGCCGGGTTTGCAAATCCTCTCCCCGCCCCGCACCAACCTAGCCGGCCCGCACGATCCCGCCCGCGGGCAGTTCGCTCTCGGCCCGCGCATACCGCTTGGCCAGCCAGGCGCAGACCATCAACTGCATCTGGTGGAACAGCATCAGCGGCAGCACGATCAGCCCCACCGACTGCCCCGCCAGCAGCACGGTGGCCATCGGCAGGCCGCTGGCAAGGCTCTTCTTCGATCCGCAGAACACGATCGTCACCTCGTCGGCACGCGAGAAGCGCAACAGCCGGCTGCCGAACGTCGTGATCGCCAGAACCGCGGCCAGCAAGGCGCCATCGACCGCCAGCAGCGTGCCGAGGTCGGCCATACCGAGTTGATGCCAAATGCCCTGGGTCACGCCCTCACTGAAGGCGGTGTAAACCACCAGCAGGATCGACCCGCGATCGACCAACCCCAACAGCTTCCGGTTGCGCTGCGCCCAATCGCCGATCAGTGGCCGAGCAAGCTGGCCGGCGGCGAACGGCAGCAGCAACTGCTCGACGATGTCGCCGACGGCTTTGACCGAAAACCCACCATGCGCGCTGAGGAACAGCCCGGCCAGGACAGGTGTCAGCAGCATGCCCAGCAGGTTGGACGCCGTTGCGGCACACAGCGCCGCGGGCACGTTGCCTCGGGCGATCGAGGTGAAGGCTATGGAGGATTGGACTGTCGAAGGCAGCACACACAGCAGGATCAGGCCAGTCCAAAGCGGCGCTGTCAGCAGATGCGGGAACAGCGCGCGCGCGCCCAGGCCAAGCGCGGGGAACAGCAGAAAGGTCGAGGCCAGAACGACGACATGCAGGCGCCAATGGCGCGCCCCGGCCAATGCGGCGCGGGGGGCAAGGCGGGCGCCGTGCAGGAAGAACAGCAGCGCGATGGCGGCGGTGGTTACATGACCGGCGACCACCGCGCCCGCCCCGTGGGCGGGAATCAGCGAGGCCAGGCACACCATGCCGACGATGGCCGCGATGTACGGGTCGATCGGTAGCCGGGAGAACAGCGCCTTAGCAGACATCGCTTCGATCCTTCGGTTTTGTGCGATGCAACAAAACTAGGCCGCTGCCGGGTTATTGTGAACTGACTTGAGTATCGTTATTGTTATTACAATTCGAGATAACAAAGCCCGCCGAGGCCCTGCCATGTTCGACCCCGTCCACCTGGAAAGCTTCCTCGCCGTCGCCCAAACCCGCAATTTCACCGAAGCCGGCCGCCGGCTGAACCTTCAGCAATCCACGGTCAGCCAGCACATTCGTAAGCTGGAGGGCGCCGCCGGGCGCCGGCTGTTCGTGCGCGACACGCATCGGGTGACGCTTACCGCCGACGGTGAGGCGATGACCGGTTTCGCCCAAACCATCCTGGACACCAACCAGCGCGCCCGCCGCTATTTCGAGGGGTCGCAGTTGCGCGGCCGGGTGCGCTTCGGCACGTCGGAGGACTTCGTTAGCACCCGCCTGCCCGAACTGCTGCGCGATTTCGTCCGCCAGCACGCACTGGTCGATCTGGAACTGAAAGTTGGGGTCAGCGCCACCTTGTACGAACATCTCGACGCCGGAGAGCTGGACCTCGTGCTGGCGAAACGCCGCGACGGCGACGACCGCGGGCAACTGGTGTGGCGCGACCGGCTGGCCTGGGTTGGTGCGCCCGGCACCAAGGTTGAACTCCCGATCCCCCTGATCCTCTTCAACGCCCCAAGCATCACCCGGGCGGTGGCACTCGAAGCCCTGGAACGCGCCGGCCTGACATGGCGCATCGCCTGCACCAGCGGCAGCCTGAGCGGACTGCGCGCGGCATGCCTGGCGGGATTGGGCGTAACCGTCCACGCCCGCGGCCTGATACCCGAAGGGCTGGTCGAAATGCCGGCGGGCCCGCGCCTGCCGGAACTTGGGGACGTCGAGTTCGTGGTTCTGGGCACCCGAACTGGTCCACGCGGGCCGGCGGTGGCCCTGGCACAGGCGATCCTGGCGAACGGGGACAGATTGCAGCGTTCCAGATGAAGCAAATCGGCGGACGCCGCTGCCGTCCACCAACCATCCCAGGGGGGGGGATGATCGAGACCAGCGCATCCATGCTATGGGTACGATATGAATCACACCTTCACCATCCAACACCACGAGACGATCGGGTCCACCAACGACGAGGCTCGGCGCCTGCTGCGACACGGCGCGGGGCACGGCACGGTCGTCCACGCAGACGAGCAAACCGCCGGCCGCGGGCGTATGGCGCACACATGGTTCAGCCCGCCGGGCAATCTTTACATGTCCGTCATCCTCCTGACCGACCAGCCTGCCGCGCGTTGCGCGGAACTCAGCTTCGTGGCGGCCCTGGCCGTGGCGGATACCGTCGAATCCCTGTTGCCCCGGCAGATGCAGGCCACGCTGAAATGGCCCAACGACGTTCTGATCAAAGGCGCGAAAGTCTCCGGTATCCTGCTGGAGCAGGTGGATGATGCCACGATCATGGGTATCGGCCTGAATGTTCTCGAGGCCCCGTCCAACACGGCCTACAAGACCACCACGATCGTGGCCAATGGGGGGATCGCCTCGGTCGATGGGGCCCGGGACATCCTTCTGGAGCATCTCGGCCTGCACCTTGGGACCTGGCAGACAGAGGGTTTCACGCCGATCCGGGAGAACTGGCTGGCGCGGTCGTACCCGATCGGCGCATCGATCACCGCAAATGCCGGCCATCAGCCCGTGGCTGGCCACTTCGCCGGACTGGATGTCGATGGCGCGCTGTTGCTGGATACGGCGCACGGCCGGCAGCGCATCGTGGCGGGCGAGGTGTTGCCGGCCGCCGGCTAAAACGCGCCCTCAGGGCCGCAAGCGCGCCGGCATCTGCCAGGCGATCAGCAGCGTCAGCGCCGCGAAGGCCGTCGCCAGCAGATACGCATTGTGCAGCGAGCCCGCGATCACCTCCGTCAGATGCACAAGTTCGGCCGGCGCCATCGCCGAACGGGTCGCCGGGTCCAGCAGCCGGTCCACCGCCCCCACCGCACCGGGGTCCAGCCGGGACATCGTGGCATTCAGAACCGCGCCGCAGCCCGAGGCCCCGATCGCCTGTCCGACGAAACGCATGAACATCGACGACGATGTGGCCGCGCCACGCTGCTGCCATGGCACCGAGGCCTGGATCGAGACGATGAACACCGTGCTGCAGAAGCCCATGCCGATGCCGATGGTGAACGCCCCCGACGCGGCCCACCAAGGCCCATCCGCAGGGGTCAGCGCCAGCAGAATCCCGCACCCTGCCACCAATGACAGCGCCCCGAGTATCGCGACCAGGCGATAGCTGGTGCGCATCATAACCCGGCCAGCGAGGAAGCTCGCCGGCGCCCAGGTCACCGACATGGCCCCCAGCACCAATCCGCCGACGATCGCCTCGCGGCCCATCGCGCCCTGGATATAGGTCGGCAGGAAAGCCGAGACACCCAGCATCATCGCGCCCGATGTGAAGTTGCCCAGGCTGCCGACCACGATCACGCGGTTACGCCAGAGCTCCAGCGGCAACATCGGCTCCGGGACGCTGCGCTCGTTCAGGTAAAGTGCCACCAATGCCAGGACGCCGGCCGCTGCCAGGGCGACCACTGTCGCAAGACCGAGCGTGCCGCCTTGTACCAGCGCCAGCATCAGCGAGCCGAACCCAACCAGCAGCAGCAGGGATCCCGCCCAATCAATCCGATGCGACCGCCGCTCAACCTTTTCCCGCAGGAAGACGGCGATCATCACGACGGCGGCGATGCCGAACGGGATGTTGACCCAGAACACCGCGCGCCAACCGACGTGCTGCACCAGAAAGGCGCCCAGGGACGGACCGATCACCGCCGATACGCCGAACACGGATGACACCAGCCCCTGCACCCGTCCGCGTTCGGACGGCTTGTAGATATCCCCCAGCACCGTCGCCGCGATCGGCTGGATCGCGCCAGCGCCGCATCCCTGAATGGCCCTGAACACCACCAGGGACGGCATGTCCCAGGACAGTCCGCACAACACGGTGCCGGCCAGGAAAAGGCTGACCCCGAAAAAGAACACCGGCTTGCGGCCATACAGGTCGGCCAGCCGTCCATACACTGGTATCGTCACAGCTTGCGTGAGCACGTAGATCGTGAACACCCACGTAAACAGATTGAACCCGCCCAGATCGCTGACGATCGTGGGAATGATCGTCGCGACAATGGTGCTCTCGATAGCAGCCATGAAGGTGGCGATCAGGCAAGCCCACAGGATCAGCCGCCGCCTGATTTCGTTCGGCCGTTCCGGAATCTGGGGCAGCCCGCTTCCCAGGCTCTCGCCCGAGACGTCCGGCATGCGGTGTTTCCTCCCGCGCGTTGGCGCTTCGGGTGTTGTCTCATCGCCCGGAGGGCGTGGCAACATCATCGCCCGGAGGGCGTGGGAACCATCACCGGCGGCGCAGGGCCGCGGTCAGGGTGTTCTCCAGCAGGCACGCCACCGTCATTGGGCCGACGCCGCCGGGAACCGGCGTTATCGCGCCGGCGACCGCGGAGCAGCTTTCGAACGCGACATCGCCGACCAGACGGCCGTCCGGCAGGCGGTTGATGCCCACGTCGATCACCGTCGCACCTGGCTTGATCCAGTCGGCGCGCACCATCTCTGGCCGGCCGACGGCCGCGACCAGGATATCGGCGCCGCGGCATTCCGCCGGCAGGTCCCGCGTGCGGGAGTGCGCGATCGTCACCGTCGCATCGGCGGTCAGCAGCAGCGAGGCCATCGGGCGGCCAACGATCGCGGACCGTCCCAGCACGACAGCCCGCGCGCCGCTGGTTTCGATCCCCATCACGCGGAGCAGCTTCATGACACCGAGCGGGGTGCAAGGCACCAGGGTCGGCCGGCCGCTGGCGAGATGCCCGACATTGACCGGGTGGAACCCGTCAACGTCCTTCGCGGGATCAATGGCCTCGATCACCGCCTGGGCGTCGATGCCGCGCGGCAAGGGCAACTGCACCAGGATACCGTCGATGGCGGGATCTTCATTCAGCGCCTGGATGATACCGAGCAGGTCTGACTGGGTGGTTTCGGCGGGAAGGCGGATGGTTCGTGCCTCGATACCGGCTTCGCGCGCGGCGCGGTCCTTGGTGCGGACATAGACGCTGCTGGCTGGGTCTCCACCGACCAGGATCACAGCCAGTCCCGGGGTGAATCCGGCGGCACGAACCTTCGCGGCGACCTCGGCGCGCAGTGTAGCAGCGACGGCTTTGCCGTCGATCAGTCGGGCGGTCACAGGGTTTCCAGTTTCTCGATCAAAAGGGAGGCATCGCCAGCGACATGCAGGGTCTTTTCCCGGCTGGTCTGACCCAGCGTCACGGCGACGGAGGAGGCGGGGACGCGCAGTGCTTCGGCCAGGACCGCACAAACGGCGCGGTTGGCGCGTCCGTCTTCCGGCGGTTCGTTCACGCCGATCCGCAGGCACGGTCCATGCGCGGACTCCGCCCGCCCCTGAATACCGGGACGCCGCGATTTCGGCTGGACCTTCACGGTCACGCTCACGCCATCGGGCAGGACCCGCCAAAATGCGGTCAAAGCAGATACTGCATCGACCCCGTGATGATCACGGCCGCGATTTTGCCGAGTAGCATGCGGGCGGCCTGCAGCAACAGCAGCAGGATCAGCGGGCTGAGGTCGATGTTCCCGAAATTGGGCAGGATGTTGCGGATGGGGCGCAGGGCCGGTTCCGTCAGGCGATACAGGAAATCGCCGATCATCCAGACCGTGCGGTTGCGCGTGTCCAGCACGCCGAAAGAGGCAAGCATGCCGAACAGCGCCGCGATGATCACGGCCCAGATGTACAGATTCAGCAGCTCATCCAGCAGCCAGAACAGCGTGCTGATCATTTGGTGAACACTCCAGATTCGGGCGCGGAACCTAGCGATGGCGGCCGTGATCCGCAACTGCGCTAACGGCCGGGTGATAAACGCGCCCCTGCAAATCACAAAGGGATAGCAAATCACAGTGGGATAACGGTGGATGAGTCATGGTTGGACATCGGCTGGCCGTGCCGCAACACACGAGACCGCCGATCGGATCATTTTCTTGATCCATGTCACCCGGACCAGACCTTGCCCGGCCGCTTCGGTGGCCGGGCTTTTTCCGCCACCCAAGCCTTGGGCGCGGGACGCCTTTATCGTGCGGGTCGGGGCGCAAAAGGGGGATGAGAGACCGTGAAGGGTGTCAATAAATTTTACAATTAACAACTGGAGACCGTGCCGCCCTTCGGTAACCCATTGATATTTAATATTGGCACGGAAACTGCTTCCGCCTTGACGAAATGCAACGTGATGGACTTCGCGGGGTTACCACATGAAATTGTCCCTATTCGTCGCAACGTCCTTCGCGGCGCTCACCGGCAGCATCTCGATGGCCTCCGCCAGTCCGGACTGTTCCGGCCTGTTCGGTTACACCGGCGGAATCGTAACCTGCACCGTCGGTACCACTGGTAACTACAGCATTACCGCCCTCGGCGCTCAGGGCGGCACCAGCAACTCCGGTGCTGGCGGGCTCGGTGCCGAGGTTGCCGCCGACATCGGCCTGACGGCGGGTGAAACCCTCGAACTTCTCGTTGGCGGTATTGGCGGCAGCGACAGCAGTGGCCGTGCCGGCGGCGGCGGCGGAAGCTTTATCGTTCAGGTCGGTGGAACAGACTTATCAGGCTTTACACCTTTGGTGGTTGCCGGCGGTGGCGCCGGCCGAGCGGGAAGCAGCGGGGCGGCACAGGCCAGCACCACCCCTTCAGGGGTAAGCAGCGGTGGCGCCGGCGGCACGGACGGCAACGGTGGCGGGGCCTCAGCCGCTGGCGGCGGCGGTGGCTTCTACACCTCCGGCGCCGACGGTTCCGAGGGTGGAGGAGGTGCATCGTTCCTGCTTGGCGGCGCCGGCGGTACAGGTGGCGATGCCGATGGTGGATTCGGTGGCGGGGCCGCTGGCGGCCTAAACTGCGGCGGCGGTGCCGGTGGTGGATACAGCGGTGGCGGTGGCGGCGGTTGCTACGAAGCCGGCGGTGGCGGCGGGTCCTACGTTCTTGGCACGCTTACCAACCTCGTCGGCGCCAACAACGCCGGCGACGGCCAGATTTACATCACCCTGAGCGATACGATCGTGCTGCCGTCCTCAGGGCCAACCTCAACCCCAGAGCCGGCCTCCCTGGCATTGTTCGCCACTGGCCTGGTGGCCCTCGGCGCGAAGTTCCGCGGGAAGCGCAAAAGCGTTTAACCTTCAAGGCCGGCGGCGCCGCTCAGGCCGCCGCCGGACCATTTTCCGGGTTGGGTTGAACCAGCCCTCCCCAAACCCTACGGCCAGATCACGAACCGTACCGGACCTTCCCGCATACCGGCTGGATTGAAAGCCGTATCCATGTAAAAACCATTCACATGAGTTGGTCTGGACCCGGGGACAGCGGTTCGGGGCGTCGCGGCTATCACCACGGCAACCTGCGCGAAGCTTTGATCGATGCGGCGCTGGAGTTGATCGCCGCCAAGGGCCCGGCCGGCTTCACCGTCGCCGAGGCTGCTCGGCTCGCCGGTGTAAGCCCCGCCGCACCATACCGGCATTTCCGCGATGCCGAAGCCTTACTGGTCGAGGTCGCGGTGCGCGGCTACGACCTTTTCGCCGAACGGCTGGCAAATGCGTGGAATGGCGGCAGGCCACAACCCGTGCGGGCGTTCGAGGATCTTGGCCGCGCCTATCTGGCCTTTGCCCGCGACCAGCCCGCGTATTACGCGGCGATGTTCGATTCGCATTTGGCGATGGAATCCCATCCCGGATTGCAGGCAGCAGGTGACCGGGCCTTCGCGGTGCTGCGGGAGGCGGCGGACCAGGTCGCCGCGACCCTGCCGAAGGGCCGCCGGCCGCCTTCCCTGATGATGGCGTTGCATATCTGGTCGATGGCGCACGGGATCGCGGCGCTGTTCGTGCGGGAGGGGCCGGGACGGCGAAAGCTGCCAATGGCGGCGGAGGAGCTGCTGGAGGCTGGGGTGCTGTTGTACCTGCAAAGTCTGGGATTGGCCGGGGGCGAATAGCCGCCACACAAGAGAAAGTGACGCCACCGTCGCCTCCTGATCGTCCGAATTGTCCCTTCGAACCGCTTGACGACCCGCGTCGCCAACCCCAATGTAAATGTATCTTACATTAACATGAGGCCCTCGATGACGAGCGCTGCCAACCAAGACGCTTCCGGCTGGAACCAGGGACAGTGGGGCAACGCCCAAGGTCGCCAGTGGCAACAGCCGAACAACGGTCCGGGCTGGGCCAATCAGGCCTGGGGCGGGCCGCCCTTCTGGCATCCGGCGGGCTTTAGCCGCCCGGCTGCCATCGCCTTCACGATCCTCGGTTTCATCTTCTGGTGGCCGGTCGGACTGGCTTTACTCATTTATATGATCGGGAGTGGACGCATGGGTTGCTTCGGCCGTCGCCGCCGCGCGATGTATCAGCAATACGCGCAGGAGGCTGGCCCCTGGGCGAATTGGAAGTCATGGGCGTGCGGCCCGTCCAGCGGTGCGGGATCATCGTCCGGCAACCGGGCGTTTGACGAATATAAGGCTGAAACCCTGCGGCGCATGGAGGAAGAGCAGAAAGACTTCGGCGCCTTCCTCGATCGCCTGCGGTTCGCGAAAGATAAATCGGAGTTCGACCAGTTCATGGCGGAGCGTCGGGCTCGGCCCCCTGCTCCGCCGACCGAAGAGCAGCCAAGCGCCTAAGATACCGTGTTAAGGTTGCATTAACCTAAACCGGCTACCACCTACCGATGCGTCAGGCGGCCAAGCGGTCGCTTGGCGCATCATTTGCTTTCAATGGGCATTTGGCAGCCGTGATTTCGCCACTTACGCCTGAACAAACGCGCCCCGACATGCGGTGGGAGCAACCCAGCGGATGCCGGAAGGGGGTTTCCGCGCGGGTTCGGCTTCTTTAAGAGGCGCGGCACGGACAAATAAGGGACCGTAACAAATGGCGGGTATGGATATCCTGGCGTCTGCCTTCAATGGCGCCAATGCAGCGTTTCTGGCCGACCTCTATGCAAGATGGGCCAGTAATCCATCCGCCGTCGATCCCAGTTTCGCCGATCTGTTCGCCGCCATGAACGACGAAGCCCGTGCCGTCCTGGAAGACGCCAGCGGTGCCTCATGGGCGCCCCGCCCGCGCTTCGCGGATGACGAGTCCGTGCCAAAGCCGGCGGTGCCCGGCGGACTCGCCCCGGATCAGGTTCGCGCCGCGACCATAGCCTCCTTGCGCGCGTTGATGCTGATCCGCTCCTATCGCGTGCGCGGCCACCTCGAAGCGAAGCTCGACCCGCTCGGTCTCACCACACCGGCCCCGCACCCCGAACTCGATCCCGCGTCCTATGGCTTCACCGCGGCCGACTTGGACGCCCCGATTTTCATCGACAACGTGCTCGGTCGCGAAACCGCCACGCTGCGCGAGATCATGCAGATCCTCCGGCAGACCTACTGCGGCCCAATCGGCGTGGAGTTCATGCACATCCAGGACCCGGAGCAGAAGTCCTGGATCCAGCGCAAGGTCGAGGGTGCCCCCTGGCTGAACTTCCTCAGCGCCGACGAAAAGCGCACCGTGCTGCACCGCCTGACCGAGGCCGAAGGGTTCGAGGCGTTCTGCCAAAAGCGCTACGTCACCACCAAGCGGTTCGGGCTTGAAGGCGGCGAGGTCACCATTCCCGCCCTGC
Organism: Acetobacteraceae bacterium; assembly: GCA_003506895.1. GTDB lineage: Bacteria > Pseudomonadota > Alphaproteobacteria > Acetobacterales > Acetobacteraceae > Rhodopila. The sequence continues at coordinate 3,561 of DNXO01000021.1, read as the reverse complement.
ACGCGATGATCGAAACCGCCGCGGCCGATGGCGTGGTGGAAGTCGCGATCGGCATGCCGCACCGCGGCCGCCTGAACACGCTTGTCAATATCGTGAAGAAGCCGCTGACGGCGCTGTTCAGCGAATTCGGCGGCGAAAGCTTCAAGCCGGACGACGTGCAGGGTTCGGGCGACGTGAAGTACCACCTGGGCACCTCCACCGACGTGGAGATCGCCGGGCACACCGTCCATCTCTCGTTGCAGCCCAACCCGTCGCATCTGGAAGCCGTCGATCCGGTCGTGGTCGGCAAGGTTCGCGCCCGCCAGGACCGCGCCGGCGATACCAAGGGCCGCCGTTCGGTGATGGCGATCCTGATGCATGGCGATGCCGCGTTCGCCGGCCAGGGCCTGGTGTATGAGACTCTGGCAATGAGCCAGTTGATCGGCTACCGCACCGGCGGGACGATCCACGTGATCGTCAACAACCAGATCGGCTTCACCACCGTTCCGGCACATGCCTACTCAGGTCTGTATTGCACGGACGTGGCGAAATCGATCCAGGCGCCGATCCTTCACGTGAACGGCGACAATCCTGAAGCGGTGATCTTCTGCGCCCGCATGGCAGCGGAATATCGCATGAAGTTCGGCAGCGACATCGTGCTGGACATCGTCTGCTATCGCCGTCACGGCCATAACGAAACCGATGAGCCGGCGTTCACCCAGCCGCTGATGTACAGGGCGATCGGCGGGCTGAAGACGACCCGGACCCTTTATGCGGAGAAACTGGCCGCCGAGGGCGCCGTTCCCGCCGCTGATTCGAAGGCGATGCTGGACGAATTCACCAAGACCCTGGAAGACGCCAACAATGCGGCGAAATCCTACAAGCCGAACAAGGCCGACTGGCTGGAAGGCCACTGGGCCGGCTTCCACCCGCCGGAGCGGGACGATATGCCGCATGTCGAGGAAGACACCGCGGTCTCGCTGGATCATCTGAAGCAGGTCGGCGCCGCGCTTTCGCGTGTGCCGGAAGGCTTCAACGTCAATCCCAAGATCGCCCGTCAGTTGGAAGCAAAGAAGCAGGCGATCGACAGCGGTGAGGGCATCGACTGGGCGACCGGCGAGGCACTGGCGTTCGGCACCCTGCTGCTGGACGGCCATCGCGTCCGCCTGTCCGGCGAAGACGTCCAGCGCGGCACGTTCAGCCAGCGGCACGCGGTGCTGATCGACCAGCTCAGCCAGCATGAATACACGCCGCTGAACAATATCGCGCCGGAACAGGCGAAGATCGAACTCTACAACTCGCTGCTGTCGGAAGCAGGCGTGCTGGGATTCGACTATGGTTACTCGCTGGCCGATCCGCGCACGCTGGTGCTGTGGGAAGCGCAGTTCGGCGACTTCG
>DNXO01000021.1:0-1909 GCA_003506895.1 Acetobacteraceae bacterium | reverse complement strand
GCCCAGGTGATCATCGACCAGTTTATCGCCAGCGGCGAAACCAAGTGGCTGCGCATGTCCGGTCTGGTGATGCTGCTGCCGCATGGTTACGAGGGCCAGGGTCCGGAACACTCATCGGCCCGCATCGAGCGGTATCTACAGCTCTGCGCCGAACGCAACATGTGGGTCTGCAACATCACCACACCGGCGAACTACTTCCACACGCTGCGCCGCCAGTTGAACCGGAACTTCCGCAAGCCGCTGATCGTGTTCGAACCGAAGTCGCTGCTGCGCCACAAGCTGGCGGTTTCCCCGCTGGCCGACTTCGCGGAGGGCACGCGCTTCCAGTATGTGATTCCGGAAATCGACGACCTGGCCGAGGCGGATCAGGTCCGCCGCGTCGTGATCTGCAGCGGCAAGGTCTATTATGACCTGCTGCAGGAACGCCGGGCGAAGGCGATCAAGGACATCGCGATCATCCGCCTGGAACAGATGTATCCGTTCCCGGAGAACACCCTGGGCCGCGTGCTGTCGCCTTACAAGAACGCCGACGTCGTCTGGTGCCAGGAGGAACCCGAGAACATGGGTGCCTGGACCTTTGTCGATCGCCGCATCGAGAAGGTGCTGCGCCGCCTGGATATGAAGGTTCGCCGCCCGGCCTATGTCGGGCGCGAGGACGCCGCCAGCCCGGCGACCGGCCTTGCCAAGACCCACATGGCACAGCAGGCACGGCTGGTAGCCACGGTCCTCGGCATCGGCTAGACCGCCTCCGCTTTTCACTTCCGCCCCGGGTTCGGGGCAAACGCCTTGGAGACATATCGCTGTGGCGACTGAAATCGTAGTGCCCGCCCTGGGCGAGAGCGTCACGACCGCGACGATCGCTCGCTGGATCAAGCAACTGGGCGAAACCGTCGCCGCGGACGAGCCGTTGGTCGAACTGGAAACCGACAAGGTGACGGTGGAGGTGAACGCCCCCACCGCCGGCGTGCTGGCGTCCATCGCCGCGCCTGAAGGCACCGAGGTTGAGGTTGGGTCGGTTCTTGGGACCCTTGATGCCGCGGGTGCCGCAGCGAAGCCTTCCACGCCGGCCCCTGGTGTCAATCCGCCCCCCCGGGCACCCGGACCGGTATCGCGTCCGGCCGCCGCACCGGCCCCGGCAACGGTCCACGCGCCGCTGCCAGCCGCCGCCAAGATGATGGCGGAAAACAAGGCCTCCGCCGCCGATATCGGTGCCGGCACCGGCAAAGACGGCCGCATCACCAAGGGCGACGTGCTCGACTTCCTGAACCGTCCCGCCCCGGCTGCGGCGCCCGCGCCGGCCGCCAAGGCTCCGCGCCAGGATGAACCGCGTGAGCAGCGGGTGAAGATGACCCGCCTGCGCCGCACCATCGCGATGCGGTTGAAGGAAGCGCAGAACAACGCGGCGATGCTGACCACCTTCAACGAGGTGGACATGGGCGCGATCATGGCGCTGCGCAGCGAATACCGCGACGCGTTCGAGAAGAAGCACAAGGGCGTCCGCCTGGGCTTCATGAGCGTGTTCGTGCGCGCCTGCTGCGTCGCGCTGAAGGAATTCCCGGCAGTCAACGCCGAAATCGACGGCGACGACGTAGTTTACAAGAACTTCGTCAACATGGGCATCGCCGTCGGCGGTCCCTCCGGCCTGGTGGTTCCGGTGATCCGCGACGCGGACCAGTTGGGTTTCGCCGGCATTGAGGGCGCGATCGCCGATTTCGGCAAGCGCGCCCGCGATGGCTCGCTGAAGCTGGACGATCTGACGGGTGGCACGTTCAGCATCACCAACGGCGGCATCTACGGCAGCCTGATGTCCACCCCGATCCTGAATCCGCCGCAGTCGGCGATCCTGGGCATGCACAAGATCCAGGACCGCGCGATGGTCGTCGGCGGCAAGATCGAGATCCGGCCGATG
>DNXO01000140.1:125255-162542 GCA_003506895.1 Acetobacteraceae bacterium | reverse complement strand
GAGAGGCCAACGGCTTCCGTCAAACCATTCGCTTATTTCGCCGCGTATCCTTAGAGCCGGCGGGGAGACCACGCCCGACCTCGCCGCGGTTCTTCCCAGGCGGGATTGGGCATACGGTCTCCGCCGGTTCCTGTGACGTGCACGCGCCCGGCGACCGGATCCAGGTCCCTTCGATCCGCCAGTCTCTCAAGCAATGGGCCGGTCGCGATTTCCGACAACAGGCGTTGCGCCCGGACTGGCAGATGCGGCCGGCTGATAAGCGGTTCCTGCCAAGCGGTTTGCTCCTCCGCCTGGGCCGCCAGCATATCCAGCGTTGCGTCCCTGATTTTCGCGGTCTGGTTGGCCAGCAGGGCGGAAATCGCATCCGCCCCTCCCGATCCGACGATCGCGTCCGAGACGGCCTCGCCGATTTGCGGACGCCTGGCTACCGCCAGAAATGTCGAAGGCGGTGGGCCGGAGGCGATCAACGCCACCAGATCCTCCTGCGTCAGCCGCGGCGAGGACCGAATCACCGGCTCGGACACCATCGGCGCCGGATCGTGCGCAAGCCTCAGGACGATCTCCCGTGGGCCATCGGGCATATCGCGTACGGTCTCGGCGATATTGGCCCGCACCCGCAATGCCGCGTCCGCGACCATTGCGGTCAAGCTGGCCACCGCGTCTTGCCGCGCCCGGCTGCGGCCATCGCCGGTTCGCGTTGCCAGCTTGCGACCGAGGATGGACCGCACCCGCCCATCCATATCCGCTGACAGGATTGCCGCGGCCTCGGCCGGCAACGCCGGGTTCATGGCCAGACTGGCCCGCACGGTCACCGACGGGTCGCTTGCCAAGGCCAGCAGAACGTGTGGCGGCGACGCCGCATTGGCGCCCAGGCGGACCCGCGCTGCTTCGTTGGGCATCATCCCTCGCCGTCCAGTAACGAGACGCGCCAGTGACGGCGACCGCCGCGTTTGACCTCATACATCGCCATATCGGCCCGCCGCGTCAGATCCTCGATCGACTCGCGGCTACCGGCCCCACGCATCGCGATTCCGACCGATACGCCAAGAGCCGAAACCTCGTCCGGCAGCAACGCCGGCAACTCCAGATTTGCCGCCTTGCAGAGCTGATCCGCCCGCTCCGCCGCCGTCATCCGGTCGGCCCCGCTCAGCCACACCGCGAACTCGTCACCCCCCAACCGAGCGACCAGGTCCGACGGGCGGACCATCCTGCGTAACATGTCCGCCAAGTGTACCAACACCTTGTCGCCCATCGCATGGCCCAGTTGGTCATTGACCGCCTTGAAGGCATCAAGATCGACATACATCAGCGTTCCGGCTTCGGTTTCGCGGTCCAGGCGCGCGATGTGCCGCCGCATCTCCTCCATGAACGCGCGCCGGTTAAGCAGTCCGGTCAGCGGATCGGTGCGCGCCTGATGCGCCATTTCCCGCTGCACCGCCTCGTATTCCAGGATCATCCGCACGACGGCGACCGCCGATGCGGTCAGAAGGGTGTCCTGCTGGTCCCACTGACGCCCCGCCGCGTTGCGCCAGATCGTCAGGCCGCCCTTGGTGCCAAATCGCGTCCGGCATCGAACCGCCAGAACGAACCGTCCTTGTGGCGTGGTTGCCTGCCCGGGCTCATCGCCCGGCTGGGCGACGAGCCGCACGGCTGATGGCAGCACCGCCGAGGCACCGGGTCCGCATTCATGGATGATGTCCACCGGCCCGTCGTCGGTCATGGCCCCGATCACCGCCGCGCCTTCAGCCCCCAGTGCCTGGATCAAGGCCCACAGCGCGGCGTCCATCATCGCATCGGCGCCGCTTTCCTGACCGACACGCGACAAAATATGGTCCAACACCTCGCCACGCCGCAGCCGTCCGGCGATGTGGGAGGTTTGCGCGTCGGTATCGGTCATATCGAGGCCAACGCCTCGGGCACCAACGATAGCGCCCGAGGCATCGAACAGCGGCACCGCGGAGATACTCATCATCTCCAACCCGCCGTTGCTGCTCCGTAGCCACGCTCGGTGCCGGCGCACCTCCGCCGCCGGGCGGAACGGGTTGAATGTCGCACCGGTCCCATCATCCCCGACCAAAAGTTCCGACGGTTGTCCGATCAGCGATCCGGCCGGCCACCCCAGGGCCGTTTCCGGTGTCATGAAGACGAACCGTCCCTTGACGTCGGTTTCGAATGCCAGATCGGCCGCGAGGCTGACGAACTGGCGCCAGCGCTGACGGCTCTCAACATGGGCTTCGCGTACCAGGTCTCGCGACGCGTCCCCTGACGGCTGGACCATTACGGGCGGTTCGAGAATGGTATCGGTCATGCGCGGCGCGTCCCCGGAAGGCTGGACGGCTATGAAGCGCAGAGAAAGGTTAATGAAAGGTTGAGGGGCGGGAAGAAAATCAGACCCATCGTGGCCGGGCGACGCTAGAGCCTGATAGGTTCAGGTTGAACCCATCCGGCTCCAGCTCTCTTTGTTTGCGAGGGCGATTCACGTCTGAGGTTGGATCAACCTCAGACGATCGCGCTCGAAAGCCCCGCCCGGCCATGATGGAAGGCAATCCTACCGCCGAAGGATCGTCGCGCCGGCATAACGCGCGGCCTCGGCCAACTGATGTTCGATCCGGATCAACTGGTTGTACTTCGCGGTCCGGTCGCTGCGCGCCAGGCTGCCGGTCTTGATCTGCCCGCAGTTCGTCGCCACCGCCAGATCGGCGATCGTGGAGTCCTCGGTTTCGCCGGAACGGTGGCTCATCACCGCTTTCCAGCCGGCGCGGTGCGCCATTTCCACGGTCTCCAGCGTTTCCGACAGCGTGCCGATCTGGTTGACCTTGATCAGGATCGCATTGGCCGAACCCTCGTCGATGCCGCGGCGCAGACGTTCCGGGTTGGTCACGAACAGGTCGTCACCGACGAGTTGGATTTTCTTGCCCAGCGTGTCGGTCAGCAGCTTCCAGGTTTCCCAATCGTCCTCGGCGCAGCCATCCTCGATGGAAACGATCGGATAGCGGGCGCACAGATCGGCGTAGTAGCGCACCATGGCCTCGCCATCGAGTACCTTGCCCTCGCCGTCCAGGTGGTATTTGCCGTCCTTGAAGAACTCGGTCGAAGCCGGGTCCAGCGCGAAGGTGACGTCTTCGCCGATGCGGTAACCGGCCTTCTCCACCGCCTTGGCGATAAACCCAAGCGCCTCATCCGCCGACTTCAGGTCGGGCGCGAAGCCGCCTTCATCGCCCACGTTGGTGTTCAAGCCGGCGTCGTGCAGGCCCTTCTTCAGGGTGGCGAAAATCTCCGAACCCATCCGCACCGCATCGGCCAGGGTCGGGGCGGAGATCGGTTGAATCATGAACTCCTGGATGTCGATCGGGTTATCAGCGTGCTTGCCGCCGTTCAGGATGTTCATCATCGGCACCGGGAGGGTGCGGGCATAGGCGCCGCCGATATAGCGATACAGCGGCTGGCCCTGGTCCGAGGCCGCGGCCTTCGCCACCGCCAGCGACACGCCCAGGATGGCGTTCGCACCCAGCCGAGCCTTGTTCGGCGTGCCGTCCAGGTCGATCATGATGTTGTCGATGACCACCTGTTCGGTTGCCTCGATCCCACCCAGCGCCTCCAGGATTTCACCCTCGACGTTTGCGACGGCGTTCAGCACGCCCTTGCCGCCGAAACGGGACTTGTCGCCGTCGCGCAGTTCCACCGCCTCATGCGCGCCGGTGGAGGCTCCAGACGGCACCGCCGCGCGGCCCATCGCGCCGGATTCGAGGATGACATCCACCTCAACCGTCGGGTTTCCGCGGCTATCGAGGATTTCGCGGGCAGTAATGTCGGCAATCGCGGCCATGTTCGGGGTCTCCAAAGGGTGGTCTTCGAATTCGGGGGCTGCCTAACACCTTGGGCAGGATGTTGCCAGCCCGGCCGGCCGACCTTCCATGCGGGGGTTTATGCCGGGCCATGGCCGGGCGGCGCGCTACCTTGGTTGAGGTTATTCGCCGTCGTTATGATTGGCGTCATTCGAGGGATCATAGACCGGTGGGCCCGACACGACCAGAAACCCCTGGTGGTACCCGTTCTTTTGAAGACCAAGATGAGACAATACGGATAGCGGGCTTTTCAATTATAAAATGATATACGATGCCGAATGCGATCCCCGCGGCGATGCACAGAGAAAGCGAGAGGACCCAGGAGTGAAGCACCGCTGAGCCCCGAATGAAAACCGATACGACCGGGTCGTGCACGAGGTATATCGCGTAGGATGCATTGCCAAGGACGAGAAGCCACCGCATCGGCTTGAATGATCTGGAGCGCTCCAGCAATGCCGCGCCGGTGATCACGGGCGCCAAGGATATGCCAAACCACACCCGGTAGGTATCTGGTTCAGCTATGGTCAAAAACAACACGATGCTGATCAGGCCGGAACAGACTAAAAATGGCCACCATCGGGTGGCTAGGCGAGAGAATGCGTAAGCCGATGCTACACCGACGATAAACTCCAGGTTTAGTGGCGAGAAAAGATAGCTCACGGCGGGAGCGGAGAATGTCGCGCCGGATGACCAGATCGCGATTATGGCCAGCGCCCACGAGGTGATCAGAAGTCGAAAATGTCGAACGAAATAATATAGCGAAAAAATTGCATAGAACATTACCTCATGAATAAGTGTCCATGCCACGACTAAAGCCGGCTGGGCGTCGGTAGGCAGAAGAGTGAGAGAGGTTACCATCCCCCAGTCGCGGTTGCCTCGCGAGAGCGATGGGAACAGCAGGTAGACTCCAATCATGGCAACTGAAACCGGTAGATATGGAACGTAGATACGTCTCAGACGCTTGGTGAAATACCGTGCGGCGGCTTCGATGGAGCGAGCATCATGCATGTGCGCGTGCATGATGATGAAGCCGGAGAGGACGAAGAAAAAATCCACGCCGAGGAATCCCCGACCAGCGATTGCCTCGACCATGCCCGGGGGGCGTCCAACGAAAGCGGTTGTGGCGACCAGTGAGTGCTGCGCTAACACGGCTAAGGATGCGAGGGCACGGCCATACTGCAATGAACGGATTTGAACGCGCATGTTAGCAATTCCCACGCAGGGGTGGCGACCGCACGGTATCAGTTGTGAGCCTGCTCAGCAGAACAGGCGCTCGGAACAAGCATCCATTGGGACGCCAGACTACATTGACTATTATAACGGCACCCGATCAACGCGATCGAGGGAAAAATCCGCCCCTAACCCCCAACCCGCTCGTCGGAGTTGACCCCCAACTGCTTCAGCTTCCGGTGCAGCGCCGAACGCTCCATCCCGACAAATTGCGCCGTCCTGGAAATATTTCCGCCAAATCGCAGCAATTGCGCATGCAAATACTGCGTCTCGAACAAATCCCGGGCCTCTCTTAGGGGCAGGGACATAATGTCAGCGGTCGGGTCGATGTTCAGCAGGGCTGGCGCCCGAGACCCAATCTCCGGCGGCAACATATCGGCACGGATCGGATCACCGGGTGCACCGGGCGCCATGATCAGCAGCCAATCCATCAGGTTCCGCAACTGGCGCACGTTCCCCGGCCAATCGTAAGCCTGCAGGGCGGCCAGCGTATCGGCCGACAAAGCCCGCACCGGAATCCCCGAGCTCTCCGCGGACCGCGCGATGAAATGCAACGCCAGGGTCGGCACATCCTCCCGGCGTTCCCGCAGCGCCGGGATACGCACCGGGACCACCGCCAGCCGGTAGTACAGATCCTCGCGGAACCGCCCAGCCGCGATTTCCGCCTGCAGGTCCCGGTTCGTCGTGGACAGCACACGCACATCGACCTTCACGCGCGCCGATCCGCCCAGCCGCTCGAACGTCTGGTCCTGCAAGGCACGGACGATCTTGCCTTGGGTCTCCATCGGCATGTCGGACACCTCGTCCAACAGCAGCGTTCCGCCATGCGCGCGCTCCAGCACGCCGGCGCGACGCGGATGCGCCATCGGATCGCTGCCCGCCTCCATCCCAAACAGTTCTTCTTCGAAACGCCCAGGGTTCAGCGTGGCACAGTTCATTACCACGAACGGCCCGGTCGCCCGGCGCGATCGCGCATGGATCATGCGGGCAACGACCTCTTTCCCGGAGCCCGCGGGCCCCGAGATCATCACCCGTGACCCCGTCGGCGCCACACGGTCCACCTGGGATCGCAATTGCGCGATCAGCGCCGAATCACCCGTCAGCGTCGCCTCTGGCCCGGCACGCAGCCGCAGTTCGGCATTTTCCCGAGACAGCGCCGCGGCTTCCAGCGCACGCCGCACCACCAGCAGCAGGCGGTCGGACTGGAACGGCTTTTCAATGAAATCGTAGGCACCATGCTGGATCGCGCCGACCGCCATCTCGATCGTGCCGTGGCCGGAGATCATCACCACCGGGACGTGCGGCTCCTCGCCGTGCACCGTCTCCAGGATGCCGATCCCGTCCATGCGGGAGCCCTGCAGCCAAACGTCAAGGATCATCAAGGAAGGGCGTCGCGCCCGGAAGGACGCGATCGCCGACTCCGCGTCCCCCGCGCCGCGCGTCTCGTAGCCTTCGTCCCTCAGGATGCCTTCGATCAGCATCCGGATATCGGGCTCGTCATCGACGATCAGAATGTCATGCACCATGCGTCATCTCCGGCGCGACGGCCATCACCCGCGGCAGCACCAGGCTCGCGACAGCCCCCGGCCCGTTTGGCTGATCCCCAAGCAACAGGGCTCCACCGTGGTCTTCCATGATCTTTTTCACGATCGCCAGTCCCAATCCGGTTCCCTTCGGCTTATGCGTTACATATGGTTCGGTCAGACGAGAGCGGTCATCTTTTGGCAGGCCGACTCCGTCATCGCCAACCATGATACGGACTTCCCCTGGCAGGTCTTGCACTGTCAGCGCGATGTGACCAGCGCCTTCGCGCATGGCAACCGCGTCGGCGGCGTTTTGCAACAAATTGGTCAGTGCCTGGCGCATCATCCGCCGGTCGCACGGAACCACGGGGCCGCGCTCCGGAATATCCGTCACCCACTCGATGCCGGGCCGAGCGGTTTTTTGCAAAACCAACGCCTCCCGCGCGATTTGGGAAACGTCCTCGGGCTTGATCACGGGCTGCGGCATCCTCGCAAAAGCCGAGAATTCATCGACCATTCTGCCGATATCACCGACATGGCGGATGATCGTATCGGCGCACTGCGAGAACGTCTCGGGGTCGGACTGAATCTCCTTGGTAAACCGACGCTTCAGCCGCTCGGCCGACAACTGGATCGGCGTCAACGGGTTCTTGATTTCATGCGCGATGCGCCGGGCAACGTCGGCCCAGGCGGCCTTGCGCTGCGCCGATTGCAATTCCGTGATGTCGTCGAATGTTACGACGAAGCCGTCGGTTCGTCCGGCCGAAAGTTCAGCCCCGATTCGCACCAGCAGGATGCGCCGGTGGTTCGCGGGCCCGGTCTGGATCTCCGCCGTCCGAGCCTTTTCGGGCGATGCGGCGACCTCGTTGAACAGCGTCGCGAATTCGGGGACGATCTCGGCAAGCGGATGCCCGGTCGCGGCGAGGAGATCCAGGCCCAGTAGTTCGTCGGCGGTGCGGTTGGGCAATTCGATCCGGCCCTGCGCATCCAGCCCGATCACGCCGGCGGAAACGCCGGCCAGCACCGTCTCGGTGAACCGCCGCCGCTCATCGATTTGGCTATAGGCATCCATCAGTTCCGCGCGCTGCGCGCCAAGCTGGCCGGTCATTCGGTTGAAAGCGCGTGACAGACCCGCCAACTCATCGCCCGTGGCCGCTTCCTGCACACGCACCGACAGGTCGCCGCTGCGCACCCGCTCCGCCGCGCTTATCAGCATGCCCACCGGCCGGGCGATCTGATTCGCCATGATCAGGCCGATCAGTCCGGCCGCCAGCAGCACCAGCAAGGCGACGATCGCGAAGATCCAGGCGAACGCGATCTGTAGCCACGATCTGTTTTCATCCAGGCGCTGATATTCCGACACCGCCTGCTCGGTGCGCTGCATATAACCCAGAATTGTTGGATCGATCGGTCGGCCGATCATCAACATCAGTGCTGGAGTCGACTCGAGCCGAACGACCGCGCGCACGCGCGTGCCGTCGCCGGCGTTCAGGACCGCCACATCGCCGCTCATGGCCTGATCGGTGGCCGATTGCGGCGGTGCTTCCACACCCATGCCGACAAAGATGCCGGCGGCCGCCAGTACCTGCCCCGTGGTTGGTTCGTAGATCACTGCCTCGGTCAGGCCGCGCAGGGTTGTTTGCGTGTCCAGCACCTCGGCGAATACCGTTGGATCGGCGGAAAGGAACCGTCCGGCCCTGGCCAGATCGTTCGCCATTTCCAGCGCGACCGCTCGGATATTATTGCGGTGTTCTTCCAGATAACCACGCGAAACCTGCAACGATTCCGCCAGCGATGCGCGCATCGGGTCATTGAACCAGGACTGGATGCCGAAATGGAAGAACGCGACAGCGAAGCACGCGACGACAATGGTTGGCGCCACCGCCACGCCGCTGAACAGGAACACCAGCCGTACATGCAGTCTCGATCCGGCCGAACCTCGCCGGCGTTCTACCCAAACCCGCGTCAGGCGCCCCGCCAGGATCGCGCCCAGCAGCAGCAGCACCGACAGATTGGCGAGCACCAGTCCAACGCCGACCCCGGGCCGCCAGCCCAGGGGCGATCCCCGCGCCAGGATGATGAACGTCGCGAGGCCGACCATCAGCGCCAGCGCAGTCAAAGCCAGCGTCATGCCCTTGCCGAGCATGGCATCACCCAGCCGACCAGCGAATGATAGTCTTGGTTCCGAAATGACGTCCGCCGTCACCGCCTTTCGCGGATCGAACCTACGCGCGGAGCCATTCATGCCGTCTGCCATACCACCAATGCCTTGGCCGTCCTCTTGCGTGTCATGACCCGGGCTGGCCGTTCCACCCTCGATTTCGATCGGTCCGGTCCCGCATATCGTGGGTGACCGGACCAAGCCCAGCCATGACACGACGTTGCAGCCATTACATCAATCCACGTACGACCGGGATTTCCAGATCCCGGATCTTCTTGCGTAACGTATTGCGGTTCAGCCCCAGCATGGACGCTGCCTTGATCTGGTTTCCACGGGTGGCCGCCAACGTCAGGCGGATCAGCGGTCGTTCCACTTCAGCGATGATCTTGTCATAGACGTCGGTGACACCCATGCCGTCGTTATGCGCGGCCAGGAAGTCCTTAATGTGGCGTTCCACGGCACTGGTCAGCGTCTCCGGCCCATTCGCCGCCGCCGCGGACGCAACCGGGCCAGAGGCCGGCAGCGGATCGGCCAGTTCGGACTCGATGATCTCGGCGTTGATCACCTCTTCCGGGCACAAAGCGGCCATCCGGCGCATCAAGTTTTCCAGTTCGCGCACGTTGCCCGGCCAGCCGTGCTGTTTCAGCCGGTCAACCGCGCTCTGATCCAGGCTCTTGGACGGCAATCCGTCCTCTTTGGCCCGTTCCAGGAAGTGCCGTGCGAGCAGCGCGATATCCTCCACGCGTTCGCGCAGCGGCGGCAGCCGGATCGGCACCACGTTCAACCGGTAGAACAGATCCTCGCGGAACTGCCCTTGCCGGATCGCCGTCCGAAGATCGCGGTGAGTGGCGGCGATGATCCGTACATTGGCCTTGATCGGCTGGCGGCCGCCGACACTGGTAAACTCGCCTTCCTGCAGCACGCGCAGCAGCCGGGTCTGCGCTTCTGGCGGCATGTCGCCGATCTCGTCCAGGAACAGCGTGCCGCCATTGGCCTGCTCGAACCGCCCCTGCGAGCGGTTGGTGGCGCCGGTGAACGCCCCGCGCTCATGCCCGAATAGTTCGCTTTCGATCAGTTCGCGTGGAATCGCCGCCATATTGATGGCAACGAACGAACCGGCACGGCGTTTCCCGTAATCGTGCAGCGCCCGGGCCACCAGTTCCTTTCCTGTCCCCGACTCACCGTTGATCATCACCGTCAGGTCGGCGGTGGTCAGGCGGGCAATGGTCCGGTAGATCTCCTGCATCGCCGGGCTGCGGCCGATCAGGGGCAGGCGTTCCTCGGTATCCTTCGCCTCGGCTGGGCTGAACGTCGGTTCCGACGGCGCCGCCAGCGCCCGGCCCACAACGGCCAGCAACTCACGCAGATCGAACGGCTTGGGCAGATATTCGAACGCCCCCCGCTGCGTCGCCTTCACCGCCGTCATCAGGGTGGACTGTGCGCTCATGACGATGCAGCGCAGTTCGGGACGCAGCTTCTTGATCCGCGGGATCAGGTCCAGGCCATTTTCATCCGGCATCACCACGTCGGTGATCACCAGGTCGCCTTCTCCGTCCTCCACCCAGCGCCACAGCGTCGCGGCGTTCCCGGTGCTGCGGACCTGGTAGCCGGAGCGCCCCAGCGCCTGGGTCAGAACGGTGCGGATCGACCGGTCGTCGTCCGCGATCAAAACGGTAGGAAGTGTCATTGGTCGGCGTCTTTCTCTGTGACAACCGGCAAGTGCAGTCGAAATTCGGTGCGGCCGGGACGACTATCAACCTCGATCAACCCGCCATGATCGCCGATGATCTTGGCGACCAGCGACAGGCCGAGGCCGCTGCCGGTGGCTTTGGAGGTCACGAACGGTTCAAACAGATGCGGCCGGATGTCCTCGGGAATGCCCGGCCCGTTGTCGCGCACGGCGACGAACAACGGCAGGTCCAGGCGTTCGGTGCTGCCCGGGATGGCGACGCGCATCCCGTGCTGGAAGCCCGTCGCCAGGGTGATCTCCGGATGGTGAACGCCTTCCTGGGTCACGGCTTCGGCCGCGTTCTTCACCAGATTCAGCACCACCTGGATCAACTGGTCCCGATTGGCCCAGACCGGCGGCAGCGACGGATCGTACAGCTCGTGAAACTTGATATGCGCGGCGAAACCGGTTTGCGCCAGCTTACGAACATGCTCAAGCACGCGGTGGATGTTCACCGCGGTGCGAGCGATCGGCTTTTCCCCGAACGCTTCCATCCGGTCCACCAGATCGCGGATTCGATCGGCCTCATCGCGGATCAGTTCCGCCAGTTCCCGGTCCGCCGGACCGACGCTGCTTTCCAGAAGCTGCGCCGCGCCACGAATGCCAGAGAGCGGATTTTTCACCTCATGCGCCAGGATCGCCGCCATGCCGGTCACGCTGCGGGCCGCGCCGCGGAACGCCAATTGCCGGTCGAGTGAGCGAGCAGCCGAAGCATCCTGTATCACCAGCAGCACCGAACCCGGTTCCTCGGGCAACGGAGAGCCCTGCACGGTGATTCCGCGCTTGTGCAGCCGAGGGCTTTCCAGGTTCAGGTCGTGGTCGGAGATCGTCGCTTCGGTATCGCGCACCTGCTCGATCAGCAGGAACAGCGGATTGTCTGGCGGCAGCAAATCCTCCAGCCGAAGCTGTGCCAGCCCAACGGCCGAGATGCCCAGGAACTGTTCGGCGGCATGATTGACGTGCCGGAAGCGGTTCCCCTGGTCCAGAAGCACCACGGGCACCGGCAAGGCGCCAAGGATCGCCGCCGGGTCGGCCAGGCGGACGCTCTTGCCCGCCAACAGGCGGGACGCGCGTGCGACGACCGCGCTCATGCTGCTTCGGCCGTCAGCGTTTCGTCGCGACCGGCCGCATCGCGGTTCACGCCCCGCGCGATCAGCGGGTCGTAGAAGCGGTCGATCAGCGCCAGCACCTGATCCGCCTCCGGCAACCGATTCATGGTCGCGCGAAACTCCGCGGAACCCGGCAGCCCGCGCGAGTACCAGGACACGTGCTTTCGCGCCAGGCGCACACCGGGGCCTGTCCCGAACTGGCTCAACATTGCCGCGTAATGCCCCAATAAGATCGCCTTCTGATGAGTGAGTGACGGTTCGGGCAGCTTCATGCCCGTTCGCAGGTAATGCGCCGCTTGCGCCAGGAACCAGGGACGGCCGTAGCAACCGCGCCCGATCATCACCCCGTCCGCGCCGGACTGCGCCAGCGCGTCAGCCGCGTCGTCCTCGGTCAGGATGTCGCCGTTGACGATCACCGGCAGTGCGACGGCATCCTTCACTTGCCGCACGAACGCCCAGTCGGCGGTGCCGGTGTAGAACATCTGGCGCGTGCGGCCGTGCACCGTGACCATCCGGATGCCCGACTCCTGGGCGATCCGCGCCAGGTTCGGAGCGTTCAAGTTCGCATGGTCCCACCCCATGCGCATTTTCAACGTCACCGGCACATTCACCGCCTTGACCGTCGCCTCCAGGATCGCCGCGGCCGCGACTTCATCCCGCATCAGCGCCGAACCGGCGGCCTGCCCCACGGCCACTTTTTTCACCGGGCAGCCGAAATTGATATCGATCAGGTGCGCCCCCTTATCGACCGCGACCTTGGCCGCCCCGGCCATTGCCGCCGGGTCACAGCCGGCGAGTTGCACTGCCGATACCCCGCCGCAACCGTCGATCTCCGCCATCCCCAGGGTCTTCTGGTTCTCCCGGATCATCGCCCAGGAGGCGATCATCTCCGACACGACCATCCCTGCCCCGAGTTGCTTGGCGGTCCGCCGAAATGGCAGATCCGTCACGCCCGACATTGGCGCAAGGATAACAGGCGTCTCAATTTGGATGCCTCCCCCCAGATCGATGGATCCGAGGGCAGTAGGTGTGATGTGTGAACGACAGTTGCCCATGATTTGGGCAATCTAGCGCCACGCTTGGCGGCGCGCAATCAGTGATCATCGCCACGCCGACAGAAGCATCATAGCAGCCATTCGACCGCGAGCCAACCTGGCGCAAGCACCAGCGTCGCCCAAAGCACGGCCGATGTCAGGTTGGCGACTTGGAAGGGGATCAGCGGCATGGCGCAGATACCGGCGACCAGTGGCATGACGCAGCGGAGCGGGCCGAAGAATCTACCCAGGAAAACGCCGGCCACGCCCCATGTCCCGAAGAATGCTCGGCCCTTCAACAGCAACGAGGGACGGCGCGACAGCGGCCAAATGCCGCCGATCGCCTCCTTGTAGGTGAAGCCCAGCCAGTAGGAGACCCAGTCCCCAATCACCGCGCCGGCGGCCGCCGCGAGCCAGATCGGCCAGAAGCCGATCCCCGCCGCACTGACGATCCCGCCGCCGCCCACCAGCAGGACAGTGGCCGGCAACAGGAGAGAAACGAAGGCCAGTGATTCGCCAAAGGCGAGAACAAAAACGATTGGAGGCGCCAGTGCCGCGTGCGTCCGAACAATCTCCAGTATGCTACTGGCGAGGGCTTCCATCGCGGCGTTGGCTCCCCCTCATCGCGCCAGTCGCGTGAGCCAGAAGCGCTTGAGGCCCTCCAGCACCACCACGACGCTTGCAACGACGGCCGCCACCAGCAAAAGATCGTTCCAATGCAGCGGGCCAAAATGGAACAGGGCCCGACCGAGCGGCAGAGCGAGTATCAGGGACAGCATCGCCACGGTCACCGCCGTGACCCATATCAGGGCGCGGTTGCGCTGGCCGACCAGATCGCGCAGCGCAGCGCCAAAGCTGCGGTTGACCAGCACCAGTCCCAGGTCCACCAACACCAGTGACGCGAACGTCAGCGCCCGGACATCGTCGTCCGGCATTCCGCTGCGCAGCGCGAGCATGTACAGGCCCGCGAGCATGAGGAAGGCGACAGCCCCCTGCAGCAGGCTCCACGCGACCAGGGCGGCCGAGAAAAGCGGCGTGTCAACCGCACGCGGCGGACGGCTCATTATGTTGGCCTCCTCCTTCTCCGCCTCGAACACCATCGAGCATACCGGATCGATCACCATCTCCAGGAACGCGATATGGAGCGGCCCGAAGATCAGCGGCATCCCGGTGACCAGTGGCAGCAGCGCCAGTCCGGCAATCGGCACATGCACCGCAATGATGTAGGCCATCGCCTTGCGGAGGTTGTCGTAAATCCGCCGGCCGAGACGGATCGTCCGAACGATGGAGCCGAAATCGTCATCCAGCAGAACAAGCGAGGCTGCCTCCCGCGCGACATCGGTCCCGCGCCCGCCCATGGCGATGCCAATATCGGCGGCTTTCAGGGATGGCGCATCGTTGACCCCGTCGCCCGTCATCGCGACCACTTGGCCACCGGACTTCATCGCCTGCACGATGCGCAGCTTCTGTGCCGGCACGATGCGGGCAAAGATGTCAACGCGGCGCACCGTTTCCCGCAACTCGTTTTCGTCCATCCGCGCGATCGCCGGCCCAGCCACCACCGCGCCGTCGTCGAGACCCGCCTGGCGTGCGATGGCTCGGGCGGTGACCGCGTAGTCCCCGGTGATCATCACGACCCTTATGCCGGCGGCCTGGCACTCAGCGATGGCGGCAGGCACGGACTGGCGCAACGGGTCGGCCAGTCCGGCAAGCCCCAGCAGCCGGAAGGTGAATCCGCGGGGTGAGTCGGGCAGTATACCGTCAGCGGTCGCCTCGGCCACGGCGAGGACGCGCATGCCCGCCTCGGCAAGCTGGTCGGCCTTGCGGGCAAGATCATCCCGCGCCGCCGGATCCAGCCGGCAGAGCTGTGCAATTGCCTCCGGCGCGCCTTTCGCCGCGACTTGCACGGTGCCATCGGCGGATGACCGCCACACCTGCGTTACCGCCAGCAGATCCGGTTGCAGTCCATAGGTCCGCTCCAGGGTCCATCCCGTCCGATCGTCCGTATCGGTGGAGGCAAGCGCCTGGAAGGCCCGGTCCATCGGATCATAGGCATCCGGCGCGCTTGCCAGCGCCGCTGTCCTGACCAGGCGGCGGAAAGCGGGCGGAGGCGGTCGTCCATCGGCTACCGGCACCATCTCGCCGTCAGCCTGTAGCGCAGCGACCGACATGCGGTTCTCGGTAAGCGTCCCCGTCTTGTCGGTGCACAGCACCGTCGCTTCGCCCAGCGTTTCGATAGCCGAGGCTCGGCGGGTCAGGACACGTGCCTGCGACATACGCCATGCGCCCATCACCATGAATACTGTCAGCACCAGAGGGAATTCCTCCGGCAGCATCGACATGCCGAGTGCGATCCCCGCCAGCAGCGCATTCAGCCATGAGTCGCGGAGCAGGCCGTAGAGCAGGACGACCAGAAGGCAGCAGACGAGCCCGCCAGCCGCCGCGAACCGCACCAGGCGGGCGGTCTGCCGGCTGAGGTTGGCAGGTGCCGTCTCGATATCTTCAAGCGCCTTGCCGATACGGCCGATCTCGCTTTGTGGGCCGGTCGCCTTCACCTCCGCCATCCCTTGTCCGCGCACGACCAAGGTGCCGGAAAAGACGTGCGGCAGATCATCGCCGCCCGGGTGCATGTCCAGCACCGCCGTTGCTTCGGCCGCGCGCTTGCGGACCGGCACCGATTCGCCAGTCAGCAGGGATTCATCGGTTTGCAGCTCGCGTGCTTCGATCACCAAAGCGTCGGCCGGCACACGGTCGCCTTCCGACAGCAGCACGAGGTCGCCGCGCACCACCTCCCGCCCAGCGATCCGCCGCCGCTCGCCATCCCGGATCACCAAGGCGCGAGGGCTGGTAAGATCGCGCAAGGCATCCAGCACACGTTCGCTGCGGGCTTCCTGGACGACTGCGATGGCAATCGAAAGCGAGGCGAAAGCGAGTAGAAGCAACGCCTCTAGCCTGTCGCCGAGCAGCAGGTAGATGATGCCCGCGCCCAGAAGCATCCCGAACATCGGCTCACTGAGGATGTCTCGCAGGATGCCCCAGAATTTTCGTCGCCCGGAGCGTGGTAACTCGTTCGGCCCCTCGCGCAGCAGCCGTTCGGCCGCTTCCCCCGCGCTCAGGCCTTGCAGACTCACGGCCTGAGCCGGGGATGCGCTCACCCGCGGTTCCTCGTGCGTCCGCCCAGGTTCGGCGGCGCCGGTGTGCTGGCGCGAATGAACGCGCGGTACTGACCGTGCCAGGGTGTGAACACCTGTCGCGGATTACAGGCGGTTGGGTTCATCGATATCCTCGATAGCGGGGATTGGCGATGAACATACGACACCGGGTCACGCCAGACGAGGCAGGCGCCGGCAACTCACGGCTTGCTGAACGGCAGCGACCGCGCGGCGGCTGGAGTTGGTGCGCCGTGGTCCAGCGACGGTCAGCCGCGTCCCGGCAACATGCGGCCTAGCGTCGCATCCCTGAGAATGAACTGGTGATAAAGCGCGCCGGCGACATGCAGCCCGGCGGCCCCGAGCAGAACCCATGCGACAATCTGATGCACGTCGCCCATATCGTGCCCCCATCCGGACCCCGACTCCACCAAGGACGGCATCGGAAACATCCCGAACAGGCGGACGGTCCAGCCGCGCGCGTTTGCATTGATCCATCCGAGCAAAGGCAGGACGATCAATGCCCCGTACAGCACGGTATGGGTGGCTTGGGCCAACAGCCGCAGCGGGGCGGGCAAATCCGCTGGCGGCGGCGGCACGGTGGACATGGCCCGCCATCCCAACCGAACGATCACCACCAGAAGGATCGTCATCCCGACCGACAGGTGCCAGGCGATCAAATCGACCGGCTTGGTGTCGCGGTGAATATCCGGCATCGTCCACGCAACCGCGAACTGCACCACCAGCAAAACAACCACCAACCAATGCAGCAGCTTCGCGAAGCCGTTATACGTGCCGTTAGTCATAAACGACCCCCTAGAACAAAAACAACACGCCCAAACTCATCGTTCCGACCGCCAGGCAGTAGTAGGCAAACGGATTTAACGCCCAACTGTCATGATTGCGAAAATAACGCATCAGAAACCACGTGCTGAGCAGGGCCGTGATTCCGGCCACCACCGCGGCCACCGCCGACATTTCCAGCACACCCGCCGGCACGTGTTCGCGCATCAGCTTCGGCACTTCCAGCACCGTCGCGCCCAGAATGATCGGCGTTGCGATCAGGAACGAGAAATGGGCCGCGCCCTCATGATTGATTCCCCGCAGCAGCCCGCCCACGATCGTAGCGCCTGAACGGGAGATCCCCGGGATCAACGCCGCGCATTGCCAGCAACCGATGGTGAACGCATCCATCCGCGTCAGCGTGGACAAATGGCGTTGCGCATTGCCGCGCCCGCGCAGCCTCTCCCCGAACAGCAGCAGCAGCCCGTTCACGATCAGGAACCCCGCCGCGATGGGCGGCGAGCCGAACAGGCCACGCACGAATTTTTCGGCCAAAAACCCCAGGATGACCGCCGGGATCGTGGCGATCACGACAAGGATGAAAACCCGCCGGCTTTCCTTGACCTGATGCTCCCCGCCGATCCCCAGCAGGCCCGTCAGGATCGCCCACCAGTCGTGCCAGAAGTAGGCCAGCAGGGCCGTCGCGGTCCCCAAATGCAGCATCACCAGGAACGGCAGAAACTCCGGGGAGCGTTGGTTGATGCCCCAATTCAGCACCGCTGGCAGCACGACCGCATGCCCAAGGCTGCTGACAGGAAACAACTCTGTCGCCCCCTGAAGGATCGCGATCACGAGGGCTTGGATAGTGTCCATGGAAGGCTCCGGCCGATTCGATGCATAGCTTAGATGATTTTGGGCAAGGACTGCACCGCCATCGCCGCATGACGCGGGTGGTTACACCAGGGCCCGGGCTAAAGCCAGTAAACCACGCAGATAATCCGCCCCGTCACGCGGATGTTCGGTCACGCCGATACGGGAGCGATAGTCCATCGCCAGATCGGCATAATCCGAAATCGCATCGGATTCAGCCAACCAGTTGCCGATCGAGCGCAATTCCGTCCACTCAGCCGCATGATCATGGTCTTGCAAATCGTCCGCCAGATGCTCCAGCAGCACCGCCGCCGCCGCACTGGATGCGTCACCGGGATCGGCATCGACCTTCCGTAGCCGCCATGCCGCGGCCTGACGCAGTTCCTCGATCTCCGGCGCTTCCATGGTCATCCCGGCTCAGTCGTTCAGCGGGTAGATCGCCATCAACCGCCGCTGGTTCATCCAGTCGCGATACATCGCACGCACTCCTGATGACGAAAACCCCCGCCGCCGGTTCGCCGCGCCAATATCGGATTTGGAAACCTCCCGGTAACGCTGACCATCGACCGACATCGCCTGTTCGGCGGCGATCGCCCCGTCCGCGGACGCCTTGATCGGATTGCCAGGTTCGAATGGACCCAAGACAACGCGTCCTCATCACCAGTTGGTTACCTTGACTTGCGAACGTCATGAATTCACCGCCGCCGTACATTGGACAAATCCGGCTACTGGTGAGTATCCTGCCTCCACACCTAAACGGGGAACCCAAGAATGAGCGTCGTCTGGACCGATACGGTCAAAGAGATCGCCGGCATCAAACTTCATGTCTCCCGAGGAGGAAGTGGGCCGACAGTCCTGGTTCTGCATCACGATATCGGCACGGTGGACCGCCTGCCGTTTTACGATGCGTTGGCAACCAAATTCGACGTCGTCATCCCGCATCATCCCGGCTGGGGCAAATCGGAGCGGCCGCAATGGATGCGCTCACCGCGCGATATCGCCGCGATCTACGCGTGGTTGCTCGCCGATCTGGACGTATCCAACGTCTCGCTGGTCGGGCTTGGTTTTGGTGGCTGGATCGCCGCCGAGATGGCCAGTCAGGCGCCGCGGGCTTTTGCCAAGTTGATGCTGGTCGGTGCCATGGGCATCAAGCCGGCGGAGGGCGAATACATCGCCGACCAGGCGATCGTGTCCTATATCGCCTATCCCAAGTCCGGCTTCCATGACGAGGCCGCGTTCACGGCGATCTATGGCGACGTGACCACCGACCAACTGGAAGCCTGGGATATCGCCCGCGAAATGGTTTTCCGCACCGCCTGGAAGCCCTATATGTATTCGCAGACCCTGCCCCACCTGTTGGGCGGCGTACGCGCCCCGGCACTGGTCGTGTGGGGCGATGACGACAAGATCGTTCCGATAAGCGCCGGCCAGGCCTACGCCCGAGCGCTGCCGGGTGCGTCGATGACGACCGTTCCGGAATGCGGACATTTCGCCGAGATGGAAAAACCCGATGCCGTCGCCAAACTGGCGATCGACTTCCTGTCGCGGACCTGAAGGAGGCTTTTCCCATGCATATGATGTATTTCACCGAACAGCCGATGTCCGCCTACGACGCCAAGGCCGGCCTGGACTTTGGCGCCACCGCGCTGACATTCTCCAACAGTTATTTCGATCCGAACGAAGGCAGCCGCCTGTATAACGAGTATCTCGAAGAATATATCATGGCGGAAGACTATGGCGCCGACGGCATCATGCTGAACGAGCACCATAATGCGCCGTTCTGCATGCAGGCGCGCACCAACATGTTCGCCTCGATCCTGGCCGCGGTGACCAAGCGGGTGAAGATCGTCATCCTGGGAAATCCGCTGCCGCTGACGGAAAACCCGGTGCAGCTCGCCGAAGAACTGGCGATGATCGATATGATCTCCAAGGGCCGGCTGGTCTCGGGCTTTGTGCGCGGCGGCGGTCAGGAGCAGTTGGCGAACGGCGTAAACCCGGCGTTCAACCGGGAACGCTTCATGGAAGCCCACGACCTGGTGCAAAAGACCTGGACCCAGCCAGGGCCGTTCCGATGGGAGGGCACGCACTACCAGCAGCGCGTGGTGAACCCGTGGGCGATCCCGATGCAGAAGCCGTATCCACGCGTGTGGATCCCTGGCGTGCTGTCGAAGGAAACCGTGGTCTGGACGGCGCAGCAGCGCTATCCGTACATCGCCCTCAACACGTCGATCGAGGCGACCAAGCAGATCCACGAAACCTATGACAAGGCCGCCGCCGAGGTTGGTTATACCGCCGGGCCGGAAAACTTCGGCTACCTGATCCGCGTGCATGTCCAGGACACCGAGGAAAAGGCGCTGGAGAACGCACGTCAGTTCATGTGGATGCAGGGCGAGTTCACCGGTTTGGCGAACCCGGTCTGGGCCAATCCGGCGGGTTACTTCTCGCCATCCGGCCGCCGGGCGTTTGTGGAGTTCTCGACCGGGCGCGCTAAAAATCCACGTGGCAACCCGACGTTTGAGCAGCAGGTGGCCGATACCATGATCATCGCCGGCACGCCGGATCAGGTGATCGAGCGGCTGAAGTATCTGGTGCGCGAAACAAGGCCCGGCATCATGGGCATCTGGGCGAACGACGGGAACGTCAGCAAGGAAGACCGCCGCCGCTGCATCCAGTTGCTGTGCGGTGAGGTCATGCCGGCGATCAAGGAATACGGCGCCACCCTGGGTCTGAACGACCCGTGGGAGGCGAATGCGCCGGTGCACCTGCGGTATTCGACCGATATCGCCGGCCAGAAAGTCGCTGCTGAGTAAAGTCTTACATCAAGCGAACGGGGGCAGTCCCTCGTTCGCAAAAAGGAGGAGCACGATGCCCAGCTTGTTGTCCCGACCACCCGAACGCTTGCATCATCATGCCTATGTCGTGAAGGACCAGGAAAAGAACCGCCAGTTCTTCGAGGACACACTGGGCATTCCGTTGACCGCCACATGGTGCGAACAGCATTTCAGCCCCTGGGTGAACCGCGATGTGGCGTTCTGTCATACCTTCTACAGTCTGGGTGACGGCGGTGCGCTTGCCTTCTTTTCGTTCGCCGACGACGAGGTTTACCGGAAGTGTCAGCCCGAAAAACCCGCCGAAATCGCCGCCTTCGATCATATTGCCTTCAAGGTTGACGACGCGACCTATGACGAACTGATCGCTCGGATCAACGCCGCGGGCGAAACGGTTCGGGAAACCGATCACGGCTACTGTCGCTCGATCTATTGCACGTCACCCGACGGGTTGATCGTCGAATTCACTGTCGATTCGCCCGACGTCGCCAAGATCGACGCCGTCCGCCGCACCGATGCCCACTCCGAACTCGCTCGGTGGATGGCCGGCGACCATCGCACAAACAATGATCTACGCTCGCATCTTGCGACATGAGGACAACTAGCGTGAGCCTGACCCAAATCGATCCGAACAGCGCCGCCACCGCCTGGCTGACAGCCTTCGACACCGCCTTGTCGCAAGGTGAAATCGGCGAGGCGGCGGATTTATTCCTGCCGGACGGACATTGGCGCGATCTGGTGTCGTTCACCTGGCACATCCTGACCATGAACGGCACACAGGAAATCGCCGCCGAACTGGGGCGGACCGTTCCGGACATCAGGCCGCGCGGGTTCCATGTCGCACCGAACCGCGTGGCCCCCAGGCTGGTGACGCGTGCCGGCGTTCAGACGATCGAGGCATTGTTTGCTTTTGAAACCGAATTCGGTCGCGCCAGCGGCGTCCTGCGACTGGTTCCGGATGAAACCGGAACCCTGAAAGCCTGGGTGCTGCTAACCGCCCTGGACGAAATCAAGGGCCATGAGGAAAGGATCGGCCCCCGCGTCGCGACCGGACAGGCCTACTCCCGCGAATTTGGCGGCCCCAACTGGCTGGACTATCGGCGCAAGGCGCAGGCTTACGAGGATCACGACCCTGTCGCCATCGTCATCGGCGGCGGACAGGCGGGGCTGGGCATCGCGGCCTGCCTCGGCCAACTCGGCGTCGATACACTTGTCATAGACCGGCATGAGCGGGTCGGCGATGCGTGGCGCAAGCGGTATCATTCGCTGACGCTTCATAACGAGGTGCATATCAACCACCTGCCCTATATGCCGTTTCCACCCAACACGCCGGTCTTCATCCCCAAGGACAAGCTGGCGAACTGGTTCGAGTCCTACGCCGACGCGATGGAGCTCAATATCTGGACCGGCACCGAACTGAAGCACGGCACCTTCGATGAGACGACCGGACGGTGGGAAGTCCAGTTGCGCCGGCAGGATGGGTCAGAGCGGACATTGCGGCCCCGGCATCTGATTTTCGCCACCGGCGTCAGTGCGATCCCGATCCGTCCGGATGCGCCGGGTCTGGACGATTTCGCCGGAACGGTGATGCACTCCGGCCAGTACACCATCGGCCATGCCTGGAAGGGCAAGAAGGCGCTGGTGATGGGCACCGGCAACAGCGGCCACGACGTCGCGCATGACCTGCATGCCAGCGGGGCGGATGTGACGATGATCCAACGCAGCACGACGCTGATCGTCAGCCTGGAGCAGGCGCAAAAAGTTTACGACATGTACAAGGAAGGCCCGACGCTCGCGGATTGCGACCTGCTGGCCACGGCGGTCCCCTATGAAGTGCTTGTGCAGGGCTACAAAATCTCCACGGCCGCGTCGCAGGCCGCCGACAAGAAGCTGCTCGACGGTTTGGCGGCGCGCGGCTTTCGGTTGGACGATGGGCCGCCGGACGGCACCGGATTCCAAATGAAATACCTCCGCCGCGGCGGCGGATATTACTTCAACGTCGGATGCTCGGACTTAATCGTCGATGGCAGTATTGGTCTTATTCAATACAGTGACATCGACCGTTTCGTTCCGGATGGCGTGCGCATGAAGGACGGACGCGTGCTGCAAGCCGATCTTCTGGTCGCCGCGACCGGCTACAAGAATCAGCAAGGAGTCGTGCGCCTGTACCTTGGGGATGAGATCGCGGATCGCATCGGCCCAGTCTGGGGCTATGACGAAGGCGGCGAGGAGCGCAACATGTGGCGCCGTACGGCGCAGCCAGGGCTGTGGTTCACCGCCGGTGGACTGCCGCATGTGCGTATTTACTCCAAGTATCTGGCAATGCAGATCAAGGCGATCGAGGAGGGGCTGTTGCAGGCCGCGCCCGTTCGGACGGGGGAACTCCAGACTGCTTAGGCCTCCCGTCGGCGCGAGGAGGCATGGCGGCGCGGCAATCTGGTCCGCGTCACGCCGCCACGCTTCTCGCTCGAAGATCCGCCAGTACTACCGGACTGTTACGAGTAGCCGAATAATTCTGCGTTGATTGACTTTGACCTGGGTCAACACCGGGCGGGCATTTCCGTGCTCCATTTCCTCGTCTGGCATTATTCGCCAGTTCCCGAGAAGGAGATTACGCTATGGCCAACGCCCCCGTTCCGGTCAAACAGTCCGTGGCTCCCTCCAGCGCCTCACCCGACATCTGGCGTTCGCTCAGGACGGAGATGGACAGGCTGTTCGACACTTTTACCGGCCGCTTCGGCATGACGCCGATGTTTTCGCCGCGCTTCGATACCACATTCGCCGTCCCCTCACCCGCGGTGGACATCACGGAAAATGAGGCGGCCTTCACCTTGACCGCCGAAGTTCCCGGCATGACGGACAAGGAGGTCCAGGTTTCACTATCAGGCGATACGCTGATGATCACCGGTGAGAAGCGGCAAGAGCGCGAGGAAAAGAATGAAAACCGCTATCTGGCGGAACGGAGCTACGGCTCGTTCCAACGCTCGTTCGTCCTGCCGGACTCGGTGGACCCGGAAAAGGTCGCGGCGTCGTTTGCCAACGGCGTTCTGAGCGTCACCTTGCCGAAGGTGGCAAAAGCCGCAACCAAGAAGATCGAAGTCAAAGCCGCGGCTTGATCCACGGTCGGAAGGGGCGGGGTCACTCCCTCCCCTTTTTCCAACAGGGTACGGGTGCCCTCGGAGAACACGAATGGCGTTCATCAATCGGATCGATGCGGCTCTTCCAACCAAGCTGACACCGATGCTTCTGTGCGACCGTTTACTTGCGCTGGCAGACGAGACAGACCGCGCTGGATTTCAGGTCGTGACAGAACATCTTATGTATCTCGCGTTTCAGATGGTCGACGATCAAGCGGGCCTGAAAAATAACGATAATAGATAGGGTGACCGTCATGTTCGCGATAGCGGCCTTGATTTGGATTCTCGCCAGCCTTGCCGTTTTCGTCGCCCTGGCTTCCGTGTTGGACATGGTCCTCGAAGCCCGCGGCCGGATCGGGAGAACGCATCCCAATGCCCGGGCCAGTGGCTTCAGACGACAATGAAAGGACGATGGAAATGCCTGACGATATCACATTGCAAGCCATGGTCATGGACGAACTGGCCTGGGAACCCAGTGTTGATGCCGCCCACATCGGGGTATCCGTCAAGAACGGTGTCGTAACGCTCAGCGGGTTCGTTGATAATTACGCCGCCAAGGCCGCGGCGGAACAGGCCGTTGGGCGGGTGCGCGGCGTGAAAGCGATTGCCGAGGAAATCGAGGTGCGATTGCCCCACCATCAGCAACGCGCCGATGACGAAATCGCCGAACGGGCAGTGCGCATCCTTGGTTGGGATATCGAGGTACCGGCTGGGCGCATCCATATCACGGTCGCCCATGGCGAGGTCACGCTGACAGGGGAGGTTGATCACTATTTCCAGAGACACGCCGCCGAAAACGCCGTCCGGCGACTGAGCGGCGTGCGGTCCGTGATCAACCTTCTGACGGTTTCGCATCGTGCCGGAGCCGCCCCCCAATCGCGGATGATCCGCCAGAAAATCGAAGAGGCGTTACGCCGTAGTGCCAATATAGACGCATCTGGTATCGAGATCGGCGTCGATGGCGGCACGATTACCCTGAAAGGCCATGTGCGTAGTTGGTCCGAACGTGGGGCCGTCCGGCACGCCGCCTGGGCCGCGCCCGGTGTCCACGAGGTCAGGGACCAACTGGCAATCCAGTCTTGATGCGTCCCCACTGATGGGCAGGAGGGAAGAAAAATGACAAGCACCTCTCGAATGGCTCTCGTGTTGGTTGCCATGGTCGGAGGATGTGCGACGGAGCAAGGGGCTGTCTCATCAGGTCCCGCGCCGGTGGCCGGCCAGACCATCGTTCCAGGAAGCCAGGAGGATTTGGTCAAGAATGTCGGAGACCGGGTTTTCTTCGACTTCGACCACGCTACCATTGCCGGTAACGGGGCCCTTACGCGGAACAATGTCGCGACCCTGGACCACCAGGCGGCGTGGCTTTCGCAGTATAACCGCAACAATGTCCAGATCGCCGGCAATTGCGACGAACGCGGGACCGAGGAATACAATCTGGCGCTGGGCCAGCGTCGGGCCGACGCGGCGCGCGGATATTTGATCGCGAAAGGGGTCGCGGACGGGCGGGTCACAACCATCAGCTACGGGAAGGAACGACCGACCGCGATGGGGTCCAACGAGGATGCCTGGTCGCAGAACCGCAACGCGATTACGTCATTGAGGTGAAATCGGCGGCGGCACCGATAGCCAGCTACACGAAAGCCGCAAACACCTCTTCCAACGCCTTGACCTGGTTCCCGGCAGCGGATGACGGCACGATGATCAGGTCGCGCACTCCGGCGTCGCGCCAGGCTTCCACGCCCTCACGGACACGCGCCGCGGACCCGAACAGGGTGTTGTCGGCCAGCCATTTGTCGGAGAAATACTTCGGCACGTCGTCCTTGCGACCCTCGGCTATGGCCTTCTCGATGGCATCCATTTCCTCGATGTAGCCGGCCTCGCGCCAGTAGTTCCGGTAGTTCGGCAGGAACCCGTAGCTGGTCAGGGTTCGGCGGTTCACCGCCTTGGCGGCCTCGACATCGTCGCTGATGCAGGTCGGGATCATGTTGCCGATAAAGAAGCCCGGATCGACCCGCTTTTCCGCCGGCAGGGCGGCCAGGGACACGGCCATATGCGAACGGGAGGCGTTGGCGAACACCACCCCCTCGGCGATCTCGCCGGCCAGGGCCACCATCTTGCGGCGCAGGGCGGCCACGATGATCGGTGGCAGGGGTCCCAAACCCTCCTGGGCGCGGAATTTCTCCACGAACGAGCGGATATCACCCAGCGGCTTGCCGGGAGTGACGCCCATGCGGACGTGGGACGGCCCATGCGCCACGCCGATGCCAAGACGGAAGCGGCCGCCAGACACCTCGTGCATCACTGCCGCGCTTTGGGCGAAGTCGCCGATCGTGCGCTGGTAGATCGGGGCGATGGCCGTGCCGAACGGGATGGTGCTGGTGTTCCAGGCCAGCGCCTCGCAGAACGACATATTGCCGAACATGCTGGGCGAGTAGATTCCGGCGAAGCCCCGGCGTTCGATCTCCTGCGCGATCTCCACGGTGCGGCGACGGCGGTTCGGGACGGCGACCAGGGCGATGGCAGGTAGGGTCATGCGGCGTTCCTCGGTTTTGGTTTCCCAGGGTATCGCGTCCGTAGGATACTCGGCAATGTGACGCCGATTTCATGCTTACAATTGGCAATCGATAGTATTCCGTTACTGATACAGGGGGCACAAACGCGATGTCGTTATCAAGGCGGGGACTGCTGGCCGCGGGATTTGCGGCCGCTGTCGCGGGTCGGGCTGCTGCCGGTACCACGACGGATCTGGCGGTCAGTTGCGATGCGGCGGCCGAACCGGCTGTCATCGCGGCGGGTCTGGCATTTCGACAAAAAACCGGCGTCAGGGTCAGGGTATTTCCCACCGAGCAGGGGCTTCTCCTGCCCCAGATCGAGCGGCAAATTCAGAACGATATCATCGTTACGCAGCTATCGACGATTGATCAGGCGGAGAGGGAAGGATTGGTCGAACCCGGCAAGCGGGTTGGACCATGGCGCAACCGGCTGGTGATCGCCGCGGCCGCGACCGGCCAGGCTGGGGTGTTCGCGGTGCCGGATGCCTCACCCGCTTCGGACATCGACGGGTTTGCTATTCTCCGCAAGCTCGGAACGACGACAGGCAAGGTCATCGGCGTACTGGATACCGGCGCGGTTGCCTGGACGCTGGTGAACGGCGGCGCCCGCCAGGGACTGCTGCACCAGACTGAAGTCCTGGCGGATGACCGGCTGCGGGCGTTGATCGCGGTGCCGGACGAAGCCTGGCCGCCGATCCTGTACGGCGCGACAGTGACCAAACTCGCCCGGCGTGGCGATCCCGCGGCGTTCGTCGCTTTCCTGGCCGACCCGGAAGGTCAGGCGGTTTTACTGGCGGCCGGGCTGGAGGCGGTGGCATGAGCCAGGTCGAAGTCCAAACCCATCCGATCGCGACGCGCCTCACGCACTGGCTGATGGCGCTGTCGATCGTGATCCTGATCGGCAGCGGCTGGCGGATCTATAACGCCAGTCCGATTTTCGGATTTACCTTCCCGGAATGGGCAACCCTGGGCGGCGATGTGGAAGAGGCGCTGGCGCTCCACAACGATCCCGGCGTGGCGAGCGCCATCGCCTGGCATTTCGCGGCCATGTGGCTGCTGGCGCTGAGTTACCTGTGCTTCATGCTGTGGAATATTTTCTCTGGCCATTTCCGGCGGGATTTTCTGCCGATCGGGCCCGCGTCTTTCTGGCGCGATTTCACTGCCGCGATCCGGTTCAGGCTGGATCATCGTTTGGGCGAATATAATGTCGTCCAGCGTGTGGCCTACTGGGGCGCGCTCGGTTCCATCGCGATGATGCTGCTGTCGGGGATCGCGATCTGGAAGCCGGTGCAGACCTATCCGTTGGAAACCCTGTTCGGCGGCTTTCAGGGCGCGCGCCTCGTTCATTTTGTCTTCATGACGGCAATCACATTGTTCATCGTGGTTCATGTGGCGCTCGTGATCCTGGTGCCGAAGACCTTCGTTGCGATGACGCTGGGAAAAGCCACCGCCGTACACAAGGGAGAGTCGTGATGGACCTGGAAAGAAGGCGCCTGTTCGGCGGCGGCCTGTCGATGGGTGCGCTGACGCTGCTGACGGGCTGCGACATCAGCGACCATGACAGCGTGCAGAAGGCCCTGGCCATGGTGTCGCGCTTCAACGACCGGGTGCAGGCGGCGCTGTTTAGCGCGCATAAGCTGGCTCCGACGTTCAGCGAAGCCGAGGCGGTGAAGGATTTCCGCTACAATGCCTGGTACGGCCAGGATAAGTCACCGAAGTTATCGCCGTCCGAGTATCGGCTGACGCTGGCCGGAATGGTCGCCGACAAGACCCCATGGACGGTGGAAAAACTCTACACCCTGCCCCAGACCACGCAGATCACGCGGCACGTCTGCGTCGAAGGCTGGAGCATGATCGGGAAATGGAGCGGCACGCCGCTCAGCTCGTTCCTGCAGCGCACCGGCGCCGATCTGACAGCCAAATATGTCGGGTTCGAGTGCGCGGATGGCTATTACGAGGGCATCGACATGCCGACGGCCCTGCATCCACAGACGTTAATGGCGTTCAAATTGTCGGATGAGACTCTGCCGACACGCCATGGCTACCCTTTCAAAATGCGGATTCCCACCAAACTAGGATTCAAGAACCCGAAATTCGTTACCACCATCTATGTCACCAACCAGCAGCCAAAAGGGTTCTGGACCGACCGGGGTTACAACTGGTTCAGCGGGATATGATGCATGCGACCTCTGCCGCAATGCGCGATCGGGGTGATGGCGAAGGCGCCGCGCCCCGGGTTTTCCAAGACGCGGCTCTGTCCGCCCCTGCGGCCTGAGCAGGCCGCGGGGCTGAGTGCCGCATTCCTGCGGGATATCACCGAGAACATCGCGGCGGCTAGCCGATCGGCATCGATCGCCGGATATATCGCCTACGCCCCGGCGGGGCTGGAGATGCTGTTCCATGGGCATCTGGCGGCCGGAACGCGACTGGTCCTCGCCGATGGGTCGGTTTCCGTGCCGGACGACGTCGCCGGGTTCGGCCGCTGCCTTCTGCAGGCGGTTCAGGCAATGCTCCGGCATGGCCATCGTTCGGCGGTGGTGCTGAACTCCGATAGTCCCACACTGCCCACATCGTTCCTGGTACGAACAGCCGAGGCCCTTGCGGCTGACGGCGACCGCGTGGTGCTGGGACCGGCTGACGATGGAGGATACTACCTCCTGGGCATGAAGGCGCCACACGCTCGGCTGTTCGCCGATATCGCCTGGAGCACCGACAGCGTGGCGGCCGCAACCCGGGATCGGGCGGCGGAATTGCGACTGGAAGTGATAGAGTTGCCGGTTTGGTACGATGTCGATGATCGCCAGTCGCTGGACCGGTTGGCCCAGGCTGTGCGCGCGAACGCCGCCACGACACCGCCCCCCTACCCGGCACCGTTTACCGCCGCGGCGCTGGAACGGATCGGTTTGCAGCCGCGAGATCTGGACCTCGCGGCGGAATGATCCGTCTCGGGCTCCTGGGCGCGATCCTGTTGGCGCTGACCTTGGCTGGGTTGTCGTTACACACGCCGGGTGCCGGGACCGTCGGTTCGCCCGAGGCAAAAGTCGAGTTGGTGATCCTGCTGTGCGTCAGCGGCGTGGTCTATTTCGCGGCCGTCGCGTCGGTGCTGCGGTGGCCGGGGCGTGCGGTCTGGTTGGTGCTGCTGGTCGCCGTTGCCCTGCGCCTGCCGTTGATCTTCGCGCCGCCGTTCCTGTCCAGCGACCTCTACCGTTACGTCTGGGACGGGCGCGTCCAGGCGGCTGGAATCAACCCCTATCGTTACGTTCCCAACGATCCGGCGTTGGCGGCTTTGCGGGACGAAGCAATCTTTCCGCACATAAACCGGGCGGACTACGCCCACACGATTTATCCACCGGCGGCACAGGTGGTTTTCGCGATCGTCGGGCGGCTTGGGTCAAGCGTCACCGGCCTGAAGCTGGCGATGTTCGGGTTCGAGGCCCTGACGGTTTTCTGTCTGCTCGCCCTGTTGAAGGCGGCTCGGCTGCCGGCGGAGCGGGTGCTTATCTACGCCTGGAATCCGCTGCCGGTATGGGCGTTCGCCGGCAACGGCCATGTGGACGCGGCTGTTTGCGGGTTCGTCGCACTCGCCCTGCTCCTGCGCGTGCGACGGTTTGATGGCTGGGCCGGGATAGCGTTGGGCGCGGCGGTCCTGACAAAGTTCTTGCCGGCGGTGATCGCACCCGTGTTGTGGTCACGGCGCGGCGGCTGGCGTTTGGCGTTGTCCGCCGTGGCCACCATGCTGGGGTTGTATGCGCTTTACATCGGGGCAGGCTGGCGCGTGTTCGGCTTCCTGAGCGGCTATGGCGCCGAAGAGGGGCTGGATAGCGGGTCGGGTATCTGGCTAATGGCCGGATTGGCGCAGTTGGGTCCCCTGCCCTTGCTGGCCTCCAAGGTTTATCTCGGCGGGCTGGGTTTGCTTCTGGCGGGCCTGGCCTGCTGGTTTGCATGCGTGCGCCGGCCGGACGATGCGGTGGCGATCTGTTCGGCCGCCGGGGTGATGATGGCGGTGCTGATCTTCGGCATCAGCCCGCATTATCCCTGGTATTTTGCCTGGCTCGCCGTGCCGTGCGTCCTGGCCCCAACGCCGGCGGTGCTGTGGCTGGCGACAGCGCCGGTGCTGATGTACCTGGATACCCATGGCGATCGTTTCGCTTGGCCGTCCGTTGTCTATGTGCCTGCCATTCTGTTGGCCTTCTGGCGTTCCTCAACCGCACCGAACAAGGGAATAACCTGATGTCCACAACAACCTTGAAGGACCCGCGCCGTTATTTCGAGGCCGTTTCCGCTGAACGGAACGCGGTTGCGGAAGCGCCCCCGGTTTGTCTCTATCTGGAGGTCACGAACCGCTGCAATCTGCTGTGCGAAACCTGCCCCCGCACCTTCGAGGATTTGGAACCACCGGCGGATATGAGCTGGGAACTGTTTACCACGATTGTTGACCAGGTACCGAATGTGGCACGCGTGGTGCTGCACGGCGTCGGTGAACCGATGCTGGTAAAGAACCTTCCGAAAATGATCCGCTATCTGAAGGATCGCGGGATCTATGTCTTATTCAATACCAACGGGACGTTGCTGAACCCGAAGAAATTCCAGGAGATCATCGATACGGGGCTGGACGAGCTTCGCGTCTCCCTGGATGCGGCCGACCGGAAAAGCTACGCGGCGATCCGTGGCAAGGATTTTTTCCCCCGGATCGTCCGGGATGTCGGGAAATTCACGGCCTATCAGCGGCAGATGGGGGCCGAGAATCCCCGCGTCTCGCTGTGGTTGACCGGGTTGAAAGAGACGGTGGACCAGTTGCCGGAATTTGTCAGGCTTTCGGCTTCGATGGGGGTGAAAGAGGTTCACCTTCAGCGGCTGGTGTTCGACGAAAGCGGGTTCGGCAAGGCGCGCGCGGAGTTTTCGTTGTTCGAACAGACCCGCGACGATGAGCAGTCGGCGATCGAGGCGGCGACGGCGATCGGGGCCTCCCTTGGCGTGACGCTGGACGCCTCGGGCGCGACCGAACCGGGATTGAGCCTGAAGCGCGCCGCCGGCGACAAGCCATGGGCAACCTGCCGCCGGCCGTGGTCGCTGATGTATTTCACCGCGCACGGGCGGGCATTGCCATGTTGTATCGCGCCATTCTCGGCACGCGGATACGAAAACTACACGCTGGGGGATGCGACGCAGCAGACCTTGCGGGACATTTGGAACAGCCCAGAATACCGGGGATTCCGGACTTCGCTATTGGGGGAAGCGCCGCCCGCACCCTGCCAGAATTGCGGACTGCGATGGAGTTTGTAAGCAAGGCGCCGACACAGTGAACGTCAGTGTCGTCATTCCGACGTTCAACGAAGCCGCCGCCATTGCAGCTGTCGTCCGGGAAATTCCTCGCGACATCGCGCTTGAAGTCATCATCGCCGATGGCGGCAGCACCGACGGCACCCGGGACGTCGCTTATGGTGCCGGCGCGTCGGTGATCGATGCCGGTCGCGGATACGGGCGGGCCTGCATGGCTGGCGCGATGGCGGCACGTGCGCCCGTGATCGCGTTCCTGGATGGCGACGGAGCGGATCGTGGCGACCTGCTGGGCTCGATTGCCGGACCGGTCCTTTCAGGAACGCATGATTTCGTCATTGCGTCCCGCACAAGCGGGCGGCGTGATCCGGGGTCGATGTTTTGGCATCAAGTACTGGCCGGACGATTGGCCGGTTGGGGCATGGGCGCACTTTATGGTGTTCGCTATACCGATATGTGTGCCTTCCGCGCCATCCGTCGGGACGCCCTGCTTGGCCTGGACATGCGGGAAATGACCTATGGCTGGAACATCGAGATGCAGATGAAAGCCGCCCGATCCCATCTGCGGATTTTGGAAGTGCCGGTGCCGTACCGCTGCCGGATGGGCGGGCAGTCGAAGGTGGCGGGCTCGTTGCGGGGAACGATCCGGGCCTCTGGAAAGATCGTCTCCACTTTCGTGCGCGTTGCGTCACAACGTGGCGAGCCTGGTGGCCGGGCGACGAATTCGTATTGAACATATGCGCCGCTGATAAGACCCTTCCCACCGGCCGAATGTCACTGAAATGATGTTCGGGTCATTGGGAGGGGAAACATGACAATGAAAATAATCGGATGGTTCTTTGCCGCCTTATTGGTGGCAGGGGCGGCCCGGGCCGCGCCCAACGTGAACTGCTCGCCTTCCAAGGGCGTTCATTTTATCTGCGGCGTGACCAATGTGGAAGATTTCGCCCCGGTGCCCGGCACGAAATGGGTCATCGGCAGCGATCTGTCCACCGCGAGCGCACCCCAGGGCTACCTGTATCTGTTTGATACCACCAAGCGCAGCGTCGCGGCGGTGAAGCCACCCGAAATCGCGGTTCGCCCTGACACCAAGACCTATCCGGAGTGCCCCGGTCCGGCGGATTGGAAATTATTCGGTCCGCATGGATTAGACCTAGCGGGCAGTGGCGCGCATCGCGTGCTGTACGCGGTCAATCATGGCGGGCGAGAGGCGGTCGAAGTGTTCGATGTCGACCTGTCCGGGGCCACGCCGAAATTTACCTGGACGGGATGCGTAGTGGCGCCAAAGGGGTTCTGGCCCGATGCGGTTGCCGCGGTTCCAGACGGCGGGATGATGGTCACCAGCCTGTGGGACCCAACCGATCCGGACCGGGCGAAGAAACTGACCGCGGGGCAACCCGTGGGCGGACTGGACTCTTGGTATCCGGGCAAGGGCTGGGCGCCGGTTCCGGGAACCGAGGGAATGTCGGGCCCGAACGGGGTGGTCGTTTCGCCGGATGGAAAGCAGGTTTTTCTGGCGTTATGGTCCGGCAAGCAGGTGGCCCGTATCGATCTGCGACAGTCCCCGCCGAAGGTGGATACCGTCCGGACCGACATGCTGACCGACAACGTCAGGTGGTCGCCCTCGGGCAAGGAGATCTTCGTCGGCGGCCAGGCCGCAACGGTGCCCCAGGTGCTGGAATGCTTCGAATCCAGTGCCACGAATTGCAAGGTGCCGTTCAAGATCTACGAGATGGACCCGCAAACGCTGAAGATGAAGACGTTGGTCACAAGCGGGGTCTATGGGGTCATGGGTGCCGGGACCGGCGCGATCGAGGTTGGGAAGACGCTCTGGGTGAGTTCATTCCGAGCCGACCGGATCGGGATTTTTCCTCTAAAGTAGGCGGCCGAACCGGCATGGCCCGCGCTCCGGGCCATGCCGGTCGGGGAGATTGCATGCCGGCACGCGTCAGGCGATCTCCGCCTGCTCCTTGGCGGGACAGAGGGGCTCATGCAGCGTATCGTGGTTCAACAGGCTGACATTACCACCCTGGCGGTCGATGCCATCGTCAACGCGGCGAACCAGTCGCTGTTGGGCGGAGGCGGAGTCGATGGCGCGATCCATCGCGCGGCGGGGCCCGACTTGCTGCGCGAATGCCGCACCCTGGGTGGCTGCCCGACCGGGGAGGCTCGGATTACCGGCGGTTATCGCCTGCCCGCCCGTTACGTCATCCATGCGGTTGGACCGCGTTACCGTGACGGTTCGCACGGCGAAGCCGCTTTGCTGGCTGGATGTTATCGTAACAGCCTTGAACTCGCGGTCGCTCATGGTATCAAAACGATCGCGTTTCCGGCGATCAGTTGCGGACTCTATGGCTACCCGATCTCCGAGGCCGCCGGGATCGCGGTCACGACAGTCGCGGGTTTCCTGAAAGCAGATGCTTCGCTGGAACAGGTCGTGTTCGCCTGCTTGGGGGCCGATGTGTTGGCGGCTTTCAGGGCGGCAATAACCGATTGGCGATCTCGGCCGCCTCGGCCATGCCGCTAGCGACGGCTGAACTGCCCTCGGCCATCGACGCGGTGCCATACCCCCAGGCCGCGAAGATGCTTGGAATGCCCACCCCCGCGGCCGAAACCACATCGTTATGGTGATCGCCGACCATCACCGCCGCTTCGGCCTGCCCCCGGGCCAGGATGAGCGTGGCAAGCAGGTGACCGGGATCGGGTTTGCGAACCGGGAAACTATCGCCGCCGCCGATCGCGCACAGCAAAGGCAGAAGGCCCATTGCCCGCAGCAACGCGCGGGCCGCCAGTTCCGGCTTGTTGGTACAGACCGCCAGGCGCCAGCCTTGATCCGTGAGACCGGTCAGTGCCGGCAGCACGCCGGGATAAAGCCTGCTGTGGACGGCCACATGGTCGGTGTAATCGGCTGCCAGTTCCGCCACCGCCTCCGGGTCCGGATTGCGGCCGTGGGCGCCGAACGCCCGGCTGGTAAGCACCGCGATGCCGTCACCGACCATCGCGGTGACCTGTTCCCGAGAGAAATCAGGCAAATGGCGCGACCGCATAAGCCGGTTCAAAGCCGCCGTCAGGTCCGGCACGGTGTCGACCAGCGTGCCATCCAGGTCCAGCAGCAGGGTTCGCGCCACTATGTTGCACTCCGAAACGTGAATTGAACCAATAGCATAACGGTGGCCTTTGACATCCCTCCACCGTCGCCGCTACGCCAGACGATCTAGCGAAGCAAGGGTCGAGCATGCAATCAACTGCCATCATCCTGGCCGCCGGCATGGGCACAAGGATGAAGTCGTCGCTACCGAAGACCCTCCACCGCCTGGCGGGACGATCCATGCTTCGGCACCTTCTTGCAAGTTGCGAGTCGGTGTTCGACCGGATCGTTGTCGTCCTGGGTCCCGGCATGGATGCGGTACGGAAAGAAGCCGAACCGCATATCTGCGTGGTCCAAAACGAACGTCTGGGCACGGCCCATGCCGCGCTGCAAGCCATCGAGCATTTCGGTGACGGACAGGTCGCCGTCCTGTACGCCGATAACCCGCTGATCCGCGCGGCAACCCTGCAACGTCTGTTGGACACCCGCAAGCCGATGAGCCTGTCGTTGATGGCATTCCGTCCGGCTGATCCGGCCAGGTATGGGCGGGTCATTACCGGCTCCGATGGATTGGTGGTACGGATCGTGGAGTATGCCGACGCAACGCCGGAGGAACGCTCGCTGCGCCTGTGTAACGCGGGGGTGCTGTGCGGCGGGGCGGACGAAATGACGCGCTGGCTTCAGGCCGTGAGGAACAACAACGCCGCGGGGGAGTACTACCTGACCGACCTGGTGGCGCTGGCCCGCGCCGAGGGACGCGAAGTGCGCGCGGTCGAAGCGCCGGCGGACGAACTGGCGGGGGTGAACTCCCGCAACGAGCTGTCGCGGGCCGAGGCGGTGCTGCAAGGCTGGATGCGTGAGGAAGCGATGACGGCGGGTGTCACCATGGTCGATCCGGCCAGCGTGTTCCTGTCCCATGACACCAAGCTGGCCAACGACGTGACGATCGAACCCAACGTCTTCTTCGGCCCCGGTGTCACGGTGGAGAGCAACGTCACGATCAAGGCCTTTTGTCATATCGAGGGCGCGCATATCGGTACCGGCGGCATCGTCGGCCCGTTTGCCAGGTTGCGGCCGGGGGCGACGCTGGAAAAGGACGTTCACATCGGCAATTTCGTGGAAATCAAGGCCTCGCACCTCGCGGAGGGGGTGAAGGCAAGTCATCTATCCTATATCGGTGATACCTCGGTCGGCGCCGCGACCAACATCGGGGCGGGGACGATCACGTGTAATTATGACGGTATTAACAAACATCGGACTAAGATCGGGGCCAATGTGTTCGTGGGGTCCGATGTGGCGCTGGTGGCTCCGGTTTCCGTGGGTGACGGTGCCATTTTGGCGGCGGGCAGCGTGATCACCGAGGACGTGGAGGCCGATGCGCTGGCGCTCGCGCGCGGGCGGCAGGTCCAAAAGCCCGGACGGGCACCAGAAATGCGTTCGGCCGCGCAACGGCTGAAAGAATCGGCGCAGGCAGCGGCGAAGAAGGAAGTGAACTGAATGTGCGGTATCGTCGGAGTCATCGGCACTCGTCCCGCGGCGCCCATTATCCTGGAAGCGCTGCGGCGGCTGGAATACCGCGGGTATGACAGTGCCGGCATCGCCACGCTGGTGAACGGTCACATCGACCGCCGCCGGGCCGAGGGCAAGCTCGGCAACCTCGCCGCATCGCTGGACCGCGCCTCGCTCCCGGGCACGATCGGGATCGGGCATACGCGCTGGGCGACCCATGGCGCCCCGACCGAAAGCAATGCCCATCCGCACGGCACCGCCCGGGTCTCGCTGGTGCATAACGGCATCATCGAGAACCACGCCGAATTGCGAGCCGAACTGGAAGCCGAGGGGCAGGAATTCAGCACCGAGACGGACACCGAGACCGTCGCCCAATTGGTTGACCTGAACCTGAAGCGTGGCATGGCGCCGATCGAAGCGGCTGGAGCCGCGCTGCGGCGGCTTGAGGGCGCCTATGCGCTGGCCATGATTTTCGCCGGCCATCCGGAGTTGATCGTGGGTGCGCAGCATGGGGCGCCGCTCGCGATCGGGTTTGGCGATGACGAGATGTTTGTCGGGTCCGATGCGCTTGCGCTGGCACCGCTGACCCGGCGTATCGCCTATCTCCAGGACGGCGACTGGACGGTGGTGGACCGCCAGGGGGCGCGGTTCTTCAACTCGGATGGCAACCAGGTGGAACGGGAGGTCAAGCTGACCCGTCTGACCGGCGCATCGATCGGCAAGGGCAATTTCCGGCATTTCATGGAGAAGGAACTCCATGAGCACCCGGCGGTGATCGGCGACACGCTGCATCAGATGATCAGTCCCGGCAATCGGTCGGTTGCGCTGCCCGAGGACCTGGGGATCAATTTCCGGCAGGTGTCGCGCATTACCATGAGTGCCTGTGGCAGTGCGTTCTATGCCGGGCTGGTCGGGCGTTGGTGGTTTGAGGCGATTGCCCGCATTCCGGCCGACGGCGACGTGGCCAGCGAGTTCCGCTACCGGACACCGCCGATGCCCCGAGGGGGATTGGGGCTGCTGGTGTCTCAATCCGGGGAGACGGCGGATACGCTGGCGGCGCTGCGGTATATGCGCGAGCAGGGACAGCAGGTGCTGTCGATCCTGAATGTGCCGGAAAGCACCATGGCACGCGAGAGCGACGCGGTGCTGGAGACGGTTGCCGGGCCGGAGATCGGCGTGGCGAGCACCAAGGCCTTCACCGCCCAGTTGTCGGTGCTGGCGTGCCTGGCGTTGGCGGCGGGACGGCAGACCGGCGCGATCAGTGCCGATGAAGAAGCCCGGATGACGGCGGCTCTGCTGGAGGTCCCCAGCCGGGCGGCCGAAGTGCTGGCGAACGAGGAGGCGATCGCCTCGATCGCGTCGCGGGTTTCGAAAGCTCGGGATGTCCTGTTCCTGGGGCGGGGAAATTGCTTCCCCATCGCTCTGGAAGGGGCGCTGAAACTGAAGGAAATCAGCTACATCCA
>DNXO01000140.1:112130-125006 GCA_003506895.1 Acetobacteraceae bacterium | reverse complement strand
ATCAGCTACATCCACGCCGAGGGTTACGCCGCCGGAGAGATGAAGCACGGCCCTATCGCCCTGATCGACCCGGCGGTTCCGGTGATCGCGATCGCTCCCTCGGGGCCATTGTTCGAGAAGACGGCCTCCAATCTTCAGGAAGCAGCGGCACGTGGCGGACAGGTGATCGTGTTCAGCGACGCGGCGGGTGCGGCGAAGCTGAAGGGGATCGCGGTGGAAACGGTGGTGCTGCCGGACGTGGACCCGTTCGTGGCGCCGATCCTGTATGCGATTCCGGTGCAGATGCTGGCGTATCAAGTGGCGGTGCTGAAGGGCACCGATGTGGATCAGCCGCGGAATTTGGCGAAGTCGGTGACAGTGGAGTAGCGCCCCCTCGCCGGCGGATGAACACGCTGGCGTGTGCATTGCGCGAGATCAACCTCGTCTGACACCGGCCCGGCTACGCTGGACGGAGCATCATCGTCAGCAGAGATGAACACGCCGCTGAAGGACGCCCCACCCAGTACTTTGCCGGCAGTCACGCCGCCCGAGCAGTTGCCCGCGGTTCTGCCACCAGCGCCCGAACCGGAAAAGCGGCGTTGGCTTAAACCCGCGCTGCTGGTTCTAGTTCTACTGATCGGCGGCATCGGCGCCGGTCTCTGGTGGCTCTACCCGCGCGGCGGATTGCCGCCCGGGATTGCTTTCGGCAATGGCCGGCTGGAAGCGGACGAGATCGATATCGGCACCAAATTCGCCGGCCGCATCGCCAAGCTGCTGGCCGATGAGGGCGATGTCGTCAAAGCCGGCCAGGTTGTCGCCGTGATGGACACGCAGGATCTTCAGGTGTCGCTCCAGAGAGCAGCGGCGCTGGTCCTGCAGGCACAGCGGATTATCGATGAAGCCCAGGCGAATCTGGTTCAGCAGGACACGCAGGTGTTGCTGGCCCGGCAGCAACTCGACCGTGCTCGTGCCCTGGTGCCCAAGGGCTTCGAAACCCGGGAAGTCCTGGATCAGCGCCAGCAGCAGTTGGACGGCGCGCTCGCGGCGCGGCACGCCACCATCGCCAGGATCGAGCAGGCGAAATTCGCCATGGAGGCGGCCACCCACGATGTGCGGCTTTACCAGGTCAATATCGCCGACAACTCTCTCGTCGCCCCAAAGGATGGGCGGGTCCAGTATCGTGTTGCTAATGTCGGGGAAGTATTGCCGGCGGGCGGGAAGGTATTCACCATTCTCGACACCGGCTACGTCTATATGGACATTTATCTGCCGACGCTGGACGCCGGCCGGGTGAGGCCTGGATCCGATGCCCGCATCGTTCTGGACGCCTATCCGGCCTATCCGATCCCATGTCACGTGGTATTCATCGCCTCCCAGGCGCAGTTCACACCAAAGGACGTCGAAACCAAGAACGAGCGGGACAAGCTGATGTTCAGGGTGCGCGTACGGGTCGATCCGGAGCTACTGAAAACCCGAGCGGACAAAGTCAGAAGCGGTTTGCCTGGCGTTGGATATGTGCGGACGGATCCCGCCGTTGCCTGGCCGCCATTCCTGCAAGCGGACGCGACAAAATGATTCGGCGGGCCGGCGTGGCCGCCCGGGTGGGGGATGGTGGCCCAGCCGCCCGCCTGAGGAACGTCGGCCTGCGCTATGGCAAGGTGGTCGCGTTGGACGCGGTCACTCTCGATCTTCCCGCCGGGTGCATGGTCGGGCTGATCGGGCCGGATGGCGTTGGAAAATCCTCGGTCTTGAGTCTGGTCGCCGGTTCGCGGCGCATTCAATCCGGCACCGTTCAGGTGCTGGGCGGCGATATGGCGGATGCGGGCTATCGCGCCGATGCCTGCCCCCGCATTGCCTATATGCCTCAAGGGCTCGGCAAGAACCTCTATCCCGATCTGAGCGTCACGGAGAACATCGCGTTTTTCAGCCGCCTGTTCGGGCAATCGGCTTCCGAACGGGCGTGGCGGACGGCGGAACTGCTTAAGGCCACCGGACTGACGCCGTTCGCCGATCGCCCTGCCAACAAGCTGTCGGGCGGCATGCGGCAGAAGCTGGGACTCTGCTGTTCGTTGATCCACGATCCGGACCTGCTGATCCTGGACGAACCAACCACGGGCGTCGATCCGCTGTCCCGCCGCCAGTTCTGGGAACTTATCGATGTTATGCGGTCCCGACGGCCGGGCATGAGCCTTGTGGTCGCAACAGCGTATATGGAGGAGGCTGAACGGTTCGATTGGCTGGTCGCGATGAACGACGGCCGGG
Source organism: Acetobacteraceae bacterium (assembly GCA_003506895.1). GTDB lineage: Bacteria > Pseudomonadota > Alphaproteobacteria > Acetobacterales > Acetobacteraceae > Rhodopila. The sequence continues at coordinate 122,765 of DNXO01000140.1, read as the reverse complement.
TGCTGGCGGCGGGGTCGCCATCCGACCTGAAGGCATCCACCGGCGGCGCGACCGTCGAGGATGCCTTCATCGCCCTTTTGCCGGCAGCCGAGCGCGCCGGCCATAAGGCCATCCAGATTCCACCCTGGCGGGACACCGGCGGGCAGCCGGTAATCGTTGCAAACGATATTACCTGCCGGTTTGGCGATTTCACCGCGGTCGACAAGGTCAGTTTTACCATCGGGCGCGGCGAAATCTTTGGGTTCCTGGGGTCCAACGGCTGCGGCAAGACCACGACAATGAAGATGCTGACGGGCTTGCTGCGGGCGACCGAGGGAACAGCTCTGCTGTTCGGTAAGCCGTTGGATTCGACCGACATGGCGGTTCGGAGCCGGGTCGGCTACATGTCGCAATCATTCTCGCTCTACACCGAACTGACGGTGAAGCAGAACCTGACATTGCACGCGCATTTGTATCACCTGCCGCCGGACAAGGCGCATGCGCGTATCGCCTATCTGGTTAGCCGCTTTGGGCTGGCGGATTATCTTTCGAAGCGCGCCCTGGATCTGCCGCTTGGGATTCGCCAGCGGCTGTCCCTGGCGGTGGCGATCGTGCATGAACCGGAACTGCTGATCCTGGACGAACCGACCTCCGGCGTCGATCCGCTGGCCCGCGACCGATTTTGGGAACTGCTGATCGAACTGTCCCGGGACCAGGATGTCACGATTTTCGTCTCGACCCACTTCATGAACGAGGCGGAGCGCTGCGACCGGATTTCGCTGATGGACTCAGGGCACGTGTTGGCAACCGACACGCCGGCGTCCCTGATCAGGGCGCGCGATGCGGCATGTTTGGAAGACGCGTTCATCAGTTTTCTGGAGGAAGCCTCGGGCCCGCGCGCCGCACCAGCGGCGGCGGCGCTGGCCCATGCGGATCAGCCGCAAAGGCAGGGCCGGTCGTGGTTCAGTCCGCGCCGGTTGTTTGCTTACACAATTCGCGAAACCCTGGAACTGTTGCGCGACCCGATCCGGATGAGTTTCGGGTTGTTCGGCACGGCGATGCTGATGCTGGTGTTCGGCTTCGGCATCTCGACCGACGTCGAAAATCTGTCGTTCGCGGTGCTCGACCGGGACCAGACGCCTGAAAGCCGAGCATATTTGGAAGAACTGAGGGGTTCGACTTACTTTACCGAGGAGTCGCCCCTGATCGATTACGGTGATCTGGAGAAAAGGCTGACGAACGGCGACATTACCGCGGCGATCGAAATTCCGCCCGGGTTTGGCCGTGATATCGCGCGCGGCCGGCCTGTCTCGGTCAGTGCCACGGTGGATGGCGCGATGCCGTTTCGGGCACAAACGATACGCGGCTATCTGCAAGGAATACACCTGTTGTACCTGACGGATCCGGCCGTGAGGACGACGGTGCCGGCACCGCCGCCCCCCGCGGATATCGCGGTCAGATTCAAATACAACCAGGATTTCGAGAGTATTTATGCGATGGTTCCCACGACCATCCCGCTGATGCTGGCGCTGTTTCCAGCGATTTTGACGGCGCTGGCGGTGGTGCGAGAAAAGGAACTCGGTTCGATCACCAATCTTTACGTGACCCCGGTCACGCGGATGGAATTCCTGCTGGGTAAGCAGCTTCCCTATATCGGCGTCGCGATGATCAATTTCGCCGTGATGTGCCTGATGGCGGTGTTTGTCTTTGGGGTGCCGCTGAAGGGTAGCTTCCCGGTGCTGCTGCTAGGTGCGCTGATCTACGTCACGACGACCACGGCCTATGGGATGCTGATCTCGGCCTTTACCACCACGCAGATCGCCGCGCTGTTCGGCACCGCGATCCTGACGGTGCTGCCCGCGGTTCAGTTTTCGGGCATGATGACCCCGGTGGCGTCGCTGGCCGGCGCCGCCCGGCTGATGGGTCGGGCATTTCCGATGAGTTATTTTGTTCCGATCAGCATAGGGACGTTTACGAAGGGGTTGGGTTTTGCCGATCTGGCACCCGACCTCGGGGCACTGGCATTGTTCGTCCCGGTCCTGCTGCTGCTGAACCGCCTGCTGCTGCGTAAGCAAGCGCGTTAGATGCGCAAACTCGCCAACATTTTTTGGCTTGGAATCAAGGAGCTTCGCAGCTTTTCGCATGATTTCGTGCTGCTGGGGCTGGTGATCTACGCATTCTCTTTCGCCGTCACGATGCAGGCACGCAGCAGCGCCCAGGAACTGCATAATGCGTCGATTGCCATCGTCGACGAGGACAACTCGGAACTCTCGCGGCGTATCGCACATGCGTTTCTGCCGCCCTATTTCAAACCACCGCGCATGATCGCCGAGGCGGATATCGTGCCGCTGATGAACGCGGGGGTCTTTACCTTCGTGGTGGACATTCCGCCGCACTTTCAGCGCGATATCCTCGGCGGGCGCCAGCCTGGCCTACAGATCGATGTCGATGCGACGGCGATGGTGCAGGCGGGGCTTGGGTCCGGCTACGCGCAGCAGATCATCACGGCCGAGATTGCGAAATTTCTTTCGCAGGCGGAAGGCACCAAACCGTTGCCGGTCAACCTGGTGGTGCATATTGCCTTCAACCCGAACGTGATGACCGCCTGGTTCACCGGTGTAATGGGCATTATCAACAGTGTGACCATGCTGGCGATCATCCTGTCCGGTGCCGCCATCGTCCGTGAGCGCGAGCATGGCACGATGGATCATTTGCTGGTGATGCCGCTGACCCCGTTCGAGATCGCGATGTCGAAGGTCTGGGCGAACGGGCTGGTGATAACGGTCGCGGCCGGGCTTTCGCTTTACGTCGTGGTGAAGGCCATTCTCGGGATTCCGATCGCCGGGTCTATTCCGTTGTTCATGGCCGGAGTGGTGATTTACCTGTTCTTCGCGACTGCGATCGGAATTTTTATCGGAACGGTGGCGCGCTCGATGCCTCAGCTTGGGCTGTTGTACATGCTGATTTACATGCCAATGAACATGTTGTCCGGCAGTAATACGCCCCTGGAGAGCATGCCGCATTGGCTGAGAATTGCCGTGCAGGTTTCGCCCTCGACCCATTTCGTGTCGTTCGCGCAGGCGATCCTGTATCGCGGCGCTGGCCTGGGGGTCGTCTGGCCTCAGTTCCTGGCCACGGCTGTCATCGGGGGACTAATCTTTTGGTTGGCGCTGCGGCGCTTCCGATCGGTCGCGGCGCAGGTGACGTAAGCGCGGATCACCCCTGCCCGACGCCCTGGATATCCACCATCAGTTCGTTCCCCAACGCCTCCAGACCGGTTCTGACCGCAGCCACCGCGGCGTCGTCCGGCGCCCGAACCAGCGCCGTTACCCGGAACAGCGCCTCGCCGCTGAAAGACCCGCTGACGACGCCGGTGGTCAGTTCCTCGATGTTCACCCCGCAGCCGGCCAGTACCTGGGAGATGTCACGGACGATGCCCGGGCGGTCATTGCCAACGACTTCCAACGCCAACCGGGGCGCGGCCGCGGGGACCGAACTGGCGACCCCCGCCTGGACCGTGATCCGCAACCCCTGGCTTTCAAGCGCGCGCAGGTCTTCGGTCAGGCGTTCGGGTGCCTCGACCAGCACGATGCCGGCGAACTGGCCGGCCAACCGAGCCATCCGGCTCTCCAGCCAACTGCCGCCGGCGGCGGCTACCGCCTCGGACAACGCACGCACCAGACCCGGGCGATCCGGGCCGACGACCGTCAGGATCAGTGAAGCCATGGCCGTTTCTCCCCCATATTCCTCTATTCCATAGCCTACCGGACGGCCCGGCGCAGCCCACCTATTCGCTATCGGTGTTGCAAACCGGGACGCGGCATGGTTGTTACGCGCCCCTTGGAGGGTACGTTCCCAATGTCAAATTTCGTTTCCGGTCGCCACTTCCTGCAAACGCCAGGGCCGACCAACCTGCCAGAACGCGTGCTGCGCGCGATGGACCGCAACGCCATCAACCACCGCGGCCCCGAATTCGGCGCGCTCGGACGCGAAATCGTGAGCAAGCTTCGCGGCGTCTTCCAGACTGACTCGGCCACGATTGGAATTTTCCCGGCGTCCGGCACCGGTGCATGGGAATCCGCGCTGGCCAACACGCTGGTTCCCGGTGATCGCATCCTGATCAGCCGTACCGGCCAGTTTTCGCATCTGTGGGAACAGATGGCCACGAAGCTGGGTCTGGACGTCGTGGCGCTGGAAACCGACTGGCGCCGTGGCGCCGATCCGGTCGCGATCGCTCAGGCGCTGGAGCAGGATCCTGAGCACCGGATCAAGGCGGTCTGCGCCGTGCATAGCGAGACCTCGACAAGCTGCATGACCGACATCGCCGCCGTGCGCGATGCGATGAACCGGGCAAGGCACCCGGCCCTGCTGATGGTGGATGCGATCTCCTCGTTGGGGTGTGCCGACTATCGCCATGATGCCTGGGGCGTGGACGTGACCATCGCCGGCTCGCAAAAGGGATTGATGGTTCCGCCCGGCCTGTCGTTCACCGCGATCAGCGAGAAGGCCCTGGCCGCCGCCCGCGCCGGCGGCGCCCGCCGCAGCTACTGGGACTGGGAGCCGCTGGTCGCCTCCAACAAGACCGGGTTTTTCCCCTACACGCCAGCGATTAACCTGTTCTATGCCCTGAATGAGGCAATGAACCTGCTGGCCGAGGAAGGTCTGTCAAACGTCTTCGCTCGGCACAACCGCTATGCCCAGGCGACCCGCATGGCGGTTGCCGCGTGGGGACTGGAACTGCAATGCCAAGACCCTAACGCGTATGCGCCGGGCGTCACCGCTATTCGGGTACCAGAGGGCCACAGCGCCGATAAACTGCGGACTGTGATCCTGGAGCGGTTCAACATGGCCCTGGGCAACGGCCTTGGCCGGATCGAGGACAAGGTGTTCCGCATCGGCCACATGGGCGATCTGGGCGTGCTGTCGTTCACGGGCACCCTGACGGGTGTGGAGATGGGGCTGCGTGCGGCCGGCATTCCACACAACGAAGGCGGTGTGCAGGCGGCGATGAACTACCTGGCGACGGCCAACGGATAGGCACGCGGCGCATAATCGGCATTTCCGGGCAGAACTCGTTGCATGACAGGAATGGCTGACCGGCGCCCGGTCACCGACCCTATAGCCCTTCCGGTGGGCGTCTTGTTGTCGTTCTGAGGCAGCCCGCGTCACCTAACGGCGCGCCCGCGGCACGGCGCGGCATCAATTCCGCCGATTTCAGCCTGATACCGGTTGCGTTCCTGCGGCTCACGACGCGGAGCGTACCGCCTTGGCCGGTGATTTTGCGTGGGCTGCCGCGGGTTGATCGCCTGACCACAAGGCGTTGGGATGCCCGGTCGCCGCCAACCGTGACGATGCCACAAGGAACTTTCGCGCCCTTCCCGCCGGAGTCCCGTGTTGTCCACAGGATTCTGCGCATCCAGGTGAATCTTTCATTGCCAGCGGCTCACCCTACCCATACTGTATTTAGTAGCCACTGCCTGAGAGGGAACCCGCATATGGTATGGAACGATGAAACGATCCGACTATTGAGGGATCTTTGGACTCAGGGTCTTTCGACAGCGGAAATCGGCCGGCGGCTGGGCGTATCGAAAAACGCGATCGTCGGTAAAGCGCACCGACTGGAGCTCGATGCACGCCCTTCACCCATTCGGCGCGACACCAAACCGGCGAGTGAACGGTCGGTGACGTTACCGCGGGTGGCCGGTCCGACCTTACCGCCGCTGACCAGCACGGACGTGCAGCCGGTCGCCGCACCGCCGCCACCGCCGACCAACGTGCAGCCGCTGCGCCCGGTGCAGGCAGCGGGCCCAAGGCCGGTCGCCGCCCAACCCGTTATCGTACCCGCACCACGCCAGGCGATGCATTCGGCTCCGATCCAGGCCCGCCGGTCCGCCCCGTCCTGCTGCTGGCCGATCGGTGAGCCAGGGACCAAGAGCTTCCGATTCTGCGACGACATGTCCGTCCCCGGGAAACCCTATTGCGACGAGCATGCCAAGGTGGCCTACGTTAAAATCCGCGACCGCAAGGAAGACGCGGCTTAAACACACAGGTGCGCCGAACGATGGCTTTGCGGCGCGGACTCCCACGTCTATAAGGAGCCCGCCCAACAAGCTGAGTTATGCAATGGCAACCCAAGCCGAGAATTTCGCCGACGCCCGCAAATGCATGGTCGACAGCCAGATCCGTCCCAACCGGGTGACGGATCCGCGCGTCCTGGCCGCGATGCGGTCCTTGCCACGTGAACGCTTCCTGCCGGCCGGCGTGCAGGCGCTTGCCTATGCCGACGAAGACGTGCCGCTGGGAAGCGGCCCCCTGGGAAGCGAACGGTTCCTGATGGAACCGATGGTGTTCGCCAAGCTGCTGCAGGCCGCGACACTGCGGGAGAACGAGCGCGTGTTGGTCGTCGGTGCCGGCACCGGTTACGGCGCGGCGGTTCTGGCCGCCTGTGGGTGCCGGGTCACCGCTCTGGAAGAAGATCCGGCGCTGCTGGCGATGGCGGCGGCGGTGCTGCCAGTCGAAGCGCCCGGTGTGTCGCTGGTTTCGGGGCCATTGGCTGCCGGATGGCCGTCGCAAGGCCCGTATGACCTTATTCTGATCGAGGGTGCGGTGCCGGAAATCCCGTCCGCTCTGGCCAACCAGGTCCGATCGGAAACCGGCCGGATCATGGCGGTGATCGCCACCGCCGGGCACATCACGCAGGCCGTGATCGCCGAGGCGACGCCTTTCGGCCTGGGGATATCAACGCTGTTTGACTGTGCGACGCCAGTGATTCCATCGCTGCGGAGGGCGCCTGTTTTCGCTTTCTGACCTGAGTTCGGCCATCAGGATTAACGTCATGCTGGACATGGCAGGGGTATTGGGACGAACCTAAGGCCACGGCGCCTAGGTCCGCCCCTGTTAACCAGATAGCGAGATGACGCTGCGATAAGCCTGCCCATAGGGCAGGCGGTCTTGTGAGAAGGGTTTCGAATGGGTTTGCGTTACGTTCTGCTTGCTGGCTTCAGTCTGGTCGCCATTGCCGCGACAGCCGACGCTCAGACGCCGCCAAAGACTCCGGCCGACAAGCCAGTCAAGGTGGTACAGGCGACGACGCTCGCCGCCGCGAAAGCCAAACCGGCGGCAGCGCCGGTAGCCCACGCCAATTTACCCCATACCCTGTCCGAAGCCTTGGCCGCGACCTACTCCAATCAGCCGGCCCTGCAAGCCGAACGGGCCAAATTGCGGGCAACGGACGAAAACGTGCCCACCGCACTCGCGGGCTGGCGTCCGACCGTCGTCCTGGGCGGAACCGCCGGCTATGGCGACGGATTGTCGAGATCGTATTTCGTCTCGAATCGCCAATATATCAATACGCCCGGCGAACGCGATATCGCCTCCGCCACCGCGACCGTGACTCAAAACGTCTATAACGGCGGTAAGACACAAGGTAACGTCAACCGAGCCAAGAGCCAGGTCATGGCAGAGCGGGCAACGCTGATCGCGCAAGAACAAACGAGCTTCAACAACACCGTCGGCGCCTATGTCGGCGTTATCCAGGCCAAGCAGTTGCTGGAACTGCAGATCAACAACGAGCAGGTCCTGGCCAAACAGTTGCAGGCAACCAACGACCGCTTCCGCGTCGGCGAAATCACTCGCACCGACGTGGCCCAGGCCGAGGCCGCCCTTGCCGGCGCACAGGCGACGCGGGAGACCGCGATGGGCAACCTGGCGACCGCGCGCGGGACATTCCAGCAATATGTCGGCGTTTTTCCACCCGACGACCTGGTGCCCCCGCAGCCGCTGGATTTGCCCGTACACAGCGAGCAGGAGGCGGCGACAGTCGCCGGCCAGAACAACCCGAACGTCATCACCGCCCTGTTCAATGACGCGGCGGCGAAGGATGCGGTGGATGTCGCCTTCGCAACCTTATTGCCGTCGGTCAGCGTCCAAGGCCAAACCTTCCAGCAGCAGAACTCGTCTGGACGCAGTTCCGCCACCAACGGCTACCAGGTCGTCGCGCAACTGTCGGTTCCCGTTTACCAGGGCGGATCGGAATATGCCGGCGTTCGGCAAGCCAAACAGGCCCAACAGCAGACTCAGCGGCTGATTGACGACGCCAAGCGCACCGCCGTGCAAAATGCGGTCCAGGCATGGGATACGCTCGCAGCGGCGAAGGCCGCCGCCGATAGCACCCGTGCGCAAATTCGGGCAAACGAGATCGCGCTGGAAGGTGTGCAGCGCGAGGCGATCGTCGGCAGCCGCACAACGCTGGACGTGTTGAACGCAACCCAGTCGCTGCTGACCTCCCGCACCACACTGGTGCAAAACCTGGCGCAGGTGATCACCGCCTCTTACGGCGTTGCCGTTGCGATCGGGCGCCTGACCGCGCGTGACCTTCATCTGCCGGTACCGCTGTATGACGAAACCGCCTACTATCAGGCTGTCAAGGATCGCTGGGCCGGCCTGTCCGACTATGCGACCAACCAACCCGGCCGATGACCGAAAATCCTCCATCCGCGGCCACACCTGAAGCGGCAACGCCTGAAGGGGCGGACCCGTCGATGGAGGATATTCTCGCCTCCATCCGGCGCATCCTGAATGAGGAGGACGCGCCGGATGGGGAAGCACCCCAACCCGCCGATGATGATGTACTTGTGCTGGACCGGTCGATGATGGTGCCGTCCACTGATGCGCGAGCAGCGGAAGCGGTTGTCGATACCGAACCATCCGCCCCGGAAATGGAGGCTGCTACGTCACCCGATCCTATCGAACCGCCGGCCCCTACCCCCGACCTCGTCGCTCCGGAAGCCGCTGCCGCGGCTGCCTCGTCAGTCGGGAGTTTGGTTCGCACCTTGGCTGCGGGACGTGCGACGCAGGTCTATTCCGGCGGACCGACGTTGGAAGACATGGTGCGGGCAGAGCTGCGGCCGCTGTTGAAAGAGTGGCTGGACACCAATCTGCCGCCGGTCGTCGAACGTCTGGTTCGCGCCGAAATCGAAAGGGTCGTCGGCCGCGCCGTTCCCTGATATGGGAAGCGCCCGCCTCTACGGCGACTTATGACAACGGATAACGCGGACCCTGTGGCGCATGCGCCCACCCATCAGCGGGGGTTGCGCGGGAGAGAGTGATGACACTGGATAGCAGGTTTACACCGGGCGAGATCGAACCCCGGCTGTATGAAGGTTGGGAAAACGCCGGCAGTTTCGCCTGTGACCCGGACTCGAACGCGACGCCGTTCACCATCATGATCCCGCCGCCGAATGTCACCGGCAGCCTGCACATGGGTCATGCGCTGACCTTCACGATCCAGGACACGCTGATCCGCTGGCGCCGCATGCAGGGCCGCGACGCGCTGTGGCAGCCGGGCACCGACCATGCGGGAATCGCCACGCAGATGGTGGTCGAACGGCTGCTGGCCGCCGAAGGCAAGGACCGCCGGCAAATGGGCCGCGAGGCGTTCCTGGAGCGGGTGTGGCAATGGAAGGCGGAATCCGGCGGCACGATCACGCGCCAGCTTCGCCGTCTGGGTGCATCCCTGGACTGGCCGCGCGAGCGCTTCACCATGGACGATGGACTGTCCGCGGCGGTGAAGGAGACCTTCGTCAAGCTGTACAGCGAGGGCCTGATCTACCGCGACCGCCGGCTGGTCAACTGGGACCCGAAGCTGCAAACCGCGATCTCCGACCTTGAGGTCGAGAACCGCGAGATCAAGGGTTCCCTGTGGCACCTGCGCTATCCGATCGATGGCGAACCGGGTCAGTGCATCATCGTCGCCACGACCCGGCCCGAGACGATGTTGGGCGATACCGCGGTCGCCGTGCATCCCGATCATCCGGTTTACGGCGCGCTGATCGGCAAGCGGGCCATCCTGCCCCTCGTTGGGCGGTCGATCCCGATCGTCGGCGATACCTATGCCGACCCGGAAAAGGGCACGGGCGCGGTGAAGATCACCCCCGCCCATGATTTCAACGATTTCGAGGTCGGACGGCGGCACGACCTGCCGATGCCATCCGTGCTGGACCGTCAGGCGATGGTAACGCTGGCGGAGATCGAGGACGTGATGACGGCCGTCCCCGGCGTCGCCGACCCCGAATTCGTGCGCACGTTGGCCGGCCAGCCCCGTTTCACCGCTCGGGCCGCCATCGTCGCCGAACTGGAACGGCTGGAACTGCTCGACAAGATCGAGCCGCACACCAACCAGGTGCCGCACGGCGACCGCGGCGGCGTGCCGGTGGAGCCGCTGCTGACCACGCAATGGTATTGCAACGCCGGCGTGCTGGCGAAACCGGCGATCGAGGCGGTGGAAACCGGCAAGACCGTCTTCTACCCCAAGCAATGGGAAAACACGTTCTTCGCCTGGATGCGGGATATCCAGCCTTGGTGCATCTCCCGCCAGCTTTGGTGGGGGCACCGGATCCCGGCCTGGTACGGCCCCGACGGCACCGTCTTCGTCGCCAAGGACGAAGCCGGCGCAGCCGCGCAGGCGCGCGTTCATTACGGTCGCGACGAAGTGCTGGTGCAGGATGAGGACGTCCTGGATACATGGTTCAGTTCCGCGCTGTGGCCGTTCTCGACTTTGGGGTGGCCCGAACAGACAAAGGAAGTCGCGCGTTATTACCCTGGCGACGTGCTCGTCACTGGATTCGACATCATTTTCTTCTGGGTCGCCCGGATGAT
>DNXO01000140.1:109464-111877 GCA_003506895.1 Acetobacteraceae bacterium | reverse complement strand
GGGTCGCCCGGATGATGATGATGGGTCTGCATATGATGGGCGATGTGCCGTTCCGCACGATCTACATCCACGGCCTCGTGCGCGACGAGAAGGGCCAGAAGATGTCGAAGTCCCGCGGCAACGTCATCGACCCGCTGGAGCTGATCGACAGCTTCGGCGCCGATGCGCTGCGGTTCACCATCTGCGCGCTGACCGGCCCCGGCCGCGACGTGAAGCTGGGTGCCTCGCGGGTGCAGGACTACCGTGGGTTCGTCACCAAGCTGTGGAATGCCGCCCGCTTCTGCGAAATGAACGGGATGCAGCCGGATGCCGGCTTCGATCCTGGCAGCGTGAAGCTGCCGCTGTCCCGCTGGCTGTTGGCGGAGACCAACAACGCGATCCGCGAAGCGACCGAGGCGCTGGAGGCCTATCGTTTCGACGAGTATGCCGCCGCCGGTTACCGCTTCGTCTGGAACACGTTCTGCGACTGGTTCCTGGAATTCGCCAAGCCGCTGTTCGCCGAGGGCGCCGATCCGGCCGCGGCCGCGGAAATCCGTTCCGTGGGCGCCTATGTGCTGGGGCAGATCCTGCGGCTGCTGCATCCCGCGATCCCGTTCGTGACGGAGGAATTGTGGGACCGTTTCGGCTACGGCGAGCCGTGCAGCCTGATCGGCACCGCTTGGCCGTCGGCGGTTGCCGTGCCGGGCGCCGAACAGGCCCGCGAGGAACTCGACTGGGTGGTGCGGCTGATCACGCTGGTGCGGTCGGTACGGGCGGAGATGAACGTGCCGCCGTCGAAGCCCTCGCCGGTGCTGCTGCAAGGGGTCTCGGCCGAAGGGCTGGGCCGGGTCGATCGGTGGCTGGACGCGATCAAGCGGCTGGCTCGGGCTTCGGAAGTATTCGCGCTGACCGGGGATATCCCCAGGGAGTCGGCACAGGCCGTGCTGGATGACGTGACGATCGTGCTGCCGCTGGCCGGACTGATCGACGTCGCGGTGGAACGGGCGCGTCTGGCAAAAGAGCGCGACAAGCTGGCGGTGGATGCGAAGAAGACCGCCCAGAAGCTGGCAAACGCCGATTTTGTGAGCCGAGCACCCGATGAGGTCGTGGCCGAAAACCGCGAGCGGCTCGCAGCCGCCGAGTCGGAGATTGCTCGATTGCAGGCGGCATTGGCACGGCTGGGTTAATAAGGGAGCGGTGCGCGCCCTTCCCTGCTTTCGGCGGAAGGCGCGCACCCATCCCCAGGCTCACTCGTCATGACAAAGTGCGTAACCCATTGACGACACGGCAATGGGTTCCTATTATCAAGTTCCTTCCTGAATATCGGGCGACTGTGCATTCGCACCCCACGCCCTGAGCCTCAAAATCCCAACTGGCCACGAACCTCCGGGTGATCACGCCCGCAATGTGTTCTGGCCGTCCCCTCCGTGTATTGCACCCTCACGTCCAGGTACCCCATGCATCTTGCTGAACTGAAGAAGAAAACCCCAGCCGAACTGGTGACTTTCGCCGAGTCATTGCAGGTTGAAAACGCATCGTCGCTGCGCAAGCAGGACATTATGTTCGCGATCCTGAAGAACCTTGCGGACAATGACCAGGCGATCCACGGCGAGGGCACGCTGGAAATCCTGCCCGACGGGTTTGGCTTCCTGCGCAGCCCAGAGGCGAATTACCTCGCCGGTCCCGACGACATCTATGTCAGCCCCAGCCAGGTGCGCCGATTCGGTTTGCGCACGGGCGATACGGTCGATGGCCAAATCCGCGCGCCCCGCGATGGGGAGCGCTATTTCGCCCTGCTGAAGGTCGATACCGTCAATTTTGAGCCGCCCGATGCGGTGCGTCATCGCGTCAACTTCGACAACCTGACGCCGCTGTATCCTGAAGAGCGCCTGAAGATGGAGATGGAGAACTTCCAGTCCGTCGCCAAAGGCCCGGTGAAGGATTTCACCCCGCGGGTGATCGATCTGATTTCTCCGGTCGGTAAAGGCCAGCGCGCGTTGATCGTGGCGCCGCCGCGCACCGGCAAGACGGTGATGTTGCAAAACATCGCCGCCGCCATCGCCGCCAACCACCCGGAAGTGTTTCTGATCGTGCTGCTGATCGATGAGCGGCCCGAAGAAGTCACCGACATGGCGCGCAGCGTGAACGGCGAAGTCATCAGCTCCACCTTCGATGAGCCGGCGACCCGGCACGTGCAGGTAACCGAGATGGTGCTGGAAAAAGCCAAGCGCCTGGTCGAACACAAGCGTGACGTGGTGATCCTGCTCGACAGCATCACCCGTCTGGCGCGTGCCTACAACACGGTCGTGCCGTCCTCGGGCAAGGTGCTGACCGGTGGTGTGGACGCCAACGCGCTGCAACGGCCGAAGCGCTTCTTCGGCGCGGCGCGTAATATCGAGGAAGGCGGCTCGCTGACCATCATCGCCACCGCCCT
>DNXO01000140.1:107342-109156 GCA_003506895.1 Acetobacteraceae bacterium | reverse complement strand
TTCGAAGAGTTCAAGGGCACCGGTAACTCGGAAATCATCCTGGATCGCAAGCTGTCCGATAAGCGGTCCTTCCCCGCCATCGACATCACCAAGTCCGGCACACGCAAGGAAGAGCTGCTGGTGGAGCGGAGCGTGCTGTCGAAGATGTGGGTGCTGCGGCGTATCCTGAACCCGATGGGGACGGTGGACGCGATGGAGTTCCTGCTGGACAAGCTGAAGTACAGCAAGACGAACAACGACTTCTTTGACGCAATGAATACCTGATCGGCATTTCGTTCCGTGGGCGGTGGTTTGTCACAAACCGCCGCCTATGGATTCCTGGACGCGAGCAAAACCGCGCGAGTTTGATTTTACAACTCTCGTACGGCGTCAGATGAATTTGCCAACGACGAAGGCTCTCGCGATACTCTCCCAGCTATAGGGAGGAAAAAGCGAATGACCGCTTCATATTCAGGATCGTGCTTCTGCGGCGCCGTCGATATCGAAGTGACCGGCGCGCCCAATGCAATGGGCTATTGTCATTGCCGTTCATGCCGATCCTGGTCCGGCGGCCCAGTGAATGCGTTCTCCCTCTGGCCGCCCGAGGCTGTTCGCATCACCAAAGGCGCGGACAAGGTCGCAACCTATCACAAGACAGACCTCAGCTACCGCAAGTATTGCTCGGTCTGCGGCGGCCACCTCATGGCAGACCATCCGCCACTCAAAATGGTCGATGTGTTCTCGGCGACCATTCCCGGGTTGGAATTCAAGCCCGAAGTCCACGTGAACTACGCCGAGACCGTCTTGCCAATGCGCGACGGCCTCCCGAAGTTAAAGGATTTTCCAAAGGAATTCGGCGGCAGCGGCGAGGTCGTCCCGGAATAGCCGGCCTCAGCCGGCTTTGGCCTGCTCCCGCAGATCGAACTTCATGATCTTGCCCGTGGAGGTCTTCGGCAGCGGTCCAAACGTCACATATCGGGGGCATTTGTAATGTGCCAGATGCCCCCGGCACCACGCGATGATGTCACGGTCCGTCACCGCAGCGACCCCCGGCTTCAGCGTCACGAAAGCCTGGGGCGTTTCGCCCCATTTCTCATCCGGCCGAGCGACGACCGCCGCCTCCATGACCGAGGGGTGTTTGTAGAGAACCTCCTCCACCTCTAGCGAGGAGATGTTCTCGCCGCCCGAAATGATGACGTCCTTCGCGCGGTCCTTGATCTCCACGTAGCCATCCTGGTGCATCACCGCGAGGTCCCCGGTATGGAACCAGCCTCCGGCAAAGGCCTCGTCTGTCGCGCTGGGGTTCTTCAAATACCCCTTCATCACAGTGTTGCCGCGCAGCATCAGCTCGCCCATCGTCGCGCCATCGGCCGGCATCGGCTTCATCGTGGCGGGGTTCATCACGGCCGCTTCCTCGATCATCGGCGTCTGGACACCCTGACGCGCCATGAACGCGGCCTTCTCGTCCAGCGGCAAGTCGTCCAGGCCCGGCTGCCACAGGCAAACGGTGGAAGGACCATAGCTCTCCGTCAGCCCGTACAGGTGGGTAACGGCGAACCCCATCGACTCCATCTGCGAGATTACCGTGGACGGCGGCGCTGCGCCGCCGGTCGCGATCTTCACCTTCTGATCGAACGGCCGACGGACATCGGCTGGGGCATGGATCAACATCGACAGCACGACGGGCGCCCCGCACATATGGGTGACGCCATGTTCGGCAATGGCGGCGAAGATCAGCGCTGGTTCGACCCGTCGCAGGCAGACATGCGTTCCGCCGGCCAGTGTCACCGCCCAGGTGTAGGTCCAGCCATTGCAATGGAACATCGGCAGCGTCC
>DNXO01000140.1:77021-107090 GCA_003506895.1 Acetobacteraceae bacterium | reverse complement strand
GAACATCGGCAGCGTCCACAGATACACGCTTTGCGGCCCTAACCCGAACGTCAGCGCATTGGCGCAGGCGTTCAGATACGCGCCGCGATGGTGCGCCACCACACCCTTCGGGTTACCCGTGGTGCCCGACGTGTAGTTCAGCGCGATAGCCTGCCACTCGTCATCCGGCAGCAGCACCGGATGCGACGGATCGCCGCCCGCCAGAAAGTCCTCGTATTCGATCGCGCCGATCCGGTCGCCGCCTGCGCCTTCGATGCCGACGTCGTCGATATCCACCACCAGGATCGGAAGGTCGGACACCGCCGGCCCCATCACCGCCGCGAACTCGGTATCCGTCAGCAGCACCTTGGTTTCGGAGTGGCGCAGGATGAATTCGATTGCCGCCGCGTCCAGGCGGATATTCACCGGACACAGCACGGCACCCAGCATCGGCACGGCATAATGCGCCTCCAGCATCTGCCGCGTGTTGGGAGCCATGATCGAGACTGTGTCCCCCTTCCCGACGCCGGATCGGGCCAGCGAGGACGCCAGGCGCCGCACGCGCTCCAGGAACTGGGCGTAGGTAAATCGACGCTCGCCATGGATCACCGCGACGCGGTCGGGATAAATCCGGGCGGCCCGGGTCAGGAACGACACGGGCGACAGCGGCACATAGTTCGCCGGCGTGCGATCGAGATTCTGATCGAAGATCGACATGGCGTTTCCTGGCTCCCTTTGTCGTTGCGCGTGCCCCACCGGCAAGGCCGCTGCTGGACCGTACTCGGAACCTATGGCACGACCGGGACGAATGCCAATCCGGAGGAAACGAACATGACGGACTATCTGCAAATCACCGTCGCGGACTACATCGCCACCGTCGTGATGAACCGCCAGCCGGTCAACGCGCAGGACACCAAATTCCGCGAGGAGTTGATCGCGGCGTTCGACGGATTCTCCGACCGCGACGATGTGCGGGTCGTCATCCTGACCGGTTTCGGCAAGATGTTCTCCGCCGGCGCCGACATGAAGGCTCGGCCGACCGGCGACACCCCCGGCGAATACTGGGCGTTCAACCGCTACGTACGCGAGATGTTCAATTCCATCCATGAGTGCGCCAAGCCGGTGATCTGCGCCTGCAACGGCCCTGCCCTCGGCGCCGGCTTCGGCCTGGTCGCGGCCTGCGACATCATCCTGGCGTCGGAGAACGCCGTGATGGGCATGCCGGAGATCGACATCGGCCTGATGGGTGGCGCCACGATGCTGCAACAATTCTTCGGCCGCTCCCGCGCCCGGCGGATGTTCTTTACTGGCTGGCGCGTGCCGGCCGAAGAGCTGTACCGCACCGGCGTGATCGAATGTTGCGTCCCGCTGGAGCAGTTGATGCCCGAGGCGATGAAGCTGGCGACCGAGATCGCCTCGAAAAGCCCGTTGGCGATGCGCTATGCCAAGCAGTCGATGAACGTGACGATGCACATGCCGCCGCGCGACGCATACCGTTATGAGCAAGGGATGACAGTCGCGCTGTCGAAGTCGGAAGATGCAAAAGAGGCGCGCGAGGCGTTCTTCGAGAAACGGAAGCCCAACTGGAAGGGTCGCTAGACCCGCCGGTCAGTCCGGCATGCGGGCGATATGGTCGGCGATCGTCGCCCGCACCGTGTCAATATCGCCCGACGCGTCCACCACCACGCAGCGGGCCGGCGCGGCGGCGGCGATTTCCCGGAACCCCTGACGCACGCGCGCATGAAAGCCCCCGTCAAGCCGCTCATACCGGTCAGCTTCGCCGCCGCGCTGGCGCATGCGGGCGGCGGCCACGGCTTCGGGAACATCCAGCACCAGGGTTAGATCCGGATCGAACCCCAGCAGACGGATCTGCTCCGCGATAAACCCCCGATCCGCACCCTGCCCGTATCCCTGATAAGCCATCGTCGAGTCATAGAACCGATCGCAAATCACCCATGCCCCCGCTTCGATCGCCGGACGGACGGTCTTGGCGACATGCTCCGCCCTGGCGGCGAAATGCAGCAGGGTTTCAGCGCGCGGCGACCAATCGATCGTGCCGCCCAACAAGATGCCGCGCAGCAGTTCGGCGCCGGGGGAGCCGCCCGGTTCGCGAGTACGCAACACCCTGATCCCACGCGCTGTCAGCGCCTGGGCCAACAGTCCCGACTGTGTCGTCTTGCCGGCGCCCTCGCCGCCTTCCAGGGTTATGAAGCGGCCCCGGTTCATGTGCCGCTGACGTATTTCGACAGCACCGCCATCGCACGCCCAGGCAGGCTGAGTTTCGGCACATCGGCGCCCGCCATCAACGGCAGGTCAAGATGCGGCACCCCCTCACCGGTTACCGTCAGCCTGCCCAGCACATCGCCCTTGGCAACTGGCGCGGTTAGCGGTGCGTTGAACCCGACCTTCACCGATGCCTTCTGCCGCCAGTTGCGCGGCATCGTCACCGTCACGTCGCGCCCGGTCACCAGCGGCACCGAGTGGGCCGTGCCCAGCCACACGGGCACCTGCTCGATGGTGTCGCCCGCACTGAACAGCGTAACATCCTCAAAGTTAAAGAATGCCCAGTCCATCAGCCGCTCGGATTCCTCAGCGCGTTCGTGCATCGAGTTCATGCCGTTCAGCACCAGGATCACCCGCCGCCCGTTACGCTTTGAACTGACGACAAGTCCGTAGCCGCCGGCCTCGGTATGGCCGGTCTTCAGCCCGTCCGCGGTCCCTTTCTGGACCATCGGATTGCGGTTTCCTTGCTCAATCCCGTTGTATTTGAAGGTTTTTTCCGAATCGTAGTGATAGTAGTCCGGGAATTCCCGGATGATCGCGGCAGCGAGCGTCGCGATATCGCGCACGCTCATGTGCTGCTCCGGATCAGGCCAGCCCGTGCAGTTCTTGAAAAATGAATGGGTTAGGCCAAGTTGCTTGGCCTTCGTATTCATTTTCTCGACGAACTGCTCCTCCGACCCGCCGATCGCCTCGGCCAGCACGATCGCCGCGTCGTTGCCGGACTGCACGATCACGCCGCGGATCAGGTCTTCGACCTTCACGGTGCTGCCGACCGCCACGTACATCTTCGACCCTTGCATCCTCCAGGCCTTTTCGGTGACCGGCAGTTCGTCCTCCAGTTTCAACCGGCCCTGCTTGAGCTGGTCGTACACCAGGTACATCGTCATCAGCTTGGTCATCGACGAGGGCGGCATTTCCTCGTCCGCCAGCTTTTCCAACAACGTGGCGCCGGTATCGAAGTCCTGGGCATAGGCCCACCTGGCCGTGGTATCGACCGGCCCCAGGGGCGTATCAGCGGGACTCCCGGTAGGGACCGCCGCCGAATCCTTGCCTTTGTGCCCTGCCCCCGAAGGGTGGGCCCCCGCGGGCGGGCGTTTCTGCTGAGCCAAGGCTGGACCGGCCCCGAACATCAGGGCGGACGCCAGTAAGCCAAGACGGCGGGTTAGCATCTCGACATAACCTCCTATTCCACCACGATTCTTGCATCCGGAATACCGGATGCCAAGGCACGATCCAGTACCGCATCCGCTTGCGCTACGTCCGCCATCGGACCCACCTCCACCAGGAAGCGATGGGTGCGGCCCTCGAACACCGAGACGATTCGGGCGTTGCTCCAGCCCATCTTGGCGCGTTGCACGGCGGCGTATTGATAGTCATCGAACGTGTCCAGCCGCACGACCAGTTGGCCGGGTTTCGGCGGCGTCTGCGTCACTGTTTCCGGCAGGCGCATCGGTGGTGCGGCGGCAAGTTCCTGTTCAGGCTGCGCGACCGCCGCAGCCGGCAACGCTCGGCTATTGCCCTGTCGCACGCCCGGCGGCGGCGCAAGGTCGGCGGACTGAATTCCGCCACGGGGGGCGGCGGCAATGGCCAGCGACGGTGCGCCAGGCAGCGCCTCGGCAGCGGCATGGCTTTCGGCCGGCAGGACGCGAAGACGCACGCGCGCCACACCGCCGGCCGGTATATTCAGCAAGGTCGCGGTGCGCTGCGTGATGTCCACCAGCCGATGCGGATCGCCAGGACCGCGATCGTTGATCCGGACGGTGACCTCCCGGCCGTTTTCCAGATTCGTCAGACGAGCGATCGCCGGTAGCTGGATCGTGGGATGCCCGGCTGCGAGTGTTGTCTGATCGAACACTTCCCCATCGGCGGTCAGGCGGGGGGTATCGCCTTTCGCGACACTCGCCAGCCCGGTTTCGTCGAGGTCGAAGGATTCCCTCGGGTAGAACCAGACCGCGCCGGACTGATAGGGCTTGCCGAGGACATAATGCGGGTCCGGCTTCGGCTGCGGGGTGCAGGCGAACGTCAGCAAGGTCAGCGGCAGCAGAAACCACGCGGAACGCGATGTGACCCCTCGGCTCACACCACCACCTGATCGCCGATCAACCCAACCGCGAGCGCGTAATAGTCCGACGGATTATACCGCCTGATCGCATTGAAATTGCCGAACACCACGAACGTGTCCCCGCCAGCCCCATCCGGTGCCAACAACCCGGCCGGCGTATCGGACCCAGCCGCCCACCGCCCGTTCAGCGGCCGGACCCCGGCACGCACCCATTCCGACAGCGGGCGCTTGGCATCCCGCCCCGGCGCGTCCACGCCAACCGGCACACTGACGGGTTGGCCCCAGGTTTCGCCGGCGCGCCAACCGGACTGCGCCAGATAGTTCGCGATCGACCCCAGCACGTCGCCCTTGCTGGTCCAGATATCGCGGCGTCCATGGCCATCGAAATCGACGGCGTAGCGCAGGTAGCTGGTCGGCATGAACTGCGGCTGGCCCATCGCGCCGGCATAGGAACCCGTCATCGCGCCCGGCGCGACATCCCCGTGATCGAGGATTTTCAGCGCCGCCATCAATTCGCCGCGGAAAAAGCTGGCGCGCCGGCCCTCCCATGCCAGGGTTGCCAGTGCCTCAACCACACGGAAATCGCCGGTTCCGGTGCCGTAGCTGGATTCCAGTCCCCATATCCCGGCGATCACACCCGAACCGACGCCAAAGCGTTGTTCGACGCGCTGAAACAGTGCGCGGTTCGCCGCCACCGCCTGTCGCCCATCGGAGATCCGCTTGTCGCCGATCACGACGCCGCGATAACGCGCCCAGGTCCATGTGGATTCGGGTTGGTGATGGTCGCGGTCCAAGACCTTCTGGTTTGGCGCCACACCCGCGAACGCACGCTGCAAGGTCGCGGGCCTGATCCCGGCGGCGCGCGCCTCGGCACGCACGCCATTCAAAAAATTGGCGAAACTGTCCCCCGACGCGGCGAACGCCGGTGCGGAAATGATCGCTGGAATCGCGCTTGTGAGAAGAAATCGGCGGGTCGGCATGACGCGCTTCCTGCCACGCCGGCCCGCGCCGGAGCAATCGGATTCAGCGGAGCCGCGACAGTTCCGGATGGGTCCGGTCAGCAGTCCGCAAGGTCTGGGTCCATTCGACGCTGGTCGCGCCCCCGCCGAGGCCGCGCCAGCGGGTCGCGGGCAACGGAAACAGGTCGCGTATGCCGCCCTAAACCGGTCCTGCTCCCAACCGTTTCACCTTCATTTGAGAACGATATCGTTTTTCGCCGTGCCCCGAACTACTACGTTCGGATCAACCCGAAGGAATGCCCGAATGAAACATCTTCCCCGATTGACCGCGCTGATGATCGGGTTGGCGCCCGCCACCGCACTCGCCCAGGTGCAGGCGTATTACCATGCCGGTGCCTGGGACGCGATCAGCGGACGCAGCGAAACCGGGGGCGCGGTCTGCGGCATATCCACATCCGCTGCATCGAATATGCAGCATTTTTCCATTCGCTTCGATATCGGAGGCACCGACACCACATTCTCCTCCAGCAAGCCCGACTGGCTGATCCCCGATAGCACCCATGTCACCGTGGTGATGCAGGTCGGGCTGAATGTTCCCTGGACACTCCAGGCAACCGGGCACGGGCACGCGATCGATTGGACCCTCGACCCCAACGCGATCCAGGTCTTCGATCGGCAGTTCCGCGGCGCTGCGTCGATGACACTGACGTTCCCCGACGGAAACGAGCCGCCCTGGGTGCTGTCATTGACCGGATCCACCGCCATCAGTGACACGTTTGGCCGGTGCGTACGGGATTTGACCCGGCAAGTGCAGGAGAATCCCCCGCCGGCCGCTGGCGCGCGCGCGCCGCAAGGCGCGACGCAACCGTTCAGCACGTCTGAGCCCCCGCCCGCGCGCTGACAAAGACGCCGGCCCGCGGCTGATTGTCCCCGGGTTTGACCCAAGACACCGGGTTGCAGGCCCGTCGGCAATGACGGGCCGGCAACCCGGATCGTCAGGTGTGGACCAAGCTACAGCCGCCCTCCGCCATCGGCCGGAACGCCTGATCCGCCGGAGTGGTGGAGACCACGTTGAACACATCCCATTCGCTTTTGCTCTGCGCCGGGGTTTTCACCTCGAACAGGTAGCCGGGGCAGATAAAGCGCCCATCCGGACGGATCGCGGCGGTGCCGAAGCAGTCATCGTCCGTCGGCGTCGCCTTCATCCAGTTGATCGCATCCAGCCCCGCCTTCGCTTTTGCCGGCCCTAGCGCCGCGACAGCCTTCAGGTAGTGGGTCACCGCCGCGTAGCAGGAGGCGTGCAGGTCGCTGGGGTAGTTCTTCGGCGTCTTCGGCAGGAACCGCTTAGTAAACGCTCGGGTCCGGTCGTTGAGGTCCCAGTAGAACGTGCCCGAGATCAGCAGTCCCTGTGCCGTCTCCAGCCCCATCGACTTGACCTCGGTAATGAAGCCAACCAAGGCAGCGACCTTGATCCCTTGCTG
Organism: Acetobacteraceae bacterium; assembly: GCA_003506895.1. GTDB lineage: Bacteria > Pseudomonadota > Alphaproteobacteria > Acetobacterales > Acetobacteraceae > Rhodopila. Next base: position 100,326 of record DNXO01000140.1, on the reverse strand, counting down.
CATCAGGTTGAATTCCTTGGCCTGCTTTACGCAGTTCTCCATGTCGCCGCCGGTGTTGCACAGGCCGATGACCTTGGCACCGCTGGCCTGCGCCTGCAGCAGGAACGACGAATAGTCGGTTGTGCCCGGGAACGGATAGGGCGCGTTGCCCAGCACCTTGCCGCCGCTTTTGGTCACAAGGTTCGTCAGGTCATTCGCCAGGGCATGCCCGAACGTGTAGTCCGCGACGATCAGATACCAACTCAGGCCGCCATCCTTCAGGATCGCGCCGCCGGTCGAGTGCGAGTCGAACCAGGTATCCGGCGAGAAATGGACGGCATTCGGGCTACAGTATTTGCCCGTCAGATCGGCCGATGCCGCACCCGAAATCAGCAGCGCCTTGTTCTTCTCCACGACCACGCCGTTCACCGCCAGCGCGATGGCGGTGTTGTTCACATCAGCGATCGCGTCCACCTGGTCGCGGTCGAACCACTGCCGAGCGATGGCGGAAGCAATGTCGGGCTTCTGTTGATGGTCGGAGGCCAGGATTTCCACATTGAAGCCGTTCGGCTTGAAATCCTCCACCGCCTGCTTGGCGGCCAGCACGGTCGTCGGGCCGGAATTGTCGCGATATTGCCCCGACAGGTCGGTCAGCACGCCGATGCGGATGGTTGGCGTCGCCGTCTGGGCGTGGGCGCGGCGGCTGGCGGCGCTCATGGCGACAGCGGCGGTGCCACCGGTAAGAGCGTCGCGACGAGAAATTGTCATATGCTATCCTGAACCCTCGGTTGCACGCGGATATCCAACGGACGAACACACCCGTTGGGACACCCTGTGGATTTTGATTGATGAAGCCGCTCGATGCGGAAACCCGACCGTATGCGCACCGGTCCCCGGGATCAAGGCGGCGCCCCGATGGGTTGAGCGTTCTTCCCAGCCGTGCCGTAATCCCTCATCGCGAAAAGCCCATGGGGAAACACCAATGACCAAGACCGCCTTCGGCCGCATCTTTCCGCCACGCGACTCCTGGCTGGCTAATGCCCCACCGGAACCGATCATCGATCCCGACCTTCCGATCATCGACACCCACCACCACCTCTGGCACCGCGTCGGCGGCGCGAGCGGTGAATCCTGGGATGTCCCGGCCTTCCGTTACCTGATCGACGAGTTCCTCGCCGACTGCGCCACCGGCCACAACATTATCGGCAGCGTCTTCCTGCAGTGCCATTCCATGTATCGTGCGACCGGCCCGGTCCCAATGCGCCCCGTCGGCGAAACCGAGTTTGTCGCCGGCATCGCCGCCATGAGCGATAGCGGCGGCTACGGCAAGACCAAGGTCGCGGCCGGTATCGTCGGCTATGCCGATCTGACCGCCGGCGACTGGGTCACGCCGGTGCTGGAGGCGCATATCCGCGCCGGCGGCGGCCGCTTCCGCGGTGTTCGTCACTCGGCCGGTTATGACGCCGACCCGGTCATCGGCAACAGCGCGCCGGGCATCCAGCCCGGGCTGTATCTGCGGCCCGATTTCCGAGCCGGCATGGTTCGGTTGGCGGCGCTGGGGCTATCCTTGGATGCCTGGGGCTTCCACCCGCAGATCCCGGACATCACCGACCTCGCGCGGGCCTTCCCCGGCAGCAACATCATCGTCGGCCATTGCGGCGGGCCGCTAGGTTACGGCCGCTACGCCGGCAAGCACGATGAGGTTTTCGCCAACTGGAAGACATCCGTCACCGAACTGGCGAAGTGCCAGAACGTGACGATGAAGCTGGGCGGAATGATGATGCGCCTGGCCGCCTACGACTACATGGGGATCGATGCACCCCCGTCGTCGGAACAACTCGCGGCGCATTGGCGCCCGTATGTGGAGACCTGCATCGAGTTGTTCGGTGCGGACCGCTGCATCGCCGAGAGCAACTTCCCCGTGGAGAAAATGGGGATCGGCTTCGCGGCGTTGTTCAACGCCTTGAAGCGCATGGCCTCCGGCTGCTCCGCCGGCGAAAAGGCCGCGATTTTCGCCGGAACGGCTCGGCGCGTGTACCGGCTGGACTGCTAGACCCCGCGCTCAGGCGGCTTTCGACAGCCGGTCGAACGCCGCCAGCCGGGTGATCAGCGCCTCCATCTGATCCAGCGGAATCATGTTCGGCCCGTCGCTCGGCGCATGATCCGGATCCTCGTGCGTCTCGATAAACACGGCCGCGCAACCGACCGCCAAAGCCGCGCGCGCCAGTACCGGAGCGAACTCCCGCTGCCCGCCCGAGGACGTGCCCTGCCCGCCCGGTTGCTGCACCGAGTGGGTTGCATCGAACACCACCGGATAGCCCGTGCGGGCCATGATCGGCAGACCGCGCATGTCGCTGACAAGAGTATTATAGCCGAAGCTCGTCCCTCGCTCGCACAGCAGGATGTTATGGTTCCCGGTGCTGGCGATCTTGGCCGCTACGTTCACCATATCCCACGGCGCCAGGAACTGGCCCTTTTTAACATTGACCGCCCGACCGGTTTCCCCGGCCGCCAGCAGCAAATCGGTCTGGCGCGAGAGGAATGCGGGAATCTGGAGCACATCCACCACCTGCCCCGCGACGCGGCACTGCTCCTCGGTATGAACATCGGTCAGCACCGGCAGGCCGGTTGCCTCGCGCACGTCGCTCAGGATCCGTAACCCCGCCTCCATCCCGATCCCACGGGCCGCCGAGGCGCTGGTACGGTTCGCCTTGTCGTAGCTGGACTTGTAGATGATCTTCACGCCCGTCCGCTCCGACATCGCCTTCAGCGCCCGGGCGATGCCCAGCGCATGGTCCCGGGACTCGATCTGGCATGGCCCGGCGATCAGCACGAACGGGCGTTCGTTGCTGATTTCGATATCACCGACCCGGACGATGCGGGGTGAGCCAACGTTCATGGGTGAAGAGTCCTTACGAAAAACGCGCGATGCGCGGCCCGTTCTCCTGGCAGGACGGGTCGGGGTCAAGCACGCGAAAACGTGTCACGCGATGGGACAGACCCAACGGGGTGCGAACCGGCATGGCCGAAGCGGAAACGATGCTGAAATGCCACACCTGTGACATATTCTTTGTCACGCCAAGATCAAATTTCCGTGTTTAGGTTTGTTTTCTCTCTTTTGGAAGTTATCCACAGGGCAAAAATAGCGAAATGAAATGAATCGCCCAAAACTGCCCGCGAAAGGGTTGTCAGCCTTGCAACCCTGCTGTTACCGCCAGTCTTGTCTGACAAAGATCGAAGGAGCGGAGTCTGATGCGGGTGTTTGGAATGGGATCGAAGGCTTGGCTCTTGAACTGCGCGATCCTGTTCGCATGCCCAATCGCCGCCCAGGCCGCACAGGACAATGGACACGGTAAGAACGCCTCACACGCGGCCGCCGGTGCCCATGTCCACCAGATCAGCAACCATACCACACTGGCGTCCGGCGCCAAGGTATCGCATGCCTTGCACACCGCCAGCGGCAAGCGGGTCGCGACCCGTTCCTTCGGCATCTCCTGCGTTCCCTATGCCCGCCAGGTCTCGGGCATCCAGGTCGCGGGGAATGCCTGGCAGTGGTGGGACAATGCATCTGGTCAATACGCCCGAGGGGACCGCCCCGAGACCGGCAGCGTGCTGAATTTCCGCGCCAACGGCCATATGCACCTTGGCCACGTCGCGGTCGTAACCAAAGTGATCAACTCCCGTGAGGTGATCGTCGATCACGCCAACTGGCAAAGCGGCGGCGGCGTGTCGCACGGCGTCGCGGTGGTCGATGTGTCAGAGGCTAACAACTGGTCAGCCGTGCGGGTCGAACTGGGTCGTGAGGGGACCTTCGGGTCGGTCTATCCGACCTATGGGTTCATCTATAACCGCCCGGACACCGGCGTGGTGTTGGCCAGCGTTTCCCGCCCAGCGCCGCAACCGTCGATCAATCCCGTTCCGTCCGACCTTCGCCCCCTGGCGGAACGTCCGTGGCGGACGATGGAAGAAGTGGCGGAGTCGCCGTCCACCCCGCGTCACACGATCGACCTGGGGATCAACGCCGGCGTAAGCCGCTAACGCGCAACGTCACTGGCCGGATTGCCCGGCCCACTTATCCTCGCACAGCGGTGGAATCGATGGCCCGGACCAGCCGGGCCATGTTTCCTGCAAATGCGCTCGCCGCTACGCTTTGACCAATGGGCATGCGTGATCCGATAGCGGCCGGAAGGCCTCCTCGGCCGGGGTGGTTCCAAGCAGCTTATACAGATCCCATTCATGCTTGCTTTCCGAGGGCTGCTTCACCTCGAACAGATAGGCCGGTGTGATCTTGCGACCATCCTCGCGGATTTTGCCCGGGCCGAAGCAGTCGTCATCGGTCGGCATCGCTTTCATCTGAGCGACGGTTGCCGCACCGCTGCGCTTCGCCTCGGCGGCACCCATATGCTGCACTGTCTTCAAGTAGTGCAGCGTGCAGGAGTAATTCCCCGCCTGCGCCATGTTCGGCCACAGTGTGACCTTGGGCTGGATGCGCTTTTGGAAGCTGCGTGTGCGCTCATTCAGGTCCCAGTAATAGGTTTCCGAAAGGCGCGTGCCCGCCGCCATCTCGATCCCGACCGACCGCATATCCGTGGTATAGGCGACCATCGCCGCGACATTCATGGTCTTGGTCAGCCCGAATTCGTGGGCCTGCTTGATGACGTTGATCAGGTCGGACCCGGCGCCGCAGATCCCCAGAATTTTCGCCCCGGACGCCTGCGCCTTGATCAGGTATGACGAGAAATCGGTGGTTTCCGGGAACGGGTAGATTTGCGCCCCCAGTACCTTTCCACCGCCCGCGACAACGAACCTCGTGGTGTCGCGCTGGGTCGCCTCGCCGAACGCATAGTTCGGGGTGATGAAGAACCAGCTATCGCCGCCAGCCTTGACCATCGCACCGCCGGTCGAGCGCGCCTCCATGTAGGTGTCGAACGACCAGTGCATTGAATTCGGCGTGCAGGCCTTACCAGTCACGTCCGAAGAGGCCGTGCTGGTGGCTATCATGATCTTGTCTTTCTCCTTCACGATCGACGCCAGGGCGAGCGCACATGAGGTCGCCGCGATGTCCATGATCATATCGACGCCGCGGTTGTCGAACCATTCGCGCGCCAGCGAGACGGCCACATCCGGCTTGTTCTGGTGGTCGGCGTCGATGACCTCGACATCGAACCCATGCGCGGCGAATTCCTGTACGGCCTGCTTCGTGCAGGCGACACCCGTTGGGCCGTTCACATCCCGGTATGGGCCGGACTGGTCGTTCATGACCCCAAGCTTGATGATGGGCTTCGTCTGCGCGCGGGCGCGGAGGATGGGGATGGTGGCTGTCGCGGCGGCGGCACCCAGGACGGTGCGTCGGTTGATGTTCATTTTTTGACGTCTCCCTGTTAGTTTTGTCACAGGCTAAGCGAAACGGCGAAGTTATGCGAGAGACTTGTCTCGCAGTGCGGGATATGCGTTTCAGGGCGGATGACCGACCCTGTTCACGTAATCGGCGCCTCCGGGCGCTCTGGCCTCGCGCTGTGCCGTTCGCTGCTGGCGGATGGCATTCCTGTCGTCCCTGTCGTGCGGAATCCGGCGAAGTGGGAAGCCACCGGCCTGCCTGGAACGCCCCGCCAGGCGGATCTGCGTCAGCCCGATGCGCTGTCCCTGGCATTGGCCGGAGCAACCCGGATCGTCTCCTGCGCCCACGCCCGCCATGCCGCCGCGATCATTGCCGCCGCGCCCGAAACCGCTGTGCTGGTTCTGCTGGGCAGCACCCGCAAGTTCACTCGCTGGCCCGATGCTCACGGGAACGGCGTCCTCGCGGGTGAGGCCGCGCTGCTGGCGTCCGGCCGTCGCGGCGTGATGCTGCACCCGACGATGATCTACGGCGCCCAGGGCGAGGATAACGTGCAACGCCTCGCCGGCCTGCTGCGCCGCCTTCCCGTGATGCCGCTGCCGGGCGGCGGACGCTTTCTGGTCCAGCCTATCCACCAGTCCGACGTCACACGCTGTATCCGCGCCGCGCTGGATCACGCATGGGTTGGCCCACACAGCCTAACCATCGCCGGGCCCGACCCGGTTCGCTACGCCGATTTCGTCCGCGCGGTCGCCGCCGCCGCCGGACTGCGGAAGCCGATCATCGTCCCCTTCCCCGCCGCGCCATTGATCCTGGCGGCCCGGCTCACCAAGCATGTCTCCGCCGTGCCCACGATACAGCCGGAGGAAATCCGCCGGTTGATGGAGGACAAGGCGTTCGGTATCGGGCCGATGCGCGCGACATTGGGGGTCGAACCCATCCCGCTGACGAAAGGGCTTGCACTCACCTTCGCGTCACCGCAGGAATAACGATCTGCCCTGGAGACCTCTATGCCGATCATCAACAGCATCGCCGCGTTCCATCCCGAGATGACCGCCTGGCGGCACGACCTGCACGCCCATCCTGAACTCTCCATGCAGGAAGCTCGGACATCGCGCGTGGTGCAAGAAAAGCTCGCCGAATTCGGCGTGGATGAGATCATTACCGGCATGGCCACGCATGGCGTGGTCGGCGTGATCCGGTCCGGAACCTCCGACAAGGCGATCGGCCTGCGCGCCGATATGGACGCGCTGCCAATCCATGAGGAAACCGGCCTGCCGCACGCCAGCAAAACCCCCGGCGTCATGCACGCGTGTGGACACGACGGCCATACGACGATGTTGCTGGGCGCGGCGAAATACCTCGCGGAGACCCGCAACTTCGACGGCACGGTCTATCTGATCTTCCAACCCGCCGAGGAGTTTGAGGGCGGCGCCGACAAGATGGTCAAGGACGGATTGTTCGACCGCTGCCCGATGGACAAGGTGTACGGCCTGCATAACTGGCCAGAGGCAAAAGCCGGCACGTTCTTCTGGCGTACTGGCCCGATCATGGCCGCCGTCGGTTTCTTCGAGATCACCGTGACCGGCCTGGGCAGTCACGGTGCGTCCCCGCATCAGGGGATCGACCCGATCGTCGTTTCGGCCCAGATCATCGGAGCGTTGCAGACAATCGTTTCCCGATCGATCGAACCGATCCAGGGAGGAGTCGTTTCGATCGGCAGCATCGCCGGCGGCGAAGCCTATAACATCCTGCCGGAACGCGTGGTGATGAAGGGCACCGCCAGGTGGTATCTGCCCGAGGTCGGCGACAAGATCGAAACCGGCATGCACCGGCTGATCCACGGCATCGCCGAAAGCTTCGGCGCCAGGGCGGAGCTGAACTTCTTCCGTCATGCGCCCGCCACGGTGAACGATGAAGATGCCACGACGCTGGCAATCGAGGCGGCAAAGACGATCTCGGGTGCGGCGGCGGTGCGGGAGATGCGGGCGCCGACGATGGGCGGCGAGGATTTCGCCTATATGCTGAATGCGAAACAAGGCGCCTACCTGATGCTGGGCGGCGGTAGCGGGAATGGCGACCCGTTACTGCATCACCCGAAATATGACTTCAACGATGAGATCCTGCCGGTTGGGGCGTCCTGGTGGGCAACGCTGGTGGAGCAGCAACTCACCAAGGCAGGTTAGGCGGCGACGCCGTTACGAATGTAAGGATTTCATCGCTTATCGAACCGGTAGGTGCGGGTGCAACGATCGATCAGACTTTCAATCGACCCGAACACTGTCGCACCCGCCGCCGTCAGTTGCTTTGTCTTCGAAGCCAGCGTTCCAGATTCACCATGCACCAGCGCGCCTGCATGGCCCATGGACACGCCTTCCTTCGCCTCCCGCCCCGCGATCAGCGCGTAAAGCGGCTTGCGGGCACCCAGGCGCGCATAGGCTTCGGCACATTCCTCTTCCTCGGTGCCTCCGACCTCGCCGACCAGCACAATACCCTTGGTCCCAGGGTCATCGAAGAACACCGGCAGCATATCCGCGAAACGAACGCCCTTCACCGGATCGCCGCCGACACCGACCCAAATGCTTTGCCCAAGCCCGTCGCGGGCCAACCGGTAGCCGACCTCATAGGACAGCGTGCCGCTTTTCGACATGATCCCGATCGGTCCGGGGTTCAGGCACACATCCGGCAGAAACCCCAGCTTGCACTCGCCCGGCACCGCCAAGCCCGGTGTAGAAGCACCAACCCACGTCGCCCCAGCCCGCCGCACCGCTCGGCCGATCTTGATCGCGTCATGCATCGGAACCCCTTCCGCGACCGTGACGACCAGCTTGATCCCCGCGGCCAGCGCCTCCTGAACCGCCGTCCAGGTCTCCTCGGGCGGTGCCATCGCGACAGATGCCACCGCGCCGGTCGCCAGCACGGCTTCGGCGCACGACGCGAAGACCGGGACGCCGGCCACTTCCTTCATGTCCGTGCGCGTGGAGGTTCCGCCGACGATATTGGTGCCATACGCCCGCATCAACGCGGCGTGGCTGCGTCCCATGCGGCCGGTGATTCCCTGCACGATCACCGGCGTCGTGCGCGAGAGTGACCCGATCATGCGGCGGCTCCCACGATCGAATCGATTCGTGCCAATGCTTCCTCAAGGTCTTCCGTCACCAGCATCCCTGGTTGCGCCTCACCCAGAATTCGCCGTGCCTCAGCGGCGTTGCGTCCAACCAGCCGCGCAACGACCGGAACACGCAACGATGGCGAGGCCTGGATCGCGGCGGCCAGCAGACCGGCGAACTCACCCAGGTCGGTGATGCCGGCGAAGATGTTGACCAGCACTGCTTTCAACGACGATCGAGCGGTGATCCATTCCAGCACGCGTATCAACCTGGCGGGGCTGCCGCGCATCTGGCCGGTGCGGATATCGCAGAAATTCAGCGGCTTGGCGCCGCGCGCGGTCAGTTCATCGATCAGCATCATCGACAGGCCGGCGCCGGTCGTAACGAGACCGATTTCTCCTTCAGGATCGAGTTCGACATAATCGAACCCTTCGGCGATCTTCCGATTGGCGTCGAGGTAAAGCGCCGGCCGAGCGGCAACCATTTCGGCGATGCGCGGCTGGCGGCCGATGGCGTTGAGGTCGATCACCACCTTGGCGTCGCCGGCCACGCAACCGGACTCTGAAACGAACAGCGGGTTGATCTCGGCCAGGGCCAGTTCGCGCTCCAGCAGCATCGTGGCCAGCGCCTTGCCGATTGCCGCCACCTGATCGCGCCATGCGTCGGGTTCGTCGGCGATCAGTTCCGCCAACGCCTCGGCCACGGCGCCTGGATGCGGCGGACATAACCGGCCAACGGCGGCGCCGGATTGCTCGATCTCCACCCCGCCCTGCTTCGCGTAGATCACCCGCAGGCCGTAACTCGCCGCATCGACCATGATCGCCAGATAGCGCTCCTGCCCAAACGCCGCCGCTTCGACCAGACACGCGTCGATCTCGTGGCCCTTCAGGCGCGTGCCGATCATCCCCGCGACGGCCGCTTCAACCGCCGCGCGCGTGTCGCACCGGCGAATTCCGCCAGCCTTGCCGCGCCCGCCAACCGGCACCTGCGCCTTCACCATCCACGGCCCGTTACCCGGCGGCGTCGGCACGTCGCCCGTCACCACAACGCCGGCAGGCATCGGGATGCCCTGTTCGGCGAAAAGCGCCTTCCCGTCAGCCTCGATCAGCAGCATCTCAGAACGTCCCCAGCCCCATGATGCCGTCCACGACATCGAACTCGCCGACGATCTTCTTGCCGATCAGGTCGCGCAACGTCTCGGACGCACCACCGCCGATCGAGCCATACCGCGCACCGCGATAGAACCGGGACACCGGATATTCGTCGGTGAACCCGAAGCCGCCATGCACCTGCACCGCCTCGGTCGTCACCCGCAACGACATTTCGTTGCAGAAGATCTTCGCCGCCGCCGCCATGAACGGATCGGGGAACGGATTGGCGGTCAGGCAGGCGCGATACAACAGCCCGCGCCCCGCTTCGATATCCTTGAACATATCGGCCAGTTTCCAGCGGATGCCCTGGAAGTCGGAGATAGGCTTGTTGAAAATGGTGCGCTCCCGCACATAATTCACCGCCTCGTCGAACGCACCCTCGGCCAGCCCCAGCGAGATCGAGGGATTCAGGCACCGCTGCGTGTTGAACGCGGTCAGCAGCTTGCGGAACCCGTCCTCGCGAATGACCAGGTTTTCCAGCGGCAGTTCGCAGTCATCAAACTGGATTTCATGCAGGTTCTCGCCGCCCATGGTGTGATACGTGCCGGTGACGGCGAACCCCTTGGTATCAGGCTCGACCAAAACGCAGCCGATCCCTTCCCGCCCCGGCTTTCCATCCACCCGCGTGAACACCACAAACATTCCAGCCTCAGGCGCTCGGCTGATCAGCGTCTTGGTGCCTTTCAGGATCACCCGATCCCCGACAATACGCGCGTTGGTGCGGTAATTCGCGACATCCGTGCCGGCATGGGGCTCCGTCATGCACACCGCCAGGATGCAGTCGCCGCTGACGACCGCCGGCAGGATTCGTTCGCGGATCGAGGCCGGGGCATAACGCGCGATGACACGTGTCTGGACACCAGCCTCACCCAGCACCGCCATGGCGGTGACGTAATCGACCTTGGCGATTTCCTCCAGGATCAATGCGGTATCAAGGATCGGCAGACCCAGGCCGCCATATTCCTCGGGAACCGACATGCCCAGCACGCCCAGTTCGGCGAGCTTCTTCATGTTCTCCCAGGGGAACGTACCGTCCATCCACCGCATCGCGTTGGCTTTGAACTCGGTCTGCGCCAGCGACCGCACGGACGCGATCATTTCCCGCTGTTGCGCGCTGATATTGAAGTCCATGGTTTTGTCCCCTCACCCAGTGCGAACGAGTGTAAACCTGACCCCTGGAAGCGCAAATCGTCCGGTTGGTTCCAGACCTACGCCGCGGCTAGGTCGCGCGCGGCCTCCCACTTGATCCGCCGCAGCAGAACCAGCGCGATCACCCCGGCCACCGCCGGCGGAATAGCGGCGCACGCGAACAAATCCGCCGCCGCGAAATGATACGACAGCAACAACCCCGCGATGCTGGGCCCCAGGATCGCCCCGGTTCGCCCGATCCCGAACGCCCAACCCACGCCGGTTGACCGGATCGCCGGCGGATACAACTGCGCGCTCATCGCGTTCAGCAAATTCTGGGTCCCCACCAGGCACGTCCCAGTCACCAGACCAGCGCCGAACAGCAGCGGATAGATCGCCGGCATGCGCGAGAACATCACCAGACAAATCGACGCCAACAAATAGCCCGACGCCACCATCAGGAACGGGCGAACGCGGAGAATAATCCGAGCGAAGATCAACGATCCGATCAGGCCGCCGCCCTGGACGGCGCCGGTTATGCCGACGATCTCTCCGGCGGAAAGCCCAAGCCCGTTCAGCAATGTCGGCAACCACGTCGTAAACGAGAACAATGCCACCAGGCTGCTGAAGAAAATCCCCCACAACAGTAACGTCCGCACCGCTCGGCCGTGCCGGAACAACTCCACAAGCTGGAACCCGCCGACGTTCTGATGCTCCAGCACGAACCGGGCCCCTGCCGGCGCGACGTAGCCCGGGCGCAACCGGGCCAGGATACGCCCGATCTGTTCGGGGTCCCTGCCCTGGTTGACCAGGAACTCAACCGTCTCCGGCAGCGCCACGATCAGCAACGGCGCCAGCAGCAGCGGAATGACACCACCGATGTAGAACAGCCACTCCCACCCGTAAGGCATGACAAACGAGGCGATCCAGCCGCCGAACACGCCACCGATGGTAAACCCGCAATACATGATCATCGTCAGCGCCGCCCGCATCCGCTTCGGGCAGTAATCCGTCGCGATCGTCACCGCGATCGGCGTCGCGCCGCCCAGCCCGAACCCGGCGATCAGCCGCCACACCAGCAACTGCGTCAGGCTGCCCGCCGTCGCGGTGCCGAACGATGCGAGACCAAAGATCACCCCGCACAGCACGAACACCGTCTTGCGTCCCCAACGGTCGCCCAGCACGCCAAACACCAGCGCGCCCACCGTCAGACCCGCCAGTCCGGCCGAGAACACCGGCCCCAGCATCGGACGCGATATCCCCAGCGCCGCCGACACCGCCGGGGCGGCGTAACTGATCGCCTGCAGGTCGAACCCGTCAAAGAAGATCAATAACGCGCACAATCCAACCACGCGGAGATGGAACGCATTGAGTTTGGTCGAGTCGACGATCTCGGTGACATTTACCAGCACGCTTGGCTTCCCCTCGGTTGTCGGACCGCACGGTTGCATTCCGTCGTGTCCCGGCGTTTCCTCACGCTTATGGAACAGGAGAGGTCCATGCGGCAAACCACGCAAGGTGCGATCGATTGCGACGTTCACGTTTCCCCACCGTCGGTCGGCGCACTGTTGCCATATTGTGACGACTATTGGGCCGACCAGTTTCGCATGCGCGGCATTGACCGCATGGATTTCAGCCTGACCGCATATCCCCCTAACGCCCCGTTCTCCGCTCGGCCGGACTGGCGCCCGAAGCAAGGCGTCCCGGGGTCCGATCTGGCCCTGATGCGTGCCCATCTGGACCGGTTCGGCCTGCGCGCGGCCATCGCCCAATGCCTGCATGGCTCCATGGCGTTGCACAGCGAGGACATGGCCGCGGCGTTCTGCAGGGCGATCAACGACTGGATGCGGGCGGAGTGGCTGGATGCCGAACCGCGGCTGTTCGCCTCGATCGTCGTGCCCGCACAAGGCCCGGAGCAAGCCGCCGAGGAAATCGAACGCTGCGCCGCCGATCCGCGCTTCGTTCAGGTGCTGCTGCCGGCGATGACCGACATGCCGCTGGGGCGCCGCCACTACTGGCCGATCTACAAGGCCGCCGAACGCCATGGTCTGCCGATCGGTATCCATGCGGGCGGCATGTTCCGCCACGCGCCCACCGCATCGGGTTGGCCGTCCTATATCATCGAGGACTATGCTTCCCAGTCCCAGGCGTTCGACAGCCAGTTGCTCAGCCTGATCACCGAGGGCGTGTTTTCCAAGTTCCCGGATTTGAAGGTCGTGCTGCTGGAATCCGGCATCACCTGGCTGCCGCCGTTCATGTGGCGCACCAACAAGATCTGGCGCGGCCTGCGCCCCGACGCGCCCTGGGTTGACCGAGCGCCGCCGGACATCCTGCGCGAGCGGGTGCGCCTGACCCTGCAACCGTTCGACGCGCCCGAGGACGAGGCAAAGGTCCGCGCCACCCTGAACCATATCGCCGGGGACAATATGCTGTTGTTCTCGACTGATTTCCCGCACTGGCATTTCGACGGCGACAACGCGATCCCGCCCGGTTTGCCGCCCGAAATCCTTCCGGGCCTGCTGTCCGGGAATGCACTGGCAACTTACCCCCGTCTCCGGGAGACCGTGGCATGAACGACGCCATCACCGACATCGGCATTGTCGATTGCGACATCCACCCCAGTTTCCGCTCCCCCAGCGATCTGGCGCCATTCATGTCCTCCCGCTGGCAACAGCATTGGCGGGAATACGGCGCACATCTGCGCCAGGGGCTGTCCTCGACGCTGGCGCATCCGCGGATGACCCCCGCCGTGGCGCGGGCGGACTCCTGGCCGCCCAACGGGGGACCGCCGGGTTCGGATCTGGCGTTCATGCAGTCGCAGCACCTGGACGCATATGGCATCGAGCATGGGATGCTGATGTGCCTGCGCCCCGGCGGCTGCGACGAACGCAACCTGGACTTCGGCGCCGCGCTGTGCCGAGCGACGAACGACTGGCAGATCGAGGCTTGGGTACGGCAGGAGCCTCGGCTGTCCGCCGGAATCACCATCACCCAGGAAGACCCGGCAGCCGCAGTCGCGGAGATCGAGCGCTGTGCCGGAGATCGTTCCTTCCGCGTGATCAACATGCCGCCGCGCATGGCCGAACCTCCGGGCCGGCGTCGCTATTGGCCGATCTATGAGGCGGCACAGGCCGCCGGTTTGCCGATCGGTATCCACATTTCCGGCGTGCCGGGCCATCCCTCGACCAGTGCTGGGTGGCCGTCGTTCTATATGCAGGAGCACCACGCCAATGCCCAAAGCATGCAGGCGGTGGTGACCAGCCTGATCATGGAAGGCGTGCTGGAACGGTTCCCCGATTTGAAGTTCGTGCTGATCGAGTGCGGGTTCGCCTGGGCGCCGTCGCTTGGCTGGCGGCTGGACAAGTTGTGGCAGCGGATGCGCGGCGAGGTGCCGCATGTCAAACGCCCGCCATCGGAGTACATCCGCGAGCGCTTCTGGTACACCACGCAGCCGATCGAGGAGACCGAAGAACCCGGCCACCTGCGCGAGATCATCGACTGGATCGGTTGGGACAAGCTACTGTTCTCGACCGACTATCCGCACTGGGACTTCGATGACCCCCGCTACACGTTCCGCTTCCAAATGACCGAGGCCGAGCGCAAAGCCATCTTCCGCGACAATGCTCGGGCGGTTTTCGCGTTGTAGTGAGCCGCGTCTATTTTGGCGTATGGGCACGCCGGTAATACCAATCCCCGAAAGACTGACACACCGGCATCGGCCTCGCCCCGTCATGCCGGCCTTCGTCGGCATGACGGGGAGGCATCACCAGAGGGTCGACATCAACGCCGACTGGAATAACGCATCAAACTCCGTCTCTACAGGCTTGTCTTCAAGCCCAGACCGAAGCGAACCGACGGCGGGGCCACCTACCCCGCCACAATCCGGATCAGTGCTGGCTCTTCCATCACCGCTTCCAAGGCCCCGATCCGATCCAGCGCCGCTCTTATCGCGCTTTCCTGGGTTTCATGCGTCACCAGCACCACCGGCACCGCCTCACCCGGGCTGCGTCCACGCTGCAGCATCGATTCCAGCGACACGCCCATATCCCGCAAGATCGCCGTCACGTCGGCAATGACGCCCGGTCGGTCCACGACCATCAGCCGCAGGTAGTAGCAGCCGACATGGGAGCTCATCGGCACCGAAGGCGCGCTCAACAGCGCCGCCCCTGCCGCGCCCCACACGGGCGTGACCCGATTCCGCGCGATGTCGATCAGGTCCGCGACCACCGCTGATGCCGTTGGCCCCTCGCCCGCCCCACGGCCTTCCAGCATCACGCGGCCAACGAAGTCACCCTCGGCCACGACAGCGTTGAACACCCCGTCCACCCGGGCGATCGGCGCCGATACTGGCACCATGCACGGATGCACCCGCGTCTCGATCCCTGCCTCGGTCTGCCGGGCGATACCCAGCAGCTTGATGCGGTAGCCGAGTTCCGTCGCGAACGCGATATCGACAGAGGAGATGTGGCGGATGCCTTCGACATGCACGTCCTTGAACGCGACCGGCCGGCCAAACGCCAACGCGGCCAGGATCGACAGCTTGTGGGCGGCGTCGATGCCGTCGATGTCGAACGACGGGTCCGCCTCGGCGTAACCCAGCTTCTGGGCATCCGCCAGAACCTCGGCGAACTCCCGTCCTCGCTCACGCATCTGGGTGAGGATGTAGTTGCAGGTGCCATTCAGGATGCCCGCGACCGAGCTGATCCGGTTGCCCGACAGGCCCTCACGCAACGCCTTGATCACCGGAATTCCGCCGGCGACGGCGGCCTCGAACGCCAGCGGCACACCGCGTTCCTCGGCCGCGCGAGCCAGCGAGGCGCCATGAATCGCCAGCAGCGCCTTGTTAGCCGTCACAAACGGTTTCCCGGCCAGGATCGAGGCCTCGGCCAACTTCAAAGCCGGCCCCTCGGACCCGCCCATCAGTTCCACGACCACATCCACGGCGGGGTCAGAGGCCAGCGCCACGGGATCCTCATACCAGCGCAAGCCGCTCACGGGAAAGCCGCGGTCTTTCGACCGATCACGCGCCGATACCGCCGTCACCGCGATCGGGCGGCCAGCGCGGGCCGAGACGATATCGGCGTTGTCACGCAGCATCTTGAGCACACCGCCGCCAACGGTTCCCAGTCCGGCGACACCAACGGAAAGCGGGCGGGTCATGGGGCGTCCGCCCCGGACAGCGCCGGTTCGGCGACGTTGGAGCCGGTCTGCAGGAAGCCGCGAACATTGCGGATCGCCTGCCGCAGCCGGTGCGTATTCTCCACCAGCGCGATACGGACGAACCCTTCGCCGTGCTCGCCAAAGCCCAGGCCGGGCGCCACGGCGACTTTGGCGCGATCGAGCAGCAGCTTGGAGAACTCGACGCTGCCCAAATGCGCGTATTTCGGCGGAATCGGCGCCCATGCGAACATCGACCCCTCCGGGCTGGGCATGTCCCAGCCGGCTGAAACCAGGCCCTTGATCAGCACGTCACGGCGCTCGCGGTACAGCGTGCGCATCTGCTCCACGCAATCCTGCGGCCCGGTCAGCGCCGTCGCCGCCGCCACCTGGATCGGGGTGAATGCGCCATAATCCAGATAGGACTTCATCCGCGTCAGGGCGTTGATCAGCCGCGGGTTGCCCGCCGCGAAACCCATGCGCCAGCCGGGCATGGAATAGGTCTTCGATAGGCTGGTGAACTCCACCGCGATATCCTTGGCGCCGGGCACTTCCAGGATCGACGGCGGTACTTTGTCGCCGAAGTAAATCTCGGCATACGCCAGGTCGGACATCACCCAGATCTCGTGCTTGCGGGCGAAGGCGACGATCTCTTTGTAGAAATCCAGATCGGCCAGATACGCGGTCGGGTTGGACGGAAAGTTCACGATCAGCGCCGTGGGCTTCGGCACGGAGTGCCTGACCGCGCGGTCCAGCGCCCGCAGCATGTCTTCATCCGGGGTGGCCGGAATGCTCCGCACCCCGGCACCGGCGATGATGAAGCCGAACTGGTGGATCGGGTACGACGGGTTCGGCACCAGGATCGTGTCGCCCGGGCTGGTGATCGCCGAGGCCAGGTTGGCAAGACCCTCTTTCGACCCCAGGGTCGCGACCACTTCGGTCTCGGGATTCAACAGCACGTTGAACCGGCGTTCGTAATACGCGGCCAGCGCCCGGCGCAGCCCCGGAATGCCCCTGCTGACGGAGTAACGGTGCGACCGCGGGTCCTGCACGGTTTCCACCAGCTTCGCCACGATATGCGGCGGCGTCGGGCTGTCCGGATTTCCCATGCCGAGGTCGATAATATCCTCCCCGGCGCCCCGAGCCTTAGCCTTTGCCGTATTCACTTCGGCGAAGACATAGGGCGGAAGACGGCGGATGCGATGAAATTCGCCGGAGGAATCGGAACTCATGACAGGCCTTTCGGGGTTTAGGAATTTGGCATTGTAGCAGCAGGTGGTGAAAATGGCACCTGCTTCTGTCCGGCATCGGCCATGTCCGGCCGGGTCTGGACCACCATCGCCGGCACATTGCCGCGATGGTGGGTCCGGACCCGCCGGATGGTGCGCGAGGATTCGGGCCTATTGCACCAGATGCAGCGCGGCGCCGTGGCCGGATGCCTCGGCACTGACGCGGATCGACGTTCCGGGCACGCCATCTGCCTTCAGCGCCTCCACGATAGACTGCGCCCGGGCCAGGCCCAGGTTCAGCGCGGCGGACTGGGCATCCGGATCGCTGGAAGCCGCATCGCCGAAGCCGGTTACGCTGATCGTCGCGGTACCACGTTTCGCGGCGAACGCCTTAACCTCGTCAGCAGCCGGTGCGGACAGGTTCGAAGCCGCTTCCAGGAACACGATCGTCGCCGACGGTCCGGACGACGCCACCGGCATGGGTGCCGGGGAAACAGCGGCCGCAGCCGGAGGCGGCCCCGCGGCGCCCGGACGCGCCGGTGCGGCTTCCGGCAGCGCGGGTCGCGGTGCCTGCGGGGCTGCCACGGATTCGGCGGACGCAGGCGCTTCCAATGGCGTGCTTTGCACCGCCTTGCGCGGCGCGGGCGACGGTGGGGCTGGCGGCGCGGTCACCGCCGGCATCGACGCGCTCGCCGCCCCACTGGCTGCCCCACTGGCTGCCCCACTGGCTGCCCCACTGGCGTCCCCTGGGGCCGAAGCGGTGGACGAAGTTTTGCCCGGGGAGGCGATCACCGGCGCCGGCGGCGGCGCGGTGCCAACACCGAACAGGGTCGGCGAGGCACTCGGCGAGGACGGATCCGCCAGCGGCGCCGCTTGCGCCGCGTGCTGCGCGTTCGTCCGGTCCGCGATCAGCGAATCGGTCAGTTTCTTCAGCGCATCTTGATCGGGAGCCTCCGGCTTCGCGGGAACCGACGAAATTTGCGGGTAAGGGTCGTCCGCACCCGGAGGCGCCGGGCGCTCTTCGGCGATTTTGCCGCCTTGTTCGCGATGCCACCAGTTAACCGGGTTCATCGCGGAAAGTGTCGAACAACCGGTTAAAATCCAGCCCATCGCAGCCAGCATAGCTGCGCCGCGTATTGCGGGTTGCCGGGGTTTTTTCGCGCAACTAGCTTGCGCACGACTTTCGCTGACCACCATATGCCGGTTCCGCTCTCCGCTACTAGCGGCCTGTGTAGCCGTTGGTGCCGCTGACGCAAAGGATGTCTCTAATGGCTTCAAACGATAAGACCGTGGGAAACACCAAGGCTGCCGGTTCGCCCGCCCCAACCGCAGCGGACCAGGCGGGATTCAAGATGCCCGATCCGTCACTCGTCGGCCGCTCCATGGCTGATATCGCCGAACGCTCCCAGCGGCTGGTGGGCGAGTGGCTGAAGCGCCAGTCGCAGGAAGACCATGCCGCCGATCCATTGAATATCGGCCGCGCGTTCCTGGAAATGACAGCCCGCCTGATGGCCAATCCCGCCCGCCTGATGCAGGCCCAACTTGGCTTTTGGCAGGACTACGTGACGCTGTGGCAGAACACCACGCGCCGGATCATGGGTCTGGAAACCGAGTCCGTGATCGACGCCGGGAAATCCGACAGACGGTTCAAGGACGACGCATGGAAGGAAAATGAGGTCTTCGACTTCATCAAGCAGTCGTACCTGCTGTCCGCCCGCTTCGTTCAGGACGTTGTCACCCACGTGGACGGTCTGGACCCAAAGACGGCCCAGAAGGTGGACTTTTATTCGCGCCAGTTCATCGACGCGATGAGCCCGTCGAACTTCCTGCTGACCAACCCCGAAGTCCTGCGCAAAACCGCCGAAACCGGCGGCGAGAACCTGCTGAAGGGCCTGAACAACCTGCTGGGCGATCTGGAGCGCGGCAAGGGCCAGCTTCGTATCAAGATGACGGACACCGACGCCTTCAAACTCGGTGAGAACATCGGCGTGTCCCCGGGCAAGGTGGTTTACCAGAACGACCTGATGCAGTTGATCCAATACACGCCGAACACCGAGAAAGTCTTGAAGCGCCCGTTGCTGATCGGGCCGCCCTGGATCAACAAGTTCTATATCCTCGATCTGCGCCCCCGGAACAGCTTCGTGCGTTGGGCGGTGTCGCAGGGCCACACGGTGTTCGTCATCTCCTGGGTCAACCCGGATGAGACGCTCGCCGAGAAGGGCTTTGAGGACTATATGAAGGAAGGCTACCTGGCCGCGCTGGACGCAATCGAGCAAGCCACCGGAGAGCGTGAGGTCAACGCCATCGGGTATTGCCTGGGCGGCACCTTGCTGGCCTCCACCCTGGCCTATATGGCCGCCAAGGGCGACGACCGGATCAAGACCGCGACCTTCTTCGTCACCATGCTGGACTTCGAGCAGGCCGGCGAACTAGGGGTCTTCATCGACGAGGAGCAGTTGCAGGCGCTTGAGGACAAGATGAACAAGCGCGGCTTCCTCGATGGCAACGAAATGGCCAGCACCTTCAATATGCTGCGGGCCAACGACCTGATCTGGTCGTTCGTCGTGAACAACTATCTGATGGGCAACGACCCCTTCCCGTTCGACCTGCTGTACTGGAACGCCGATTCCACCCGCATGCCTGCCAGGATGCACAGCTTCTACCTGCGCAAAATGTATCAAGAGAACCTGCTGGCGAAGCCGAACGGAATCGAACTGGACGGCGTGCCGATCGACTTGGGCAAGATCAAGACGCCGGCCTATTTCCTGTCCACCCGCGAGGACCATATCGCGCCGTGGAAATCGACCTATCGCGGCACCCAGTTACTGGGCGGCCCGAAGCGGTTCGTCCTGGCGGCGTCCGGCCATATCGCCGGCGTGGTCAACCCGCCCGAGGGCGGCAAATACGGTCACTGGATCAGCACCGACGTGCCGCCCGACCCGGAAGCGTGGTTCCAGGGGGCCACTGAAATGGCTGGCTCCTGGTGGCCGGACTGGCAGCGCTGGATCCTGGCATCCAGCAAGGCCCAGGTTCCCGCCCGCCAGCCCGGCGACCGGAAATTGAAGGCGATCGAGGATGCCCCCGGGAGCTATGTGAAGGTCAAGACGACTTAGCCGCGTCGCCGGCGAGCATCCCGAACCGGCCGGTTGCGCCGGAATGTCCTTCCCACGACTCGCCGCGGCGCTGAAAATGCGCGCTCGGTCAGGAACGCCTTCGAATGAACGATATCTCCGTCCAACTCGGTGACCGCTGCGTCCTGTTCGACACGGAAACCACTGGCCTGGACCCGCTCAACGGCGACCGGGTCATCGAAGTCGCTGCCCTGGAGCTGGTGAACGACCTGCCGACCGGCCGCCATTTCCACGCGATGATCGACCCGCAGCGCGACATCCCCCCCGAAGCGTCCCGAGTCCATGGCTTCACCAGTGCGGACCTGGTGGGCAAGCCGCTGTTTCCGGCAATCGCCGAATCGCTTGTCGCGTTCTTCGGCGACAGCAAGCTGATCGCGCATAACGCCCCGTTCGACTTCGGCTTCCTCGATATGGAGTTCGGCCGAGCGGGGATGCCGCCGCTGGGCCGGGATCGGATGATCGACTCGCTGGCGCTGGCGAAGGTCCGGTTTCCCGGCATGCCGAACAGCCTCGATGCACTCTGCCGCCGGTTTTCGATCGATCTGTCCAGCCGCACCACCCACAATGCGTTGCTAGACTGCAAACTGCTGGCCGAGGTGTACGTCGAACTCACCGGCGGGCGTCAGCGCGGCCTGTCGCTGGCGGCGCAGGACTCGAGGGGGCCGGTGACTGCCTACACCCGTACCGGCCCGCGCACGCCGCTTCCGGTTGTCCCGACCGAGGCGGAACTGGCAGCCCATGAGGCGTTTCTGGGACGCATCAAAGAGCCGCTTTGGCTGCTGCCGTAAGGTAGGCCCAATCGGCTTCGCGCCAGGCCCAGCAACTTCTCTGCTGTTGCATTGTCCCGACACCCGCGGCCGACGTTGAACCCGACTGTGGTGGCAGCGCCCGCGGTGGAATGATGCCTTGGCATTCTGGACAAATGCGATGGGGCAAGCCCATGAGGAGCGCGGCCGTTCTACGACGCCACGCACCAAAAAGGGCGCGGACCCAACCCGGTCCGCGCCCGTTCCGAAATCCAAACGCCTAAGGATCAGGCGCTCTTCTTCATGATCTCATCCGCCACGTTGCGCGGCACCGGATCGTAGTGATGGAACTGCATCGTGAACGATGCGCGGCCCTTGGTCATCGACCGCAGATGAGAGATGTAGCCGAACATCTCCTTCAGCGGCACATGCGCCCGCACGATAACTGTCGAGCCCGAGCTCTCCTGGTTCTGGATCATGCCGCGGCGGCGGTTCAAGTCGCCGACCACGTCGCCGACGTGATCGTTCGGCGTGGTGACTTCCACGTCCATGATCGGCTCCAGGATGATCGGACCGGCGCTCTTCATGCCTTCACGGAAGCAAGCCTTCGCCGCGATTTCGAACGCCAGGGCGGACGAGTCGACGTCGTGGTACTTGCCGTCCACCAGGGTGTAGCGGAAATCGACGGTCGGGAACCCAGCGAGCACGCCGGTATCGGCCTGCACCTTGATGCCCTTTTCGACGGCCGGGATGTATTCCTTCGGCACCGAACCGCCGACCACCTTGTTCTCGAACTGAACGCCGGTGTTCCGGTCCAGCGGCTCGAAGATGATCTTGACTTCGGCGTACTGGCCCGACCCACCGGACTGCTTCTTGTGGGTGTAGGTTTCGGTATGCGCCTTGGAGATCGTCTCGCGATACGCAACCTGCGGCGCGCCGATGTTGCAATCGACGCCGTATTCGCGGCGCAGACGGTCGATGATGATTTCCAGATGCAGTTCGCCCATGCCGGACAGGATGGTCTGGCCGGTCTCCTGGTCGGTACGCAGGCGCAGGCTGGGATCTTCGCCGGCCAGCTTCTGCAGGCCCAGCGTCATCTTCTCGACGGCTTCCTTGGTGCGCGGCTCAACCGAGATGTCGATAACCGGAACCGGGAAGGCCATACGCTCCAGGATCACCGGATCGTCGTTCGACGCCAGCGTGTCACCCGTGCCGGTGTCCTTCAGGCCAACGAAGGCGGCGATGTCGCCGGCTTCAACTTCCTTGATTTCCGCGCGCTTGTCGGCGTGCATCTGGAACATCCGGCCGATACGCTCGCGGTGGCCCTTGGTGGTGTTCTGCACCATGTCGCCCTGCTTCAGCGTGCCGGCGTAGACGCGCACGAAGGTCAGGGTGCCGTACTTGTCGTTGATGATCTTGAACGCCAGGCCGGCGAACGGCGCCTTCGGGTCGGCGGGGATGCGGCGGCGCTTGGCCTGCAGGGCCTTCAGTTGATCCGGCTCCAGGCCGTCTTCCTCGCCTTCTTCAGCGGCGACGGCGATGCCCGGCACGTCGATCGGCGACGGCAGATAGTCGATGACCGCATCCAGCAGCGGCTGCACGCCCTTGTTTTTGAACGCCGTGCCACACAGCACCGGACGGAACGTGCCGTCGATCGTGCCGCGCTTGATGCACTTCTTCAGCGTTTCGATCTCGACGTCGCCCTTTTCGAAGTACTCTTCCATCGCCGTCGTATCGACCGACAGCGCGGTGTCGAGCAGTTCCTCACGGTACTTCGCGACCGACTCCGCCATGTCGGCGGGAATGTCTTCGTAATGATACTTCGCGCCGAGCTCGCCGCCTTCCCAAACGATGGCCTTCATCTCAACCAGGTCAACGACGCCCAGGAAGTTCTCTTCCGTGCCGATCGGCAACTGCAACGGCAGCGCGACGATGTCCAGCTTCTCTTTCAGCGTGTCGAACGCGCGATAG
The DNA here is from genome assembly GCA_003506895.1 of Acetobacteraceae bacterium. Lineage (GTDB taxonomy): Bacteria > Pseudomonadota > Alphaproteobacteria > Acetobacterales > Acetobacteraceae > Rhodopila. The sequence continues at coordinate 77,389 of DNXO01000140.1, read as the reverse complement.
AAGTCCGCGCCGGTCCGGTCCAGCTTATTGATGAAGATGATGCGCGGCACGTTATAGCGATCGGCCAGGCGCCAGTTGGTCTCGGACTGCGGCTGCACGCCGGCCACGCCCTCGATGATGAAAATCGCGCCGTCCAGCACGCGCAGGCTGCGATTGACCTCGATGTTGAAGTCGATATGGCCCGGGGTGTCGATGATGTTGATGCGGTTGTCTTTCCACTCGCACGTCACCGCCGCGGAGGTGATCGTGATCCCACGCTCCCGCTCTTGGTCCATGTAATCGGTGGTGGTGTTGCCATCATGCACCTCACCGATCTTGTGAGACACACCCGTGTAATACAAAATCCGCTCGGTCGTCGTGGTCTTGCC
>DNXO01000140.1:42872-76768 GCA_003506895.1 Acetobacteraceae bacterium | reverse complement strand
GTCGTGGTCTTGCCGGCATCGATATGCGCGGTAATTCCTATGTTTCTAATCTTATCGAGCGGCGTAACAGACACGGCAAACCTCCTACCATCGAACGAAAGGCCCATCGCGCAGGCCCACGAGCGCGCAAACAGACCGGCATATCAGAAAGGGCGCGTGATCCATCTCTGGATCCGGGGACAACCCCCGCGCGCCCGCCCACGGTGCCGGCCGAACCATCGACCGGTTATGTAGGGCGGGAAATGCGACAGTGCGCGCGGTTTTGCAAGTGCGAATTCCGTGCATTCCGCGCATGGCAGCGAATGAACGGGACGATTTATCACACTCCGACACATGCTGGGCCGCTAGATGGTAAGGCATGGACGCGCGAACAGCCCAGGCTCTCGTCAGATTTGGCTTAGGACGGCGCGGCGGCGACCCCCTGCCGCCCGATCCCACCGCGTGGCTGCTGGACCAGATACGCCAGCCCGATCCCACCCGGTTGGACGACCCGCCAACCGCCGCGCAAGGCCTCCTCGCTCTTCGTGAAGATCGTGCGACCAAGCCGCCGCCCGGCGAATCGAGGTCGCGCGCGCTGTTCAAGACCCAGTCGGCGGCGCAACTGGCCAACGCGGTCACCACCCCGGCCCCGTTCCGGGAGCGGCTGGTCTGGTTCTGGACCAACCACTTCACCGTCTCGGTGAAGCGCGGCCAGTGTGCCGCTGTCGCCGCCGCCTTCATCGAGGAGGCCATCCGCCCGCATGTCACCGCCCGTTTCGGCGACATGCTGCTGGCGGTGATGCGCCACCCGGCGATGCTGCTGTATCTGGATAATGCCACCTCGGTCGGGCCGGACAGCCCGGCGGGTCAGAAGACCCATCGCGGCCTGAACGAGAATCTGGCCCGCGAGTGCATGGAACTGCACACCGTCAGCCCGCTGGCCGGCTACTCCCAGACCGATGTCACATCATTCGCCAAAATCCTGACCGGCTGGTCCATCGACCTGAAGGCGGACTCACCCGGCTTCCGCTACCGCCCGTTCGCACATGAACCGGGCGGGCATATCGTGTTGCAACACCAATTCCCGCCCGACGAAGCCGGCGGGGTCGCCGCACTGGCGTTCCTGGCGAACCACCCGGCGACGCACCGCTTCCTGGCCACCAAGCTCGTGCGTCATTTCGTCGCCGACGATCCACCGCCCGCGGCGGTCCGCACGATCGAGGCCGTGCTGCGCGACACCAAGGGGGACCTGGGCGCGGCATCCGCCGCCCTGGTGAAACTGGACGCGGCCTGGCTACCCGGCACGAAACTGCGGACCCCGATGGAATATGTCGTCGCCAGCGTCCGGGCGCTGAATAGTCCGCCCGACCAGATCCCGAACCTGACCGGCATTCTGGCGGGCCTGGGCCAACCGCTGTGGGGCGCCCCGGCGCCGAACGGCTGGCCCGACCGAGCGGCGGACTGGTCAGGGCCGGAAGCGGTGTTGCGGCGGGTGGATTGGGCCAGCGGGTTCGCCGGTCGCATCGGCAACCGCGACGTCGTCGAAATCGCCGGCGACACGCTGGGTCCATTGCTGCGCCCTGAGACGCAAGAGGCGATCCGGCGGGCGGGTTCCAGACGAGACGCCACGACGCTGCTGCTGACGAGCCCCGAATTTCAAAGGCGCTGATGCGATGTACCTCCAGACGACCGCGATCACCCGCCGAACCGCCCTCCTCGGGCTTGCCGCGACCACCACGGTTGGAGGAACCAAATTCGCCCTCGCCGCCGCGCCGACCGAGAAACGCCTGGTGGTCATCATTCTGCGGGGGGCGCTCGACGGGATGGCCGCCGTCGTCCCCTACGGCGACCCTGCCCTCGCCAACCTGCGCGGCGAAATCCTTCCCCCCGCCCCTGGCCAGCCAAACGGACTACACGACCTGGGCGGCTTCTACGGCCTGCATCCCGCCTTGTCAGGCTTGCATGGAATGTATCAGTCCAATGAGCTCCTGATTATCCACGCTGCCGCCGCCAACTATCGCGTCCGCAGTCATTTCGAGGCACAGGACTACCTCGAGTCCGGAGCCGACCACCGGATGACCAGCGGCTGGCTCAACCGAACAGTGGCCGCCCTGCCCCGGCCCACGACCAAACGCCCGGAAGGCGAGGCCCTTGCCCTCGGCGTGTCCGTCCCGCTTTTGCTGCGCGGCCCCGCCGAGGTCGCCAATTGGGCGCCGCACGGCTTTAGCCAGCCCGCGCCGGAGCTGTACGCCGCCGTCGCGGCACTGAACCGGCATGATCCGGTCACCGGACCCGCTATCGAGGAGGGCCTGCGCGCCCGCGGCTTCAGTGCCTCGGTCATGGCGGCGGACGAACGGCCGAAAGACAAATACGCGTTTCCCGCACTGGCCCGCTCCGCCGGCGAGATGCTCCACGCACCTGACGGCCCCCGCATAGCAGCGTTGGAGATCGGCGGTTGGGACACACATACCGCCCAGGCCAACCGGCTGAACGGTCCACTGAAGCAGCTTGACGACGGTCTGGTCGCGTTGAAGGCGGCGCTTGGACCAGCCTGGACGAAGACCGCCGTATTAGTGATGACCGAGTTCGGCCGAACTGCCCGCGTCAACGGCACCAAGGGGACCGACCACGGGACCGGAACGGTCGCCCTCGTGGTTGGCGGCGCGGTGGCCGGCGGCCGGGTCAAGGCAACCTGGCCCGGCCTGGGCACCGGCCAACTGTTCGAGAACCGCGACCTTGCCCCGACCACCGACCTGAGATCGGTCGCGAAAGGCATCCTGGCCGGCCATCTGGGACTTGGCGCACCAGCGCTGAACCAAATTTTCCCCGGCAGCGACAGCGTGGGCGGCATGAGCGGCCTGATCCGGGCATAGCTCGGCCGGCTCCACCGCCAGCCCGTTGCCCCATGTGACCGGCCAGCGTATCTCCCTGGTCAACGAACAGGGAGAAATGACATGCCAAAACGCGCATGGCCAGGCATTACCGCGGCGCTGTTACTGTTGATGCTGACCCTCCCGCGTCAGGTCCGGGCGGAAGCCGACACTGTTCGCATCGCCCAACCCTATGGCCTGCTCTACCTCCCCAGTTACGTCGTCGTTGACCGCCACATGATCGAGGACCGCGCGGTCGTGGCGGGCCTCGGTCCCATCAAGGTGACACTCACCCGCCTCGCCAGCGGCCCGGCCGGCAGTGATATGCTGTTGGCCGGCGACGCCGACGTGGTGATGGGTGGTTTCGGGCCCGCATTGACCTTGTGGGACAAAACCCGAGGCAAGCAGAAGGTCCGTGGCATGCTGGCCCTGTGCAGTTCGCCGCTGCTTGTGGTCAGCACCGATCCCCGCATCCATTCGCTTGCGGATTTTACCGACCGGGACCGCATAGCCGTCAGTGCGATCAAGATCACCGATCAGGCGATCACCCTGCAAATGGCCGCCGCCAAGCAGTGGGGCTGGGATGCCAGGTTTCGCCTGGACCCGCTGACCGTCGCCATGTCCAACCCAGACGGACAGGCCGCGTTACTGGGAGGACTAAGCGAGGTCCGCAATCACGCCGCGATCATTCCGTTCTCGATCGCGGAACTGGAATCAGGCAAAGCCCATCTGGTGATGAGCTCGGACGATGTCCTGGAACCAGGCTCCACGTCCGTCGTTGTCTATGCATCGGCCCAGTTTCACGATCCGAATCCAAAACTATATGCCGCGACCGCCCGGGCGTTCGAGGACGCGATCGACTGGATCAATGCCCACCCGCATGAAGCCGCCGCGATCTACGTCGCCCGCGAACCCCGAAAGGAAGGTGCCGACTGGATCGAGACGATGATCCGCGATCCCGCGCTCATCCGCTTTGGCGCCACGCCGCGCGGCATGCAGGCCCATGCCGATTTCATGCATGCGGTAGGAACCTTGAAGAACAAGCCTGAGAACTGGAAAGACCTGTTCTGGGAGAACATGTGGACGAAAGATGGCAGCTAACACCAATCCGCCGAAAGACTGACACACCCGCACCGGCCTCTCACCGAGAGGGGGCGGGCGAAGACCCGCCATCCACGCCATGATCTGCGTGGATGCCGACCTTCGTCGGCATGACGGGGAGGCATCACCAGGGAGTCGACGTCAACGCCTGCCGGTATAAAATCAGCCCTTAACTTGCGGCCCGCGCCAAATCCCCTGCATTCGTCAGTTCAGCCCCCCCCCAGCACTGGTCCATCAAGGCCCGAGTCCGAGCCTCGCCGAGCACGGGAACCGACATCGCGGAGAATTTGACTTCAAGTTCGTGGTCCGTCATCGGCCGAGTGGCGCTGCCAATCCCGTGCTCGATCTCGCAAGTAAAGCGACGCCCGTCATTCATGGTCACAGTTACCTTGGCTGAATCCGCGCCGCGCGCCGGGTCCAACGTCGCTTCCACCCGGCCCTGGAACGCCATCAACGCGGGGTCCTTCACCGCTGTCTCGGTATCCATATCCTGAATGCGGGCGGCGCCGCGGATAAAGCACACCGCGGTCCAATGATGCAGGCTGACATGCGCCTGCAACTCGTCCTTCGGATCGCGGTTGTTGCACAGCGCCATCGCGCCCGGTGACGCCTGGATGGCGACCGACGCGATCCGCGCTGCATCCAGACCATGCTGGGACCGCAGTTGCAGACAGGCATCGATGATCGGATGGATCACGATCCCGCACGGGTATGGCTTATAGGTATTGCGCAGGATCTCGAACCGCTCGCCCAGGCCACCGGTCAGCGCATCCAGGTCGGGTTGTTCCGAAAACACGCTCAGATAGCCATAACGTCCCTCCAGCGCGGCCGGAGAACTGGTGAACCCGGCCTGGGCCAGCAGAGCCGCCCGCAACCCGGTCTGTGCCGCCTGTGCCGGCATCAACGGCGTACACAAGCTACCATGCATCGCTCGGAATCCCGCGGCCTGCGACAGCGCGATGCCGATCGCCGTCCGCATGGTGGGCATGTCCAGGCCCAGCAGGCTTCCCGCCGCGACCGCCGCCCCGATCCCGCCGGTAATCCCGGTGCCGGACCACGCCATCGACCCCTTCGCGGGCGGCACGGTCAGCGCCTTGCACAACCGGCACTCCAGCTCCACCCCCAGGACGAATGCCGTCAGCAGCGCCTGACCCGGGACGGGCCGGATTTCCGCCAACGCCAGCGCGGCCGCGGCGACCGGACCACTGGGGTGTACGACCGCCTGCTCGTGCGTGTCGTCAAAACTGTAAATACTGGACGCAAGACAATTGATCAGGGCCGCATGCAATGCATCCGCCTTGCGTCCACGCCCGATCAGCGTCGCCCTGCCCTCACCCGTCATGCCCTGCATCGCGCGATCGGCGATATCGACGCCCTGATGGCGGGCGCCGCCGATCGTGCATCCAAGAATATTGAAAATCGACCTGATGCCTTCGCGGCGAACCGCATCCGGCAAATCGCTGTATCGCGCGGCCGCGGCATAGGCGGCCAAGTCCGTCGTGACGGCGTTGCTCATTCGCTTCTGTCCTTATTCTATAGGGAGCGTGTCGCGCCGCCATCGATGTCGATAATAGAACCCTGGATAAAGTCCGCCTTCGGCGAAGCCAGGTAAGCAACCAACGCCCCGATTTCCTCCGGCCGTCCCACGCGGGTGGTACCGTGCGAAGAAACCAGAAAGGTCAATGCTTGATCCCGGGTCATGCCGCGGTCACGCATTGTCCGCTCTACATTGCGGGTGAAACGGTCGGTCTCGATCAGGCCCGGGTTGATCGCGTTCACGCGAACGCCATGCGAAATGCCAATATCCGCCATCGCCTTGGTAAAATTGAGCAATGCGACATTGACGGATCCACCGATGGTAAATTCCGCCGATCCGGCGCGCGAGCCAATGCCGACGATATTGACGATGCCGCCTTTGGTTTCGCGCAGATGCGGCCAGGCCGCGCGCGTCATTCGGACATAGCCGTGAAACTTAAGCGCGAAGCCGTCCTGCCAGTCTTCTTCGGTCAACGTAAAGAAATCCGCCCGCTTTGTCGCCCCGGCATTGTTTACCAGCAGGTCGAGACGTCCCAATTGTCCGACGGCCCGGGCAACGGCGTCCACCGAAGCAGCGGGATCGCGCAGATCGGCCGAGACAACCTGGACATTGATATTGGCCGCCTTCCGAAGACTGTCCGCGACCTGACGGAGTTTGTCCGAGTCGCGGGCGACAAGACAAAGGTTCATGCCCTCATTGGCGAGTTCGGCGGCGATCGCGGCGCCGATCCCTCGATTCGCACCCGTTACCAGCGCAACTTTCCCGGCCAGACCCAGTTCCATGCTCCACTCCCGACTGTTGTTCAGGGCATATTGGGTCTGATTAGTGCCATTCGCAAATCCGCTTGCATCCCGCGACTGGTTTAGTCCATAAAAATTTTCAAAGTACTATGGCGCTATTCGTCAAACAGTCCTATATCGCTGGCGCTGGGTTGCAGGAAAGAAATATATGTCAGAAGATGTGTTGGGCCTTACCGCCCAGATCGTAAGTGCTCACGTGACGAAGAACGCTGTATCCGTCGAGGATCTGCCGGGCCTGATCCGTGAAGTCTATAAGACCTTGTCGACCGTTGGCGAAGTCGCCGCTCCGGTCGAGGCGGCGAAGCCCGCTGTCGCCGTTACCAAGTCGGTTTTCCCCGACTACATCGTTTGCCTTGAAGACGGCAAGCAGATGACGATGCTGAAGCGCCATCTGATGACAGAGCATAACATGACGGTCGATCAGTATCGGGCGAAATGGAGCCTGCCGTCCAGCTATCCGATGGTTGCGCCTAACTATGCGGAAACCCGTTCCAATCTCGCCAAGAAAATGGGCCTGGGACGCAGCCGCGTTGTCGCGCCGCCGCCGAAGAAGCCGGGCCGCAAGCCGGGCCGCAAGGCTGGCGCCCGCTAACCCCAGGACAAAGGCTGCTTGCCAGCGCAGACCGTGACGGTCGCGGGCGGCGAGCGGTTTCCTAACAAAGAAAAATGGAAGAGCGTGATTGCAGCATCCCAGGCAATCACGCTCTTACTTTATCCGCCGCCCAGATGACTTGAACCCTCCCCAGTCATTTTGCGGCGACGCTTCCGCCCTGGCCTTCGGCGTCAGTGCTGCTACCTTGCGTCCCTTGATCCGAAAATGACCCCGGACGGAGGAACACGCACGATGCAACACGGCAGGATACGCCTGGATACCATGGGCGATGTCGCGGTCATGACGCTGAACGACCCAAGCGTTCTGAACGCCTTCGGTCGCAAACTGCGGGAGGACATGACAGAAGCGATGGACCGCATCGAAGCCGGCTCCGCCCGCTGCCTGGTCATCACCGGCGCAGGCCGCGCCTTTTGTTCCGGTGCCAACCTCAACGACCCGGATCGTGCTCCCCGCGACCGTGCCGCCGAAGCCAGGGGTGAGGTCCAGGGCGACCTGGAGGCCTGGTACAACCCGATGTTCATGCGCCTCCGCGCCCTGCCGATTCCGGTGGTGACCGCCATCAACGGCATGGCGGCCGGCGCTGGAATGAGCCTCGCCTTGACCGGCGATATTCGCATCGCCGCCCGGTCCGCCTCTTTCCTGCAGGCATTCGCCCGCATCGGCCTCGTGCCTGACTGCGGATCGTCCTGGCTGCTGCCGCGGTTGGTCGGCATGGCCCGAGCGATGGAACTGTCGCTGCTCGCCGAACGCCTGCCCGCCGAAACCGCGCTTGCCTGGGGCCTGATCAACCGGTTGGAGGAAGACGCCGATCTGATGCCGAAAGCGATGGAGATGGCACAGCGGCTTGCCGCCGGCCCCCGCTCCATCGGCCTGATCCGGCAGATGTATTGGCAGGGCATGGACAATACCTACAGCGCGCAGCTCGATCTGGAAGCCAAACTACAAACCCGGGCCGGCATGACCCGCGATTTCGAGGAAGGCGTCGCCGCATTCCGCGAGAAACGCCCGGCGAAATTCATCGGCCAATAAGGAACATCGGCATGCGCATCGGCATCGTCACCATCCCCTCGGCCGCAGCGGTCGGCACCCATCTCATCGAACACGTCACCGGCGTTGCCCGCCAGGTCGAGGCCCTGGGCTTCCATGGCCTGTGGGTCACCGACGCCTTCGCTCGGGGTAAGCCAACGCTTGATCCGCTCATCCTGCTGGGCGCCCTCGCAACGCAAACCAGCCGGATCGAACTCGGCACCTGCGTCGTGCAGATTCCATTGCGCCACCCTGTCGAGCACGCGCACCGCATCCAGACCTTGATGGCCCTTTCCGGGGGGCGCTTCCGCTTCGGGGTCGGCAGCGGCTCGACCAAGAACGACTTTGACGCCGTCCAGGTTGACTATGACGCCCGCTTCAAGTCCCTGACGGCCCATCTGGATGTCATGCGCCAGGTGTGGGCGGGCGAACCAGTTTATGGCCCTGCCCTGTCGATGTGGCCCGGCACCGAGGGCGGCCCCCCCGTCCTGCTGGGGGCCTGGCGCAGCGAGCGGTGGATCAACCTGTCCGCCAAGGTGCTGCAAGGCTGGATCGCCTCGGGCATTCACACATCGTGGGAAGACCTGGCGATCGGGGTGAAGATGTTCCGCGCCGCCGGCGGCAAGCGCGCGGTACTTGCCAACATCTTTACGGACTTCCGCGACGCGCCAGGCAGCCTGCCGTTCGCGCACGTTCCAAAAATTTCGCTGTTCTGCCCCCCCGCCGAAGCGCGCGATCGTCTCCGGCGGCTAGAGGACATCGGCATCGACGATGCCTTGCTGGTCGTACCGGCCGACGATCCCGCCCAATTGGAAACGATCGCCGGGCTGATGCGGTAGTCCCGTTCGCGGGCGTTTACCAAATATTAACCCGCCCGATGTCAAATCGCCCGTTCTCAGCGACAGGCGGGCGACGTGGCGAATCAGGCAGATCAGATCCAGCAGGCGGTGTCCGCGACGATCCGCACGGAGATCGCGGAACTGCGCACCTTTTTGGACCGCCGGATCGCCGAACTCAGCATGGAGGTCCACGCCACCGTCGATCTGATGGACTTCAGTGAGAACAACCTGTCGGGGCAACTGAAGGGTATCCGCGAACAGATCGCCAGCGTGGTCGCCACGCCGATGATTGCGACCCGCAACAGCGGCATGGAGCTGGAGGCCGTGGTGCAAGCGACCGAGGCAGCCGCCAACCGGATCATGGAAGCCGCCGAAGCGATTGGCGACTGGCTGCGTGAGGGCAAGAACGATCCCGCCGGAATGGAAGTGGTGACCGAGAACGTGAACGCGATTTTCGAGGCTTGTACGTTCCAGGACGTCACCGGCCAGCGCATCCGGCGGGCGATCCAGCATTTGCAGCAGGTGGAAACCATGCTGACGATGATCGCACCCGGGGAACCGCCGCCAGCCGGCCGGGCGCAGCGGGCCGAAAGCGCCCCCGATCTACTGCAAGACGCGGTGGATTCGCTGTTCGGCTGATCCAGCCTTCCGTTGGGTTAATATCCAGTTACCTACCGTCGTCGCGGTTGCATTGGCGGACGATTCCGTTATTTCGGGCCGTCAATGGGACCAAGGGGAACGCACGGTGACGACTCGCGTCCAGGACGCACCGGCCCAGCCGGCTTTGATCGAAATCGACGGGCTGACCAAGCGCTTCGGCACCTTCACCGCCGTCGATAACGTCTCTTTCCAGGTGCGGCGCGGGGAGGTTCTTGGCTTTCTAGGCCCGAACGGCGCCGGAAAATCCACCACGATGCGGATGCTGGCCGGGTTCATGACCCCCACCGCCGGCACCGCTCGGATTCAAGGCCACGACGTCCAGTCGGACGGCGTCGCCGCACGCCGGGTCCTCGGCTTTCTGCCCGAGGGCGCGCCGACCTATCCCGAAATGTCGGTCGAGGGCTTTCTGCGGTTCTGTGCGCGGGTGCGCGGCTTCTCCGGCAGCGAACTCAGGGACCGGGTCGATCGCGCGCTGGAGATGACAACCCTGCGCGGTGTACGCCTGCAACCGGTTGAGACCCTGTCGAAGGGCTTCAAGCGCCGTGTCGGCCTCGCGCAGGCGCTGCTGCACAATCCCCCCGTGCTGGTGCTGGACGAACCAACCGACGGTCTGGACCCCAACCAGAAGCACGAAGTGCGAGCCTTGATCGAGCGGATGGCCCCGGACAAGGCGATCGTGATCTCGACACACATTCTCGAGGAAGTCGGCGCGGTCTGCTCGCGGGCGATCGTGATCGCGGGCGGCCGGGTGGTGGCGGACGCGACGCCGGCGGAGCTGGAACAGCGGCACCCATCGGGGCGGCTGGAAGACGTGTTCCGGATGCTGACGATGGAGGCGGCGTGATGGGTGAAATAACGGTTTGGACGAGCCTCGGCGGCCACCAAGCCCGCGCCGTCGTGGCGAGACCGGACGGCCTCGCCCCGTCCGGCCCATCAATATCGAATCGCAACAACTCCTGGGGCCGCGACCACCAATGACCCCGACACTGACCATCGCGAACCGCGAGCTGCGGGCCTATTTCGCAACCCCCGTCGCCACCGTGTTCATCGTCATCTTCCTCGTCCTGCAAGGCGCCCTGACCTTCAATCTCGGGCAGTTCTTCGACCGCGGGATCGCCGACCTGAACCCGTTCTTCAGCTTCATCCCCTGGGTCTTCCTGTTGCTGATCCCCGCGATCACCATGCGCCTCTGGGCCGAGGAACGCCGCCTCGGCACCATCGAGCTGTTGCTGACCCTGCCGATCACCCAAGGCCAGGCGGTCATCGGCAAATTCCTCGCCGCCTGGGCGTTCTGCGGAATCGCCCTGCTGCTGACCTTCCCGTTCGTCATCGCGGTCAATATCCTCGGCTCCCCGGACAACGGCGTGATTGCGTCTGGCTATCTCGGCTGCCTGCTGGTGGCGGGCGCTTTCCTCTCGGTTGGCGCGGCGATGTCGGCGGCGACCCGGAACCAGGTGATCGCCTTCGTGCTGGCGGTCGCGGTCTGTTTTGTCTTCGCCGTCGCCTCCAACCCGATCGTCAACGACTTCCTGTCGCACACCATCCCGGCCCTGGGCGCCTTCACCCGCCGGATCGCGGTGATCGAGCGCTTCACCGACTTCACCCGCGGCATCATCAGCCTGCGTGACCTGATCTACTTCGCCAGCTTCATCGGGTTCTTTCTGTTCCTGAACACCGTGCTGGTCGATCAACGGAAGGCGGACTGAACCCATGCGCCGGCTGTCCTTCTCCATTATCGGTGTCATCGCCGCCGCCGCGATCGCCATCGGGATCAACCTGTTCGCCGACGCCCGTCTGGCGAATGTCCAGCTCGACCTGACCCAGGGTCACATCTACACCTTGTCCGCCGGGACGACGCAGGTCCTCAACGACCTGAAGGAGCCCGTCACGCTGCGGCTGTTCTACTCGCGTCAACTGGGCAGCACCGTGCCGGCCTACGGCACATACGCCGACCATGTGCGCGAGATGCTGAACGATTATGCCTCCCGTTCCCGGGGCAAGGTGAAGCTCGAATTCTACGATCCTGAACCGTTCAGCGACACCGAAGACCGGGCGATGGCGTACGGCCTGCAAGGCGTGCCGCTGGATCAGGGCGGGACGCAGATCTATTTCGGCCTCGCCGGGACCAACCTGGAAGACGACGAACGGACCATCCCCTTCTTCCAGGCCGACCGCGAGCGCTTCCTGGAATACGACCTGACGAAGCTGGTTTACGAGTTGTCGAACCCGACACGGCCCATCGTCGGCGTGATGTCCTCCCTGCCGCTGGACGGCGACCCCCGGACATTGATGATGACCCAGGGCCGCGGGCCAGGCGGTCAGCCTTATGCATCCTCGGTCCTGCTGCGGCAGACCAACACGGTGAAAACCGTCCCGACCGACGCCCAGGTGATCGATCCGGACATCCAGGTGCTGCTGGTGGCGGAGGCGCGGGATCTTTCGCCGGCGACCCTGTATGCGATCGACCAGTTCGTCATGCGCGGCGGCAAGCTGATGGCGATGGTGGACCCCTGGAGCGAGGCGATGGCAGGCACGCCCTCCCCCACCGGCATGCCGCCCGCCGACACCCACGCGGACCTGAAGCAATTGTTCGACGCATGGGGGATCGAATTCGATCCAACCAAGGTCGTGGGTGACCTGACGGGCGCCTGGCGTGTGCGTGCCGGCAGCGGCGAAGGAGGGGCGCAGGCCGTGAGCTACGTCGCCTGGTTCAACATCCGCGACGGCATCAACCATGACGATCCCGCCACCGCCGACCTGCGGCAGGTGACCGTCGCCTCATCCGGTTCTCTGTCGAAGGCACCGAACGCCTCGATCGACTTCACCCCGCTGCTGACCAGCAGCGACGGCAGTGGAATTCTGCCGGTCGATGAAGTCAAAATGCCGGACCCGGCAAAAGTGCTGACCACCTTCAAACAACAGGGCGGTCCGCGCGTCATAGCCGCCAGGGTTCACGGCGTGCTGAAGTCCGCGTTCCAAGGCCCACCGGCGTTGGAGGGCGACCAGAAGCGGTCCGCCGATTTCCCCGCCTACAAGGCGCAGACCGATGGCCCCGCCAACATGGTGGTCGTTGCGGATTCCGATATCCTGGCCGACCGGTTCTGGGTGCGTGTCGCCGATTTCTTCGGCCAGCCGACAGCCACCCCGTTTTCCGACAACGGGCCGTTCGTCGCCAACCTGATCGGCACCCTGTCCGGCAGCGACGCGCTGATCGGCTTACGTTCGCGCGGCGATACCAATCGGCCGTTCACCCTGGTCGCGGCGATCCAGGCCGATGCCGAGACGAAATTCCGCCAGACCCAGCAGGCCTTGCAGGCCCATCTGGATGAAACGGAAAAGCAGTTGCGGACGCTTCGCTCCGGCGGTGCCGACGGCGACAAGGCCAATACCGACGCCGTGATCACGCCCGAACAGCGCGCCGCGATCGACGCCGCCAGGCAGGATGTGCTGGATACCCGCCAAAAGCTGCGGGCGGTGCAGTTGGAACTGAACCGCGACATATCGACGCTGGCTGATGAGATGCGGATTTTCACCATCGTGCTGGTTCCAGCGGTGCTGACCATCATCGCCATCTTCATGGGCATCATCCAACGACGCCGGCGCGCGAGGGCCAGGTCATGAGCGGACGTCGCCTCGCCATCCTGCTGAGCGTCGCAATCCTGGCGCTGGCCGGCGGGTGGTACTTCGGAACCGCGACCACACGCGTCGAGCAAGCGACGGTCGCGCCGGGAACCCTGATGTTCCCCGATCTGACGCCGAAACTGGCAAGTGCGGCGAAGCTGGAAATCACCCATCAAGGCAAGCAGACTGTCATCGAAAAGCGTCCCGATGGCGGCTGGGGTGTAGCATCAATGCATGACTACCCGATTCAGGAAACCAAGCTGCGCGGCGTGCTGACCGCCTTGACGGAACTTCGGCTGGTGGAACCCCGGACCAGTGATCCGGCCGAATTCAGCCGTTTGGGTGTCGATGATCCCAGCGGGGCCACGTCCTCGGCCGATTTGCTGCGCGTAATGGACGGCGCGGGCAAGCCCATCCTGGACCTGATTGTCGGCCATCGCCGCGTGCGGAGCCAGGGCCACGTCCCGGATGAGGTCTATGTCCGCCGGCCGGGGGACAACCAATCCTGGTTGGCGGAGGGAAGCCTGCAGGTCGATGCCGATGCCGCCGCGTGGCTGGATCGCAACGTAATCAATATCGCCCATGACCGGATCGCCTCGGTTTCCGTTGGTGACGGCGCACTGACGTTTGGGAAGGTGGACGGCAAGTTCGCGCTGACCCAACCGGCAGACCATCCGAAGCTGGAGGACTACAAGGTCGATGACGTCGCCCGAGCACTGGAGGGCCTGACATTCACCGAGGTGAAGGCGGACGTGCCGGGCACCGAGGCCGGACATGCGGTCTTCACCACCGCGGACGGGCTTGCCGTCACCGTCACCATGTTCCACGCTGACAAGGACGTCTGGGCTCGGTTTACCGCCGGGGGGACGCCCGAAGCGGACAAACTGAATGCCCATCTGGGCGGCTGGTCCTATCAGATCGGCGCGTGGAAGGAGAAATCGCTGGTGCCGACGATGGACGACCTGAAGGCCGAGGCCCCTGCCGCATCGGACAAGAAATGACCGACCGCGAGTATCCCGCCCGACCTATCGTCGGAATCGGGATCGTCGTGATCAAAGGCGACCATGTCCTGCTGTGCCAGCGCGGCAAGCCGCCGAACCTGGGAAGTTGGACGCTGCCCGGCGGTGCCCAGGACGTCGGCGAAACCTGCGAGGACGCCGCTCGGCGGGAACTGATGGAGGAATGCGGCCTGGAGGTCGGGGAACTCCATTTCTGCGCCCACGTGGACACGATACGCCGAGATGATCAGGGCCGGGTCCGCTTCCACTACACGATCCTGGATTTCGCCGCCCGTTGGGTATCGGGGGACCCCGTCGCGGCCACCGACGTAACCGCGGCGGTCTGGGCGCCGATGGATGATCTGGAACCCTATGACCTTTGGTCAGAGGCGCACCGGATCATCGGCATCGCTCGGCGGCAGGTGGGATAAATACCAGCACCCGCTCCGGCCGCTATGAAGGCAGCACGAGATTGCCGTTCGCCAACAGGCCCGCCAACCCGCCCGCGTTGTAGCCGGCCAGGGTAATGGTGGCGGTACCCGACGACCCCATCACGCTCAGGGTCGTGTCCTGACCGCCAGGACCGAACCGGTCATCCGCCTGCTGGCTGACGGCTATAACCCCGGCAAGCCCGGCCGTCGTAGGTGTCAGCGTCATTCCGGCAAGCAGGCCCGCCAGGTCCACGCTGTCACTGGCAGCGAAGTTAAAGATCGTATCGTTGCCGCCAGCCGCGTTGATGTTGAACAGATCGTTCCCGCTGCCTGCCCAAATCGTGTCCTGGCCGGAACCATCTGCCACATAGTTATAGCTCCCGGTCAGGAACACAGTGTTGGTGCCGTTGCCGAGAATGACGGTATTGAAACCGGCTGACGTGCCGCTCAGCAGAAAAATCGAATCGTTGCCGGTACCATCGGTAATGGTGTCGAAGCCGCCAGTGCCAACGATGGTGTTGCTGCCATCGCCGGCCGAAACCGCTGCGTATGCGCCGGTCTGAACCACGCTGCGGCCGTGATCCAGATTTGGCAGCCGCGCGGTGACGCCCTGGCCATGGAAGCCCTCGTTGCCGTGTTCCCCTCGTCCAGACTCGTTGTTATCCCAACCACGAAAGCCGCTGTCGCGGTTCGTTCCGCCGCCGCATTCGTCGCCCGGCGACGGCGTGTCGCCGATCCGAATGATATTGAACTGGCCCGAGGCATCCACGTTCTGCACCCCGTTACCCAGCTT
Organism: Acetobacteraceae bacterium; assembly: GCA_003506895.1. Lineage (GTDB taxonomy): Bacteria > Pseudomonadota > Alphaproteobacteria > Acetobacterales > Acetobacteraceae > Rhodopila. The sequence continues at coordinate 61,500 of DNXO01000140.1, read as the reverse complement.
GATCGTGCTGCCGTCGCCGGCGGCGACAACAGTATTGTCGCCGGCCAGGACGGTGACCGTCGCATAGCTGCCCGTAACGATCGTGTTGTGGTCCTGCGTTCCGGCCAAGGTCCCAATCGTAATCGTATTGAACGAGCCGGTGGCCTGCACGTTCATTCGGCCATCACCGAGCGCTATATTATTGAAATTGCCGCTTGTCTCGACTGTCTGGCTGCCATTGCCCGCGAACACGGCCAGATTGCTGGCGCCCCCCGCCCGCACGATGTTCGTGCCTGCTCCAAGGTTGATCGTGTTCCAGTTTCCGGTCGCGTCGATGATGTTCCTGCCGCTGCCCGTCACGATAGCGTTGCTGGAACCGTCCCCGGTCTGAATCAGGTTGTCACCGTTCCCGACGACGATGCTGTTGCCGCTGCCGGTCAACGTCACCGTGTTGTCGCCGTTTCCAAGGACGATCGTATCGCCAATGCCCGATCCGGCCTGGACAACGTCGTCTCCGGTTCCAAGCGTGATGGCGTTGGCGTCACCATTGGCAGTGACATCGACATCGCCATTACCTGCCGTAACCTGGGAAAAGCCGCCGGTGGTGATCACGCTCTGCCCGTACCAGCTGGTCGTATCGCCGATCTGGATAATATTGGAGGTGCCGGTGGCGCTGATTGCCTGATCGCCGTTGCCCAGGACGATTGTCGCCGCCAGCCCGGTGTCGGTGATCCTGAAGTTTCCATCGCCGGCCGAAATACTGACGTTATCAGCACTCGTAACATAGGAGCGAAAGCGGTGCGTCAGCACGATGGCGCCTGGCGTGGTGGGCATGTTGCCTCCAGTTTCGAAATTGTGTCCCGGATATCGTCGGGAGGGACCCCTTTCATTTTGGTTTCACTTTGCGATTTTCTCGCAGAATTGTCGCATTATATTGATTTGTCGGAAGATAAATGTTGCTTTTTAGAGCTCTCCCCCTGAGCGTTGACGCAATGCCAAGCGGATCGGGCCTGATGGTGCCATGTCCCGCCGGCGACCTACCACGTCGCGAACATGATCCCGACCGCCGCCGCCATAACGCCGGTACACAGCCAGCCCATCGTCGCCAACCCCCGCGACAGTGTGAACCGTCCCATAACTTTCGGTGCCATCGCCATGATCATGATCACGGTCATCAGCGGCACCGCGACCACGCCATTGATCACCGCGGCCCAGAACAATGCCTTCACCGGATCCAGGCCAACGAAATTGATCCCCACGCCAATCAGCGTGGCGATGACGATCGTGCCGTAGAACGCCCTGGCATCCAGCGGCAACCGGTCCAGACCGGTCGGCCAGTCCAGGGCCTCGCCCAGTGCGTAAGCACAGGAGCCGGCAAGCACCGGAACCGCCAGCAGCCCTATGCCAATGATGCCGGCGGCGAACAGCCAGAATGTCAACGGCCCGGCGATCGGTCGCAACGCCTCGGCCGCCTGTGCCGAGGTTTGGATATCCGTGATCCCATGGGCGTGCAGCGTCGCCGCCGTCGTAATGATGATGAACAGGCTGATCAGGTTCGAGTACCCCATCCCGACATAGGTATCCAGGCGGATGCGCCCGATCTGGACCTTGGCTTGATCGGGTGCATCCAGCAGTGACTTGGCGTTCGGGTCGATGCGCTCGTCCTCGGCTTCCTGCGAGGACTGCCAGAAGAAGCAGTACGGGGTGATCGTGGTGCCGAGGACGCCGACAATGGTGACGACGTAGTCCGTGTTCATACTGAACGTGGGGATAAGCGTATCGCGCGCCACCAGACCCCAGGGCGTATCCACCACCAGCGCGGTCAGGACGTACGCCAGCAAAAAGCCCGAACTCCATTTCAGGAACACGACGTATCGCTCGTAACGGGAAAATGTCTCCAGCCCGACGCAGACGATCGCGAAGCCCACGACATAAAGCCGCGGCGAACCGCCGACCAGCAGGGCCACCGCCTCGCCCATCGCCCCCAGGTCGGCGCCCAGATTGATGACGTTGGCAACCAGCAGCAACCCGACGATGCCGAGCAGCAGAGGCTTGGAGTAGTGGGCGCGGATATTGCCGGCGATCCCCTGCCCCGTGACCCGGCCAATGCGGCCGCTGATCTCCTGGATCGCGGCCATCAGGGGGAACGTGAACAGCATGACCCAACACATGGCGAATCCGAACTGCGCGCCAGCCTGGGAATAGGTCGCGATGCCGGATGGGTCGTCGTCCGAGGCGCCTGTGATCAGGCCAGGCCCTAATGCGCCCCACACGCCTTTGCCCGGTGGCTTTTTGGGGGCTCGATGCACGGCGATGCGGGCAGCGAGGACATCATGCTGGGGATGGCGAGAACGAGCGCGGCTCATGGGTCGTGTCTTCCGCCCGGGGATTCGGTATGCGGATGAACTACCACAAGCCCGCATCGTCGGGCAGAACCTACCTGTGCAAGCAGAAGGACATCGGCGTGAAACCAGCCAGCAGTGATGGCGCGATGCGTATTCAGGCGGTTCTCGGAGACGGATTCCAGGTGGTGGAGTTCGAGGAGAGCACCCACTCCTCGGCCGAGGCCGCGGCGGCGGTTGGCTGCGATGTCGGACAGATCGCCAAGTCGATGATGTTCCGGGCGGCGGACGGCCGACCGGTGCTGGTGGTGGCGTCAGGCGCCAACCGGGTGGACGAAAAGAAGATCGCCGCCCTGCTGGGACAGAAGATCAAGCGCGCGGAGGCGGATTATGTGCTGGCCCACACCGGCACCGCCGTGGGCGGAGTCTCGCCGGTTGGGCATGTGACGACTCCGGCGGCGTTCCTGGACCAGGACCTTCAGCATTACGAGACGATCTGGGCGGCGGCGGGGTCGCCGAATGCGGTCTTTGCGCTATCCCCGGCCGATCTGGTTCGCCTGACAGGCGCGTCATTCACCGATGTTGCCAAGTAAGGTGGAGCGAGGCGGTTATTCGAAGCCCATGCCCCAAGGGTGGCCGATCTTGAGACCCACGAGATCTCGATCGGTCGTTCATCAGGTACTGAAGGATGACCCGCCGTGGTGCGGGTGGTCGGATTCGAACCGACACACACTCGCGTGCGGAGGATTTTGAGTCCTCTGCGTCTACCGTTCCGCCACACCCGCCACGGAAACCGCCTTATGCCAAGACCACGGCTGCGTGTCGAGACACGTCGCGCATGACCAGCATAAAACAATCACGCCGATGCGCTGTCGTCGGGCGGACAGAAAGGTGTGGGAAGCGCAACCGCCGTTGCCACATCGGATCGCCGCGACAACAGCATCGCGGCACTGATGGGAAGGAGACATCATGATCGCACACCTGCCGGTGCCCGGCTGCTGTTTGGCATGGTCGCTGATCGACCTGACACCGCCCTGGCTACAGGCGCCGGAGACGATCGTCATGCACCACGGTATCGGCGCGAATCAGGACATCTTTGCCGGCTGGCTTCCCGCGCTTCTCGGGCGTTACCGAATCCTCCGATTCGATATGCGCGGCCACGGCCAGTCGGAACGGCCCGATTCGGCGACTGAAATCGACATGGACCGGCTGACCGATGATCTGTTCGCGGTCATGGATGCCGCTGGGGTGGAGCGCGCTCATCTGCTGGGCGAATCGATCGGCGGAACGATCGCATTGAACGCGGCCCTGCGCGCGCCAGACCGGGTGCGGACGCTGACGGTCAGCAATGGCGCGCATCTTGGGGCCTCCATCCAGTCCGTCGCCGGGTGGCACCGGATGATCGAGAACGAGGGCATGGCGGCTTGGTCCGCGTTCATGATGCGCGCGCGGTTTCACGATGGCGCATTGCCGCCGGACGCCTGGCGCTGGTTCGAGTCGCAGCAGGCCGCCGCATGCCCACACACCGTCCCGCGGATGCTGCATGCCCTGGTCGGCGCAGACCTTGTGGGTAAATTACCAGGTCTGCGCCCGCCCCTGCTGCTGCTACATCCGGACGGGTCGCCGTTTATCCCGGTTCCGGTCATGTCGGAGTTCCGGGATTTGGTGCCTGCAAGCCGCTTGCATGTGATTGGGCACGCCAAACATGGACTGCCATTTTCCCACGCGACAACCTGTTCACGCCTGTTCGTGAACTTCCTCGCGGATCAGACGCTTTCCGTGTTGACCGCTCCGGCCGGGGACACTAGATAGGCGCCCTCCCGGCCACCGCAGCCGGGGTGAGTGTTCGGGCGTAGCTCAGCGGTAGAGCAATCGGCTGTTAACCGATTGGTCGTAGGTTCGAATCCTACCGCCCGAGCCATTTTCTAATAGGTAATCGATACGCCTCCCCCGGGACCCTATCGATGCGTCGAAATACAGACGCGTTGGCCGAACGCCTGCCTGCCCACGGTCTCGCGAATGAACGGTATACTGCTTGGTGCCAGGGCGCGCGGATTGGCCGCCTGCCGTTTATCCAGGGACCGCGGTGGCCGCCAACAAAACCCTGCGCGGCCGAACCCGGTATCTTGCCGACTCCGCCAGTCAGGGTTGGTTCATATCGATTGCCACCCGTGCGCGAGGAGTCGTGAAAACCGCGGGCCTGTCGGTAATTCTGGCCGGCGAACAAGCCGGCCACGCAAGGCGGCTTATTGCCGCCTTACACGAACAAAATCCTACCTTACCCCATCTACGCAGCGACGGCGGCCAGGGCCGCGCATACGGCGTCCGGATTATGGGCGATGACGAGCAACAGCACACGAGCCGCCTGTTCCGGCTGACGCCTGTGTTGCTCCCAATCTCGGACGGCAGCCGGGCTGAACCCAAAGCGAAGCGCAAACGCCTCCTGGCTCAAGCCGAGGCCGTGCCGGATAGCTTTGACGTCCACATCCTCTGGGACATGGGCGATAAACCCTTCAGTGATTTCGCCGCGCGCATAAGTGCGCGCCTGGCGAATGCTCCGAAGGATGCGATTACCTGCGATCGACATAAAGGCGTACTCCCCGTCGATAATCTTCCGCCAAACCCGAGAGCTCTTTACGCATCTGGTTCCGTTCGGCTTGAGACAGATCGACCCTGTCTCCTTTGGCAAACACGTTGAGCAAGAACACCGGCACGTCCAGGCCGCTGTAGAAGGTGACCACGCGATATCCGCCACTTTTCCCTTTGCCTCTTGCGGCAAATCGGACCTTGCGCGCTCCGCCTGTCCCTTTGATTTCGACACCCGCGGAAGGGTTTCCAGCCAAGGTGTTAACGATCTTGCTCCGTTCTTCGTCAGTAACCCCAGCGTCCTTGGCATCTGCGATAAAGTCTGGGGTTTCGATCACTGCGTGCATAAGACGCTCCTATGGGCGGTAGAATTTGATAAACCATAAATTCTGTTCTCCTGATTTGGACCGCGCACTATATACGGCATTGCCGCATAGGAATCAACTGCATTGTCGGTGCCGTCCAAGGCCGCCGGTCGTCCTGTCGGCGTCCCCGAGATTGCGTCCCCCCCATCAGCCTGCTTAGACTTACCCGCCAGTAGGAGGGACACATCCAATGGATCTTCGCTTTACCCCGGAAGAGCTCGCCTTCCGCGAGGAAGTCCGCGCTTTTATCCGCGACAACCTGCCCGCCGACACCCGGGACCGCATGAAACTCGGGCATCCGCCACGCAAGGAAGACACCGTGCGCTGGCAGCGCATCCTGAATGCCAAGGGCTGGGGCGCTTACTCTTGGCCCAAGGAATGGGGCGGACCCGGCTGGACCGCCATCCAGAAGATGATCTTCCTGGAAGAGAACCTGATGGCGCCGGCCCCGGAACTCCTCTCCTTCAACATCACCATGCTCGGCCCGGTGCTGATCCAGTTCGGCACCGAGGCGCAGAAAAGCCGCTACCTGCCGCGCGCGGCAAACCTCGACGATTGGTGGTGCCAGGGATTCTCCGAACCCGGAGCAGGGTCCGATCTGGCATCGTTGAAGACCGCGGCGAAGCGGGACGGCGATCATTACGTTGTAAACGGACAAAAGATCTGGACCTCCACGGCGCATAACGCCGACTGGTGCTTCCTGCTGGTCCGCACCGATCCGAATGCGCGCAAGCGGCAGGAAGGCATTTCGTTCCTGCTGGTCGATATGAAGACGCCGGGCATCACGGTACGCCCGATCATCTCCATCGACGGCAGCCACCATTTGAACGAGGTGTTCTTCGACGACGTCCGCGTGCCGGTCGAAAACCGCGTGCACACAGAAAACAAAGGCTGGGACGTCGCCAAATACCTGCTGGGCAACGAACGCACCGGAATCGCCCGTCTGGGCAAGTCGCGGGAGCGTGTCACCGCCGCCGTATCGATGGCAAAAGAGGTCAATTTCGGCGGGCAACCGCTGGTCCAGGATCAGGTCTTCCGCCAGCGCGTCGCCCAGTTGCAGGTGGATATGAAGGCGCTGGAGATCACACAGTATCGCGTGGTCTCCGCCTACGACAAGGCAAAGGGCGCCGGGAAGCCCGACCCGCTGTCCTCGGTGCTGAAGGTAAAGGGCACCGAACTGCTGCAAGCCACCACCGAACTCGCGGTCGATGTCTCCGGCCCGATGGCCACGCCGATCTGGGCGCAGGAGCTGGAGGCGCTGAACGAACCCGACGACATGCTGGAAGCCAGCAGCGCCGGGACGGGCGCCTATCTGATGCTGCGTGCGGCCTCCATCTACGGCGGCACGAACGAGATCCAGAAGAACATCCTGACTAAAGCGGTATTGGGGCTGTAATGGACTTCGAACCTTCCGACGACCAGCGGCTACTGGTCGAAAGCGTCACCCGGATGTTGAGCGACACGTACAGTTTCGCGCAGCGCAAGGGCTATCAGGCATTGCCGGAGGGATACTCCCCGGCGGTCTGGGCGCAGTTCGCCGAACAAGGCCTTCTGGGTCTGCCGTTCGCCGAGGAATACGGCGGCTTTGGCGGCACACCGCAGGAAGTCATGCTGGTGATGCAGGCGTTCGGCCGTGTGCTGGTGCTGGAGCCGTTCCTGCCGACGGTGGTGCTGTGCGGCACCGCGCTGAACGTCGCCGGCAGCGACGATCAGAAGTCGGCGCTGATACCGGCGATCGCCGAAGGCTCGTTGAAGATGGCGTTCGCCCATGGTGAGCGGCAAGCGCGCTATGACCTGACGGATGTCATTACAACCGCCAAGCGCGGCGGCAATGGCTGGGTGCTCGACGGGTCGAAGACCGTGGTGTCCCATGGCGAGGCGGCGGACAAGATCATCGTCAGCGCGCGGACCAGCGGTGATCGTCACGACGCTGACGGCATCACGCTGTTTCTGGTGGACGCCTCGGCTCCGGGCCTCGCGCGGCGTGGCTATGTCAGCCGCGACGACACGCGCGCGGCCGACATTTCGCTGTCGAATGTTTCGGTATCCGATGCCGATGTGATCGGCGGCGTCGGCAAGGGCCTGGCCGTGATCCGGCGTGTGGTGGATGCCGGGATTGCCGCCACCGCCGGCGAGACGGTCGGCGCCATGGAAGCCATGAACGAGATGACGCTGGAATACAGCAAAACCCGCGTTCAGTTCGGCCAGCCGATCGGCACCTACCAAGTGGTGCAGCACCGGATGGCGGATATGTTCATGGCGCAGGAACAGGGCCGCTCCATGGCGATCCTGGCGACAATGTCCGTGGATAATCCGGACGAAGCCCAACGCGCCCACGACATGGCGATGGCGAAGGTCGGCATCGGTCAGGCCGGACGATATGTGTCCCAGAGCGCGGTGCAGATGCACGGCGGTATCGGCATGACCGAGGAATACGCGGTCGGGCACTACTTCCGCCGCTGCATGGTGATGGAGCGTCTGTTCGGCGATCCAGCTTATTACTTGAACAAACTGGCGGCCGAGGTGGGCTGAATCAGGACATTCTCCCGTTCTATCCAGCCGGGCGTGTCCCCATCGGCATCAGGATAGCGCGCACGGTGGAACGCGGCCTACGCACTCTCGTCATGGCCGGGCCACGCGCCCGGCCATGACGGTGACGGCAAAGGCCCATCGGCAGTCTTTCCGTCCCCCTCAAACCGGCAGCGTCACCGTCGCCTTAACCCCACCCGACGGCCGGTTCGCGATCGTCACATCGCCGCCATGCGCCCGCATGATATTCCGCGCGATCGGCAGCCCGAGCCCCACCCCACCCGTTTCCCGGTTCCGGCTCGGTTCGCCGCGATAGAACGGCTCGAACACCCGGTCCAAATCGCCCGGAGGAATTCCTGGCCCATCGTCCTCGATGTCCACCACCACCATTCGCTCGCCGTCGGAAGACAGCCGCACCAGCGCCGACCCGCCGTAGTTCACCGCGTTGGTAACCAGATTCACCAGCACCCGCTTCAATGCCAACGACCGGGCCCGAACCGTCATGTGCGCCGGGCCATCGTACCGCAGCTTGTCCAGCATGTCGGGATTCGCGTCCCCCGTCTCATCCAGGATGGTCCGCAGCAATTCCGCCAGATCCAGCGGCGACACCGGCTCCGTCGTCCGCGCGTCCCGCCCAAACGCCAGGGTGGCGGACACCATCGCCTCCAGTTCCTCCAGATCGGCCAGGATCTTCACCCGCAGTTCGTCGTCATCGACGAACTCCGCCCGCAGCTTCAGCCGCGTGATCGGTGTCCGCAGGTCGTGTCCGATCGCCGTCAGCAGTTCCGTCCGGTCCTGCACGAAGCGGCGAATGCGACCCGCCATCGTGTTGAACGCCACCGCCGCCACCGCAACCTCGGTCGGGCCGGCTTCCGGCAACGGCGCCGCGTTGACGTCCCGGCCCAGCGCCTCCGCCGCCTCGGCCAATGCGCGAACCGGCGCAATTAGCCGGCGCACCGCCCACAGCGTCAGCACGGCCGCCGCGACGGTCATCAGAACGAAGGCGCCGAGGAACGTAGGCGAGTGCCAGGGCCGAAGCGGCTGCAACTCCGCCGTCACGTTGACCCATTCCCCGTCTGGCAACCGCATGCCGATGATCGCCTTGTGCCAGCCATGGCCGCCGTAGATCACCAATTCCCGCCAACGGACCTGTGGTGCGCCAAGCGGGACCATATTCATGTTGATTCGCAGCAGACGCTGCTCCGGAACCGGCATGGCCGGTAGGTCCACCTGCGGCGGCGAGGCACTCAGCGACGATTGCAGGTCCGGCCCGCGATGCAGATCCGCAACCACGGCCGCCCGACGCTCGGGATCGGTCAGGGCGACCGTTCGATAGATGCCGACGACCCGGATCGCGATATCGCGGGCCTGCCCAAGCCGCTGCACATCCAACCGATCAAGCGCATGAATGGTCAGCCCGGCCATCTGAACGATAGCGAGGCCCAACAGCAGCACCAGCGCGGTCCGGGTCGCTAGGCTCCGCGGCCAGAAGCGAAATTTCATACCTTCTCCACCGTGGCGGCGAGGACGTAACCACCGCCGCGAACGGTCTTTATAAGTTGTGCATTGCGCCCGTCATCCTCCAGCTTGCGCCGCAGGCGAGACACCGCCACGTCGATCGCCCGGTCGAACGGCCCAGCCTGCCGCCCGCGCAGCAGGTCCAGCAGCATATCGCGGGTCAACACGCGGTTCGCCCGCTCCACCAATGCGAACAACAGGTCGTATTCGCCGCCGGTCAGCGCGACCTCCACCCCCTCGGGGTTCAGCAGCCGGCGCCGGGCGGGTTCCAGGGTCCAGTCGTTGAAACGCAACCCGCGGACCGAGGGGTCATGCTTCGTGTCCACCTGATCGCCCGACCGGCGGAGAACCGCGCGGATACGCGCCAGCAGCTCACGGGGGTTGAACGGCTTGGACACGTAATCGTCCGCCCCGAGTTCCAGGCCGATGATCCGGTCCGTCTCCTCGCCCATCGCGGTCAGCATGACGATCGGGATTTCACCCTGGCTTCGCAGCCAGCGCGCGAGGTCAAGACCGGATTCACCCGGCAGCATCAGGTCCAGCACCACCAACTGGTAATGCCCGTTCAGCCAGGCTCTTCGGGCCTCCTTGCCATCGCGGACGGCGGTGACGCGGATACGCTGCTTTTCCAGGAAACGGGCGAGAAGGTCGCGAATTTCGCGATCGTCGTCGATGACAAGGATATGCGGGGTCTGGTCCATGCAATGTAACATAGTCCATGCCAGGGGCGGTTCGGAATCGCCGTTGCACTTTATTGCAATTCGTCGCCTGACTGAGCGGATCAGCCGCATCCCGAAGGCACATGTATGCAGCGCTGCAAAACATGGAGAGTCCCCGATGCGTCAGACCCTGCTCGCCGCCGCCGCGGCTTTCGTGATTGGCGGCATCGCCACCGGTGCCGCTTTGTCACAGGCCCAGCCTGCTCCGCCGCCAGCCCAACAGATGGACGAAATGCCGCCGCATCCCGGCATGATGGGATGGGCGCATCACAGGCACGACCGGATGCGCGACCGTGCATTCAATCCGCGTGACTTTGCGCTGATCTACCGTCAGGAGGATCGGAATCTCGCGCCAGACGATGTGCAAAAGATCGCCGAGGCATTTCTGCTGTGGCATGGCAACCACTCATGGAAAGTCAGCAACGTCGCGGCGACCGCCGGCGGCCCGATCGGCTTCAGCATGACGACACCCGAGGGTTCGGTGGTGGCGAAGTTCACGATGGACCCGCACACGGGGCGCATTCAACGGGTGGGATAAGCGACGCCCGCCCTGGCGGTTCGGGTGGCCCTGCTTGCCGGCTTCGGCCACCCGGACCAGTCTGCGGACATGAGTCCTGAATCCCACACGGCGCCCGATTTCCCTCATCCGCCCCCCACGGCAATGGCCGCGCTCAGCACACTAACCGCGCTCGATCCCGCATTCGGCACCATTCTCGACCGAGCCGGCCCCCTGCCCTGGCGCCGCCGGACACCGGGGTTTCCGGGCCTGCTCCAGGCCATCGTCGCGCAGATGATCAGCAACCAGGCCGCCGCGGCGATCTGGGGGCGGCTGCGCGCAATTCCCGGCGCGCTGGAACCGGCCACTCTGATCGAACTCCCGGACGACACGCTGCGTGCCGCCGGCCTGTCACGGCCAAAGGTCATACACGCCCGGGCACTCGCCGCGGCCTTCCTGGATGGCACCCTTAGCGCTGACCGGATCGCATTGCTCGATGACGAGGCGGCGATCGTGACCATCGGCTCGATCAAGGGCATGGGACGGTGGACCGCGGAAATATACCTGCTGTTCGCATTGGACCGGCTCGACATCTTTCCGTCCGGCGACATCGCCCTGGCGGCGGCCCTGGCCGATCTGAAATCCCTGCCCGCCCGCCCCGCCCCCAAGGCGCTGCGGGAACTGGCGACCGCCTGGCAGCCCGTCCGGTCCCTGGCGGCGCGTCTGCTTTGGCATCATTGGCGCCATGTCACGGGTCGTCCGGCGATGGACGATTTCAAGCTGGTGTGACACATACCCGCCGGTAAGGAGACCTTGCCCGCGATGCTAGACCCCAGATTGACTGTTTCCCGTGACGGCACGATCGCCATCGTCACGTTCAACCGGCCGGAACGCCGGAATGCCTTCGACCTCTCGATGTGGCGTGGCCTGCAAACCGTGATGGAACAACTTTCGGCCGACGACGACCTGCGCTGTGTCGTCCTGCGCGGCGCCGGGGACAAGGCGTTCTGTGCCGGTGCCGATATCGGTGCGTTCGCAGCCGAACGCGGAACCGACGAGCGGGAGGCGGAATACGCCCACGTCCTTGACGAGAGCATGCAGTCGATCCGACTGTGCCAGCACCCGGTGGTGGCGATGATCATGGGCTACTGCCTGGGCGGCGGGGCCGGAATCGCCACGATGTGCGACTTCCGGGTCGGCGGCGAAAGCATGCGGATGGGGATCACCGCCCGGAACCTGGGCGTTTGGTACCCCTATGCCGAGATCGACCCGATCATCACCCTCGCCGGCTCCGGCGTGGCGTCCGAGATGCTGATCGAAGGCCGCATCTTCACTGGTCGCGAAGCCTATGAAAAAGGCCTGCTGTCGCGTCTGGTCGCGGATGACCAGGTCGAAGCCGAATCGCTGGGCCTCGCCCGCCGGATCGCCGAGGGCGCCCCACTGTCGGCACGCTACCACAAGGCGGCGATCCGCCGCCTGCGCGGGGCATTGCCGGTCACGCGTGAGGAGGAAGCAGCGACCAGCGGCTTCACCAAGACCGAGGATTTTCAGAACGCCTGCCGCTCGTTCATGGCCAAGCAGAAGCCGGTTTTCCGTGGCAGATAGCTAACCCATCGGGCGCGCCCTTTCCCTGCGGTGATGCCTTCCGTGCGCTGATTGGGACCAAAACCGGTTCGAAACCTTGAAAGAACGGGCCGCCGGTAACCTTTGATTCATCTTTCAGGTCCATCATCGGAAGGTGCAGACCATCGCCCTTCCGTTGACGGAGTTCCACCATCCCGCGACCTTCCAAAGTCGCGGTGTGGCCGTGCCGTTCACAACGCCCCTCCTGGCCGGTGCCCGGGCGCGGACAGGCCCGCACAAGACGCCAGAGTTGGTCGTTCCCAACCCATCCGGGGGGCGCGGCGTTTACATCGTGCAATGGTCGGGGGTTCGTGCGCTGTGCAATCCCACCGTTCATGACACACTGCTGTTCCGGCGCCTCGCCGCCCTGCCCCTAATCGACCCGGAGCGGCTTCGTGAGACCGCATTGGCGGTGGCTTGCGAGGGATATGCCGGCAAGGAGACCGCCGCCGCCGTTCGGAGAACAATCGAGGCGGATCGCGCGCAGCGTCTGCGGGCGCATCTCCTGTTACTGACCGCGCTGGTCAATCAGGTGGACCCGGACGGCCGGACCGGCCCCGTCTCCCCCGAACGCACCCCGGAGTTCGATCGCCGGGCAAGCAACCTGCTGCACAGGATAGCACCCGCGTTTGGCTGCGCCGCCACCCATCTGGCCACCGGCCTGGATGCGATGGGGGACGCGTTCGCGCCTGTCGGCTTGACCCCACGGGACCGCAACGCCCGCATTCCCCGCCTGCTCGACAGGCTGGAGGACACCAGGAACAGCATCTCGGGTTGGTTGGATGCAACCGCCGCGGATGATATCGCCGGCCTGGGGCGCACCGTCATCGCGGGCATGGACCTGGCGCTCAATACCGCGTCGGCGTTGCTGGCCACCACACGCGGCACCCTGGCCGATCCTGCTGGATTGCTGAAACGCTGGGTCGCAAGTCCAGCGGAAACAATCGGGCGGGCCACCCGATGCGACTGGCTGCTGGATGGGTGGGACGGGGTGCGTCTCCTGTGGCAACCAGCAAGCTGTGACGCCAACCGGCGCGCCGCTCTGCTGGAAATGGCGCAGGTTTTACCGGTTATGCCGCGTGAGGTGACCGAATGGACCAACCGCTCCATTCCAGAGGCCGCGATGGACCCCGCCGCTCGGGTCGTCAGCCAGAATGACGCCTGGCGGCGCGGCGCGGCGGCGTTCGCGCTCATCCAACGTAACGAGGCGCTCCGCGCCATGGGCGCGTAGGCCGTGGTGTCGCCGAACAACCCCGCGTTACGAGCCCTGAACCGGGAGATGGCGGAAGCGCCGGATCCCCATATCGTGCGCATCGTGGCGACGGTGGATGCGATGGCAAGCCGGGGCCCCGCCGATGCCCTGATCGCGCCGCTGCGCCAGCGGCTCGCGACCCTCCGCCCGCCCAGGCCGTTGCGGTTCGCCCGGCTGCTGTTCCACCCGCTCGATCCACTGATTGTCCCCGCGGCGCGCTGGCGGCCGGGCCATAACTCAATTCCAAGAACGGCCCTGGCTCCGGTGGCGGAACAGGTCCGCCTGTCGATGGGTCCGGATGCGGCGGCGATCGAGGCCCGCATCCTCAACCGGACTACAGCCGACGTGGACTTGATCGCGCGTTGCGGTGGTCTGCTGTGGCCGGCCGCCTCACGGGTCCTTGCCGCGGGCAAGGTCCCGGAGACATGGGACCGCACCGGCCTCGGTTTGGCAATGTATGCGCCGTTGACCACGTGCATCGCCGCCCTGCTGGGACAGGCCGCCGCGCTGGACGCGTTAGCGAGCGCAACCGCCGGCGGGCTGCTTCCACCGGATGCTCAGCGGATCCATGCGATGCTTGGTGAGGTGGCGGCGGCCCATCTCCCGGCCCTGCCGATGATGATCGCGCTGTTGCTGGCCCGTATGCCGGAAGCCGCCGCCGCCCTGCCGCAGGCCCATGGCGGTTCGACGGGGATGGCCGTCCAGGCCGCGTTGGATCAGGCCGCCGAACGGTTGTTGTGGCATTTGGATGCCGACGACGGCACCAAAAGCCGGATCGCGTCTGGAAGCCTGAGCGATGCCGGGGCCTCGGCCGCACAGATCGCCAAGCTGCTGGGGCACCTGGAGACCGGTTCGGCATCCCCACGGCGGCGGGTCCAGGTGCAAGCGATCCGGAAGAAGTTGGATGTAGGCTGCAAGGCCAGGTTCGCCACCGGATTGGAACAGGAATTGCTGCTTCCGCTTAACGATCCGGCGCCGTTGGCCATTCCCGCGCTGGAGGCCGCCGCGCGTGGCCTGCGCGTGCTGGAAACCGAGGCTAGAACCGTGGGCAGCGGCGCGGCCTACGATGTGCTGTTGAAGAAGGCAGCCGAGGCGATCAGCGGTCCGGCGATGCGTGATCGTTTGGCGTTGGTGGATCAGGTACGCCTGGTGGAGATCCTGTCGGGGCCCGAAGCGGCGTTGGCGATTCTCGGATGATCGGGCGTCATTGCCCGGTCGGGCTCAACCGAACCATACCGCTGAGTGTCTCGTTCGGCCGCAGCACATGCATGGCCTGTTCGACCGGCAGGTCCGGCCTGTTGATCGCATCGGGGGCATGGCTGACCGGTTCGGCGCAAAAAAAATCGGCCCAATCCGGCGTGAACACCTGAAGGTGGCGGAACACGGGGCTGGCCTCGATCCGCAAGCTGGCGGGTCCGGCAAGAATGTCAGCCCGTCCGTCCCAACCGGTGAAGCAATTATCCAGCCGGGAGTCCGCGATCCGTCGCGATGCCGCGTGCGACCAATCCGCCGGCAGCGGACCTTGCCGCAGCGGCAGGGCGTCCGGCCCGGTCTCCCACGCACCCGACGCAGCGAAGCGCAACGACGGATCGTTTGCCTTGGGAAAGAACGGATGGATACCGATCCCGGCCGGGGCGGCGGTATCGTGCCGGTTGGTCATTTGAAGCGCGATGGTCAGCGCCTCGGGCGACAGGCGGTATTCAACGCTTGCCTGGAATGCGAACGGCCAGGACGCATCGGGACTGTGGCGCAGGCTCTGCAAGGCAGAAGTGGGACTGGTCGCCTCCACCGTCCAGGCGCGTTGCCACCCGACGCCATGGATCGTATGCGGATTGTCGCCGAAATTTTCCCGCAGCGCATAGTCCACGCCCAGCCAACGGAACCGGGCGTGTGCAATGCGGTTGCCGTAGGGCAACAGTGGAAAGCACCCCATCGCACGGGGATCGCCGCCGATCGCGGTTTGCGGCAATGCGCGGCGCAGCAAGGGCGTGCTGCCCAGCAGCCAGCCGGTCAGCCCGGCCCCGTGTTCGGGGGCGACAACAACGGACGAAGTACCCGCGCGCAGGGTCAGCATATCTGGACTCCGGTTCGCACCCAGCCTAACCCGTTCGCCAGCCCGATCGTTAGGAGGAATACAGCGTGGAGGAAGTCGATTGCGTCGTCGTCGGGGCGGGAGTCGTGGGCCTTGCGGTGGCACGCGCGCTGGCGATGTCGGGCCGCGAGGTCATCATCCTGGAAGCCGCCGAGGGTATCGGCACCGAAACCTCCTCACGTAACAGTGAAGTGATCCACGCCGGCATCTATTACCCCGCCAACTCCCTGATGGCCCGATTCTGCGTCGCCGGGCGCCGGAAGCTGTACGCGTATTGCGCGGAAAAAAGCGTCCCGCACATCAACTGCGGCAAGCTGATCGTCGCCACCAGCGCACAGGAAGACGCGATGCTGGCCGGGATCAAGCAGCGCGCGGAAACCAACGGTGTCGAGGGTATGCGCGTGCTGACCGCCGCCGAGGCGATCGCGCTGGAGCCCAATCTGGTCTGCACCAGCGCCCTGCTGTCACCCGCGACGGGAATCATCGACAGCCACACCTACATGGTGGCACTGCAAGGCGATGCGGAGAACGCCGGCGCGGTCCCCGTGTTCTTCAGCCCCATGCTGGGCGGACGTGTCGTCGGACGCCAGATCGAGATCGATGTCGGCGGCGCCGACCCGATGACCCTGCGCTGCCGGTTGCTGGTGAACGCGGCCGGACTGCACGCGCCAGGTCTGGCAGGCCGGATAGCCGGGATGCCCCGGGACCGGGTGCCGACCGCGTACTACGCCAAGGGGAACTACTTCACGTTAACGGGGAAATCGCCGTTCTCCCGCTTGATCTACCCGGTTCCCGTCCCCGGCGGCCTGGGCGTGCATCTGACCGTCGATCTGGGCGGGCAGTGCCGGTTTGGACCCGACGTCGAGTGGATCGACAGCATCGACTACACCGTGGACCCGTCCCGCGCCGACAGTTTCTACGCGGCGGTCCGGAAGTACTGGCCGGGATTGAAGGACGGCGGGTTGCAGCCGGGCTATGCCGGCATCCGCCCCAAGACGGTGCCGAAAGGCGCGCCGGGCCAGGACTTCGTCGTCCAGGGGCCGCAAACTCACGGGGTTGCGGGCTTAATCAACCTGTTCGGGATCGAAAGCCCCGGCCTGACCGCCTCGCTGGCCATCGCCGATCATGTGCTGGAGGTATCCCGCACCGGGTAAGCTCGGCCGGGCGCGAACGACCTCACTGCATGTTCTGCCCTATCGGCGGGACCGCGCTGGCTGAGGGGGTGGATGATCGTCCGCGTTTTGTGACGCAGAGAGCGCCGAGGACCGCGGAGATCGCCGAGAAGTATCTTTAGCCAGCGCACCCGGTACCTGGTTGGGCGGGATTTCAGAGTTCCTTCTCAGCGCCCTCTGCGGTCCTCGGCGATCTCGGTGTCACAAAAAAGCCACCGCACCGACCTGTCCGTTAACCATCCAGAAACAACTCCGCCTGTAATACAATGATCCATGAAAGCCCAATCCCCGAACCCGGTTCGGTTCTGACCGACCGAATCATCGCCGCCGCGATCAAGGTTCACCGCACGGTTGGCCCGGGTCTGCTGGAATCCGCTTATCGGGATTGCCTTTGCTGGGAACTTCGCAACGCTGGTATGGCATTTGACCAAGAGGTTCCGCTCTCGCTGATATACGGAGACATGCGGCTGGAAAATCGCTACCGAGCGGACATCATTGTAGAAAGAGCGGTGGTCGTCGAAGTGAAGTCCGTTGAATTCGTCCGTCCGGTTCACAAGGCGCAGACACTTACCTACCTCCGCCTGAGCGGCTGTCCTGTCGGTCTGCTGATGAACTTCAATGCGGTCCTGCTCAAGGACGGGCTGCATCGCTTCATCGCTGGAAGCGGCCGAGGTGCCTGAAACCCGGTTCGCCTGTAACCCCGATTGGCAATGATCGAACACGCCCAAGCAACCGCCACGTTGCGGCCCGGTTGCTGTATATCGGCGATTACATGGACCGCGGCACGGACACGGCCGAGGTGATCCAGCGTCGGGTAATCGCTGATTGTGGTCCGTAGTATTAGGGACAAGGTTCACAAAATCGACTGCGCGCGATCGCAAATAGGACCCGCGAATGTTCTTGATGATCTACATCCCGCGACATCGTCACCCAGGGCTTGCCGCAATGTCGCGCCTTATCTGAACGCCCAACGCAGCGTGCGGGCAATGCCCAGCGTTCCGGCCCGGACCAGGGGGACAGTCAGCGACGGTTCGGGAAGGCCATGCATGCGCCGCGCCCAGGCTGGCAGCAGATCCGCCGCCGCCTGCAAGGTCAGCGCCTGAAACGGCTCCGCCATCCTGTTTGGCGCCGGTTGCGATAGCACCAGGCGCGCGATTTCGCGGGTGCGGTCATCGCACAGCAGATGCGGGCGCGTCGCGGCGATCAGGTCCCGAGCCTGAGACCGGGTGCGGGGGATCGGGTCGGCGCCGAGGGCTGAGGCAACGCGTTCCATTTCCGCGAAATAGCGGTCCTGATCAGCCAGCGACATATCCGGTTGGGCGTAGCGCATCCAGGCGTCCAGGAAGCTGGTGGCCTCGGTGACATGGACCCATGCCAGCAGCGCCGGGTCGTTGGCCGCGTATGCCCGCCCATCCGGCAAGGTTCCTTTGACCTTGGCATGAATGGCACGAACACGGGCGATCACCGCGTTGGCTTCCGCCGGGTCGCCATAGGTGGTCAGGGCGATGAAGCGCGCGGTACGCCGCAACCGGCCCTGCATATCCGAACGGAAATTCGAATGATCCCACACGCCGGCCAGGACGGCCGGATGGAGCATCTGAAGCAGCAACCCGGCGATGCCTCCGACCATCATCGAGGTGACGTCCCCATGCACCCGCCAAGCGACCGCCTTGGGGCCAAACAGGCTGTCAGTTCGGCGCTGGACCGGTTTCTCACCCCGTGACCGGTCGTTGAACAGGGCAACAACCTGCGCCGCGATCGCCTGCTTCACTGGCCGTGCAACAAGGGTTCTGAGGGAAGCGGGCCGAACGGTACCGTGTGGGTAGGGCATCAGGCGCGGCCTGTCAGTGACGGGAAGCTCTCAACAACAGATGGAGTTTCGCGCAGCGATACGAGCGGTCAATGCAAATCCGGAGGCAG
The DNA here is from genome assembly GCA_003506895.1 of Acetobacteraceae bacterium. Taxonomy (GTDB): domain Bacteria; phylum Pseudomonadota; class Alphaproteobacteria; order Acetobacterales; family Acetobacteraceae; genus Rhodopila. Next base: position 42,907 of record DNXO01000140.1, on the reverse strand, counting down.
CGCGCACATATCATCCCATCGTGCCATTTGGCACG
>DNXO01000140.1:23271-42583 GCA_003506895.1 Acetobacteraceae bacterium | reverse complement strand
GTGCCATTTGGCACGTCATCCCATCCTGCCAGATAGCACGCGGCCACCCTTCCCTATCCTGGCCGGTGAGGGGCGGTGCCAACAGTTGTCGTTCAGTCCCGGTCGATCCCGCCGCCGCGGCCTTGCTTGATCTTGCCCCGGTGGGACTTCTCCTCCAGCCGTCTAAGCTTCGACCCATAACTCGGTTTCGTCGCCACACGGCGGATCGGCGCCACCGTCGCCCGGCGGATCAGTTCGATCAGCGCCGCCATCGCCTCCGCCCGGTTGCGGTCCTGGGTGCGGTGCTGCTGACAGGTGATCAGGATGTCGCCGTCCAGCGTCAGCCGCCGTCCCGCCAGCTTTTCCAGTCGCGCCCGCACGGCGGGCGGCAGGTCGGCGCGGTCCAGCGACAACCGCAGTTGCACCGCCGTCTCCACCTTGTTGACGTTCTGGCCGCCGGGACCCGAGGCTCGGATGAAGGTTTCCTCCACCGCCCGCTCGTCGATCGCCAGATTTCGGGTCACCTGGATCATGGGCACGTGCCGCTAATTTCCCTCGGTTCGGCCGGAAATGGACAGCAACATGGTGCTTGTTTCCAACGCTGCGCCGATGAATACTCCAATTAATCAAAATAAGGCAGGCAAAATGCCCGCCAGACAGGGAGATCACGACGATGAAGGCTCTGCTTTCGCGCCGGAAGGCGCTTGGTCTAACCGCCGCGACCGCGGCGCTTCCCTTGGTGAATATCCGATCCGCCGGCGCAGCGGGGAAGCTCAGCGTGGCGCTGTGGGACCACTGGGTGCCGGCCGGAAACGAGGCGATGAAGAAAGTCGTCGGCGCCTGGGCCGAGAAGAACAAGGTCGATGTCCAGCTGGATTTCCTGACCGCCATCGGCAACAAGATCATGATCACCATGGCGGCGGAGGCACAGGCCAAGACCGGCCACGACATCTACGCCTTCGACATGTGGTCGGTGCATGAATACGCGGAGTCGCTCGACCCCGTGGACGACATCATGAAGGGGTTCATCGCCAAATACGGCAAGATCAGCCGCGCGTATGAATACCTTGGCGTGTCGGAGGGGCATTGGAGGGCGGTGCCGGTCGCCTGGGGTTCGTCTCCCCTGACCACCTGCGCGCGCATCAGCATGCTGAAGCAATATGCCGGGATCGACGTCCAGGCGCTGTTCCCCAATCATGAGGCGACACCCGCGACATCGGCGGCCTGGACGTATGAGGCGATGCTGAAGGCGGCGGAGGCCTGCCACAAGGCGGGATTCCCGTTCGGCCTCGGCTGCGGGACGACCACGGACTCCAACCAGACTTGGGGCGCGATCTTCGGTGCCTTCGGCGCCGATCTGGTCGATGCCAAGGGCACCATCACGGTTGATTCCGACAATGTTCGGGCAGCGATGGAATATGCCAAGCGGATGGTGCCCTATCTGCCGTCGGACACCGTCAGCTATGACGACGCGTCGAACAACCGGGCGCTGATTTCGGGCAAAAGCGCCCTGATCTGGAACCCGCCGTCAGCCTGGGCGGTCGCCAAGCGCGACGCGCTGAAGGTGGCCGAGGATTGCTGGACGTTCCCGAACCCGCGCGGGCCGAAAGGGCGGATGGTGCCGATGCGCCCATATTTCTTTGGCCTGTGGTCGTTCGCCCAGAACAAGCCCGCGGCGCGCGACCTGCTGGCCCATCTGGGTGCGCGCGAACAGATGGAGACGCTGACGACCGCGGTGGACGGGTATGACATTCCGCCCTACGCCTCAATGGCCGACTTCAAGATTTGGGAGGAGGTCGGGCCGCCGAAGGGCACGGTTTATAACTACCCGATCCGAGCGTGGCATGACGCGGAATATTACGTCACCGGCTCGTCGGGCCCGCCGGAGATTGGGGTGCAGGCATGGAATCGTGGCCTGATCCCGACGATGGTATCGAAGCTGGTCTCCGGACAGACCATCCAGCAGGCGATGGACTGGGCGAAGGACGAGCTTGAGGGTTTCACCCGCTGACCGGCCGGAAACGTCGGGGCGGCGATTGACGGCGAAGGTCCCTTTGCCTTCCGGACAACACGCGATAGACGATCCGGCTGCTTCCAACCGGATCGTCGTATGACCGCACTCGCTATCTTTCGCCATTTGGGTTTTGCCGCCCTGCTGATGCTGCTGTCGGCCGCGACGGTGCGGACGATGATCGCGGTGCGGGTCATGGACACGCCCGAGGCACGCAAGATGCACGACCGTCCGACTCCCAAGGGGGGCGGGGTCGGAATTGTCGTCACCTTCCTGGCCGGAATCGCGGTGCTCTATCGGTACGCCGAATTCTCCCGGCTGGCCGACCCCTATTTCCTCGGCGTGATCGAGGCTTCGGTGGCGATCGCCGTGGTTGCGTTTCTGGACGATCTGTTCGACTGGCCGTTCGTCGTCAAACTCGGCGCTCAGGTCCTGGCGGCCTTGGTCGCCGTCGGCAGCGGCCTCTACGTAACCGATTTCCGCATCCCCTATCTCGGCCCGCTGCCCTTCGTCTGGGCAGGCGTCGGCGCGACGGTGGTCTGGATGCTGTTCACGACCAATGCGATGAACTTCATCGACGGATTGAACGGGCTTGCCAGCGGCGTGTCGTTGATCGCCTGCCTGTTCATCGTTTTCATCGCCGAACAACATGGCGGCTGGTTCGCCTATGCCGCGGCAGGCCTGCTGGCGTCGGGTTTGGCTGGGTTCCTGCCGTTCAACTTCCCCAAGGCCCGGATTTTCATGGGCGATGTCGGCAGCCAGTTCTGCGGCTTCATGCTGGCAGTGCTCGCGGTCGTGGCCAGCCGGTTCGACGGGGTGGAGCTGTCGTTCCTGCTGATGCCGATGCTGCTGTCCGGCGTGTTGTTCGACGTCGGGTTCACCCTTGTGCGCCGCCTTCTGGCCGGGGAGGCCGTCACCCAACCGCACCGTGGCCATTTGTATCAAGTGGCCCAGCGCTCGGGCGTGCCCGCCGTCACCGTTACCCTGGTCCATTGGGGCTTTGCGATATTCGGCGGGGGTTGCTGTCTGCTGTTTATTGCCCTGCCCTCGCCGCTGAAACCGCCGGTACCGTTCATCACGCTGGCACCACAGCTCGTCTGGGTTTGGTTCGTGGCACGACGCGCCCGGGCGGCCCGGCTGGGGCGTTGGGGCTAAACCAAACTCCGGAACAGACTGGCATACCCCTCGGCGCAAGCACCGCCGCTGAGCGCGCCCCCGCGCCCGCGCAGCAGCCCGGCGGGCCGACGACCTCGTTGATCCAACAGTCGTCCGAAACCCCCGGAACGAGAGGACAGAACGAAGCCATCCGCGGCGCGCATACAGGCAAGCGGATTTGGCCCCAAACCCACGAATGCCATGTGCTCCGCGATGCCCAGTTCGGCCGCCAGGGATTGCCGCTCTACCCCGCCCGTCGGCGGTCGTCGCGGCCTTCCCAAGGCAAGTTGCTGATCGCAGCGGACGAAGCCAGTGCCGACCGGCTTATTCCGAAGAAATCAAAAGTTGGGCGGGTTGTCTCAGACGGATGATCACGATCGCGTTTTGGCGGAAGCGACGGGCCAGGCGGGCGACCAGCCTGGGGTCGCCCAAGACCAAAAAATGCGCCTCAGACCAACGCCTCCAGCATCCGGTCGCAGGCAGAACAGTCCGACGGCGGACCGTTTCCCCGAGACGTTTCTGCATTCGGTGATTCCAACCCGCCTGCATGAGCCTGGAGAACGGATTGTACGCCGAGATAAAAGCGGCCTGTCGGGCGCGATGCTCAAGCAGCAAGCGATCCATCGCGGAACAGCGGCGCCCGACACGGACCTTGGCGCCGCCCGCTTGATAAACCGTGTTCCGATATGCGGACAGCAGCGATGGACGAATCACTGATCGTCCCGCGCGTTGGCGAACTCCACGTCGCGATGAACATGAACCGACATCAGAATGCCAAACCCCACCATGACCGTCAGCATCGCCGACCCGCCGTGGGAAACCAGCGGCAACGGCACGCCGCCCACCGGAATCGCACCCATCACCATCGCGATATTGACGAACACATACAGGAAGAAGTTGCACGAGATACCAAGCGCGACGAGCCGACCGAACTGGTTGCGACAGCGCAGCGCGATCAACATCCCGCCCAGAATAATCAGGCACAGCAGGCCGATCACCACAATTCCGCCGACAAATCCCCACTCCTCGCCGATGATGGTGAAGATGAAGTCGGTCTGCTTCTCCGGCAGGAAATCCAGATGCGCCTGAGTGCCTTGCAGGTAGCCCTTGCCCCACATCCCGCCGGACCCCAGGGCAATCTTCGATTGGATGATATTGTAGCCGGCCCCCAGCGGGTCGCTCTCGGGGTGCAGAAAGGTGTCGATACGGGCGCGCTGATAGTCGTGCAGATGGCTGTAGGCGAATTTCGCCAGCAGCGGCACTGGCAGCAACACCATCGCGAATTTCCACCAGCGTACGCCCGCGGCGAAGAAGACCGCCCCGCCCAGCATCGCGGTGATCGCCGCGGTGCCCAGGTTCGGCTCCTTCAGGATCAATCCCACCGGGATAAGCACCGCGATAATCGGCGGAAACAGGAACAGCGGATTGCCCATCCGCTCCCACGAGGCTTTATGGAACCAGGACGCAAGCGCCAGCACGAGTGCCAGCTTCATCAGTTCCGACGGCTGGAGCTGCAGGCCGCCCAGTTCCAGCCAGCGTTGCGCGCCCTTCCCCACATGGCCCATGCGCAGAACCAACACCAGCAGCAGAACGCCGCCCAGCCAGGCGGGCCACGCAAGTCTGGCGATAATGCGGATATCAACCATGCCAATCGCCAACATCAGGATCACGCCGATGCCAAACCGCATGGCATGCCTGGTGGCGTAAGGCTCCGGCGCGCCACCCGCCGCGCTGTAGAGCGTCGCATAACCGACGCCGGCAAGCGCGCACAGCAGCAGGACGTACAGCCAGTTGACCTGCAGTACCTTGCCCATGATGTCGAAAGACGGTTCACGCCAAAGTCGCCGGTCCATCAGATCTTCGCCTCCGCGACTTGTGCCGGCGGCGCCTCGGTGCGGTTCGCGGGATCGCGGCGCAGGACTTCGGTCATGATGTCGCGCGCCATCGGCGCGGCGGCGGCGGCGCCGGCGTTGCCATGCTCGACCACGACCGCCAAGGCGTAGCGCGGTGCGTCATAGGGTGCATAGGCGACGAACAGCGCATGCGGACGATATTCCCAAGGCAGCTTCTCGCTGTCGAAATGGCCACTTTCGCGCAGCTCCCGAGACACCCGGCGAACCTGGGCGGAGCCGGTCTTGCCGGCCAGTTGCACCGCCGGGTCGGCAAGTTTCGCGAGCGGTGCGGTGCCGCCTTGCTCGTTGACGACCGCCCACATGCCTTCGCGCACGTTGTGCAGCAGCTTTTCCGACATCCCCAGCAGCGGCCAGTCCTCGGGCTCGACGCCCGGCTGCATCACCCCGGCCAGCTTGCGCGTCAAATGCGGCTGAACCAACCGCCCGCTGGCAAGGCGAGACACATAGGTCGCGAGTTGCAGCGGCGTGACCTGAATGAACCCCTGCCCGATGCCGCTGACGATGGTATCGCCGATGTTCCAGGCATGGCCGTGGCCCATGCGCCATTCCCGCGTCGGAATCAGGCCGGGGCGCTGGCCCGGCAGATCCAGCTCCAGTTCCACACCCAGCCCCAGCCGGTTAGCCATGGCCGCCACGTGGTCGATGCCGGTGCGACGGGCGACTTCATAAAAGAACACGTCGCAACTGTTTTTCAGGCCGCCGCGCAGGTCCAGCATGCCGTGGCCGCCCCGGCGCCAGCAATGGAAGCGGGTGTCACCCAGGTCCAGGTAGCCCGGGCAGTCGATGCGGTCATTCGGCGTGATCGCCTTGGCCTCGATCCCAGCCAGGGCGACGGCCATCTTGAAGGTGGAGCCCGGCGCATAAAGACCCGAGGTCGCCTTGTTGATCAGCGGCGTGCGGCGATCCTTGGTCCACTCCAGCCACTGCGCCTGCGACACGCCGGAGTTGAACACCGACGGGTCGAACGACGGATTCGTCGCCATCGCCAGCACCTCGCCATTGCGGCAGTCCATCACGACAGCGCTGGCGCTTTCGTCACCCAGGGTATTCAGCACCGCTTGTTGCAGTCCGGCGTCGATCGTCAGGCCGACATCCTCGCCCGGCAGGCCTTCCTGTCGGTCAAGCTCCCTGATCACTCGCCCGACCGCATTCACCTCCAACTGCACCGATCCCGCTCGCCCGCGCAGCCCCAGGTCGTGGAATTTCTCCATGCCCGCTCGGCCGATCCGCAGGCCCGGCAACCCCAGCAACGGATCGTCGGCCACGTCGGCCTCGTTGGGCGGGGCGACGTACCCAACGATATGAGCGAGCTTCTCGCTATACGGGTAGCTGCGGGAGGTGCCAGCATCGACCACGATGCCCGGAAGGTCCGGCGCGTTCACCTCGATCGCCGCCATTTCATCCCACGTCAGGAATTCGCGGAGCAGGACGGGGATGAACTTGCGATGGCGGTGCAGTTCGCGATCGATGCGGGCGCGTTCGTATTCGCTGAGCGGCAGCAGGGCCGAGAACGCATCCAGGGTCGCCGGGACGTTGTTCGCCTGCTCCGCGATCAGAACCGCGCGCCAGTTGGTTGTGCTGCCGGCCACGACCAGCCCGAACCGGTCCAGGATACGGCCGCGTGGCGGCGCGATCATGCGGGCGCTGATGCGGTTTTCATCCGCCATGGTGGTGTACCGCGCGCCCTGCTCCACCTGAACCTGATACAGCCGGGCACCCAGCGTGCCGAGGACGGCGACCTGCCCGCCCATCATCAGCAGGGCGCGGCGGGTGAACACCCCGGTGCGTTCGACATCCCGTTTCATGCTCAGGCCTGGTCCGGGTCGGCGACAGACCGGTGCGCCGCGGCGAATGGCACGGCCAGGATGGGAAAGATCGCGATACTGAGCGCGGCGATGAAGACCGCTGGATAAGGCAGCAGCACCCGGAACGTCAGCAGCATCGTCAGCAGCCAGATCACCAGCGCGGCCGCCACGGCGACCCCCGCGAACACACCCCAGACCCAGATGAAGCCACGCCGCGCCAACGATCGGCGCATCGCCAGAGCCAGCGCCTGGACGGCCAAAAGGGTAAAGATTCCAACGCCCGGCGGCAGATAGCCGAGCAGGTCCATGAACAGGCCGATCAGAAAGACGACCGGCGGCGGCAGGTTGTCCGGACGGAACAGCGACCAGAACCAGACGCAGCACAGCGACACCGCCGGCAACAGGGCCGCCTGTTCGGGAATTTCCAGGGGCGCCTGCGTCAGCAGCATCAGCAGCACGGTCATACAGGCGGGAAAACCGACCCGGGCGATAACATCCAGACGCCGGCCCAGACTGGCCCTCGGCCTGATGCCCGGGCGCCGGTCGATCACGGCCATCAGTGGCGCCCGGGGGACGGACGGGACGGAGGCTCCGGCGCGGTCACGCCGTTCAGGCCGTAGTCGAAGATCCGCACGATCTCCAGCTTCTGCAGCATGGCCGCGGGTTCGACTTCGGGCGCACCGCTGGCGGTGTAGTGCACGGTGCCGATCGGCAGATTGGCGGGAAAGGCATTGGCTTCCGCGCTGGTAACGATGCGCTCACCTTCCTGCGGCACGATGCCTTCCGGCCAGTATTGCAGCCGCGGACGGGCGCCGTTGGTACCGACCAGAATGGCGTGTGCCCGGGAGGTTTCCATGATGACCGGAATGCGGCTGTTCAGGTCGGTGATCAGCAGCACGCGGGCGGTGCGCGAGCCAACCTCGGTAATGCGGCCGATCAAGCCACGCTCGTCCACCGCGATCTCGCCCTTGTGGATGCCATGGTTGGGGCCGACCGACAGCAGCACGGCCTTGGCATAGACGCCCCCGGCATCGGCGACCACGCGCGCGGTGACAAATGACGCGTCGGGGTCGGGGATCCACCGCAGGCTGGCCTTCAGTCGCTGATTTTCCGCGTCCAGCGCCAAGGCGATGGTCTGCCAGCGGCGCAGCCGCTCGTTTTCGTCGCGCAGGCGGGCGTTTTCCTCGCGCATGTCCCAAAGCGCGGCGGTTTCGGTGATGGTGGCATGGATGCGCCCCAGCGGGGCGGCCAGCGCGGCGTAAATCGGCGCCAACCCGTCACCCAGCGCGGTGCGTGCCCGCTCGGCTATCAACGTATCAGCCTTCCCGAGCAGCATGACCCCGAACGAAACAACGATCAGGACCGGCAATGTCAGCCGTGCCAGAGCCTGGCGTGCCTGAATCGAAAGGCGGAGCATGCGGAGCCTTTGTTGATGGCGGCTGGCGACCCGATCCCGTCACGGATCGGCTAGCCGCCACGGCGCCGCGCTGGCACAGGCGGCCCGGGGAAGCCGAACCATGGCGACGTTGGGTTGCCGGGTCGTTTAATACATGCTTGTCAGCACGTTGGACAAACGCTTTCTCTCCTCAAGCGCACGGCCGGTGCCCAGGGCGACGCATTGCAGCGGGTTTTCGGCGATGACGACGGCAAGCCCCGTCGCGTCGCGCAGCACCTGATCCAGCCGATACAGCAGCGCGCCGCCGCCGGTCAGGACGATGCCCTTGTCAACGATGTCGGCGGCCAGTTCGGGGGGCGTGTTTTCCAGCGCGACCTTCACCGCCTCCACGATTGCCGACACCGGCTCCATCAGGCTTTCGGCAACCTGGCGCTGGCTCACCAGAACCTCGCGCGGAACCCCGTTCATCAGGTCGCGGCCCCGCACTTCCCGATACGGGCCTTCGTCGCCGGTCTCGTCGGACGCGGCCGCGCCGATGTCCATCTTCAGGCGTTCGGCGGAGGATTCACCGATCAGCAGGTTATGGTGACGACGGATATAGCTGATGATCGCGTCATCCATCTTGTCACCGCCGACGCGAACGCTGCGGGAATAGACGATGCCACCCAGCGAGATCACCGCGACCTCGGTCGTGCCGCCGCCGATATCGACGATCATGCTGCCCGAGGGTTCGGTGACCGGAAGCCCCGCGCCGATCGCCGCGGCCATCGGTTCCTCGATCAACTGCACGCGGCGCGCGCCGGCGCTTTCGGCGCTTTCCTGAATGGCCCGGCGTTCGACAGCGGTGGAGCCGGACGGGACGCAAACGATGATCAGCGGGGAGGCGAAGCCGCGTCGGTTATGCACCTTGCGGATGAAGTGCTTGATCATCTCCTCGGCAACCTCGAAATCGGCGATGACGCCGTCACGCAGTGGACGGGATGCGGTGATATAGCCGGGCGTGCGGCCAAGCATGAGCTTGGCTTCCTCGCCGACAGCGACGACCTGCTTCTTGCCGCGGACATCGGCGATGGCGACGACGCTGGGTTCGGCCAGCACGATGCCTCGGCCCTTGACATAAACAAGCGTGTTGGCGGTGCCGAGATCGATGGCCATGTCGGCCGACATGAAGCCGAGCAACCGGGAGAACATCCAGTGAACCTTTATGCGCGAAAACCCGCGGGGCGGGAGGGAGCTTGGAAGCCGGTGGGCTTAGCCCCCACGTGCCCGGTTCACAAGAGGTTGTTGGCGGTCGTTTGATCTGCGTCAGCGACATCGGCGGGATTTGGCACGAAACCCTTGGTGGTTTCAGCCATTCATTTGATGAACCCTCGGGAGGGATGCGATGCGAATAACTGTCCTCGTCGCGATTGTGGGCCTGTCTGCCGGCCTGGCGGGGTGTGGCGAGACCGTAGGCACCCGAGCCGTAACCGGAGGACTGATTGGTGCGGGCGCCGGTGCGGGTATCGCGGCGGTGACCGGCGGCAAGCCGGCGACAGGCGCGCTGATCGGTGGCGGCATCGGGGCGGTTGGCGGTGCGGTGACGCAGTAAATCCCTGAAAACAGCCGGACGGCCAGCATGAGCACACACTCGCGCCCATGCGCGAGACTATACTGAAACAGCAACGTTACGCGGCGTTTCGCGTCGATTCCGCAACCGTGCCGCTGGCGAGCATGGCAAAACCGCAATATACACGCCGCTGTGCCGGATAACGTAACCTTCATGTTCTCCGATAACAGAAGATTGCGTTGGTGGTATCAAACGCCCGACCAATTTTAGTGCTCAATGGATTTCCGTGATGCCGGGCGGCCCTGATGAGGGGCTGTGCCGTTGCCGCTGAAAGCCACGATTTTTTGGAAATGGACCGTGCGTCCTGAAGGTCGGGGATCGGGTGCCACCCTTGAAAGTGCTCTTCGTGACCAGCGAGGTGGCGGGCCTCGCGAAGGCCGGAGGCTTGGGAGATGTTTCGGCGGGGTTGCCGCTGGCCCTGAGCCAACGCGGGATCGACGTGCGAATACTGATGCCGGCTTATCGCGAGGTGATCGCCAAGCTGCCCCACGTGCATTGGTTTGGAGACATGCCAGGCCGAGCAGGCATACCCCCTGCCCGGCTTGGCGAGGCAAGGCTGTCGGATGGGGTGACCTTGTACTTGGTGGCCGCGCCCACTTTGTTCGATCGGCGCGGGACCCCTTATTGCACGCCGGACGGTGCGGATTGGCAGGATAACGATCTGCGGTTCGCCCGGTTGTCACTGGCGGCCGCCGATATCGCGGCAGGGCGCGGCGGGTTGGATTGGACTCCCGACATTGTCCACGCCAATGACTGGCCGGGCGGGTTAACGCCCGCCTACATGCAATGGGATGGCACCAACGTCCCGACGGTACTGACGATCCACAATATCGCCTATCAAGGGAATTTCGACGCTGGCCAGCGGCACCTCCTTGGGATTCCCGACGCCGCGTTCGACATCAACGGGGTCGAGTTTCACGGCCGGGTTTCGTTCCTGAAGGCCGGCGGGTTCTATGCCAGCCATGTCACGACCGTCAGCCCCACCTATGCCAGCGAAATCACCACCGAAACGCAGGGCGCCGGGTTGCACGGCCTGATGGGCAGTCGGGCGGCGCAGGGGCAATTGTCGGGCATTGTGAATGGGATCGACGAAAGCTGGGATCCAGGCAGCGATCCGTATCTGGCCCACCATTTCGACCCGGACGACCTGAACGGCAAGCAGGCCAACGCGGACGCGGTGCGAGCCGGCCTGTGCCTGCGTCCATCTCACGGCCCGCTTTTTGGCGTCGTCTCGCGCCTGGTGCATCAGAAAGGCCTCGACCTGGTGGCGGAGGCGGCCAACGACATCGTTGAAAATGGCGGGCAGATCGCCATCCTCGGGTTGGGCGATCCCGAGGTCGAACACATGCTCAGCCGCACCTCCCGCCGGCATCGCGACGATATCGGGGTGCTGATCGGCTTCAACGAGACGATGGCCCGGCGGATCGTCGCGGCGAGCGACTTCACGCTGATGCCCTCGCGGTTCGAACCGTGCGGGCTGACCCAGATGCAGGCTCAGCGCTATGGCGCGCTGCCGATCGCCCATGCGACCGGCGGGTTGACGGATACGATCGACGACGGGACCACGGGGTTCCTGTTTAAGACGCTGACTCCGGCCGGGTTGATGGCCGCCTGTCACCGCGCCTTCGACGCGTATGAGGATGCAGCCCACCTGGCCGGGATGCGTCGGGCAGCCATGGCCCGCGGTTTCGGTTGGTCGGCCTCGGCGGCTGAGTATGAGGCGCTGTACCGTCGGTTGATCGGTCCGCGCCTGACGGCGGTCATGCCGCGCCGAGAGCCGGTTCGGCGTCCGGAAGCCGTCCCAGCGACGGATGTGTTGGAGCCCGCGGCCTAGCCTGCCGATTGATCCGGTTGCGGCCCGTACAGGGGAGATGACCGTATCCAGAACAAGAGAACCGTTCGGCTTCGGTGGTACGTCCGATTGGTGATCGTTCTGGAACGCTGTTCGCGACGCCGGCGCCGCTTGACCGCTGCGTAACAGAGGACCGCCGCCATGACCGCGAGTGCACAGATCGCCATCTACCCGCTGCGCCAGGAACGCCTTGGCCCGGCGATCGAGGCCGTTCGGCAGGCGCTGCGCGATCACGGGCTACAGGCCCAGACCGGGCCGATGAGCACCTACGTTGCCGGCGAGGAGCAGACCATCTTCGCTGCCCTCCAGGACGCATTCGCGCGCGCCTCCAGGGTCGGGCCTGTTGTCCTGACGGTGACGCTGTCGAACGCCTGCCCGATCCCCGACTGACCGGATCATGGCGAACATCGGCGAAGCCCCGCCGCCGGCCGGCCAATTCGGTCCCGCTGTGTATGCCACCTGGCGCCGTTCCTCGCTTGGCGACATCACCGAGACTTTGGAACGCCGGCTCATCCTTCGCTTGGCGGGGCCGTTACAGGGTCAATCGGTCCTCGATGTCGGCTGCGGCGATGGCACCCTGGCGCTGGACGCGGTTCGATCCGGCGCCGCCCGGGTTGTCGGCTGCGATCCCGATCCGCGCATGATCGCCCGGGCGGCCGAACAGGCGGCACGCGCCGGGGCAGACATCAGCCTCGCGGTTGCCCGGTCGCAGGCGCTGCCGTTTGCCGACGCCAGCTTCGATGCCGTGACCTGCATCACGGTCCTCGCCTTCGTTCCCGATGCGGCCGGCGCGATCCGGGAAATGGCGCGGGTGCTCCGCCCGGGGGGGCGGCTGGTGATCGGCGATCTCGGCCGGTGGAGTTGCTGGGCCGTGCGCCGGCGCATCCGCGGCTGGTTCGGCGCGGCGCTGTGGCGCGGCGCCCGGTTCCGTAGCGCGGGCGAGCTTGCCGCGATGGCCGCAAGCGCGGGCCTGACGGTCGATGCGATCAATGGCGCGATCTTCTACCCGCCCTGGACCGCGCTGGCGCGGCGGATGGCGCCGCTCGACCCCGCGCTTGGGCAGGTCACGACGCTGGGTGCGGCGTTCGTGACGGTCCGGGCGACGAAATAGAGCGGATTAAGCATTTCCAGACCGGCTGCAAATGCTCTATCCCCGTGTCCTCGGCCCGCCCCCTGGTTGTACGCCTGCATTGGCACCGGCCCCTGGGCCGATCGCCCGACAACGGCCGCCGCCGCCTGCCCGTTTGGGTCCCTGGACAAGTGTTTCAACCCCGTGGCACCCTGTGTCACCCGAGACGAGAAGAGGAAGACAGTGTGCGTGCCTGCAATGGTTTGGCGGCGCTATTAAGCCAATCCGGCCAGGTCGGCGGCGCTTGATGGATCACGAGAGCCCGCTTGATGAAATGGCGGATGGATCGGGGGCAGCCAAACCACATTGGCGGTCCCTGCTGTCCACCATGTTCGCACTAGGTCACGAGACCCTGGCCCAGCGGGCGAATCTTCTCGAACAAGCCTTCGCCGAAGAAGGAATCACGGCGATCCTGCCCGGCGAGCGCGCTGTCAACTGGCGGTGCGATCCGATCCCGCTGCTGATGTCGGCGGCGGAGTTTTCGTCGCTGGAATCCGGCTTGGCGCAACGGGCCCAGTTGCTCGAACTCATCCTGGCCGATCTCTACGGCCCACGAAACCTGATGGCCGAGGGGTTGATTCCGCCCGGGCTGATCTACGGAAATCAGGCGTTTCTGCGCCCTTGCCGCAGCGTGGACGCCCGCAGGCGCGACCGGTATCTGTCGTTCTATGCCGCCGACATGCTGCGCGGGCCCGATGGCGCGTGGCGCGTGCTGGCGGACCGGACAGGTCAGGCCCAGGGACTGGCCTATGCGCTGGAAAATCGCCGGATCCTGTCGCGTATTGTGCCGGAGCTGTTCCAGTCCCAGCGCATCCGCCAACTGCGGCAGCATCTGGAAATCACCAGCGATGCGCTGCAAGCCATGGCACCAGAAGATGGCGCCGGTGTCGCTCTGCTCAGCGGCGGTCATTCCGATCCGATGTGGTTCGAGCATGTGCTGCTGTCGCGCGAGATGTCGATCGGGTTGGTGGAAGGCGGCGACCTGACTCTTCGCAACGGCCAGTTGTTCCTGAAGACCTTGCGCGGACTACAGCGCATCAGCGTGCTGATGCGGCGAAAAGCGGGTCATCGCATCGACTCGCTGGAGCTATCGGCCGGAACCGGGGTGCCTGGTTTGCTTGATGCCATCCGCGGCGGATCCGTGCGGATGGTGAACGACGCCGGCTCCGCCCTGGCCGAGGCCCCTGCCCTGGCCGCCTTCCTACCGGTATTGGCTCGGCGATTGCTGGGCCAGGACCTGCAACTCGCCAGCCAGGCGACGCTATGGCTTGGCGAAGGAGCGGTGGTACGAACCGTGCTGCGCGACCTGGAAGGCTGGCTGGTGCGCAAGGCGACCGACGGCAGCTCGCCGCCGGTGGTGCCGATGATGCTCTCGCTCACCGAGCGCGAGGAACTGGCGGCAAAAATCGCCGCCAACCCCCAGGACTATGCGGCCTCGGTGGCGCCAACCCCCTCGGTCGCGCCGTGCGCCGGGCCGCGCGGGCTGGACGCGAAACCGATCGCGCTACGAATGTTCATGACGTTTGACGGCACCCGCTGGCGTGCCTTCCCGGGCGGGTTGGCGCGGGCCTTGTCCGAGGAAGACGCACTGGCGGGCCGGTTGCCGCGCAATGCGCTGTCCAAGGACGTTTGGGTGATGGAGGACGAAAGCAGCACCGTCCAGGGTGCCCTGGGGATCCTAACACCAAACCTGGCGATACGCCGCACGGCCGGCGACCTTCCCTCCCGCGTCGCGGACAATTTCTACTGGCTGGGTCGCTATCTGGAGCGCCTGGAAGAAGCCGCCCGCCTGCAACGGGCCATGATCACGCGGATTTTGCGCCCCTCGCCCACCGCTCGGGAAATCGCCGAGATGCAGATCCTGGTCACGAGCCTGACCAGCGTCAAAATGATGGACTCCGAGGATGCCAGCGTCCTGGGCGTCGGCTTGCTGGCCTCGGCTGTGATGCGCGCCTTCCGCCAGGACGGCGGCATGCGGCGGGTGCTGGCACATGTGTCGCGGCAGGTCGATCAGTTGCGCGACCGGTTGACCGGCGAGATGCACGCGGTTCTCACCCGCTCCCTGCGCGTGCTGGGCGAGGACATGAAAAAGCTGCCGCCGGCCGCGAATGCGCACGCGCTGGAGCATGCCTCGATATTGACCACGCAAATCCTGGAGTTCGCGGCCACGGTCGCCGGGCTGGCGGCCGAGAACATGGTGCGCGGCGGCGGCAGGCTGTTCCTGGATTTCGGCCGGCGGATCGAGCGGGCACAGGCAATCACGGCGGAACTGGCGCAGGTGCTGGATCAGCCCCGCGCGCTGACACAGCCGGGCCGCGTGGAGGCTGGACTGCGACTGGGACTGGAGCTGCGGGACTCGGTCATCACCTACCGAAGCCGCTATCTGGCGGTATTGCAGCCGGCACCGGCCCTGGACCTGATCCTGGCGGACGAGGGAAACCCCAGGGGATTGGCATTCCAGCTCGTTGCGGCTCGGGAATTGCTGCGCGAAATCGTGGAAGATGGGGATTCGCTTCTGACCGTGATGGATCCGCTGCTGCGGGAGACACGGGATATCGTCCAGGACGTGCTGCATTCGCCCGATCAGATGACGACGACGGCACGTCTGCCCCCACGGTTGAAGGCGCTGGAAAAGGCGATCGGCGCCGTGGCGGATCGGGTGTCGCGGCGGTACTTCACGCTGCTGCCGATCGCGCGCAGCCTGGGCGTGGAGAGCGAGTTGTTGCGCGGCGCTGCCTGAGCGTTCAGCCAAGACCAGCCGATGCTGGGCGGACCGCATCACCCGAAGGCACATCGGACAAGTCACGGCAACGACGCCGCCTAGGCCCCGCCCCCGCACCGATCCGGATCATCGAACTTGCCGGCCGATGGCAGAATGACTATGCTTCCCTATATGAGAATTATTCTCAACTAAGGAACGCGTCCTACCATGGGCCAACAAAGCCAGATCGGCCGCCGGTGTGAGCGCGCCGTGGTCACTGCATACAGCGAACTACGCCAGGTCGGCACCGACGATATGTCCGCATTCCAGGCATGCACCGCGCTCTACCGCATTCACCACCCCGAGGCTTCGATTAACGAAGCCCGCCGTCTGGTGGCGGAATGGATCGATCATCACCTGGTGCGCAAGGCACCGGGCCCGACCGATGGCTGCGCCTGCGATTGATCGCGAGCCGTCATCGTGCCTGATATCTGCCGCACGCCAACCGGCCGGAAGCCCCAGCAGTCCACACCCACGTCCGTTTGCCTGGGCACCGCCTTAAGACGCCTCCTGGCTGTGGCCGACTGACAAAAGAGTCGAAGCGTCGGACGGCTGGTATAACCCGGCACAGGCCTGAACGCTGGCCCCCATCCAACGCCGCGATCGCGGGCGAATCGTTATTGCCCGTAACCAAATGATCGCGGCCATCGAGTGACCACAGCAGCACACCGGCCGGCGGCAAAGCGCCAACGCGCCAGCGTGTCCGAAATGCGTGTCGGCGGTGGACCAGACCGCCAAACCGGATCAGTCCGCGGCGTCCGCCACGTCCTCGGTCGGCTTCTTGTGCGCGCGGATGCGCTTCAGCGCGGTTTCGACATGGCGGCTGAACACGTATTCCGCCGGCCGCTGCTTCGCCAGCGAGATTTCAGGGGCGAAAGCCCCCTCGGTCCGGATGCCGCGCATGACCTGCGCAGCCGCCCGCCAGGGCTTGCGAACCGTTTCGGCGACAGCACTGGCCTCGTATCCGGAGTGAACCATGCAGTCGGCGCATTTCTCGTAGTTGCCGGTGCCGTACTTGTCCCAGTCGGTGGTGTCCATCAGTTCCTTGAACGACTTGGCGTAGCCTTCGCCCAGCAGATAGCAGGGACGCTGCCAGCCGAAATAGGTGCGCGTCGGATTGCCCCACGGCGTACAGTGGAACGTCTGATTCCCGGCCAGGAAGTCGAGGAACATGGACGACTGGTTGAACGACCATTTCTTCTTCCAGGTCCCCTTCCCTTGCCGGCTGAAGATGCCGCGGAACAGTTCCTTGGTCTTCGTGCGGTTCAGGAAGTGCTGCTGGTCCGGCGCGCGCTCATACGCATAACCCGGCGATACCGAAATCCCGTCCACGCCCATCGCCATGACATCGTCGAAGAACGCCGCCACCTTGGCCGGTTCGGCGTTGTTGAACAGCGTGGCATTGATGATCGTACGGAAGCCCCGGCGCTTGGACTCGGCGATCGCCGCCACCGCGCGATCGTAAACGCCTTCCTGGCAGACCGAGATATCGTGTTCCGTCTTGCCGCCATCCAGGTGAACCGACCAGGAGAACCACTTCGACGGCTTGAACATGTCCATCTTCTTCTCAAGAAGAAGTGCATTCGTGCAGACGATCACGAACTTCTTCCTGGCGATGGCGCCCTCGACGATCTGATCGATTTCCTTGTGCAGCAACGGCTCGCCGCCGGCGATCACCACCACCGGTGCGCCGCATTCCTCGACTGCCTGCATGCATTCGGCGACCGACAGGCGCTGGTTCAGGATCTCGGCCGGATAGTCGATCTTGCCGCACCCCGCACAGGCGAGGTTGCAGCGAAACAACGGCTCCAGCATCAACACCAGCGGGTAGCGCTTGTTGCCGATCAGGTGTTGCTTGACGACATAGGCACCGACGCGAAGCGCCTGGTTCAACGGAACGGTCATCTAAACGAATTCCTTATGCGTCAACGAGTTGGGCGGGAAAACGGAACCGAACGTCCTCAGCCACACCGTCCTGGGTAGAGATTTCAATGTCACCGAACCGCTTCAGGCCTTCCAGCACGCCCTGCACCAGCGTCTCCGGCGCGGACGCGCCCGCTGTAACACCCACCGAAGCGATACCATCGAACCACGCGGGCTGCAGCGCCCCGGCATCGTCGATCAGATACGAAGGCTTGCCCAGTTCCTGTCCAATCTCCCGCAGGCGATTGGAATTGGACGAATTCCGTGAACCGACCACCAGGATCATATCGACCTGATGCGCCAGGTCGCGAACCGCCTGCTGGCGGTTCTGCGTCGCATAGCAGATATCGCGCACATCCGGGCCGACGATGGTCGGGAAGCGCGCGGTCAGGGCCGAGATGATGCCGCGTGTATCATCCACCGAAAGCGTCGTCTGCGTGATGTAGGCCAGCTTCGCGGGATCCTTGACTTCCAGCAGCGCCACGTCTTCGACGGTCTGCACCAAGTGAACCTTGGCCGGGACTTGGCCGATCGTCCCCTCGACTTCCGCATGGCCGGCATGTCCCACCAGCACGAGCTCGCGGTCCTGGCGAGCGTAGCGCCGACCCTCGTTATGGACCTTCGCCACCAGCGGGCACGTCGCATCGATCACCGGCAGGCCCCTTTCGGCCGCCGCTTCCTCGACCCGCTTCGCCACACCATGGGCCGAGAACACGGTCATCGAGCCGGGCGGGATCTCATCCAGTTCATCAACGAATACCGCGCCGCGGGTACGCAAATCCTCGACCACATGGCGATTATGCACGATTTCGTGACGAACGTAGATCGGCGGCCCATACTTCTTGAGCGCCCGTTCGACGATCTCGATGGCCCGTTCCACACCGGCGCAGAAGCCGCGGGGCTGGGCAAGGACGACGCGAATCATGCAGACACTCTCCGAGTTGATACCGGACCGGCGAAGTTGGGATTAACCAATGCCGGATATGGCAGGTCGCAAGTTTTGCCGCAACGCCGCAAATTCAATCCATCATCTAGGCTGCATCGTGGGCAAAGCCGAGAGGTCGCTGTCGCGGGTCTGGCCAGCGTGGCAAATTGGCAACAATCACAATGATCGCGCTCCGGTTACCATGCGCGACATCGTCTGACATGTTATCCGCACGAAGACTGGCTCCCATTTGGCGGAGTCGCTGATGACGGGGTTCACAGGTGCGGTCGGGTAGCTCGCTTTCAGAAGTTGACCTTCCAGCCGAAATGGCCCGCGCGGCCTCTGCGGTGGAACAAGCGCTTGATAATCTTCTGCCGCCCGTGGAAGGGGCCGAGGGCCGTCTGGCCGAGGCCATGCGCTATGCCACGTTGGGCGGCGGCAAGCGCCTGCGCGCATTCCTGGTCCTGGAAAGCGCGGGCCTGTTCGGCGTGAACGAGACCTGCGCCGCGCGCGTGGCTGCCTCGGTAGAGATGCTGCACGCCTACTCCTTGGTGCATGACGACCTGCCGGCGATGGATGATGACGATCTGCGGCGCGGCAAGCCCAGCGCCCACAAGGCGTTCGATGAGGCCACGGCGATCCTCGCGGGGGATGCCCTGCAATGCCGGGCGTTCGAGATCTTGGGGGAGCCGGATACCCATTCCGATCCGCAGGCACGCTGCGAACTGGTGATGGCGCTGGGTGCGGCGGCCGGGGCCCGCGGCATGGCCGGCGGTCAGATGATCGACATGGTGGCCGAGGGCCAAACACTGGACGGCCCGGCGGTGACCCGCCTGCAGGCGCTCAAGACCGGC
>DNXO01000140.1:22380-23024 GCA_003506895.1 Acetobacteraceae bacterium | reverse complement strand
CCTGCAGGCGCTCAAGACCGGCCGGTTGATCCAATACAGCGCCGAAGCCGGTGCGATCCTGGGACGAGCCAGTTCCCAACACCGTCATTTATTGGCCGCATATGGCCGTGATCTTGGCGCCGCGTTCCAAATCGCCGACGATGTCCTTGATGTGGAGGGTGATGCAGCCGAGATCGGTAAGACGGCCGGAAAGGACGCCGCCGCCGGGAAGGCAACCATGGTGGCGGTGCTGGGGTTGGATTTGGCCCGCTCGCACGCCGACATGCTTGCTCGGCAGGCCGCGGCTCACCTGGATGGATTTGGCGATCGGGCAGCCAACTTGCGTGCCCTGGCTGCTTTCGTCGTGGCACGGCGAAGCTGACCGAGAACAGGAGATTTGATGAGCCCAATTCGCGCCCCGTTACTCGACCGTGTTCGCTACCCGGAGGATCTGCGTAATTTTTCTCCGGAGCAGTTGCGCGCACTCGCTGATGAGTTGCGGGCGGAAACGGTCGATGCGGTCTCGGTCACGGGCGGCCATCTCGGTGCTTCGCTGGGCGTGGTCGAACTTACCGTCGCGATCCACGCCGTCTTCGACACCCCGCGCGACCGTCTGTTGTGGGACGTCGGCCACCAGGCATACCCGCACAAGATCCTGACCGGGC
>DNXO01000140.1:21879-22068 GCA_003506895.1 Acetobacteraceae bacterium | reverse complement strand
ACCCGTTCGGCGCGGCGCATTCGTCAACCTCGATTTCCGCCGGCCTGGGCATGGCCGTGGCACGCGACCTGAAAACCGCGCAATACGAGGCCGCCACCGACGCCGAACGCGCCGCCCGGCGGCTGGAGCGCGATGACCGCAATGTGATCGCCGTCATCGGCGACGGCGCGATGAGCGCCGGCATGGCCT
>DNXO01000140.1:17319-21618 GCA_003506895.1 Acetobacteraceae bacterium | reverse complement strand
TGGCCTATGAGGCGATGAACAACGCGGGCGCGCTGAAGTCGCGCCTGATCGTCATCCTCAACGACAACGACATGTCCATCGCGCCGCCTGTTGGGGCGATGAGCGCCTATCTCTCACGGCTGATGTCCTCGCGCAGCTTCCTGTCGCTGCGCGAACTCGCCGGCCGGATGGCCAAGCGGTTCCCCCGCGGAATCGAACGCACGCTGGGCCGAGCCGAGGAATATGCTCGCGGCATCCTGACCGGCGGCACGCTGTTCGAGGAATTGGGCTTCTACTACGTCGGCCCGATCGATGGGCATAACCTCGATCATCTGCTGCCGGTATTGCGCAACGTACGGGAAGCCGAGGAAACCGGCCCGATCCTCGTTCATGTGATCACCCAGAAGGGCAAGGGGTACGCGCCGGCCGAACAGTCGGCGGACAAGTATCACGGGGTTTCCAAGTTCAACGTGATCACCGGCGAGCAGACGAAAGCGCCCCCCGGGCCGCCCGGTTACACGAAGGTTTTCGCCGACGCGTTGGTTCAGGAAGCGACCAAGGACCCGCGGATCGTTGCCATCACGGCCGCCATGCCCTCCGGCACCGGACTGGACCGGTTCGCGAAGATATTCCCGGACAGGACATTCGATGTCGGTATCGCCGAACAACACGCGGTGACTTTTGCCGCCGGCATGGCGACCGAGGGTATGAAGCCGTTCTGCGCCATCTACTCGACCTTCCTGCAGCGCGGTTACGACCAGATCGTCCATGACGTGTCTTTGCAGTCACTGCCGGTTCGCTTCGCGATGGACCGGGCGGGATATGTCGGCGCGGATGGCGCGACGCATGCCGGCAGCTTTGATCTGTCATACCTGGGCTGCCTGCCAAACATGGTGATCATGGCGCCGTCGGATGAGGCGGAGCTGATGCATGTCGTCGCGACAGCGGCAGCCATCGACGACCGGCCCAGCGCGTTTCGCTACCCGCGCGGCGAGGGCACCGGCGTGGCGCTGCCGACCGCCGGCGAAGTGCTGACACTCGGCAAGGGCCGGGTGATGCGAGAGGGCACCAATATTGCCATCCTGTCGCTCGGAACCCGGCTGGGCGACGCTTTGAAGGCAGCCGATGAACTGGCCGCGCGCGGATTCCCGACCACGGTGGCCGATGCCCGTTTCGCCAAGCCGATCGACACGGCACTGGTCGAACAACTCGCGCGAAATCATCAGGTTCTGATCACGATCGAGGAAGCCTCGGTCGGCGGTTTCAGCGCCCAGGTCCTGCATCATCTGGCCTGGAAGGGCTTGCTCGACAGCGGCCTCAAGGTGCGGCCGATGGTGATGCCGGACGTCTATATCGACCACGATTCCCAGGCCAAACAGTTGGCCGAGGCCGGATTGTCAGCCAAGGACATCGTCGCGGCGGCTTTGTCCGCCATGGGGATTGAAGTACCGGCCACCAGTTCCACGAAAGTTACAACGTCGCGATGATCAGGCTAACCCGCCGCGCCTTGCTGTTGACGGCTTCGGCCGTCGCTGTCACCCGGACGTTTCCCGCCGGCGCTCAGGCGACCGACGCCGCCATGGAGGCGCCGCTTCTCCAGCTCTATGCCGGGCTGGAAGCAGTGATGAAGGCAGGGCGCGGGACGCCCTTCTCTCAGCGATTCGACACGCTGGCGCCCGTGGTGGACAAGGTTTTCGACCTTGAAACCATCCTGAAGGTCTCGGTCGGTATGCGGTGGGATACGATGCCCCCCGATGTGCGGGAGCGGCTGTTGAAGGCCTTCCGCCGCTTTACCGTGGCGACCTACGTTGCCAATTTCGACAAGTACGACGGTGAGCGCTTTCAGGTGCTGCCGGGCGCTCGCGACTCCGGGAGCGATCGGATCGTCGGAACCGAGATCGTCGGCGGCAACCAAAGGCTGCGGCTGGATTACGTGATGCACAATGGCAATGGCGTCTGGCGGGTGGTGGATGTGCTGCTGGACGGCGCCATCAGCCGGGTCGCGGTGCAGCGCTCCGACTTCCGGAAGATCCTGGCGAGCGGCGAGGCCGACGCGCTGATTGCCAGCCTGAAGCGTAAGATCGCCGATTTGTCGGACGGCGCCCTCAGTTCATGATCCCGGTAGCGGCCGGCCTGGCCGCTGTGCTGGCCGGTGCGGGCGTGGCGCAGGCGCTGGTGGCAGCGCGGTTCGTGGCGTCATTCGCCAGCAAGCCGGTTGAACACCCAGCCGAACGGCCTCCGGTCACCGTGTTGAAGCCGCTGCATGGTGACGAACCGTTGCTTGAGGCGGGTTTGGAAAGCCTGTGCCTGCAGGATTATCCTGAATGGCAGATCGTGTTCGGCGTGCAGTCCGAGGCCGATCCGGCCGTGGCTGTCGTGCGGCGGCTGCAAGCGCGGTTCCCGAAAGTCGATATCGCGCTTGTGGTTGACCCGGCATTGCACGGCGTGAACCGCAAGGTTGGCAATCTGATCAACATGTTCCCGGCCGCCAGGCATAACGTGCTGGTGATCGCCGATTCGGATGTGCATGTGCGGCCGGATTACCTGGACCGACTCGTCGCGGCGCTGGAGCCGGCGGATGTGGGGCTGGTGACGACGTTGTATGCGGGATTGCCGGTCGCGCTGACATCTTCGTCAGTGCACAACACCGCGGCGGGACGGCCCGCCCTGCCCTCCCGCCTCGGCGCGACCCAGATCACCCACGGCTTTCTGCCGGGCGCCGTCCTCGCCCGAACCATCGGCCGCCAGGACTGCCTGGGTGCGACGATGTGCCTGCGCCGCCGCGATCTTGAACGCATCGGCGGCTTTTCCGCCCTGGCCGATCACCTCGCCGACGACAATGTGCTTGGCCGGCGCATCGCCGGGCTGGGGATGCGGGTTGCACTGGCCCAGACCGTGCCGCTGACGACCGTCCCCGAGGCCACCCTGAAAGCCCTGTTCCGTCACGAACTGCGTTGGGCGCGGACGATCCGGGCGCTGGAACCGGCCGGATTCGCCGCCTCGGTGCTGCAATATCCGCTGTTCTGGGGCCTGCTGGCGATGCTGTTGGCCGGCGGCGCACTCTGGTCGGTCGGCCTGTTCCTGATCGCCTGGGTCTTGCGTGCCGTCGCCGCGATGGGCGTCGATGCCGCGTTACTGCCACTATGGAGCCAGGAACGGGGCAGCCCTGCATCCGTGGCAAATGACCACGCGGCTCTTGCATTCTCTTGCCCAGTCTGGCTTTTGCCGCTTCGAGATATCTTTTCCGTGGCCGTTATGCTGGTCAGTTATGGCGGACGCCGGGTTGATTGGCGCGGTCATGGCTTGCACGCGGACACGCCACCGCCATTTACCCGTCAGACCAACAGCCTTCGCCCGATAAAGGGAAACAAGACGCGATGATGAAGACCCTTTTCCTGCAGCCGCCCTCGTTCGACGGTTTCGATGGCGGCGCCGGCTCGCGCTATCAGGCGAAGCGGGAGATCAAGTCGTTCTGGTTCCCGACCTGGCTGGCCCAACCGGCCGCGCTGGTGCCGAACAGCAAGCTGATCGACGCACCGCCGGCCCGTATCGAGCTGGATGAAGTCGTCCGCCAGATCGGCGACTACGAACTGTGCATCATGCACACCTCCACCCCCTCCTTCGCCTCCGACGTAAAGGTGGCCGAAGCCCTGAAGGCCGCGAACCCGTCCCTGAAGATCGGCATGGTCGGCGCCAAGGTCGCCGTGCAGCCGACCGAAAGCCTCGCCCAGGGCGCCGTCATCGACTTCGTCGCCCGCAATGAGTTCGACTTCACCATCAAGGAAATCGCCGAAGGCCGCGATTGGGCCACGGTGGACGGTATCTCCTACCGCAACAACGCCGGCGCGATCGTCCACAACAAGGACCGCGAAACGCTGGAGGACATGGATACCCTCCCGTTCGTCACCGACGTGTACAAGCGGGACTTGCGGATCGAGGACTACTTCATCGGCTACCTGATGCACCCCTACATCTCGCTGTACACCGGCCGCGGCTGCAAATCGCATTGCACCTTCTGCCTGTGGCCGCAGACCGTCGGCGGCCATCGCTACCGCGTCCGTTCCCCCGAACACGTCGCCGAGGAAATCCGCCGCGCGAAGGCGATGTGGCCGAACGTGAAGGAGTTCTTCTTCGACGACGACACCTTCACCGACAACCTGCCGCGCGCCGAGGCGATCGCCAAGGAACTCGGCAAGATGGGCGTCACCTGGTCGTGCAACGCCAAGGCGAACGTGCCGCGCAAGACGCTGGAAGTGCTGAAAGCCAACGGCCTGCGCCTGCTGCTGGTCGGGTATGAGAGCGGCAACCAGCAGATCCTGC
>DNXO01000140.1:1145-17035 GCA_003506895.1 Acetobacteraceae bacterium | reverse complement strand
GCACAACATCAAGAAGGGCATGCGGATCGAGGTCGCGCGCAAGTTCACCCAGGACTGCCACGACCTGGGCATCAAGATCCACGGCACCTTCATCCTGGGCCTGCCGGGCGAAACCCGCGAAACCATCCAGGAAACCATCAAGTTCGCCACCGACATCAACCCGCACACCATCCAGGTGTCCCTCGCGGCCCCCTACCCCGGCACGTTCCTGTACAAGCAGGCGGTCGAGAATGGCTGGCTGGACGCGGAACACGCCGAACTGGTCGATGACAGCGGCGTCCAGATCGCCCCGCTGCACTACCCGCATCTGTCCCACACCGAGATCTTCGACAACGTGGAGGTGTTCTACAAACGCTTCTACTTCCGCGCCCCGAAGATCGCCTCCATCGTCAACGAGATGGTGCGCAGCCCGCAAATGATGAAACGCCGCCTGCGCGAGGGCGTGGAGTTTTTCCAGTTCCTCCGCGAACGCCACAAAGCGGCGTAACGTCAAACAGCGCCGGCGTCATCGACCGGCGTAAGGAACACCGCCGTCTCTCGTCATGGCCGGGCCATGTCCCGGCCATCCGCGCTTCGCCGCTTCGTGCGACCCTGGCCGGGTCACGCCCGGCCATAAATCCCCCGCCCCCTACAACCGCTCATCCGGCGGCGCGATCGCCGTCACCAGATCCCGCACCAACGCCTTGTTCGGCAGCGGCCCCAGCCGCATCTCCCGCGCCTCCAACCTGGCGGTGCAGGCGTAAATCACCTTCCCGTCCAGCACCATCATGCACTCCTTGCAGGCGTTCGCGTTCAAACACGAATACCGAAACGCCAGCCCCGGATCGACCGTCGCCCGAATCAGCCGCAGCCCATCCAGCACCGACTGCCCCGCCTCGAACGCCACCTCGAACCGCTCCGCCTGTCCGCCCCGCTCAATCACCAACACCGCGACCTCGCTCATGCCGCCACCGCTCGGCGAGTCACCGTCAGCGCCCCATCCGCCAACCGCAGAACCTGGTTCAACCGCCACGCCTCATCCATCGACGGATAATCCTCCCGCTGATGCGCCCCCCGGCTTTCACACCGAACCGAGGCCGCCACGATCACACATTCCGCCACCAGCAACGCCTGCCGCAGATCGAACCAATCCACCCTGGCCAGATCGTACGGCCCCGGCCGACCCGGAGGCGCCGCCCCGATCTCCGCCCGCAGCCCAAGCACCGCCTCCAACGCCATCGCCAACCCAGCCGCCGTCCTGAACGGCCCCACGTAATCCGCCATAACCGCCTGCAACCGCACGAACAGTGCCGCGGTATCGCACGCCGGCCCCTCGGCCCCAGCCAATCCCACCGCCTCGTCAGCCCGAAACCCCGAACCGCCCGCAAACCCGGCCGCACTGCGCCCCGCCGCCCGCCCGAACGCCAGCGCCTCGGTAATCGCATTGCCCGACAGCCGATTGGCACCATTCGCGCCGCCCACCGCCTCCCCGGCCGCGAACAACCCCGGCACGCCAGTCGCCATCGCCGTGTCCACCCTGATGCCGCCCATATGGTAATGCGCGATCGGAGCCACCTCGATATCATCGCGCCCCAGATCGATCCCGGCCGCCGCCAGCTTGCCGATCACCGGCCCGAACGCCTCCCGCAACGCCTCCGGCGCGATATGGCGGAAACTCAGCCACGCCCCACCGTGGGGAGAACCCCGCCCCGCCTCGACCTCCTTGGTGATCGCATAGGTCGCCAGATCGCGCGTGATCACATACTTGCCGTCATCGGTGCTGCCGTAGCGATCGACGAACGCCTCGCCCAGCCCGTTCAGCAACCGCCCCCCCAGCTTGTAGCGAAACGGGTCCCACATGATCGGGTCCATCCCGATCAGCCGGGGCGCCAGATGACCGATCGGGAAGAACTGCACGAACTCCATATCGATCAGCTCCGCCCCGGCCCGCAACGCCAGCGCATACCCGTCGCCGCCCATATTGGCGCTGGCACTGTTGCGCCGATACAGCCGAGTCAGCCCCCCGGTCGCGATGATCGTGGCCCGCGCGGCGATCGTCAGCACCTCCCCGGTTTCGATGTGCGTCCCCACCGCGCCGGTCACCGCGCCATCGCCCATCACCAGATCGGTCACCAGCACATCGCCGATCCGCGTGATCCCCGGAGTCCGCTGCACCACCGCCCGCAACGTCTTCGACACCGCCGGCCCGGTGGACAGGAAATCCACATACACACACCGAGCCCGGTCGTGCCCCGGAGCCTGCACCGAACGGAATTCCGCACCATCCCTGGCCCAGCCGACTCGCCAGGAGTCCATCTCCCGAATGACCTCAACACCGTCCTCGCACAGCAGGCGGGCAAGCGCCGGATCGCACAACCCGCGCCCGGCCGCCAGCGTATCGGCCAGATGGTGCGTCCAGTGATCCGAACCCGCCGGCCCGACCGCCGCCGCGACGGTCATCTGCGCCATCACGGTCGCCCCGCCCCGCCCGATCAGGCTGCGGTCCACCAGCAGCACATCGGCACCCAACCGAGCCGCCTCGATCGCCGCATACATGCCGGCGCCGCCCGCACCGATGATCAACACGCCGGTAGACAGATGTCGCATCCTGGTTACGCTCTCCTGTTTGCGCCCCCACGCTGTCACATCCCGAACGGACCTTCCAGCCATGACCCATCCCCGCGTAATCCTGGTCACCGGAGCGGCCAGCGGCATCGGCGCCGCGATCTGCCGCACCATGGCGGGACCGGAAACCGCGTTCCTGGTGCACACCCGCCAAAACCGCGACGGAGCCGAAGCCGTCGCCGCGTCCGTCCGCTCGGCTGGCGGCCTGGCACAGGTCGCCCTGGGCGATCTGGCCGACCCCGAAGTCGCCGCCCGGGTAATAGACGCCGCGATACAGCATTTCGACCGCCTGGACGTGCTGGTCAGCAACGCCGGATTCGCCGACCGCACGCCCTTCGCCGATCTGACGAATGAGGCGCTGGTGCGCTCCACCGAGGCGATCCAGGGCGCGTTCTTCCGCTTGGCCGTGGCCGCCCTGCCGCATCTTCGTTCGGCCGGCACCGGCCGCGTGGTCGCGGTGTCCAGCTTCGTGGCGCACGCGTTCCGCCCGGGATTGCCGATCTTCCCCGCCTCCGCCGCCGCCAAGGCCGGCCTGGAGGCCCTGGTCCGCGCCCTGGCCGTCGAGCTCGGATCAGCCGCCGTGACGGTCAACGCGGTGGTGCCAGGGTTCATCCGCAAAGACGAAGGCGCCCACCGAGCGATCGGCCCCGGCGCGCTGGCGTCTCAGACGGGGCACATCCCGTTGGGCCGGGTGGGACTGCCCGAGGAGGTCGCTGCGGTCGTTGCTTTTCTGGCGTCCCCGGCGGCGTCGTATGTGACCGGGCAGGTGATTCATGTGGATGGTGGGTTGGTCATTTAGGACCTGTAGTCGGCGGTTGGGAGCGTGTACTGGGCGGGCTCTGCCAAACTCCCGACCCTGTTGCGGTCTTTCACCGCTCCGACTGGCTAGACCTGAATTGAGAGGAAGGCGACCTTCTGCATTGCGCAACCAATAGTGGGAAGCTGAACCCCCATAAAATAGTCCGCGGTCTCTCGCGACCGATTGGCGGAATTCGCAACAGCAGTTATGTTGCGGAAACGTCGGGAGTCGGCGGTCACAAGAGTCGAAGCTTGTCGTTGGTGTGGCCAAGGCAACCGCCCGCTGGGGCCGGAAGCCGTTGCGTAGGCGCCCAATCCGCTCGTATGAAGCCCTATCACATGAGGCGCCATATGACTGTATCCCCTCAGGGCATGAGTATCCAGTCGCTCTACCGGCTATACCGAGACGGTTCGCTGACGATCAACCGCCAGTATCAGCGCAAGCTGGTGTGGACGGTGGCGGAGAAGCAGAAGCTGATCGACAGCTTGCTTAAGGACTACCCGCTTCCGTTGTTTCTGCTGGCAGAGAAACCGGGCGACGGGCTGGGAAAGCCGACTACCTATGAGGTGATCGATGGCATGCAACGGCTAAATGCGATGTTTAGCTACATTGAGCATGGGTTCCTTCTGGACGGCCAATGCTTCGACATAAATGAATTTGCCCGCGCGCGGCAGGCATCAGATCGAGGTGACTTCAAGACCTATCCCAAGGATGTCCCGCGCCTTCCCGCACAGGCATGCGCAGATATGCTGGATTATCAGCTTGCCGTAACGATTTTTCCTGGCGAGCAAACTGGACGGATTACGGACGTATTCGGCCGGATCAACTCGGGTGGACGACAACTTAGCGATCAAGAGCGACGGCAGGCGGGCGTCCTTTCTCCCTTCGCCGAACTAGTCCGGACGCTAGCGGCTGAGATCAGGGGGGACGTGTCGCGGGAAACTCTTCTCCTAAGCGAAATGCCCGAGATCAGCATTGAAACTAGCAGAAACCCACACGGCTATGCCTTAAAAGCCGAGGACATCTTCTGGTGCTATCAGGGCATCTTACGTACCGGCGACTTGCGGGAAAGCGATGACGAGCAAGCCATCGCGGATCTGTGCGCTTCGATCCTGTATGGTAGCCCGGTTGAGGCATCGGGCGATTTCCTGAACCAGCTCTACACCAGCGATACCGAGGCCTACCAAGCGGTAAACCAGCGGCTTGCTACCTACGGCAAAGACCGTCTAGCGTTCGAAGTAAAGACCGTTTTCTCTACGATCCGTTCCGCCATTGAGACTCACGATTCCTCCCGATTCTGTTTCCGCTCAACCGTTTATCCCAAGCCTACATCGAATGCACAAAAGTCGCCGTTTTTCGCTGTCTTCATGGCGTTCCACGAGCTGATGTTCAAGGAAAGCATGACGCCAGCCAAAGATAGCGAGATTATGGTGGCGCTCAATGACCTGACCAACCGCATCGAGATTGGACAAAAACACATTCGCAGCGACGACAGGCAGAATAATATAAAGGTAACAAAGGGGCTGATTCGGGATTTGTTTACAACTGCCGATGTTGCGGTTCTCAGCCACGGCCCAGGCATGATATTCGATTTTGAGAATTCCATCCGCCGGTCTCGAACTGAAACTGCTCGATATGAGTTCAAGCAAGGGTTACTCCGCTTAGACAATACGCGCCAGCGGGACCCCGCCATTGTTAGCATTATCTTAGAAACCATTTGCGGCATCGCCAACACAGGGCCAGACGGCGACGGGTTTCTCTATCTCGGCATCGCAGACAAGCCTGCGGACGCCAAGCGTGTCGAGGCACTGGATGGGATCACCCCCATAGCGTTCGACCATGTTGCGATCGTAGGTGTCGGCCGAGAGGCCGTAAAGCTTGAAATTACCATCGACAAATATCTTGGGATCATAGCCAGCGGGATCGCCAACGCCGATCTCAGCGATCCATTAAAAACGAACATTCTGACCTCGCTGGATGTGATTACATACAAAGGTTTGGAGGTCATCCGGATTCGCGTGCCACGGCAGTCACAGCCATCATTTTTGGGCCAGGAGTGCTTCCTGCGCGTCGGTTCCTCCACTATCAAGGCGACGGGTCCACAGATCGCGGCCGTGTCCAAACTGTTTTCCCTGAGGGCAACCGCCTAACTCCGCGCACGCCGATGTCTGCGTCCCAGCAGTGGAGCCTGGCCCGGGTCGCCATCGGCGATCTGGCCGCCCCCTCGGTCGCCCCCGCGGCGGTGGAGGCCGCGATCCACCATTTCGGCCGCCTGAACGTGCTGATCAGCAACGCCGAGATTGCCGACCGCACCCCATTCGCCGGCCTGTCCAACGAGGCGCTGGTGCGATCGGCCGAGGCGATCCAGGGCGCGTTCTTCCGCTTGGCCGTGGCAGCCCTGCCGCATTTTCGTTCGGCCGGCGGCGGACGCGTGGTCGCGGTGTCCAGATTCGTGGCGCATGCGTTACGCCCGGGGTTGCCGACATTCCCGTTGGGCGGGTGGGATTGCCCGAGGAAGTCGCCGCGGTCGTTGCTTTCCTGGCGTCAGCAGCAGCGTCTTACGTGACGGGACAGGTTATTCATGTGGATGGTGGGTTGGTGATTTAGGAGGGTCGGGCGGGCGGTTTGGACGGCGGCACAGTCGCTCGGCCGACCGTGAGTGGTCCTTCGACCTCACACCGGTTCGGCGGGGACCGGCCGGGCGCGGAAACCTATGCCCCCATCACCCTCCGCACCACCAAGGCCTATGCCGCCGCGGTCCTCGATACCATACGGTTTGCGCTGTCAGCACCAGTGACCGGGAGAATCCTTGCCCGGATGGGGTGAGCAGTTCTGCATTTACCGATTCCCCGATATTCGGCGAGCAAACACATTCTCACAATCAGACACATCATATTTCGGCGGGACTATTTTGTCTTTCGCTAAACAATCATAGTTTGGCAGCCAATCGGGGGTCATGCGGATACCTGGCAGGTTGGCAATAGTCGTCAGCTTCGTAAAATAACAAGAATAACTATTGGTTGGCTCGCCGTCGCGACATGAGTTCTGTGACACAACAAAGGATATTCCGAGACACGCGGCCTGAGTGCCGGGATATTTCTGTTCAAGTTGTATCGCGAGATCACGCTCACCTTTGCGAATATAATAGCAATAGTTTATTTTTCCATTTTCCTCATATTTATTTCTGGCCTTAACGCTGATCCAAAATTTTTCACCATTTCTCTCGGCATATATATCCGCGAATGGATGATTTTTCCTAATCTTATTCAGATCCTTTATATTGGCGAAGCCCTGGTCTGAAAGTAATTCCACGGCTAGGCTTTCTCCTATGTCAGCGAGTTTTTTGCTTCTATTTGCGGTTTCTCGATTGCGTAAAGCTCTATTTTCACCTCTTTCACTTCCGTCGCAGCCAACCATTTTTGCCCCTCTCGATATTTTCTTCGCATTCCATTTCGATGGAATACAGATACTATATTTCGAGACATTTGTCAATGCGATATGGCATTGGTGGATGAAACCAGACCGCGTTCGCCGATCGAGAGTTGGATTCGTTGGACACGGTAGTGCGGCATTGGGCCACCTCAAGCAATTATTTTCGGGCAACGCGAGCGCTCTACCCAGCATGATGGCCACTTTCCACTGGACCACATTTCGGGTAGTATATCAGTCGAAAGATTGAGGGGGAAAACCAGAATGGCCATTGCTAATGCAGTTGAGCGCGGTGATTATGTTTATGTTTACGATGAGAAGGGGAGGCAAATTTTCTCGATACCGTTGGGTTCTGGCGCGCAACACGGACTTCATGGATTTACTGGCGGCTCAGTAAGCATTCGGCGGGGTGATTATATATACAATTACGACCGGACAGGGCATCAAATATCTTATACGCCGGCTAGCTAAATTCAACGATCACCGGCTTGAAAACTAGTCAGAGACGCTTAGTCCAAAGTCCGGCGCTTTCGAGCCAACGAACGAGACGATCGCTCGGTGACACATTCGTTCGACCGTCCAAACGCCGCCTCCTCCACCTCACCCAAACCGCCGCGCCGGCATCGGCGGCGCCGGATACCGCCCAAACTTCGAATTCCAATACGCCCAAGACCGGGCATCGATAATCCCCGGCGGCGCCCCATCCAGCGCCTCCCTAAAATCGTCCCCCGTCAGGAAACGGCGCAAGACATTCATGTCCTCATGCGTCGCCCGCGCCAGCGCATAGGCAACAAACCGAACAGGATCAGACAACGCTTCGTCCGGCGTCTCAAACCATACCAGCCGATGAGCGAGCGCTTCGGTCTCCGGCGTCAGGGGAATCCTCCTCATAAGACATTGCCCTCATCAGGGTCGTCGCCGCCAACAACCGGCAACCGGTCAAGATCGACGGCCCGCGCGGCCGTGACCAGACGATCCTTCACCGGCTGCGGCAAGCGCCCAAGATTCCCGTCGCCGAAGTAAGAAAGCGCCTTCAACGTGTTCTGCGGATTGAACTGCTCACCATAAATCGCCCGCCCTGCGGCCAATGCCAAAGACAGATCGATCCTTCCATCGGTCAGCAACGCATCGATATCGATGTAATCCTTCGCCTCGGCGCGCACCTGCACGACCGAGGCCGTGGTTCCAGCCAAATCCAGCAGCGATGCGATCTTCAAGCCATTGTCCCGCGCGATCAGCGGCGGCAACAGACGGCGAAGACCCGGCACACCGAAAAAGGACAGTTTGATCGCCCTGCCCCGGTCAACCAAGCAGCCGAACGTACTCGGCTCCCGCTGCGTGACGACAGCCCCAACCAGAAAGGGCACCGCCGGAACCAACCGCGCCGGATCCAGGGGCTTGCTGCCAAAGAAATCAAAGTCCACCGATTCACGGTGCCCCAGGTGAAGCGCCAAAGCCGTGTCGCCAGACAGCACAAACTCCGGGGGCACCGCGGACATTTCGTTCCAAAGACGGCGCGGCGGCGGCGGCAGGATATCGACGCGCGGCGTGAAGTCTCTCGTCATCCGATCCATCTCTAAACACGCAAGATACCAAGTGTATCCTGAACCAACAGCCGAGAACGCCCTTGGTAATCCGATCGTCCCCCGCTCAGCATCGTCCGTTCACCTTATCGGCGCTTATCTGCGTTATCTGCGGCTAAAAATTCTTTCCTTCGCCGGACCATCACGGACAGTAGCCATCCAGGCACGTCACAAACCTCCGCCAAACCACTTTCCCATTGACATCCGCCCAAAATTATGTTCCTGTTATGTTCGTGCCCCAGACAGCCACCCTCACCGCCGCCGACCGCTTCGTCTCGATGATCGATGCCCTCTGCACCGTCATCGTCACAGGCCTCGCCGCGGGCATGTCCGGCCCCCAAGTCATCGGCATCTGGGACCGCCTAACCCGCATCCTCACCCGTTTCGCCGCCATCCTCGCTCGGCCCATCAAGCCCCGCGCCACCACCCCCCGAACCATCCCGGCCCACCCGCCAGCCGCGCGGCAACCCGCCCAGGCGCGCCCGTTCAAATCCCGCCGCCTGCCCACCGGCTACGCCTGGCTGATCCGCCGCCTCCCGGCCGCCACGCCCTTCGCCGAGGAACTGCAGCGCCTGATCGGCGACCCGCAAATGGCAGCCCTGTTGCAAGCCAATCCCGGCATGGCCCGCCTGCTCCGCCCGCTCTGCCGCATGCTGGGCGTCCAACAGCCGCCCGAACTACGCCCCCAGCGCGCGCCGCTCTCAAGCCAACCCGCCCCCGAACCACCGCCGGAGCAATTCAGCCCGGGCGTCCCGTGCCCGCCCGCGCCCGCATGGCGCCCGGCACCCAATCCCCCCGATCAAGCCTTCGGACTGGCATAAAAGCCACGCCCATATCGTTCCGGTATCAATACAACAACCCAAATTCCCCCAGACATCGCTCGCCCAACGTCGTATAGTCGGCGGAAAGCAAAGGGAACGGCCCCATGACACCGGCGGCGCGACAGATCGTCTTCATCAACACGGCCCACACATTCACCCATTACAGTCTGCTGATCCTGCCCACCGCCGTGCTGGCGA
This sequence comes from Acetobacteraceae bacterium, assembly GCA_003506895.1. GTDB lineage: Bacteria > Pseudomonadota > Alphaproteobacteria > Acetobacterales > Acetobacteraceae > Rhodopila. Next base: position 7,601 of record DNXO01000140.1, on the reverse strand, counting down.
TGGCAGTCCCCGGCGGCCCGTTCGGCGAGTCCTACGGCCCAATTCTGGCGCTCGCCACCGGCATGTTCGTGTTCTACGGATTACTGTCCCTGCCCCAAGGCTGGCTGGCCCAACGAGTCGGCCGCAAAGTGCTGATGACGGCCTTCTTCCTCGGCACCGGCCTAAGCCTGATCGGCGCCGGCCTGGCTCACTCCCCGGTCATGCTCGCCGTCGCCCTTGCGTGTTCCGGCGCCTTCGCCGCCATCTATCACCCCATCGGCACCACCATGCTGGTAGAGGCCGCGGGCGACAAACCCGGCCGCTCGATCGGCGTAAACGGCGTGTTCGGCAACCTCGGCGTCGCCCTGGCCCCGGTCGTCACCGCGTTCCTGGCCAATGAAATCGGCTGGCGAGCGGCGTTCGTCGCCCCCGGCGTGCTGTGCGCGGCAGCCGGCCTGCTGTGGATGCGAACCCCCCTCGCCCAGGCCAGCACCCATGCCAACCGCCGGCCGTTCCCCCCGATCCCCCGCCATCTGGTGCGAAGGGCGGTGCTGGTCCTGATGCTGATCGCCATGTCGTCGGGGCTGGTGTTCAACGCCTACACCCTGCTGCTGCCGAAGCTGATGCAGGAACGTCTGGCGGGTAACGAGGCCCTGCTGCCGCTGGTCGGCCTCGCCGCCTTCCTGGTAACGCTGTGCGGCGCCCTGACCCAGTTCACCGTCGGGCGCATGATCGACCGCAACACCCTGAAAAGAGTATTCCTGCCCATCAGCATGGTGCTCGCCCCGGCGATGGCCGCGCTGGCCTTCGCCCAGGGCTGGCTGGTGCTGCCGTTGGCGGGCGCCGTCGCCGCCTCCATCTTCGGGCAGGTAACGGTCAACGAAACCATGGCCGCCCGCTATATCTCCCCGGAATTGCGCGCCAGGATCTACTCGGTGCGGTTCTTCGTCGGCTTCCTCGGCGCCGCGGCCGCCGCGCCGGTGGTGTCGATCCTGTATGAACACACCGGAAGCGTGGCAGCAGCAACCCTGGTACTGGCCGCCTTCTCCATGGTCACGCTCGGCTGCGCGCTGTTCTTCCCGAATCGGCCGGAGGAACTGGAACCAGAACTGTGGGCGCACGCCGAACCGGTAGCCGCCGAATAACCGCCCCCCTGGTCAGCGAGGTCGGCATTTGCAAACCGGCGGCGGACACGCCACATCGTGCGCCATGTTCACACGCCGCACCCTGCTGCTATCCGCCGCCACCCTCCCGTTCGGCGCCGTCGCCCGAGCGGACACGCTATCCGCACAGGACAAGGCGGACATCGCCCGAGTCGAAACCTATCTCGACGGCCTGAAATCGCTGAAGGCCCGCTTCACCCAGGTCGCGCAAAATGGGTCCATCTCGGAAGGCACGGCCTGGCTTGAACGTCCGGGACGGATGCGCTTTCAATACAATCCGCCCTCGCCGTTCCTGTTGATCGCGGCGCATGGGGTGCTGACCTTCAACGACTCGTCGCTCCAGCAAACCAGCAATATCTCGCTCGGCCGCACCCCGCTGGGCATTCTGCTGGCGGATAAGGTGGATTTGAACGGCGCGGTGACCGTCACCGGCGTGCAGCGCTTCCCGGGCCAGTTGCAGGTCACGCTGATCCGCACCGAAACCCCCGGCGATGGCTCGCTGACGCTGATTTTCGCCGATCCCCCGCTGACGCTGCGGCAATGGACCGTGGTGGACGCCCAACGGCGCGAAACCCATGTCACCCTTTACAATGCCAAAACCGGCGGCAGCTTCGACCCGCAGTTGTTCGAGCAGATCAGCCCACCCGCCGCGAAAGCCGGATAACGTGCCACCGCATGACCGTTATGTGTCAGGCGGAGAGGAAAGGCCTTCTTTTCGCCGCGAATTTAGGGAATGATCCTCCCCGACATGAGGTCCCCCCGCGTCGTCAAGCCGTTGATCGGCATCAGTTGCTGCACCAAGCAGTTCGGTGTTTTCGGAATGCCGAACCATGCGGCCTCCGACACGTATGTCCGCGCGACCGATGAGGTCATCGGCGGCGTCCCGGTCCTGCTGCCAGCCAACGGCCCTGCCGCGGATATCGAAACCCTGTTGGATCGCCTGGACGGTATCGTCCTGACCGGCAGCCGCTCCAACGTGCAACCAACCCTGTATGACGGCCCCCCGCATGCCGAGGGCACACCGGAAGATCCCGCCCGCGACGGCATCACCCTGCCGCTGATCCGCGCCGCGGTCGCCCGAGGCGTGCCCCTTCTGGCCATTTGCCGCGGGTTTCAGGAACTTAATGTGGCCCTTGGGGGCTCGCTGCATCAGCGGTTGCAGGACCTTCCGGATCGGCTGGATCACTCCACCCCGATGCAGCCCTCGGCCGGGGTTCGCCAGGGCAAGGCACACGCTGTCCGCGTGACGCCGGGTGGCTGGCTGCACCGCCTGGCCGGCGCGACCGAGATCGCGGTCAACTCACTGCACAACCAGGGTGTCAATCGGCTTGCGCCCGGCCTGACGATCGAGGGCGTCGCCCCGGACGGCACCATTGAGGCCGTGCGGGTCACCGCCAGCCAGGCAGGGCCGGCGATCGGCTACGCGGTCGGTGTACAATGGCACCCGGAATACGATTGGCGCACCGATTCGCTCTCCAGGGCGATCTTCGAACAGTTCGGTGCCGCCGTACGCGACTATGCAGACGCCGCTCGGCTGGGCGGCGTTTCGATCGCGGCTGATTAGGTCCTACCGCCAACGATTCGCTCCTCACCGCATTCCCTCTTGTCAGACCGCACGTTTCGCCCGATGTATCGGCCGAAGACCGGACCGCAGCGGTCCAGATTAGACCCAACAGGACAGGACAGGCCACAGCCATGTTCATTGAAACCGAAGGCACCCCCAACCCCGCGACGTTGAAGTTCCTGCCGGGACGCGACGTGCTGGGCCTATCGACCGCCGACTTCGCCTCGTCCACCTCCGCCAACAGAAGCCCGCTGGCCACCGCGCTGTTCGCGCTGCCCGGCGTCGCACGTGTGTTCCTGGGCGGGGATTTCATCAGCGTCACCAAGAACGACGAAATTTCCTGGCAGGCCCTGAAGCCCCAGGTTCTCGGCGTGATCATGGATCATTTCGTCGCCGGCCTTCCGGTGCTGGATAACGACGGCGGTGACCTTGATGAGGAGGATGTCGACGAAGCTGACCGCGAGGTCGTCGATCAGATCAAGGAACTTCTCGACACCCGGGTTCGTCCGGCGGTCGCCGGCGATGGCGGCGATATCGTCTTCCGCGGCTTCCGCGAAGGCATCGTCCGCCTGCACATGCAGGGGTCATGTTCCGGCTGCCCGTCCTCCAGCGCCACGCTGAAGCATGGGATCGAGAACATGTTGAAGCACTATGTGCCGGAAGTCATCGCCGTCGAGCAGGTTGAGTTCTGACCCCAACCGGTTGACGCCCCCGGTTGACGCCCCCGGTTGACGCCCCCGGTTGACGTAAGCCGGCGCATCTCTCACGTTGCGCCGCAGCAATCTTCAGGAGTTTGACGATGACGATCGACGCCGCTGGTCTCGAGCTGCTGTTCAAGGAAGCCCGCACCCACAATAAGTGGACCGACCAGCCAGTCTCCGACGAGACGATCCACGAGCTCTACGACATTCTGAAATTCGGCCCGACCTCGGCCAACAGTTCGCCCGCCCGGTTCGTGTTTATCCGCACCAAGGAAGGCAAGGAAAAGCTCGCGCCCGCCCTGTCCGCGGGCAACATGGACAAGACCATGAGCGCGCCGGTCACCGCCATCGTCGCCTACGACCCGAAATTCTTCGAGAAGCTGCCGACGCTGTTTCCGCACAATCAGGATGCGATCAACTGGTTCACCAGCAACGACTCGCTGGCCGCGACCACCGCATTCCGCAACGGCACGCTGCAAGGCGCTTACCTGATGATCGCCGCCCGTTCTCTGGGCCTGGATACCGGCGCGATGTCAGGCTTCGACAACGCGAAGGTCGATGCGGCGTTCTTCAGCTACAACGGCTGGCGATCGAACTTCCTGGTCAATATTGGCCACGGTGACCCGGCGGGCCTGTTCAACCGTTCCCCGCGCCTGTCGTTCGACGAAGCGTGCCTGCTGGCCTGATCCCGGTCGCCTATCAACCCTCATGGTTCGGCACCTCTGGACCACCCGTCGCGGCCCAGTGCCGGATCAGGTGGACAAAACGCGCCGAACCATGAGGCATTGGGGGCGAGGTTCCCGTCTGGCCCGATCCGCCCTACCCTGAATGACCATGCGCATTCTCGCCCTCGATTCGGCCGTTGGAAGATGTTCGGCGACCATCGTCTCCGACAACGAGGTTATCGCCGGCTACCAGCAGGACCTTGACCGGGGCCACGCCTCCGTCCTGCCGATCATGGCCCGCGATTGCCTCCGGGATGCCGGCATCCAAGCCGGTGAACTCGACCTGGTCGCGGTGACCGTCGGGCCAGGCAGCTTTACCGGTATCCGGGCGGGTGTCGCCCTCGCCCAGGGCATCGCGCTCGCGGCCGGCATTCCCGTCATCGGCGTAACCGTCGGCGAGGCGATTGCCGACGCCCTGCCCCAACTCGGCGGCAGACATCTGTGGTGCGTGACCGCCAGCCGCCGCGGCCGGATCTTTCTGGAGACCGGCGCCGAAGTTCTTTCCCTCGCCATCTCCGACCTGCCCAATCCGCTCGGTTCGGTTGCGATCGCGGGCGGCGAGGCCGCCGCCGTCGCCAGCCGCCTCGCCGCCCGCGGCGTCAATGTGATGCTGACCGATGCCCGGATGCCCACCGGCCGCCATATCGCCAGCGTCGCCGAACGCCGCTTCCTTGGAACGATCCGTCCGCTTGCAGCCGAACCCCTGTATGTTGACCCGCCCGAGGCAAAGCTGCCCGGCGGCAAATCCCCTGTCACTCCAGAACCGCTGTGATCCAACGCGCCAGCAAAACCGATATCGATGTCTTGGCGGCTATACACGCGACCGCTTTTTCCGCCGCCGATGCATGGAGCCGGGACGTCTTCGATCTGCAACTGGCGATGCCCAATGTGTTCGGGCTGATCCATCGTGCCGGCGGACTGATCCTGATGCGCCAGGCAGCCGACGAAGCGGATGTCTTGACGCTCGCGGTCGCACCCGCCGCCCGGAGAAGCGGGGTCGCTCAGGCGTTACTGCTGGAAGCAACGAGAATCGCGGCGTCCCGCGGTGTCCGTGCCGCTTTTCTTGAGGTTTCGGTCACGAATATTGCCGCCCGAGAACTTTATACCAAGACAGGCTTCACCCGTGTCGGCCTCAGGCGGCTGTACTATTCCGATCGCTCCGACGCCCTGGTATTGCGGCTCGACCTATCCCCGCCGGAATAGCCTTCCATAAGGCGCATTACTTGCCGCGCCGAATCAATAAGCGGCTGATTCCGTCAGGATCCGTCTCAACCTTTAGTACCTGATGGCCTTGTTCCGTTGCCGTGCGGGGAACATTCCGCAGCGGCTCTTGTCCTTTCAATCTGACCAGAAGAACCTCGCCCGGGGACATCCTGTCCAAAGTCAAGCGGGTACGAACGAAGGTCATCGGGCATATATCTTTTGTAATGTCGATCTCACGAGTTACATCTTGCATGGGCGACACGAGTCCTCATTATTCCAATCGTCCAGTCACTGCTGCTGACCGGCGGGGCCGCTTCAAATCCAAGCTTAGCATAATGACTAGAAAGGTTCCAGAATGGCTGAACAGCCAGTTGACATTGCTATCCTGGCGCTGACAGCGCGGATTGTCTCCGCCCATGCCGCCAACAACGACATCGCCACAAACGCCCTGCCGGCCGCGATCCGCGCGGTCTATGACACTTTGGCGAATATTAGCGATGCCTTGGCGCCCCCGCCGGCCGTTATGGCGCCACCCGCCGTCCCGATCCGTAAGTCCGTATTCCCCGATTACATCGTCTGCCTGGAGGACGGAAAGCACCTGAAGATGCTGAAGCGGCACCTTGCGACCGCCTACAACCTGACGCCGGAGCAATATCGGGCGAAATGGGGCCTGGATTCCAGCTACCCCATGGTCGCGCCGAACTATGCGGAAAAGCGCTCCGCCCTTGCCAAGCAGATCGGCCTCGGCACGAACCGAACCTCGGGACGCTAGATCGGCGATCCGGACTGTCGTGGTTCGGTGTATCCAAACGATGACGATTTAGCGGCTACCTCGCCCCCGCCGCTGTTGCCCGGCCCTTCCCTGCACCTATCGGTACATTGTATGCGGTGGCTTGGGTCCTTCCCAGCGGGGGAAGGCTCGACGGACTGACTGCAAGGAACCGAATGGAATCGCGGATCGAGCGCCTTTGCGTCGAACGTGGGCTGAAGATGACTGGCCAGCGCAGGGTCGTCGCGCGCGTGCTGTCCGAAGCCGGCGATCATCCTGATGTAGAGGAACTCTACCGGCGCGCCTACGCCCTCGATCAGCACATCTCGATCGCGACCGTGTACCGCACCGT
>DNXO01000140.1:0-904 GCA_003506895.1 Acetobacteraceae bacterium | reverse complement strand
CGATCGCGACCGTGTACCGCACCGTACGCCTCTTCGAGGAACAGGGCATCCTGGAACGCCGGGATTTTGGCGGTGGCCGCGCTCGCTATGAGCCGACGGAGGACGGTCCGCACTACCATTTGATCGACGTCGAGACCGGCAAGGTGATCGAATTCCAGGATCCCGAGCATGAGCGATTGATGCATGCCATCGCGGGTCGCCTGGGCTTCGACGTGGTCTCGCTTCGTCTCGAACTGTTTGGGCGGCGCCAGGGAGCGGCGGATAAGCCAAGGGCACGTGTTCGGGAGACGCCAAACGCGTTTGATGCCGGCGCACCCGATTCGTGGACTGACGAGTCACTCAAAGGAACAAGCCGATGACCTTGGCGAATACCTGCGTCTCGTTTCCGGAAATCCGCGGCGCCAACTTGGGGGTCAGAATTGCCACCGCCGAAGATGAACTGGATGCCGTCCAGGCGTTGCGCTACCGGGTGTTCTACCAAGAGATGGGCGCGCGCCCGGACGCGGCGACAACGGCCTCGCAGCGGGATCGCGATATCTACGACACCGTCGCCGACCACCTGCTCGTCGTCGATCACGGCCTTAGCGAAGGTGCAGCCGGCGTCGTCGGGACCTATCGCCTGATTCAGCGTGAGGCCGCCGCCCGCATCGGCCATTTCTATTCCGCCGACGAATACGACATCACTAAGATTGAAGCCAATCCAGGCCGGATCCTGGAACTCGGACGCTCTTGCGTGGATGCCCCCTACCGCAGCCGGGCTGTCATGCAGCTATTGTGGCGGGGCATCGCCGCCCCTGTGTTTCAGAACAAGATCGAGCTGATGTTCGGGTGCGCCAGCCCGCCGGGTACCCATCCCCACCCACTCGCCCCCCCACCGAGCTCTCTACATTACAACCATCTCGTC
>DNXO01000088.1:3131-3860 GCA_003506895.1 Acetobacteraceae bacterium | reverse complement strand
CCTCGGACATGTCCCCTGCGCTCGAACCCAGCATCGGTGCGGACCATGCGGATCGGGGTCTGGTTACCCTGCTGGGGCCCGCCCGGGGCGATCGGGACGCCCCCCGGCTGGAGCCGCTGCGTGAGCGCCTCCGGGACCTGCTCCATAGCCGCCGTCACGAGGATGCGGTCGAAATCGCCGGCGTCGGCGGGGACGGCAAAACCGTCGCCCAGCGCCACCTCGACGTTGTCGCAGCCGAGCTCTGCAAGCCGCCCCCGGGCACGGTCGGCCAGTGTTCGATACCGCTCGACGGTCAACACTTGACCGCCGAGCCGTGACAGAATGGCCGCCTGGTAGCCGGAGCCGGTGCCGATCTCAAGCACCCGGTGATCCTTCTGCAGCTGCAGCTGTTCCGTCATGTAGGCCACCACGAAGGGTTGGCTGATGGTCTGCCCACAGACGATGCCGAGCGCGCTGTCGCGGTAGGCATCGTCGCGATCGGCCGCCTCGACGAACAGCTCGCGCGGAATTTCTTCCATGGCCCGGAGCACGGCCTGGTCACTGATCCCGCGCCGCCGCAGATTGAGCTGAAACATCATCTTTTCCGGCGGATTTTGAGGAGTGGCCATTTCGGTCCCCTGAAGTCGTTTTGCCAGCCGGCGGCCGCCAGTTCAGCTACGTTGATGCTATAAGGACTGCCGGCTTTAGGTAAATATTTCACCCAAATCGGAGTTCCCGCCGGGGAACCCA
>DNXO01000088.1:1566-2690 GCA_003506895.1 Acetobacteraceae bacterium | reverse complement strand
GGCGGTTCTGTATTCCTCGTGGAAGACGAGGTCATGATCCGAATGATGGTCGCCGAAATGCTGGTGGAACTGGGCTACAGGGTTGCCGCCGAGGCTGGTGAAATCAGCGAGGCCATCAGGCTGGTGCAGTCGACCGAATTTGACCTGGCCATTCTCGACGTCAACGTCAATGGCAAGGTAATCTCGCCGGTCGCCGACCTGATCAAGGCGCGCAATCGCCCCTTCATCTTCGCGACGGGCTACGGCTCGTCGGGCCTTCCCGAGGAATACCGCGACCGTCCGGCGCTGCAAAAGCCCTTCCAGATCGAAACACTCGCGCGGATGATCGACGATACGCTGAAGAGCGCGGCGGTATAGCGCGGCGCAACCGTTGTCCCTGCTCGCGCCGGGGCCGCCATTCGGAGCAATTCTACCTGAGCGTCGACGCCAGCGCTTCGGAAAACGCCTCGTCGGTGCGGTCGAGCCGCAACGGCGTCACCGAGACATAGCGCGACGCCAGCGCCCAGAGATCGGTGCCCTCGGCCGGCACATCGACCTGTGTCAGCCGCTCGAATCCAATCCAGAAATACGGATTGCCGCGGCCATCGCGTCGCTGGTCGACTTTCAGAAACCCGAGATTGCGCTTGCCCTGCCGCGTCACGCGCACGCCGGCGACATCGTCGGGCGCGCAGGCCGGAAAGTTGACATTGATAACGGTATTCCTGGGCACGCCGGCGCCAATCACCTTGCGCAGGATCGGCGGGCCGAATTTCAGAGCGGTGTCCCACAGCGGCTTTTCGCGCGATTCGATCGTGAATTCCTGCGACAGCGCGAATGACGGCAAGCCGAGGATCGTTCCTTCCAGCGCGCCTGCGATCGTGCCGGAATAAACAACGTCCTCGGCGACGTTGCGGCCCTTGTTGACGCCCGACAGCACGAGGTCCGGCAGCTTCTCTCCGAGGATGTGGCGCGCGCCCATGATGACGCAATCGGTCGGCGTGCCCCTGACGGCGAAATGACGCGGCCCGACTTCGCGCAAGCGCAGCGGATCGTTGAGCGACAGCGAATGCGAAACGCCGGACTGATCGAGCTCGGGCGCCACCACCCAGACGTCGTCGGTCAGAGCCCGCGCGATCTCCTCGACA
>DNXO01000088.1:0-1192 GCA_003506895.1 Acetobacteraceae bacterium | reverse complement strand
GCCCGTCTTATCCGGCTATCGCGCACGAGGCAAACCGCTTGCTGCCCGTCATGCCGACTTCGCATTCGGCGAAGCGGCGATACCAGCGACACTGAATTCGCATGCGGCTTCCAGCCGACGCCGCTATTGGTCCTGTTCGATCTGAGGCTTCTCGCGCAGCACCGCGTCGAGCAGAGACCGGTGAACCTCGATCTTTCCGTTGTAGTCGATGAAACCCATTTTGCGGAATTTGTTCATGAAAAAACTGACCCGGGAACGCGTGGTGCCGACCATCTCCGCAAGAGTTTCCTGACTGAGGGTCACGGGTATCGGCTGCCCATCGCCCTCCTTGCCGAAATTCGCGAGCAGCAGGAGCAATCGCGCAAGGCGCCGCTCGCTGGAGTTGAAAAGCTGGTCGATCAGGTCGTCTTCAACGCGGCTGTTTCGCGACAGCAGATAGGAAATGAAAAACTGGGCGAATTTCGGCTCAGCGCCAAGCGTCGCGAGCATCGCTCTCCTTGAGATGGAGGTAATCAGGCTCTCTTCCATGGCCTGGCTGGTGCCAGCCCTGAAATCGTTCCCCTCAAGACACCCTTCGCCGAAGAATTGTCCTTCGCCAAAAATCCCGACGACGGCTTCCTTGCCGTGCTCGGACAAGATCGTGACCTTGACCTTACCCTTCTGGATGAAGAAGACCGCGTCAGCCGCGTCGCCCTGGCTGAAGATCTTCTGGTTCTTGACATATCGATCGATGGTCCTGCCCGCGCCGGTCTCGCCCAGAAAAATCAGGGGATCAAACGCGTCCTGGACCGGTGATGACCGTGTGTTTGGCATGTGTTGCTCCGTTGCCAAGCGGGAGCGCAACACTCTCAATCATCGGCGAGCCGCTGGTCGCTCGGTGATGCAGCCAGCCTACTCCCGTGATGTCGGATACGCGACTCAATTATGGGTAGAGTCAACAAAACCTTTCAGCCAAAAATATGGCAACCGACGACCTGCGCTCAAAGCGGCGGACCATGCTTCTCAACGTCCGCTAAGATGCATGCGGATGCGCCAGACGGCGAGAAATTTCGCCCCCATGTCCTGCCGCGCCTCCAATTTTCGAGTCTGCGGTCTCAATGGTTCCTGAGGAGAAACGTCTTGCGCAGGCTGCAAAACAGGTTCCTCCGGCGGGCTCTCTCGGGACGATTCCGGATAATATTTGCGGGCGACT
>DNXO01000118.1:2538-3275 GCA_003506895.1 Acetobacteraceae bacterium | reverse complement strand
ACGCCCGCCACCAATCTGCTTTACGGGCTGCGTGAAGCCATTGCGATGTTACTTGAAGAGGGGCTCGATAACGTGTTCGCCCGCCACAAGCGCCTTGCCGCCGCGACGCGTGCGGCGGTGGCGCATTGGGGCCTCGAAGTGCTGTGTCAGGAGCCGGCGGAATATTCGCCGGTGCTGACCGCGGTGCTGATGCCGCCGGGCCACGACGCCGACAAGTTTCGCAAGGTCGTGCTTGAGAACTACAACATGTCGCTGGGGTCGGGACTGTCGAAGGTCGCCGGCAAGGTATTTCGCATCGGCCATCTCGGCGAGTGCAACGAACTCACCTTGCTGGGAGCCCTGTCCGGCGTCGAGATGGGACTGGCGGCGGCAGGTGTGCCGCACCGCTCCGGTGGCGTCGACGCTGCGATGAAGGCGCTCGAAGAGCCCACCAAGTCGAACTCCGCGGGGCATCTGAAGATGGTCAAGACCTGAGCTGACCGCCATTAATCGGCGCCATTTGTGCTGACGGATCGGCGCCGTCATAATAGCCCCAAAAGCTTGCCCGGGAGATAGAAGAAGATGCGGCTTCGGTTGAAGGCCACCCACGTCGTGCTGGCGATGCTCTGCATCATGTACTTCATCACCTATGTCGACCGGGTGAACATCGGCACGGCGGCCAGCGAAATCCAGAAAGAACTCCATCTCAGCAACACGCAACTCGGTTTGGTATTCTCGGCCTTTGCCTATCCCTATCT
>DNXO01000118.1:821-2153 GCA_003506895.1 Acetobacteraceae bacterium | reverse complement strand
GGTTTTGTCACGGGCATCGTGACGCTGTTTGTTGCGCGCGTGGCGCTGGGCTTCGGCGAGGGCGCGACCTTCCCGACCGCAACGCGCGCGATGCAGTACTGGACGCCCGCAAATAAACGAGGCTTCGCGCAAGGTCTCACGCACGCCTTCGCGCGTCTGGGAAATGCCATCACGCCGCCATTGATCGCGGCGCTGATGGCCTGGCTGACCTGGCGCGGCTCTTTTGTCGTGCTGGGACTGGTCAGCCTGCTGTGGGGTGTTTTCTGGGTCCTGTATTTCCGCAACGAGCCCAGGGATCACCCTGCGATCACCGCGGAGGAACTGGCCTCGCTTCCGCCGCGCCCGGCGGGTACCCGGCCCCAGGTGCCATGGGGGCCGCTGTTGCGGCGGATGTGGCCCGTCACGCTGACCTATTTCTGCTATGGCTGGACCCTGTGGCTGTACCTGAACTGGTTGCCGCTGTTCTTCAAGAACAACTTCGGTCTGGACATCAAGAAATCTGCGTTGTTTGCGTCCGGCGTTTTCTTTGCCGGCGTGATCGGCGACAGTCTCGGCGGCGTTCTGTCGGACGGTATTCTCAAGAAAACGGGCAGCGTCCGCTTCGCCCGGCTCAGCGTGATCGTCACCGGCTTCGCCGGCGCGCTGGCCTCGTTGTTTCCGATCCTCTTCACCCACGACATCACGGTGGTGGCGCTGTGCCTGTCCAGCGGGTTTTTCTTTGCCGAGATCGTGATCGGCCCGATCTGGTCGGTGCCGATGGACATCGCGCCGAAATATTCCGGCACGGCGGCCGGCCTGATGAATTCCGGCTCCGCACTGGCGGCGATTGTTTCGCCGTTGGTGGCAGGTTACGTGATTGACCTGACCGGCAACTGGTATCTGCCGTTCCTGATGTCGATGGGGCTGTTGCTCCTTGGCGGCTTCTGCGCCTTCCTGATGCACCCCGAGACGCCGTTCGAGGCGGGCGAGGCGATGGTGTCGGCCGGGCGGCCCGTCGCGGCTGAGTGACGTCGGCTATCGCGCCGCAGGATTCGCCGGGGACGCGCCGGCCCCGGTTTCGTGCACCTGGGCCGGTCCGGGGACGGCTTTGCAGGGCAAACGCCCGCCTTCTTGAGGATTGACGGCGCCGTCCGGGCGGGGGACAAGCCCGCCAAATAGTGATATTCGAGCGCTCGCGAAACATAATCCCGGGAAGGACGCCAGATGACCCTGCATACAGGAAGGCATTTTCTACAGATTCCAGGCCCGACCAACGTGCCCGACCGGGTGCTGCGGGCCATGGATATGCCGACCCTGGATCATCGCGGTCCCGAATTCGCCGAACTCGGCCAT
>DNXO01000118.1:0-460 GCA_003506895.1 Acetobacteraceae bacterium | reverse complement strand
ACCGGCGCCTGGGAAGCCGCGCTCGTCAATACGCTGTCGCCGGGTGACAAGGTGCTGCTGGCCGAGACCGGCCAGTTCGCGGTGCTGTGGCGCGGCATTGCCGAGAAATTCAAGCTCGACGTCGAATTCCTGCCCACCGACTGGCGGCGCGGGGCCGACGTGGACCAGATCGAGGCCAGGCTTGCCGCCGACCGGGCGCACCAGATCAAGGCCGTGATGGTCGTCCACAACGAGACCTCGACCAGCTGCGTCACCCATCCGCTTGAGGTCCGCAAGGCCCTCAATCGCACCAAGCACCCGGCACTGCTGATGGTCGACACCATCTCCGGGCTGGCTTCGCTGGAGTACGAGCACGACGCCTGGGGTATCGACGTTTCCGTCGGCGGATCGCAGAAAGGCATGATGCTGCCGCCGGGCTTGAGCTTCAACGCGGTCTCGGAGAAGGCGCTCGCCGCCTCCA
>DNXO01000163.1:19366-34421 GCA_003506895.1 Acetobacteraceae bacterium | reverse complement strand
GTATCCGCCAGATCGAAGCGAAGGCACTGCGCAAGCTGAAGCATCCGAGCCGGAGCCGGAAGCTGCGGAGCTTCCTGGACGATTAGGGAGGAATCCCTGATACGGCGGCCGATCGAGGCCAAACACCGCTTCGATGGATGCAGCTTCGAGACATTCGCGCGGGAGCCTGTACATCTGTCCCCTGGGGGGCCGTCGTGTTGCCTCTGGCGGCCCTACCCACCGGGTTGTTTGTCCATCTCCATCGGATATGATGACGTATTGGTGGGGATGGATAATGACCGCAGTGGGAATTGCAGACTTTGGGCGAAAGATGGCCCTCTTGTCTTTATCCGAGCACAACGAATTCGAGCAACTCACTGAGCTTGACGGCAGATTTCCTCCAGTGTTCGTGATACGCAACAGCATTCGGGAAGCCGGGGAACGCCTGATCGTGATGATCAGGGCTAGGAATCAGTTCAAAGCAAAGCGTGACCCGAACGGCAACAACGTGCTGAATGACTATTATCATATACCCAATAACATGTTAGAACGTCACAAAAGAGTTGCTCGTGAAATGGGCGCCAATCTGGCGTGGGTGGCGGTCCAGGTCGATGCCAGGTTACAGAGATTCTCCTGTTATTTTGGATATCTATCCGAAATAGGTGGAACCAGCATTGGGATGGAGCCGGAAGACACGGCCTCATATCTCCATCTCGCTGTTGATCGCAGGGCGCCATACGATATTAGACTTTTGGACAACCGAGAACGATAAGCCGCCCAGCGGTATCAGATGCACAATCCTCCGCATCCGGAGGAAACCTTGCGCAGGCTTTACCTTGATCCGCGGGGTCTTACGATCGAGGGCGCCGCCGAGGGCCTAGGTGTGTCCCGCAAGGCGCTTTCCGCATTGGTAATGCTGCCATACCGATATATCGCGCGATATGGCGATCCCGCTGGCAAAGGCATTCCCAAACGCCGACATTCGCTGGTGGCTCGATCTGCAAATGCAATACGACATTTGGCAAACCGAGCAGCATGCCGAGGGAATCACCGTCAATCCGGTGGCGGACGCCCACGCTCCGGGCGCGAATTGACGGACGATCACCGACAGGCAGCCGCGCTTGCTTCCAGGCCGCAGTCCGCTTACTCTTACATGTAAGAGCAAGGATCCGACCATGCGCATCACATCCAAGGGCCAAGTGACCATCCCCGCGGAGATTCGTGATGCAGCCGGTCTGCTGCCTCACACCGAGGTGGAATTTCAGTTCGACGGCGAGACCGTTCGGATCGTTCGATCCGACGCGCCGAAAAGGCCAAGCCGAGGCGCCCAGATCGTCGCTCATCTCCGATCCCATAAGGGCGATGTCAGAATGACCACCGATGAAATCATGGCGCTGACTCGTGGCGATTGAATGACCGCCACCCTCGTGGACAGCAATGTGCTCCTCGATGTCCTGGGCGACGAGAACGCTTGGACCGCCTGGTCCGCCGCCATGCTCGCGCGGGTGGGCGATACCGGGCGCCTGATCATCAACCCAATCATTTATGGCGAAGTTTCGGTTCGATTTTCCAGCGTGGAGGCGCTCGAGGAGGCCCTGCCGGCCACGACGTTCTTCCGGGAACGGTTACCCTTCAGCGCCGCCTTTCTCGCCGGCAAGGCGTTCCTCGCCTACCGCCGTCGGGGCGGCATAAAGCAGTCGCTGCTTCCTGATTTCCTGATCGGCGCACATGCGGCGATATCCGGTTTCCAGTTGTTGACCCGTGATGCCGCCCGCTACCGGACATACTTCCCACATCTGGATCTGATCGCCCCGGCGAATTGACGCCCCAAGCCCATCCCTGCTTACCTCTAGGCCATGGATAAAGACCTTCCCATCGTCGATGCCCACCACCATCTGTGGGACCTCGAATCCGACCTCCGCTATCCCTGGCTCCAAACCGGCGAGCACGCTTGGCTCGGCGACTACTCCCGTATCCAGCGCACTTACCTTCCGGCCGAATACCGCCGCGATACGGCGCTGCACAACGTCGTCGCCACCGTCCACGTCGAGGCCGAGTGCGACCGTAGTCAACAACTCGCGGAAACCGAGTGGCTGACCCGGATCGCCGCCGAATCCGGCATGCCGAACGCGATCGTCGCACACGCCTGGGTGGATACGCCGAACGCCGAGGAGATCATCGCCGCCCAGGCCGCCAATCCGATGGTTCGCGGCATCCGAACGAAGCCGATCATCGCGTCCGGCCCGAACGACTCGGTCCGCGGACAATCCCGCAGCCTGCAAGACCCGGTCTGGCGCAAGGGCCTCGGCCTGCTGACCAAATACGGTCTGTCGTGGGACCTGCGCGTGCCCTGGTATCACCTGGAGGAAGCCGCCGAAGTCTGCCGCGAGCATCCCGACCTGCGCATCGTGCTGAACCACACAGGCTATCCACTGGACCGATCGAAGGAACAACTCGCGATGTGGAAGCGCGGGATGGAGGCGCTGGCGTCCTGCCCGCATGTCTGGTGCAAGATTTCCGGCCTGACCGTCGCCGGTAAGCCCTGGACGCTGCAAGTGAATGGAGCGGTGATCCGCGAAACCATCGGCATGTTCGGCGTCAACCGCTGCATGTTCGCCTCGAACTACCCGGTGGATAGCGTGAAGGCGAGCTGGGACTGGATTTACGCGCAGTTCAAATATGTCACCGCGGGACTGCCGCACGAAGACCGGACGAAACTGTTCGCGGAGAACGCACTGGCGTTCTACCGGATCGAGTTGCCCCGAACCACTTGATTTTCGTCTTACCTCGTCTTACTTTAATGCTATGGAAACCACCCGGCTCTCCTCGAAAGGCCAGATCATCCTGCCCAAGGCGGTGCGGGATCTACATCGCTGGGGTCCGGGTACCGATTTCGTGGTGGAGGATACTGCAGACGGGGTGCTTCTCAGGCCGCTAAAGTCAGGCCGCATCACCCGTGTGGAGGATCTTGCCGGCTGCCTGAAAAACCAAGGACCGGCCCTTACGCTGGAGGAGATGAACGCCGCGATCGACTCGGAAGTGCAGGCGCGACGTGATCGCGGTCGATACTAATATCGTCGTCCGCTTCTTGATGGATGATGATGTCCGGCAATCCGAACAGGCTACCCATCTCTTCCGACGCGAGACGATCTTCCTGGCCAAGTCGGTCTTGCTTGAAACGGAATGGATGCTGCGGCGAGGCTACCGGATAGAGCCGGCGAAAATCGCCGATGCACTCGAAGCCCTGATCGGGTTGCCGAATGTCACATGTGAAGACGATTCCAGCGTCCGCCAGGCCCTGATGTGGCATCAGGCGGGTATGGATTTCGCGGACGCCTTGCATCTGGCAGCCAGTTCGCGGGCGACACAATTCATCACCTTCGACCGCGACATGATCAAGACCGCCAAACGGCTTGGTTTACCCGTTTCCGAACCCTGATTTGCCGAAACCGCATCGTCGTTCTATCCGGTTGATCAAACAAAAGGAGGAACGGCCATGGACCTGAACCTGCGCGGACGAACAGCGCTGATTACCGGCGCATCCAAGGGCATCGGCATCGCCAGCGCGGAGAGCCTTGCCGCCGAAGGCGTTAACGTCATCCTGGTTTCCCGAACGCAGTCCGACCTCGAGGCCGCACGGGCGCGCATCGCGGGGCGGCACAACGTCAACGTCCAACTCTATGCTTACGACCTGTCCGACAGCCGAAACGTGGACGCCTTGGCCGCCGCGCATCCCGACATCGATATCCTGGTCAACAACGCCGGCGCCATTCCCGGTGGTGATCTGCAGGCGATCAATGAGCAGCGGTGGCGCGAGGCTTGGGATCTGAAAGTCTTCGGCTACATCAACATGTGCCGCCGCTTTTACGCCGAAATGAAATCGCGCGGGCGCGGCGTCATCATCAACGTGCTGGGCATGGCCGGCGAGAAGATGGATCGTGGATACATCGCCGGCTCCACCGGCAACGCCGCGCTGATGGCATTCACCCGGGCGCTTGGCGGATCGTCGGGGGATGACGGGCTGCGCGTGGTCGGCATCAACCCCGGCGCCATCGCCACCGATCGCCTGGTGACGTTGATGAAGCAGCGTGCGGAGGCCCGGTTCGGCGACCCGAACCGCTGGGAGGAGCTGATGAAGCCTCTGCCAATGGGCCGAGCGGGGAAACCGGAAGAGATCGGCAATATGGTGACGTTCCTGGCGTCGGACTTGTCGGCTTACACAACCGGGACGATCATCACGGTTGACGGCGGCGCGGCCAATCGCGCGCCGATGTTCTGATCGAATCCGGGAAACAAGACATGGACCTGAAAGACAAAGTCGCCGTCATCACCGGCGCCAGCGGGGCGATCGGGGCCGCCTGCGCGCACCGCATGGCGCAGGCCGGCGCGAAGATCGTTGTCGGCTATAACAGCAAGCCTGAAGCGGCGGACGCGGTTGTGGCCGCCCTGCCCGGCGCCGGCCACCATGCACTGCGCATTCCGATGCTGGAGACCCCAATGATCCGCGAAGCCGCCGCGACCGTGGAGCGTGAATATGGCCGTTGCGACGTACTGGTGAAC
The DNA here is from genome assembly GCA_003506895.1 of Acetobacteraceae bacterium. Classification (GTDB taxonomy): domain Bacteria; phylum Pseudomonadota; class Alphaproteobacteria; order Acetobacterales; family Acetobacteraceae; genus Rhodopila. Next base: position 29,882 of record DNXO01000163.1, on the reverse strand, counting down.
TCCGCCGGCTTCACGAAGATGGTGGCGCACCATGATCTCGAAGCACTCACTGACGAGCTGATCGATTCGATCTTCGTCGCAAACGTGCGCGGGCCATTCGCGACGGTGCGGGCTTTCGCGCCGCTGATGAAGAAATCGGGCGATGCGGTGATCGTCAACATTTCTTCGGTCGCGGCGATTACCGGGTCGGGCAGCAACATTGCTTATGGCGGATCGAAGGCGGCGCTGGACACCATGGCACTGTCGCTGGCCCGGGTGCTCGGGCCGGAAATCCGCGTGATGACGGTGTCCCCCGCCGCGGTGGATACCGCCTTCGTGCCCGGCCGAACGACGGCAATGGTGGAGAAGGTTGCATCGACAACGCCGCTGAAGCGTGTCGTACAGGCCGATGAGGTGGCACAGGCGGTGATGGCCGCGGTGGTCAATCTGACCTCGACAACGGGCTGGATCATTCCGGTGGATGGCGGCAAGTTGGTGGGCTGAAGTCCAGGGGTGGTGTCGTGGAACAGCTCTAATCGGGCGAGGGAAGCCCGCTCAGAGCCAACCGTACGTCGCGCCAACTGGCGCAGACGCCACCGATTTCGCGGGTGAAGTAGTCGTAGAACTCATCTAGCCAGTTCAGGAATTTCGCAAGATCTTTGTCCGTGCGCACGTAGGGCGTGTTGCCCGGTTCCAGCGATGGGCTGTGGTAGGTGAGAACAAAAACCTTGTGGCCGTTCGCTACCATATGGCGCACCAGTCGCTTAGCCTCTTGGATCGTGATGCCTTCGGGGGTCAGCTTGATCCGTTCCAGCACGCCCAGCCGGGACATGACCGACGGAAGCCCTATCGCTTCGCTGTATCGACCAAAGACGCGTGCCGTAAGCACATGCGGTAGCCCCGCGGCGCGCCCGACGATGGCCGCGGTGACGGGCAATTCCAGTATTTTTCGCGCCGAGTCGATCCAGTAAGGATTTGCTCCCATCGCTCGAAAATCGGGGCCGCCCTGAGCGGCGAAATTCCAGCAGGGAACCACGCTGCTATCGGCCTCATAGCCAAAATGGCTAAGCACACCACCGGTGTTCGGCCCCACGCCATACCGGCCAGCGCGGAATATGCGTGGCGCCTGACCGAATACCTTGGTCAATTCCTCCGTTAAAACCTGGATCTTCGCGAATTCCAGTGCCGGCGGCAGGTTGCCCTGATAGCTGTTGTGCGCCGAAACATATTCAACGAATGGCGGCGTGACCCAAGGATGCAACTGCGCTCCGATTTCGCAGGATCCGCTCTGCAACAGCTCTTTCAGTGGCGCCCGGCCCTCGTCCTGCGACGCCACTGGATGATCAACCATATAGGTCGGCACCGCCCCGTAACGCTCAAAGATCCGGTGCGCCAGGTGCTGGGACCGCATCGACGTCACGTCGGTCGCCGCCCGGGAGAATGGCCGAGTCCAGTCAAAATCCTCTTCGGCGTCGATCGTGGTGATCAGCACCGGACGTTCCAGCCTCTGTTCGTTGGCGGACGAATGAAATGTCGGGTCCTGGATGGACGCCCGGCGCGGCGCGGTATCCGGCTGCTCATCCAGTTCAAAGGCCGGGGCGGCATTGGCCGGCGACGACGCCCCCCTTCTAACGACATCGCGCTGCTTCAGAAGCCGCACTGCATTGCGGCGCATATCGAGCAACGCGGAGGGCATTGAAGCAATTGCCAGATGCAACAAATTGCGGCTGGTGGGTTCCTCTTTGAAAGCGCGACCGAGAAGCTGCCGAGCGGTTGGAAGGTCACGTTCGAACAATGCCTTACGGCCGAAGTCCACGATGATCTCGTTCCGCTTACGATTCACCACCGCCTCGGGCAAGGACAGACGCTTGCCAATATCGTCGACGTTGAACAGCGAAGCCTGCATGAAGCGTTCTGAATTGGAAGAAATGCCAATGCCGCGAGTGTAGTGTACCAGGACATATGGGCAGGTAATGATTTTCCATTCCGACGCCGCGACGCGGATCCAAAGGTTATAGTCCTCGACGCTGATCAGCTCGCGCGCCTCGTTAAATCCCCCCAGCGCTTCAAATGCCGAACGACGCAACAGAACAGAGGAATTGATGATCCAGTTGCGGTCCCACATGTGATCGAAGGTTAGCCGCGCGGGGACCGCATCATCGCGATGGTCCGGCAGACAGTGAATCATCCCCGCATCCGCCTCGGCCGCCTGTTGAAGCTGGATCTTCAGTTTCTCCGGAAACCACCAATCATCCGCGTCGAGCAGGGCCAGCCAATCGCCACGGGCCTGACCAGCGCCGAGGTTTCGGGCGGTGGCCGGTCCGCCATTTTCTTTCTCGATCAGCCGGACCGGGGGCAGCATACGGCGCACGACCTCTCGCGTGTCGTCCTTTGACCCGTCGTCAACGACCAGGATTTCCAGCGGTGGGTGCGTCTGGGCCAGGGCGCTTTCGACCGCTCGGGTCACATAGGCGGCGGCATTATAGGCCGGAATGATGACACTGACCGTGCCGCGCCTTTCATCGGACATAGAGGGGAGCCGCCTGTATGGATTGATACATAGCCGTGATCGCGCCGGTCACCACGGTTTCCGCGAAGTTCTGTTCGACATGGGCACGTCCTATCTTTGCCAATTTCCCGCGCGTCACGGGATCGAGCAAACAGGCTAATCCAGCCTCAAGTTCGCCGTCGGCGCTAAAGTCGCGATACAGCCCGCCACCGCCAACGATGGCACGGAAATCGGGCGTGTCGTTGCACAATACCGGAAGTCCGGTGGCCAGGGCTTCGAGAAGAACGATGCCAAACATCTCATGTAGCGAGGGCAGCACGAACGCATCCGCCGCACGATAGAGGTCCGACATATGATCGCGGGGCAGGTTCGGCAAAAAGCGGATTCGGCCGCCCAACAAAGCTGTCCCCTCGGCAATCAGCTCCTCGGTGTCCGCTTCCCGCCCCCCCGCGATGACCAGCATGGCATCGGAGGGCATGCCGGCGAACGCACGGGTAAGGCTGTCGATCCGTTTATGGAACCGCCGGATGGCGGCGCAACACAAGATAATCGTGCGATCGGGCGGGAGCCCGAAGCGCTCCCGAGCCGCGGCCCGGTCACCGGGCTGGAACCGCTGGGTATCGATGAAGTTTGGAATTGTGAATACCATCTGGCCCGCCGGCCTTAGCCGCTGCCAATCGTCGGCGGCGGCCTGCGTCAGCAACTGAAGAAACGAAAACCGACGCATGACCGATGCATTCTCTCCGGTCCCATTGGCATAGATCACCTTCGGCCGCGACAGGCCCACCCGGTTTGCCCGATCCAGCCAGATCGCGATCATCGGGTCCTGGACGTGCAGGATATCGAACCGTCGGCGGACGCGCCGCCACAGATTGAATGCGAAGCTGGTCTGTTCCACGTCGTACGCGGAGCCCATGCCGTAACGCCAGCCGCCAAGGTGGCGCAACCAGCGGGCCAGCGCGATGGCCGGCGATTCTGTCCGACGGAAGGTCGGCAATGCGACCGCGCCCTCCATCGACGCGCCGCCGAACAACGTGACGTCCGCGCCAGAACGGCGCAGCGCCAGGGCCAGATCAGCTGCCCAGGACTCGATGCCACGTTGGATGTGACCAAGTCCGGAGCAGGCGACCGCTATCCGGAGGGGCGCACTCAATGTGCCAACCGCCCGAACGGGTTCTTGCCATTGATCAGCGCCAGCCAGAATGCGGGATGCCGGCCGAGGGTGATGCGAAGCAACCATGGCGCCTTGCGGTTCGACTGATACGGACCGCCGACACCGCGGACGCCATCCCACAACCCGGCCAACACCGCGTCGATCGCCGATGGGACGCCACGCATTCGCGCGATCTGGGTCAGACGCTGATGCAGGAACCAGAGGGTGGCTCTCCGCAGCAGGACAGGCGGCGGTAGTTTGCGCCATAGCAGCAGATAGTTGCGGGTGATGAAATAATGCAGGTAGGGCGGTACGCCACCCGGATCGCCGATGGGTTGCTTGAACTTGTGCCCGACCACGGCCTCTGGCACCGCAACGATGCGAAAGCCCGCCGCGTGGGCGCGCAGGCAGTAATCGACATCCTCCACATAAGCGAAAAAATTGGGGTCCAGCATGCCGATCGTTTCAATAACACGACGACGAATCAATAAGGCGGTGCCAAGAAGTATGACCTCATTGGGGTGGTCGTGCTGCCAGGCAGTCGCGGTCGAGGCATCGATCGTCTGAGACGCTTGACGCCCGGCGGGATCGAATCGCCCAAGGCAGAATTCCATCTCCAATGGGTCATCTGGATCGCAAAAGACTGGGCTGACCAAGCCGATCCGTTCGTCGGCCTCGGCAACCGCAACAAGGCGCGATAGCACGTCCGGCCTGGTCGTGGCGTCGCTGTTCAGCAGCCACACATAGTCCGCACCCAGTGCGATCGCCCGGCTGATACCGACGTTGACGCCGCCCGTGTAGCCAAGGTTCGTGGTGTTGGTGACAAGATCGATCGCCGCGATATCCAGGAAGCGCGCCGCGGACCCGTCGGTTGAACCGTTGTCGACGACGATCGTCGCATAGTTGGGGTAATCCGTCGCACGAAGCGCATCCAGGCAGGCCAACGTCGACTCGGCATCGTTCCAGTTCAGGATGACGATCGCGACCCGGGGTTGGACCGCCTGCTCCGCCGGGGCCGGCTGGGTAGAGGCGCCCGCTGCGTCCATTTTTATCCGCCGGTGACCTGCAGGTCGCGTTCCCTGGACTCCGCCAGCATTTGCGCGAAATAAGCGGACGTCTTACGCAGTCCGGCGTCAAGTTCGACCGTCGGCTGCCACCCCAGCACGTTCCGAGCGAGGGTGATATCTGGGCAACGCTGAAGCGGATCGTCCTGCGGCAGCGGGCGATGCACAATGCGCGACGATGATCCCGTGATGCGGATCACACGTTCGGCCAGTTCGCGAACAGGAATTTCGTGCGGGTTGCCGATATTGATTGGACCGGTGATGGCTGGGCCAGTCGCCATCAGGCGAATAAAGCCCTCGATCAGATCATCCACGAAGCAGAACGCTCGGGTTTGGCTGCCGTCGCCATACAGGGTGATGTCTTCGTTTCGCAGCGCCTGGACGATGAAGTTCGACACCACGCGGCCGTCGTTCGGATGCATCCGTGGGCCGTAGGTGTTGAATATCCGCACCACTTTGATCTGGGTTTGATGCTGGCGATGATAGTCGAAGAACAGCGTCTCGGCGCAGCGTTTGCCCTCATCGTAGCAGGCCCGCGGGCCGAGCGGATTGACGTTGCCGCGGTAGTCTTCCGTTTGCGGATGAACCGTCGGGTCGCCATAGACCTCGCTGGTAGAGGCCTGAAGGATCTTGGCACCGATCCGCTTGGCGAGACCCAGCATGTTGATCGCGCCGATGACGCTGGTCTTGGTGGTCTGCACCGGATCGAACTGGTAGTGCACCGGCGAGGCCGGGCAGGCCAGATTGTAGATCTGGTCGACTTCTACGTACAGCGGGAAGGTCACGTCGTGACGCATCGCCTCGAAATGCGGGTTGCCCAGCAGGTGAGCGATGTTTTCCTTGCGGCCAGTGAAATAGTTATCGACGCACAGGACGTCGTTGCCCTCCGCAAGCAGCCGCTCGCACAGGTGGGAGCCGAGAAAGCCGGCGCCGCCAGTGACGAGGATACGGGTGCGTGTCAGGGCCATTCAGGACTGCCTCCAAAGGGGATGTTTTTTAGATGCGCTGATTTCAAATGCCAACCGAATTGTGGTTGGGCGAATGCGCCGGCTTCAGAAGGATGGTCATTGTAATCTGGGTGCATCTCCCTTCGATGTCAGCTATTAGCGTTTTTGAATGAGGGGAACCTTGATTGATGAGGCGTCTGTCGAAAGGCGAGATGGAACGAAAGCAACCCGATAGTGATCGCAGATCGTATCGGCGACCGGACGTATCGGCATGACAGAAGCGGCCACGGCGTCTCCATCGGTCTCGCAACGGGCGGCGATTTCGGCGGGCTGGATCATCGCTTGGCGTGTGGCAACCCGGAATATCGGGCTACTGAGTACGCTCATTCTGGTGCGCCTATTGCAACCTACTGATTTCGGGTTGGTCGCGTTGGCGACCGGCTTCATCAGTTCAGTCGATGCGCTGTCGGCGATTGGCGTCCAGGATGCACTGGTGCGAGCCCCGGAACTTAATCGGGACATGTATGACACGGGCTTCGGGATCAGCGTTCTGCGCGGAGTATTGACCGCTCTGCTAGTCGCCGCGATTGCCTGGCCGGTCGGCAATTTCTTTAACGATTCACGACTGGCAATAGTAATGCTGGCCTTGTCGGCAGGCACGTTAATTAGCGCTTTCGAGAACATCGGCATCGTCGATTTCCGGCGAAATCTTGCGTTTCGAAAGGAATTCGACCTGCAATTATGGTCGAGGATCGCTGGCGTCGCGACGACGATTGCTGTCGCCGCTGCGTGGCATTCCTATTGGGCGCTGGTTGCGGGAATTTTGGTCTATCGAGTGGTACGGTTGCTGCAAAGCTACTCTATGTCCTCGTACCGACCTCGTATCACCTTCCGAGCCTGGCGGCAGTTGATCGGATTTTCGATGTGGAGTTGGGCACAGACAATACTCTACCAAATCAGAGCCCGATCCGATGGCATCGTCCTCGGCAGGCTGATGGGGCCAATGGAAGTCGGGGTATTCTCGGTCGGCCTGGAACTGGGCTCCCTTCCGACGACCGAGCTTGTTGAGCCTCTTGGGCGTGCGCTGTTTCCTGGTTTTGCCTCTCTCCACAACGCGGCCGTGGGTGTGGAGGGTATGTTCTTGGGCGCAGTAGGACTGGGGTTTCTGCTGGTGCTGCCGGCGGGCGTCGGCATTTCGATGGTCGCGGACCCCATGGTCAGGCTAACATTAGGGGAACATTGGCTGGCAGCCGTTCCTGTAGTCCAAATCATGGGGGTCAGCGGCGTAACCGCGATTTACACCCAGGCATGTGGGACGTTGTTGAACGCCATCGGCCGACCGGGCGTAACATTCAATTTGGTTGGCCTCTCAACGCTCGTGAACTTGTTAGCGTTGGTGCTGCTGGTCTGGTCCTTCGGTTTGCCGGGCGCGGCGGTCGCACTCCTGATTTCCAGCAGCCTCGATGTTGTGGGATTCCTGTGGGTCACGCTGCCGAGGATCAACGTTCCGTTGCGGCGCCTTATAAAGCCAATGGTCAGGCCGACCATCGCCACAGCGGCGATGGTCGGAGTTCTTTGGCAACTCAACATGGCATGGACGCCAAGTTTGCCGGGTGGGGCGATCGCATACGCGGAAGATGCGGTGACCCGATCCGTGCTTGGGGCGGCCTGCTATGGGATCGTGTTGGCGGGGAGCTGGTTCGCCGCCGGTCGCCCCGACGGCGCGGAACGGTTCGCGCTCACGATGCTTAAAGGCGTATGGGTGCGCATTCGGGGCTGGATATAGAACGGTGCGTGCTCGACGCACAACTCATATGACCATATCCTATGATTCCACCGCGAAGCGCTCGTTGATCAGTACGCAGTCAAATTCGATCGCACGCATGCTTTTATCCAAGGAAATCGGGAACATACCGCTGATTGCAAAATGCCGCAGTTCCAGAGCGTCGATCACAGTCCGCCAATCAGGCATATCTTTATACAGGGGAAGAAACGACAATTCGGTCTGAGCGGCGACCATTGTCGGTAAAAGTTCACCCGCCCCCTCAAGCACCGCAAGATCGAAGCCTTGTGTATCAACCTTGAGGTATGGCCGCTCAAACCCAAAGTTACGCTGTATGTCCGGCAAAACATGATCGAGGCGACGAACCTGAACGATTTCGGTGTGGCTAGGAACTATCAAGGCCGCCATATCTTCCGGAATAGACGTCGCGCGCGGAAGCATTGAACTTAATTTTGAATATACCGAAACATTGATTTCGGCCTCCCGATCGTCGTTGCCGGCCGCGTAATCGAATACCAGCCAGTTGGGATCTGTCGCCGCCGTGGCACGGCATCGGGCAGCCAGGGTCGCAACCGGCTCGAACGACAACAAGAGACCGGAATAGCCAACCTCGTGTCGGAGCAGCCTCGCATAACCTCCATCGTTGGCGCCAACGTCGATCACGCAATCGACTTCAAACATCGCGAACAACGTGCGAAGATGCTCGACGAGTTCCCTGCTCTCCATCCGCCATGTTGGCAGAATGGTATATCCCATCTTCTTCGCCAAGCTCGTCGCCAGCTTGGCTAGGTGGCGCTTCAAAGCCGTTCCCACTGGCAGAAATCCCCTAAAAAATGCCTGTTTGGATTGCTCTGCCCACCATCAATGATGCAATGACATGGTTCCAAATTTCATTCAATGGCGGTAAACTAGAATGCGGTGTGACCAGCGAACGGTATGCTACGCTAAGCCTGTGCGCACTTTTTAGGAGAGTGCATGCCCTCGATCGCCGTGATCATACCGTTCTTCGCACGGGGACCATCCGTGCTGGCGCGAACGGTTCGATCGGCGCTCCACCAGCAGGGCCTGCCTACCCCCTATGTAATAATCGTGGATGACGGATCGCCACAATCTGCCGCGGTGGAACTAGCGGAACTGGAACCGCATGAACGGGCCTACGTCCGGATCATCCAGCAGGCCAATGCCGGGCCAGCGTTCGCTCGGAATGCGGGCCTGAACGCTGTCCCGAGCGAGACGACCTGGGTTGCTCTGCTCGATGCCGATGATACCTGGCAGCCCGATCACCTCGCCCGAGCGGTTGAGGTGCTTGAACTAGGCTACGACTTTTATTTCACCAATCACGAGCGCGGAGTGACCGGCAAGGCGCATTTCGTCCATTGTCAGTTTGACGCGGATGCGCACCCCACCTTGCCCGTCGGGGAGACTGCGCACGCGTTCAATGGGGATTTTTTCACCTGCTCGCTGCGCCGCACTCCAGTCGGAACATCAACGGTCGTCTATCGCTGGGAAACGCTAGGTGACCTTCGATTCCCGCTTTTCCCTTGGGCCTGGGAAGACCTTATGTTCTGGCTATTGGTCGCAAAGCGAACAACGCGGATCGCGTTCGATGCTACTGTCCGGGTAGAATACGATCCAGGCGGCATCACCGGGGCGGATGGCTGGCGGTCCCTGGCTGAATTGCGTCGGAAGCTTTGGTATATCCAGCATTTCGCCAATGTCAGGAACCGGTTTCGGTTGACCTCCGAACAGGCAAAAATCGTGGACAACGAGTGTCATCGCCATGAGGAAGGCTTCGCTATCGCCGCGCTCGGACTTCTAAAGCAAGGAACGCTACCGGAGCGGCAAGTTCTTCGTGATTTCATCTGGTTACGACCAAAAGTCCTCGTGACCTTCATCGTTATGGGGATGCGGCAGGTGACGAAGCTGTTTGGACGACGATTGGACTCCGCCCCCTAACATTGACACGTGGCACAGCGAGCAAATTTGACGAACAACCAATGCCATCGAATGGACGGCCCATTTCGGCGGCGAACCCATAATTGGCTTGTGAAGCCGAATCCCTCCGAAATGGAGTTTCGAAACGGCCAATCGCCATTACGATGGGTTCTGAATGTGCGTGCGCCGACCGCGCCATAGCGAGCACACTATCAGTGTGACAAATATAACTTTGCTACCAAGGATGCCGATATATGCCGGATAGGACGAGCGTTCACACCGCAATGTGGAGACCTTCAAGACTGCGGACAAATTTAGCGATCTTCGCCTATCCGATATTCTTACTACTGAACCGTCCAACCATGACTTGGTTTGGCGACCTTCTTTACGATATTGCACTGCGGTGCAGCGGCATCGCCATTACTTTCTCGGGAAAGGAAGGACTAACGCAAGCAGAAGAGAATTTCCTCTCTCGGAACATATCCCGCCTGCAGGGTGGAGTGCTGTTCGATATCGGCGCGAACCATGGCGCATATGCCCACCTGCTGGCGAAACTTGCACCAACGGCCAGGATTTTCGCGTTTGAGCCACATCCGGCAACCTTCGCGCTTCTCCATTCCCAGATGTCAGGGTCGCCCTCGGTTCAAGCCATCAACAAGGCCGTGGCCGACGCGGTCGGGCAGGTGAAGCTATATGATTTCCGCTCGGAAGACGGCTCGACCCAGGCGAGCCTCAGCGAAACCGCGGTTGGCCTCTACTCGTCCGACATTGTCGAGCATGCGGTGGAATGCACGACGGTGGACGCCTTCATGGCCGAAAACGCAATCGACCATATCGACCTGCTGAAAATCGATACCGAAGGGCATGACCTCTCGGTGCTGAAAGGCGCCCGTAAGGCACTGTGTGACCGCAAGGTCGGAATGATCCAGTTCGAGTTTATTCCGGCCAATATCGCGACCCGCGTGACGATGCGGGATTTCTTTGAGGTGCTGGATGGGTACCGAATTGGCAGGCTGTGCCTGAACGGCCAGTTACGCTGGATCGATTCCTACGACGTGAAACGATGCGAGATCTACGTCACGCATAATCTGATCGCGGTGCCGAAATAACCGAATGGCTGATGCCAGCGGCCCCAAGGGCCGACTG
>DNXO01000163.1:0-19043 GCA_003506895.1 Acetobacteraceae bacterium | reverse complement strand
GCCGCCCGCCGACTGACAAAAGAGTCGAAGCTTCGGGCGGCTGGTACGAGTCCGCCTACACCCCAAAATCCCGCGGCCTGATCCCAGCGTGCAACCAGGTAATCAGCGAATACACGTCATAAACCGGCACCCCCAGCGCCTCCCGCAGCGCATGCGCGTAAGGCGGCATATTGGTACACTCCAGCACGATCGCGCCGACATCCGGGTGCGACGCCAACAACCGCCGTCCCGCGTTCAAAATGTCCCGCGCCGCCAAACCCACATCCATGTCCTGCTTCTCCGCCAGGATTAGCACCCGGAAGAACTCGTCCCCGTCCTCGGTTCCGACGAACGGCGTGTCCACGGGCGCGCCCGCCGCTTCCAGGTGGCGCGGCGTCAGCGACGACCCGGACACGGTAATCACCCCCACCCGTTTGCCGGGCGGCAGTGTCGCCTGCACCCACGGGATCTGTATCAACGAACTCGTCGCGACCGGAACACCGACATGGGCCGCGATCTCCCGCTGGAACAGCGACAGAAACCCGCAGTTGGTGGTGATCGCCTCCGCCCCGAACGACACCAGTTCGGCGGCCGCGTCCAGGAAGTCCGGCAACAGCCCGACTGCCCCATGAAGCACCACCCGCTCCGGGCTAGCGCCCTTCACCACCCGGTACAGCACCGGAAACGGCCATGTCGTGGCATTGCCCATATCGCCGGGAATGCGGGGAAAACGCGCCTCTAGCATCAGAATGCCGAGCGGAGCGCCGTAGATGGCTTTGCCACCAGTTGCGATGGATGTCATGACGTCATCTTGCCCCGAACATGCCCGCTGGGCGAGTATGTTCGTCAGTTTTTTGGAGAGAGGAAACCGTCATGGCCGAATACCCCTTCACCCAGGCCGACCTGGATGTGCTGGCCCAATGGGACACGCCCACCATCTGCAACGGATTGGAGGTCGTGGTGCCGGAGCGGCGGGCGATCGGCTTCACGGTAGAACCGATGGTGTGCATCGACCCCAAGGCCAAGCCGATCGTCGGCCTGGCGCGCGTGGGCATGATCCGCGCAACCGAACCGCCGCGCTCCAAGGTCACCGACCGCGCCGATTGGTACGACTACGTCGCTCGGGTAGACTTCCCCACCATCGCGGTGTTGCAGGACATCGACGGCCGCGTCGGTTATGGCGCCTATTGGGGTGAGGTCCAGTCCACAATCCACAAGGCGCTGGGGTCGATCGGTTGCGTCACCAACGGGTCGTTCCGCGACCTGGATATGTGGGCACCGGGTTATCAGATGATCGGCGGCCGGATCGGGCCGAGCCATGCGCACGTGCATATGGTGGATTTTGGCAAGCCGGTGAACATCTTCGGCATGCAGGTTGCGCATGACGACGTGATCCACGCGGATTTCCATGGTGCGGTGGTGATTCCCGCCGATGCCGTCCGCAAGCTGCCCGCGGCGATCGACCTGGTGTCGCGGCGTGAGGCGGTGATCCTGGATGTCTGCAAGTCCCCCGACTTCACGCCGGCGAAGCTGCGCGAGGCGCTGCGCAAGTCTGGTGAAATCCACTAATCCGATGCAGCAGGGGCCCGGCGCGCGTCCGGGCCCCGACCCTCAGGTGCGCTTGCGCGCCCTCAACCGCTGCACCGCCTCACCCACCATGCGGGTTGGTTCATCGGTCTGATACGCCCGATACATGCAGCGGATACCGGCCTCGATCGCGTCATTGACCGGCATCGCTTCCCATTCGCGGATCAGTTCCTTTTGCAGTCTGATCGCCTTCGGGCCGGATTCCACGATCGAGTCCAGCCAGTGTCCAAGCGCCGCGTCCAGATCCGCGTGCGGCACGACTTTCTCCACCAAACCCCATTCGAGCGCCGTGCGGGCATCGATGTTGTCGCCGGTATAGAGCAACAGTTTTGTTCGGCCCCAGCCGACCAGTTGCGGCAGCAGCGCCGCCTCCACCACCGACGGCAGGCCGATTTTCACCTCCGGCATGCCGAACATCGCGTTGTCGCTGGCGATATGCATGTCACAGGCGGCCATCACCTCCAGCCCCGCACCGAGGCAGAACCCGTTGACCCGAGCGATGACCGGAACCGGAAGGTCGCGCAGCACCTTGCACATGCGGTGAATCAACGTGAGGAAATCGCGTGCCTTGGATGGGTTCAGTTCGGCCAGTTCATGCAGGTTGGCACCGCCCATGAAGGCGCGATCGCCCTCGCCAGTGACCACCAGCACGCGCAGGGCGGGATCGTCGGCCAGACCGGACACCGCGTCGATGAACGCCGTGATTTGCGCGAGCCCCAGGCAGTTCAGCCGGGCGGCATTGTCGATGGAAACGGTGGCGACGGCACCCTTGCGGTCGCGACGTATTTTGATGGTCATGCTTATGTCCTCTGGTTCCAACCCATAGGGCCGCGGAAGGGTCTCATGTCGGGGTAGCCGCTGACCGCCCAGGCGCCATCGACCAGCAAGCTGGCACCGTTGACGTAAGTGGCGTCGTCACTGGCGAGATAGAGCGCCGGGGCGGCGATTTCCTCGGGCTGAGCCGGACGACCCATCGGGATACGCTTTTCGAACGCGGCAAGCGCGTCGGGGTTATCGAAGTGGCGGCGAGTCAGATTGGTCTGCACCAAGCCAGGCAGAATGGCGTTTACGCGTATTCCAAATTCGGCAAACTCCAGTGCCCCGTTCCGCGACAGCAGTTCCACCCCCGCTTTGGCTGCCACGTAGGCGGACCCGGCATGCATCGGGACATGAGCGTTCAACGAGGCAATGTTGACGATCGATCCGGCACCCTGGCGCATCATCTGCCGCGCCTGATGCTTCATGCCGAGGAAGACGGACTTCAGGCACAGATCGACTGTGAAATCCCAGTCCGATTCCGTCAGATCGACGATGTAGCCAGGGCGCGACCCCCCAGCGACGTTGAACGCGGCATCGACGGCGCCGAAACGGTCCACCGCGGTGGCGACGAGCACTTCGGCTGCGGACTCTTTGGTCACATCGCCGATCATTCCAACGAAATTTTCGCCCAGATCGGCAATCGGGTTCTGGTCGGACCCCACGACCTTGGCACCCTCCATCAGCAGGCGTTTGGCGATAGCCAGACCGATACCGGATGCGGCCCCGGTCACAACAGCCACCTTCCCGGCAAACCTATCATTTAACGCGATCATCTGCATCCTCCCGCGCGGCGTTAAGAGTTTATCAACTTTCTCGTGGTTTCGTGTCCGCGTTTCGACATGGAACCTGCATGGAAGTCTCGGTTGGGATCAAGGTCGCGGCCCGTGGCCTGGAGTGGGATGTGACCGAAGTGGAGTCGCTGGGCCCTCAGCAACGGGTCCGGCTGGCCTGTTCGGGCGGCGATCTGGCCGGGCTGGAATGGGACGTACTGTATCCCGCCGAACCGCTGTCAGTGCTGCAAACAGAACCTCGGCCGGACGAGGCGGGATCGCTCGAAGACTGGCGGCGGTATCACATCGCGCGGTTGCTGGAGCAGATCCCAGGTGAACCCGTGCCGCCCGGACGGGTCGCGATCGAGGCCTATCAGCGCGTTCCCTTGCTGCGGGCGTTGGATATGGTCCGGCCTAGATTGTTGCTGGCAGACGGGGTCGGCCTGGGGAAAACCGTCCAGGCCGGACTGATTGCCGCGGAACTTCTGGTCCGCCGCCGCGCGCATCGCATCCTGATCGTTTGTCCCCCCGGCCCACTGTTAAGGCAATGGGAACAGGAGATGCGATATCGCTTCGGCCTGCGCTTCACCCTCATCGCTGACAGTGCCAGCCTCCGCGAAGCTCGGCGCGGCCTGGAACTGGGCGGCAATCCGTTCGACGCAACGGCCTTGTGCCTGACCTCGATGGACTTCGCCAAGCAGGACCGCGTGCTGGCGGAGCTGGAACGCGCTTCGTGGGATCTGGTTATCATCGACGAGGCGCATCACTGCGTCGGCGAGCAGAACCAGCGGCGCGTTCTGGCCGAGGTTCTCAGCGCCAAAAGCGACGGCTTGCTGCTTCTGACGGCGACTCCGCACGATGGGTATGACCCGCATTTCGCATCGCTGATGGTGCTGCTCGATCCGAGTTTGGTCGATCATGAGGGCCGTCTGATCGGCAACGCGTATCGACGGCATGTCATACGGCGGCTGAAATCCCATATCCGCACGCCATCCGGCGCCCCACTGTTCCGCGAGCGAATTGTCGTGCCGGTGCGGGTTGACGTAACCGGCACCGAACCCGTCCAGGCATTCCATAAAGCGCTGTCAGCATTGGTGATGCCCCGCCTCCAGCGATGCCGGGACAAGACCGGGCTAACCGATGCGCTGGCCTTTGTCAGCCTGCTCAAGCGATCGATGTCAACCATCGCGGCGTGCCTCGCGACCTTGCGGGTCGTCGCGGATCGTTACGGCACGGAACCGGCGAAAGAGCGACAGAGGGCGCTGCGGGCATACCGGCGCAAGATGGCGCGCTTCGGCGTTCTCGCTACCGACGAAGAAGCGGAGATCGCCGAACTGGAGGCCGAGGAAATGGCCGCCAACCTCGACGGAACCGCCGATGACCTGGATGAACTGATACGGCTGGGTGGCATCGCCGAGGCGCATGATCCCAAGCTGGCGGCGCTGGTCCTTGAAATCCGGTTGATCCGGCTGCATCACCCGAACGCCAATGTCCTCGTCTATACGGAATATGCGGACAGCCAGCGCGCGGCCGTGGCGGCGCTTGAGGGAATCGGCGGATCGGTGCTGACTATCAGTGGTGCCGATTCAGAGGCTGACAGGACACGGGCGACCGAACGATGCGCGGAAGAAGACGGCATCGTGCTGGTCAGCACGGACTCCCTGGCCGAAGGACTGAACCTTCATCAGCGATGCTTTCACCTCATCCATCTGGACCTGCCTTACAACCCGAACCGACTGGAACAGCGTAACGGCCGGATCGATCGCTATGGGCAGCGCAACGACCCGGAGATCCGGTATCTGTTCCTGGCCGGAACGTTCGAGGAACGCCTGCTGCTGCGGCTGATCGCGAAATATGAAAAGGCGCGGTCCTGTTTGTCGTTCATGCCGAACACGCTGGGCGTCAGCGCCCATCCGGCCAGTTTACATGAACCGCTGTTCGGTTTCGCCGAAGACCTGTTCAGTTCATTGCCCCGCCTGGTGCATTCCCTGGATCTGGCCGCCGAAGATACCGACAGCGACGCCTATCGCGACTTGCTGCGAGAGATCGACCGCGCATTCCAGAGCTTCGACCACATGGCCGTGCGGCATGGTTGGCTCTCCGGCGGCGAAGGCCTCGGCACGCCAACGCCGCAATCGCGCTCCGATATCGACCTGGGTGCGTTCGTGCGTTCAGTACTGACACCGGACGGAGACAGCTATCGCGTCCCCCCTGCCTGGGCGCGAGAACTCGACGGACTGCCGGGCTTCGACCCGGCCCGCGGGGTCGTGCGGCTGACGGACGACCCCAATAGCCAGGGCGGTTGCACGACTTATCCCGGACGTTCGCATCCGCTGGTCCAGCGCGCGATTGCCTCGGTACGAACAGGCCGGGTGAGTGCCATACAAGGTCATGCGGTTTCGTTGCTGATGACATACGCCGTCGAGGCAGGGTCGCTGTTCCGTTCGGTCTTCGCGCTTCGGCTGTTCCCGGATGGATCGATCCAGGAGCAGGACGTGGCCACATGGCTGAGCGGCGAACCCGCTTCAACTGATGAGCTATGGCGGCATACATTTGCCTCGTGGGCGCCGGATGCGATGGAGGCGTCCCGACGGCACGCCGCGTCACTGGCAGAGAAGATCGGCGAAGAGGCCAGCGGGCTCTACCATGATCGGGTCGCTCGCCGCGATGTCGCGGTACGCGCGTGGCTCACCCGCAGGGCAACCGAACTGTGCGGGCCGGTCCAGCGGTGGGCCGGAGATCTGTTCGACCCTGAACCGCCAGCCCATGATTGGCGCCATGGCCTGGAACCCCAGCAACGGCTCGCGGACTTCGCCGCTGACCCGGAGGTGCCCGTATCGCGACGGCGGGAGGCCGCCGACGCCCTTGCGCGCTTCAAAGACACACCCGCCCCATTTCCTCGGCCAGTGCTGCGAACGCTGGGCCTGTTGATGCTGATCCCCTGATGCTGGACTTGCGCGATTGCGAACTGGCTGGACCGGCCATGACCGAGTCGTTTCTGCGCGACGGCCTGCCCGATGCCGTCCGCCTGCCGCAAGCCCCCGATGCGTCATGGAAAGCACTGAGCGGATCACTACGAATTTCGAAGCTGGCCACCGCCTTTGGCTACGGCCGGCCGGTGTGTCAGGACACCGTCACCACGCGCGAAGGCGAGGAAGATGGCGGCTGGATTTTGCCAACCCTCGGCAGCGAGCGATTGCGTGCCTGGATCGTTCCCGGCGATATCGACCTCGACGGCTCGGATCGATCCACCCGCGCGCATCGATCCAGCCCAACCCGTGTCGCCCAGCGCGTACTTCTGGCAACGGGCGAGCGTGCTGGTCTGCTGACCAATGGCGAAATCATCCGCCTGCTGTTCAGCGATCCCTCCCGCTCGGACAGTCACCTCTCGATCGGACTAGGCGGGTGGCGACAGGCAACAGAGGCCCCGGATTCGTTCCGCTTTCTGAAGGCGCTCGCGGGCGCGGACGGATTGCCCCGGTTGCCGTCGGTTCTGGATGCCGCACGGTTACACCAAACCAGGGTCACAACCGAACTGAGGCGGCAGGCCAAAGACGCGATCGTGGGCTTCATCAATGCGCTTCCAGATCGGGCAACAATCGACCCGGGGACGCTTTGGCGGGAGGGCCTGGTTTTGGTCTATCGCCTGCTGTTCATCCTGAAGCTGGAGAGTCCCGCGGGCGCTGGCGTCGGCTTCAGCTTTGCCTCCACCAGACTCTGGCGTGAGTCGCTGTCGCCGAACCGCGCCCTGGGCGCATTGGTACGCAGGCATTTGGATCAGGCGCACGATACCGCCCACATGCTGGAAAGCGGGCTGCGCCAGCTATTCGAAATCTTCCAAAATGGGCTCCGTTGCAGCGAGTTGCATATCGAACCACTCGGCGGGGCGTTGTTCGGGCCCGATACGACCCCGGCGCTTGACCGGTTGGTCTGGGGTGACCGCGCGGTGGCCATCCTGCTCGACCGCTTGATGTGGATCGTCTCAGCAAAGGGCGAGCGTGCGAGGGTTCATTACGGCTCACTGGATGTCGAAGACCTCGGCGGTATCTATGAAGGGTTGCTGGAGCAGGAGCCGGGGATCGCCACCGAACCACTGACCCGGATGCGCCGGGCCAAGACCGAATTCGTGGTTTCGGCCACCTGCCAGCCACCGGACATCGAACCCGGACAATTCTTCCTGCGTAGCGGCACGGGCCGCAAGGCGTCCGGGTCGTTCTATACGCCGCATCCATTTGTCCGCTTCCTGGTCCGGGAAACCCTGGACCCGAAGATCGCCGAACTGAGTCCGCCGCACGATCCGCACCCTGCCCGCCTTTTGACGATGACCATCATCGATCCGGCAACCGGAAGCGGCCATTTCCTGGTCGAGGCCTGCCGCCATCTGGGCGAGGCGCTGCTGGATGCCTGTCGCCGGTGCGACGAACTGGGGTTGCACGACCGTATCGCGGCACTGCCGGACCCGGATCAGACTCTCGCCGCGTATCTTCCCAGCCGGGGCTACTCCGAAGCCCGGGCGCGGGCGATCTGTCGGCGACTCGTGGCCGTCCACTGTCTGTACGGATGCGATCGCAACAAGTTGGCGGTCGAGCTGGCAAAGCTGTCGCTGTGGCTGGAATCCTACGCCGAAGGCTTGCCACTGACCTTTCTCGACCACCGGCTGATACACGGCGATGCACTGACAGGCCCGTTCTTCGCATCGTTGGCGACATTGCCGGTCACAGGGGGCGCTCTCGATCCCCTGCTTGCCCGGGGCGTGGCGGAGCGGCTGGAGGCCAGCCTGCGTGAGGCGCGGGGGCTGGTCCGGGAACTCAATCTGTCGATTGGCCGGGACATTGCCGATCTGACCATCAAACAGGCGGCCAAAGACCGGCTGGACGCCCTGTTGTACCCATTGCGGATGCTGGCATGCGCCTGGTCGGGCGCGGCGATGCTGCGCGGCAGGGACAGCGACGACATCTGGTTGGGCTTGGCACGGCATGTCGCGGACACCGGGTCCTGGCCGGCGACACTGACCGACAGCCAAACCCCTCTGCTGGAAATCGACGCCGTCGCCTGGGACCTGACGTTCCCCGAGGTCTTTCCCCAGGGGTTCTCGGTCGTGCTCGGCAATCCCCCCTGGGATGTCGTGCTGCCGAACACCAAGGACTTCGTTGCAGACTACGACCCCACCATCCTTGACGCACGCGCCAGAGCCGAGCGAGCCGCCATTGAACAGGCGACACTGGCTCGGCCGGGCGTGGCCGCCGCGTTCGAGGCCTATCGCTCGGCCTTCGAACGGACAAAGCGGATCGCTGGACGGCTTTACCGCCACCA
The DNA here is from genome assembly GCA_003506895.1 of Acetobacteraceae bacterium. Lineage (GTDB taxonomy): Bacteria > Pseudomonadota > Alphaproteobacteria > Acetobacterales > Acetobacteraceae > Rhodopila. Next base: position 10,575 of record DNXO01000163.1, on the reverse strand, counting down.
ACGGGTTCGCGCGGGTGCGGAGACGACGGGCGGCAGCCTGGATCTGTTCCGATTGTTCGCGGAACGCAATATGGACCTGACGGCAGCGGATGGTTCCATCGGTGTGCTGCTGCCCTCGGCGTTCCATGCCAACGAGGGGACGACCGGAATTCGCCGCCTGTATTTTCAAGAGGCCGATCTGCGGTGGTGCCTGTCGTTCGAAAATCGTCGGCGAATTTTCGATATCGATAGCCGCTTCAAGTTCGACCTGATCGTGGCCCAACGACCGGGTCCGACACGGGCATTACGCTGCGGCTTTTATTTGGAACGCATCGAGGATGCGACGGATAAGGACAAAATCATGAATTATGACCTGGCATTTTTGGAACGAACCGGCGGTTCGAACCTGACTCCGCTGGAGCTACGCGGCACCGGCGGTCTGGGGATCGCGGAAACCATGTTCGCATGCCCCGACCGGCTTGGAGACTGGTGCATCGAACGTCATATCCGCTTCGGCAACGACCTGCACATGACGGCGGACTCCGGTCACTTTCAACCTGCGGGTGCCGCGTCGCTGGTGCTGCACGAGGGCAAGACGATCCATCAATACACGGATTCCTGGGACTCGAAGCCTCGCTACAGCGTGGCGCCGGCGGCCCTGAAACCCAATGTCGCGGAGGCGGCGACGCATTCCCGCCTGGTATTTCGGGATATCGCCCGGTCCAACGACGAACGGACAATGATCGCCTGTATCGCGCCGCCGGGCACGGTGTTTGGTCATACCGCCACGGTGGAGAAGGCGCCGTGGGCGCGCGACATCATGGATTCGCTGGTCCTGTGCGCGGTGTTCAATTCGTTTCCGTTTGACTGGTTGGTGCGGCTGAAAGCCGCGACGCATCTGAGTCTCTATCTGCTAAACGCCCTGCCTGTCCCCGATTTCACCGCGAATGAGCGGAAGTTCCTGGCCTCGGCCGCGTTGCGTATTTCGTGCGGCCGGAGTGGTTACGACTCACCGGATCGCGCTGCGATCGATGCCGTGGTGGCGCGCGCCTACGGTCTGGATCGCGGGCAGTATGAACATCTGCTGGCCGACTTCAGCCACAAGTCTAATCTGGATGCGCCGAAATCCTGCTTGGCTGCATTTGACGCAAGAGGTCCAGAACGGTCCTGACCTGACGGTCAAGGCCGTAGCGCTGAGAGACCCAATCACAATACAGACCGGGGCGGGCGGCTTGGATCAGCGCGATAGCCTCGTCAACCGACGCGAAAAGGCACTCGGTCGGCCATAGCCGGTCGGCACCGGGAAAAGCATGGACGACGGGAAATGCGCCTGTCGCCATCGCCTCACCGATGTTCATGCCGAAGCTTTCGTACATCGATGTCGATAGCAGAATGCCCTTGTCGGCGTACCAAGCCGGCATGTCCGCCACATGGCCGTCAAACCAAACGGTTCCCGCCATCCCGAGCATGGCCTGCATCTGACGGAGGTAGCGGGCGGTGCGAAGGTCGGTGAAGGCGCCGGCGACATGAAAACTGAAGCGAGGGTCCTGCTGGTGCAGGCGATGCGCGATCTGCATCATTAGCATCGGGTTCTTCTTTGGCTCCAGGTGGCCGACCCAGCCGATGCGGTAAGGGTTGGGCGTTCCCGGACGAAAGCGGGTGGTGTCGATGCCGTTCGGGACCACCTGGATCGGAACGGCGTCAGGGATCATCGGGAGTAGGATGTCCCTGATATCGTCACCCACGGTGATCACCTGACTGACACGGGACCAATTCATGCGTTCGGGATAGTTGGTCTGCAGCGCCTCAATCGAATGCAGGCGGACAAGGCAGGGCTTTCCCGGCGGCAGTATGTCCCGCGTGGCCCAGACGGCGTGGTCCCAGCACCATTCCAACCAGACGATATCAGCCCAGGCGATGGCCTCCGCCAGTTCGGCGCCGGGGCCGGCGGCGATGAAGCGGGTTTCGTAGTGTTGTTCCAGGGCCGGTATCAGTGGGGCCAGGAAGCTGTCGGCCCTTCCCTTGACCCGGTCGGCCAGCAGCAGGCGTTTCATGGCGCATCCCCTCATGTGATCGGACGGGAGGCTAACGCCAGATAGTTAAGCAAAAATGAACGCGACGAGGGGCCGCCCGCCGACCGACAAAAGTGTCGAAGCTTCGGGCGGATAGTATAACGCAGTGCATCAAAATCAACAATCGCAGCACCTTGGCGGGTAACATGGGGCAACAATCATTGACTCGGCGCGGTCAACGAAACGGGTTAACGAGCATTATGGCAGATGCGATGTACGCGTGCGCCGTAAAGGATGCCCTGAATGGACGGCTTTGCCAGACTGCAGCTCGCCTCGACAGAAGCCTCGTTCGGCTGGCGGCAGCGTACGCTGAAAGCGGCGATCGATTGTGTCGGCGTTGGCGTTCACTCTGGCAAGCGCGTTAACCTGACCATTCGCCCAGCCGCCGCCGATCACGGCATCGTTTTCCACCGCACGGACCTTAGCCGCACGATCGAGGCTCGGTTCGACAACGTGACAGATACCAGGCTGTGTACCGTTCTCGGTAACGGCGAAGCCCGCATCGGCACGGTCGAACATCTGATGGCCGCGCTGTCCGCCCTCGGCATCGATAACGCCAGGATCGACGTGGACGGCGCGGAAATCCCCATTCTCGACGGTTCGGCTGCCCCGTTCGTGTTTCTGCTGGATTGCGCCGGCTCCGTCGAACAGGACGCGCCGCGCCACGTCATCGAGGTTCGCCGCACCGTCCGCGTGACCCAGGGCAAATCCTGGGCCGAACTCCGCCCATTGGGGCCGGCCAACCGGGCGGCGTCTCCGGTGCTGGAGATGGATCTGACGATCGATTTTCCGGCGAGCGCAATTGGCCGCCAAGCCGCCTCGCTGCGACTGACCCCGGAAAGCTTCCGGCACGAAATCGCCGCGGCACGCACCTTCGCCCAGGCGGGGGAAGTCGAGCAGCTTCAGGCCGCCGGCCTCGCGCGCGGCGGCAGTCTGGATAATGCCATCGTGGTTGACGGCGCTGATATCCTCAACCCGGGCGGCTTGCGGATGGCCAATGAATTCGCCAGCCATAAGCTTCTGGATGCTGTCGGCGACCTGGCATTGGCCGGCAGCCGCCTGCACGGGCGTTTCGTTGCCCACCGCACTGGTCACGACCTGAACAACCGCCTGCTGCGCGCGCTGTTCGCCGACGCCGGCGCTTGGCGGTCCGTTGCGACCGAACCCCTGGTCGCCGCCGCCTGATTCCTCAAGAACCCCGGTATTCGCGGATCGCGCAGGCATGATATAAGCCGCGCGATGAACACGAGTCACCCCATGTCAAATCGCCTGCCGCGCGCCCTTTTCCTCGGGACCATCGCGCTTCTGCCGCTGTTGTCCGGATGCGGGGCGACGGACGAAAATGCCAAGCAAGCTCCTACAGGCCCGGTCGAAGGGCTCTACAACAACGGCGTCGATGCGCTGAACGCCCGGCGATTCAGCACCGCGGACGACCAGTTCGCCGCGGTGGAGCAGAACTATCCCTTTTCGTCCTGGGCGGTGAACGCGCAGTTGATGTCGGGCTACTCGCTCTACCTCCAGAACAAATACACCGAGGCAATCGGCACTCTGGATCGGTTCATCCAGTTGCATCCAGCGCACCGCGACATTGCCTATGCCTATTACCTGCGCGCCCTGTGTTATTATGAGCAGATCGCCGACATCTCGCGCGATCAGAAGGGTACCGAGCAGGCGATGAATGCGCTCCGGGAGGTGGTGAACCGCTACCCAGACACCGCCTACGCCCAGGACGCCAAGCTGAAGATCGATCTGTGTTTCGACCACTTGGCAGGCAAGGAGATGGAGATCGGCCGCTATTATCAGACCCAGCACCTCTATGAGGCGGCCATTGGCCGCTTTCAGCGCGTGGTCGACGATTTCCAGACAACAAACCACGTTCCGGAGGCGCTGGCCCGTCTGACCGAGGTTTATCTTGTGCTCGGGCTAAAGGATCAGGCGCAAAAGACCGCCGCGGTGCTCGGTTACAACTATCCCGGCAGCGAATGGTATGAGGCCAGCTACGCGCAGCTCGTGGACGACGGAATCGCTCGCGCAAGTGACAAGGCGCAAGGCGCTGAGCCGCCGCAGCGCGGCTTCTTCTCCCGTGCCTGGCATGCGATGTTCTGATCGCCATTTGCTAAGAAGTGTGAGCAGCGCGAGGTGCTGACCGCGCTGTCGATTCGTGACGTCGTTCTGATTGAGCGGCTCGACCTCGCGTTCGCTGAGGGATTGACGGTCCTCACCGGCGAAACCGGGGCCGGAAAGTCGATCCTGCTCGACAGCCTCGGCCTTGCCCTTGGCGCGCGCGCGGAAAGCGGCCTTGTGCGCGCGTCCGCCGAACAGGCCAGCGTGACGGCCTGCTTCTCGCCGCCCCCCGAACACGAGGTGGGCGCGGTACTCGATGAGCATGGCCTGACAGCGGACGATGACATCGTGTTGCGCCGGGTTGTGACCAAGGACGGCCGGTCACGCGCCTTTATCAACGACCATCCGGTCGGCGTGGGGCTGCTGCGGCGCGTGGGTGCGTTGCTGGTCGAGGTTCAAGGCCAGCACGAGCAAATGAGCCTCGCCGATCCCGCGAGTCATGCCGGTCTGTTGGACGCATTTGGTGTTCCGGCCGCATTGCGTAAGGACGTTTCCAGCTCTTGGCACGCATGGCGCGATGCATTGCGGCGGCTGGAGGAAGCGCGCGAGGCCATCGCCACTGCCGAGCGGGATGAGGAATGGCTGAGGCACGCGGTGGAGGAGTTGGCGACCCTCGCGCCGAAGCCCGATGAGGAGGAAAGCCTCGCCAAGGAGCGGCAGCGGCTGCAACAGAACGAGCGCCGGGCCGAGGCAATAGCCGCCGCTTTGGCGGAACTGACACCGCGCGACCGCCGCAATTCGGGGCCCGCCGCGTCGCTGCGCGCGGCATCCAGGTCCTTGCAACGCCTGGCACCGGCGCAGCCGGCCGAGGCCCCCGGCGCCAATCCCGCCGAACCGGCCATGGCGGCGCTGGAGCGGGCCGAGGAAGCACTCGCGGAGGCTGAAACACTGCTGACTCGGCTGATTGCCGATGCCGATGTCGATCCCAAGCTGCTGGAACAATCGGAAGAGCGCCTGTTCGCCCTCCGGGCGGCAGGTCGGAAGCATGGCGTCGCGGTCCCGGATCTTGCCGGGTTGCTGGATACACTGGCCGCGCGCCTCGCGGCACTGGAAACAGGCGCGGCCGAAATCACCGCGCTAGAGCAAGCGGCCAACGATACCAAGGACCGCTATGTCGCGTCGGCCACCGCGTTGTCGGTTGCGCGTGCTGCCGCCGCGGGGAAGTTGCAAAAGGCGGTCGGAAAAGAGCTGCCGCCGCTACGTCTGGATAAAGCACGCTTCTTTGCCGAGGTTTCACCGTCTGGCGAAACCGGGTGGGGACCAGGCGGCATGGATCAGGTGCGCTTTCTGATCGCCACCAATCCCGGGCAGGAACCGGGCGCGCTGGCGCGTGTCGCCTCGGGCGGTGAGTTGTCGCGGCTGATGCTGGCGATGAAGGTCGTGCTGTCGGCGGGATCGGCGGTTCCAACCCTGGTGTTCGACGAGGTGGACTCGGGCATCGGCGGCGCAACCGCGGCCGCGGTCGGGGAACGGCTGGTGCGGGTGGCCGAGGGTGTGCAGGTGCTGGTGGTTACGCACAGTCCCCAGGTCGCCGCGCGCGGCGCCGCGCATTTGCGGGTGGCCAAGGCCGCCACGCGCGAACGAACCGCGACGACCGTGGATCATCTGTCACCGGAGGCGCGCCGGGAGGAAATCGCTCGCATGCTCGCCGGCGAGATTGTTTCTGATGCGGCTCGGGCGGCAGCGGACGATCTATTGAAAGGACAACCACCGCGGCAAGGGTTGCTGGTATGAACGCGACTATTCCCGTCGATACCCTGACGGAGGCAGAGGCCTCCGAGGAACTGGCACGCCTCGCCCGGGAAATCGCGCACCACGATGCCGCCTACCACACGCATGATGCGCCGGAGATATCCGACGCCGATTACGATGCGCTAAGGCAGCGGAATGCGGCCATTGAGGCTCGGTTTCCGGCACTGATCCGCGCGGACTCGCCTTCGGCACGGGTGGGCGGGGCGCCTGAATCAGGGTTTGCGAAACTGCGGCATCGCGTACCGATGTTGTCGCTGGATAATGCCTTCGATGCCTCCGAGTTCGCTGAATTCTGCGCGCGCGCCAAACGCTTTCTCGGCCGCACCGAACCGCTGACATTCGTGGCGGAACCCAAGATCGACGGATTGTCGATCAATCTGACCTATGAGCATGGCCGCTTCGTTCGCGGCGCGACCCGCGGCGATGGAACCGAGGGTGAGGACGTCACCGCCAACCTAAGGACAATAAAGTCCGTTCCCCCCGAACTGCACGGCGAAGCCCCGGCGCTGATAGAAATTCGCGGCGAGGTCTTCATGACCAAGGCGGATTTTCTCGCCCTTAATCAGTCCCAGGCGCAGGCAGGGGCCAAGATTTTCGCCAACCCGCGTAACGCGGCGGCCGGTAGCCTTAGGCAGTTGGATACACGGATCACCGCCAGCCGGCCGCTGTCATTATTTGCATACGCCCAGGGTGAGAGCAGCGAGCCAGTCGCAGAAACACATTGGACATATCTGCAACGCCTGAAAGCCTGGGGCTTCGAGGTCAACCCGCTGTCCCGCCTGTTAGGCAACGAGACCGATGCGGAGTCGTTCCAGACCGAGATCGGCCTCGCCCGGAGCGGCCTTGGCTACGACATCGACGGTGTTGTCTACAAGATCGACGATCTTGCCTTGCAGCGCCGGCTGGGATTTGTCGGCCGAGCGCCGCGATGGGCGATTGCGTGGAAGTTTCCGGCGGAACAGGCGACAACCGTGCTGCGGGACATCCGTATCCAGGTTGGACGAACCGGCGCGCTGACGCCCGTCGCGGAACTGGAACCGATCAATGTTGGCGGCGTGCTCGTTGCCCGCGCGACGTTGCACAATGAAGATGAGATCGCCCGCAAGGACGTTCGGGTCGGCGACACGGTGGTCCTGCAACGGGCCGGCGATGTCATTCCGCAAATCGTTTCCGTCGTAACGGAACGCCGACCGCCCAACGCCGTCCCCTATTCTTTCCCGGACGTCTGTCCGGCCTGCGGCAGTCATGCGGTGCGACCGCCCGGCGAGGTCGTTCGGCGTTGCACGGGCGGATTGATTTGTCCGGCGCAGCGGGTGGAGCGGCTGATCCACTTCGTCTCCCGCGCGGCCTTCGACATCGATGGGCTCGGTGAGAAAACCATCCAGGAATTCTTCAACGAAGGCTGGCTGCATGGCCCGGCGGATCTGTTCAAGCTGCCCGAACGGGAAGACGAAATCGCCACGCGCGAAGGCTGGGGCAAATTATCCGCCCGAAACCTGTCCCGCGCGATCGTCGCGCGCGAGACGATATCGTTGGAGCGATTTATCTTCGCTCTTGGCATTCGCCGCATAGGCTCGACCAACGCCAAACTGCTCGCCCGCCATTACGGTAGCTTTGCCAACTGGCGCGCCCAGATGCTGGCCGCAACGCAGATCGGATCGGATGAGCGGGTGGCTCTCGGCAGCATCAGCGGTATCGGGCCGACCATCGCCGATGAGCTGACCGATTTCTTTGGCGAGGCCCGCAATATCGCCGCCCTGGACGAGCTTGCCGCCGAACTGACGATCGAGGATGCCGCGCGGGCCGACGCCGCCGACAGCCCGATAGCCGGAAAAACGGTGGTGTTTACCGGCACGCTGGAGACGATGACCCGCCCAGAAGCAAAAGCTCGGGCCGAGGCGCTCGGTGCGAAAGTAACTGATTCGGTTTCGAAGAAGACAGACTTCGTGGTCGTCGGCGCAGATGCCGGATCGAAGGCACGCAAAGCGGCCGAACTTGGCGTACGAACGATGACCGAGGCGGAGTGGCAGGACATGGTGGGCTAATGCTCCGCCATGCTGACCTGACCCAGCACGAGGCGTTGGCGTGGGGAAAAGGCCGATACCAGGTGAATCGCGGACTTCTCCTTTGCTCGGTCATGTGACCGGCGCACCGTCGTTCCATCAATGGCGAGCACGCCCTTTGGCACGCCACTCATACCCGCCACCCAGGCGGCGAACCAGTGCTGGAAATGCCCGGCATCGAAAGCCGCCAGGATATCCCCCGGGCGGTCGTGCGCGGTAACGATTCAGCAATTTACCCGTTTGTCACCCGCTCATTTCACCTGATTGCCCAGACATGTTGAGCGATGGGACTGTTGCCGCAACCCACGATCCGCTATCTGTTCGACGATCTTACCGTGACAAAGGACCGTGCCCGATGGCCAAACCCGCTCAGACCTCATCAGCCGATACCGAGTGGGATCGGGACGCCGCGTTGACAGCCGCGCGCATTTTACTTGAGATCAAGGCGGTCAATTTCCGGCCTGAGGAACCATACACCTTCACCTCCGGATGGAAGTCGCCGGTTTATATCGATTGCCGTCGGATCATCTATTTTCCGCGTGCGCGGGCGAAGATTTGCGATCTGGCGGTGGAGAAAATCGATCGGCATGTCGGGTATGAGACGATCGAGACTGTCGCTGGAGGGGAAACCGCGGGCATTCCCTTCGCGGCCTGGATTGCGGATCGTATGTCCGCCCCCATGTCCTACGTCCGCAAGAAGCCGAAGGGATTCGGCGCGAATGCGTTGATCGAGGGCGACGTGCCGGTTGGCAAGCGCACTCTATTGGTTGAGGATCTGACTACCGACGGTGGGTCAAAAATCCGGTTCGTCAATTCGCTTCGCGATGCCGGGGCGATCGTGAACCACGCCTTCGTGGTGTTTTTCTACGGCGTCTTTCCGGGCGCGTTCGAAACGCTGGCTGGGATGGATATCACGCTGCACAGTCTTTGCACGTGGTGGGATGTGCTGGAGGCCTGCAAGGACCGGCCGTATTTCTCAGACGCGGCATTATCGGAAGTGCGCCGGTTCCTGGAAAATCCCGTTAAGTGGTCGGCGGCGCATGGCGGGATCGCCTCCGCCGAGGAAGCCCTCGCGCGGAAGGCGGCAGCGGACGCTTAACGCCTGGCCGCCTTTGTGCCCCGGCAGGCCTTCCCGATCCGGTAACATTCTCGCAGACTAGGTTCATGGTATCCCCTCCTCTCTCCGCACGCATTCGCGCAACATTCGCGGCGCCGATCCCCACCGCCAAGGCGTGGGCCACGCGCTATGACGGCCGCGCTGGGCCGACGATCGACCTGACACAAGCCGTGCCGGGGTATCCGACACATCCTGGTCTCGCCGCTCGGCTGGCAGAGGGGGCCGAGTCCCCAGTTCAAGCGCGCTATGGCACGATCGATGGGGACGAGGCGCTGCGATCGGCGTTGGCCGCCAACATCAACCATGTTTATGGCGCGGATCTGCGTGCTGGAGACGTGGCGATTACCGCAGGCGCCAATCTAGCGTTCACCATGGCGATGACGGTGCTCTGTAATACCGGGGATCAGGTAATGCTGCCGGTGCCGTGGTATTTCAACAATGCAATGGCGCTGACCATGCAAGGGCTCGAAGCCCTGCCTTTGCCATGCCGGCCGGAGGATGGGTTTGTGCCCGATCCGGAAATGGCGGCGGCGCTGATGACGCCGCGGACCCGGGCCGTGGTGCTGATTAGCCCGAACAACCCGACCGGGGCGGTTTATCCACCTGAGGTGATCGCCCGGTTCGCGGCGCTATGCCGGGAGCGTGGGGCCTGGTTGATCGTGGATGAGTCCTACCGGGATTTCTTGCCCGAGGACGCATCGCCACCGCATTTCCTGTTCCAGGATCCGGACTGGCGCGACTTCGTTGTTCATCTCTACTCGTTCTCGAAGGCCTATTGCGTTGCGGGGCACCGGGTCGGGGCGATCGCCTGCGGCCCTCGTGTGCGGGAAGAGTTGAACAAGGTGCTGGACACGATGCAGATCTGCCCGCCGCGTGGGCCTTTACCGGCGCTGACCTGGGCAATCGACAATCTACACGACTGGAAAGCGGGTAATCGAGCGATCATCGCCGAACGCGCTAGGGTGTTTCGCGAGGGCGTGGGGCGTTTGCAGGATTGGCGAATCGACGCGTTGGGCACCTATTTCTCGTATATTCGCGTCCCTGAGGGGGAGCGAGACGCGATGGCGATCGGAGAGGCGTTGGCGACAGAATGTGGATTATTGTCGCTGGCGGGTCCTTTCTTCGGCCCCGGGCAGCAGCGGCATCTGCGGCTGGCCTTCGCGAATGTCGGACTGGAGGCGATCGCGGAAGTGCCGGAACGGTTAAGCCGGCTAAGGTAAGCTGCCAGCGGTTCCATTCGCCCGGGCGACCAGGATTGGCCCGTGCAAGCGCCATCCGCTCAGCCTTTCCAACCTAAGCAGAGATGCGTGGCCTGGGCCCGTAAAGGTCGTCGAGTTGCTCGTGATGGGCCACGCAATCGGTGCTGCGCTCGGTGAGGCTGGTATCCTATTGATTTGGCGCGCGGTCGCCACACCAACCCAGCGCGCATACCAGTCGGCCCATGGGGGCGATTGTATTACGCGCGCGG
>DNXO01000125.1 GCA_003506895.1 Acetobacteraceae bacterium | reverse complement strand
GGTGGGCAAGGACGCAGCCGGAATCACCTCGGGACCAACGGCCTTGGCCGTCCCGCCCTGAACTCCGTACTTTTCGCTGCAAATCAGCATTGCCAGACCCATCAAAGCCTCATCCTGGACCAAAACTGTTGACGGTTGGTTGCCTTGGATGCGCTTCCAAGGTCGTTCTAAACGAGAAATGCCAGATGCCGCAATGCCAAAAGATGGTCAGTCTAGTTGACCTAATTCCCGCCCTCCCCTGAAGGCCCGAGGGCAGCGCGAGGCTTCCCTCACGCGTCGTCCCGACCCGCAGTTCTTCTCTGCGCAATGGTCCCAACGGTTTGCCGTACACAAAATCGCAAGCACGCGCGGCAGATCAGCATGGCCAGCCAAGGCCATCGCGTTCCCAATGTTATTTCTTCGGCTCAAGCAGACAGTCGACCTCGACCGGCGCGTCAGGCGCGCTTGACATCCGACGCCGGGAAACGTCGAGCGTGCTGTAACCGTCCTTCGCACAGGAAATGGTGATGCTGTCGGACAGAACTTCCTTGCCGAAGTTCGGATGCAGCTTGAAGCGGCCTTCGACATTTGTCTGCACCATGATCCGCCGCGCGCCCAGCTCGGCTTTGATCTGCACATTTTCAAGCGACCGCAGACTCCCCACCTCCTTGGCTTCGCCGAAAAACGACAGGCCGGTCTCTTCGTCTCGCTCGGACAACGCTTCTCCGGCAAAGCAATTCCAGGATGAAAGCGCGACCGCCGCGAAAGCGATGAGGCCTACGAGCGGGATAGCGGAATTGGATCGCAGCATATCAGTTCATCCTTCGAGAACTCGCGGCCGGGCCACTTTTCAGCGTCTCAGCGCAAAAAGAAGTCACGGAAAAGATAGCAGAAGGTGAGCATGACCACGAGCGGAACCAACCAGCCGAGCCAGTATTGAGCAGGCCTGCGCCCGACGAGCGGGCAGGCTATCAAACTCAGGGAGCTCGCACCCAGCAGCGAGGTGGCGAGCCAGCCATACCAATACATCGGCGGCCCTGTTCTCGCCGGCTGCGCGAGCCAGCCCCACTCCCCAATCTTCGGATGGTAGGTGAACAAGGCCCAGTTGAATTCGACGGCAAGGATGTAAATCACGGCAAACGCCGCGGCGAAGATCGGGAATACCTTCTCCATGTTCATAGTCCGAACAGGCCTCGAATGTTGTTGAGTACGTGACCGACGAGGAACCCGTACCAGACGATGAAACAGAGAATCAGCGTAACGGCGATACGCGCCGGCTTGCCGCCATCCTCCGGCGGACGGCGCCACAACAACCAGTAAAGCGGCAGCATGCCGAGGCCGACGGCAACGAACTGCTCCTTCAGCTCGAACGAGCCGGTCGCCCCGTATAATCGCGCGTTTTCGAGATACGTCCGCACCGCGATCCGGTAGGTTGGATAGATGATGCTGCCGAGGATGGTGACGGCAAGGAACAGCGCGATGTTCGCGTTGGTGTAGACCGTACCGGAGACGGCGCGAAACGAGCGGAAGATTCCGGACTTGTTTCGCGACGGCAACGCGATGGACATCGCCTGATGCGTGATGCCGCCAAGCAGCACGACGGCGAGAAGGCCGTGCAAAATCACCAGGAACGTCGCCACACTTCCCCCCTTGCATACTCCACGGCGCCAGCCATAAAGACCATACAGGGGCGCCAGGACGCAAGGGGCTGCACGCCAGAGTGGAGAGGCGTTCCTTGAATCGCCATCCGCCCTGTCTTTTGGTTTGAACACGATCCCCGCGCAAACGCCAAGCGTTTGTCGCAAGGAAAGAACCGGCGTTCGCTTTTCCAGACCATGCCTAGCGGTTGCGCTCCGGATCAAGATCGGAGAATGGACCCGCCGCGTAGACGATCTTGCCGCCCACCATGGTAAGGAGCGACTGGATCTGCGCGATGCGAGAAACAGGAACGGTGAAATAGTCTTCGTTCAGAATTGCAAGGTCGGCGAGCATGCCCGGAACGAGCCGGCCGCGCCGGCCTTCGTCCCCGGCAAACCACGCGCTGCCCTCCGTATAAATGCGAAGAGCCTGCTCACGGCCTGGAATTTCCTCTGCCCCGCGCGTGGCTATGCCGTCGACGGTTCGGCCGTCGAGCATCCATCGCAAGGACACGAAGGGATTAGGCGATCATCACCCGATCGGCGTCGGTGCCGCCACCGACAGCGAGGCCGAGCCTGAGCGCCGAAACGATTGGCGGCGTTCTGCGCATCTGAGCCGACCCTCGTTCGGCGATGTAGGACGGAGCGGAAAAATAGAGCCCGTCCTGCATCAACCAGCCGACGCCAAGCGCCTTCATGCGTTGCAACGAAACATCGGAAGCGTCGTGCAGGTGGGCAATCGACCAGCGCAATCCGGCTATTGGTATTTCGCGGTCCACCCGTTCGAGGACGTCAAGCAAATGGTGGACGGAGCGGTCATTATTCCAGTGAACGGTCAGCGTCATTCCCTGGGCGGCGGCCCAGCGCGCGACGCGATAGAACTCCTGCTTGTCGGCATCACTCGGAGCGTCGTTGTTATACATGCCCCAGGTGATGCATTCGCCGATGCCGTTGAAGCGCAACAGATCGTCGCCGGCGCCCATCGGCAGGAACCGCGTGTAAGNNAGCCGACGCCAAGCGCCTTCATGCGTTGCAACGAAACATCAGAAGCGTCGTGCAGGTGGGCAATCGACCAGCGCAATCCGGCTATTGGTATTTCGCGGTCCACCCGTTCGAGCACGTCAAGCAAATGGTGGACGGAGCGATCGTTGTTCCAGTGAACGGTCAGCGTCATTCCCTGGGCGGCGGCCCAGCGCGCGACACGATAGAACTCCTGCTTGTCGGCATCACTTGGAGCGTCATTGTTATACATGCCCCAGGTGATGCATTCGCCGATGCCGTTGAAGCGCAACAGATCGTCGCCGGCGCCCATCGGCAGGAAGCGGGTGTAAGTCTGAAAATCCTCGAGTTCCGTTCCGCGACGCGGCGCAAAAATGCTGTAGACGACGCGTATCGGCAATGCCTGCTCACGCCGCAACCGGAACAACGCCGCGTAATCTTCCGGCGCAAGGTTGTGCCCCCCGGGGTCGATCACTCCGGTGAGCCCGAACCGGTTCAACTCCCGCAGGAAACGACGCGTGCCGTCGACAGCCTCTTCCAGTTCGGGCTTCGGCAGGCGCGCATACAGCGCGGTAACGGCCGCACCTGCCCCGACGATCCAGCCGGTGGCCACGCCATCGGCGTCGCGCTCAAATTTGGCAGCAGGCGGCAAGTCTTCCTCGGATTTGATGCCGAGCATCTCACGGCCCACGGGGTTGATCAGTACCGAGCCGTAGAAGAGCTGGATGTAAAC
>DNXO01000056.1:3115-3529 GCA_003506895.1 Acetobacteraceae bacterium | reverse complement strand
GAGCGATGGTGCGGCTGCAGATCGGCCCACCGGGCGATGTCGCGATCATGGATCTGGTGGGGGGGCCGGTCACCTCCGTCGACTCCCGTAACACCAAGCGCGACGGCAAGGCCCTCCTGAAGCCGGTTCAGACCGTGATCAACGGCGTGCCGTTCGGAAGGCCGTATCAGGCGCCGTTCGCGGTGCGGTAGGCGCATGTCAGCCCGGCCCGGCTTTCACCGGCCGGGCCAGCTCATTTGATCCGCATCTTTTGATCCGCATCAATGCGACGCCCCGGGCTCCCGGCAAGCATGCCGGAAGTCAGGCATTGAGTGTGGCAAACCACAAAATGCGATCGCGGGATTCCCTCGACTTTGGCACGCAGGCACCTTCGCCTGATGGCGGTCGTTGTCCAAATCGCGAAAGCGAATTCCT
>DNXO01000056.1:2581-2855 GCA_003506895.1 Acetobacteraceae bacterium | reverse complement strand
GCCTGCTCGGCGATCGCGTGCGCGAAATGCGTGCCCTGTGCCGTATGTCGCGCAGGGAGCTTGCCCGCCAATCAGGTATTTCCGAGCGTTACGTCGCGCAGATCGAAGCCGGCAAGGGAAATGTCTCGATCGTGCTCTTGCTCCGGATCGCCTATGCCATCCGCCGCGCGCAGGACGACGCTGCCTGACCATCGCCCGGCAACGGGAGGTGATCCCGAAGTCACTCACGTGTTGTTGGTGACGCCAATCCAGTTGAAGACAGCAGATCGGCGGT
>DNXO01000056.1:655-2311 GCA_003506895.1 Acetobacteraceae bacterium | reverse complement strand
ACGTCCTCCACATGATGCAGCAGATAGATCAGGATTCCGTCCCTGTCGTGAATCGGTGAATTGATCGGCTGCCAGTGGCGTTCGACGAACCTGCCGGCGGGATCGCGGATATCGTAGCGCTGTACCGCCATGGCGTGCGGCTGACCGGTCTTCACCACGGTGCGCAGCGAGGCGTGGAGATTGCTGACGCCGTCGGCGAGCGCGTCGTCGGGATTGTCGGGAAAGATATCGAACAAGGATCGATCGACGACGTCGCTCCGTTTGGTAAAGGTAGCTCGCGCATAGGCGTCATTGATATCGACGATATGCAGTCCGGGGCCGGGATCGATCAGCATGTAGGGGTGCGGTGAGGCGTCGAACTCGGGTTGAAATTGCCGTCGGATGGATTGCGCATCGCCATGCCGCCGTCGGCGTGCATCGAGCGGCGACCCCTCAGCGCCGGACAATGTCGATTCCAGAAGGGCGAGATCGCGCCTGGCGGACAGCAGCAAGGCCTCCAGCGTTCGGCGCAGGGCGGGGTCCGACGTCTCATTCAGCAATTTCTGAAAATGAGAGACATTTTGTTCGCAAATGAACCTTTGCATTCTCCTTCTCCGGCAGAAGCAGCCTCTGCCTGCTGCAGCGAACCGACTGCTGCAACGTCAAGGATATATTGCCCCGGGGCACCCATTCCAGACAACCCACAAATTGAGGCACGGCTATGCTGCCGGGACGGTCCTGTTCAGACTCGAAGCTCCTGTTCCACATTCGCGATTCTCGTCGGCACGCCGAATTCGCGGCGGCAGACCTCGGCGAGTATGGCGACCCCTTCGCGGATTTCCTCATGTGAGGGACTGGCAAAACACAGCCGCAGCCGGCTGCCGGCATAGGCCTTTTCGGTCGACCATTCCGGCCCAGGGTTGATGGAGACGCCGGCGGCGAGAGCGGCCTGGTAGAGCTTTAGCGTGTCGACATTGTCGGGAAGCTTGACCCACAGGAAAATGCCGCCTCTGGGCGCTTCGAATTCCGCCGCTGTGCCGAATTGCTCATTGAGTGCTTCCGTCAGGGTATCGAGCTTGGCATGCAAGCCGCGCGTCAGCTTCGGCACGTGCGAGGCGAAATGTGGCGCGCAATATTCCGCGAGCACCATCTGCTCGAGCGCGCCGCTTCCGGCGTCGGTTTTCAACGCCAGCATGCGCGAAAGGATATTCCACGGCGCCACGATGAAACCGACCCGCAACGCCGGCGCAACCGACTTGGAGAACGACCCGATGTGGATGACGTTGCCGGTCCCGCTCATGGCATAGAGCGCGGGCGGGCGACGACCGTCCCAGATCAGGTCGGCGTAGCAATCGTCCTCGAAGATCGGTACGCCATATTGCTCGGCAAGATTGATGAGCTCGGTGCGCCGCGCCTGCGGCATGATGGTGCCGGTCGGATTCTGCACGGTCGGGATGGTGTAGATGTATTTCGGCGTGACGCCGCGGTGCTTCAGGTCGGCGAGGACGTGCGCCAATATGTCCATCCGCATCCCGTCGCCATCGAGCGGAATGCCAACGACATTGATGCCGAACCGCGCCAGCCGGGTCAGCGCGCCCTGATAAGTGTCCCGCTCGATAATGACGGTATCGCCGCGGGTGAGCAGGGTGGCATTGACGAGGTCGAGCGCCTGCAGCG
>DNXO01000056.1:0-362 GCA_003506895.1 Acetobacteraceae bacterium | reverse complement strand
ATGTCATCGGCGGCGCACGCGATGCCGGCATCGCGCTTCAGTTTCGCTGTGAGAAATTGGCGCAAGGGAAGGTAGCCCTGGGGGCCGCTGGCCAACCCGTAGGTGGCGAGCGTCTTGCCTTCCCGCTTGAGCACGGCATTTACCGCGTCGATCAGGCCCTCGACGGGAACCTGGTCCGGATCGTTGTTGCCCCCGACAAAACTGTATTTGGCCAGCCCCGTCCATTTCGCCGCGGGCGCGGGCAACCCGGCCGGCAGCAATGGCGTGAAGTCAAACGCGGCGGTGGTCATGAGCGCGGTCTCCCTTGTTCTTTGTTGGTTCCGACCTTAAGCAAGTCCGCAGGCTTTGTCGCCACCGTCCGC
>DNXO01000048.1:1422-3007 GCA_003506895.1 Acetobacteraceae bacterium | reverse complement strand
GCGCATCACGGCGAGGGCTCGCGCTGAACAGTGCGCGGCACCTCGCCGCAAGGGATGCTACCAGCCGGAAACGTCGCAACTTTGGAACCGATGGTTACCGAGTCCGTTCCCCCTTCTGGCGGGAGGATGTGGCTTCGGGGCAATGGCCCGGTGATGCGCTGGGATTATCCAGCCGGTATCGAATCCTATTCCCGGCTGACGACAAACCGCACTAAAGAAATGTTTAGCTGGTCGCTCAGCGCAGCTACTGCGATCACTTTGAGGTGTGGACCACGAGCGCAGCTTCATGCGACGCACGAATTCGCAGTCACGGCGGCGAGGCGTTCGGTTAAGGCGTATTGTCTGTTCTCGACGGCACACGGCTTCGCTTCAACTCACCGAACTGCGGAACTCGGCCGCCGACGGCGTACAGCGCAAGCGGCAACAATCAATCTTGATGATGAGTGCGTAACCCGCCAGGGAGGAACGGCGCGGCCTGCTTCGCCATTTCCTGTTTCTGGCTGGCAATCATTCTCCCTCGTTTGCGCTCACGTCGTGTGCCGTACGCAGCGTCCGCCGATCGCAGCGCAGCGCGCAACTTCGCCGGTGCCCTGGACTTGCGCCGCCGTACGCGGCGGCTGGATCTGGCGAAACGCACAGCGCACCGGACGAAAGAGCACCGATCATTCGCCGGCAAGTTGATTCGACCAACGGCACGGCACCGGTGCCGTCAACACCTCTGGAGATAGTAACAGAACTTTAATCCGGCTTTGGGCGGCGGGGGTAGCGCCCGCCCTGCCCGGCCTGTAGGGTCTCTGGCCAATTGATCCGGGGGGATGATGCGTCTGCCGATTCCGATGCGGCCCATAACGATTCTGCTCGCGATCGTAATGATCGCGGTTTCGTTCTTCATCAGCCTGAAGGTGATGGACTGGCTGTCGCCGCGCGGCTCAGTCCCTGCTCCTGCGCTTGCTCAATTGCCGCCGCTGCCGGCGGCGCCCCGCAGCTCCGTCATCCTGGCGCGGGTCGCCATTCCCATTTCCGCCATTCGCGACGCCGCCGATCGCGGCGCGGCGCGCAACTTCTCCGGCAAGGCCGACAACCCGGTCTCGCAGATCCTGCAGGACGCCGACATCGGCTGGACCGCCTCGCGGGGGCCGATCGCGGCGACCGGCGGCCAGGACGTGTTGTCACTGAGCACGCCGCTGACAGGAAAGCTGAACGTGACCGGCTCGCTGTCCTCGAAGGCAACCGGCGCGGTTGGCGACGCCATCGGCAGCCTGCTCGGCGGCAATGTCGCCAAGCAGATCGGCAGCGTGAATATCAAGGCATTCAATGCCAGCGCCGAGATCAAAGGCAACATCACCGTCACCTCGCGCCCCAAGCTTGCGGCGGCCTGGCACCTCGAACCGAATTTGGGCGCGCAGGTGACGGTGGGCGACACCAGCGTTTCGGTGGCGGGCGCGCGCGTCAACGTCCCGGCGCAGATCAAGCCGGTGATCGACAGGACGGTCGCCGACGAGATCGCCGCGGCAGGCGCGCGAATTCGCAACGACCCCTCGCTCGAACGCAATGCGAGGGTCCAGTGGGCCAAGGCGTGCCGGTC
>DNXO01000048.1:0-1113 GCA_003506895.1 Acetobacteraceae bacterium | reverse complement strand
CGTCAATGCCGGCGCTCTGGCTGGAACTGCGGCCGATCCGTGCGGTCGCGGTACAGCCCTATGTCGACGCCGCCGCCGTCACGATGACGCTCGGCGTCGAGGCGGAGACCCGCATTACGCCGGCGCAAACCACGCCGAACTGCCCGTTCCCCGAGAAGATCTCCATCGTTCCGCCGACCCCGGCACAGGTCAGCATCGGCATCCCGATCGACGTGCCCTTTACCGGCATCAACAAGATCGTGGAGACGCAATTCGCCGGCCGGACATTCCCCGAAGACGGCTCTGGCTCCGTCAACGTCACGGTGAAGCGGGCATCTGTCTTGCCGTCGGGCGAACGGCTATTGATCTCGCTGCTGGTGAACGCAAAGGAAAAGTCGAGCTTCTTCGGCTTCGGCGGCGAGGCCAACGTGCATATCTGGGGCCGCCCGGTGCTCGATCAGGCGCAGCAGACCCTGCGGCTGACCAACATCGAACTGGCCGTCGAATCGGAAGCGGCGTTCGGACTGCTGGGCGCGGCGGCACGCGCGGCGATGCCGCATCTGCAAAAGGTCCTTGCCGACAAGGCGACCATCGATCTCAAGCCACTCCTCGGCGATGCACGGAAAAAGATCGCGGCCGCGATTGCGGAACTCGAGAGGAACGAGGACGGCGTCCGGGTGGCGGCGGAAATCACCAGCCTGAACCTTGCCGACATCGCCTTCGATTCCAAAACGCTGCGGGTGATTGCGGAAGCCGCCGGCACGATCAACGTCTCGATCACGACGCTGCCGGGGCTGTAACCGTTGCCCCACATCCCCGCTTGCGGGGAGATGGCATGAAAATCCGCCTGCCTTTTAATCAGATCCAGATCGCACTTCCCCGCCACCTTCGGGCTTTGCGGGTCCGCCTGAACCCGGGTAGAAGGAAAAGCAGGGCTCGAACAAGCCCCAACAAGGACCAAGGGAGAAGAGACTATGAGATCGCTTGCAGCCACATTGGTGGCCGGCCTCGCATACGCTGTGTCCGGCGGAGTGGCGAGCGCGCAAATTTCCGACGACGTCGTCAAGATCGGCGTGCTGACCGACATGTCCAGCCTCTACGCCGACGCTACCGGCAAGGGCTCGCTGGCCGCCG
>DNXO01000144.1:81404-89713 GCA_003506895.1 Acetobacteraceae bacterium | reverse complement strand
GCAGGAACAACAGGTGGCGACGTGGATGCGGCAGGGGCCTGATCCGGAACGCCACAAGGTGGTGCGCTGGCGGCTGGTCGACCTGCGCGACGAGATTGCCCGCAGGTTTTGCGTGCAGTTGCACGAGCGATCAGTGGGCAAGCTGCTGGCCCGGCTGAACTTCAGCCATGTTTCAGCGCGCCCGCGCCATCCCGGGCAGGACGCTGCCGCGGCTGGCCCGGGCGCGAGGGCCGGGGGGTCTGTCGCTCAACCAGGCAGCAGCGTGGGCGTCGATGCAGGGCCTCGCCAAGCTGTCGGACCCCGGCTTGAAATACCGCCTGGACAAGGCCGTGCCGTTCCTGAAGGCCTTGATGGAACAGCAACTCGCCGAACGAGCGGGCAGTGTCAGCCTGCACTGGCCAGGCCGGTTTTTGCGGGCAGTGGACGGCACCATCATCAGTCAGCGCGGCAGCAAGGGTAGCGACTGGCGCGTGCATGCCGGGTTCGACCTGGGCACTGGCGGCTTTTCTTACCAGGAACTCACCGACAAACACGGAGCCGAATCGTTCGAACGCGGCGCGCCGATCCCTGGTGAGGTGCGGATCGGGGACCGCAACTATGCCAATGCGCGTCCGTTGCATGACTTCCGGACGCGGAGCGGGGGACAGGCCGAGTTCATCGTCCGGGTACGCTGGAAGTCGTTTTCCCTGAGCCGCCCGGATGGCACCCCTTTCAACCTGATCGAGCATCTCGGCACGCTACCCGTGGACGACAGAGCGCATGAGGTCATGGTCCAGGCCAAGGTCGATAAGAAGCAAAATCTGCCGCTGCGCCTGATCGTTGTGCGCAAAAGTGCCGAGGAAGCCGAGAAGATACGCCATCACCTGCGCCGTTCGGCGCCGCGCAAGCAGAAGGCCGTCGATCCTCGCAGCCTGGTGGCGGCAGAATTCGTGATCCTGGCGACATCGTTGCCAACCGATGGCTATGCGGCCGCGGACGTGTTGGCGGCCTATCGCCTGCGTTGGCAGATCGAATTGGCTTTCAAGCGGCTGAAGTCGCTGCGGGATATCGGCCAGTTGCCGACGCGCACGCCGGAGGTCTCACGAAGTTGGCTGTATTCGCATCTCATTTTAGCCCTCTTGTGTGACGATCTCAGCCAGGATTTCCTGGAATCTTCCCCCTCAGGACCTGATTGACGCGGACTACCTGCCATCGATCTGGCGGATGCAGAAAACTGTCACCCTCCTGCTGTTCCTGGCCATCATGGGACCGACACCGCTGGATCGTATGATGCAGGCCGGCCCGGAACTGCATCGCCTCCTTGCAAACTCAAGGCGGAAGCGAAGACCGCAAATTACTTACCCGAACAAAGCGCTATTTTAACGCCTATGGGGCGCAAGCTCGCCCTGACGTGCGAGTAACGGGGGCGTTCTACTCCGCCGCGCGCTTCTGCGCTGCTTGCCGGTCGATTTCCGCCTGGACCGCCGCGCTGGACTGGCCGGTAAACTCGTCATGGTGGTCGCGGGCATAATCGTAACTCTGGTTCCGCCATTCGCGTGAGGCCTGGAAGTGCGGATGAACGTAGCGGGCCATCAGTTCGTAATGCCGCTTCGTCTCGGCGAAGTCGGCCCAGTTCTGGGCCAGTTCCATGATCACGCCGAACCCGCCGGAGCCTTTCTGTAGCCGTTCGATGAACGCGATCGCGTCGTCGGGTGTGCCGATACAGGCGGACCCGCTATCGACCATGTACTGGTAACGGTCGGTGATGTCACCGGGAACGATGGGGAAGGTCGCGACATCGCGGAAGTAGTCGCAGAATTTGTCCAGTCCGTGGCGGACGTTTTCGCGCGCCTTCTCCCGGGTTTCGGCGATGTGCATCAGCGTCACCAGGCGCCAGCTCTTGCGGTCGGGCGTATGGCCATTGGCCTGGCAGGTGTCCGCATACAGCGCCCAGTTCTGCCGGTGATGCGCCAACGCGTCGTCGCTGGTGCCGCCGATCGACAGCATTCCCAGCCCATGACGCCCCGCCGCCAGCGCACCGGCCGGGGAGCGGGCCGCCGCCACCGCCATCTCCATGCGCGGTTGCGTATAGGGCGGCAGTTGCAGGGCGGCATCGCAAAGGTCGAACCAGTCGGTCTTGCGGGTCACGCTTTTGCCTGCCAGCAGGTCCATGATGACGTCCAGGGACTCGTTCATCATCCGCCTCTGGTCGGCGGGCGCGATCCCGATCTTCTTCGCGTCATGCACCAACGACCCCGGGCCAACGCCGAACATGGCCCGTCCGCGCGTCTGGTAATCGAGCTGGACCATACGGTCGGCGGCGATGAACGGGTTATGATAGGGCAGCGACACCACGCCCGTACCCAGGCGGATGTGCTTGGTCCGCTCCGCCGCCGCGGCGATGAAGACCTCGGGGCTGCTGATGATCTCAAACCCGCCCGAGTGATGCTCGCCGATCCAGGCCTCGTGGTAGTTCAGCGCGTCCAGGTGCTGAAGCAATTCCATGTCGCGTTCCAGGGAGAGAAGCGGGTTCTCGTTCAGCGCGTGGAAGGGGGCGAGGAAGATGCCACTGCGAAGGTAGGTCATGGGTGTTTCCTGTGTGCTTCTTGGATTGATATCTTAATTGCGCCTGGTCATGGGTTGGCGCAACTCACACATCCAGCCGGTAACTGTTGCCATCGACGACCAGCCGGCCGGCCGTCGCGCCGGCGAAATGGGTGCCGATGATCAGCACGGGCGTGCCGGCCAGACGCTTGAACATGCGGCGGCGGGTTTCGATCCCTTGATCCGCATCGCTGTCGGCAAGCGTGCTCCATTCCGGGTGCGCGATTTGGCAGGGGTGATGCATGAAGTCGCCGGTGATCATCGCCTGCTCGCCCTTGGACTGGATCATCACGCTGACATGGCCGGGGGTGTGACCTAGCGTCGGGATCAGGCTGATCTCGTCGCAGATGCGTTCGTTGGTTTCGACCATCGTCGCCAGCCCTGCCTCGACGATCGGCGTGACCGAGTCAGCCAGGATGTGCGCCATGTCGGGGCGGTCTTTCACGCTGGACCAGTGCTCGTATTCCGTCCGGCCCATCAGGTATTGGGCCCGTGGGAAGGTCGGCACCCATTTGCCGTCCACCAGTCTGGTATTCCAGCCGACATGATCGACGTGCAAATGGGTGCAAAGCACAGTGTCGATTGACTCGGCCGGGAAGCCGGCGGCGGCGAGATCGGCCAGGAACGGGCCGTCGCGGTCGTTCCAGTGCGGGATGCGGCGCTCTTTCTTGTCGTTGCCCAGGCAGGTGTCCACGACGATGCGCCGGTCGGGGGTTTCGACGATGAAGCTGTGGATGCTCATACGCAGCCGGCCTTCTTCGTCGGCGAAATGCGGCTGGAGCCACTTGATCGGGAGGATTTCCTCCCGTGTCGCCTGGGGCAGCAGGAAGCGGGTGCCGCCCGTCATTTCCAATTCGACGATCTTGGTGACCGTTACGTCGCCAATAGTCCATTTCATGGTGCGTACTCCCGGGTTGGGAGCAGTCTAGGACGGTTTGGCCGAAGCACGCCAATGGCCGGTGGGGCGCGTCCGATTCTGACGTTCCGTTATGGCGGGTGACGACCCCATATGCGTCGAAACAGGGCCGCGACGGCCACATTCGTGCCCCAGGTCATGACTGCGACGGTCCCGTGCGCAACCTATGTCGAATTGATTATTGTCGAGCGTCGCTCTAGCGGAGGTTCGCTTTCCCCCACGCGATCGTTCGTTCCAATCCCGCCTCGAACGACGTTCCTGGCATCCATCCCAGGCTTTCCGCCGCTCGGTTGATCGCCACCACCGACACCGGAACGTCCAGCGGTCGGCCGGGTTTCCATTGCAGGTTCAGCGTCTTGCCCATCTGATGTTCGATCGCGGCGATGATGTCGCGCAGGGAGCGGCCCTGGCCGCTGCCGATGTTGAACACCCGTTCGCCGCTGCCATCGGTCGCTGCCGCGACCAACGCGTCCACCACGTCCTCCACGAAGACGAAGTCGCGGACCACCGAACCGTCGCCCCAGATTTCCACCGGTTCGTCGCGGAGTGCGCGGGCGATCAGGGCGGCGATGACGCCCTGGTTCTTCAGGGCGACCTGAAATGGTCCGTAAGGGTTGGTGATGCGCAAGACCCTGAAGTCCAGCCCGTGCAGGTGCTGGAACAGCGCCAGGTATTTCTCGATCGCCAGTTTGCTGATGCCATAGGCGCAGATCGGGTCGGTCGGCGCGGTTTCGGGTGTGGGGATTTGCCGAGCCTTGCCGTAGATCGTGCCGCCCGAGGAGGCGAAGACGACCCGCTTCACGCCGGCCGTGCGGCAGTGGTCCAGCAGGGCGAGCGTGGGGACGACGTTCTTCTGGACATCGCCGATCATGTCCAGATCGGCCGCTTGCGGCATCGTGGCGTGAACCAGATGGAACACGATGTCGAACGAGTCGACCGCCGCGCCCGTCGCCGCCGGGTCGGTGAAGTCGCCCTCGACCCAGTCTATGTCCCGTAGCTCGTCCGGAAACAGCCGGCGCCGGCCGAACGCGCGCACGCGGTGGCCCGATGCGGCCAGCCGCCGGCAGAGATTCGTACCGATAAACCCGCCGCCGCCAAGCACGACGCAGGAGGGCTTTTGAGCGACCATCAGGCCCTCCAGATTGCGCGCGGAACATGATCCAGCGGGTTGCTGGACGCAAGGGGAACCGGTCGCCGCACCCTCGGCTGGCGTCCTACCCCCAGGGCGTTTCCGCAACGGCGTTGCGCCCGGCGATGCGGCCGAAGGCGAGGCATTCGCCAAGGTTTCCGGTGCCCTGGTACAGATAACTGTAGATCGACCCAAGTTCCCCCGAACTGTACAGCCTGGGGATCGGGGTGCTGTCGGGGCGGACGATCTGGGCCTTTTCGTTGCGCCGTGGGCCGCCCTGGGTATTCAGCATCGAGGGCGAGAGTTCCACCGCGTAGAACGGGCCTTTGGCGATCGGGTTCAGCATCAGGGTGCGGTTGAACTCGGCATCGTGTTTGGTTTCGCAGGACTGGTTCCAGCGTGCGACCGTGGCTTCCAGGGTGACTGGGCTCAGGCCGATCGTTTCGGCCAGCGCCTTCAGGTTCGGTGCGGATTTGATCCACCCCTTGGCCAGTTCGGCGCTGTTGTCCTCGCTCCATGCGTAACGCTCGACGATCTGGGTCCAGCCGTGGCTGGGGTGTCCGTCATATAGCGGCCCGGCGGCGAAGTGCGTGTGATCGAAGATCAGGAACATCGGGCACGGGGTCGCCAGCGGCAGCCAGCGTCCGTTGACCGGCACCTTGCCATGGCGTGTCTTGAACTTCTCATCGGTGAAGCGCTTTCCATCCGGCCCGACGACGATCGCACCGCCCGGCGGCTGCTTGCTGTAGTGCAGCGCCTGCATCGAGAAGCTGGTGCGGACCTCGGGAACCTTCAGCGCCATGGAGGGACCGGCGTAGTTGTTCATGTGCCAAAGATCGGCGCCGACCGACATCGCCATGGTGATGCCGTCGCCCTCGTTATACGGCGAGCCGGAGGTGTAGCAGTAGGGCACGCCCGGCAGGTAGTTGCGGATCATCTCCTGGTTGTTCTCGAAGCCGCCGCAGGTCAGCACGACAGCCTTGCGGGCTTTGATCGTAAGGCCTTGTCCGGTCCGAACGCCCAGGATTTCCTTGGTGATGTCGTTTTGGATCAGGTGTTTGGCCGGCGACTCGTACAGGATCTGGATCGGGCGTTCCTTCACCAGACGCTCAAACAGTTTCCAGGTATAGGAATAGCCGTAGGTCGGGCCGTCATGAAACTTGTGGACGCAGTCGGCGCCGGGCAGGTCGGGGAACTCGATGCCAACCGGAGGATGCTGGTGCTCTTGCGGGTCGCCGCCCAGGCCGCGCAGCCAGTCGTTGTTCTTGCCCATCTCCTCGGCCCAGACCCTCACCATCGTTTCAGGAACGGTGAACGGGCCATTCAGGGCGGTCAGATAGGCGATGGCCGACTCGACCGAGGAGGTGTTCAGGTAGCCCTGGCCGGCGACGCGCGTGTTGCCGCCTTCCTGGCCCTCGGGGGCTTTTTCCAGGATCAGCACCTGGGCGCCGAGTTCGTGCGCAGTGACAGCGGCGGCCATGCCGGCGGCGCCGAATCCGACGACAACGACGTCGGCTTCGTGGTCCCACGTATGTGGGACGGAAGGGGAGTGGGTCATGGGGTGAGCGATAACATGGCCGTGTTTGGGCGGCAATTTGGTGGGTTCGGTATGGGTCGCACAGTCATGCGCCTGGGGAAGGTGGCGCCGCCGGGCCATGGTCCATGTTTGTCATACAGTTTGTGCACAAACCTGCGGGTGTGCCGATGGCAGACACGGTGTTTCTGTCCGTCCGAGTGCCGGAAAGCGTTCGCAACCGGGTGAAGGCCATAGCGGCCCAGCGTGGGGTGCGGCTTCAGGACCTGATCGGCGGCTTGATCGAACGCTTTCTGGAAGATGCCGAACGCCGCCCGCCCGAACTTGGGGACGTGCTGCGGCGCCTGCGCGGAACGGAGGCCGCGCCGCGGTCGAAAGGGATCGCGACCCTGTACGTGTTCGGCTCCGTTGCCCGGGGCGAGGCTCGGCCTGACAGCGATGTTGACCTGGTGGCGGAATTCTTGCCCGACCGGACGCTCTCGCTGTTCGATATCGTTGAGCTGAAGGACGACATAGAGGCGGTGCTCGGCCGGCCGGTGGACTTCGGGGAGCGTTCGGCCCTGGTCGAGGAGCGGCCGGCGGATATCCGGGGGTAGATTGACCGGTCCATTCAGTTCCGTTCGCAGGCTCCATGGGATCGCGCGGTCGAACGGCTTGCTATTTGGTCCTTACATCCTTACTTCATGCATCATGCTCGCCAAACTCACCAGCAAGAACCAACTCACTGTACCCAAGCTCGCATTGGATGCGCTTGGTATTCCCCCCGGCGGAGGGTATTTCGAGGTCGATGTCCAGGAGGGACGCCTTGTCCTGACCCCCGCTCGGATCGGCACAGCCGACGGTGTCAGGCGCAAACTGGAGGCGCTTGGCATTACAGAAACAGACGTCGCGGACGCAGTGGCCTGGGCGCGGCGTCCGGATTGAAGCCCCCGGCTTGGTTATGCGGGCGGTTTTTGACACCAATGTCGTGATCTCCGGCCTGGTCTTCGGGCAACGGCTGGCGTGGCTTCGGACGGCCTGGGCATCAGGCGCGGTAACCCCTGTCATATGCCGGGAAACTGCGGCGGAATTGCTCCGGGTGTTGACCTATCCGAAGTTCCGTCTCGACGCTTCCGCACGCGATCTTTTGCTGGCGGACTACCTGCCGTTCGCCGAGATCGCACGGCTTCCGCATAGGCCGCCGGACTTGCCGGTTGAATGCCGCGATCGAGACGACACGGTTTTTCTGTATCTGGCGATAGAAAGTAAGGCCGACCTGCTGGTTAGCGGAGATGCCGATCTGACCGTTCTGGCAAACGCTTATCCGGTGGCCTCGCCGACGATCTTGCGGGAAATACTGGGGTCTGGACAGGCATAGACCGGACATCGGCCCCGGCGCGTTACGGGCCCGGGTTCGGCCAGCCGGTCGCGACACAGGAAACCCCGAGCCGCGACCGAACCCGCCTACCCCACCCGGTTTGCCACCAGCTCCGTCACCACCCCCGGATCGGCCAGCGTGGACGTATCTCCCAGCCCATCCGTCTCGTTCGCCGCGATCTTGCGCAGAATCCGCCGCATGATCTTGCCGCTGCGGGTCTTCGGCAGCCCCGGCGCCCACTGGATCGCGTCTGGCGAGGCAATCGGCCCGATCTCCTTCCGAACCCACGCAACAAGCTCCTTGCGCAGTTCTTCCGTCGGTTCCTCGTCGGCGTTCAGCGTGACGTAGGCATAGATGCCCTGGCCCTTGAGGTCGTGCGGGAAGCCCACCACCGCGGCCTCGGCGACCTTCGGGTGCGCCACCAGTGCGCTTTCGACCTCCGCCGTGCCCATACGGTGACCGGACACGTTGATCACGTCATCGACCCGGCCGGTGATCCAGTAATAGCCGTCCTTGTCCCGCCGAGCACCGTCGCCGGTGAAGTAAAGGCCCTTGAACGTCGTGAAATAGGTCTGGATAAACCGCTCGTGGTCACCGTACAGCGACCGCATCATGCCAGGCCACGCGTCGGAGATGCACAGGTTGCCCTCGGTCGCGCCCGTCAACTCGACGCCATCGCCATCGACCAGCAGCGGCTTCACGCCGGGCAGCGGCAGCGTGGCGGAGCCCGGCTTCAGCGCCGTCGCGCCCGGCAGCGGGCTGATCAGGATGCCGCCGGTTTCGGTCTGCC
>DNXO01000144.1:0-81146 GCA_003506895.1 Acetobacteraceae bacterium | reverse complement strand
GTCTGCCACCAGGTATCGACGATTGGGCAGCGCTTCTCGCCCACCACGTTGTAATACCACAGCCAGGCTTCCGGATTGATCGGCTCACCCACGCTGCCCAGCAGGCGCAGCGACGCGCGGGAGGTCTTCTTCACCGGCCCCTCGCCATCGCGCATCAGGGCGCGGATCGCGGTCGGGGCGGTGTAGAAGATACTGACCTTGTGCTTGTCGATCACGTGCCAGAAACGGCTGCTGTCGGGGTAGTTGGGAATCCCCTCGAACATCAAAGTCGTCGCCCCGTTCGATAGCGGGCCATACAGAATGTAGGTGTGCCCGGTCACCCAGCCCACGTCCGCGGTGCACCAGTAAACGTCGCCAGGGCGGTAGTCGAACACGTTCTCATGCGTATAGCTGGCCCAGACCAGATAGCCGCCGGTGGTGTGCAGCACGCCCTTCGGCTTGCCGGTGCTGCCGGAGGTGTACAGGATGAACAGCGGGTCCTCCGCCGACATCGGCTCCGGCGCACACTCGGGCGAGGCAGCGGCCAGCAGCGCACTGTAGTCATGGTCGCGCCCGGCAACATGATCGACCTTCGCCCCCGTAATCGCCGCCACGATCACGTTCTTCACACTGGGGCATGTCTTCAGCGCCGCGTCGGCGTTGGCCTTCAGCGGAACCGAGCGGCCGCCGCGCCGGCCGGCATCGGCGGTGATCAGCAGGGTGGAATCGCAATCCTGAATGCGGTTGGCCAGACTGTCCGGGGAGAAGCCGCCGAACACCACGGAATGGATCGCCCCGATCCGTGCGCAGGCCAGCATCGCCACCGCGGCCTCGGGCACCATCGGCAGGTAAATGGTGACGCGGTCGCCCTTCTTGACGCCCAGGGTCTTCATCGCGTTGGACAGGCGGCAGACCTGGTCGTGCAGTTCGCGATAGGTGACGTGGCGGCTGACCGAGGGATCGTCGCCCTCCCAGATGATGGCGGTGGCATCGGCGTGGTCGGTCAGGTGACGGTCCAGGCAAGACACCGAGGCGTTCAGGACCCCGTCCTCGAACCACTTGATAGAAACATCGCCGGTGAAGCTGGTGTTCTTGATCTTGGTCGGGAAGGTCATCCAACTCAGCCGCCTGGCTTCCTTGGCCCAGTAGGCGTCCGGGTTCTCGGCCGCCTGCTTGTAGGATTCCTGGTAGCCGGCGGCGTTCACATGCGCCGTCTTGGCGAAATCGTCTCGGACTGGAAAAACCTGTTCCGGCGTCGGTGCTGTGTCTGCCACGGACTGTTCCTTTGTTCGCTGTAAGCTTCCCTTTGTGCCAGGCCGACCCTGTGACAGCCGCCGTGCACCCGCTAGGATAGGCTGGTTGCCGATTGCTCCATTGATCGGCGTCAACCCGTTCTCCCGGCACCGGCCGGAAATACACGCACCAGTGGCGGTTGTGAACCAGGGGGCGCGTCAGGCCTGGGCAATACTATGTTCGTGTGCGTCCCGGCGTGCCTGCAGCAATTCAGCGATCGTCCGGGCGAGCTCGTCGCCGCCAACGGGCTTTCGCAACAGGCGGGTCGTGCGCTGCTCCCGCCGCACCCCGGCAAGCTGGTCGTTGGCATAGGCGTACCCGGTCAGCAGGATAGCCGGCAGGCTGGGATTTCGCCGCCGAGCCTCGTGGATCAGGTCCAGTCCATTCATTCCGGGCATCACGAAGTCGGTCAGCAGTAGATCCGGCGTTTGCGTTTCCATCTCCGCCAGGGCGGCCGCGCCGTCTGGGGCATACCCCACTACGTAGCCCTTCGCCTGCAACTGTGCCTGTATTGCCGTCGCCACCATGACGTCGTCGTCCACCAGCAGCACATGGCCGGAAGCCCCGATGGGCTGGGATGAGGTAAGGTCCGCCTCGTCCGCCTCGCCCACGGTCGGCTCGACGCTCGGCAACCACAGGCTGACCGTCGTGCCCTGCTCAGGGGAGCTGGCGATGGAAAAGCAACCCCCCGACTGTTCCACGAACCCGCGTGCCATGGACAGGCCCAGGCCAGTGCCCTTGCCAATTGGCTTGGTGGTGTAAAACGGTTCGCTGGCTCGGGCCAACGTCGCGGCGTCCATACCGACCCCGGTGTCGGAGACGTCCAGCCGGATTTGGACATTGTCTGGCAATGCGCCCGTCGCGGCATGGACGCTGGCCGCCAACCGCAGCGTTCCCCCCTCCGGCATCGCGTCACGCGCATTCAAGGATAGGTTCACCAACGCCGTTTCCAACTGGTCCCGATCCGCCAGCAGCAGCGGCAAGCCTGGATCCGCCTCAACCTCCACCGTAATGCCCGCGCCCAACAACGGAGCCAGCATCTCCTTCAGGCCATCCAGTAGAGGACGCGGTGCAATCGGCTGTGCCTGCAACGTGCCGGACCGCGCGAAGGTCAGCAGGCGGTTGGTAATCGCCGACCCGCGCTTGACCGCGTCGGAGCACAGCCTGGCAAAGCGTTCCACGGTTGACGCATTGTCGGCGCGTCGCTGAATGAACTCCAATCCGCCCGACACGGCCTGCAGCACGTTATTGAAGTCATGGGCGATGCCGCCCGCCAGTTTCCCCAAGGCCTCCATCCGCTGCGCCTGCACCAGTTGCATCTGCGTATGCTCGCGCGCCGCCATTTCCTGGCGCACCCGTTCTTCCAGGGTTTCCGCCAGATGCCGAAGGCCGTCTTCGGCCCGGCGGCGTTCGGTGATGTCCATGTTGACACCCAGAATCCGAACTGGACGACCGGCCGAATCCTTGATGGTTTCGCCCATCGCGTGAATCCACCGCTCGGCGGTGCCACCCGGCGGGATAATTCGGAATTCGGCCCTGAACGGTGCGTTGCCGGTACGTGCGGCCTCACCCACGGCTTCAATCGCGGACCGGTCTTCCGGGTGAACCACGCTCAGCCACATTTCGAAGCTAGGAGGGCCGACGGTAGCCGGATCAAGCCCAAGCAACCGGTATTGCTGCGGCGTCCAGTGCAATGCGCCGGTCACGGGGTTCCAGTCCCATGCACCAAGGCCGGCGGCTTCCTGGCTCAGCCGCAAGCGCGCCTCGCTCTCCACCAATGATGTCTCGATACGCTTACGCTCGGTTATCTCCTCGGCCACGACGTTGATCCGGCCGACCTGCCCTTCGGCGTCGCGGTACGGCAGCCAATGTGCGATCCAGGTCCGAATCACGCCCGGCTGGGCAGGTGTCTCGCCAGTGAGCTCCAGGTTCAACGCGGGCTCGCCGGTCTCGAAGATGCGGCGCGCCAGAGTCTCCGCCTGATCGGCGAGGTCCGGCACAATCTCCCGAAGGGTGCGGCCGAGATGTTCGGCGGCGGGCCGGCCGTTGAACTCGGCCAGACGCCCGTTGATGCGCAGAAACCGCAGGTCCTGGTCCAGGACGCATAACCCAACCGGCGTGGTGTCGTAGATGAACCCCAACTCGGCCAGTTGCTCGCGCGCCCGGGACTCGCTCGCCAACAGCGCGGCTTCAGCCTGCTTTGCTCGGCTGAGATCCACCGCGAACCCGGCGGTGTGCCCTTTTTGGCCATCCAGCAGTGCGTTCGCGATCAATACCGGCACGCGCGTGCCGTCTGGCCGCAGCAGTTCCTTTTCGTAGGCGTCGCAATAGCCTCGCTCCCGGAGTTCCGCGTTGGCCGCCTTACGTTTTGACGACCATTCCGGCGGCGTCAGGCTCGCCCAACGCAAGCCGTCCGCGGGAATCTCGTTTCTTGATATGCCTACAATCCGGAGGAACGCATCGTTCGCGTCCAGGATGCGGCCAGATGGGTCGGTCCGCACGATTCCCACGGGACTGATGTCGAACAGGGTGCGCAACTCATCCGTGGCGGCCTGCCGCTCCTGGGCCGCGGTTTGCAGGGCTTGGGCAAGATCGTCGGCCTCCCGTAAGCCCAGAGTGGCTGGCAGTGCGGGCGGGTTCTGCGTGGCAGCCCAGCGAACCAGGATTTGCACCGGCCCGAGCACACGGCCAGCGAGCACATAGGCGGCCCCGCCGCTGAGCAGCAACCCAATCACGGTGAGGCCAGCGGTCTGCAGAAGCGACTTCCACAAGGGCGCGAGCAGTTCGGCGTCCGGCACCGCGATCGCCACCGACCAGCCGAAAGTATCGGAATGGCTGAACGCGCTTTGAACCTGGGTTCCCTCCAGCGTGGTATTCGGGAAAATGCCCTCCGTGCCGGACTCCATCCGGGCGGTGAGCAAATTGGCCGCGTGGTGGCCGACAAATTTGTCCTGGTTCGGCACGCGCGCGACAGTCACGTCGGCACTATCGAAAATCGAGACGACCCAGTCCGGGGGCAGATGCTGGTTGGCGATCAGGGCCTGCATCGCGCGGGAGGTGGGGTTGTAGGACAGGACGTAGATGACCTGGCCATCCCGTTCCACAGGCACATTGATGCTGAACGACGGGCGATGCTGATATGCGCCCACGAAAAAGTCGGACACCGCCGGACGGTGGGTTTCGGCGGCGCGGGCGACGCCGTTGTTGGCTGTATGGAGGCCTTGCGGACGGTACGGGGGCTGCCCGGCTTCGAACACCCGGATGATGAGGCCGGTTGGCTCGATCAGCCCCAGCAGGGTGCCTGGATGGCGGCTGGCAAACGCCTCCGCCCGCCGCGCGAAACCCTCCAGGTCGCCGCTGGCGAGTGTGCTGGTATCGGCCAGGACCTGAACGCCCTCGATGTAGGCGTAGAGTTGTGCCTCGACGGTCTGTCTCATGCCCCGAGCGACTTCCAGCGTTCGCTGCAGGGCCGCGGTTCTGCTGGCGCGGTAGTCCTGGTAGCCCCTTAGGCCGAACAGGCCGACCAGGGGCAGGACCGTGACAATCGTCAGAATCGACAGGCACCATCGAAGCGACGGCGAAAAGCGCCGTTTTCGAAGCGGACAGGCTGACGGATCAATGGCTTGCGAATCGATTGAAGCCGGATCAGTCATTTTTTGGGTTTCGGTGGCGAAGTATCGATCATGAAGGTCCGCAAAAGACAGTTCCTGCTTCTGGCCGCCATTCCATTTGCCATGTCGTGCCAGCCTCCCCAATTGATGAGTGTTCACATCATCGTGATGCGATGCCCATGGACTCTCGGTTTGCGCGACCAGGACCGGCGCCGGGACCTGCAACGAACGGCTTGCGTACCGACCCTGGCCGTGTGACAGGTCATGAACCATGTTGCGAAAAATCCTGGGAAATCTTGTGCTGGCCGGGCTGCTTTGGGCGTCCGCCGCGCGGGCTGCCGAACCGCTCCGGCTGGGGCTGCTTCACACGCTGTCCCCCGCCCCGTTCTACATCGCCCAGGAGCGGGGATATTTTCGTGACGAGGGCCTGGACGTGACATTCCGGTTCTTCGAGGCCGCCCAGCCGATCGCCGCCGCTGCTGTGTCGGGCGACACCGATGTCGGTGTGACCGCGCTGACCGGCGGCTTCTTCAATCTGGCGGAGAAGGGCACGCTGAAGGTTATCGGCGGTGGCCTGCATGAGGAAAAAGGCTACGAGGGCGCCGCTATCCTGGTCTCCAACAAGGCGTTCGACGGCGGGCTGACCAGTCTGGACAAGCTGGCGGGGCATAGTTTCGCCATCACCCAGTATGGCTCCTCGTTTCACTACATGGTCGGGCGGATCGCTGAGGCGCGGGGGTTCGACATGAAGTCCGTGACGCTGCGGCCGGTGCAGCAGATTTCCAACATGGTCGCCGCGGTGGCGACAAACCAGGTGGACGCCACCATCGCGGTCGCCTCCATGGCCAGACCGCTGGTGGAGGCGAAGCAGGCGCACATCATCGCCTGGGCCGGCGATGTCGTGCCCTATCAGCTCACCGCCGTGTTCACGACCCCGGCGATGATCGCGGGGAAACCCGACGTGCTGAAGCACTTCGCCGCCGCGTATCAGCGCGGCGTGGCGGACTATCGGGAGGCATTCCTGCGTCTGGATGCCGCCGGTCATCCGATCGTGGATGCCAAAACGGATGCTGTGATCCCCCTGTTGACGAAATACGTCTTCACCGGCGATCCGGATGCCAGGCGCAAGATCCTGGACGGTGTCGGTTACTACGACGCGGGCGGCGCACTCGATGTGAACGACGTGCTGGACCAGGTCCGCTGGTTCAGGCAGCAAGGGTTGGTGAAGGGCGATACTGACCCGGCCTCGATGCTCGATACCCGGTTTCTGCCCACCCGATGACGCCGGGTAAGACCAGCGGCCTGCGCCTGACGGTTACCAACGTCAGCCACCGCTACGCCGGGATGCAGGCGTTGCGGGACATCTCGCTGACCGCCGAACCGGGCGAGGTCATGGTGCTGGTCGGCCCCTCGGGCTGCGGGAAATCGACGCTGCTGGGGATCATGGGCGGGATGCTGGCGCCGACCGAGGGTAAGGTCACCTGCGCCGGCGACACGCCGCCCGACTGCCTGAACGCGCTGACCTACGTGTTCCAGGACTTCTCCCTGCTGCCCTGGCGGACCGTCGCCGGCAACGTGGCGCTTGTGCTGGAGGGCAGGCTGCCCAGCGCGGCGTGTGCCACCCGCGTCGCCGAGGTGCTGGCCCTGACCGGTCTGACCGAATTCTCGAATGCTTGGCCGAGGCAGCTATCCGGCGGCATGAAACAGCGCGTCGGTATCGCCAGGGCGCTGGCGGTGCGGCCGGCATGCCTGCTGCTGGATGAGCCGCTTTCGGCCCTGGATGCGCAAACCCGCGACCTGCTGCTGGATGAGTTCTCGTCGCTGATCGCCGCCGCCGGAACCACCACGATCTACGTCACGCACAACTTGGCCGAGGCCGTGCGCCTGGGGCACCAGATCGTCGTCCTGTCGCGCCGGCCGGGACAGATACGCGACATCCTGCGGGTGGATCGCCCGTTGGCCGGCCGTGACCTCGCCGATCCGGACCTGATCGCCCTGGAACAGCGCCTGTGGCGGATGATCCGCGACGACGCTGCCGAGGCGGAGCGGGAGACCGTCGATGCGTGACGGCCCGGTTCCATTCCGAGGCGGCGGGTTCGCGCCCCGTGACCGGGCCTGGGCGGCGGTCGCGACGCTGGTCGGGATCGTGCTGCTGTGGCAGGCGGGCGCCTCGGCCGGGCTGATCCCAACGATGTTCCTGCCGGCGCCTGCCTCGATCGCACGGGCACTGTGCGCGCTGACTGTCAGCGGGGAGCTGTGGACGAACCTGTCGGTGTCGCTGATGCGGCTGGCGGTGGGATGGATCATCGGCACCGCGTTCGGGATCGGCATGGGGCTGGCGGTGGGGCTGTGGTCGGCGCTGCGCTCACCGGGGATGGCGATCGTGTCGGCGCTGTTCCCGATCCCCAAGATCGCGCTGGTGCCGTTGTTCATCATCTGGTTCGGAATCGGCGAGGGCTCCAAGCTGGCGACCCTGGCGTTCGGCGTGTTCTTCCCGACAGTGATCGCCACCGCCGGCGGGGTGGACAACGTGCCGCGCGGCCTGATCCGCATGGGGCAGAGCTTCGGCCTTTCGCCGACGGCGATCATCCGCAAGATCGTGCTGCCGGCGGCGATGCCGGCGATCCTCAGCGGGTTCCGCGTGACCAGTTCCATCGCCATCGTGCTGCTGGTCGCCGCCGAGATGATCGGGGCGGAGAAGGGAATCGGGGCGTTCGTGCTGTCGGCGGGCAACCTTTACGATACGGATAATCTGCTTGCCGGGATCGTGGTGCTTTCGGTGCTGGGGCTGGTCGTTTCGTGGGTAATCGGCCGCCTGGAGCGGGTGTTTCTACGCTGGCGGTAAAGCCGCCCACGGCCTTTGTCTGGTTTAGCATTCCGGCGCATACTCCGGGCACGATCCGGGGGAGGAACGATGCAAACCATGCTGGCTGAACTGTCCGAAGATGCCGCCACCGGGCGGATCGCGGACATCTACGACGAGATCCGTCGTTTCTCCGGCGTGCCGTATGTGTCGTCGTTGCAGCGTTATCTCGCGACGCTGCCCGGTGTGCTGGAATGGGCGTGGGATGCGCTGCGCCCCGCGATGGTGTCGGGCGTGATTCCAGAGACGGGGTGGCGCCTTGCCCGGTCGGTTCGCTTGACGCCGCCACGGGCTGTTTCCGCGGCGGCGCTGGGGCTGGATGCCGCGGGGTTGGCGGCGGTCCGGAATATCGCGGCCAACTTTGTGCGGGTTGCGCCGGTCAACATCGTCACCGGGGCCTGCCTCGCCCAACTGCTCACCGGTGTTCGGCCGGCCGGGACGGGGTTTACCGAGGTGTGGACGCCGCGCCCGATGTTGCCGCCGATGCCGGGGAACGTGAATCTCGCTGAGCTTCCGGACGCTCGGCGGGCCGTGCTGATGCGGTTCGCGACGGAGGTGGACGGTACGCCGTTCGTTCCTGCCCTGTATCGGCAGATCGCCCATTGGCCGGGTGCGCTGGCCTGGCTGGCGGATGAGCTGGGCCCTCGATTTTCCGCCCCGGAAACCGCGTCTGCCCGAGATGCGTTCCGAACGGCCGCGCGCGACGCGGCGCCGGATATCGTGGCGCGGTTGTCCGGGGTGCCGGCAGGCGCGGCGCCCGACGCGGACACCACACGGCGCATATTGGCGACCATCGATCGTTACGCCGAGACGAGCCCTGAGATGACGATGTTCGGCCAGCTTATCCTGGATGCGCTGGTCAAGTAATGATACCAGTTGTCGTCGCGGCTTCCCGCCGGATTTTTGCTGGCACCGCGACCGCCCGACGAAAGCCGAGGCGCAATTCCTGCTCGGCGCCGGTCAGTTCACGGCCATCGCGCATTTCAATTTCGCCTGCATCCACCCGTTCGGGGATGGCAACGGTCGAATCGCTCGGGCGATCGCCAAGAAGGTGCCCGCCCAGGCTATCGGTCGCCCGACCCTAGATTGTGCTGGTCGGGTTCCTGATCGAGAGGACGCGTCTGCTGGACCGTCTGAACGGGCGGTTGAACGCGTGGCAGGGGCCGGCGGGGTTTGAAGGCGGATTGAGCGCGGGGAACCATGCTGCAATCAGGGCGCCTCCGCGGCGACGGCAACCCGCGATTTGGCGGACATGGTCGCCAAGGGCGCGCTCGTGCGGGAGGGCGAACGGAGGCATGCGCGATCCCTCGCGACGAGCGTCCCGCATCGGGGCTACTGTCCCAGCCTTTAATCGGCTACAGTGCTGTGAAATGTCTGAAGGTACCGTGATCGATCCCGTCCTGTCTCGCTTCCGTCGTTCTCTTGATGAGATCTACGGCGGGCAGATCGAGCGCGTCGTATTATTTGGTTCCCGGGCACGCGGTGATGCCCATGCCGAATCTGATTATGACGTCGCGATCTTCCTGAACGACTTTCATGATCGCTGGTCCGAGATGGATAGGCTGGTGCCCGTTGTGACCGACATCCTGTATGACCAGGGCGCCTTCATCCATGCCATGCCGTATCGGGCTGGGGCCTATCGAGACCGCACGCCCCTGATGCATGAAATCCGGCGCGAGGGCCGGGACCTGTGACCCCGGAGAGCGAGCGGTTTCTCGCAAAGGCTCGCCTGACGCTTGAGCATGCGCAACGGATGATGACCATCGACCTAACCGAGGACGCCGGTCGCCCGGCGTAATTGGCCGGTTATCACGCGGCAGAAGCGCTTATCTTCGAGCGGACCGGGAAAGTCGCGAAGGCTCACAAGGGCGTTCATACCGAATTTGCCCGGTTGGCACTTGCCGAACCAGCTATCGACCCAGAGCTTCGACGGTTTCTGCCGCGCGCTTATGACCTGAAAGCCATTTGTGACTACGAACTTGGGCCCGAAGCCGTTGTGCCGCCGGAACAGGCGCTCGCGGCTATCGAAGCCGCGGCGACCTTCATTGACTGCATCGAAGGCCTATTGGCGGACGCGCTCGGTCTTCACTGACAGGCCAAACATTCCTCATAATCCGTCGCATTCCCCGACGAACCACCACCCGCCATAGCCACCAGCGGCAGCTTCCCCTGCTCGTCATTCGCCGGCAGCGTGGAACCCAGCATCATCCCGGTAAACGCCGCCGGCGCCACGCCACGATCACTCACGGTATCCGCCCGAGCGATAGACAGGCTGCGGCAGTAGTACAGCGACTTGACGCCCTTCTTCCAGGCCATGAAGTGGATCTGGTGCAGATCCCGCTTATGCACATTCGCCGGCAGGAACACGTTCACCGACTGGCTCTGGCAGATGAACGGCGCGCGGTCGGCCGCATGCTCCACGATCCAGCGCTGATCCAGCTCGAACGCCGTCTTGTAAACCGCCTTCTCCTGCTCGTTCAGGAAGTCCAGATGCTGCACGGACCCCTTGGTCGTCGTGATCGACGACCAGACCTCATCCGTATCGTAACCCTTCTCCGCCAGCAGCTTCTGCAGATGCCGGTTGCGGACCGAGA
Organism: Acetobacteraceae bacterium; assembly: GCA_003506895.1. Classification (GTDB taxonomy): domain Bacteria; phylum Pseudomonadota; class Alphaproteobacteria; order Acetobacterales; family Acetobacteraceae; genus Rhodopila. Next base: position 70,806 of record DNXO01000144.1, on the reverse strand, counting down.
AACTGCCCGACAGCGTCTTCTGCAGGAACACGTTCGCCGCGATCGGCTCGATCCCCGGCGAGGAATTCCCCGCGATGATCGAAATAGACGCGGTCGGCGCGATCGACAGCTTGTGGGAGAATCGCTCGTTCACGCCGTATTCCGCCGCGTCCGGGCAAGCCCCACGCTCATCGGCCAGCACGATGGAGGCCGCATCCGCCTGCTTGCGGATATGCTTGAAGATCTTCTTGTTCCAGACCTTCGCGACCACGCTCTCCCACGGCACGTTCAGCGCCTGAAGAAACGAATGGAACCCCATCACGCCCAGCCCGACGGAGCGTTCCCGCATCGCCGCGTACTTGGCTTTTTCCATGCCCGGAGGCGCGCGATCGATGAAGTCCTGCAGCACGTTGTCCAGGAAGCGCATCACGTCCTCGATGAACGTCGGGTGCTCTTCCCACTCCGCCCAGTTCTCCAGGTTCAGACTGCACAGGCAGCACACGGCGGTACGCTCGTTGCCCAGGTGATCCTCGCCGGTCGGCAGGGTGATCTCGCTGCACAGGTTGGAGGTCTTGACCTCCAGCCCCGCCAGCTTGTGATGCTCGGGACGCGCATTATTCACATGATCGGAGAACACCAGATACGGCTCGCCGGTTTCGATCCGGGCCGTCAGAATCCGCACCCACAGCGCGCGCGCTGAGATCGACCGCACGACGGAATGGTCCTTCGGCGAACGCAGCGCCCACTGGCTGTCGGTTTCCACCGCCCGCATGAAATCGTCGGGAATCTGGATGCCGTGGTGCAGGTTCAGCGCTTTACGATTCGGATCGCCGCCGGTGGGGCGGCGGATTTCGATGAATTCCTCGATCTCGGGATGCCAGACCGGCAGATACACCGCCGCCGACCCGCGCCGCAGCGACCCCTGGGAGATCGCCAGCGTCAGCGAATCCATCACCCGGATGAACGGGATCACGCCGGATGTCTTGCCGACCGCGCCGACCTTCTCACCAATCGAGCGCAGGTTGCCCCAGTAGGACCCGATGCCGCCGCCCTTCGAGGCGAGCCACACATTCTCATTCCACAGGCCCAAAATGCCTTCCAGGCTGTCGTTCGCTTCATTCAGGAAGCAGGAGATCGGCAGACCGCGATTGGTGCCGCCATTCGACAGAATTGGCGTCGAGGGCATGAACCACAGCTTGCTCATATAATCGTACAGCCGCTGCGCATGTGCCTGATTGTCGCCGTATTGCGAGGCGACACGGGCGAACAGGTCCTGGAAATCCTCGCCCGGCATCAGGTATCGATCGGTCAGCGTGGCCCGCCCGAAATCCGTCAGCAGGGAGTCCCGGCTCCGGTCCACCCGGACCTGATAGCGTCCCGGCATTTGTACGGCATCAAGCACGGCGGCCTCCCCTGGCAACGTCATATCGCGAATAAACATTCTCCCTCACGTGCCTGGATTCGCAGCAAACCAGATATGGGCCGAACGACCGATCGCTTCCACTATATGGAGCGTTTGTGGCCGGATTGTCACGCTCTAATCTCGACAACCAGAACACGACTCTAACGATTAAACGTCTCTCATCCTATTAGACATTTACCGGTTCGAGACGTTCTCCCCATGTTCCACAGGGCTGGGGATAACCGTAAATGGTGACGCCTCGCCCTATGCAAACCCGTCGAACCGCATGAAAGTCCGCGCCGGCGCCCGCTCCGTCACCAGTGTGTTTTCCGCTGCGTCCGGGTCCGCATAGCCAAGCGCCATGCCGCAGACCACGGTCTCTTCGTCGCCCAACCCCAGCACGGGCCGGATCGCCTTATGATAATGCGTCCATGCGGCCTGGGCGCACGTGTCCAGTCCGCGCGCCCGAGCGGCGACCATCACGTTCTCCAGGAACATGCCGTAATCCAGCCAGGACCCGGTCGCCAACCGCCGGTCGATCGTGAACATCAACCCGATGGGGGCGTCGAAGAACTGGAAATTCCGCCGGTGCTGCGCCTTCATCTTCGCCGCCTCGCCGCGTGCGATTCCCAGCTTACCGTACAACCCCCAACCCACCGTCCGCCGCCGGCCCAGATAGGGTTCAAAAAACGCGTCCGGATAGTACTGGACCTCCTGCTCGTGCCCTTTCTCCGCGGCGTCAAACGCGGCCTGCACGGCGGCGATCACCGCATCCTTCGCCGCCCCCGCCAGCGCATACCCCCGCCAAGGCTGCATGTTCGTCCCGCTCGGTGCCCGCGCGGCTACGTCCAGAATGGCCTGCACCGTCTCGGCCGGAACCGGCGTGGGCAAAAACCGCCGGATCGACCGGCGGGAGGCAATAGCGTCGTCAACAGCAGCATTCATGAACGAACTTCCAATTTGGCGATAAAGGCGCGGAGCGCCGGTGCCCATTTGTCGGCATCCACCCCGGATGCCAGGTGGCCATGCTCGCTGTCGATTTCCACGTACTCGGCCTCGACCCCAGCGTCCCGTAAATCCGCCATGACCCCCGGCGCCAGGCTGGGCGGGAACAGCGCATCCGTCCGCGACAGGACATAGAGAACCGGCACCTTGATTCGGCGATAGTCCTTCGTGATGTCATACTTGGCCATCGCCCCGCCCAGGATGAACAAGGAGTTCGCGTCGAACACCTCCGCCCAGGCCGAGGCGATCCGCCGCAATTCCGCGTCCGGATCGGCAAACTGCTCCGCCAGGCTTGCCCGCAGCCCATACCGTGTGAGGGTGTCTACCCGCAGGTCCGTCAGCGTCCGATGCACGCCGCCCTTGTCGTAATAGTCGCCGCCGTTCCAGTTCGGGTCCTTCTCGAACCACTTCAGCAGCCCTTCGACACGGTCCGATTGCGGGGGCAGGGGAGACGTCACCACCGGCGCCACCCCGTCCATGAAATCCGGAAACGAAACCGCCCATTGGAATGCCTGGAACCCGCCATACGACGGACCCACCACCGCCCGCAGATGCGTCACGCCAAGGTGCTCCAGCAGCCGCTTCTGCGCGGCGACAATGTCCGCCACGGCGATCTTCGGAAACGACGATCCGTATGGCTTGCCGGTGCGTGGATCGGTTGACGCCGCATTGGTCGATCCGTAGCTCGACCCCAGCATGTTGGAGCACACGACATAGTACCGGTCCGTGTCGATCGGCGCTCCCGGACCGACCAGCGTGCTCCATGCGCCTTCCGAGGACGCCACGCCGGGCTCGATCATTCTCGGGCCGCTTGTATAGCCATGGGTCACCAGGATCGCATTGCGTCCGTCCGCCGCCAGCGTCCCGCGGGTGACATAGGCCAGCGTCACCTCCGGCAGAGCGTCGCCGCCGGACAGCGGCAAATCACTAAAAGAGAAGTTTGCGCTAACAATATCGGACATAGGGTGGATTCCTCGCTTGGTTCGCATCAGGTTGCCACCGACAGCGAATGCATGCCAATCACCGCCCGACCGACCAAAAAAGGGACACCATGAAGCAACTTACCGGAACCACGCTGTGCCTCGCCATGATGTCGATTGCCCTACCAGCCCTGGCGGCGGATCTGAGCGTCACCATGCACAAGGCAACACAGGACGGAACCGGCGAGGAACTCGGGACGATCACCATTGCCCCCGCGTCCGACGGGGCGACCCTCAAGCTCCAGTTGCACGGCCTGCCCCCGGGCGCCCACGGCTTTCATATTCATGCAAACGCCAATTGCGGACCCACATTGTTGAATGGCATCCGCATCCCAGCCGGCGCGGCGGGGAGCCATTGGGATCCTGACATGTCCGCCAAGCACGCGGGCCCGGAGGGCGAAGGCCACCTCGGTGATTTGCCGCGCATCGACGTCGGGGACAACGGCACCGCCACCCAAACCCTGACCGCGCCGCGCATCAAGGATATCGAGGCGCTGAAGAACCACGCGCTGATCATCCACGCCGGGGGCGACACCTACAGCGATAACCCCAATCTGGGCGGCGGCGGTGGGCGCATCGCCTGCGGTGTGATCGAGTGATGGCCATGGAATTCGGAATCGCCCTCGCCACCGCGGCGGATAGCTGGAAAACGGTCAAGCGCGCCGAGGAACTCGGTTTCTCCCATGCCTGGTTCTATGACACGCAGATGCTGTGTGCGGATTGCTTCGTCGCCATGGGCGCGGCGGCCGTTCACACCTCGCGAATCCGCCTTGGCACCGGCGTGCTGATTCCCACCAATCGCATCGCCCCGGTCACCGCCAACGCCTTCGCGTCGCTGAACCAGCTTGCGCCGGGCCGGATCGATTTCGGCGTCGGCACCGGGTTCACCGGCCGCCGCACCATGGGGTTGGGCGCGATGAAGCAAGGCGACATGGAGGAATACATCCGTGTCGTCATGGCCCTGCTGGACGGTGAAACCCCGGATTTCGAGGTCGAGGGCGCCCGCCATCCCATCCGGTTCCTGAATCCGGAACTGAAGCTGATTAACCTCCGCGACGAGGTGAAACTGCATATCTCCGCTTACGGTCCTCGCGGCCGGGCGATGACTGCCAGGCTGGGTGCCGGTTGGCTGAACTTCGTTGGTGACGTCGCGCACGGCGTCTCGGCGATGAAAGAGATGCAGCAGAGTTGGGACCGCGGCGGCAACGATCCGTCCGACTTGACGGCTGTCGCCTTCGCCCTGGGCTGCATTCTGGAACCGGGTGAGGCCGCGGACAGCGATCGAGCGATGGCACAGGCTGGGCCGCGTGCCGCGGTATTGCTGCATCGCGCGGCGGACGAAGCTCTGTCGGGTCTGCCAAACACCTCGCCCATCCCGCCGGAGCTGGCGGAACCGATTGCCGGCTATGTCGAGCTGGCGAAGACGTTCAAGCCGGAGAATGCCCGGTATCTGACCACGCATCGCGGTCACCTGATGGCGGTGAACAACAACGAACGCCCCTTCGTCACCGCCGAGATGATCCGCCAGACAACCTTCACCGGCACCGAACCCGATCTGAAGGCTCGGATCGCCGCCCTGCGGGACGGTGGCTACACCCAGTTCACCATCCAACTCGTCCCCGGCCAGGAAGCCGCCATCGAGGACTGGGCTCGTTTGAAAGCGGCGTTCTGAACTGCGTCAGCCGGGCCGCATGGCCGCCGCGAACAGCGTCGTATTGTGCCGAAGCATATTAAGATACGTGGCCGCCGGCCCACCCGCCGGTGACAGCGCGTCGGAATAGACGGTCCCGCCCAGTGCCGCGCCGGTTTCTCGCGCCAGCATTTGGGCCATGCGCGGACTGGTCATATTCTCGATAAAGACCGCTCGGATTTTCTCCCGCTTGATCTGGGCAACCAGTGCGGCGATCGACTTGGCCGAGGGCTCGAACTCGGTGTTGATCCCCTCGGGCGACAGGAACTCGATGCCGTAGCGGGCGCCGTAGTAGCCGAATGCATCGTGCGTGGTGATGATTCGGCGCTGATCGGCGGGAATGGCGCCGAGCGTCGTTGCGATCCAGGCGTCTGCCTGGGTGATTTGCGTTGTGTACTGGGCCGCCCGATCCCGATACGCCGCCGCATTGGCGGCATCGACCGCGATCAACCCCTCGGTGATCGCCTGCACATACAGCACGGCGTTCCGTGGGTCTTGCCAGGCATGCGGATCAGTGGCGAGCACGCCGCCATTCTCGTTCATTGTTCGCGGCACGACCTTTTCCGCCGCGACAACCACGCGCCCTTTGAACCCGGCGGATTCGGTCAGGCGATCCATCCAGCCTTCCAGCCCGAGCCCATTCCGCACCAGCAGCCCGGCGGCGAGCAGCGTTCGCAAGTCCTTTGGCCGAGGCTCATACACATGCGCGTCGCCGTCCGGTCCTACCAGCGACTCCACGGCAACGGCGTCGCCGCCGACCTGGCGCACCAGATCGGCCAGGATCGAAAAACTGGCGACCACGCGCACCGGTGCCGCCGCCCGGGCGGCCGCCGGGATTGAAGTGAGGCCCGCGAGAAACGTGCGCCGAAGCATGCCGTCTTCCTAAATGTTATAATATAACAGTAGCTGGAAAACGTGCCTTGCTCAAGGGCGTGCGCCGCCGCCCATTGACGAATCGATTACACCTCTGTGCATTGTGCGGGATGGACGATCTCCAGACTGAGATGCTGCCCCTGCGGACAGGGCTGGCTCGTGTGGAATGGCGTCGCAGCAGCCGGGCGCGCCGGGTGTCTTTACGAATCGACCCGACTGGAGGCGCCGTCGTCGTGACTCTTCCGACCAGAGCGACCCGCAAGGCCGGAATGGCCTTGTTGATGGGCCATGCCGACTGGGTTGCCGACCGGCTAGCGGCGTTGCCCGAAGCCGTCATCTTCAAGGAAGGTGCCGAAGTCCCCATCGCCGGGGTTCCCCATCGGATCCTTCATGCGCCCGCCGCGAAGGGCGGAGCCTTCCTGCTGAATCAGGAACTGCACGTCACCGGCGCCGCCGAATTCCTCCCGCGCCGCGTCCGCGATTTCCTCCGTCAAGAGGCTCGGCGGCGACTCGGCGCACTGGTGATCGCCAAAGCCGGGTTGATCGGTGTCATCCCCAAGCGCGTGACCATCAAGGACACCAGCAGCCGTTGGGGAAGCTGCGCGCCTGACAAGTCCCTGGCCCTGAGCTGGCGTTTGGTGATGGCCCCCGCCTTCGTTCAGGACTACGTCGTCGCGCATGAGGTCGCCCATCTGCGCCACATGAACCACGGCCCGAATTTCTGGGCGCTGGTGGACCAACTGACCCCGCACACCAAGGCGGCGATCCCGTGGCTTCGCGCCGAAGGCGCCCGTCTGCTGCGCATCGGCTGAATGACCGTCACCTGCGAAACCACCTGATTGTGAGTTGGAGGTTCCGGACGCCAAAGGGAAGCTGTCGCCACAAGTTGAGTTGATCGGCATTTCAGCGGGGGTCATCGGTCATGGATTCGATTTCGCCGCAAGGATTGAAATCGCGGCCATACCTGTCCATTGTCGCGCCATGTTACAATGAGCAGGCATGTCTGCCTGAATTCCATCGTCGGATGTCCGCGGCGGCACATGCCGCGGCGAACGATGATTTCGAGATCGTGTTGGTCAACGATGGCTCAAGCGATGGCACCTGGGCAGTGTTGCGGGGTCTTGTTCAGCAAGATCCTCATATTTTGGCGCTGAATCTTTCGCGCAACTATGGACATCAGCTTGCCCTGACGGCCGGTCTGCAGGCCTGCCGCGGCGAAAATATCCTGATCATCGATTCCGATTTGCAGGATCCGCCTGAATTGTTGCCCGCAATGATAGCGGCCCTGAATGAAGGCAACGATGTTGTTTACGGTCAACGTCGCCAGCGTGACGGTGAAAGCACTTTCAAACGCGTGTCGGCCGCCCTGTTCTATCGAGTACTGCGAAAGTTGGTGGAGGTGAATATCCCCGCTGATACCGGCGACTTTCGCCTGATCACCCGCCGGGTATTGGACGAATTAAACCGCATGCCGGAACATCACCGTTTCGTACGCGGTCTGATTAGCTGGATCGGTTTCCGTCAGGTGCCGTTGCTCTACGATCGGGAGCCGCGTTTCGCCGGGGAAACCCACTATCCCCTGATGAAGATGTTGCGGTTTGCGGTCGATGCGGTCACGGGTTTTTCCGTCGTGCCGCTTCGCATCGCGTCTTTCCTGGGTTTGGCCCTGGGAATCGGTAGCTTCCTGATGCTGTTCTATACGTTGGGCAGTTGGGCGACAGGCGAAGCACTGAGCGGTTGGACAAGTATCGCCACGATCATGCTGATTATCGGCAGCGCGCAGTTGATGACCCTGGGAATGCTGGGTGAGTATCTGGGGCGGCTCTACATGGAATCGAAGCGCCGCCCACTGTTCGTCATCTCCGACGTTTGCTGCCAGCGAACCGAGGCCGGATCCATGGTTTCAGCCGCTTTGGCCGCGCTGCCGCACTGATCACGGCTTACAACCAAATGTCGCTTCGCGGCTCGCCGGGATCGGCGTCCGATCGTATTTTGACATCGTCCAGGGATCCTCAACCAATTTGTAGTCCCGTAACGCGGGATCAGCGAGCACTGCTGCCACCGCGTCGTCTGGCCAGCCGTTCATCTTTTCCAGAATGAGGAAATCCTTGCCATTGCGCACGGCGCGTTTTACGGCGAACCGGCCATACCAGTACTCATCGGCTGTCACCGGCGGGCCGGCGGCGTAGAGTCGGGAGAACAACTGGGGATTCTCGTCGCTGAAAATGATCGTGTGGGGATCGCAGCTTGTCGATATCATGTCTCCAAACGCCTGCCATCGCTCTCGCCGGGCGATCAGCGCGGCATGATGCTGCCAAAACCAGCCGATATTGGCGTGGGTGGTGGTTTCGTATGCATCGTGTAATGGAAGATAAGGTGAGTGCGCCCTATTGGCGCGCAGCAAAGCAGGACGAGCCACCTCGGCCAGCACCTGGTTCCCGACCACCAACGCTGTCACCAAGCCATAGACAGTGGCCCGCCCGATTTCGCGCTGGCGGCTGACGACGATCCCAAGCACGATCCCGACCCCGGCCAGGGTGAGTAAAAAATGCCGCGTCGGCATCGGGTTCGGCAGAAAGAACGCCATGGGAATGACAACGAGAGCCAGCGGCCCAAGCAACTCCGCCGGATATTTTCGCGCGCGGATCACCGACCAAACCAGCCATGCCAGCGCCAGTCCCCCGATCGCGGTGGTCGCCAGGCCAAGGCCGGTGGCCATATAGACCGCGCCTGGTATTATGGTGGCCCAGGTATAGAACTCAAAGAAGTATTGCCCGACCGAATTGGCCATCCGCACGTCCACCACGCTCTTTTGCAGCATCAAAAATAGGACCATGCTGGCGAGCGGAGGCACTGACCGTATAAATCCGGATATCATGAAGTGACGGAAATCCCGCGTGTCGATTCGCGACAAAACCAGCCAGGGAAAGGCCAGGAATATCTCGCCACGCGACAGGAACCCGGCGATCAGGGCCAGAGTGGCGGCGACACCGGCCAGTACCGCAACCCATCCTTTCACCGGAAGGAACAGGAAAACAGCCGCCGCCGAAAGAAACGCGAACATCGGCAAGACCTGGTGTCCGGAGGTGCCAAGATCCACTATCATCGGACTGAAGGCGAAAACGATCAGCGCGACCGTTGCGGCCAGTGCGCCATGCACCAGCCGCACTGCCATCCAGAAGCAGACAAGCCCCGGGACCAGCGTCCATAGCCCGATCTCATTCATCAGAGGCGCAAGCCGGTCCGGATCGCGCAAGATCGCTGGATCGACGAAGTGATAGATGGCCGCCAGATAGCCGAAGCCGAACTCCCGATCATAATGCATCGGGCTGTTCAGGCCCCGGCCGCTTTCAGCCCCATCCATGATTCCAATCAGGACGCGATATAGGTCAGACTCTCCCAATACATTCTGGTATTGGAATATATATTCAATCGATATGAAAACAACCAGAGCGGCTATGGCGACGGCAATGTCGATACGCGCGGTATACCCACGAACATCGAGATGCCCGCGTGCTTGCTCAACCTGTGTCCGTTCCAAGGCTGCCCCCGGTTTTGCTGTCCGGAGTCAAACAACATGGCCGCGCCCGAAAGGAAATCGGTTTTGCCGCGGCTGTCGGTTGTTTGATCCCCCCTCCCGGAAAGCTACGCCGTTGTCCGGTCCCGCCCGATCAATGCCAGACCCTCGGCCACCGAAACGAACTCGCCGCCGCCGGTGACACGCTCCGCCCCGAAGCGGGAGGTGAACAGCCCCCGCACCGCCGGCACCAGCGACGTGCCACCGGTCAGGAACACCCGGTCGATGGCGTCTTCGCCCATTCCAGCCTCGGCCAGCGCCAGATCGACGGTTGCGGCGATACGGGCAACGTCGGGTGCGATCCAGTCTTGGAAATCCCGGCGCGAGATCGTCTCCTGGATCGCGAAGTCCTCGTGCTGGAAGCTTAGCACCGCCGTCTCGGCGCCTGACAGGGTCGCCTTGACGCCTGAGACCGCGCGATACAGCTCATAGCCCAGTTCATCGCGGATCAGCTTCAGCAGCGCGTGCAACCGGTCTGGGTGCCGGGCAGACCGAGCAACGGCCTCGATATCGCGCATGGTCTTGGGGGCGCGCATCAGCGACAGCCGGTGCCAGCGCGCGAAGCTGGAGTAATACTCCGGCGGTACCGGCAGATCGGTTCCGCCCGGCCGATAGGTGGTGCCCTTGCCCAGGCGCGGCGACACGACGTGATCCATGATCCGGAAGTCGAACGTGTCCCCGGCGATTCCAACGCCCGCATGCCCCAACGCCTGTACTGGCCGGTTGCTCCCTGGCTCGAACCGCATCACCGAGAAATCGCTGGTGCCGCCGCCGAAGTCGCCGATCAGCACGGTGGCTGGCGCTGCCAATCCGCGCGCGAATCGGTATCCCGCCGCCTCCGGCTCCAGCGCCGTCTGGATCGATGCCCAGCCGGCGGTAGCATAGGACCCGCGCAGACGGGCTTCCCCCAGGCTGTCGTCGGGCGCGTCGCCGGCGAACTTCACCGGCCGCCCGGCGACCAGTACCGCATCCCGGGGCCTTGGAAGGATTTCCTGAAGAAACAAGCCGATCAGGCCTTCCAGCGTGAACGGCTTTCCGAAGACCCGCGTCTCGGTGAAGCTGCGCTGTGCCAGATAGCTTTTCAGCGACATCATCAGCCGGCTTTCCAGCGGATCGTCCAGGTAGGCCTCGATCGCCCCCGGCCCGACCGCGTGACGCATCACGACCTGATTGCGCGCGCCGTCGTTCCAGAAGCAGAGGACGGAGCGGATCACGTCGATCTCCGCCAAGCCGAACGCATGCCGCACGGTCTCCACGGACCCGTCGGCGTTCAGGCGTGTAACCACGCTGTTGGTCGTGCCGAAATCGACCCCGATGACTGTCATGGCTTAATCAATCGTCCTTGCGTCATCGTTTGGTGGGGTGCGGAGGGAGAGCCAGGGTCCATCGCGTATTTGCACGGAAACCGGCATGCCCCCGCACCCGCGTTCGTCATTGCGTTTCCGTGTATGGGGCTTCGCGCGGTTGACCGCCCGCCCTTGCCAGGATTCGGGCGGCTACCGGAAGCCGCCGCCGCCGTTCACGTAAACCGTGTTCGCCGTCATGTATTCGCAGGCGTCGGAGCACATGAACAGCACCAGTTCCGCGATCTCCTCCGGTTCGCCCAGGCGCTTCATTGGCACATCCGCAACGGCCCGCGCCAGAAAATCCGGTGGCGAGTTGGAGGCCGCCTGGAAGTTCGTGTTGATCGGGCCGGGGGAGACCGAAAGGCAGCGAATGTTGCGATCCGCGAACTCCCGCGCCACGCCCAGCGTCATGGAGTCGATCGCGCCCTTCGCGGCGGCATAGTGGATGGATGCGCCGGGACCGCCACGCCGGGCGGTCATCGAACAGACGTTCACGATCACGCCGCCGCCTTGTTCGATCATGTGCGGAATCACGGCCTGCATCCCATAGAACGTGCCGTGCAGGTTGATCGCCATCGTCTTGTTCAGCAGCGCGTCGTCGATCTCCAGGAACTTGACCCGGTTCACCGCGGCGCCGGCGGAGTTGAACAGGAAGTTCACCCGGCCGAATTGCCCGATCGCCGCGGCGATCGCGGCATTGATCTGCTCCCGCGATGTCACGTCCGCCTGCACGGCCAACGCCTGCTTGCCGCTCTGTTGGATGGTCTCCGCGACTCGGCGGGCGGCATTCGCATCGATATCGGTCACCACCACGTTGGCGCCCTCGCGCGCGAAAATCAGCGCCGCCGCACGCCCGATACCGCCGCCGGCGCCGGTGATGACGATGGTCTTGCCAACGAAATAGTCAGGGGTTTTGGGCATTGCCTTGGTTTCCTTGCCGTAAGACCCGCTTGATGACGCGACCTTTGCCGCCGCGCAAGCGGGGCGGTGGGCGCCGTTACACGGTGCCGGTCAGTTCCCGTACCACCCGCGTCCAAACAGCGTCGGTCTCCGGCGTCCATTCCGCGCCCAGGATGTCCCGGAAGGCATCGACCAGAATCAGATAGAAACGGTCGAAAACCTGTGTGTCGACCCCCAGCCCCTGATGGTTCATGCGCTCGATCCGGATCAGGCTGGCGCCGTAGGACCGGTCACCGAGGAAATCCAACAGGCTCTCCACCGTGACCTGAAACATCTGGCCGCGCACCAGGGCGTCCTTGTCCTGGACGAACAGCGCCTCGACCTCCGGCATTTCGCGAAACAGGCGTTGGAACACCAGCGGCATGGGATCGCCCACCCGTTCGGCGACCAACTCCAGCGTTTCGGTTATGACGGTGATGTCGTTGGCCATGGTGCTCCGGAGCGTTTCCTGGTCCTCAACTGAAAATGGCAACGATAACCACGATCCGTGGCTCGGAGTGTGATCCGGGTAATGTTGCCAAACCCTCTGTTGTTCCCGGTTCTATGAAGTTCCTCCGTATCCCGGCACGCGATCGTCTGGATGGCGATATGTCACCGTATGACGCGTGGCGTAACGCGTCATTGAAATTCAAACTGTCCAAGGGACTGAGGGGGAAAGCGCCGCAAAGCAACCAATGTGCGAGGGGTTCTTGTTCTGGATACCAATCAATTTGGTTAACAGCAGCCGCTCTTCCAAAGACCGCACGCGCCCCACTCAGCCCGGAGGTGCGACCGACAACCCCTTGACCTTGTGCTGTTCGATGAATTTCGCAACCAGGCCGGAGGCTTTCGCTTCCTCGATGAAAGACCGCAGCCAAACCGCCGCGGCCGCGTTCTTCCTGGGCGTGCCGACCGCCTGCTGCACCGCCGTGAACTGGCCGCTCAGGATCACCGCACCCGGCATCTTCTGCACGTCCGACAGCAGCCGGGGCCGCAAGCCGGCCAATGCCTCCAGCTTCTCCGCCGCGAACTGTTCGAACGCCGCATCCAGACTGCTCGACCGGACCAGGGTCGCGTTGCGGATATTCCGCTCCAGCCACAGGTCGTAAGCGGCGCGAGCGGTCACCGCGATTCGCACATCCTTTGCGTCCACATCCGCGACGGTCTTCAGCTTGGAGCCGGGCGGCACCATGTAGGTCGCCTCGATCTCCGCATAAGCGGCCGTAAACGAGATCTTTTCCGCCCTGGCCGGCTCCGCGCCGATCAACCCGATGTCCCAGACATCGTTTTCGGCCTCGTCCGCCAGTTCGCCCGGCTTCGGGAACGGCACATACTTCACCGGCACCCCCAGGGCATCCGCGATCGCCCGCGCCATGCTCGGAGACACGCCCTCGGGATCGCCCGAAGCACTGCGCCCGGTGACCAGCAGGAAGTTGGACATGTTCACGCCCGCGCGCAGCACGCCATGCGGAGCAAGTTGGGCTTTGATCTGAGGGTTCATCAGGACGCTTCCATTATTGGCTTCGGCGCCGATGCTAGGCCCGGCCGCGGCGATCAGGCAACACACCTGGACCCGGCCCACCCGCGCGGATCATGCTCAGAACCGAACGGCGTCCACCGTCGCGATATCCAGCATCCGCTCGATCACCTCGGGTTCCTGGGCGCCTGCGATCGCATGCGTCCCGTCAACCACGAAGCATGGCACGCCGTTGATCCCCAAACGATGCGCCCGCAGATTGTCGGAATGCACACCTTCCGCCTCGGTGTCGGAGGCCAGGAACCGCCGCACATCCAGCGGGTCCATTCCACAGGCTGTCGCCACCGCGATCAGCACGCCATGATCGCCAATGTCGTGCCCATCGGTGAAATGTGCCGCGAACAACGCCTCTGCCAAGGCATCCGCCCGTCCATAGCCGGAGGCATACCGCACCAGCCGGTGCGCGTCGATCGAGGACGGGGTGCGGCGGATGCGGTCGAACCGGAAATCGATGCCCTCATGCCGTCCGACCTCGGTGATCGTTGCATACATCCGCTTTGCGCGGTCTTCGCCGCCGAACTTGCGAATCACATAGTCCGGGCGGGGCATCCCCATCCGCGGCATATCAGGGTTCAACAGAAAAGGGCGCCAGATCAACGCGAACGCGATGTCGGGGCGGCGGCGCAGGGTCCGTAGCAAACGCCGGACTCCCAAATAACACCAAGGGCACACCAGGTCATGAACGACCTCGATCTGCAGCCGCGCTCGGGGAGGTGATAGAATATTCACCCCACAAGTGTGACGCTTTCGCGGTGCCTTGTCACGTGGACATCACCAGATCGGGCCAAAACCGCGCCAGGGGCGAACCGGCGGCGACGGAACGAACCGCCGCCTGATCGTTCGGCGACATCGTCTTGCGCCAATTCTCCGCCGCCGCGACAGCATCGCGAAAGATCGCATAATAACCGGCTGGCCCCTGATGCAGCGTGCTGCGGGATACGAAGTCCAGCGTTTGCGCGTTCCAGTCCAGATCGGCGAATTTCAAGATGCGGCGCGACATTTCTTCCGGTTCGGTACACAATGCTTCGTACAGCACGACATGGACATTCGGTTGTACTGCCAGCGCCGCATAGGCCGGTTCATTGAAGGCCCGCCAGCTCCAGGCGTATTTCGCCGCGTCCGGCAGCGCCTGGAACGTGGGGTCATCGACCCCATGTGCCGCCGCGAACGCCACGGCCGCGGCCTCGTCGAACGGCATGTCGGTGCCTTCGGTCTTCAGGTCGAACCGGCGCTGGCGGTTGCCGCGCATCACCGACGCAACCTGGCCGCACGGATGCCGCAGGATGAAAACGATCCGGCTGGACGGCATGGTCCGGGCGAGCAGCGCGGCGCCCATCGCCCAGCGCACCGACTTGATCGCCACGCGCGGTGCCGGGCGGCTGAGCAAATCGGGGATCGAAGCGTGTCCCAGCGCGGCAAACGGCGCCGGCATCCGCGAGGCCGCGCTGACCGAAGCAGCAAACAGGGCGCGTAGTCCGCGTGCCCAACCGGATTGGAAGGACTTCGGAAAGAACGGCCGCTTGCTGACAGTCCGCGCGCCGCGGTCGGCGATCCAACGATGCAGCAACGGCTGAAGCGCCTCCGCCGTCAGCGGTTCCGGGCTGGGCAGCGTTTCATCCGGCTCGTGCCGGTACAGCACGTCCGGATGACTATCGACGATCTTCGCCAACCACGTCGTGCCCGATCGCGGCGCACCGACGATCAGGATGACCGACGACTCCGTCATGGCCGTTCGCCGCCGACCTATTTTCGTCCCCGGCCCAGCCACATGATCTCGACGTCGGAGGCGGGGCGGGCTCGGCAGGCGAGTACCTTGCCTTCTGCCCGTTGCGCGGCGCTGAGGGCGTTGTCGCTATAGGCCAGCATGGTGACCTCGCCGGCCCGCAGTTCCGACAGGCATGCGCCGCAGTTCCCGGTTGCGCAGGCATACGGGTAATCCACGCCGGCGCCCACGGCGGCATGCAGGATTCGTTGATCCGCCGGGCAAGCGACGACGGCACCGGTGTTGGCGATCTTGACCTGGAACCCCATCAGGCGGCCTCCGCCCGGCGGCTGACACCCGCGCGCACGCTGGACAGATCCGGATGAAACCAAACAACGGAGGGAAACCGAGCCAGCGCGTAGCCATAGAGGGCGAGGCCGATCGCTGGCTCGTCGCCGACCACGACTGTGGCGTGAATGGCATGATCCGCCATGGCCATACCTTGGCCCGGCGCAACCATGACCTCGCCGATCTCTTCCACCGAGGCATAACCGTCGCGGCTGCCGTCGTCGGTGCGGCGGTAAAATTTATGCACCTCCCGGCCGGCGATAGCGGCGTTCACGCACCAAATCCCGTGGTCATGCGGCGCGGCCTCTTTTCCCGGCAGGCCGATGGTCAGATACAGGCCCATGCCGTCGCCGTCCTCCAGCGCCAGGATGTGGTTGCGGCCCTGGGCATCCGGCATCGCGAAATCCCCAGACGGAAACAACGACGTTCTCTGGTCAGCCAGCCCCACGAGCAGGTCTTTCACCTTGTGCAACGCGGCTTCTCCGGTGCCCTCGGCATCGACGACCATGCGTGCCTGCCGCAGCAGTGCCGCGCATGCCTCCTCCCGTTGCTTGCTCATGGTTGGGATCCCTGTTTTTCATCCCCATCATTGCGCTTTCCCGGTCCTCGGCGCTACTCCCACGGCTATGAGCAAACGGTCGCAACAGATCGACGCCTTTTTCCGGCAGGGGCAGCAGTTCCATATGGCCGGGCGGCTGGCGGACGCGGAACAGGTCTATCGTCAGGTGATCGCGGCATCCCCGCGCCACGCCGAGGCGCTGCACGCGCTTGGGGCCTTGGCGCTGCAATCGGGCAACGCCGGTGTTGCCGACACACTTTTGACCCAGGCGATCGCCCTGAAGCCCGCCGCCGATTTCCAGTTGACCCGAGCGAATGCGCTGCTTGCCCTGGGTCGGCCGGAGGAGGCAGCCGAGGTCGCGCGCTCCGTGCTGCGGGCCCGGCCCAGCAGCGCCGAGGCGCAGCAGCTTCTGGGCCACGCGCTGTCCGACAGCCGACAGCCGGAGCAGGCGCTGGAAGCCTATCGGACCGCGCTTCGCCTCAAACCCGGTCTGTCCGACATCCGCAACAACCTGGGTATGGCACTGCGCATGGCCGGCCGGCTGGAGGAAGCGGAGGCGGAATTCCGGCAGGCACCGCCGGCGCCTGAAGTGCTCGTCAATCTGTCCAGCGTGCAGAAGGAACGCGGGGCCTTCGCGGACGCCGAGGCAACGCTGCGGCAAGCGCTGGAGATCGCGCCGAACAACCCCGTGCTGCGCTATAACTGGGCGCTGCTGATGCTGTTGCTGGACCGGACCGCCGAGGCCTGGGCGGGCTGGGAGGATCGTTTCCGCTCCGGCGCCATTCCCCCGCGCCCATTCCGCCAACCCCAATGGCTCGGCGAGCCGCTTGGTTCCCGCACGTTGCTTGTCCACACCGAACAGGGGTTGGGGGACGTCATCCACTTCGCCCGGTATTTGCCGGCGATCCCGGGGAACGTGCTGTTCGAGGCACCGCCTCGCCTGATGCGGCTGCTGGGCAGCAATAGGGCGATGCCGCCGATGATCCCGCTGGGGACCGCGCCACCGCGCGCCGATACCGTGATCCCGTTGCTCAGCCTGCCCGCGCGCACGCGCATCGTCCCGGCCCAACCGCCCTATCTGTTCGCGGAACCCGATCGGGTTGCCGCCTGGAAGGCGCGGATCGGCACGGCGGGATTCCGGGTTGGCATCACCTGGCAAGGATTTTCGGGCCGGTTCGAGGACAAGGGCCGGTCAATGCCGTTGCGCAACTTTGCGCCGCTGGCGGCGGTTCCGGGCGTCAGGCTGATCAGTCTGCAGAGGGGCGAAGGTGAGGAGCAGATCGCTACGGCCGGATTCCCCGTCGAGACATTGCCGGGCCTGGACGACGGGCCGGATGCGTTCCTGGATACCGCCGCCGCGATGATGGCGTTGGATCTGATTGTCAGTTCCGACACCTCGGTCGCGCATCTGGCGGGGGGGCTTGGCCGGCCGGTCTGGGTCGCGCTGCGCCGCGTGCCTGATTGGCGCTGGCTGCTCGATCGCCCGGACAGCCCCTGGTATCCGACGATGCGGTTGTTCCGTCAGGAAGCCGATGGCGACTGGGCGCCGGTCTTCGCGGCGATGGCCGGGGCGTTGCCGCGATGAGCAGCCCGACGATCCCGGTTTCCTGGGGTGAATTGCTGGACAAGATCGCGATCCTTGAGATCAAGGCCCACCGCATCCGCTCGCCTGACGCGCGGGCCAACGCGGTTCGGGAGCTTGCGCTGCTGCGGCGTGTGGCGCCCGCCCGAACCGCTCCGGCGGAACTGGAAGAGGCATTGTTCGCGGTCAACACAAGGCTTTGGCGGATCGAGGACCTGATCAGGGAAAAAGAGGCCGTGGGTGATTTCGGACCGGGTTTCGTGGCGCTCGCCAGGGCGGTTTATCACGAGAACGACGAACGGGGCCGGATCAAGCAGGCGATCAACCGTTTGATGCGGTCGGCGTTGGTCGAGGAAAAAGAGTATGCCGCGTATTAGATTGCCTTTGGGCCGTAGTGGCCGGGACAAGCAGCAATGAATGACGTGATCGCCGAAAACCTCCGCCGTGTTCAGGGCCGAATCGCCGCAGCCGCCATCGCGGCGGGCCGCAAGCCCGAGGACGTCACGCTTGTCGCCGTATCGAAGACCAAGCCGGTCGAGGCGGTTGCCGCCGCGCTGGCCGCCGGCCAGATGGTTTTCGGTGAAAATCGGGTGCAGGAGGCTGAGTCCAAATTCCCGGCGTTGCGCAAGCAGTACGATCTAAGCCTGCATATCATCGGCGGTTTGCAGACCAACAAGGCACGCGATGCGGTGCGGATCGCCGATGTGATCGAGTCGCTGGATCGCCCGAAGCTGGCGGACGCGATCGAGGCCGCGATGGCCAAGGAAGGCCGGACCCCCAAACTGCTGATCGAGGTAAACACCGGTTCGGAGCCACAAAAAGCCGGGATCGGCCGGGATGAGGCGGACGATTTCATCATCGCCTGCAAGGCGCGTTTCGGTTCGGCGCTGATCGGGCTGATGTGTGTGCCGCCGCACGACGAAGACCCGCGCCCGCACTTCACCTGGCTGGCGGATCGCGCCGCGCGTCATGGACTGCAGACGGTGTCGATGGGGATGTCGGCGGATTTTGAGATCGCGATTGCCTGCGGGGCGACCTGGGTACGCGTGGGCAGCGCCATTTTCGGGTCGCGATGAGCCATCGGGCGTTGTCCGCCACCACCCGGGGCCTTGCGGAGGCCGCGGGTGGTGGCGGGGCGTTTACCTGTTGATCGGTGCGAATGGTGCCGGGGTCATCAGGTTGTTCTTCTGGCCGATCAAATAGCCGGCTTCTCCAGTCTTTTGCAGGTACACCTGCCATTCCGGATCCGCACTCATTGCGGCACGCCGAGCGGCGCGGTCGGCGGCATCTTTGTAGGCCCACATGTGAATAAACGTGTTGACTTCGCCTGATTCCGTAATCAGGTAAGCCAGCGGCTCACCCAGATGACGTTTCTGTGCCGTAAGGCCGTATTCCTGATACAGCGCCATTTGCTTGGCCATGGTGCCGGGCTTCACGGTGTAGGTGCGGTGGTCAACGAGCATGTGTTCTCTCCCTTGGGATAGGTGGTGCGGTCAAACAGGCGAAGCGGGGCCCAGATGGCGAACGATGATCGCCACCAGTGCCTCACACCCTGCCTGATCGTGCACATCGAAGCGCGCCGCGCGCGGGCTGTCCAGGTCTAGAACGCCAAGCAGCGTTCCATCCCTGATTAAGGGCACCACAAGTTCGGACTCGGAGGCCGAATCACAGGCGATGTGACCCGGAAACGCATGAACATCGAGTACCACCACCGACCGGCGCTGTTCGGCGGCGGTTCCGCAAACGCCCTTGCCCACGGGAATCCTCACGCATGCCGGTTTGCCCTGGAACGGGCCCAGTACGAGCTCGGTCCCTCGGAGCAGATAGAACCCCGCCCAGTTCAGGTTCGGCAGGCTGTGATAGATCGCGGCGGCTGCGTTGGCGAGATTGGCGACCGGATCGGTCTCCCCGGATAGCAGCCCCTCGACCTGACTCGCCAGGTCGCCGTACAGAACCTGCTTGTCGCCATCTTCAGGCCAAGTGGAAAAGCCGCTCGCGTGTTCATCCATGTGCCGCATCCAGAATTACCGGCACCGGCATAACGCCGGGATGGAAGCGGATCAATCGGGAGCGGCCGGGCCGCGTGGTTGCCGCGGCCCGGATCTCAGTGGGTGGCTCTGACCGGGTCGTTGCCGGTACGCGCCCGCGCCTGTGCGGGTTCGGCGGTGATGCGCAGGGTAGAAGCGGCATCGCGTAGGATCGTCCGCATTTCCCGCAGGAATGCCATGCCAGTCGCGGTGCGTTGCACCAGCACGCTGCGGCGATCCAGCGGGTCGGTCTTCCGGCGCACCAGATCGAACTCCGACAGACGATCCAACGCTCGGGTTATCGCTGGTTTGGACACGCCGAGTTTGGCGGCCAGGCCACGCACGGTCTGCGCTTCGGTTTCCAGATAGCATGTCAGGAACACACCAAGCTGGCGTGCCGACAAGTCCGGGCCATCGCGGCGTACAAGTTCGACGATTGCCGTTCGCAGGATGCCTGCGAGACCGTCGCTGACCTCGTTTGTGATCATACTCCTAAACCTTTCCTGTCAGTGAGCGGTCCTCCTGGACGGAAGCGACGACCGCCATTGGATAGTGGTCATGTCCGCGAATTCGTGTCTCGTAACGAAGCGGTGTACCAAACGTATTTGTTCCGGTGTTTAGATTGTAATTCCGGAATAATACTACATCGCCACATGATATGACTGCGAACCGACCCGTCTCGTCCCGGGCTTGCGCCCCGAAGCCACGGTAGCCAGCAGCCTCCCCAGGGCCGTTGGGGTTTCGGCCAGCAAGTTGACATAATTTGGATTTTACCCGCAACGCCGCGGCTCGGCCCGGAACTTGTCGCACAAATAGCCGGTCGTCCGCTTAAGGTAATCTGAAATCGTTACTATTACCGTTTCGCATCTCGGGAATGAACGGAATTTTATTAATGAAAACACGCACTAAGAGGATACGGGTCGCTGCGGAGTTGATCGCGCCGAACGACAATCAGGGATTCGGCCACGATGGTCGCGCCGCTTGTCGTTTCGCTGGCTCCCAACCGGTGGCCGGAACGGTCAGTCAGCGCAGCGAACGCCCGCGCGTGATCGCGGTGTCACCGAAACGTCCACGTAACGTATCAATCGCCGCCTGTGCCGCTGCTCGTTTCGGCGTATCTGGATCGGCCAGATCGCCTTGGTCGGCCCCGGCATCGGGGACGAGGGGATTGGCTCCGATGCCGATCAGACGGAACTTGGTGCCGTTCGCCTCCTTTGCCAGGAGTGCGCGTGCGAGATCGAACAATCTGTCGGGCAGCACCGTCGGGCTGGACAACCGGGCGTTGCGGGTGCGCTGGGCGAAGCTCGCGGTTTTTAGTTTCAGGACGACACCACCCGCGGCCAGTTCGTTTTCCTTTAGTCTCCGGGCGAGCTTTTCGCACATACGCCAAAGTGGCGGCTCGAGTTCGGCGATGGCGGACAGGTCGTGCTCGAAGGTGGTTTCGGCGCTGACCGATTTGGTTTCACGGGTGGGATCGACGAGCCGGGAGTCTTCGCCACGGGCGCGACGGACCAGGGACAAGCCATCGTCGCCGAGTTTCCTGATCGCTTCGCGCTCCGGCAGGGCCTGCAACTGTCCCAATCGCGTTATCCCGAGCGTTTCAAGTTTGCGGGCGAGGGCGGCGCCGACGCCGGGCAGCAGGCGAACCGATTCGGGTGCCAGGAACGAGGCGGCTTCCTCGCCATCGATCACCGTAAAGCCACGGGGTTTGCCGCGGCCCGCGGCGATCTTCGCCATCAGCCGGTTGGCGGCCAGACCAATGGACACCGTCAGGCCGATTTCACTTTCCACCGCGTTGGCAAAGCGGGCCAAAACGGCTGCGGGGGCGGCACCATGCAGCGCGTCGGTGCCGGACAGATCGAGCACGGCCTCGTCGATCGACAGCGGCTGTACCAGCGGCGTCAGGTCGTTCATCAGCGCCCGCACCTGGCGGGACGCAGCCACGTATTTCGGGAAATCGGGCTTGATCACAATGGCATCCGGGCAGGCCTTCAGGGCCTTGAACATCGGCATGGCGCTTTTCACGCCGTAAATACGGGCGATATAACACGCGGCCGTGACCACTCCTCGGCTACCCCCGCCAACGATCACCGGCTTTGCCCGCAACTCGGGACGGTCACGCTTCTCGACGCTCGCATAGAAGGCGTCGCAGTCGATATGGGCGATGGTCAGATGCAGCAAGGACCGGTGGTGAACCAGCCTGCCGCCGCCGCACGTGGGGCATCGCGCGGCGATCGTGTCCGCGACAAGGTAACAGTCGCGGCACAGGGACGGCATGTCAGACGCCCGGCCAGAGCCGCGCGGCACCGCGCACGCCTGAGGAATCGCCATGCTTGTTGGGCACGACCGGCGTGGCGATGACGTCGCTGAATGCGTGTTTCGGGATGCGGCGCGGCAGCTCTGTGTAAAGGTGGGGCATGTTCGACAATCCGCCGCCCAGCACGATGACATCGGGATCGAGGATGTTGACCACAACGGCCAGGCCCCGCGCCAACCGGTCCGCATGGCGGTCCAGCGCCGCCACAGCCGCCTCCTCGCCCGCCGCCGCTCGGGTCGGCAATCCGCTGGCGTCATGGGCGCCGGGACCGTCGCAGTCGCGGGCCAATGACGGCCCCGCAACATAGGCTTCCAGGCACCCGTGCTTGCCGCACCAGCAGAGAGGCCCGGGGATTTCGGTACCCGACGGCCACGGCAGCGGCGTATGCCCCCACTCGCCGGCGACGCGATGCGGGCCGCGATGGACGGTGCCATGCATGACGATCCCACCGCCGCAGCCCGTTCCCAGGATGACGCCGAACACCAGTCCATAGCCCGCGCCCGCGCCATCGGTCGCCTCGCTGAGCGCGAAGCAGTTGGCATCGTTTTCAACCCGGACCTCGCGTCCGAGCGCGTGACTGATATCGTGGTCGAAGCGGTGACCGTTGAGGGCGATGGAGTTGGCATTCTTGACCAGGCCGGTCGCGGGGCTGATCACCCCCGGAATGCCGATGCCGACGGTGGCGGTCACGCCGAGATTGGCCTCCGATTCGCGCACCAGGGCGGCGATGGTAGTCAGGGTGTCGGGGTAGCCGTGCGGCGTCGGCACGCGGTGGCGCAATACTTGGTGGCCATTGGGGTCAAGGGCGACGATCTCGATCTTGGTGCCGCCGAGGTCGATGCCGATGCGGTGCTTGGTCATGTGGGTCCGGTCGATTCTGTCGGCGGACATCATAGCATTGGGCCGGGAGGGAGGCACGCGGGGTTCGCGGGATCGTGGGTTTCTGGGATTTTTAAGCGGATCGGCGCGGAATCGGCTTGTGCCTGTGTGTCTCCGATACGGTCTCCCTTGCCCAAGTGCCCCAGGATACGCATCTTGCGCGCATGAGCGAGACCTTGCTTGACGTCAAGGGCATGAACTGCCCACTTCCGGTGCTGAAGGCCAACCGCGTGCTGCGCGGCATGGCGGCGGGGGAGCGGCTGCGCGTGTTGGCAACCGATCGTGCCTCGGTCTCGGATTTCCAGGCGTTCTGTCGCGAAACCGGTCACGCGCTGCTGGCATGGAGCGAGGAGGCCGGCGTATTCAGCTTCACCATCCGCCGCCGTGTGGATGACCCCCAGAAGAAGGGTAACTGACGTGACCACCGCGTTGATCACCCATCCGGCGTGCCTGGATCACGACACCGGGCCCTATCATCCCGAGAATGCCGAGCGGTTGCGCGCCGTGTTGGCGGCGTTGGAAGCGCCGGAGTTCTCCGATCTCCTGCGCGAGTCCGCACCGATGGCGACGGTGGAACAGCTCAGCCGGGTGCATCCGACGGCGTATGTCGAGGGGATCTTGTCGATCCATCCCGAACTCGGCGAACCCGTGCAACTGGATGGCGATACCGTGATGAGCGAAGGCAGCGCCGAAGCCGCGGCTCGGGCGGCCGGTGGGGCCTGCATGGCGGTTGATGCGGTGATGGAAGGCTGGGCGCGCAGCGCGTTCGCCGCGGTTCGCCCGCCCGGTCATCATGCCGAACCCAGCCGGCCGATGGGCTTTTGCCTGTTCAACAATGCCGCGGTGGCCGCGTTGCATGCCCGCGTTCGCTGGGGCATCCAGCGCGTGGCGGTGGTTGATTTCGACGTTCACCATGGCAACGGCACGCAGGCGATGTTCGCCGCGGACCCGGATCTGTTCTACGCCTCCTCCCATCAAAGCCCATGCTATCCGGGCACTGGGGAGCCGTGGGAGCATGGCGTCGCCGACAACGTGGTCAACGCCCCGCTGCGGCCCCGCGATGGCAGTTCGGCGTTCCGCGCTGCCTGGTCGGACATCATCCTGCCGGCCCTCGATAAGTTCGCGCCCGGCCTGCTGATTATCTCCGCCGGATTCGACGCTCACATCGACGACCCATTGGCCCAGCTTCGCCTGGAAACCGCCGACTACGCCTGGATCACCGAACAACTGGTCGCTGTCGCGGACAAACACTGCGGCGGTCGGGTCGTATCGGTCCTGGAGGGCGGCTACGACCTGCACTCCCTGGCTGCCTCGGCTGCGGTACACGTCCGGGGGCTAATGCGGGCACAGTAGCCCCCGGGTCCCCATAGCCCTTATAACCGGTTGCAAGGGGCGTCGCCCCTTGGCGGGGTTCAGGGGCAGCGCCCTGACCTTCCTCCAATCCCAAACGAAGGCCACCGACCATGCCGGAAGACGATGTCAGCCAGTTGTCGTTCGAGGACGCGCTGGCGGAGCTTGACCAGATTGTCCGGGGCCTTGAGGGCGGCACGTTGAAGCTGGATGCCGCGGTGCAGGCGTTCGAGCGTGGGGTGAAGCTGCGGCGGCATTGCGAGGCCAAGCTGGCGGAGGTTGAGGCCAGGGTCGAAGCGCTGGTCCAGCGATCGGATGGGTCGCTGGGGACCCGGCCGCTAGAATAGTGGCGAAGCAGCGGGCGGATCAGTTGTTGGTTGCGCGCGGGTTGGTGGAAAGCCGTACTCGGGCGCAGGCGCTCATTCTGGCAGGGAAAATATACTCCGGAGACCGGCGCGTCGCGAAGGCGGGCGATTTGCTGGCCGAGGATGTGCCGCTGGAGGTAAAGGGGCAGGATCATCCCTGGGTGTCGCGCGGCGGCTTGAAGCTGGCGCATGGGTTGGCGCATTTCGGTTTCTCGCCGGAAGGGCGGGTCTGTCTTGATGTCGGCGCCTCGACGGGTGGGTTTACCGATGTTCTGCTGGCCCATGGGGCAGCGAAGGTTCACGCGGTCGATGTCGGTCATGGGCAGTTGGCGTGGAAGCTAAGATGCGATCCGCGGGTGGTGGTCTATGAAAAAACCAATGCCCGTTATCTGACCCGCGACGTGGTTGCCGACCCCATCGAAGCGATTGTGTGTGATGCGAGCTTTATCGGCTTGGCAACTCTGCTGCCGGCCTCGCTGGCGTTGTGCGCGCCGAATGCATGGGCGATCGTGCTGATCAAGCCGCAGTTCGAAGCTGGAGCCGCCGCGGTGGGCAGCAAGGGGGTGGTCCGCGATCCGGCGGTGCATCAGGCGGTTTGTGAGCGAGTGATGTCCTGGTGGTCCGGTCTGCCGGGATGGAGCGTGGCGGGGGTGGTTGAGAGTCCAATCACCGGCCCAGAAGGAAACAAGGAGTTTCTTCTGGGCGCCAGCTTTACTTCTGCATCGCCTATGTAACCGTACGTCTTATTTTCCTGCCACGGTTCGTGGCTGACCCGGCTTTCGCCGGGCCCTCACTGGATCAAACAGACTTCTTCAGGACCGGGGAGGCCTTGAAGCGAACGGTCTTGCCGGCCTTCACCTTGATCGACTCACCGGTGCGCGGGTTGAGCGCCTTGCGGGCCTTGGTCTTGCGAACGGTGAACGTGCCGAAGCTGGGAAGGGTGAACTTCCCGTTCTTCTTCATCTCTTTAACGATGGCATCGATCAGTTCATTGGTAGCGCGGTTGGCGGCAGCACCCGTCACTTCGGTGGATTGCTGGAGAACCTTCGCAATAAATGCTTTCGACATCGACGTTCCTTAACGATTCGAGATCAATGGACACATTGATCCCACTAACCGACGTCTTATGAAACAGATTCGCTCGATCCGTCAACAAATTTGCAATAGTCGAAACAAATATTTTGGCGAACATTTAACGGACTTTTTCCGCCATGCGTTGTTTTCGTGCTGGACGCTAAAAGAATCGACTTCTGTGAGGGCGATTGCTGATCTTGGCCCGGTATTCCGTCTCCTGCATCCCTCTATTCTCGGACCCGGACGGGGTACGTGACGCCAGGCTCAAGGCCCGGGAAATAAAAGTCACGCCTCCGCACAATCAGTCTAGCGCGCGATCGTCTGAGGTTGATCCAACGTCAGACGTGAATCGCCCTCTCAAACAAAGAGAGCTGGAGCCGGATGGGTTCAACCTGAACCTATCAGCACCTCGAGCGATGTCCACTTGCACTGGCTCGTGGACGCCGCTCTAAATATTTGTTTTATCACGCAATTTATCGATTTAGTGACTCCGCTCCGCGCGGATCTGGCCTAACGATCGGAGGTGCGGTTCATCGACGGCCTCGGCATGGAGGATGCGTCTGAGCGGGATACCTCGGCCAGCAACGACCAGACGCGATCCGGCTGCATCGGAACGTCAGGGTCGTTCAGCAGGCGATCGAGTTCATCTAATTTACGGCTGTATTCCGCACTGGACATGCTCACCTCATAAAGCACACGCAACCCCAGCATCCCGCCACCCAAAAATGGCGATGCCGAGGCCTAACGGTGAATATGAGTAGGCGACACGGCTTTCCGCACCGTGCCGGTGTTCACACTGACGACATTACCGCTGGCGCGAGGGCCGCGAAACCCGCGGCGGGGTGTCCGGGATTGCGGAAACGAAGCTCCCCTCCGGCGGCCGCATCGGGTTCGGATACGCCGAACATTTCGAAGCGCGAGACGAAGCTGACCGCCACCACCGGGCGCGCTTCCGGGTTGGTCATGAACTGGCGCGCCTCGCCTTCCAGCTCCAGCCGGTCACGCAAACCACGCCATTCCAGACGATCCGTGTCTTCCACGAAAACCGACAGGATGCCGGGTCGCGTACCCGTTAGGCGGACGGGGGCCAAGGCGGCCAACCGTCTGCGGATCGCGATCGCCACCTCATTCTCCCGACCCGCTCGGGCGGCCATCACGAACACGGCGTTGCCGGACGTGGTGACCGACAGATGCGCCTCGGGTCCGAACTCCCGCCGCAGGGAGGAGATCAGGCCGCTGTCCTCGGCCTGGGCGCCGGCCAACAGCAGCGGGTCCAGACGTAACACGATCGCCTCGTCGTGGTCCTGGCGGGTCTGTGTCTGCAACATCGCAGTGATGCGCTGATGAACCTGGGCAAGGGTTTCATTCTCCGCACCCGTCTCTTGCAAGCCGCCTCGCAGGCCGCGGGGCAAGGTCATCTTCAAGAGATAGCGGCCAGGATGCGCAGCAAGCCATGTCTGCAGGTCGGGGTCGATCCGGTCGGCAAGGCGGAACCAGGCCCCACGATGCACCCCGCGCCCTTCCTCGGCGGTCATCGCATCGCAGGCAACCTCCGCCTCCACGCCGTCGCGTCGCAGCAGCAGGTCATAGGGCGTTTCGTCGTTCAACCCAGTGAACGCAACGCCGAATCCACGGTCCCGCTGCGACATCGCGGTACGGACCATATGGAAGATCGGGATCAAGGTGTTTTGTCCAGCGAGGCCCAAGCGAATGGCTTCTATCAGGCGATCGCGGCCGCCAGGTGTCAGCCCCGCGGCGATCCGGGGTATCTCGGCGGCAATCTGGCCCAGCCGGATCTCCGCCATGGACGGAATGGCGCCGGGGTGCCGGCGAAGCTTCTCCAGACTGAGCTCGATACCGTGGCGTTGGCGAATGGCTTGCCCAGCACGAGGGCCCGAGGCAGACAGATCGCGGATTTCAGCCATCCGTTCCTGCCAGCACCGTATCCCAACCAGGGCTACGAAAGGAGCTAAGCCGGAAATATCCAAGGTCGAAGACGATACCGACATCGTACACGCTATCACGATAATGGGAACGGTATTCAGTCCCACTTATTCCTGACCGTCAAGCTCGGTTATTATCGCCTGCTCAATTCCGGGGCAGCCGCGCGGTCGTCGGAGCGTCGGGGTTTTGCGCACGATGGCGCAACAGGTGATCAGCCAGCACGCAGGCCACCATCGCCTCTCCGACCGGCACCGCTCGGATACCAACGCAGGGATCATGACGGCCCTTGGTCATGATCTCGATATCGTGGCCAAGGCGGTCAACCGAGTGGCGCAATGATAGTATGGAGCTTGTCGGCTTGACTGCGAAACGAACCACGATCGGCTGGCCCGTCGAAATCCCGCCGAGGATGCCGCCGGCGTGGTTGGAGTCGAATGCCACCAACCCGTCACGCATCCGCATTTCGTCGGCGTTGTCTTCGCCGGTCAGGGCGGCGGCGGCGAAACCCTCGCCGATCTCCACGCCTTTCACGGCATTGATCGACATCAGGGCACCCGCCAGGTCGGCGTCCAGCTTGCCGTAAATCGGCGCGCCCAAACCGGGCTGCATCCCGTCCGCGACCACCTCGATCACGGCGCCGGTGGAGGAGCCTGACTTACGAACCGCCGACAGATAGGTTTCCCAGGTCTGCGCGGCGATCGGATCGGGACAGAAGAACGGATTTTCACCGATCTGATCCCAGTCCCACCGGTCGCGGTCGATCTTGTGCGGACCGACCTGGACCAAGGCGCCGCGGATGCGTACGCCCGATCCCAGAACACGACGGGCAACCGCGCCGGCAGCCACCCGTATCGCGGTTTCACGGGCCGACGACCGCCCGCCGCCGCGATAGTCCCGGATGCCGTATTTCAGGTCGTACGTCAGGTCGGCATGGCCGGGCCGGAACTGGGTCGCGATCGCGGCATAATCGCGAGAGCGTTGGTCGGTATTCTCGATCAGCAAACTGATGGGTGTGCCGGTGGTCATACCTTCGAACACACCGGACAGGATGCGAACCTGGTCGGGTTCCTGCCGCTGCGTGGTGAATTTCGACTGGCCGGGCCGGCGCTTGTCCAGCCAGGGCTGAATGTCCGCCTCGGTCAGCGGCAGCAGCGGCGGGCAGCCATCGACGACGCCGCCGATCGCCGGCCCATGGCTTTCGCCCCAGGTGGTGACGCGGAAGAGATGACCGAAGCTGTTGTGCGACATGGCGGCGGACTGTCAGCTTTCCACGATTGCGATATCGGGCGCGTTCGGGTTCTTCATGCCGACGCTATGGTAGCCGCAATCCACATGATGCACCTCGCCGGTCACGCCGGACGACAGATCGGACAGGAAATACACACCCGCGCCGCCAACATCCTCGATCGTGGTGTTGCGCTGCATGGGTGAGTTCAACTGATTCCAGCGCAGGATGTACTGGAAGTCGCCGATCCCGCCGTAGGCAGCCAGGGTCTTGATCGGGCCGGCGCTGATCGCATTGCAGCGGATGCCGGCGGTGCCCAGGTCGGCCGCCAGATAGCGCACCGATGCCTCCAGCGCCGCTTTCGCCACGCCCATCACGTTGTAATGCGGCACGACCCGTTCAGCCCCCAGGTAGCTGAGGGTCAGAAGGCTGCCGCCCGGCTTCATCATCGGTACGGCGCGCTGGCAGACCGCGGTGAAGGAGTAGCACGAGATGTCCATCGCCTGCAGGAACCCGTCGCGGGGCGTGTCGAGGTATCGCCCGCGCAGATATTGCTTGTCGGCATAGCCGATGGCGTGGACCAGAAAATCGATGCCGTCCCAATGCTTGCCGATCTCGGCAAAGGCGGTGTCGATACTGGCCTCATCGGCCACGTCGCAGGAAAACAGCAGGTCGGAACCAGCCTGCGCCGCCAGCGGGCGCACCCGGCGGCCCAGCGCGTCGCCCTGATAGGTGAATGCCAGCTCCGCACCCTGGGCCGCACACGCCGCGGCGATGCCCCAGGCCAGCGAACGGTCGTTGGCGACGCCCATGATGACGCCGCGCTTCCCCCGCATCAGGGTGCCGGTGGCTGGTTGAGGTGCCGGAGCACTATCGGTCATGATCATCCTCTCGGTCGCAATGCGCTATGACATGCGTCGTTTCGCCGTGGTGGCACAAGCCGACAGGATCGGGCAAGAGGCGCCGGTCGCTTTGTCAGCCGCGGTGGGGCTGCCAGAAATACGAATCAGGCGTCGGCGGTGGCCCGCTTGCGAATTCGCCCGGCCTTTTTGGCGACCTCCGTTTCCAGTTCGGGGCGAGGGGCCGGGTTCTCGCCGGTCATATTGGCGATTACCTGACAGTAGCGATCCAGGTAATCCCCCATCGCCAGATTCGCTTCGGCATAGGCCCTGGCCCCTTCGCGCAACTTGCGGTTCAACGTCTTGTCCTCGATCACGTTGAGGATCGTGCGGGCCAGGGTGCGCGGCTCCAGAAACGGTGTCAGTACCCCATTCTCGCCATGCGTAATGAACTCCCGCACCGGATCGACATCGCCGCCGATGACCGCGCAACCGATCGCCATCGATTCCCGCATCGACCATGAGGCGACGAATGGATAGGTCAGATAGACATGCGCGTCGGAGCGGCGCAGCGCCGAGAGATAGGTCGAGTAGGGGACGCGGCCGGGGAAGACGACGCGATCGGGGTCGATGTTCTTGCCGACCTCCGCCAGCATGACCTCCCGCCAGTTGCCACCATGATGCGGCGCCGCGCCATAGCTGATACCGTCGCCGCCGATCATGATGACCTTCAGATCCTTGTGCGCCTTCAACAGGTCAGGCAGCGCACGCATCATGATGTGGAAACCGCGATAGGGTTCCAGGTCGCGCGAGACGTAGGTAACGAGCTTGTCGGTCGGTTTGATCGTCATGTCGCCGACCTTGAGCGTCCTCCTGCGCGCGGCCGGATCCGGGCTGCACATCTCCAGATCGACGCCTTCCCAGATCAGTTCGATCCGCGGGCGGGCCCATTTGGGATAGGTCGATAACTGCCACTGGGTCGGGCATTGCCCCGTGGCACCAAGATTAAGCGCGATATGGTTGATCGCGTTCTTGGCTCGGATGCGCGGGAAATCCAATGGGTCGGACGGGAACTCCGGATCGAATCCGACATCCGCGGCATTGTACTGATAGTAGAACTCCATGTAGCCCAACATCGGCACGTCAGGCCACAGGTCGCGAAGGTTCAGCATTTCTCCCCAGCCGTGATGGCCGATGATGATGTCGGGCTTGTAGCCGAGGTGATTCAGGCCGTACGCGGCACGATACACAAGCTCCGCACGGCGGACCCCGTTATCGAGTTCCCGGGCCGCGACGTGAACTTCCGACACGTCCAGTTTCGGCTTGAGGTATGGTACTTTCCGGACGCCGGCGATTTCATTCGCATTCGGTTCGGTAATGAAAACCACCTCGTGCCGCTTCGCCGCGACAAGGTGCCGGACGATGTGCAGGAATTGGGCGGGGTAGTTCTGGTGAACGAACAGGAACTTCAATCTGGTAACCTTGTCTGGACGGCCGCCGAGGCGAAACGCCAGTCAACGTCCGGGCTGACTGGCTTGTCCGCGATGGGGCGATGCCGCCTTTATGCCTTGGCGCGTGGTTTGGGGGCGGGCTTGGCAGCGGGCTTGATGGCCGCCTTCGCAGTGGGCTTGGCAGCGGCCTTGCCGGTGGCAACCTTCGTCGCCGTCTTGCCCGCGCGCGGGTGAATGACGATCTGGAAAGCTTCCAGCGCGGCCAGGCTCTCGGCTTCGCAGGCCTCACCGCCGCTGACCGGGCCAACAGCGCTGCCATCCACGAAGGTCGCCGAATAACGGCATTCGAACGCACGGGCGGCGGCGCCCTTCAGGCGGACCTTGATCCCCAGCAATGGTAACGCCATGCCGCGGCTGCCGCAGAACTTGCCGCCTTCGACCCAGGGCGAAAGCCAGTTGCGGCCCAGCACGGCCTGATACTCGATGTCCTCCAGGGCGATACCCGTGGCGGGCGCCAGACCGAAGCCCTCGACCCACTGGCGGCTGCCTTTGATGCCAAGCCATTCGCCAAGTTTGACACCGACGTCGCCCATGCGCTGCACGTGCGCCATGACTTCCGGGTTCGCTTCCGGCTGCCCGGTTTCGGCCACCGGCTTGGGTGCCGGAGCCGCGGCGGCGGGCGCTTCGGGCATGGCCGACGCGTTGGGTTCGCCGCTCAGGCGCAGGACCTGGAGGCGGGGGGCGGCGTCCATGCCCTTGTGCTGATAAATCGTAACCAGGATCTGCGCCGAACCGTCGGTCACCCGCACCAGGGCGGCCGTCCCATTTAGCCAGCCGTCCTCGCGGAATGTACTGACGGTAACGGCTTCCGGCCGTCCGGCCAAGCCGGGAGCCGGTGTGATGCGCACGCCCGGCAGACCGGTCGCCGCGTCCGGCGGCGTGCTGCCTGGGGTCTGGAAGACACAGAACAGGCCTGTTTCCAGCGTCATCAGGTGCGCCGTCACTTGCAACTCGGCAACGCGGTTCGACGCATCGGGTGTAGTATCGGTTGGCTGGGACCCGGATTGTCTGGCCGGGGCTTTCGTTCGTTCCGCGCTTGCGGCTTCGGACATACGGCTGACTCGCTTTTTAGGTGTTCGTGCCATTTTACGACTTATATCACTAGGTCAGAAGGATCGGCGGAAGCAACGTGGTAATGGCCTTGGGTCATGGCGGTCGTGATCCTTCATCAAAGCCCCGCCGCCCGGACTGCCGCGAGCAGCGCGTTGTTAATAGCATTTGGGGATAGACCCAATGGAAGTACTATTCCACGTCCGGTTTGTCTGATTCGCTCCGCCGGGGCGCCGATGTCGAACGCGGCGGCACTCAGGCCGGCGCGCCAGATTTCCCCAAGGGTCAGGCACCAGGTTTCGGGCCAGATGGACGGCACGAAACCAAGTGCGGCGTTCTGGGCGGCGATCAATGCGACCGCTTCGCCCGCGCCGAATTCGCCTGTCACGAACACCCGTTCCGTGGCCATGATCCTGGCATCGTCGATGGTGTGACCGACGACCGCGAATTCCAGGTCCAGATCGCGCCGTTGCGCGTCCCTCGCGCAGGCCAGCAGGATTTCGTAACCCTTGTGAATGCCGATGGCGCCAACGACGCAGACGCGGGGCCGCCCGTTTGGCCTTGCCGCCGGCTTCCGGGGCGGGGCGGTATCGCCATCGTCTTCGTGGGGAACGGTTGTTGTTGTGACCTCGGGAAAGTAGCGGCGCAGCCGCCTCCCGACGTCGGCCGCCGGCACGACGATTTGCCGAGCATCGGCCAGGAACCGGTCCGACCGCCGCCGCAACGCCTCGACGCTGATATCTTCCTTCAGGAAGTGTCCGTTATCGGCAATGCAGGCCTCGCAGTCCGCCAGATCGGGCTCACCGCAATACCGGTTATAGGCCGCCACCAGGGAGATACGCGGGCAGAACCAGGCATAATCGTGGACATGCACGTCGCAGGGCAAAGCGAGCTTGGCGATCAGGTCATAGATCTCGGGGCCATAATCGGCGAGGTGATGCGCCTCGATCCGGTCTGCCCGGGAGGCACGCAGAAAGCCCGCAAGCTCCGGCAGTTGGGTCGGCATGGCGAAGATCAGATTCGGAAGATCATCGTTTAACCCGTCCCGCACCGCGATCGCTGGCTGGTTCGCATTGGTTTCGGCCGGCCGCAGCACGATCGGCCGCCGTCCGTCCGCGGCATGGGCGGCTGCCCGATGCCGGACCTGGCGTTCGACGCCGCCGCCGTCATCGTGCGCGATCAGGATCGCCGCCTGCGGCCATTTTCTGCCGCGCTCTTTCCAGATCAGCGAGTCGATCCGGCGCCGGGCCTGGGCCAGCGGGTCGGCGGCGACGTAACGTGCGACAAGCGCGTCGTATCCGGGGTGCAGTTCCTCCAGCAGCCGGCTGTTGCGTCGGCGCAGATGGACGGCGCTGGGGCCGAAGGTCGTTCCCGCATGATGACCGACGAACAGGCCCGTCAGGGCGACGTTGCGCCAGCCCAACCGGCGGGCGCGCAGGCACAGATCGTTCTCCTCGCCGTAGCCCTGCGCGAAGACGTCGGTGCGGAACGCGCCCACCGCGTTCAGGCAATCCCGGCGCAGGTAAAGACAGAAGCCGACACCAACTGGGATATCGACGGTCGCGGAACCGTTTGCTCGCGCGGCAAGCCGGTCCAGCCGGTTCGTCGCTGCTTGATTCGGCCGCTCGTTTGTGCCGGCGGGTCCGGGATAACTCACAATGCTCGCGTCGTTCGACAGCGGCGTTACGCTGCCGATGTCTGGTTCGGCATAGGCGGCAGCACGTAACCGCTCAACCCAGCCGGGCGGAACGAGCGTGTCGCTGTTGAGCAGCACCACGTCGCGGCCCTTGGCCAACCGGATGCCCGCGTTTGCGCTGACAGGAAAGCCCTCGGCGCGGGCGTGGCGGTGTAATCCGATCTTTCGTTGGGTGTGGAGATCGTCAATGGCCGCGACGATCGCCGGATCCGTCGAGCCATCGTCGATCACGAGGACCCGGACGTCCTTGGACACCGAGGCGAGAACGCTGGCAAGGCAAGCCAGAACGATCGGACCGCCATTATGGATCGGGATGACGACGGTCGTGGCACGTCGGGTGTTGTCGGCGCCCACGGGCTGAAATGGGACGGGGGCACTGACGCGGAGTGCCGGACCGGCAACTCCATTGGCGGGGTGCTCCCGACCGAAACCCAGGGCAACCTGACTGTAAAAGGCGCCTTCCGCATGGGGATCGACCGGGCTGCCCGTCAGGTCCCGGCCGTTGGGTCCGCTGACGCGGATAGGGCCCACAAGATCCCGAAGGTCGGCGGCCGTCAGGCTGAAGGAGCGAGGGCGGGCCAATGGCCCGGTATCGGCGACCGCGATGGATTCATCGCTTGGGGTTATTGTCCGTTGGCGACCGTTGCCATCGGTCAGCGTCAGCACCGGATCGGTCGCGGGGTCGTTCGGATGCCAGGCCCATCCGCGCAGGCCACCTTCCCAGACTTCCACGCATCCATCCACGTGCCGGATCGCGCCTACCTGAATTGGGCTGCCCAGCAGAGGAGCCCCATCCCCGACCACTTCAACCGTGCGGCCCCGAACCCAATCTTCCGGAAGCCTTGTACCGGGTGCTGTTTTGCCGTCCAGTGTCACTTTGATCGGCACACCCGGCGGGGCGTGGATTTCCAGGGCGCCTTCTGGCCGTAGAGCGCACCAACCCGCCGGTGCGATTCGGTCGGCCAGCATCGTCACATCCTGGATAAAGGCATGACGTGACAAGGCGCTGGCAAGGGGTTCGGCGGCGGCGGCCGGATTGCCGGCCCGAAACCTGACAGCCGCCAATCCCAGCCAGGCCTGCTGGACGTCGTGATCCCGGGCGACCGTTGCGAACAGGGACTCAGCCCGGTCCGGATCATCGTTAAGATAGAGGCTCGCCAGCGCCAGGGCGATATTGGGGTCTTTTGGTACCAGCCGTCGTGCCCGCTCCAGCCAACGCAGGGCGGCGACCGTGTCTTTTCCGGCGATGGCAGCCATACCGCGGGCCATCGCGGTGCGCGCAAGAGTAACGACCGCTGGTTCAGCCCCGGTGTCGCGCGCCGGCATGGGTCAGTCGCCCGCTGCCCGGGTCGCTGTATCCTCAGGCGATGCGGCGCCATCCGGGTCCACGGGCGGCGGGAGCGCGGCAAGGTCGGCCTTCGCGTCCTGAAGACCTTGGGCGACAGCACGTTCGGTCCAACGCCGAGCCTGCTCGATATCCTGTTCGCCGGCCAGGTTCCGGGCGAGATAGCGACCCAGCATCATCTGGGCATAGGGGTGGCCGCGTTCGGCGGCGGCGCGGAACCAACGCTGGGCCGCGACCCTGTCCCACGGGACGTCGTGGCCGCCGCCATACATCGCACCGACCGCGAACATTGCGCCGACATGACCGCGGCCCGCGGCCTTTTCGAACAGCGCCAGGGCTGCCGGATGGTCCTTCGGCCCGCCGCGTCCGGAAAGCATCATATCCGCCAGCATGACCTCGGCCTCGATCATGCCGATTTCCGCGGCCTTGGCGATCCATATGCGGCCTTCCTCGGGGTTGGCCTCCACGCCGCGGCCTTCCACCAGCATGCGGCCATACCAGTACTGCGCGTTGACCACGCCGTCGGCGGCCCGGCGCAGCCATTCGGCTGCCTTGCGGTCGTCGCGTTCGATGCCGACACCCTCGGCGAGGCATACGCCGAAATTGAACGCGGCGATAAGATCGCCCGACGCCGCGGCCTGTTCGAACCAGGAGCGGGTGCGGATCTGGTCCTGCTCGTCGCCGTGACCGCGCAGCAGCAGATTACCCAGGTCAACATGGGATGCGGCATCGCCCGCCTGGGCGGCGAGGCTGAACAGCTTCGCGGCTTCTTCCTGATCGCGCGGGACGCCCGCGCCGGTAAGGTGGAGCATGCCCAATGCGCGCGCGGCACCCTTATGGTTGGCATCCGCCGCCCGGCGGAACCACATCGCGGCCTCGGCATAGTTGGGCGGTAGACTTCCGCCTTTGGCATAGATATCGCCAACCAGAGCGGCGGCCTCGGGGTCGCCGGCCAATGCCGCCCGGCGCAGCCAGGATTCACCCTCGGTCAGGTTCTTTTCGACACCGTTGCCCTCCATCAGGGCGTATCCCCAGCGCGCCTGGGCGCCGCGATTGCCTTTTTCCGCCCCTTGCTTGTAGCAAGCCGCCGCGGCGGCGCGGTCCTGGGGGACGCCAAGCCCACGTTCCAGGACCATGCCGTAGAGGTAAAGCGCCGTGGCGAGGCCGTTCTCGGCCGCCTGACCCAGATGCTTGATCAGTTCTTCCTGGACGCCGGGCTTGCTGGTGTCGCGTGCCAGAACCAGGGCCCAGCCGAGTTGGCCTTGGGGGCAGCCGCCGGCGGCTGATTTTTCGTACCAGCGGTCACCTTCCTCGACATTACGCAAATTTTCCGGACCCGAGGTCAGGATGAAGCCGAGGACGGCCTGGCCATCGGCGGAGCCGGCTTCGGCTGCGCGCCTCGCCCACTTCGCCGCGGTCGGATAATCCGGTTCGGCGGCGGTCTGACCGCCGAACAGGCCCGCGCCCGTGCCGATGCCGCTGTTAGCGAAACCAGGCGCCATCCCGTGCAGGCACAGCGTCGCCAGCAGGGCCTGCGCTTCGACATAGCCCTTATCGGCCGCCCGCTCGACCCACCGCACACCATCGGCTCTGCTGGGCGGGACACCTGCCCCTTCCAGATAGCAGCGGCCCACGCGGAATTCGGCTTCCGGGATATTGGCCCGGGCAGCGCGCGAGAACAGCGCGAAGGCGCCTTTTGCGTCGCCCCGTTCCAGAAGCAGGATGCCCCGGCGCAGTGACGCGCCGGGGGAAAATCCGCCGATGACCTTGTCGAGTAAAGACATATGTCGGATGCGTCCTTCGGGTGCGGGGCCTTACGGCTCCCGCATGCCTTCGGTGGCCAAGGGGATCATTTTTCCAAGCATGTAGTGCATCATGGTCTGCTTGCCGACACGGATATCGGCGGCGACCGGCATGCCGGGGGTCAGGTGGAAATTGGGCGGCGTATCGTGCAGCGCGATATCGTCCAGCGTCAGCCGGGTGCGGTACCACACGCCGTTCTGGTTATTCGCCACCGGGACAGCCCCGGTCGGATTCCGCGATTCATCCTGCGCGCTGAAGCTGTCCGGGCTGACGACCCGCACGACGCCATGAGCGAGGCCATAGCGGGAGTAGGGAAACGTATCGAACTTGATGTCGACCTTATCCCCGACCCCGATGTAGCCATCGTCCTTGCCGTCGACGTTCGCTTCGACTTCCAGTGGGGCGTCGGTCGGCACCAGGGTGATGAACTGCTGACCGGGGTTGAGTACCGATCCGACCGACACCTTGCTGACGGTCAGAACGGTGCCGTCCTGCTCCGCGCGCAATTCGACCAACTGGCGGCGCAACTGGGCCTTGTTCAGCGACTCGCGGGCATCCGACAGCTTGCCCAGGGCATCGGTCAGCTTGTCTGCGAGTTCGGCATGCCAATTCTGGATATAGCCGTTCCGTTCGGCGATCATGGCGGCCAGATCGCGCTGGGCACCAAGCTGCTGCTGATGGGCGGTGTCGAGGCCAGCCTGCATTTGCACCCGGGAGTCCATCGCCGCCAAGGTGTTGATCTTGGAACCGACGTTCAGATGTTCGAGTTCCTTACGCATCCCTTCCAGCGTGCGGGCGTAGTTCAAGCGGTCGGTGAAATTGGTGATATCGGCGCTGGCTCGGGCGATCGTCGCGGACAGGCTGTCGATCTTCTGCTGGTAGTTCTCGATCTTGAAATTGAACTCGGCTTGGCGCTGGCCAAAGATCGAGGCCTGCAAAGCCATGTTTGGATCGAGTCCGGTGTAGCTGAACGGGCGGTTCTCCACCTCGGCCTGGATCCGCGAGACCTGGGCCTGCAACGTCGAGACCTGGGCCACGAGTGCGCCCATGTCGGCTGTCGCGAAAGTCGGGTCGAGCCGCGCGAGCACCTGGCCGGCGTGAACGGTGTCGCCGGGATTCACGTCGATCGAGCGGACGATCGCGGTTTCCAGTGGCTGAACCACGATCGTTGGGGCGCGGGCCACGACGACGCCGTTAGCGCTGACCACGCGATCCACTTTCACCACGCTGGCGATGGTGACGAGCAGCGCGACCATGCTGCTGAAGGCCCAGGTAAAGCCGCGCGCGATGCGCGGCATCGGCATGTTGACGATCGCGGTGGACGGGGACTGGTACTCCAGGATGACCGGCAAGGTCGGGTCCAGCCGGTCCTCCATTGTCGTACTAATCGCCTTGGAGGAGGGTCGGGGCAGGAGCTGCATGACCTGTACCTTCAGTTTGCATGTGACGGTTCTGCTGGTTCCAGAGGGTGCGATAGATCGCGCAACGCTCCAGCAGCACGGAATGGGGGCCGATATCCATGAGCTTGCCGCGTTCCAACACCATGATCTGGTCGCAGTTAACCAGCGACGACAGGCGGTGGGACACGATCACCATCGTTCGGCCACGGGCGATCCGAAGCAGGTTGGCGTTAACCAAAGCCTCGGATTCCGGGTCGAGCGCGCTGGTGGCTTCGTCCAGGATCAGGATACGCGGGTCGGTGATCAGGGCGCGGGCGATAGCGAGTCGCTGACGTTGACCACCCGATAGGTTGGGCGATCCCTCCTCGATGTAGGTTTCGTAGCCGTTCGGCATGCGCTCGATGAACTCCTCGGCCCCCGCCAGACGCGCCGCTCGGATTGCATCCTCCAGCGTCAGGCCGGGGCGGCCCGCCAGGATGTTGTCGCGGATCGACCCACGGAACAGGAAGTTTTCCTGCAGCACGACGCCGAAGCTGGAGCGCAGATGCCGCAGGTTGATCTCCCGCATGTCGGCGCCATCGATCTTGATGAAGCCGGAATACTCGCGGTTGATACCCTGAAGCAGCCGTGTCGCGGTCGATTTACCCGAACCGGAGCGGCCGACCAGGCCAAGCATGGTGCCAGGCGGGATCGAGAAGCTGAGGCGGTCGAGCGCCGGCAGTTTGGTGCCCGAGTAGGTGAAGGTTACGTCCTCGAACGTCACGGCGCCGGCGAACTTGGGACGCAGGCCGCCGTTGGCCGAGTCTTCCAGCGGACGGTTTAGAACATCGGCCGCCTGTCCCATCGATGCGCCGACTTCTTCCCACTCCTCGATCAGGCGAGCGAGGCCGACCAGTGGCTGGCTGACCCGCTGGGACAGCATCATGAAGGCGAACAGGCCACCGACCATGTAACCGGTGGTATCGGACAAGGCGATGTATGCACCCACGAGGATGACACCCATCCACATGAACCGCTCGATCGGCGTCACCAGCGTCTGCGGCCAGTTCGACAGCTTGCCCATTTCCATGCGCCACTTGCCGACCTCGGCGGTGCGTTCGTCCCACAGCGCCCTGCGTTGCGGTTCCAGCGCCAGGGACTTCACCGTCTTGATGCCGAAGATCGTCTCACCCAGCGCGGCGTTCTTCAGCGTTTCGGCATTGATCACCTTGCCAAAGATGGTCCGCATCGGGCGGAGATAGGCCAGGATGATCAGCATGATCATCGTTGCGCATACAAGGACGATCCAGGCCAGCGTCGCGTTCAACCAGAACAACAGCGGGAGCAGAAAAAGCAACGTGATCATGTCGAGCAACGTCGTCATGAGCTTGCCGGTCATGAACTCCCGGACCTTGTTCATCTGTCCGACCTTGTACATCGTTTCACCAGCGGGATGCCGTTCGAAGTAATCGAGTGGCAGCCGGATCAGCCGGTTGAAGACGTGCAGGCTGAGCTTGGCGTCAGTACGGACGCCGACGACCAATATGATCAAGCGGCGGGCGTAGCCCAGGAGGGTTTCGTATAAAACCGAGACGCCGAGGATCAGCGAAATCAGGAACAGCGTCGAATAGCTGTGGTGGGACAGCACCCGGTCCACCACCTGCATGACGAGAAGCGGTGGCAGGATGGTCAGCACGCTGATCGCGAACGAGGCGACCACCAAGTCAACGAGGTGCTTCTTTTCCTTCAGCACGACGCTGGCGAGCCAGCGCATGGTGAACGGCGGATCGGCCTCGGCCTGCGAGCGTTCGGCGCGCAGCAGCACGGCCTCACCGCCCCAGACCTCATTCAGCCGCATTTCGTCGACGGGGACCGGCGGATCGGCTTCCGGCGCACGCGGGTCGCGGACCAAGACCACTTTCTGTTGGGCGTTCGCGCCGATCAGCAGGCCGGCAGAGCCGTCGTTGAACAGCAGGATGACGGGGCCGTTGCCGCCAACGG
Organism: Acetobacteraceae bacterium; assembly: GCA_003506895.1. Taxonomy (GTDB): domain Bacteria; phylum Pseudomonadota; class Alphaproteobacteria; order Acetobacterales; family Acetobacteraceae; genus Rhodopila. Next base: position 30,482 of record DNXO01000144.1, on the reverse strand, counting down.
TGAACAGATGACGCCAGCGCAGGCGCAGGGCGCGCGACCACATGCCGCTGCTCTGTGCCCAGGCGGAAAGGGCGGCGGCGGTTGGAAGGGTATCGCCGGGCCCGGCGCGGAATTCGTTGGGATCAAGGTCAAGGCCGAAGTATCTGGCGGCCATCATCATCGCGAGCAGGCGCGGGTGGATCGGGCCGCGTCCTTCACCCTCATTCGCCGCCGACATACCAGCACCCGATGCGCCGCCGCCGCCAGCCTCGGCCACGGACGTGCGGCCATGGCCCAGTGGCCCGGGTGTGTATCCGTCAGATATATCCACGAGCGAACCCTTCTAGCGGCGTATCAGGCATTATCGAGGCCGGGGTGGGACCCCGATACCCTCGGCGCCTGGCCAGGTTGATAACACGGACGCGCGACTGCGGCACCCATTGAAGCCCTTATCGGATGGGCCGAGTTAATAGATCGCATCCCCGAGGTCGCCATTATCTCGGCGACCGTTCGATCACAATTTCGAGTATGTCGAAGCTGACGCCAAAAACCAACCGAAATCTTAATTTCGAGAGTGAACTTGCCTCGATATAGGACAGAATACACGTGTGGATTGAAAATCCACAGGGAGGATTTCCGCTTCATCACGGCGCCTTTTGCCACGTGAGCGGCCGGTTGCCAAACGACGAATGGTTACAGACCGGCAAGATGCTGGGGACCGTCGTCATTGCTGTGATTTATGGTTATGTTGCGACTTCGACCGATGGGAGCAAACCGGGATGGACATCCGCAACGCGACGTTCGCCGATATACCTGATATCCAGGCAATCTACGCGCATCACGTCCTGCATGGCACGGGGACGTTCGAGGAGGAACCTCCGTCGGTGGAGGAGATGACTGCCAGGTTCAAGAAGGTTGTGGATCGGGGCTATGTCTGGTTGGTCGCGTCGGACGCCACGGGGGTACTTGGATACGGTTATTACGCGCCGTTCCGGGAGCGGTCGGCGTACCGGTTTACCGTGGAAGACAGCATCTACGTCCGTGAGGACGTGCGCGGACAGGGCGTCGGCAAGGCGCTGGTCGTAAGACTGATCGAACTGGCGACGGCGGCCGGCCTGAGGCAGATGATCGCGGTGATCGGCGACTCCGAGAATGTCGGGTCGATCGGTGTGCATGCCAGCCTGGGGTTCCACATGATCGGCACGATGAAGTCGGCCGGCATGAAGTTCGGACGCTGGCTGGATGTGGTGACGATGCAGCGTCCGCTGGGCAAGGGCGACACGAACCTGCCCACTTGATGCGGTTCGATCGCCAACTGGCGGCGATGGCGGCCTACGGGTTCCTCTCCGGGCTGCCGCTTCCGCTTTCCGGTTTTACCTTCCGGCTTTGGCTGTCCGACAGCGGCGCGGGTTTGGCCGTGGTCGGCCTGACCGCCTGGATCGGCCTTGCCTATTCGCTGAAGTTTCTCTGGTCGCCCCTGCTGGACCAGCCGCCTCCGTTCGCCGCGCTGCGCGGGTTCGGGCGCCGCCGCGGGTGGCTGCTGGTGGTACAACCGATGCTCGGGGTTGCCGCTATCGCACTGGCTTTGTCCGATCCGGGTTCGGCACCCATGGCGGCGTTCGCCGCCGCGACCTGCGTGGCGTTGCTGTCGGCGACGCAGGACATCGCGATCGACGCGTGGCGGATCGAGGTATTTCCGCCGGTCCGCCAGGGCCTCGCGCTCGCGGTCTATGTCTGGGGATACCGGGTCGCACTGTTGATCTCCACCACTGGGGTCATCGCGGCCTCGGCCTCGGTCGGGTGGCATACGGCGCTGCTGGGGGTGGCTGCGCTGGTCATCGCCGGAACGCTGGTGACGCTGGCGGCGCGCCGCGAGGAAGGCGGTGAAGCCGCACCCAGGCGCGGCCTGCGGCAGGCGGTCATCGAACCCGTGCGGTCGTTCCTGGTCCGGCCGTCCGCGCTTCTGGTGCTGGCCTTCGTTGCCCTGTTCAAGCTCGGTGAGGCAATGGCGGGTATCATGACCGCGCCGTTTTACCGGGCGCTGACTTTCGACAAGGCGGCGATTGCCGGAACCGGGCCGTTTTCATTAGGCGGCACACTGGTTGGTATTACCTTCGGCGGTTGGTTGGTGGTGCGGATCGGCGTCGGACGCGCCCTGCTCATCACCGGCTGGGCCCAGACCCTCGCGATGGCAATGTACGTGGTATTGTCGCTGTCACCGGGCCAGCACGACGTGCTCTACGCGACCGTGGTAGCCGAGGCGTTTGCCCAGGGCCTCGCCGATGCGGCGTTCCTGACCTTCCTGTCGGCTTTGTGCGCGCGGGAGTTCGCGGCGACCCAGTATGCCCTGTTGTCGTCGGTGCCGGCGCTGGCAATCCACACGATCGGCGGGGCGTCCGGCGTGATGGCCGGGGCGTTGGGTTGGTCCTGGTTCTACGTCATCTGTATGGCCGGGGCACTACCCGGGATGGCGCTGATGCTGGTGTTGCTGCGTCGGAACCCGAACGTGGAGCGAACTGTCATCGCGACGGGCGACAGCGACGCGGCGATCTGACGCCGTCGCCGATCGCCGGGTCGATACCGGTCCTCGAACACATGCCTATTTCAACTCGTGGGTTCGATCCGCACGATTCCTGGCCTTGGTGACGCGGCGTGCTCTCTCAGCACCGCCTCCGTCCCCGGGTCGATCTCCTTCATCAGCACGTCATATCCCCACATATCCGCAAGGTGCTGAAGGACCAGACGAGCGTCCTTTTCCTCCAGCAGCACGCCGTTCAGGGCGCGATGATGGAGAATCAGGCGGCGATCCCCGGCCAAATTGACGTCCACGACCTGGATATCAGCCGAGTTCCACGACACGTCGTACTGTTTTGCCAGCGCCTGCTTGATCTTGCGGTACCCGCGCTCGTCATGAATCGCCTCGACCCGCAGGTTCGGTTCGTCCGCGTCATCCAGCACATGGAACAGGCCGAAATGGCGAACCAGCCGCGGGCTGAGGTATTGCAGGATGAAGCTCTCGTCGCGGTAGTTCGCCCACACGTCGCGCAGGACGTTCATCGGGTCGTTGCAGCCGGCGATGTGCGGGAACCATTGCTGGTCCTCGGCCGTCGGCAGCGTGCAGATCCGCTCGATGTCCTGCATCATCGCGAATCCCAATGCATAGGGGTTCAGCCCGGAATAGCGACGGTCGTCGAATTCGGGCTGGAACACGACGTTGGTATGCGATGACAGGAACTCCACCATCGCGCCGTCGGTCAGCAGCCCTTTTTCATGCAGCCGGTTCATGATCGTGTAGTGGGTGTAGGTCGCGCAGCCTTCGTTCATCACCTTGGTCTGCGACTGCGGATAGAAATATTGCGCGATGATGCGGACGATACGCAGAATCTCCCGCTGCCACGGAGCCAGGCGAGGGGCGGACTTCTCCATGAAGTACAGGATGTTTTCCTGCGGCAGTTCCAGCAGCGCCTTGCGTTGTTCCGCCGCCGTCGGGTCGTGGCGGGCGTTTTCCTTGCCCGGGACCGTGCGCCACAGGTCGTTAAAGACCTTCTCGTCATGTTCGCGCCGCTCTCGCTCCCGCTTCTCCTCCGACCGCAGGTCGGCGGCGCGCTTGCGGGGGTATTTGTGGACGGCATTGTGCATCAGCGCATGGGCGGCATCCAGCAGGCGTTCGACCGCCGCCTCGCCATATCGCTCTTCGCAGGACATGATGTAGTCCTTGGCAAACTCCAGATAGTCCAGGATGCCATTGGCGTCGGTCCACTGCTGGAACAGGTAGTTGTTCTTGAAGAAGTGGTTGTGGCCGAACGCAGCGTGCGCCATCACCAGCGTCTGCATCATGGCGGTGTTCTCTTCCATGATGTAGCTGATGCAGGGGTTGGAGTTGATGACGATCTCATACGCCAGACCCTGCATGCCGGCGCGGTACAGGGCCTCGTTGCGGGAGAAGTGCTTGCCAAACGACCAGTGCTTGTAGAACAGCGGCATCCCGATCGAGGAATACGCATCCAGCATCTGTTCGGTGCCGATGACCTCGATCTGATTGGTATAGACGTCGAGGCCCATTTCCTTCAGGGCGATCTTCTCGATCTCGTCGTAGCTGCGTTGGATGGTGCCGAATTCCCAGTCGGCACCTTCGAACAACGGGCGTTCGGCCCGGATCAATGGGGAGCTCATTCGGCTGCGGCCTCCGCCCCGGTTTTCTTCGCGAACAGTTCCCGGAACACCGGATAGATGTCCCGGCGATGCCCGACCTTGCGCATAGCCATCGGCGCGCCGGCCTTGATGATCGTCGAATAGGTCTGCCACAGATCGCTGTCCCGGCGGATGAAGCCCGGCGGGAAGTGTTCCGAATCGCGGCCTACTTCCAGGTAGGCGTAGTACTGGCAGGCAGGCAGCAGCACCCGGGTCAGCAAAGCGGCGGTCTTGTCGTTGTCGCTTGCGGTGTTGTCGCCGTCGGACGCCTGTGCCGCGTAGATGTTCCAGTTGTCGGGGCTGTAGCGGTCCTCGATCACCCGCTGCATCTCCTCCAGCGCGGTGGACACCACGGTGCCGCCGGTTTCCGGGCTGTTGAAGAAGGTTTCCTCATCGACTTCGGACGCCTGATGCGTGTGCCGGATGAACACCACCTCGACATTCTTGTACCGGCGCTTCAGGAAGATATACAGCAGCACATAGAACCGCTTCGCCAGGTCCTTCATGTGTTCGGTCATCGAGCCGGACACATCCATCAGGCAAAACATGACAGCCTGGGCCACGGGCTTTGGCTGCGCTTCGAACCGTTTGTAACGAACGTCCAGCGGATCGATGTAGGGGATCAGGCCGGTGCGGCGCTTTTTCCGAGCCCACTCTTCTTCGAGGGCGATGCGTTTGTCTTCGTCGGCGGGATCGAGGGCGTCGATCTCATCGCGCAGCGCCTGGAGTTCCTCGGGCTTCGGCCGGCGCAACGCGATACGCCGCGACATGCTGTTCCGGACAGTGCGATTCAGCGCCAGGTTGGCCGGCGAGCCGCTGACGGAGTAGCCGGCCCGGTGATAGACCAGAGCCTCGGCATTCACGACTCGCCGCTTGGCGAGATCGGGCAGTTCGAGGTCCTCAAGGAACAGATCGACGAATTCGTCACGGGAAAGGGAAAAGCGGAAATCGTCCTCGCCCTCACCATCAGGGCTGCCTTCCGATCCACCGCCGCCGCCCCCGCTGGGGGGGCGTTGGATTGTGTCGCCGGCAATGTATTCCTTGTTGCCCGGCAGCAGATGGTCGCGAATGCCGCCGGACGAACTACGCCGGAACGAGGGTTCATGAACCCCCTGCGCCGGCAGAACGACCTCGCCGCCGTCGTCGGCGTCCTTGATGCTCCGGTTGCCGGCACTTTCATGCACGGCCTTCCGGATTTGCGCTTTGGCTCGGCGCATGAAGCGCTGGCGGTTCGCCAGGTTTTTGCCACTCGGGTTCAGGCGGCGATCGACTATGTGCATCGTGTGCCTGTCAGACCTTTCCGGTGAACGGCGGGCATTCTCAGCCCGCCTGCTTCACACGCATATACCATTCAACCAACCGTCTGACCTGCCTTTCCGTGTAGCCGCGGGCCGTCATGCGATCGACGAACTCGGTGTGTTTCTTTTCGGTATCACTGTCCTTCTTCGAGCCGAAGCTGATGACGGGCAGCAGTTCTTCCACCTGGCTGAACATACGGCGTTCAATGACGTCGCGGATCTTCTCATAGCTGGTCCACGACGGATTTTTTCCGTTGTTGTTCGCACGGGCTCGCAGGCTGAACTTCACAACTTCGTTGCGGAAGTCCTTGGGGTTCGCGATACCAGCGGGCTTTTCGACTTTGGTCAGCTCTTGGTTGAGCAATTCGCGGTTCAACAACTGCCCCGTGTCTGCGTCCTTGAAGTCGATATCCTCGATCCAGGCGTCGGCGTAGGAGACATAGCGATCAAACAAGTTTTGGCCGTAATCATGATAGGACTCCAAATAGGCTTTCTGGATTTCGTTGCCGATGAATTCTGCGTAACGTGGCGCCAGCTCGCCCTTGATGAACTCCAGGTACCGCTTCTCAGTCTCTTGCGGCATCTGCTCGCGGCGGATCGATTGTTCCAGAACATACATAAGATGCACCGGATCGGCCGCGATTTCCGTCGTGTCGTGGTTGAACGTCGCCGCCAGCACCTTGAAGGCGAAGCGGGTGGACGCACCGTCCATGCCTTCCTCGACGCCAGCGGTATCCTTGTATTCCTGCAAGGAGCGCGCGCGGGGATCGGTTTCTTTCAGGCTTTCGCCGTCATAGACCCGCATCTTGGCGAAGATCGTCGAGTTCTCGTGCTTCTTGAGCCGTGACAGGACCGAGAACCGGGCGAGCATTTCCAGTGTCGCGGGCGCGCACGGCGCATCGCCGAGTTCAGACCGTGATACCAGCTTTTCGTAGATCTTCTGCTCTTCGGTCACGCGCAGGCAGTACGGAACCTTGATGACGTAGATGCGGTCGATAAAGGCTTCGTTGTTCTTGTTGTTCTTGAAGGCCTGCCACTCCGATTCGTTGGAGTGCGCCATGATGATCCCCTGAAACGGGATCGCGCCGATATTTTCCGTGCCGATGTAGTTGCCTTCCTGCGTCGCGGTCAGCAACGGGTGCAGCATCTTGATCGGCGCTTTGAACATCTCGACGAATTCCAGCATGCCCTGGTTCGCGCGGTTCAGTCCGCCGGAGTAGCTGTAGGCGTCCGGATCGTTCTGAGCATGCATTTCCAGTTTGCGGATATCGACCTTGCCGACCAGGGAGGAGATGTCCTGATTGTTTTCGTCGCCCGGTTCGGTCTTGGCGATAGCGATCTGGCGCAATCGGGACGGGATCAGTTTCTGAACGCGGAATTTGGAAATGTCGCCGTTGAACTCATCCAGCCGCTTGATGCACCATGGGCTCATGAGCCCAGTTAGCCGGCGCCTTGGGATGCCGTAGCGGTCTTCCAGCATCGACCCCATCCGTTCGGGATCGAACAGACCCAGCGGGCTTTCGAACACCGGGGAGAGTTCGTTGCCGGCTTTCAGCACGTAGATTGGATAGGTTTCCATCAACGCCTTCAGCCGTTCCGCCAGCGAGGACTTGCCGCCGCCGACAGGTCCCAGCAAGTACATGATTTGCTTGCGTTCTTCTAGCCCCTGAGCAGCGTGGCGAAGGAACCCGACGATGCGCTCGATCGTCTCTTCCATGCCGTAGAATTCGCTGAAGGCGGGATAAACCCGGATCGTCCGGTTCATGAAGATCCGGCCCATGCGCGGATCCTTGGAGGTATCGACCATTTCCGGTTCGCCGATCGCGGCGAGCAACCGTTCTGTCGCGGTGGAATAGACCAGCGGGTCTTTCTTGCAAGCGTCCAGGTATTCCGCCAGCGACATCTCGGCTTCGCGATGAGCCTCGAAGGTCTTTGCATATGCGGTGAAAATGTCATCGACCGTCTGCATCGGCCGCTCCTTGGTTATGGGTGGTGCCACGGTGTGTGGGAAGCACGCGAATCCATGTATGCAAGATGGGTGCAACCGTAGCGGATTGGGGGTACGTCGCGTGAATGTTTTTGTCGGTCTGGATCATTTTGACATTCGAGACCGTGATATGGACTTGCATTGTGTCAGCAAAAGCGCGGTCCTTTGCGTAAATCTTTCTTGTTCCGGTTCGAAACCGCAACCGGTATCGCGTTAGATTGAAGCAGTCATTTGACGCCTGCATGTGCACAAGCACTTGCAGCAGCGCTCCGACAAATCGAGGTCGGAACTTCATCGTTCAAGAGAGAGCGCCCGCCTGATTCGGAAATCCGGGCACTCGTGGCAAATCGGCCGATCACGGAATAGTGAAAGCGGGCCAGCGCAATATCAAGAAAATTCCGCGCGGGCATGCAAAAGTCCGAAACAGCCGGCCGCAACGCCTGGTCATGGGACGCGGCGACGCACGCTGTCGCGGTTTCGGGGAAAACGCCTGTCAGGAGCATCGTGCGCCTCTCCAAGCCAATGGGTTTATCCAGCATTCGGCCCGACCGAAGGATTCAGGATACATTGATATCCCTAATATTTCGTTCTTCCTTCGCGCTTGATCTAAGGCACGCTACACCACCGGCCAGACGGTATGGCCGAAAATCTTTATATGAACCATCGCTGTGCAGCCGCTGCCGAAACCGCGGGCACATGCGCGGGCAGCGCGCGCATCCGAGTGTGAACGTGGCTGGCTGGAAATGCCGTAAATGCTTGAGCTAAAATGGTTTTGAAGGTATCGCTGTGGTCGAACCCATCCCTGTACCAGGTTGATCGCAATGACTTCTTCCGACCGCACGAACCGGTGGGCCGGCCTGACGCTGGACCGGCCGCGGGTCATGGGCATCCTGAATGTCACGCCCGATAGTTTTAGCGACGGTGGAAGCCGCATCGGCGCACAGGCGGCGATTTCGGCGGGTTTCGCGATGGCCGAAGCCGGTGCCGACATCATCGACGTGGGTGGCGAGAGTACCCGCCCGGGTGCCGATGTCGTGTCCGCCGAGGCGGAGCAGGCCCGGATCCTGCCGGTGATCCGCGCCTTGGCCGCCGCGAATATTCTTGTATCGGTCGATACCAGGAACGCGGCCACGATGCGGGCTGCGCTCGCGGCCGGCGCCCGAATCATCAACGACATCTCCGGTCTTGCCCATGACCCCGGGTCGTTGCCAATGGTCGCCGAACACGGCTGCCCGGTTGTGTTGATGCACATGCGGGGCACGCCGGGGACAATGAGCGCCGAAGCCAATTATCAGGATGTCGTCTCCGAGGTGAGGGCGGAACTCGCCAATCGCGTGGATGCCGCGCTCGCTGCCGGCATCCTGTCCGATCGGATCGTCATCGATCCGGGACTCGGCTTCGCCAAGCATGCGGAGCATTCTCTGGCGGTTCTGCGCGGGCTGCCGGATCTGCTCGACCTTGGTTACCCGGTGCTGATTGGTCTGTCCCGCAAGAGCTTTATTGGCACCGTGTCTGAGGAACCGCGGGCCGGCCAGCGGCTGGGAGGCTCGCTCGCGGCGGGCCTGTTCGCGGTTCTACGAGGCGCTTCAATCCTTCGCGTTCATGACGTCCGGGAGACAGTCCAAGCACTTCGTGTCTGGCGGACATTGTTCGAATAAGGCACGGTCCCGCTTTCCCAACGCCGGGGATGGCATTACATCACGGCCCGCAAAGTGATGGACCGCGTATGACAAAGACACGACGGCTGTTTGGCACCGACGGTATCCGGGGCAAGGCCAACACCGAACCGATGACGGCGGGAACCGCCCTGCGCCTCGGTCAGGCCGCCGGACTGATATTCACACGCGGGGCGCACCGTCATCGCGTTGTCATCGGCAAGGACACACGACTGTCCGGCTACATGCTGGAACCAGCCCTGACGGCGGGGTTTATCGGCGCGGGCATGGATGTCACACTGCTAGGACCACTTCCGACACCCGCCGTGGCGATGCTCACCCGCTCGCTGCGGGCCGATTTGGGCGTGATGATCTCTGCCTCCCACAACCCCTATGAGGATAACGGCATCAAGCTGTTTGGCCCGGATGGGACCAAATTGTCCGATGAGATGGAGCTTGAAATCGAGGCCCTCATGGACAGCGGCTTCGCCGACCGCCTGGCGGAATCCCATGTGCTCGGTCGCGCCGCGCGTCTGGACGACGCGGCGGGGCGATATATCGAAGCGGCCAAGGCCAGCTTCCCGCGCGGCTCGCGCCTCGACGGACTTCGGATCGTCGTGGATTGCGCCAATGGCGCCGGCTACAAAGTCGCCCCGACCGTGCTTTGGGAACTCGGGGCGACCGTCATTCCGGTCGGCGTCGCGCCGGATGGTTTCAATATCAACAAGGGATGCGGCTCTACCGTGGCGGAGTTTCTGTGCGCGAAGGTGCTGGAACATAACGCCCATCTGGGCGTCGCGCTGGATGGCGATGCCGATCGGGTGATCATCGCCGATGAGACGGGTGAGGTTGTGGATGGCGACCAGATCCTGGCCTTGATCGCGCAGTCCTGGCACCAGGCGGGTACGCTGCGCGGTGGCGGCATCGTCGCGACAGTGATGTCCAACCTCGGTCTCGAACGGCACCTCTCCGGACTCGGCTTGCAACTGCACCGGACAAAGGTCGGCGACCGGTATGTCGCGGAGCATATGCGTGCCTCCGACATCAACGTCGGTGGCGAGCAGTCGGGGCACCTGATCCTGTCCGATTTCGCGACCACCGGCGACGGATTGCTCGCGGCGCTGCAGGTTCTGGCGGTTTTGGTGCAACAAGGCCGCCCGGCGTCCGAGGTCCTGCAGGTCTTCCAGCGTCTTCCGCAGCGGTTGAAGAACGTGCGGTTCAAGGGCCAGTCTCCCCTTCGGGACGCAGGCGTTCAGGCCGCGATCCGCGATGCCGAGGCGCGTTTTGCCAGCACCGGCCGCGTCCTGATCCGCGAGAGCGGCACCGAACCGCTGGTACGGGTCATGGCCGAGGGTGAGGACAGCGACGTGGTCGCCGAAGTCGTCGATGGTCTTTGCGAGGTGATCGCCGAGGCTGCCCGGGTGCGGGATGCCGCTTTGTCATGAAAGGCCGGGTCCTGGTCATCGCCGGGTCGGACTCCGGCGGGGGCGCTGGTGTTCAAGCGGACATCAAGACGATCACGGCGCTGGGGGCCTTCGCGGCAACGGCGATCACCGCGCTGACCGCGCAGAACACGCTGGGCGTGCATGGCGTGATGCCGGTGCCGGCGGACTTCATCCGCCAGCAGATCGAGGTTGTGCTGTCAGACATCGGTGCGGACGTCATCAAGATCGGCATGCTGGGCGATGTCGCGACGATCGGGACAGTGTGCGACGCACTGGAGGATTTCGCGCCGGATGCGCCGATGGTGCTGGATCCGGTGATGGTGGCAAAGGGCGGACACGCGCTGCTGGCGGCTCAGGCGGTGGACAGTCTGCGCACGCGATTGTTGCCGCTGTCGGCGGTGATCACCCCAAACCTGCCGGAAGCCGAGGCGCTGACCGGGTTGACCATCCGCACCGTGGCGGACATGCGGGTCGCCGCGACCGCGTTGCTGGCGATGGGTGTTCCGGCTGTCCTGCTGAAGGGCGGCCACCTGGAATCGGACACGGTGACCGATTTGCTGGCGACGGCCTCCGGCGTCGAAGCGTTCTCCGAACCGCGTATCCAGACCCGGCATACCCATGGCACCGGGTGTACAACCGCGTCAGCGGTGGCGGCCGGGCTGGCGCAGGGTATGAGCCTCCGCGATTCAGTGGTTCGCGCTCGGGCCTACGTGCGGGCAGCGATCACATCCGCACCTGGGTTCGGCAAGGGGCATGGGCCGCTGAACCACGCGGTAGGGTTTGCCCATCCCGCTTAGTCGCGACGCTATCGCCCCGCCAGCATCCCCGCGATCACATCGGCGAGCTGCGCGGTTGCCATGCTCATCGCCGCGACCATCGCCGCCGTCGTGCCGTCCGCCGGCCGAACCGTGAACGTCACCCCGCGTGAAGCCAGCGTCCTGCCGTCCACCGCGACCTGCGCGTTCAGCAGAACGGCACCCTCGCGATTCAGGTCGAAGCGTTGCAGGTTGATCTCGACGGTCGCGTCCGGCGGGGTGGAAATCGCGCCACTTTCACCATAAACCGTGCTGCCGGGCAGGCGCTCGTTCAGTTCCTGGACCAGAATGCGGCCGATCATCGTGTCCAGCGGCTCGCCCCACCATTCGTTGGACAGGACGTCCATCCGGTAGCCCTCGGATGAGCGCACGATCTGCGAGCGCTCCAGGTAATGCGCGACCGCGATGGCGCGCATTTGTATGACCCGCGGAGCCGCTGAGTGGATCGGGCCCGGTTCAATCCCCAACACATACAATGTCGGGTTGGGGGACGCGCAGGAAGCTGGCAGCGCGGCCAGGGCCAGCAACGCGAGGCGCCGGGACAGCATTATTGGACCCCCTGGTCGGTGCGGCCGCGGATCAAGGCCTCGGGGTGGCGCGACAGCAGGTCGGCCAGTACCCGGATCGATCGCGCCGCATCGGACAGTTGCGACATCATGCGGCCAACGTCGCGGCTAAATCGCGAGTCGCCGCCATAGGTGCTTTCCAGCGACGCGATCAGCTTGTTGGTGTTCTGCACCGAGGTCTCCAGGTTAGCGGCCATCCCCGGCAGGCGCGGCGTGAGGGACGAGACACCGTGATTGAGGTTTTCCACCAGCGCCTGGGTGCTCGCCAAGGTTGACCGCAGCGCCGTGACCGACTGTCCGAGCTGCTTGTCGTTGACCAGGGCGTTCACGCCGGCGAGGGTCTGATCGAGGTTCTTGCCGATCGACGCGAACGGGATGTCGTTCAGGCGGTTGACCAGATTAGTGGCGGCGGTGGCGACGTCGTCCGTGCTGCCGCCCAGCACGGGAATGACATAGGCATCGCCCTCTTTGGCAACCTTGGCGGCGGGAAGGTCGTGATAGATGTCCATCGCGAGTTGCTTCTGACCGGTCAGTACGTTGGCGGTTTCCAGCTTCACGCGGAGTCCGCGCTGAACTAGGTCGGCCATCCTGGTATCGAGGTCGCCATCGGTCGGCAGGTCCAGCAACGCGATGCGTTCGGGTTCCAGCGTGAAGTGGACCGGCACCACGACGTTATCCAGTGTTCGATCGTAGACCAGCGACACACTGGTAACCTCGCCGATTTTAAGGCCGCGTACCGTAACGGCCGCGCCGGCGTTCAGGCCCGCGACCGACGCATTGAAGTTGGCGATGAACGGCACGCTGCGCTTGTAGGTGGACGAATCAGCCGCATCTTCCGACCGGAAAAGAGAGAATGCGTGGTTCTGGGTGCTCTCGGTCGTGAACGCCGGATCGTCGGGTGTTTCAAATGCGATCCCGCCCAGGACGACGGCCCGAAGCGATTCCAGGTGCACTTGCAGGCCCTCGCCCCCGATTCCGAACTTGATGCCCGACGCGTTCCAGAAGCGCGAATTGTCATGCACGTATTTGTCGAACGGCTCCCTTACAAAGGCGTGGATGGTTATGCTTCGCGCCATCTCGCCCACATCCCAGCCTAAAACCTCGCCCACCTCCAGGTCGCGGAACATGATGGGAGAACCGAGGTTCAGCGACCCGATCCGATCCGCCTTCAGCAAGAAGGTCCGGCCCGGTACGTCCGACTGCAGCACGGGTGGGTTCTCCAGGCCGACGAAATCGCGCTTTTCCTCGCCGCCCTTCGCGGCCGGAAGCAGATCGATATACGAGCCTGAGAACAGCGTTTGCAGACCGCTGATCGATCCAGCGAAAAACCGTGGCCGGACGACCCAGAACTGAGCCTTGTCGGTCAGCAGGGATTCGGCTTCGCGGTTCATCCGCACGGTGACCTGAACGCGCTTCAGGTCCGGTGTCAGGCCGACTTTTTGAACGACGCCCATGTCAACGTCTTTATGCCGGACATGGGACTGGTTGGGTTGCAGTCCCTCGGCGGTTTCGAAGGTGATGGTAATCAAGGGGCCGCGTTCGGACAGCGTTTTCCAGGCCAGCCATCCCCCGATCAGCGCGGTTATGAGCGGGATTGCCCAGATCAGCGACAGGCGCCGCTTGTTGTCGACATGGGACCGAACGACCGCTGTCGGAGGTTTGTCGTTCATGCGGTTCCAGCCCCGGGTCGGGCGTTATCCCACATCAGGCGGGGATCAAAGCTGCGCGCGGCAAGCATCGTCAGGATGACGACCGCGGCGAATGCGATCGCACCCGGACCCGGATAGATGCTCGCAATCTGACCGAACTGGACCAACGCCACGAGAATCGATTCCATGAACACATCGATCATCGACCAGCGGCCGACGGCATCCACGATCCGGTACAGCACCGTGCGGTCATGCAATCTCCATCCCGTTCCATAATGTGTCGTGATCAGAAGAATACCCAGGCCAATCAGCTTGAAAACCGGCACCGCGACGCTGGCGAAGAAGACCAGCGCCGCCAGCGGCCACATCCTGGCGTCCATCAGTTCCTGGACGCCACCAAGGATCGTGCTCGGTTGGCCGGCGCCAAGCTGCACAACGGTCAGCACCGGATAGACATTGGCCGGGATGTAAAGCACCATCGCGGCCAGCGCCAACGCCCATGTCCGCTCGATCGCCGCTGGCCGCCGGTCCCGCAGCCGGAAACCGCAGCGCGTGCATCGCGCTCCCGGTGCCGACCGGCTGACCAGCCCGCACGTGTCGCATCCGATGCGCCAGCGCCGCGGAGTCGCGGCCGAATTGTCATCCGCCGGGGTGTCGGCACGCAGGGTTCGGCGCCTCCGGCGGTTCGGCGGTTCCATGGCCTCCCAGACCGCTTGGCCATCCAGCGTGTAGTCGGCTAGCACCATGATGACCATCAGGCCGCCCAGCGCGTAGATCGCGGGCCCCAGATCGACAACCGCCATGCCCTTAAGCCGGGTGTAGGCGACGAACAGACCGAGCAGATAAATCTCGATCATCGACCATGGGCGGAGGTGCTCGACCCACGCAAAGATCATGCGTAACTCGGCCGGTGGCCGTTTCAGCCGCAGACCCAGCAGGACGAACAGCATGCACAGCACGCGGGCGAGCGGCGCCGCGACCGTTGTCGCCAGAACCACGGCAGAGACTTCCCAAAGTCCGTAGGATTCGAGTTCGGCTGGTCCGGTCACCAGACCGGCGGCGCGCTGCTGGCCGGCCGCGCTGACCGACATCAGCGTCAACGTCGCGCCCAGGCCAAACAGGATCAGGGCACTGATGTTGAGGGCGAGTGGCAACAACAGCGGATCCCGTCGGGTATGCCGCAACACCGCGTCGCACCGCAGACAAACCGCGCGTGCGCCGGGCTCCAGAGCGGGAAGAATCTGCATCTGGCCACAATCGGGGCATTCGTGCAGCCGTGGCGCGGTTGCCTTCGCCCGGCCGCGCGGGGAATCCACCGGCATCATCATCAAGTATCGGTCATCAACCAGATCGCTGTACGCATTGTACCGACGTAGCACAATCCCGAGGGCGGAAAAGGGCCATGACAAATGGCCGGTGTCGTTGTGGCCGACCCATGACTTCCGCTTTGCTGATAGTTAGGCAACAATAGCGTTCCAATGGGAGGGTAACGAATGAAAACGTCGGCGTCTTTGATTCACAACAGTCAAAAATCGGCGCGTATGCGCGGGTATGGAAAGGCTGGCTTGCTGCCAGGGGTGCTGCTGGTGGCGGCACTTCTCGGTGGAACGGTTCATGCGGTCGCCGCGGATTTGCCCGGGGTGACGGCCACCGAGGTCAAGATCGGTAACACCGACGCCTATAGCGGCCCGGCATCAGCCTATGGCGTGATCGCCAAGACCGAGACCGCGTTCTTCCAGATGGTGAACGATCAGGGCGGCGTGGCCGGCCACAAGATCAACTTCATTTCCTACGATGACGGGTACAGCCCGCCGAAGACCGTTGAGCAGGTCCGTCGCCTGATCGAGGAGGATCAGGTCGCCTTCCTGTTTCAGAACCTGGGTACGCCCACCAACACGGCGATCCAGCGGTACGTGAACCAGAAGAAGGTGCCGCACCTTTTCATCTCCACCGGCGCGGACAAGTGGGGCGACTACCAGCACTTCCCCTGGACGATGGGCTATCAGCCCAGCTACCGGACCGAGGCGCAGATCTATACCAAGTACATGCTGAAGGAGATGCCCTCCGCGAAGCTGGGCATCCTGTATCAGAACGACGATTTCGGCAAGGATTACGTCACCGGGGCGAAGGATATCCTGGGCGACAAGTACGCCAGCATGGTCAAGGAAGCCAGTTACGAAACGACCGACGCGACGGTGGACAGCCAGCTTGCCACCTTGCAGGCGGCCGGCGTGGATGCGTTGATGGTCGGCGCGACCCCGAAGTTCGCGGCGCAGGCAATCAAGAAGGTGCATGATCTCGGCTGGCACCCGAAGATGTTTTTCATGACCAACGTATCGATCTCGGTCGGTGCCGTCATGGCCCCCGCGGGCGCCGAAAATGGCATTGGCATTATCACCACCGGCTATATGAAGGACCCGACCGATCCGGCGTTCAAGGACGATCCCGGCATGAACGAGTGGCGCGCTTTCATGGCGAAGTACATGCCCGGCGTGGACATGACGGACGGGAACTACAGCTTCGCCTATGGCGTCAGCATGGTGATGCTACAGGTTTTGAAGCAGTGCGAGGGTGACTTCTCCCGCGCCAACGTGATGAAGCAGGCGGCTAACCTGCACGATGCCTACGATCCCATCCTGCTGCCGGGGATCAAGGTGAACACGAGCCCGACCAATTTCCACCCGATCAAGGCCATGCAATTGCAGAAATGGGATGGCAAGACCTGGGAACGGTTCGGCGATGTGATCGAGGGCGCCAGCTAGCGGTCCGGTCCCGACGGCAGCATCCTTGCGGTCGGGTGAATCGGCCTATCAGTCGCCCAACGGGTGGTTCGGCCTCGGTCGGACCACCCGGCGTGCCGGGGGTGGTATCGTTCCCACTACGTAATACATTGCCGAGAGCCAATGGATTACAGTCCTCTACCGTCCAATTCTTCACGGCTATCTGATCCGGCCGCCCCTTATTGGACGTTAAACGCCTTTGTAAGCGACAGCGGGAGCGAGTATTAGCGTCAACGCTTCAATGGTCCGGTAACACCTTCCTGGATAAACGGAAGATCGAAATAACAGCCGAAAAAAATCTCGGCGGACTGGTTTTTCTTGCTGATTTCGTTGCGTAGGTAGCCGTTTGTTTCCGTGCAGTTGGAGGGGGAAATGTGGATCATCACGTGGCGGTTTTCTGAAACAGGGCGTTTGACCGGTGGCCTTGCTTTGCCATGTCTCACACTTCTATGCCGGTGACGAAATGGACTCCGTCTCTGCCGTCGCCGCGCTGGCCGCGCTAGGGCATAGCCTGCGCCTGGAGGTTTGGCGCATGCTGTTACCCCAGGGTCCTTTGGGTCTTACCGCGGGCTCTATCGCCGAACGGCTGTCCGTCGCGCCATCGTCGCTATCATTCCACTTGCAGCAGATGACGCATGGGCGCGTTCTTATTCAGCGGCGTTCCAGCAGGCATGTCATTTACGCGGTGAACAATGAGGTCGTCGATGCGTTGTGCGATTTTCTTGTGGGAGGCGTTATAATCCAGATCGTACCTGGCTCGTTAGCCGCCGGCCAGGCGGGCGATATCGTCGGTGAGCGATAAGGTGAGGGCGAATTTTTCCATCTCTGGCATGATCGCGCCGCCATCCTCTTGTTCGGGGCGGATCAGCGACGCCAGCACGGCTGCTTTTGCCTGAACCTCTGGCAGGCAGGTCGCCGGCGACTTTGCCAGGTTACTGACGACTTCGCGCATTTTGGTAAGGACAGGCTCTAACTCCAGCCACAACACTTCCCGAACGGGGTCACCGGCCGGAATGCTGGCCAACCGGCGGTCAAGGTCGGTGCGCTGGTCATTCAACAGGCGGAATGCCTCAGGGAGCGGAAGCCCCACTGGGATGCCTGTGCCCGAATTCATTCCGTCTACTCCCATCCAATTCCCCGTCGATCACCAGTTACTGAACTATCGAGCCGTATTGTAACCGAACGCCGCCCGAAACGGCGCGCTTGGAATATTTGATGAAAAATCTTTTACGCCAACCCGTACCTCACGCGCCAGTGAAAAGCGGGTAAGGTCGGTGAATTTTTGGGACCCCGGTGGCGGGTCGCAATTCGATTGTTCGACTATTTTCGAATGATAGAAAAGTTCAAGTAGAAGTTCCTGTATGATCCCTGTAATACTTTGACCTTCCTGTCTGAGAATGCGAACTTCCACTTGACCGACGCGAACGGCGTTGCGGTCCCGGTTATCCGGTTTCGTCTTTCGACAAGGAGATTATGAAATGAGGAAGCTAGTTCTTCTCGCAACGGTCGCGGCGTTTGCCATGTCCGGAGCGGCTTATGCCGGTTCCTACGCCAGTGCCGGCGGCGGCGGTGGTGGCGGCGGCAGCGCGACCGCAAGCAGCGGGTTCGGCTCGGTTACATCGGTTGGAGCGGGCGGCGGCCTGGGCGGTGGAGTGGCCGGGACAGGATGGGGTGGCGCCTTCGCTGCCGGCGGCGGCACCGGCAGCGGTGGTGGTTCCGTTACTACCAGCGGGTTCGGGTCCGGGAGTGCCGGCGGAAGCGGTGGCGGACACGGCGGTGGGTCGGCGAGCTCCTACAGCTTCCATTTCTAGAATCGCACGCAATGAAGGGGCGGCACATGCCGCCCCTTCATTCACCTGACTCGTTAACGAGGGGGTTCCAATGCGGCATTTCTTGCTTGCGAGCATCACGACCGCACTCTTGTGCGGACCGGCATTTGGTGGAGCGCCTGCGGTACCAGCCGTTCCGCCGGTACCAGCGGTACCGTCCGTGAATGTCAGCGTGCCAGCGACACATTTCACAGTAAACACGCTTACCGACGTCAACCCTGGAACAAGTAGCAATACCACGGTTCATGGCGGCCCGGTTACACTCTCGCAGTCTATGACATTGAAAATGTCAGTATTAATCGGGAGTTCGACCTCAGTCTACACGCCGGGTATCAATGTAGGGTTCACTGTGCCATGAAGTATATTCCACCCATCTTGGTTGCTGCCGCGGTATTCGCGTTCGCAACTAGTCAGGCTCAGGCTGGCAGCACCGGCGCGGTGACTGGTGCCACGACAACCGTCACGGGGGGCGCGTCTTCAAGCGGTACTGCGAACGCTACGGTCGTCTCGACAAGCACAAGCGTTGCCACAGCAAGCGCGGTCTTGGCGCCGGCAGTGCAGACGTCCTTCGCGTTCGCGCTGAATCAGGACAACGTCCATACTCAGGCGCATGCATCGGGCGGTTCGGCGAATGCGCATGGGGGGGCTTTCGGGTCCGCCTGGGCGGCTGCGTGGACAACGCCTTGACTGGGATTGACTTGCACTATCGTGGGCGCGCTGGCAACCGCTTCGGTCAGCGCGCCGCGGTTCGCCAACTTCCGCCTGTCGGTCCCGCGAAGAAATAGAGGGTCGCCATGAAAACTGATAGCATAGTTCTCGCTGGGATCGTCCTCCTGTTCAGCGCCTTTCCCGCGTTTTCGCAGCAACAGACCCTGACCGAGAATGTCAACAACACCGGTATTCCGCGCAATGCGCCGCCCTTGGCGCTTGCGAATATCTACGGCCTCAATCCCTGCTCGTCGGGAACGACAGTCGGCTTGTCAACGCCGCTGTTTGGTATCGGTGGCGCGGTCGCCAGCATCGACAAGGAATGCGAAACCCGCAACAACGCGGCCGTTGTGGTGACAGGCCTGAAAGATGAGACGCTTGCTCGGGAAATCTTATGCGAAATCAAGGACATCAGGAATGCCGCCTTGCGAATTGGGAAGCCGTGCTTACAGGACCAGCAACCCCCAAAAGTGGCATTGGTCGAACCGTCCAAGCCAGCGGTCGCCCCAGCGGTCGTGCCAGCGGTCGCCCCAGCGGTCGTGCCAGCGGTCATACCAGTGGTTAAGCCGACGCGGATGGCGATCCGGCAGGATGCGCCCGCATTCTGCTACATTAACAATCTAGATCTCGCACTGTACCCTGATTGCGGGGAAAACCCGGCTCCAACGTCCACCGTCGGTCCCAGTGGACCGATCAAACCCGTGGCAAAGGCGGCCCCCAATCAACCGGTCAGCAAAAGACCGCCACCCGCGGGCGATGGAACAGCTTCTGCCGCGACGCTGAAGCGGATCGTCCGCGCGCCCCAGCCCGCGGGATGCGGACAGGGCCAACAGGCCAAAGCGAGCACGGCTTGCCAGATTGCTCCGGCGGCAATGATGGCATTGGAGCAGAGTTTCATAAAGTTGATTGACCTTCGCAGGCAGCAACTCGCACAAGCAAATAGAGGTAATCCCGGAACGACCGAATTGCGAGACGAAACCGCCAGCCGGACGGTTCGACCATCGGTCTCTCGCGGACCCATGCTGGCCTCCGCGAACCCCGAAAATCAGTAGACACAGTCATACCGACCGACCGGACCTAGAGTTTTCGATTGACGAGGGGCGCCCCATATGGCGCCCCTTTTACTTGCTTGGGGCTTTCCAATCATGCGCCCGGCGGCCTTTTCAGGCGATCAGATTTGTCATTTCGTGTCGAATACCTGACAAATCTGCACGGCTCATTTCGTGGCGTGGCAGGCTTTGTGCATGCTAGCGGTAACAGACAGTTTTGTCGCCACTGACGATGCTAACGGGGTTTGGTTTAGCCGGCGATGGGGATTTGTCCCATCAGCAGGGGAACCGTTATGGCTGGACCCAATCAGAGACCAAATAGCCTTCCTTCCGGAAGCGATGACCAAGACTGCCGCGATGCCGGCCCGCCATATTATGACAGTTCGGTTGGTGGGTGGGTGGATGGCAATGGCTTCTCCATCGGTCCATGCAACCTGCCGCAAGTCGTGGCCGCCAATGGCTATGCGAACGACAGCGTTAGCATCGCGCTTCAAGCCGCGGTGCCTTCCGACTATGCTTCGTTTAATCTGGCACTCGGGGAAATCGTCGATCTTCGGGCATTTGCGAACGCCGGGGCCTCTGCCACCCTGACGTCGAATGCTGCCAGCCAGGGACTTTTGACCCTGTCAAACGGCAATCTGGCCGGTAGTTATACCGCGTCGATGACGATCGACGTATCGGCGTATATCGCCTCGATCAATGCCAAGGTTACGATGCGGGTCACTGATAATTTTCAGTTGGCGTTGTCAGGCAAGGGCTATGTCGGTGCGTCAATAACCTCCACCTCCGCTTCGGGGGGCACGGTTACAGTGGCCACGCCCAGCGGCGGGACAGGTGCCTCGCCCGGAAAGAGCGACGGCGCATCGTTCGATTTGGCCCGCTTTGCCGCCAGCGTAATCGATACCGG
Source organism: Acetobacteraceae bacterium (assembly GCA_003506895.1). Lineage (GTDB taxonomy): Bacteria > Pseudomonadota > Alphaproteobacteria > Acetobacterales > Acetobacteraceae > Rhodopila. The sequence continues at coordinate 9,624 of DNXO01000144.1, read as the reverse complement.
CAAGTGGAATATCGCGTTCGTGGCATCTCAAGCGGGCGAGTCACTTCAAGGTCGGGGAACGTCGGTGTTGACCATCGACGCGACAGTTGAACTGCCCGGTGGGCACAAGCCGGAAGTAATGACGCTTCATGATACGGAGCGCGAATCCCTGGCATTCAATGACATGTCGTCCCGGGGCTTTAGTGGGCCGTATGGCTTTCAGCAATCTTCGTCCGGGCCGCTCAGCCTGTTTCACAACGCCTGAGCGGCCCGGACAACTTTAACGGATCGGTGAGAATGCCGACGGCATAACGAACGCGTTCTCCTGCTTTACCACCACACCCGGCGGGTTGCGAGCGGGCCACTGGCCCGTCGCGGCCGCCGCCGCGCGCGCGCTGAAGCGTTCGTTCGCATCCTTGTAAGCCCAGATATGGACCCACTTGTTCAGCGTCCCGAACTCCGAATACCAGCCGCCGATCAGCGGCGAGAACTTCTGCCGTCCCTCGATCTTGTCCGTCCAGCGTTCGATCAGGCCGGGAATGGCACCGGGACTCAGCGTGTACTGGCGGATCTCGAACAGCGGGCCGACTTCACGCGGGGTCAGCGGCGGCGAGAACGGCGCCGGCAGGAACAGTTCGCTCTGCATCCCGGTGACATGCTCGCCGATTGCCGGCGGCCAGCCCGGCTCTTTCGAGGCGGCGGCGCGCACGTTGGTGCGATGTTCGAGGCTGTCATAGGTCCAGACATGAATGATCTGGTTCAGTGGTCCGACCTCGGTGTGCCAGAACGCGGCGAGTTTGGAGTGTTTCTCGCGTCCCGGCAGGCCTTCGGCAAAGCGCTTTTCAACCTCGGCCAAGGTGCCGGGCTGCAATGTGTAGGTGCGCATTTCGATGATCATCGGTATCCTCCCCCTTATCGAAGGGGCAGGCTAGGACAGATGCGGTCGGCAGGGAATGGCGTCGGGCTGGCGATCGTGGTTGTGGCGCTGATCGCCGCCCTGGCTGGATGTTCGGCCGGTGATGCGCCGCCGGGAACGCCGGGTTCCCTGACGACGCATATGAACGGCCGTATGGAGTCGGGGTTTGGTGGCTGGCCCTAATTCGGCAAGACCGCGGCGCTGATAACATGAACGACGCCTCCGATCTTTTGTCATTGGTCATCCCGGCGTTATCAGCATTTCCTGCCTTCGTTAAGTTGATGCCACGAACCTTACGGTATCGAGGATCGAAGCGCGGTTTGCCTTGGCGGTGCGGACGACGGAGCGGAAAGCGGCATAGGTTTTCACCCCCACGCGCAACGGAAGTCGTTGGTCGCCTTGCGAAAGCGTACTCCCGGCCGCGGATCTCGCTCGGAGATATGGTTCGTATAGGGCCCGGCCCGATCGACCGGGACGGCTCTTGCTACGCCGGATTTGATCCTATTTTATCCCCGGAATAAGCTGTTACACTGTCGCCTCGTCGCGACCGGAAGGCATCGGTCTCTGGGCTCAAAGCGTATTCTGGATTCGGTGGCTCCGGCCCACCAGTTGGATGAAACCATGGCACGTCGTGAATAGAGAAGTCTCGCTTTACCTCGATATCGTCAGATTTGGGGCGGCATTTGTGGTATTCGGCTGCCACATCGGGGCGTGGTCATTTGGCGGGTTCCTCTGGAGGCTTGTTCCTTATGGATCGCCAGCCGTCGTGGTTTTCTTCGTCCTGTCGGGATATGTGATAGGTTACGTCAGCCAGAAACGCGAAACGACCGTAACCGACTACATTGTCGCGCGGGCCGCACGGATGTATTCGGTAACGATCCCGGTTCTATTCATTGGAGCATTGATTGACGGCGTCGGCTCTATGATCGAGCCCGGATTCTACAGTCATATCAGTCTTTGGTTTCCCCATGAACTGTGGCAATTGCCGATCTATTTGACCTTCCTAAACCGAGTCTGGAGTCTCGATTTTACCCCGGGAAGTATTGGGGCGTATTGGTCATTAAGCTATGAAGCGGCGTATTATGCATTGTTTGGGGTCTGCTTTTTTCTGCGGGGCACCAAGCGAATGGCTGGCGCCGCGTTCATTTTCCTCATCGTAGGGCCGCGCATCCTGGCGATGTCGCCACTCTGGTTTTCGGGATTGGTCGCTTATCGGATTGGCTCGAAGCAACCCTTAGACAGGGCCGCTGGCTGGGTCGTCTTCATCGTCTCTCTCGTCGCGGCGGTCGTCTGGAATTTCTGGTCCATGAAGCACGGGATACTGCAAAGCGGTGTCAATATTCCCGAACATGGGATCTCTGGCGCCTTGGAGGACTTCTTGATCGCAGCGATTTTCAGCCTCAACCTAATCGCGTTCAATACGATATCGAGTTCTTTCCAAGGTCTGGCCAACTTTATTGTCCGGCCTGTCAGATGGCTGGCCGGCGGGACATTCACGCTTTACTTGCTTCATCAGCCCCTTCTCGCTTTCGCCAAAGCGGTTTGCGTTGAGTGGGTGGCACGATCAGCATGGTTCCATGCGGCGATCCTGATCCTTCCACTTTGGATCGTTTTCCTTGTTGCCGAGTGGACTGAGCGTCGAAAAGCGATATGGCAGAAACTATTTCGCGAGATAGCCTCAAAAATATCTCCTGGATCCACGCAGGTAAGCAGCGCGCCCGCCCAGGGGAGATGAAGCCGTCGCACACGCTGCCGTTCCCGCATCCTGGCCAAAGGCCCGAAGCGGACTAAGTGTCCTCGCCCACGGCCTTCCGCTTCAACATCCGCAACCGCTCCTCGCCTCCTGCTGTCCTGGGATCCAGTTCCATCACCTTCTGCCAGGCCGCATAGGCGCCCTTCCAGTCACCGCGAGCCTCGGCGATCTGCGACAGCGTGCGAAACGCCGGGAAATCGCGCGGTTCCAGTTGAACGGTCTGTCGCAAATCCTCGATCGCACCCTTGATGTCCCCGGAACGATACTTGGCCAGGGCGCGCCGATACCATGCCTCGCTCAGCTCCGGCTGTAGGGTGATCGCGTCGGAAAACGATGCTATCGCTTCATCGTTTTGGCCGGCCTCCAGCGACCGAAGCCCCCGGCTCATCAGCAACGTCACGACAGGCGAACCGGCACCCAGCCAGGCTTGCTGCAATTGGGCTTCCAGATCGCGTGCCGTTCGCTCATCGGGTGCGGCCTTCAGCCCATCGAGCAAGCGATCGATCGCAGCGCGCTGCTGTGCCGGGGTTTGCGCCTGTGCTGCCGCGCACAGCGCAAGCAGCCAAACCACGAGCCAGGCGCGCCGCATGCTAGCCGGGAACGCCGGGCGGCTTGGGACCGCCGGCCATCCAATCAAGCAGTTCGACGGTATGCACCACGGGCACCGCATCGCCCGACAACTGGGTGATACAGCCGATATTGCCCGCCGCGATCAGATCGGGTTTGGTCGCATTCAGGCTGCCCAGCTTCCGCTCGCGCAACCGGCCGGCGATTTCCGGCTGCAACAAGTTGTATGTACCGGCCGACCCGCAGCAGATATGCGACTCTTTCGGCTCCACCACGCGAAATCCCGCGCGCGTCAGCAGGGTCTTCGGTTCGGCGGTGACGCGCTGGCCATGCTGCAAGCTACAGGCCGAGTGATACGCGACGGTCAGGCCCGGTTTATCCCGCGTCGGGGCGTAGCCGAAGCGCGCCAGGAATTCGGTGATATCCACGGTCATGGCTGAGATCTTTTCGGCTTTCGTCCGCCACGCGTCAGGCTCCGACCGGAACATGAACCCATAGTCCTTGACCGTGGTGCCACAGCCGGAGGCATTGATGACGATGGCGTCCAGGTCAGCCTCTTTCGACCACGCCTCGATATTGGCCCGCACCAGGTTCATCGCCCGATCATGCTGACCAATGTGATGGTTCAGCGCGCCACAGCAACCAGCACCCTGGGAGACGACGACTTCAACGCCCAGCCGGGTCAGCAGCCGGATCGTTGCCTCGTTGATTCGCGGCATCAGCACTTGCTGGGCGCAGCCGGTCATCAGCGCGACCCTGGCCTTGCGGACGCCTTCCGCGGGATAGACGCGGGGCCGTTCGACCGGGCTGGGCGCTGGCACCTCGGCCGGTGCCAGGGCGAACATCGCCCGCATCCGCTGCGCCAGCATCGACGTGCCGGGAATCAACCGCCCAAGCGGACGGGCAAGGCCGGCCCCGGTCAACGCCATCCGAAACAGCCCCGGCCGCGGCAGCAACACGCCCAGCAGCGAGCGCAACAGCCGCTCCGGCAACGGACGGCGATAGGTCTGCTCGATATAGGTACGGGCATGATCGACCAGATGCATATAGTTCACGCCGGACGGGCACGTGGTCATGCAGGACAGGCAGGACAGGCAGCGATCGACGTGGCGCACGACTTCTTCGGTCGCCGGCCGCCCGGTCTCCAGCATGTCCTTGATCAGGTAGATGCGGCCGCGAGGACTATCGAGCTCGTCGCCCAGCAGCAGGAAGGTCGGACACGTCGCGGTGCAGAATCCGCAATGGACGCAGGTCCGCAACACGGCGTTGGAGGAGGCGGTGTCCGGATCGCGAAGCTGTTCGGCGGTGAAATTGGTTTGCATGATCCGGTCACTCGAATTTCTTGCGGGGCGGCAGCATGCGATGCTGTCGGATCACGACGATCAGGCTGGCCGCGGCCATCAGGAAAAACACCAACGACAGCCATGGATTCACGGTGTTGTACAGCGCCACGACCAGGACCATAAGGAACAGCGTGTTGGTGATGTAGGGCGAAACATAGAACATTGTCATAGCCCGGCGTACATCCGACCCGGATTCAGCACACCAGCCGGGTCCATCGCCGCCTTCACCTGCCGGGTGATCCGCGCGAGCGGCGCGGCCTCCTCCGGCACCACCCGAACCGCTCCGCGCAGGGCATCTGGCGCCCGCACCAACGTCCAAGTGCCACCCGCCGCCGTAGCCGCCGCCTCGACAGCCGTGTGCGTGACGGTGTTGGCCGGACCAGCCAGCCACACCAGCCCGCCGCCCCAATCCAGAAAGCCCGTCACACCAAGCGGCCGCAACGCGTCCAGAACACCGGCGCCGGCAGAGGGACGAACCGAAACGCGCCAAACCGCATCCTCGGCCGCCGCAACCAGCGGCCGAACATCCCCCACATCCTTCCAAACCGACCGGGAAGCCGCTGTGTCCAGAACCACCGACCCCGCCACCCCGAACTGATCGTGCAAACGACCGATACGATAGGCAACCGACGGCGCGAATTCCTCGATCCGAATCAGCGTCGCCGACCCGGCAACGCCAGCCAGCCCCGCCACCCGGCCCACGGCCTCCGCCGGCAACCAAGCCGCGCCCGATACCCCATAAGGCGAGCCCAAGGCCGCCGACAGCACACCAACACCAGCAGCGGCATCCAAACCCGGCAGCACCAGCGTGCCGGTCGCCTCAGGGGCGGGCAGCACTTTCAGGGTGATCTCGGTGATCACGCCCAGCGTGCCGTGGCTACCCGTGAGCAGTTTGCACAGATCCAGCCCCGTCACATTCTTCAGCACCCGCCCCCCCGACCGGATGATTTCCGCTCGGCCGGTCACCGCCCGCACCCCCATGACGTGATCGCGCATCGCGCCCCAGGCAACCCGCCGCGGCCCCGACAGGTTGGTGGCCACAATGCCGCCGAATGTCTGCGGCTTGCCGGTCGATCCCAAAAGCCCAGACAGATCCGGTGGTTCGGCGATCAAATGCTGCCCGCCCTCGGCCAGCGCCGCCTCGATCTCCGGCAACGGCGTCCCGGCCCAGGCGGAGATAATCAACTCCTTCGGGGCATACAGATTGATCCCGGACAGTCCGGACGTGGACAGCGAGCGGGCGGCCTGAACCGGACGCAGCATACAAGCTTTGGTGCCGTTGCCCTCGATCAGCAACGGCTCCCGCGTGCGAACCGCATCGGCAACGGCGGCAACGATCGAGTCTTCGGTGGTCATGCGTGGCCCTTGCCGTCGTGGAGGATCATGCCGCGCGCGGCAGCACGGCGGTTTCGCTGTCCAGCAGCGGGAACACCTTGCTGGGGTTCAACAGCCAGTCCGGATCGAACGCGGACTTGATGTCGCGCTGTTGAGTCAGCTCATGCGGCCGGAACTGCACAGGCATCAGGTCGCGCTTTTCGACCCCGACGCCATGCTCCCCGGTCAGGCAGCCGCCGACCTCGACGCACAGCTTCAGGATATCCGCGCCGAATTCCTCGGCCGCGTGGAAGCTGGAGGGATTGTTGGCATCGAACATGATCAGCGGGTGCAGGTTCCCGTCCCCGGCATGGAAGATGTTCGCGACCTTCAGCCCATAGCTGTCGGACATTTCCTGAATCCGCCGCAGCACATGCGGCAACTGGCTGGTGGGGATCGTCCCATCCATGCACAGGTAATCGGGGCTGATCCGCCCAACCGCGCCGAACGCACCCTTGCGGCCTTTCCAGATCGCCAGGGACTCCTCGGCGGACTGGGAAATCTTCAGGCTGATCGGATCGAAGTTCCGGCAGATGGCGGACAGTTGCTCCAGCAGCCGGTCCTGTTCCTCGACGCTGCCTTCCACCTCGATGATCAGCATCGCCTCGGCGTCCAGCGGATAGCCAGCATGGGCGAATGCCTCGCAGGCATGAATCGCCGGCCGGTCCATGAACTCCAGCGCTACCGGAATGATGCCCGAGGAGATAATCGAATCCACGCACGCCCCGGCGATCTCGTTCGACTTGAACGCGGCCAGCATGGCCCGCGCGCCCTCTGGCCCGCGCAGGATGCGAACGGTCACCTCGGTAACGATTGCCAGCATCCCCTCGCTGCCGGTCAGCAAACCCAGCCAGTCATAGCCGGCCGCATCCAGATAGGCGCCGCCGATGTCGATGATCTCCCCATCGATGGTGACGATCTTCAGGCCCAGCAGGTTGTTGGCGGTCACGCCGTATTTCAGGCAGTGCGCGCCGCCGGAGTTCATATTGACGTTGCCGCCGATCATGCACGCAAGCTGGCTGGACGGGTCCGGCGCGTAGAAGAAGCCGTCGGCGGACACCGCGTTGGTGATGCCGATATTGGTCACCCCGGCCTGCACCACGGCGCAACGATCCGGATAGTCGATATCCAGGATCTGGTTCATCCGCATCATGCCGACAACCACCGCATCCGCCATCGGCAACGCCCCGCCGGACAATGACGTTCCGGCGCCACGCGGCACCACCCGAACGCCGTTTTGGTGACAGAAGCGCAGCACGGCGGCGACCTGTTCGGTCGTCTCCGGCAGGGCGACCGCGAGCGGCACCTGCCGGTAGGCGGACAACCCATCGGTCTCATACGGTTTCAGCCGCAGCGGTTCAGCGATCAGGCCGGTTTCGGGCAGCAGCTTGCGTAAGCCGGCGACGATGCTGTCTCGCCGCACCATCACATCGGGCTTCGGGTCGGGCTGACGGATCATCGGACGCGCCTTCCTGCGGAGGTTTCCATGACAATCATATAGCGATGTTGAAGTCGCGGGGACAGGGGCCGAACGACATCCTATTGTTCACCTGCTTCGGCGGAGTGAACGATGAATTTCCAGTGGCGTTTCGTGCTTCTCGCGACCTGTCTCGTCGCGACACCACCCGCCTTCGCGGCGATCGCGTTCGATGGCGTGGCGGCCGGCGACGCCACGGATCATGACGCGATCCTGTGGACCCGAGCGGAGAACGGCGGCGCGGTGGCGCCCCTGAGGGCCGAGGTCTCGACCGACCCGGCGTTCCATGGCCAGGCGCGGATCTATCGCGGCGTCACCGACCAGGCAGCCGATTTCACCCTGAAAGTCGATGCAACGGGTTTGTCCCCGAACACCGTCTATTACTACCGCTTCGTCAACGGTTCAGCCATCAGCCCCGTCGGGCGCTTCACCACGCCCCCCGACGGCCATCAGGCCGTGCCGGTGCGGTTCGGCTTTTCCGGCGATGTCGATGCACGATTCCGACCCTTCCCGTCGGTCGATGGTTTCGGCACCACGGCCGGCGGCACAAGGGGGCTGAACTACTTCATCTTCCTGGGCGACACGATGTACGAAACCGCCGCGACCGGCTCCCCAGCCACGGTGGCGGCCACCACCGACGGATCGAACGCTGAACAGGCGCTGATCGACTATCACCGCAAGTATCGAGAGGTACTCAAGGGCGTTGCAGCCGGAACGGGTGCGATCTCCGACAAAGGACAGCAGGGCATTCAGGAAATGCTGGCTTCCACCGGCGTCTATACGCTGCTGGACAATCATGAGCTGGGCAACAAGCAGCTTCAGTCCGGCGGCGCCCCCCAGGTGGCCGCCAACGGCGCCAACCCCGCCGACTTCGACGTCAACACCACCGGCACCTTCAACAACAAGTCGCCCGGTTTCCGAACCCTGGTGCGCGCCTATCTGGACTATCACCCGATCCGCGAGGTGCCCCTGTCAGCACCAAAGGACCCACGCTCGGACGGCACCGTCCGGCAATACTTCGCCCAGCAATGGGGCCGGAACAGCGTCCTGATCCGTATCGACGACCGGTCGTATCGCGACATCCGGCTTCCGGACAGCGACACCGGCATCGCCCCCGATGGTTCATTGCTGCCGCACGCTCGGGCGGACAACCCGCACCGGACGATGCTGGGCAAGACGCAGCTTGCCTGGCTGAAACAGGTGCTTTTGAACGCCAAGGCGAACGGCACGGTCTGGAAGATCCTGGTGATCTCCAGCCCCATCGACACGGTGGGCGGCAACCAGGACGGCAAGTCCTGGTATGGCGGCTATCGTGCGGAACGAAACGACCTGCTGAAATTCATCGCGGATCGCAAGATCGACCACGTCCTGTTCCTGACAACCGACGATCACGAAATGCGCGCCACGAAGCTGGTCTATGCGCCGTCGCCCGGCCGGAAGGCACTGGTGCCCGGCGCGATGCAGGTGGTCACCGGTCCGATCGGCGGCGGTGGTCCGGACGCCATCACGGACCATTCGTTCCAGAATATCGTCTCGATCCTGAACAATCCCTCGACGGTGGTCGATAACAACCCGGACCTGATCGCCCACGGCGATCCGCCGATCGGGCTGATGGGCTTCCCGGGCCTGAGGGATGTGTTCCGCGAGGGCGACCCCAAGGCCGCGTCGCAACCATCCTCGATCGACTTCTTCGCGCCGGACCAGAACGGCTACACGATCCTGGACATCGGTTCGGATGCGACCCTGACGGTCGAATCCTATGGGATTCCGTCGTTCAAGCCGAACAGTTTTCCGCAGCCGACGGAACCGGCGCGGTTGATCATGCGGTTTCGCATCGGGGTCCGGCAGGCCGGCGCAGGCGCTAAACCGGCGGTCAGTACTCCGGCAGTTCCCGGCCCTCGTTCATGATCGCTTAGAGCCGGTCCATTTCCACGTTGAACTCGGCCCACAGCGCGGCCCCTTCGGCCGGGGGCAGTACATCCTTGCCGAACCTGACCGAATTGTCCTCGCGGATAATGGTCGGCATGTCGTTCCACGGCATGACCTTGGCCGCCTTGACCAGCGCCAACGAGGCCTGCAGCCGGGCGCGGACGATTACGACAAATTCGGCGTTAGGGGCCGCTGCGAAATAGCCGCTTCGATGGACGCACGGCCGGTGGAGACCGTCATGGCGGGCCTGCGAGGTTGTAGTCCAATCCCGATTTGCGAGTTTTTT
>DNXO01000099.1:530-2597 GCA_003506895.1 Acetobacteraceae bacterium | reverse complement strand
TAATCCGTCTCAACGCATCTCTTGACCAGATCCGGATCGAATGGACCGTCTCGTTGCCTTTGCCGTTAGTCGCCGGTTCCTGATGGTGGGGCTGTTCGCTGCCGTTCTCATCGGCGGACTGGTTGCGTTCCAGCAATTGAACATCGAGGCCTATCCCGATCCGACGCCTCCGATGGTCGATATCGTCACCCAGAGCCCCGGGCTGTCGGCCGAGGAAATCGAGCGCTACATCACGATTCCGCTGGAGGCGCAGGTCGCCGGCATCAAGAATCTCAAGGTTATTCGCACGATTTCGCTTTACGGCCTGTCCGATGTCAAATTGCAGTTCTCGTTTGACTATACCTACGATCAGGCGCTGCAGCAGGTCTTGAACCGGCTGTCTCAACTCGCGCCATTGTTGAATAATGCCCAGCCGCAGATTTCCCCGCTCAGTCCGATCGGCGAGATCTATCGCTATCGTCTTGTCGGCCCGCCCAATTATTCGGTGCTCGATCTCAAGACATTGCAGGACTGGGTCCTGCAGCGCCGGTTCAAGGTCGTGCCGGGTGTTATCGACGTCACCAGCTGGGGCGGCCGGACCAAGACCTACGAGCTTCAGGTCGATTTCAATAAACTGGTGGCGAACGGACTGACGATGCCGCAGCTGTTGCAGGCCGTGAGCAATTCGAACATCAACGTCGGCGGCAACACCGTCAACATCGGCTCGCAGTCTGCGGTTGTGCGCGGCGTCGGTCTGATCCGTTCCATCGACAGTCTTGCCAATACCATGATTGCTTCCAACGGCGGAACCGCGGTGCTCGTCAAGGACGTTGCGAACGTCACGGTTGGCGAGCAGCCGAGACTCGGAATCGCCGGCGAAAACCAGGACGACGATATCGTCCAGGGCATCGTCCTGATGCGGCGCGGAGAGCAAAGCTCGCCGACCATTACCAGGGTCGAAGAACTCGTTGAGACCATCAACAACTCCACCATTCTCCCGCCCGGGGTGAAGATCGAGCGCATTTACGATCGAAAGGACCTGATCGAAACGACGACGAAAACCGTGCTGGAAAATATGGTGCTCGGCATCGTGCTGATCGTCGTCCTGCAGTGGCTGTTCCTGGGCGATCTGCGCAGCGCCATCATCGTGGGCGCGACGATTCCGTTCGCGCTGTTCTTTGCGGTCAGCATCCTGGTGCTGCGCGGCGAATCGGCCAATCTGTTGTCCGTCGGTGCGATCGACTTCGGCCTGATCGTCGATGCCACGGTTATCATGGTGGAAGCGATCTTCCGGCGGCTGGCGCACACCAACCGCATGTCGGCGAGCGAGCAGGCCGCGATTTCCGCCAAGATCACTATGGACATGAAGCAGCACGCCATTCTCACGGCTGCTGCCGACGTATCCCGTTCGATTTTTTTCGCCGCCGCGATCATCATCGCGGCGTTCCTGCCGCTGTTCACCCTGAGCGGCGTCGAAGGAAATATTTTCGGCCCGATGGCGCGTACCTACGCGTACGCGCTGGCGGGTGGCTTGCTGGCGACCTTTACAGTCACCCCTGCGTTGTGCGCCATCATTTTGCCGGCCCATGTCGAGGAGACCGAAACTCTCATCATGCGGTTCCTGCATCGTCTTTATATGCCGGTGCTGGCGCGCTCGCTCGCCAACCGCCGGTTTGTCCTTATGGGAGGAGCGGCGCTGGTCGTCATGACGGCTGTGGCCGTGCATTTGCTCGGTCTGGAATTTCTGCCGAAACTTGAAGAAGGCAATCTCTGGATTCGGGCGACGCTGCCGCCGACGATCTCGCTTCAGGAAGGCAATTCCTACGTCAATGATATGCGCAAGCTGATCGCCGCCCGGCCGGAGGTTGTTTCGGTTGTTTCCCAACACGGCCGGCCCGACGACGGCACCGATGCGGCAGGCTTCTTCAACGCGGAGTTCTTCGCACCGCTCAAGCCGGCAAAGGAATGGCCCGATGGGGAAGACAAGGATGCACTGACGGCCAGGCTGCTTGCCCAATTGCAGGAAAAATTTCCCGGCGTCGAATTCAACTTCTCGCAGTATTTGCAGGACAATGTCTCCGAAGCGGT
>DNXO01000099.1:0-152 GCA_003506895.1 Acetobacteraceae bacterium | reverse complement strand
GTGCAGGGAATTACCGACCTCGCGGTTTTCACCTCGCTTGGCCAGCCTACGATCCAGATCGATATCGACCGCGCCCGCGCGGCGCGTTACGGCCTTTCGCCCGGCGATATCAACACCACCATCCGCACCGCGATCGGAGGCGACAGCGCCGG
>DNXO01000122.1:422-2583 GCA_003506895.1 Acetobacteraceae bacterium | reverse complement strand
GGCTCTCGCGCAACATGGAAAGCGCCCCCCCGCCGGTGTCGGTTGTGACGATTTCGATGTCATCATGGTTCAGGAGTTCCCTGATGCTCATCTGTTCGGCTGCATTGTCTTCCACGATCAGCAGCCGTTTACGACGGGGCCTGGCGTATTCCTTGATCCGGGATAGCGCCTCGCTGACCCCTTCGGTCGTGGTCGGCTTGCTGACAAAGGAGAACGCACCCCGCGCCAGCGCGTGCTGGCGATCTTCATCCAGTGTGATGATCTGGACAGGAATGTGCCGGGTCAGCGGATTGTGCTTGAGCTGGCTCAACACCGTCCAGCCGAGCATGTCGGGCAGGAAGACATCGAGCGATACGGCGGTGGGCTGGTATTGCTTGGCAAGATCCAGCGCCTCAGAGCCCCGCGCCGCGACCAGGATCTTGAAGCCCTTGTCGCGCGCCAGATCGACCAGCACCCGCGCATAGTGCGGGTCATCTTCAACAATGAGAAGAATGGTATCGCCAGGCTCGAGGTTGAGCCGATCGTCCGGGAGTTGCTCGATGACGCGCTCCTGCGCCGCAGCCGGCAGCGCCGGCGTAACGTTATATTGCGACGACGCGCTGGCCCGCGGAGCCACGGTTGGGCCGGCGTATCTCAGCGGCAAATAGAGCGTGAACACGCTGCCTTTCCCGGGTGTGCTCTGGAGGTGGATTTCGCCACCCAGGAGACCCGCGAGCTCGCGGCTGATGGCTAGTCCCAAGCCGGTCCCGCCGTATTTTCGGCTCGTGCCCGCATCCGCCTGCTGAAACGCCTCAAAGATCAGTCTTTGCTTCTCCTGGGGAATGCCGATGCCGGTGTCGGACACCTCGAAAGCGATGACGGCGGGCGAATGGCTGAGAACGGGATGCTCGGCGCTCCAGCCGTTCAGCGCTGCCGAGACGCTGAGACGCACGCCGCCCTCGGCGGTAAATTTAAAGGCGTTCGACAACAGGTTCTTCAGCACCTGCTGCAGCCGCTTTGAATCAGTGTAGATGCCCCTTCCGAGATGGGGATCGAGATCGATATTGAACGACAATTGCCGGGTTTCCGCTTCGTGCCGGAATGGGCGCCCGACCGTTTCCAGCAGGTTGGCTGTCAGAATTTCCTCGGCGTCCACGGTCACGGTTCCCGATTCGATCTTTGAGAGGTCGAGAATATCGCTGATGAGGTTCAACAGGTCCGTGCCGGCGCCGTGAATGGTGCGTGCAAATTCCACCTGCTTGTGGGTCAAATTGCCATCGGGATTTTCGGTCAATTGCTGTCCCAGGATCAGGATGCTGTTGAGCGGCGTCCGCAGCTCATGGGACATGTTGGCGAGGAATTCCGACTTGTACTTGGACGTCAGCGAAAGTTCGGTTGCCTTCTCCTCAAGTGCGCGCCGCGCCTGTTCGATTTCCTGGTTCTTGCGTTCAACCTCGACGTTGCGTTCAGCGAGCTGTTGCGCCTTTTGCTCCAGTTGTTCGTTGGTCTGCTGCAACTCCTTCTGCTGCGTCTGCAGTTCCCCGGCGAGCTGCTGGGACTGCTTCAGAAGCCCCTCCGTCTGCATCGTCGCTTCGATGCTGTTGAGCACGATGCCGATGCTGTCGGTTAATTGTTCGAGGAAGGTAATCTGCGATGTCGTGAAGGCGCTGACCGAAGCCAGCTCGATGACGGCCTTGACCTCGTTCTCGAACAGAACCGGAAGTACCACGAGATTCTTCGGCACCATACGCAACAGCGCCGAGTTTATCGGCGTCGCGTCGCCCGGTATCTCCGAGACCAGCCGCTGCCGCTTATCCATCGCGCATTGTCCGATCAGGCCTTTGCCAAATTGCACGGTTTGTGGATTCGGTCTGATCCCGTCGCCTGCGTAAGCCGCAAGCAACCGCAATTGCGGACTGTCCTCGTTCTCGACCTGGTAGATCACGCCCATATGCGCGTTGACCAGCGGCGTCAGCTCCGTCAGCAGCAGTCGGCCGACCGCGGTCAGATCGCGCTGGCCCTGCAGCATGTTCGTGAACCTGGCGAGGTTGGTCTTTAGCCAGTCCTGCTCGGTATTGAGATCGGTCGTGAGCCGGAGGTTGGTGATCATCGTATTGATGTTGTCTTTCAGCTCCGCGACTTCGCCCCTGGCATCGACCTGGATCGAGCGGGTCAGGTCGCC
>DNXO01000122.1:0-130 GCA_003506895.1 Acetobacteraceae bacterium | reverse complement strand
TTGGTGACGGCGGTCGCCACTTCGGCGATGGCGCGAACCTGCGAGGTCAGGTTGGCCGCGAGCAAATTGACGTTGCCGGTCAAATCCTTCCACGTGCCGGCCGCACCGGGCACATTGGCCTGGCCGCCCA
>DNXO01000130.1:3322-5566 GCA_003506895.1 Acetobacteraceae bacterium | reverse complement strand
TGCCGACCGCACAGCCGCAGATCGCTGCCGCATCCTCATAGGAGAATCCGGAGGCGCCCACCAGGATCAACGCTTCGCGCTGGTCCTGCGGCAGCTTGTCGAGTGCCGCGCGGAATTCCTCGAACTCCAGATGCGCGCTCTGCGCCGGCTGGGTCTTCAGGGTTTTTGCATAGCTGCCATCGGCGTCCTCCACCTCCCGCCGCCGTTTGCGATAGTCCGAGCGGAACAGGTTGCGCAGGATCGTGAACAGCCATGCCGGCAGGTTGGAGCCGGGCTGGAACGAGTCGATATTGGCCAGGGCGCGCAACAGGGTCTCCTGCACCAGATCATCGGCGCGGTCGCCGTTGCCGGAAAGCGAGATCGCAAACGCGCGCAAGCTTGGAACTGACGCCAGGATGTCGTCGCGGAGTGAGTCTGTGAGAGGCATAATTCATTCCCCTCCGTCGTTTTTGTCGCCCGCATTCCTAAGTTGGGGATTGGCCTCGGCCACATCAAGCTTCCGGATCAGCTCCACGAACCGGTCCGGAACCCCTTGCCGGACGACGTCGTCGTACATGGCGCGCAGCTGGTGGCCTATTCTCGACTGAATCTCGGCATTTAGGCCGCCCTGCTTTTTTGCTTCTTTCATGACCTGTTCACCGCTTCCCCCAGAGTTAAGCTTTTGTATTTTCACGGTTAATCCTCGAAATTGGTCCCTGCGCCCTCGGGGGCTCGTCGTAATGGCTAATTCAAAGTTGGGTGAATAGTTCCGTGGCTGACGGAACTTTTCTTGTCCCCGAACGTAGTTCAGCCATGTCAGGGGGACACCGGGTCGCCTCCCGTTGAACGTTTGCGGCCCAAGACAAGGATGGAGTGGGGATGTCCCGATCACAGCTTGTTGCCGAACACTTGCCATTGCTGCGCCGCTACGCTCGTGCCTTGACGGGAAGCCAGACATCGGGCGATGCATATGTCGGGGCCATGCTTGAGGCGCTGCTTCAGGATCCGTCCCTGCTCGACGAACGTCACGGACCCCGTGCCGGGCTATTCCGGATCTTTACGCAAATCTGGAACTCGGTATCGATCAACGACGATCCCGATGTGACGACCTTGCCGATGCCGCCCGAGCGGCGGCTTTCGAATATCACCCCACTGCCGCGCCAGGCCTTCCTGCTGTTGTCGCTCGAAGGCTTCTCGGAAGAAGAAGTCGCGTTCATTCTCGGAACCGATGTCGCCGAGACCCGCAACCTCGCCGATGCCGCCGGGCGCGAAATGGCGGCGGAGATCGCCACCGATGTGCTCATCATCGAGGACGAGACCTTTATCGCGATGGATCTCGAAAGCCTGGTGAAGAATCTCGGCCACCACGTGATCGGCGTCGCCCGCACCCACACCGATGCGGTTGCGCTCGCCAAAAACAGGAAGCCCGGCCTCATTCTCGCGGATATCCAGTTGGCCGACGGCTCTTCGGGCCTCGATGCCGTTAACGAGCTGTTGCGCACCTTCGAGGTGCCGGTGGTGTTCATCACCGCGTATCCGGAGCGTTTCCTGACCGGGGAGCGTCCGGAGCCGGCGTTCCTGATCTCAAAACCGTTCCAGCCGGCGATGGTGTCGGCCGTCGCCAGCCAGGCGCTGTTCTTCCAGCGCAACTCGCGCAACCGCGCGCCGAGGGTGGCTTGAGCAAGGACGGCTTAAGGCAGGATGGCGCGAGCGCGTAAGTACGACGCGGCCGGTATCGGCCGCGTCACCGCAGGTTACTTTGCTCCGGTCGCTTCGGCAAATTCGCCGGCGGATTGAACAATCGCCCTCTGTCGACCTGATACGCGCCGATGGCCGTCGCCGGTTGATAGTCCAATGCGCCACCCTCCTGATGCAGGAGCTTTTGCTGCGCGGATAAGCGAAGCGTCAATCCTGGCCAGCGGATTTGGAGCCCGTGCTTCCAAGCGGCAGCGGCGAAAGCGGGCGCGCGGTCGGTTATTCTTTTTTAAATCAACCGGATCACAGGCAATAAGCAGGGCGCGGCTGGCATCACCACAGCCGCGCCCTACATCACCGGTCAATGGGGCAGGGGGGATAACCGGCTGCCGGGATGACGCACAGGGCCCCGGAGACGTTCCGCCCCCGCGACATTTTTTCACACACAGTTAAGTGATTGCGAGTCTCCCGAAACCTTGTTGTTCCCATTGCGTTGTTCGTTCGATTGCCATGGGGCGATGAGCGGCGGACAAGAACATGTCACGGCTTGCAACTGGGATCCTCGGTACG
>DNXO01000130.1:0-3107 GCA_003506895.1 Acetobacteraceae bacterium | reverse complement strand
ACATGTCACAGCTTGCAACTGGGATGCTCGGTACGATCGCCCTTTCGCTGACATTGGGCGCGGCGCAATTTGCCTCGGGCCGCGACCTCTCCGAAGCGGCGCAAGGCCCCCTGGCCCAAGACCGCCTCGAGAATGCCTTTCAGGAGCCTTTGCAGGAGCCTTTGGCCGCGGTCGGGGTCGCGGTCAATCGTGTCGCGAAAGCCGGCCGCGTGGCAAGCGTCGCGGGATCCCCCGCGCAGACCCGCACGATTTCGCTGCGGCTGGATGGCTTTTCAAATACGTCTTTCCTGGTCCGCGTCCCCGTCGCCAGCGGCGCCGGCAACTCTTCATCCTCCCTCTCCGGGAGCAAGCCGGGGAATTACAAGCTCACGGTGGCCTGTGAGCCTGTTGTCAGCGTGCTGACCGAAGTCGCCAAGCTGCTTCAGCCCGGCCGCTGCGTGACATAGCGCTTCCCGTCATTGCCGAAAACGATTCATCACTCCGCCGGCGCTTCATCCACCGAGGTGTTGCGGCCGGCCAGCAATCCCAAGGCCAGTCCACCGACCGCCAGGATCGGAATCAGCTTCTTGACACCGATGGCGCGGATCACCTGAACGCCAACTGCCACCAGCATCGGATCGGCGAGCGCGGTGTGAGCCGTGGATTTCGCGACTTCCGCCGCGCGCGCCCGGGCGCGATTTTTTTTCACGATGTAAAACGAGGCCACGACCAGCGCGACGATCAGGAAGACGCCGGCGCCGGTCAGGCAGGCCTGGATCAGGCCGTAGGTTTGCAGCACGTATACGAAGGCCGCCGCGCACAGAAATGAGATTGTGATGAACACGGCCGCCGCCACCGCCACCGCGAGTGACGTCAGCCGCAACGCGGTGCCGGTCGATTTCTTGAAATCATCGATTACGCGCCCAAACATCGGAACGCCTCGTTCGAAAATGGAAGAATTGAACCGGGCGATATGATCATTTCGGCCGCGCGCCCTTCGCTAGCGCCGCCATGTCATGCCGATCAAAAGGCCAAGGCCAAGCGCGAGGCCGACGGTCGCCAGCGGCCGCTGCGTGACGACGTCTTCCAGCGTTTCCTCGATCGACGTGGCCGCGTCCTGCGCGGCGTCCATGACGGCGCTGCCGCGCTCGGAAATGCCGTCCACCGCCGAATCCACGTTGGCGCGTGCCTGCTTGTACCCGCGGCGCGCCTGCTTTTGCGCGGTGCCTGCGAATGAATTAAGCGCGTCGGTGATCTGTTCGGTGAGGGCGGTGATATCGCTTTTCACGGCTGCTACATTCTTTTCAAGGCGTTCATAGGTCGCATTATCCGTCAGGTTCCTCATTCCGGTTTCGCCATCAGTACTCGACATTAAAAGCTCCCGGCATTGAAAATCAGATACGGTGCAAACGCGGCGCCTCCCGGGAAGTTCCTGCGGCTAAATCGAGCAAGCAGAGGCCGATCAGCTCGACGGCAACTGCGGGGAAGTCGGTGGCCACAAATGATCTCTGAGGATCAGCGCCACGATCAGAAGCGGTGACGACAGGAAGCCGCCCATCGGTCCCCACAGCCAGGTCCAGAACGCGAGTGCGATGAACACGGCAAGCGCGTTGAGTTCGAGCCGGCGGCCGATGATGGCCGGGGTGATGAAATGGCCTTCAAGAAAAACAAGCCCGACGAAGGAAAGCGGCGCGATCAATCCCGCTCCGATCGTCGAGAACGTGACTGCGCCGACCGCCGTCAGGATCACGAACATCGCGACCGGGCCAATGATCGGAAGGAAATTCAATGTTGCCGCCAGCGCGCCGAGCCCAGCGGGATTGGGCATGCCCGTGACCGCGCAGATGATGCCGGTCGCCGCGCCGACCCCGAGATTGATCATCGTTACCGTCAGCAGATAGCCGCCGAGATGTTCTTCGATGGCGTTCAGGATCCGCAGGGTTCGCAGCCGCATGTCATGTCCGGTGAAGGTCATGATCAGCGCGCGTCGCAGGTCTCGCCAGCTAGCGATGAACAGGACGAGCGTGGCGAAAAACAGCAGGAATTCGGCGAAAGTCGGCGACAGGAATTCCAGCGTCGGTTGGACCCACTCGAATTTGGGCATCTGAAACGGCGCCGCCGGGAATGAATCGGATAGGCCAAGCATGTTCCGGAGGTCATGCCAAAGCGCCAGCGGCCGATCGAACAGATGCAGTTTGTCCTTGAGCCGCGCGCCGAGCTCCGGCAGGCGCGCGCTCCACTCTATCAGCGGCGAAGAAATGAGGCCGACGATGAACGTGACGCCGGCGCCCACCGCGCTCACGATCAGAACCGCCGAAAGCGCACGCGGAATTCGATGACGTTCGAGAAAGCCCGCCGCCGGCGACAGCATGGTGCCGACCACGAATGCGGCCACGACGGGCAAGAAGAACGCTTTGGCGACATAGAGCACGGCAACGACAGAGATCAACAGGAGCGAAATCAGCGCAAACGCAACAAGCTCCGTGCGGCGAATGGTCGGAGCAAATCCGGCGTTGCTGTCAGGCAGCGGCACGTCGGCCGCATCTCCGGGAAACGCACGTTCGTTGGGCGGGACACGCAATAGTCTCTCCCCGCGCGGCGAACATGGACAGTGAGCCGCTGCATCGCGCGACGAAAGGGCTCAGGCCGATATAATCCGCAACACCGGCAGCAGTTCCGTCGCGGAACGGTGAAGCGCGGTCTTCTTGACAGGTTGGACCTGTTTGAACCGGGGACGGAACTGCTGGGCCTCGGCAGCGTTTGTTGATGACGGCATCAAGATGGTGCGCATAACGGCAGGGCCGGTCATGACAGGGATGTTCGCAGGTGATCGCCGTACGGCCGCAGCCCCGCGCGTTGTCACCGGGACACCGTGCATGCCCGATCCCCAAAGAAATTCCGGGTCGCTCAGGATGCTTGCGATGGATCAAAAAGCTCTGACTCAAACAGGTCTACCAATTATTGAATACCGCAGTATTGCCGCACGACCCGAGTGAACTTGTGAACCATGCATCATTGCATGCCAGTCAAGGATAACAGGTCATGGCACTGGAAATTTCCCGTAATCGAACGCAGCGGCTGCGCGTCATTAACGCGCTCATTGCTTTCGGCGCGATCTCATTTGCGCC
>DNXO01000162.1:114309-180842 GCA_003506895.1 Acetobacteraceae bacterium | reverse complement strand
GCATGCGCCAGCCGCCGGAGAACTCGGCCATCGGGCGGGCGAGATCGGCGGTCGAAAACCCCAGGCCGGCCAGGATTTCTCCGGCGCGGGCGGGGGCGCGGTCGGCACCGATTTCTTCAAGGCGGGCGTAGATGTCGGCGATGCGTTCCGGTTCGGCGGTTTCCAGTTCGGAGTACAGCGCGTCTCGCTGGGTGTCGGCGGCCAGGATGGTGTCCAGCAGGCTGACCGAGGTGGCGGGGTGTTCCTGGTCCACACTGGCGACGCGGGCACCTTTCGGCAGGCCGAATTCGCCGCCGTCGGGTGAGAGCTCGCCCAGGATCAGCTTGAACAGCGTGGATTTGCCCACGCCATTGCGCCCGACCAGGCCGACCTTGGTGGCGGCGGGGATCAGGACGCTGGCATGGTCAAAGAAGCGGCGTCCCCATGCGTTGAACACGAGGTCATCGATTTGCAGCATGATTCTATCCGGGAGTGGTTGACCCGTATGTAACTGCTGCGGCGCAGCATTACGAGGGTTGCTTGCGAGTATCTGCTACGCGCCTAAGATGGGTGCAAACGCAGGAGGTTCCGAGCGTGGCATACACAATCAAGATCAATGGTGTGAATAGGACCGTCGAGGTTGATGGCGACATGCCTCTGCTGTGGGTGCTGCGCGACGAACTCGACATGAAGGGCAGCAAATTCGGCTGCGGCGCCGGGCTGTGCGGCGCCTGCACGGTGCATGTGGATGGTGTCGCCGTGCGCGGGTGCCAGACGCCGATTTCCTCGGTTGGGAATGCGGCGGTATCGACCATCGAGGGCATGGCCGCCGATCCCGTCGGGCGGCGGCTGCAAGAGGCGTGGCTGGCGTTGGACGTGCCGCAATGCGGTTACTGTCAGGCCGGGCAGATCATGTCGGCGACCGCGCTGCTGCGGCAGACTCCGCACCCGAATGATGCGGATATCGACGCTGCGATGACGGGCAATGTTTGCCGCTGCTGCAGCTACACGCGTATTCGGGCGGCGATCAAAATGGCGGCTGGCGCGGGAGCGAAATCATGAGCGCGTCTCGCCGGACCTTCTTGAAGGTCAGTGCCGCCGCGGGCGGTGCGTTCATGCTGCGCGCGACGCTGCCGGGTGCGGCCAGAGCGGAAGCGTCGGCCGAACCCTTGACCGCGTTCGTTCGTATCGCGCCCGACGGCGTCGTGACGATCCTGTCGAAGAATCCCGAGGTCGGGCAGGGCATCCGCACGATGCTGCCGATGGTGATTGCCGAGGAGCTCGATGTCGCCTGGAGCCAGGTGCGGATCGAGCAGGCGCCGCTGGATGAGGCCAAGTTCGGCCGCCAATACGCTGGCGGCAGCCAGGCCACGCCGATGAATTACGACCCGCTGCGGCGCGTCGGGGCAGCGGGACGGCAGATGCTGGTGACCGCGGCGGCGGCGACCTGGATGGTTCCAGCGGCCGAGTGCCGGACCGAATCGGGCGTCGTCTATCACGACAAGACGGGACGCAAACTCGGCTACGGCGCGCTGGCGTCCAAGGCGTCGAAACTGCCCGTGCCTAATCTTTCCGGTGTGACATTGAAGGACCCCAAGACCTTCAAGATTATCGGGCAACCGATCCATGGCGTTGAAAATCCGAAGATCGTGACTGGCCAGAAGCTTTTTGGCATCGACACGGTCGTGCCGGGCATGCTGCATGCGGTGTTCCAGAAATGCCCGGTGTTCGGCGGCAAGGTCGTCAGCGCCAATGTCGATGCGATCAAGAAGCTGCCGGGCATCCACGACGCCTTTATCGTCCGCGGCCAGCGTGGCCCGGATCAGCAATCCCTGGCCGACGGCGTCGCCATCCTCGCGAAAAGCTGGTGGATCGCCAATCGTGTTCGGGAAAAGCTGGACATCGTCTGGGACGAGGGGCCGACGGCTGCCCAAAGCACCAAGGGCTTCGCCGAACAGGCGGTGGCTCTGTCGCAAGCCGCACCCGCTTCGTGGCTGCGGCGTGATGGTGACGCTCCGGGGGCGCTGAAGGACGCGGCGCATGTCGTCGAAGCGGCGTATTCGTATCCGTTTCTGTCGCACATCGACCTGGAGCCGCAGAACTGCACCGCGCATTTCCAGAACGGCAAGGTTGAACTCTGGGCGCCGACCCAGAACCCGGGTCCGGGGCAGAAACTGGTGGCGGCGACGCTGGGCATTCCGGAAAGCGACGTCACGGTCAACATGACCCGCATCGGCGGCGGCTTCGGCCGGCGGCTGCGCAACGACTTCATGGCCGAGGCGGCCGCGATCTCAAAGCAGGCTGGCGTTCCGGTGAAGTTGTTGTGGAACCGGGCGGACGATATGCGGCACGACTTTTACCGTCCGGCCGGTTTCCATTTCCTGAAAGGCGGATTGGACGACAAGGGATCGCTGGTCGCGCTCAGCGATCATTTCGTCACCTTTGGCCAGGGCAGCAAACTCGCGGATGCCGCGCTGATGGAGGTCACCGAATTCCCGGCGGCGCTGGTGCCGAATTTGGCGTTCGGCCAGTCGGTGATGGAACTGGGTGTGCCGACGGGGCCGCTGCGGGCGCCGCGTTCGAACGCACTGGCGTTTGTGTTCCAGTCGTTTATCGACGAACTCGCGCATCAGGGCGGGCGCGACCCGGTCGAATTCCGGTTGGCGATCCTGGGCGAACCGAAGGTGCTGCCGGGCGGCAACGGGCGTGGTTTCGACACCGGCCGCATGAGCGGCGTGCTGCGTAAAGTGGCCGAGGTCTCGGATTGGGCGAACCGGGGTTCGTTGCCGGCGCGGACCGCGAAGGGCGTGGCCTTCTACTTCAGCCACCTCGGCTACTTTGCCGAGGTCGTGCAGACCACGGTTTCCGCGAAGGGCGAAATCAAACTGGATCATGTGTGGGTGGTCGGCGATGTCGGCAGCCAGATCATCAATCCAAGCGGCGCGGAAAACCAGGTTCAGGGCGCGGCGCTGGATGGATTGGGGGCGGCGCTGGGGCAGGGGATCACGATCGAGCGCGGGCGGGTGATCGAGGCAAATTTCGATACTGTCCGGCCGTTGCGAACCGATCAGGTGCCTCCGGTAGAGGTGCATTTTCTGACCACGGATCACCCGCCGACTGGTCTTGGTGAGCCGGCACTGCCGCCGGTCATTCCGGCGCTGTGCAATGCGATCTTTGCCGCGACGGGGAAACGGATTCGCGGTTTGCCGATCGATACGGACCTGCTGAAGGTTTAGGTGACCGGGGGCCGCGCCGATGTCGCGGATGCGGTTTTGTTCGACATGGCCTTCAGCGAGGCGGAGCGGGCCAACCGGTTCGGGCAGTTCCTGAACTGGGAATCGAGGCATTGGACTTGCCCGCAATCGAGGCAGGCGGAGATCTCGGCCGGCACGTCAGTGACGATCTGACTCGAAGCCCACGCCCATAATTTTCTCAGCATGTTGCCTGACCCTCCTGACGGCGGCGGTTTTCAGTCAATCCACGGTCTAGCGCACCTCGCCGTGACGTGGATCAAATGTTAGGCGGAACCGCCATCACGAATGCAGGATAGCGCGGAGCCAGCGGCGCATCGTTGAACGGAGCGGCAAGACGTGAGACATCGGATCAAGGCGCCGGACACGGCGCGCGAGCCTTGGGAAGAAATCGTGCGATGAACAAACCCCTGACCACCGTGCGCCTGGGTTGCGGCGCTGGCTTTTCCTCTGACCGGCTTGGCCCGGCGGTCGATCTGGCACAGCGCGGTGCGCTGGATTACCTGGTGTTCGAATGCCTGGGGGAGCGCACCATGGCCTTTGGGCATCGCGACCGAATGCTGAATCCGGCGCGCGGTTTCAATCCGCAGCTCGGTGCCCGCATGCGCGGTGTGCTGGCGCATTGCCACGCGAACGGAACGAAAATCATCACCAACATGGGGGTGGCGAACCCGCGCGCGGCGGCATTGCTGGTCGTCGACATCGCCAGGGAACTGGGGCTCCACGGCCTGAAGGTGGCCTGCGTGGAGGGTGATGACGTCACCCACCTGATCGGTCCCGATACCGCATTCATGGACCATCCAGGCGCGGTGAAGGACGTCGGGCTGCGGATGGTCGGGGCCAACGTCTATATGGGGGCTGAGGCGCTGTTGCCCGCGTTGCAGGCGGGGGCCGACGTGGTTATCGCCGGCCGCGTCGCCGACCCCACGCTGTTTCTGTCGCCGCTGGTGCATCGTTTCGGCTGGGCGCTGGATGATTGGACGGCGTTGGGGCGCGGAACGCTGGCTGGCCATCTGATGGAATGCGGGATGCAGATCACCGGCGGATATTTCGCCGATCCCGGCTACAAGGATGTGCCGCGCCTCGCGGATTGCGGCTTTCCGATCGCCGAGGTTCAGCAGGACGGCAGCTTCGTCATCACCAAGCTGGCGGACACCGGAGGCTGCGTCACGCCCGCGACGGTGAAGGAACAGCTTCTGTATGAAGTCCACGATCCGGCCGCCTATCTGACTCCCGATGTGACCGCCAATTTCCGTGGCGTCAGCGTCACCGAGGTCGGTCCCGATCGCGTGCACCTCAGCGGCGGCGACGGCAGCGTTCGGCCGGACAAGCTGAAAGTGACGATCGGCTTCGACGGTGGGTTCCTGGGTGAGGGCGGTGTCAGCTATGCCGGTCCCAATGCTCGGGCGCGCGCCGAACTGGCGGCTGGCGTGGTTCGTGAACGTCTGACCCGGATCAACCAGTTGGGCGGGGATTTGCGGATTGATCTGATCGGCCTGAACTCCCTGCACCAAACCGCTGAGGTTCCCGCGAGCGAGAGCGCGGATATCAGGCTGCATGTGGCGTTGCGGTCAACCGAACGGGAGGACGTCGATATGATGTTGTGGGAGGTGGAATCGCTGTTGTGCTGTGGGCCGGCCGGTGGCGGCGGGTATCGGGGTCAGGTGACGCCGTGCGTTGTGACGCATTCCGCTTTGATCGACCGTAACCGGGTTTCTCCGACATTCGAGGTTTTCACGGCATGAGCCACAGACTGATTCACGATATTGCCCATGCGCGCGCGGGCGATAAGGGCAACATCTCTAATGTTTCCGTATGGGTGTACGATCCGAAGGACTATCCGTTACTGAAACGGACGCTGACGGCGGATCGGATCAAGGCGGCATTTCCGAAGTTGTTCACCGGATCGGTGACGCGTTACGAGATGGACGACCTGCATGGTTTGAACTTCGTCATGCTGGACGCGCTGGAGGGTGGGGTGAATACTTCGCTGAACCTGGATTCGCATGGCAAGTCGTTCAGTTATCTGATTCTGGGCCTGCCGATCGAGGAATGACCCTCAGGCACCCGTGCCTTCGACGAAACAAATGATCCTGGTACCGGCCCAGCAGGCAACCCCTTCGCCGGTAGGGTTGTCGTGGGGGTGCAGAATGCTGGTCTCCGGGACATCCACCCAGTCGTTTGGCGGATTTTGCCAGGGTGCGAATTCCTGACCGATGAACGCCTGGATGTGGCCGTTCAGAATGCGGTACTGTACCGCTCGGCAGTCAGACCGATCGCAGCAGGACAGATTCGTTTGGGGCTGGCGCAGGCCGCGATACCAGGGCGCGAGGTCGGGATCGGCGCCTGGGGGCGGGGCGGCTCTTAGCGGCGGTTGGTAGCTGCAAAGCAGAGCTGCAGACGCGAGCGTAGGCATGAGCCGTCCTGGCATGCGATCCGTCCTTCTGATCGGTCATGGTCCCGTGATCGTCTAGGCTCCTTAGAGTGTATGTGATTTTCGGTGCTTCCAACCGCTTTGCGGCGGAGCGTTCGCGAACGTGAAGAGGAAAGCCTCGGCGTTATGCTCGCCCTAGCGCCCGCAGGATGACCTCGGGGGTCAGCGGAATTTCGGCGATCGTCGCACCGAACGGCGCCAGCGCATCATTCACCGCACTTGCCACCGCCGCCGCGGCCCCTGCCGTCCCGGCCTCGCCCGCGCCTTTCGCGCCGAGTTCGCCGTCCGTGGTCGGTGAGACGCAGTGCCCGACTTCGATATCCGGCATCTCGGCAGCCATCGGCACAAGGTAGTCCGCCATGCTGGCGTTCAGCATTTGCCCACGGTCGTCGTAACGGCAGTGCTCGAACAGCGCCGCGCCCAGGCCCTGGACCACACCGCCGCGCACCTGTTCGTCCACGAGTTGAGGGTTCAGGACCGTCCCGCAATCCTCGACCACCCAGTGCTTCAGCAGCCGGGCCATCCCGGTGTCCGGATCGACCTCGATATAACTGGCCTGAACGCCATTGGTGAATGCGAACGGATAATCGCGCGGAACGTAGTGCTTTACGGCCATCAGTTCCGCCTGGAAGCCGGGCGGCAGGGTGTCGGGGCGGAAATAGGCGATGCGCGCCAGTTCCGCCAACGACAGGCGTTCGGTGCCGCTGTCAGCGTCCACGACGTGGCCTTGCCGAATATCCAGCACCTCGGTCCGGGTTTGCAGGATGCTGGCAGCCACCGCCAGGATGTTCAGCCGCAACTGCTTGCCGGCCTGCCACGCAGCCTCCCCGCCGATCCCGGCCGCCCGGGAGGCCCAGGTGCCGCCGCCATAGGGTGTTACGTCGGTGTCGCCCGATACCACGCGGACGTCGGCCAGATTGACGCCAAGTACGGTCGCGACGACCTGCGCGGTGACGGCCTCGGCACCCTGGCCTTGTTCTGTGACGCTGGTCTGGCACACCACCGTTCCGGCGGCGTCCAGCCGCAGCGACACGCCATCCTGCGAGGAAATGCGGGCGCCGCCGACGCCATAGAACGCGGCGGATGGGTTGGTGATCTCAACGAAGCTGGCGAACCCGATGCCGCGGTAGACACCCTGTTGCCGCAAGGTGGCCTGTTCGGTGCGCAGCGCATCGTAGTCCATCATCGCCAGCAGCTTGTCCAGGGCGGCATGGTGCGACAGCTTTTCCATCCGCATGCCGGACGCGGAGACGTAGGGATATGCATCGTCGGCCACCAGATTGCGCCGGCGGATGGCCACAGGGTCCATCCCAATCGCCTTGGCCGCGAGATCGACCAGGCCCTCGGTGACGGAGCAGGCGATGGGATGACCGACGCCGCGGTACTGGCACATCGGGGTTTTGTTCTGGAACACCACGCGGGTGCGGGCGCGGTAGTTGGGCGTGGCGTACGGGCCGCCCACCAGGTTGACCACCTGGTTCGCCTCGATCGCGCTGGTGCGCGGATACATCGAGTAGGGGCCGATGCCGGTCAGGTCATCGATTTCAAACGCGGTGATCGTGCCGTCGCTTTTCACCGCGACGCGGCCTTTCACGCGGTGGTCGCGGGCGTGGATGTCGGTGACGAAGCTTTCCAGCCGGTCGGCGACGTACTTTACCGGCCGCCGCAGCAGTTTTGACAGCGCGGCGGTGGCCATTTCGTCGGGATAGACGTGAACCTTGATGCCGAACGAGCCGCCGACGTCCTTGCAGACGACACGCACCTGTTGTTCGGCCAGCCCCAGATGCAGCGCCAGGATATTCTGGATCATGTGCGGCGCCTGGGTGCCTTGGTACACCGTCAGCCGCTCATCGCCGGGCCGCCAGTCGGCGACGACGCAGCGGGGTTCCAGCGTCACGCCGGTGTGGCGACCGAAGATGAACTCCGCCTCGGCCACGGCATCGGCTTGGGCGAACGCATCATCGACCGCACCGGCATCCAGCCGGCGTTCGAACGCCAGGTTGTCGCCGAGCGATGGGTGGATTACCGGCGTGGCGGCGTCCAGCGCGGTACGCATGTCCGTCACCGGTTCCAGTTCTTCGTAGTCCACGACGACGTGTTCCGCCGCGTCCTCGGCCGCCGCGCGGGTGTCCGCCAGCACCGCCGCGACCGCCTCCCCTTGCCAGCACGCGACATCGACCGCGATCGCGTGCTGCGGCGCCGACTTCAGTCCCTTTAGATGCGACAGCACGCCGACCCACGGGGAACAAACCTTCGCCAGTTCGGCCCCGGTCACCACCGTCACCACGCCCGGGCGCTGACGGGCCGCCGCGGTGTCGATCCCGACGATGCGAGCGTGGGCGTAGGGGGAGCGCACGAAGGCCACATGCACCATGCGCGGCAGCACCAGATCGCTGACATACTGCCCGCGTCCTTGTAGTAAACGGACCAGATTCGGCCTGGGCACGCTGCGCCCGATATAGGAGTTCGGCCGGTCGAGGGGCGAGAGGCCGTTCATGGGACATCCTCCAGATCAGTCAGACCCAGCCATAAGGTAGCGCGACGCGCCAAGCCAGGGCACACTCGGCACAATATCAAAAAGCGTCCAAGCCGTAACGTCGATGTCCGAAACCGAATCCGTCCCGCACCGAGGTCTGATCACCGCGTCGGCTATGCTGGCGATGCTGATGCAGACGCTGGATTCGACGATCGCCAACGTCGCGTTGCCCTATATGCAAGGCGGCATGTCGGCGTCATCCGACGAGATCACCTGGGTGCTGACCTCCTACGTCATCGCCGCCGCCATCATGACCGCGCCCGTCGGCTGGATGGCACGCCGCTTCGGCCGCAAGCGATTGTTCATCACCTGCCTGATCGGCTTCACCGTTGCATCCATGCTGTGCGGCGCGGCGCAGTCGTTGGATGAACTTGTCGCCTTTCGCTTGCTGCAAGGCATGTGCGGGGCGGCCATCGCGCCGCTGTCGCAGGCGACGATGCTGGATATCTACCCGTTCTCCAAACGCGCGCAGGCGATGGCGGTGTTCTCCATGGGGGTCACGATGGGGCCGATCATGGGGCCGACCTTGGGCGGCTGGCTGACGGATGCCTATAGCTGGCGGTTCGTGTTTTACGTGAACCTGCCGTTCGGCATTCTGTCGGTTATCGGCCTGATGCTGTTCATGAAGGAAACGCCGGCGCAGGCCGGGCTGCGTTTCAGTTGGTACGGCTTTTCGATGCTGGCGCTGGGCTGCGGCGCGTTGCAACTGATGCTGGATCGCGGACAGGAACTGGACTGGTTCACCTCGGGCGAGATCATTGTCGAGGCGGTGCTGGCCGGCCTGGGGTTCTATCTGTTCGTGGTCCATATGCTGGTGGCGGACAAGCCGTTTCTGTCGCTGAGCCTGTTCAAGGACCGCAATTTCAGTTCTGGCCTGGTCATGGTGTTCTGCGTGTCGTCGGTGTTGCTTTCGACCTCGGCGCTGCTGGCGCCCTATCTGCAAAATCTGGCTGGCTATCCGGTTTATACCGCCGGATGGGCCATGGCTCCGCGCGGGCTCGGCACCATCATGTCGATGTTCGTTGCCAGCCGGCTGGGGATGCGGGTGGACCAACGCAAGATCATGGCCTGCGGACTGCTGGTCTTGGGTTGGGCGCTGTATCAGATGAGCACCTGGACACCGGATGTCACGCAACAGCAGATGATGCTGACGCTGGTGCTACAGGGATTTTCCGTCGGTCTCGTGTTCAACCCGATGTCGGTGATGGCCTACACGACCCTGTCACCGCAGCTTCGTGGCGAGGGCACCGCATTGCAGTCGCTCGCCCGGAATATTGGCTCCGCGATCGGGATTTCGGTGACATCCTTCACGCTGACCAGGGGCGTTCAGACCACGCACGCGGATATTTCGGCGGGGATCACGCCGTTCAACCGTGTGCTGCAAATGGGCGATTATGCGTCCCGCGTGCTGAACCCGGAGACGCCGCACGGCGCGGCGCTGCTGGACGACATGATCAACCATCAGGCCAGGATTATCGCCTACAACAACGATTTCCGGCTGATGATCCTGACGATCGTGCCGCCGATGCTGCTTTTGGCATTCATGCGCCGGCATGTGCGTTCAGAGGCGGCGGCGGGGGACGATTAGGAAACCACCGTCGTCATGGCGGCCGTCGGGCCGCCATCTACGCCTTTCGATGCTTGCCGCCCCTCCGCTGTCGTGACGATTGCATCTACAATCGCGTGGTAGCCGGTGCAGCGGCAATAGTTCCCGGACAGATGCTCGCGGATCGTCTCCCGATCGGGCGCTGGATCGCGCAGAAGCAAATCCTGTGCGGCGATCAGCATTCCGGGGGTGCAGTAGCCGCACTGCAATGCGTTGCGTTCGTGAAACGCCTGTTGCAGGTCGGCGATTTCGCCGCTGTCCGACAGGCCCTCGATCGTCTCTACCCGGCAGCCGTCGGCCTGCACCGCCAGCACCAGGCAGGCGCGCGCGAGGGCGCCGTCGATCCGCACGGTGCAGGCGCCACACACGCCATGTTCGCAGCCCAGATGGGTTCCGGTCAGCGACAGGTGTTCGCGGAGGAAGTCGCCCAGATGCACACGCGGTTCGACTTCCGCGCCGATCGCCTCGCCGTTGACTGTCAACGCGATTTTCATGCCTGAATCCCCAACGCCGTCAGTGCCCGCTGGCGCAACACGCCCGCCAGATGCACTCGCATCGCCGCCGTCGCTTGCAGGTCGGCGGGCGGGTCCAGGTCCAGCGAGGCCGACGCTTGGAACAACAGGGGCCGGTCACCAACCGAGAAGAACGCCAGGCGGTCGCCTGATGCCGCCAGTCCGACGATGGCGTAGTCGCCGCTCCGCCGAGCGATCTCCTGAAAGAAGAAGCGTGGGGCGGGGAGGGGGATTTGGATGGCGGTCAGCATCTCGTCCGGTTCCAGCGCCGTCTGGAACAGGCCGGTGAAGAAGTATTCGGCCGCGATCATGCGGGTGCCGCGGGCGGATGTCGCCTCGATCGCCGCGCCGAGGGCCAGCATGCAGGCTGGCAGTTCCGAGGCCGGGTCGGCGTGTGCCAGATTGCCCCCCATCGTGCCGCGTGCGCGGATGGCCGGATGGGCGACGTGGCGCATGGCCTCGGTCAGCAGCGGGACATGCTTTGCGATCTGTGTGCTGCGCAGCACTGTTTCGTGCCGTACCAACGCGCCGATACGCAGTTTGTCCGCGCGGACCTCGATACCGTCCAGGCCGGTTATCCGGCCGACATCGATCAGCACCGAGGGCGAAGCCAGCCGAAGGTTCATCGCGGGCAGCAGGCTTTGCCCGCCGGCGAGCAGACGGGCGTCGGCACCGTGTTGGCCCAACAAGGCGCAGGCCTCGGTGACGGTTCCAGCCCTGACGTAATCGAATGCCGGCGCTTTCATCCCTGTGCGGTTCCTCTCGGCTTGCCCGGTTCGCTGGTGTTGAGTACGTGACCGGCAGGGAAATAACAATCGGAGGGTCTCGCGATGGCCGGAACAGTGGGCATCATCGGTCTGGGCATCATGGGCGGGGCGATCTCGAAAAACCTGATCGAGCGTGGGTGGAAGGTCTTCGGCACTGACATTGACCCGGCGAAGCAGGCAGCACTGACCGAGGCAGGGGGCACCGCGTGTGCCGATATCGCGGCTCTCTGTGCCGCCGCGCCGGTCATTCTGACCAGCCTGCCGTCGCCTTATGCGCTGGCCGCCGTCGCGGCCGCCATCGCCGCCACCCCCGAACCGCGCGTTGTCGTGGAAACCAGCACGATGGCGCTGGAAGACAAGTTGGCGGCGCATGAGGTGCTGTCGAAGGCTGGGCACATCGCGCTGGATTGCACCCTCAGCGGCACGGGCGCGCAGGCGGTGAACCGCGATCTGGTGATCTATGCCAGTGGGGACTCGGCCGCGATCGCCGAGCAGATGGCGCTGTTTGGCGACTTTGCGCGGGCGGCGCATGACATTGGGGCGTTCGGGAATGGCACGCGGATGAAGTTCGTGGCGAACCTGCTTGTCGCCATCCACAATGTCGCGGCGGCCGAGGCGATGGTGCTGGCGAACGCCGCGGGGCTGGACTCCGATCTGGTGGTGAAGATCGCCGGCTCCGGTGCGGGTGCCTCGCGGATGTTCGACATGCGGGCGCCGATGATGGCCGCGCGATCCTACACGCCGGCCACGATGCGAGTGTCCACATGGCAGAAGGACATGGACATCATCGGCGCCTTCGCCCGCGACCTGGGGGTGTCGCTGCCGTTGTTTGAGGCCAGCGCGCCGATCTACACCCAGGTGCTGCAAGCCGGCCTGGGGGATCAGGACACCGCTGCTGTCTTTGCGGTGCTGGACAAGGGGCATCAGAAATCCTGATCGCAGCAAGCAGGAATCTTCATTTCCAGGCCGGCGGCGGGTCCATCTAGTAACGCCCTTAATTGAGGGAGGACATAACATGCGCATCGGTGTTTGCGGCATGGGCAAGATGGGATCGACCATCGCGCGCCGCTTGATGACGTTCGGCCACGAACTGACGGTCTGGAACCGCGATGCAGCCAAGACCGCTGCGCTGGTCGCCGATGGCGCCACGGCCGCCGCGACGCCGGCCGATCTGGCCAAGGGCGTGGAACTCGTGATCACCATCGTGCTGGATGCCGCCGCGTTGGACACGGTTTACCGTGCACCGAATGGGCTGCTGTCCGCCGACCTGACCGGCAAGCTGATCGTGGACATGAGCACGGTGCTGCCGGACGTCCAGCAAGCGCTCGCCGCCGAGGTCATCCAGCGTGGCGGCGACTACGTCGAATGCCCGGTGGGAGGAACCGTCGCGCCGGCCCGCGACGGCAAGCTGTTCGGCCTCGCCGGCGGAACTGAAGCCGCCGTTGCTCGGGCGCGCCCGGTGCTCGATCAGCTTTGCCGCCGTGTCGAGCACGTCGGTGCGATCGGTGCCGGTGCGCGGGTGAAGCTGGCGATCAACCTGCCGCTCCTGGTCTATTGGCAGGCCCTGGGCGAGGCACTGTCGCTGTGCAAATCCACTGGCCTCAGTCCGGAAAAGATGATCGACATCCTGGCCGACACGACCGGCGCGGCGAACGGCATCAAGGGACGCGGACCCGACATCGCGCGCGGCCTGGGTGGTGCCGACACGGGGCCTGGGTCGTTCGATATCTCCGGGGCCAGGAAGGATCTTGAAACCATGCTGGCCCTGGCTCGGGCGACGGGCCTCGATCTGCCGGCCGCGCAAGCCGCGCTTGGCGGCTATGAAGAGGCGATCGCCGCCGGCCGGGGTGGCAAGGATTCCGGCCAACTGGCGGTCCATTGGGCAACGCGGGCCTGATCCGCTACGGTCGTAACGAACCAGACAAGGAAACCGTTCAATGGCTCCGCCGAAGAATCGCTATGGTCTGACCGCTGCCCGCACCCATGTCGCCACCGGCCGCGTGCGCCGGCCCGCGAGCCCGACAATTGACATCCATTGCCATATCGTAGTGCCCGAGGCCGCCCGTCTCGCCGGTCCGCATGTCGATCCGAAACTGATCCCGCTGGCATTCTTCTCCAATGCCGAAACGCGGGAGATCAACGCGATCCAGGACGCAGACCGAGCGCAGATCATGTATGCGGATTTGGATGGGCGGTTGCGGGACATGGACCGGATGGGCGTGGATATCCAGGTGATCGCGCCGGCGCCGGGCCAGTGCTACTATACACTGGACGCGGATCTCGCTGCCAAGGCGCATGCGCTTACGAACGATGGTGTCGCGGCCTATATCGCCCGCCAACCCGACCGCTTTGCTGGCCTGGGGACCGTGACGCTGCAAGACCCCGATCGCGCGGCTGAGGAACTGGAGCGCATCATGGGGCCGCTGGGCCTGAAGGGCGCACAAATCCTGACCAATGTGAATGGCCAGGAACTTGGCGATGCCAAGTTCCGGCCGTTCTTCGCCGCAGCGGAAAAGCTGGGCGCGTTCCTGATGATGCACCCGAACGGCTTCACCCATGGTGACCGCCTCACCAATTATTACTTCAACAACGTGCTGGGCAATCCGCTCGATACCACGGTGGCGCTGCATCACCTGATCTTCAGCGGCACGCTGGCGGCATTCCCGGACCTGAAGCTAATGGCGGTGCATGGCGGGGGCTACTTGCCGGGGTATTCGGGCCGGATCGACCACGCCTGGGGCGCGCGCCAGGATTCGCATGCCAATTTGCCGCTGCCGCCGACGCATTACCTGCGGCAGGTGTATTTGGACACCATCGTTTTTACCCCGCACCAGCTTGGCTACATGTTGGACGTGTTCGGCCCGGATCGCATCCTGATGGGCACCGACTATCCGTTCGACATGGCGGAGCATGATCCGATCGGCCACATTCTGTCGGTCGAAGGGATGGACGATACCACGATGGAAGCCCTGGCCGGCGGCAATGCGATTGCTGCCCTCGGTCTCGACATCTAATCGACGTCGGCCGTCATGCGTGCCAGCCGGGTGCCCGCTTCCCGGCTGGCAAAAACCGCGCTACGCGGGGGATTATGCCTCGGATACACATCCTGGGAGCATCCGGCTCCGGCACATCGACCCTGGGCGCCGCCCTCGCGCGGCGGCTGGGGGTGACCCATGCTGACTCTGACGGCCTGTACTGGCTGCCCACCGACCCGCCCTTTACCACACCGCGCCCAGCCGAAGATCGGCAGAACATGCTGGAGCAGCGCCTGCCGGTTACGGGCCACTGGGTGTTCTCCGGCGCCGCGACGAAATGGGCGGCGTCCCTGGAAACGCATTACAGCCTGGTGGTCTTCCTGCGCCTCGATCCGGACATCCGGATGCAGCGGCTCCGCCAGCGGGAGACCGTGCGCTGGGGTGCCCGCATCCAGCCCGGCGGCGATATGGCCGCCATCAACGCCGAATTCATCGCCTGGGCGGAATCCTACGACACGGCCGGATCGCTGCGCCGCGGGCTGGTGATGCACGAGGCGTGGCTGGCCGACCAGCCGGCGCCGGTTCTGCGGCTGGACTCCCGCCTGCCCGTTGACGAACTGGTCGAGGCGGTGATGCTGAAGCTACAAACACCGCGATAAGCGACCCTTAGGGAAGGAGAACCGATGGCTGATATCCTGATCGCGGGCGCGGGGCTTGGCGGCCTGACCGCCGCCCTGGCGCTGATCCAGCGTGGCCATCGCGTGCGGGTGTTCGAGCAGGCGACAGAATTGCGGGAGGTTGGCGCCGGCCTGCAACTGGGAGCCAACGGAACGCGCATCCTGATCGCGCTCGGTCTTGAGTCCGCCATGCAACAGGTTGTTTGCGCGGCAACCGCCAAGGAAATTCGTCTCGGCACGACCGGACAGACCTGGCCGGTGTTCGATCTGGGCGAAACCTCGGTTCAGCGGTTCGGCGCGCCATATTGGATGGTTCATCGCGGTGATTTTCACAAAGTACTGCTGGACGCGGTGCGGCTGGCCGACGCGGATGCGGTGCGCGCCGGCAACGGGGCCGTCGGGTTCGACCAGACGTCCGACAGCGTGACCCTGCATCTCGCGAACGGCGAGCGCGTCACGGGCGATGTGCTGATTGGTGCGGATGGCGTGCATTCCCGCATCCGAACGCAGATGTTCGGTCAGGGGGCGGCACAGTTCACCGGCATCATGGCGTGGCGCGGGCTGGTGCCGATGGAACGCCTGCCGGCGCATCAGCAGCGCATGGTCGGTGCCAACTGGCTGGGCGTCGGTGGCCACGTCGTGACCTATCCGCTGCGGCGCGGCGAACTGCTGAACTTCGTCGGGGTGATCGAGCGTGACGACTGGCGGGTGGAGTCCTGGAACGAGCCCGGCACGCAACAGGAATGCCTGCACGACCTGCGGAACTGGCATGAGGACGTCAAGACCATCATCCGCAATATCGACACACCCTACAAATGGGCGCTGCTCGGCCGCGAACCGCTGGATCATTTCTCCGAAGGACGCGTCTGTGTGATGGGCGATGCGGCGCATCCGACTCTGCCATTCCTGGCCCAGGGTGCCAACATGGCGTTGGAGGATGCGGTGGTCATTGCCCGTTGTCTGGACGCTGCCCCGCCGGCCGAGGCGCTGGTGCGTTATCAGAATGCCCGCTTGCAACGGACCGCCGCGATCGTGCGCGGGTCTTCCGACAACACCAAGCGCTTCCACAACCCCGCCCTGGGAAGCCCGGAAGGGGCCGCCGCCTACGTCGAGCGCGAGTTCCAGGCCGACAAGGTCAAGCAGCGCTATGACTGGCTGTACGAGTACGACGCGCTGACGGTGCCGGTTTAGGGTAGCCGCCGACAGCCCGGTTTACAAATCGATACACCCCAATACAATTTGTCGGCCGTTATTAAGCATTCGTTAAGACTCCGTCGGTAGTTTGACGCTGTTTTTCAAAAGCAGGAGTTCAATATGGCTATCAGCGGAATCTCTGCCGCTTCGTCGGCAGCCTATCTTCAACAGTCACGGGCCGCGTCGTCCAGTTCGTTCGCGGCGCCGGCCGGTCAGGTTCAGCATCATCGTAACGACCACGACAGCGACGATGCCGGATCACAGCCTTCCAGCACCACCCAGGCCAGCAGTAACAGCACTTCGAGCCTGCTCAACACAATCGCCTGAGTGTGTTTACCGTCGTCGATACCGCCGAACGAAGTGTGTTCGACGGTATCTTCAGTGCCTTGGATGCGGCTTCGCGGCCTGTCATCGGACCCGCGGAGCCTCGTCTGCTGGTGATCCCGATCCGGGATGGCTCGGGCGCCGTGACGGGCGGCCTGTGGGGCACCACGCTGTTCCGCTGGTTTGAGATCGAGATGCTGGTTGTGCCGGAGGCCATGCGACAACAAGGCGTCGGGTCCGCCTTGCTCGCCGCGGCGGAAGCAGAGGCGCGAAGCCGCGGGTGTCTGGGTGCATGTGTCGATACGCTGAGTTTTCAGGCGGGGCCGTTCTACGCGAAGCATGGCTATGCGCTGTTTGGCGCCCTGGATGATTGCCCGCCTGGTCATCGGCGGCTGTTCTTTCACAAGCGCCTGGCTTGATCATGGCGCACGGTTTGCGGGGAAACCGAAGCCGGGCGTAGCATCCTGAAAAGTCCAAAACGGGAGGACGGGATGGATCAGCATGTGCACAATCCGGCCGGCGCGTGGCCCCCTGGCCTGACGCGAATCCCCTTCTGGGTGTATCGCGACGCGGACATCGCCCGGGACGAGCAAACCCGGGTCTTCGAGGGTCCGGGGTGGCACTATCTGTGCCTGGAGATCGATGTGCCAGGGATCGGCGATTACC
This sequence comes from Acetobacteraceae bacterium, assembly GCA_003506895.1. Lineage (GTDB taxonomy): Bacteria > Pseudomonadota > Alphaproteobacteria > Acetobacterales > Acetobacteraceae > Rhodopila. The sequence goes on along the minus strand of DNXO01000162.1, from coordinate 163,921 downwards.
GAACCACGATGATGGGCGGCATGCCGGTGGTGGTCGCCCGAGCCGAAGACGGTGAAGTGGTCGCGTTCGAAAACCGATGCGCGCATCGTGGCAGCCTGATCTGTCTGGATGACGGCGGACGGGTAAAGGATTTCCACTGTGTCTATCACGCATGGCGCTACGACCTGCGTGGCAATCTGGCCTCCATCGCATTCCGGCGCGGTGTGAACGGCCAGGGCGGGATGCCGGACGACTTCGACATGACGAGGCATGGGCCGCGCAAGCTGCGCGTCACGATGCAGTGCGGTTTGGTGTTTGGAACGCTATCGGCTGAAACGCCGGACTTCGAATCCTATATCGGGCACGAGGTCATGGTTCGGCTGCGCCGCGTGGTGCACAAAAAGGTCGAGGTCATTGGCCGCTTCACGCAGCAACTGCCGTGCAACTGGAAACTGTACATGGAGAACGTGCGCGACACGTACCACGCCAGTTTGCTGCACACGTTTTTCACCACGTTCAAGATCACCCGCCTGAGTCAGGGCGGGGGCGTCATGGTCAGCGAGAACGGTGTCGCCCATGCCAGCACCACACTGGCCGCTGCGAAGGGGCCGGACACCACCTATGCCGGACTGCGTGCCGACAACCAGGAACTGAAGCTGCGGGACCCGACCTTCATGAACGCGGTCCCTGAGTTCGACGACAACATCAACCTGCAAATCCTCTCGATCTTTCCGGGATTCATCCTGCAGCAGATCCACAATGCCCTGGCGGTGCGGCAGATCGTGCCGCGCGGCGTGGACAGCATGGATTTGCACTGGACCTATCTCGGGTTTGCCGACGATACGCCGGAACTGCGCGCGATGCGGCTGAAGCAGGCCAACCTCGCGGGGCCTGCCGGGTTTGTTTCGATGGAAGACGGCGCGGTCGGCGGCTTCGTGCAGCGCGGGATCGCGGCGGCGGACGGCGAATCCGCGATCGTGGAGATGGGCGGTTCGGGTGCCGAGGGTGCGGAAACCAGAGCGACCGAGGCGTCAGTGCGGGGCTTCTGGAAAGCGTGGCGCGCGCAGATGGGGATTTGACCATGTTGATGGAGATCGCCGCCCTGAACGCGGCCAGTGCCCGGGCACTGGATTCCGGCAAACTGGAGGATTGGCCAGGGTTTTTCCTCGACGACTGTCTGTACAAGGTGACCACGGCGGATAACTACGAGAAGGGGTATCAGGCCGGTCTGATCTACGCCGATTCGAAGGCGATGCTGGCGGATCGCGTGCTGGCGCTGCGGGAGGCGAACATCTACGAGCGTCAGCGCTACCGGCACATCCTGGGGATACCGCTGATCGAGGCTGGACCGGATGGGGCTGTCACGGCTGAAACGTCGTTCCTGGTAGTCCGGACGATGCGCGATGGCCAAATGATGGTGTTCGCGACTGGTGTTTACCTCGACACGCTGAAGCGGGACGCCGGCGGTGGGTGGCGCTATGCCGAACGCATCGTGGTCTGTGACAGCCAGCGGATCGACACGCTGCTGGCGATCCCGCTGTAATGCCGCGCGGGCCGACGGGGCAGGTGAAACCGCCCCTCACCCAAGACTACTGATAGGTTCGGGAAGCCCATCGAATCAGCAAGGACGCGGCCTCTCAGCAGCCGAAAATGAGCGCGGTGCCCTGCGAGCTTAATGCGATCACCTGATTCAAAACTGCTTCAGTAACCGGTCAATATAGTCCAGTTCCTGCCGAGGCCTCGCCCGATCCGCGCCACGACGCCGCAGTTCTTCTTGTATCGCCTGGGTGCGTTGCCGCTCGCGCTCTTCTGGAACAGTGGCGTCCGCATTGTCGGTCATACTCCTGGGGTTGACGCGTCCCAGGGGATCGCGACCTTCAGAACCAGCTTCGTCGGGTGAACCAGTCAGTGGCCCGGTGCCGCGACCATCACCTTGATGACCGTCCAGCATCATCATGCCCATTGTCCCTTCACCGCCGTCGCCGTCCTGGCCGTCTTCTCCTTCTTGATCCCGGCCCGGCTGTTGGCCCATCCTCGCCATTGCCTGCCCCAGCTCTTGGTTGCCCTTCTGCAGGGCTGCGATGGCTTGCTGCTGCCGCTCACCAGCAACCCCGTCCTCGTGCTGGTCTAATGACGTCGCGGCGTCACGCATCGCCTGATCCGCTTCGCCCAGAGCGGGTGAAGCTTCTCCGGTCAGATCAGTGAACTGCTGCATCAACTCGCCCAGCCCGCGCCGCAAGGCCCGCTGCACCTGATTGTCTGCCTCCCGTTCCGCCGCTGGATCCCGCGCCGACGGGCCTTTGCTGCCACGCCGTTGGGCATGATCCAGCAACGAACCCTGACGCGCGACCAGATCCTGCACCACACTCTGCTGGCGCTTGCCGCGCTGTTGTTTGCTGCTGGCCTGCTTGCCCTCGTCGCCCTGCAACCGCGCATTCCGCAGTTGGTCGAGCATCTTCTCAAGCTGCGCCATCTGCTGCCTCGCATCGGCCATGCGACCGTCCTTCGCAGCCTGCTCTGCCTGCTCTGCGATCGTCTCCATGACCTGGGCGGAAAGCTGCTTCGCTTTCGGATCGAATGGCATGACATTGTTGTTGCGCTGGGCTTCCTCCATCAGTGCCCGCATATGCCGGTCGATCGCCTCGCGCAGCTCCTCTAGTTTCTTCGCCAGGTATTTCCGGTTTTCATCGTTCGGCTGCTCCTGCGCCTTATCCATGGCGTCGCGAGCGGCTTGCCGGGCCGCTTCCAGCGAGCGGGCGCTTTGTTCGGTTTGGCCTTCCTCCATGTGCAGCGCCAGTTGCCACATCATTTCCTGAGCTTCTGATACTGCGCTGCCGGTGTGGTTGCGCGCCAATTCGTAATAGATGCCACTCAATGCGGTGAACGCGCCCAAATCGCCCGCGAACAGGTCGGGCCGCTGGAGCAGCTCGTCGAGAGCCTCCAGCGCATCCCCCCGATCGTCCGGGTGTAGGCTGAGTGTCTTCCTGGCGGCGATGAGCGAGCGGCTTACCGGGTGGTGAAACGGCCGCTCCGGTAGATCGAAGGCCCTTTCCTCGCTGGCGCCGGTTTGGCCGGAGGCGTCACGACCGATCAGCCGGCCGGTTACGGTTAATCCCGCCCACGGATGCGCGTTCAGATCTGGCCGACTTATGCCGTGAGCCGACTTCGCTGAGCCGCCCGGCATGGGAATCGTCACAAGTAGCGGCGGCGCGTCCGTCCGGTCGCGCAGGTGGAGTTCCGCCTGAAGGTTAGTAACGCCGTAATCGTCGGAAACCTCCCATGGCAGCCTCGTCTCCTGGCTGTGCGGCTGACGTCCGGGATTGCCGCCCCAGCCGATCGTCGGTGGCTGATCCGCGATCACGGTCAAAGTCCAAACGGCAACGCTGGTTCCATCCCGCTTTACGGTCAGCACACCGCCGCGGGTTAGATCGAGGTCCGCCTGGAAACTGCTGTGATCCAAGGAAGTAAAAGGATCGCTGCGCTCGTTCAGCCACAGAACAGGCGCGGTCCTGTCGCCGGAGACGTTGACAGTCAGATGTGACCCAGCCGGAACGGATACGGTCCCACCTTCGGCTTTCAGGAAGATTGGCGCGATGCGGGTGTAAGCGGGGGGAGTGATCCAAGCCTGAAGCCTGGTTGAGGGGACGCCCAAGGGAGGCGGGAGCGATGGGGTCACCGCCGTATACAGGCGTGACGGCGCATCACTGTTCGCAATCCCAAGTGAGGCGACAACGCACAGAAGCAATGCATACCTTAGGGCGCGCGGATCGCGCCGAGCCAGCCCCGGCCGTGGCCCACCCACACGGAGCCGCCCGATCTGAGTAACTGATCGCGCCCTGTGAGCGTCCCAGAGCGCGAGGCTGAGATTATCTGCCCTTGATGGCTTTTCGGTCAGAACGGCAAGAGGGCGGTGAGTCAAACCGGATTGGGATTCTAGGCGGCGGTCAGCGGCACGGTCGTCTGGAAGCCCACCAGCCAGCAATCCGCGGAGCAGCAAGCCTCCGGCTGCCAGGACAACAACGACCAATAAGGCAACGTGCGCCCAGCCAGGCAGCCGCTGCGGGACATCAAGCATTGCCAGGCAAAGGAACACCCCAACCACCGCTAGCGGTGGCCAAAGCGCAAGCCATACAACTTCGAACGAGATGACCGCGCGCGCCAGGAACCGACGGCCGGCGAGATGCCGCGTCGGAGGCGCGGGCCCCGTCACGTCGGGAGGCGCTCCCGCGCCCACTGTTCCTCGATCGACTGGCGATCGCGAATGGTGGACCACCGGCACTGATCCACCCAAACCTCGGCCGCCAACGGACGTGCATTGTAGGTCGAACTCATGACCGCACCATACGCACCCGCGTCGAGGATTGCCACGCGCGCGCCGGCGGCGAGCGTCGGCAAACTGCGGCTTCGCGCGAACGTGTCGCCGGATTCGCAAACGGGACCGACGACGGAGAAAAGCCGCGCGGGCGCAACGGCGTCCTTCGCGGCAATCGGAACGATGCCGTGCCACGCGTCGTACATAGCAGGGCGAACCAGGTCGTTCATCGCGGCATCAAGAACAATGAACGGGTCGAGCGCTGTCCGCTTGACCAAAACGACCGAGGCCAGCAGCAGCCCGGCGGGACCGACCAGCCAGCGACCGGGCTCAATGGCGAGCCGCACGTCAAGGCCATGGAAGGTTTGTTTCATGGCCGCGGCCAGGGCGGCCGGGGAGGGGCTGGGGTCGTTGCGATAGGGGATGCCCAGGCCGCCGCCGCAGTCGACCGTTTCGATTCTATGGCCTTTTTCTCGTAGCGCATGGACAAGTTGAGCTATTCGGGCGAAGGCGTTCCGATACGGCGCGATGTCGAGTATCTGGCTGCCGATATGGGTAGCCAACCCGATCGGCTGTATGCCAGGCAGCGAGGCAGCCACAGCATACAGCGCGATGGCGTCGGAATACGGGATGCCAAACTTGTCGGTCGCCCGACCCGTGGTGATCTTGTCGTTCGTGCCGGCATCGACGTCGGGATTCACCCTCAGGGCAACGCGCGCCGTCCGATTTTGTGCCGTCGCGAGGGCGGAGAGCATATCCAATTCCTCGGCGCTTTCGACGTTGATCTGGCCGATGTCCTCCCGCAGCGCGAGACTCAGTTCGGCAGGCGACTTGCCGACACCGGAATAAACGATGTTGCTGGCGGGAAAAGAGGCGCGACGCGCCTTTAGAAGTTCTCCACCACTGACAACGTCGGCACCCGCGCCCTGAGTTGCGAACAGCGACAGGACCGCCCGAGAGTCATTGGCTTTGACGGCATAGTGGATATGAACGGCCAAGCCTGCGTCGGCCATCGCGCCAGCAAGCGCTTTATAGCGAGAGCGCATGGTCTCGGCGGAATAAACCCAGGTGGGCGTGCCGACCTCATCGGCGATGCCGGCCAGCGGGACCCCGTCCAGTAGCAGGCCATTCATTGCGTCGTGCTTCAGCCATGGGCGGAGGGCAATCAACTCCTCTGCCGAGGGATCGGTCATGGGGTCGTTAGGTAGTTGTAGCGCGGCCATCTGTTGAGTGTATCGTCCACGTGGGAGTTGGAAAAGAGGATGTCTGGGACATGCTATACCAACCCCGGGAAAGCGGGTGAAACTTTCACGCGGCGGCTTGGCGGCCTTTAGTGATGCCCTGGCCATTGAACCCGATAGCAATGAGAAATCGCGACGCTGAGCCTGCTCAAAACCCTTCCGTTGGCGGGCGGCATCGTGACCGGCGAGGCCATTTTCACCCAGACCGAGGTCTGTCGAGTCATCAAGGCATGGAGGTGACGACGACCTCCTTACCGCAAAAGGCAATCAGCCGGCGCTCCGTGCCGACATCGCCCAGAACCGCCAGCAAGCGCTCGATGCAGCCATCGGTCGGAGAACCGAAGCGCCCTGCATGGGCGACAAGGGGTCTTGCGTTGACGTGTTACCGCGCGGGAGGGCATTAAGGGGTGGTGGTGCGCGCCTGTAGCTCAATTGGTTAGAGCTGGCGGCTCATAACCGCTCGGTTGTAGGTTCGAGTCCTACCGGGCGCACCATTTTGGGCTTGTCGCCTGGGTCTGGCCTCCCACGTAGCGTTGTGGCTTTTGCGGCGCTCCCGCGACCTAACATTGCTACCCAGCGGACACGAGGCGCGCTAGAAGCCATCCAAACAGCGAAGCGACGGATCATGGCCAGCTACCAGTACGTTTACGTGATGAAGGATTTGACGAAGGCTTTTCCCGGCGGACGGGAAGTCTTCAAAGGCATCACCTTGTCTTTTTTGCCCGGGGTGAAGATCGGTGTTTTGGGCGTCAACGGTGCCGGTAAATCGACACTGATGAAAATCATGGCGGGCATCGAGACGGAATATGGCGGTGAAGCCTGGGCCGCGCCCGGTGCGTCCGTCGGATATTTGGCGCAGGAACCGCCGCTCGACCCTACCAAGACAGTTGGCGAGAACGTGGAAGAAGCGTTCAAGGAGCTGAAGGCCGCCCTGAACCGGTTCAATGAGATTTCGGCTAAGTTTGCCGAACCGATGAGCGACGAGGAGATGAACCAACTGCTCGTCGAACAGGGCGACCTGCAGGAGAAGATCGACTCGCAGGATGGGTGGGAACTGGACCGCAAGGTGGAAATTGCGCTGGACGCGCTGCGCTGCCCGCCAGCCGACTCGCCGGTGACCAAGCTGTCGGGTGGGGAGCGGCGGCGTGTCGCGCTGTGTAAGCTGCTGCTGGAAAAGCCTGACCTGTTGCTGCTGGACGAACCGACCAACCACCTTGACGCGGAAAGCGTCGCATGGCTGGAGCACACGCTGCACGATTATGCCGGCACCGTGATGGTGGTAACCCATGATCGTTACTTCCTCGACAACGTCACTGGTTGGATGCTGGAACTGGAGCGTGGGCGGGGCTACCCGTTTGAGGGCAACTATTCGTCCTGGCTACAGCAGAAGCGCAAGCGGTTGCAGCAGGAAGAGAAGGAGGAAAGCGCCCGCCAGCGTGCCCTCGCCGCGGAGTCCGAGTGGATCGCAGCTTCGCCACGTGCCCGGCAAACCAAAAGCCGGGCTCGTATAGCGAAGTATGAGGAAATGCTTCAGAAGTCGCAGGAATTGGCAACAGGCGTGGCGGAAATCGCGATCCCACCTGGCCCGCGCCTTGGGAACATCGTGATCGAGGCGGAAAACCTGCGGAAGAGCTACGGGAACAACGTCCTCATCGACGGACTGAACTTTAAACTCCCGCCTGGCGGCATTGTCGGTGTAATTGGGCCGAATGGAGCGGGCAAAACAACCTTGTTCCGGATGATCACGGGGCAGGAGCAACCGGATGAAGGCTCCCTGCGGATCGGCGATACGGTGAAGTTGGGCTATGTCGATCAGTCTCGCGACAGCCTTGATCCTGACAAGACGGTTTGGCAGGAAGTATCAGGCGGGGAAGAGGTTATTTATTTAGGCAAGCGGGCCATTCAGTCCCGGGCTTATGTCGCGGCGTTCAACTTCAAAGGGTCCGATCAGCAAAAGAAAGTCGGCATCCTGTCGGGCGGTGAGCGGAACCGCGTGCATCTCGCCAAGATGCTGAAGATCGAGCACAATGTTCTTCTTCTCGACGAACCAACCAACGATCTCGACATTGATACGCTGCGGGCACTGGAAGAGGCCTTAGCGGAATTTGCCGGTTGCGCGGTCATTATAAGCCATGACCGCTGGTTCCTGGATCGATTGGCAACACACATCCTGGCGTTCGAAGGCGATAGCCATGTGGAGTGGTTCGAGGGGAACTTCCAGGCCTATGAAGAAGATAAGCGCCGGCGTCTGGGAGCCGATGCTACCGAGCCGCATCGGCTAAAATACCGGCCGCTGGCCCGATAGCATGCAGTGGCCCAGCCTCGGGAGAATTGGTTCCAGAGACTAGGCCCAGTTGGAGTAGAGTCGAGAAAGGGTGCGGAATCGCATGTGCGACCCGCTTCCCTTCCCCGCTCATCAAACCAGACGTGTGGATTTCCCGCATCTGGTTTTCCGACCGGTTTCGTGGCGGGCGCACGACGGGCGTCATCCTGTGGCGTCGAACGAGGAAATTACGCACGCGGTCGTAGATGTGCGCCTCGATTACCCGGTCCCACATGCGGGCTATCGCTTACCTCGCCGCCGATCAGGTGGAAGGCGACCGGTCAATTGTCCTCCGGCATTCCCGTCAACATGGCCGGCCGCCTTGAGGCCGACTTGCCAGGAATCGAAGTTTTGCCGAGTCGGGAGTTCCCTGGGTAGACTTCTGTGCATTCGTTCACAGGATCTAGGGCTGGGGGTCACCCCCGCGCCAGGTATCGTGCGAACGCCGCCAACGTCGCGTCGGAGACGTGGTGCTCGATCCCCTCGGCATCCGACTCCGCCGCCTCGAACGGCACGCCCACCGCCAGCAGCAGATCGACAACGACCCGGTGCCGAGCGCGAACGCGGGCGGCGAGGCTTTCGCCGGCCTCGGTGAGGAAAACGCCGCGATAGGGTTTGGCCACCGCCAGACCTTCGCGCTTCAACCGCCCAATCGTCTTGATCGCCGTTGCGTGCGCCACGCCCAACCGGCGGGCGATGTCGGTGGGACGTGCCTCACCGCCATCGGTCAGCAGGTCGGAGATCAGCTCGACATAATCCTCCAGCAGCGCGCCTGATTGGGCGGTCCGTGCTTTGCCGAAGCGACTGGCCTGGGTCGGCTCCTCCGGCAGCGGTCGAATGGGTGTTTCCATCGTTAGGTCGGGCATGACTCGTTTACTGCCTCAAGCGCCGCCTAATTACCAAAACTTTCCCACAACAGCACCAAGTTCAACGCTAGCACGACGACCGAAGCCGCTGCGGCCAAAAGCTGCACCGGCCGTCCGATCGCGAACCCAGCCATCACGGCGGGGCTGCGGATCAGCACCAGCAGCGCGATCATCGGGATCGGCAGGACCAGGCTGAGCACCACCTGACTGATTACCAGTGCGTTCGTCGCATTGACGCCCATCGCCACCACGACGACCGCCGGCACCATGGTGACGGCGCGCCGCACCCATAGCGGGATCTGGAAAGCGACAAAATCCTGCATGATGACTTGGCCAGCCATGGTCCCAACCACGGAACTCGACAGACCGGAGGCCAGCAACGACGTCATGAACGCCCCCGCCGCGACACCCCCCATCAGCGGCAGCAGTGTGTGATAGGCCGTCTCGATCTCGCCGACGTCGGAATGTCCTTGATGGAACATTGTCGCCGCCATCGCCACCATCGCCATGTTGACCAAGCCGGCGAGGCTGAGCGCGATCAGAACCTCCAGGTTCGAATACCGGATCAGCCGCCGCCGCTCCCCGTCGCTGCGCGCATTGACCCGGTCGATCATCATCGCCGAGTGCAGATAGATCGCGTGCGGCATGACCGTGGCGCCGACGATGCCGACGGCCAGCGTGACGCTGTCCGACCCGCTGAGTTCGGGCACGACGCTGTGATAGAAGAACTGCCCCCAGTCGGGCGGGGCGATGAACAACTCGATCAGATAGGCCACGCTGATGATGCCGACGAAGCCGGTGATGATCAGTTCAAGCGGCCGGAAACCGCGCGACTGGAAGCTCAGCAAGCCCCATGTGATGGCGAAGGTGATCAACAGGCCGGCGAGCAGCGGCAAATGGAACAGGACGCTGATGCCGATGGCGGCGCCGATGGACTCAGCCAGGTCGGTTGCCATCGCCGCGACCTCGCTGGCCACCCACATCGCAAAGACCAGCGGACGTGGGAAATGCATCTGGCACAGCGTCGCCAGACTGTGGCCGGAGACGATGCCCAGACGCGCGGACAGGGCCTGGAACAGCATGGCGATCACATTTGCCAGCAGTACGACCCACAGCAGCATGTAGCCGTGTTGGGCGCCCGCCTGAATGTTGGTCGCGAAGTTGCCGGGATCCATATAGGCGATCGAGGCGACGACTGCCGGCCCGATGAACGGGAGCATACCGCGCAATCCTCGCCGGCCGCCCCCAAGGGCAAGCTGGCCGGCCTTGGCCGTACGGTCCGAAAGATTGGGGTGGACGGCCGCCTCGCTCATGCGGGTGGCTCAGCGGGAAAAAATGAAGCCTTTGCCATATAGTGCCCCCTTCACAACAGAATGTAGCCTTGGCTACATTCCGAGGCAAGGAGATTGACGCCGCTGGTTAAATGTCAACGCAGTCCCTGACTGCTTCCCATGGCCGCGAAGTGTGCTAAAGCCCCCGCCCCATGCGCCATTTCCTAGAATTCGAAAAACCCATCGCCGAGTTGGAAGGCAAAATCGAAGAGCTCCGCCGTATGTCGGAGCCCGACGGCATCAACATCGCCGATGAAGTCGCTCGGTTGACCGCGGTTGCCGACAAGCAATTGCGGACAACCTACGCGAAGCTGACGCCCTGGCAGAAAACCCAGGTCGCCCGCCATCCGGACCGGCCCAAGGCGCAGGACTACATCGATAAGCTGATTACCGAGTTTACGCCGCTGGCGGGCGACCGGGCGTTCGCCGACGATGCCGCCGTCCTGGGTGGAATGGGCCGGTTCCGCGGCCGCCCCGTGGTGGTTCTGGGCACCGAGAAGGGCACCGACACCGAGTCGCGGGTGAAGCATAATTTCGGCATGGCCCGTCCCGAGGGATACCGCAAGGCCCGTCGTCTGGTGGAACTCGCTGGCCGGTTCAAGCTGCCGGTACTCACTTTCGTGGATACCTCCGGCGCCTTTCCGGGTATCGACGCCGAGGCGCGCGGTCAGGCCGAAGCCATTGCCCGCTCCATCGAAGCCTGCCTGGAGGCTCCGGTTCCGATCGTGGCAACGATCATCGGTGAAGGTGGTTCGGGCGGTGCGATCGCGTTGGCGGCCGGCGACCGTATCCTAATGTTGGAACACGCGATCTACTCGGTCATCTCGCCGGAAGGGTGCGCCTCGATCCTCTGGCGCGACGCCGCGCAGGCGTCGGTCGCGGCCGAGGCGCTGCGCCTGACCGCCGAGGACCTATTGCGCCTGAAGCTAATCGACCAGGTCGTGGCGGAGCCGCTGGGCGGCGCCCAGCGTGATAAGCCGACGACGCTGCATTCCGTCAGCCTCGCTATTCAGGAGGCGCTTTCGGGCCTGAGTGGAATGGACGCCGCGACGCTGCGGGCCAAGCGGCGCGAGAAGTTCCTGGCGATGGGACGTGAAACCGTTGGCTGAGCAACAGGCATGGCCCAAACAGCCAAACCCTGCTTAACTGTATCAGGGGCTATTGGGCGAAGACGTCATGCGTGAAGAAATATCGGCCTATAAGCGCGAGCGCATTCTGGAGGAGGCAGTCAAGCTCTTCTACGAGCGCGGCTTCAGCGGCACCACATTGGATGACATCGCCGGCAAGCTGGGGGTGACGAAGCCGTTCATCTACACGCATTTTCGCAGCAAGGTGGAGCTTCTGGAGGCGATTTGCCGACCGACCATCGAGATGTCGCTGGCCGCGATCGCCGACGCGGCGGAACGGGGCGGCAGCCCGTCGGAGCGGTTGTACAATGGTGTCGTCGATTTCACCCGGGTGGTCTTGCAGCGGCAAGCCAATATCGCGGTCTATTTCCGCGAAGAAAAGAACCTGTCCGAGGTTGGCCTTGCTGATATCAACGCGCTGCGCAAGCGCTTCGACCGGCTCTTGAGTGACCTGCTGGATGAAGGCGCCAAGGCCGGAGCCTTCACTATCGCGGATGTCCGCGTGGCGGCGTTGGCAATCGGCGGCATGGTGAGCTGGGCTTATACCTGGTACCAACCTGGCGGTCGCCTGTCGATCGACGATGTCGGCAAGCAAATGGCCCAATTCGCTCTGGAAATGGTCGGCGTCCGGACGGCTGCGTCGATTACTCAACCTTAAAGCCGCGCCGAGTCCAGATATCCCGCGCCGCGGGCGTGGACAGAAATGCCAGGAACGCGCGTGCATCAGGCGTGTCGCCGGTTCTGGTCACCGCGAACGGGTAGGTGACCGGGTCGTGGCTGGATTCAGGGAACACCCCGGCGACGGTGACCGCTTTCGATACCGCCGCGTCGGTTCCGTAAACGATGCCGGCGGGAGCCTCGCCACGCTCGACCAGTAGCAGAGCGGACCGGACATCGGCCGTGGCGGCGATGCGCGGCGCAACCTTTTCCCACAGGCCCAGCTTGCGCAGCGCCTGTTCGGCGTAGATGCCCACGGGCACGTGCGCGGGATCCCCGGTTGCGAGGCGGCCGTCGGGTCCGAGCAACCCGGTCAGATCGAAGCCCGGCCGGATATCGACATGCACGGGATGGTCAGCCGGCACTACCAGTACCAGGTCGTTGCCCAGCAGGTCTTTGCGGGTGTCGGGCGCGATCATGTCGTGCCGCACCAAGTCGTCCATCCATTTCTCATCGGCCGAGGCGAAGACGTTGACTGGCGCGCCCTGCTCGATCTGCCGGGCAAGCGTCGAGCTGGAACCGAACGACAGGCGGGGCGGTTCATGGCCGGATTTTACCCATAGGTCGGCGATGTCTTTCATCGCATCCGTCAGGCTGGCCGCGGCGAACACGGTCAATCCCTCCGCCCGGGCTTGCGGCGTGGCGAGAAGCAGCAGCAGGAACAAGAGAACGCGCATGAAGCCTCGCGAGGTCAAGGCTGAACCCCCGTGGCCATTGGTGGGGTTATGAAAGGCATGTGGCGAATCAAGGTCAGGCGCTTCATCGGAATGGTCCCCTTGCTCCAACGATATATCCAATCGGATACAGCGGCAATCGGTCCGTTTGGGATGTCCGGAAGGGAACGATTGATCTCCGGCGCGTGGCGTGTTTCGGTGCGGCATGACAGCGTCCAAGGCAAAATCTCCCCCGTCCGGCAAGGCGTCGAACCGCCTGAGTATCCGCGTTGATCTGGCGTCGGGCGCCCGGATCGGGCCCGGTAAGGTCGCGGTGCTGGAGGAAATCGCACGATCGGGATCAATCTCCGCAGCGGGGCGCGCGCTGCATATTTCCTATCGCCGGACCTGGGAGCTCGTCGAGGACCTCAACGCAACGCTCGGTGCGCCCGTTGTACAGACCGCGGCCGGTGGCAGCGGCGGCGGTGGCGCCAGCTTGACCGAGTTGGGGCAGTCGGTGGTGACGCGGTATCGCGCCATCGAGGAAGACTGCGCAGCGGCGGCCCGAAAACATCTGACTGCGCTGCAACGCGCGGCACGCGGGGGTGTATCAGAATAGTGGGTTAGGGACAGCCGGTAATACTTTTGATCGTCAGGATCACAATGATTCGTCGCAGGAACAATGATGTGTTCCAGCCATCGGTTCCTCCTTGGTTGACGGCGGTCGGGGGTTCGACCGCCGTTTCCATTTGTGGACCACAATGACTGAGAAACCGTTAACAACGCGTACGACAGCGACATCGCCGCTTCACGCGGCGTTCTTGATCGAGCCATAGGGTGACGTTTTTCGCCCGTCTCCAGATCCCCGTCGCGATCACCAACAAAGTGGTTGAGGAACTGGTGCCGAAGCCCTGCATAGAAGCCTTCGCGGCGGCGAAGGATTCGGACGTTATGGCCGATGTCTGAAAAGCAAACGGCCGGCGGGAGTTGCCGCCGGCCGCTGCATCCAGCCTTACAGCCCGGCTTGCGTGACGAACTTGGTGTTCAGATAGGCCTCGATCGCCTCGGACCCACCCTCTGACCCATAGCCCGAGTCCTTGATCCCGCCGAACGGCACTTCCGGCAGGGCCAGACCCATGTGGTTGATGGTCATCATGCCGGCTTCAACCGAACTGGCGATGGCGTTCGCGGTCTTGGCCGACCGGGTGAAGGCATAGGACGCCAAGCCGAACGGCAGGCGGTTGGCCTCGGTCACCACGTCATCCAGGCTGCGGAATGGCGAGATCAGCGCCAGCGGGCCGAACGGTTCCTCATGCAGCACGCGGGCTTCCATCGGGATGTCGGTCAGAACCGTCGGCTCGAAGAAATTGCCCTTGTTGCCGATGCGGTTGCCACCGGTGCGCACGGTCGCGCCCTTTTGCTGGGCATCGCCGATGAATGTTTCCATCGCCGTGATGCGCCGCGGATTGGCCAGCGGCCCCATCGTGGTGCCGGACTCCAACCCATCGCCGACTTTCAGCTTCTTCGTGTAGGCAACGAACCCTTCGACGAACTGCTCATAGACCTTTTCCTGCACCAGCATGCGGGTTGGCGACACGCAGACCTGCCCGGCATTGCGATACTTCGCGCCGGCCAGCATGCGGCTGGCGAGGTCCACGTCGGCGTCGTCGAACACAATCGCCGGGGCGTGGCCGCCCAGTTCCATCGTCACCCGCTTCATGTGGGCGCCGGCAAGCGCGGCGAGTTGCTTGCCCACGACGGTGGAGCCGGTGAACGACATCTTCCTGATGACCGGGTGCGGGATCAGGTACTCGGAAATCTCCGACGGGATCCCGTAAACCAGATTGATCGTCCCGGCCGGCACGCCGGCATCGGCGAATGCTCGGATCAGCTCGGCCGGCGAGGCCGGGGTTTCCTCGGGCGCCTTGACGATGATGGAGCATCCGGCGGCCAGCGCGGCGGACAGTTTGCGTACCACCTGGTTGATCGGGAAGTTCCACGGCGTGAACGCGGCGACCGGACCGACCGGTTCCTTGATCACTAGCTGATACACGCCCTCGGCGCGGGCCGGGATAACGCGGCCATAGGCGCGGCGGGCTTCCTCGGCGAACCAGTCGATCACGTCGGCGCCGGCTAGCACTTCGCCCTTGGCCTCGGCGAACGGCTTGCCCTGTTCCATGGTGAGCAGCCGAGCGATGTTGTCGGCGCGTTCGCGCAGGATATCGGCGGCCTTGCGCATCACCTTGGAGCGGTCATATGCGGAGATCTTCCGCCAAACCTTGAAGCCTTTGTCGGCGGCTTCCAGCGCGCGATCCAAGTCTGACAGCGCGGCGTGCGGAACCGTGCCGATCTTGTCCCCGGTGGCAGGATTGACCACGTCGATGGTGCGGCCGCCCGCGGCGGGACCCCAGGAGCCATCAATGAAAAGCGAAACGTCAGAATACATGTTTCCTGTCCTTTGTTCTCGGGCTGCATCAGCCGACGGACCCGACACATGGCATCAGCCATCCGGTCCTTCAACCGAGCAGGGCGTCGCTATGCCCAAACCAATATGACGATGCCGAGCCATTCCTGGCATCATGCGGCTGGTTTGCCAAGATGATAGGCTTGTCACGCGCGCAGGCCCGTGGTTCAAGCAAAAGGATGCCGCGATCGGTTTCCATACGGCGATGGCCGGCCCCGATGCTCGCGTTTCTTGCGTTGTTTGGGTTGCTTTCGCGTGGGCAGGCCATACCGGCTGACTTCGGTCCACGGTGGATGGCCTTGGTCGCGATCTGCCACAGCGGTCAGGGCGACCCAGGCTATCCTGGACCGCCAGCGACGGATTGCGATGTCTGCCTGCTGTGCCAGGTCGTGCATGGGGATCAGGCTGGCATCGCGTTGCTGCCGGAACAAATCGCACTGCGTTTGCCTTTGGTCGTCAGCATCGCGGTGCAAGGTCAACCGGAACTATACGTCAACAACGGCTGCGATCTCGGGATGCCCCGGGCTCGGGCTCCCCCATCTGACATCTGAGTTCGTCCGTTCGAATTTCCAATGTTCAGTCAGATAGGGTTTCCCAATGCCGATATCCTCTTCATCTTTCGCCGCCGCGTGCATCGCGGCGGCCGCAATGCTCGGTCTCCCGCCGATCGTTCATGCCGCGGCGCCCACCGGGATCGTGATGGTCGCGGACAGCGGCGTGATGGTCCACGAAGCCTGGGCACGTGCGTCGGCCGGCGCCGCCACCACAGGGGCGGCGTATGTGACGCTGATGGGCGGCGATCAGTCCGACACGCTGGTCGGCGTCAGCGCGCAGGTTGCCACGACGGTCGAGGTGCATGAAACCATCAACGATAACGGTGTCATGAAAATGCGATCGGTCGCGGGCGTGCCCATTCCGGCGCACGGCATGGTGACGTTCGTGCCGGGCGGTTACCACATCATGTTGATTGGATTGAAGCAACCGCTCGTCGCGGGGCAGAGCTTTCCGCTGACGCTGCGGTTCGCCCATGCCGCGCCGGTGACGGTGGATGTCACGGTGCAGGGCATGGCGCATGGCGCCCCGATGGGGAATCATGACCACATGAAAATGTAAGGAAACTTCGGGGGCGGTTCAGTCGCCCCCGAACCTTCCTGGCGTCACGTCGGAGGGGGCGGCCAACGGGGAAGAGGACTTGCGGAAAACAACAATCCGGACTCTTGTGCCCCGGCCCCGGCGCGTATCCTTGGATGAAGCTTCCCGCTTGACCGTTCCCTCTCGCGACACACTCAGCGCCAGTGCCTATGTCCTTGCCTGGGCCGCCACATTGCTGGACCAGTTCGGTCACGTGGCGCTCGCGGGCGATCTGGCGGGTATTGCGATACTCGTTTTCCTGATCCTGGAATTCCCCCGCCAGCGCCGTTACGCCCAAATTCTGTTCCTGGCGTTGACGGGCATTGGCCTGATCGGGGTCGCGACAGCCGCCGACCCGGTTGGTTTATTCCTGGCCGCCTGGCGCCGGGGGGCCGCATACGGCGCCTTCTTCCTCGCGCTGTCGTCCCTGCGCGACGCGGCGGAGACCAGCAAACTGGTCCGGCGCTGCGGTCAGCACCTCGTGGCCCAGCCGCCCGGGCGCCGTTACGCCGCACTGACCGGCGGCGGCCACCTGTTCGGGATCATCCTGTCATACGGCGCGATCGAACTCCTCGGTGCCATGGTGATGCGCGCCAACACCCTGCAAGCCGCCGGCGGTTCGGAGGCGATACGGGCGCTCCGCACCCGTCGGATGCTGATGGCGATCTATCGCGGCTTCGCGGTGATGAACTGCTGGAGCCCGCTGAACCTGATGACCGCCGTTGTCTCCACCGCCGTGCCGGCCGCGCCGATGCGGATGCTGCTGCCGATCGCTTTCGTGGTTTCCATCGGCATGGCCGTGATCGGCTGGCTGGAGGACCGGCTTTCGGCGGCCCGCGTCGCCACGTCCGGCGGCAAGCGCCCGGTGACCACCGAGTCCTGGTCCATTCACTTGCGAATCCTCGCACTGGTCGGGCTTGTCATGCTGCTGGCCGAACTGGGCAGTATCGTCATGGGCGTTTCGCTGGTCGCGGCGGTCACGCTGACCGTGCCGCTGGTGGGCCTGGGCTGGGCGATCGTCCAGGCATGGCGCTTCGTTGGCGGCGCGAACCACCTCGCCCGAACAATCGGCGTGCTACGGCGGCGAGCGGGCCGCTTCTTCCTGCGCGTCCCGAACTTCCGGTCCGAGGCAACCGTGCTCGCCGGTTCCGGCTTCATGGGGGTCGCTGTCGGAGGTGCGCTGCCGGTGGCCGGCCTGGCACCGGTCATCGGCCATTTGCCGCCAGTCGCGGTCCCCCTGCTGGTCCCGGTCATCCTGATTGCCACCGGTCAGCTTGGGCTGAACCCGGTTGCCGTGATCGCGCTGCTTGGGGCGGCCATGCCGAACCCGGCGGCGTTTGGCATCTCACCAGCCATCCTGGCGTTCGCCTGTATGCTGGGCTGGGGCCTGGGGGTCAGCATGACGCCAATGTCCGCCTCAGCCATTACCACGGCCCGGTGGGCCGGTGTCTCCCCCTGGACCGTCAGCACCGCGTGGAACGCCGCGTTTACCTTTTCCGCGCTGGTGTTTTCATGGCTCGTAATCGCCGCGCTGTTCACCGTTCTTTAACTTCTTGCGGCTAGCGTCATCCCCTCTCGAAGGAGAAGACAATGGGGTGGCTTTTTATGCCGGTGCGTCTGGTTCGCGATCTGCCGATCGGCTTCAAGCTGGCGACAACGGTGGCAGGTGCGCTGACGCTGCTGGCTGGCGTTTCGTGGTTCGGGTTCAACCGCCTGGACTTCGTTGTTACGATGCAGCGTCGCGCCGCCGCACAGTCAGCCGTCGAGCGTCAGGTGCAGCTTGGTCTGATCGCCGCGCAGGAACTGCGGGTGGTGGCAAGAGAACTCCAGAGCCAGCAGGGCGTTGCCGGTGTCCGCTCCGCGGTTGAACGCGCGGTCAAGCAGACCGAAACCGCGAGGGGGTTACTGCGAGAGGTGGATGCCGGCCCGGACCAACCCCTTGTCGAGGAGGCGGTGTCGCGTCTCGACGGGCTGCTGGATGCGGTGAAACGCGCAGCGGCCCTGCGCGACAACCTGCTGACCGCGCGCCAGAAACGGCTGTTCCAGGCTCGTCCAATATTCGAAACCGCGATCGCGACCTTGATGGATGAGCTTGCTCGCGGAACCGCGGCGGTCACTGGCGTCGCGTCCGTCCGAGAGGGCGGTGCGGCAGCTCTGGCCGATCAGCGGGACCCGAATATCGAGGCCGCCAATCGTTATCGTTTGGCGCTGAGCCGTGTACAGGCGGCTGCTATGATGTTCATGGCCACGGGAAACAAATCGGCTGCCAATGATATTCGCGACGCGATCGCCGATGCCGAGGCGAGCATGGCGGTCATCTCGTTTGGGGCGGACTCAGCGGCGATCAAGACGGATGTACGTATGGTCGATACGATCGGCAAGGGGATCGAGGCAGCCTCGAACGACCTTGTCGCGATGTCGGCCGCGCTGGATCAGGCGGCCGGGACCGATGTCGAATCCGCCAGCCAGGCGATGCAGGGGGCTTTTGAGAGGCTGGCACAGATGGCAGCCGAACGCGGACGCGACGCGTCCGATATCGCCAGGGAAGCTGGCACGGCGGCGTCCAACAATATCCTGGTCATGGCCGCCGTGATCACGCTGCTGATGGTCACGCTGGGAACGGTCGTTACGTACATGCTGGCCAGTCCAATTCGGCGCCTGACGCGGGTCGTTCAGGCAATTGCCGGCGGAAGAACTGATGAAATCGTGCCCTTCACGGCATGGGGAGATGAGATCGGCCGCATGGCGCAGTCCATCGAAGCCCTGCGCGAGGTCATGCGGCAGACCTTCATCCAGGCCCAGATGATCGAGCAGTTGCCGGTGGGCGTCATGACAGCCGAAGCCGTGGGCGAATGCCGGATTACCTATGTGAATGCCGAGGCCACGCAAATCCTGCGGTTGGTCCAGGACCGGTTGACTGTGACGGTCGATGATCTGGTCGGCCAGCCGATCGATGTGTTTCATCCCGAGGCGCACCTCCAGCGCGATCTGATCGCCGATCCGGCCAATCTACCCCACCGGACGCGGATCAAACTGGGACAGGAGGATTTGGATCTCCGCATCAGTGCCATCTTCGATCGGTCGGGCGACTATGCGGGGCCTTTGCTCACCTGGCGGCGGGCAACCGCGCAGGTTCGGCTGGTTCAGCAGTTCGAGGAAAGCGTGGGCGCGATTACCCGGATTGTCGCCGAATCCGCCGCCGGAATGTGTCAGGCCGCGTCGGCGATGCGAGAGAGTGCCGTTGCCGCGGGTCAGCGGACAATGGCGGTGTCGGCCGCGTCCGACCAAGCCTCCAGAAGTGTCAGCACGGCGGCGGCGGGCGCCGAGGAGGTGTCCGTGTCTGTCGCCGAGATCGCGCGTCAGGTGGCTGAGTCCGCGCAGATCGCCGGCATGGCGGTATCCGAGGCCGAAGCAACGGACGCCAGCGTCAGCAGTTTGAGCGAGGCGGCCGACCGGATCAGTGCTGTCGTGCGGCTGATCAGCGACATCGCGGCGCGCACCAACCTGCTCGCCCTGAATGCCACGATCGAGGCCGCTCGTGCCGGTGAGGCCGGCAAAGGCTTCGCCGTTGTCGCGGGGGAAGTGAAGAACCTGGCCACGCAAACGGCGACGGCCACCCAGGAAATCGGCGGCCAGATCACAGCCATGCAGCAGGCGACCAATCAGGCCGTGACGGCCCTGCGATCGATCAGCGGCACGATCCAGCGCATGAATGAGATCGCCACGATCATCGCCGGATCAGTCGAGGAGCAGGGCGCGGCCACGAGCTCGATCGCAAAGGCGGTACAACACGCCGCGGCTGGCACCGCCGAGGTCAACAGCAACATCGCCGCGGTGACTCATGTCGTGGAGGAGACCGGTAGTCGCGCGACCGGGGTGCTGGATGCGGCGACCGAGGTAACCAGCCAGGCGACAACGCTGAAGGAGGAAGTGGCGAAATTCCTGGTGGCGGTTCAGCAGGCGGCCTGAAGGTCCTGCCGTTGGTCGGGCCAAACCAACTTCGCACACAATGACGCGTCATGGCCCGGCGTTGAGCGTGAACCGCGCAGGTGGAATTACCGAAGCCGTGAAGCACGCGATCAAACAAGGCAAGCGAGCGATATCCGCGAGCTAATGCGAGTGGATATCGCCCCCGTCCAGGCCATGTGATCTACAATCGAAGGCCGTCAGATGCCCCGGGCTGGTGCCGGGCATCTGACGGCAAGGCCTTACTCCGCAGCGGCGGTTTCGGCCGGAGCAACCGTTGTCGGCACGGAGCGGGCGCGTTCGGCGATACGCGCCGACTTGCCGCTGCGGCCACGCAGGTAATACAGCTTCGCGCGGCGCACATCGCCACGACGAACCACGGCGATCTCGGCGATCGTCGGGGCATACAGCGGGAACACGCGCTCCACGCCCTCGCCATAGCTGATCTTGCGGACCGTGAAGTTGCTGTTCAGGCCCTTATTCGAACGCGCGATGCAAACGCCTTCAAATGCCTGGGTGCGGGTGCGCTCGCCTTCGACAACCTTCACCGAAACGCGCAGCGTGTCACCAGGGATAAAGTCCGGCACGGCCCGCATACCGGTCAGGCGCGCGATCTGTTCGGCTTCGAACTGCTGAATGATGTTCATGGTCTTTGGTCCTTTCTCTATTGGTTCGCGGCCACGGCCCATAGATCGGGACGGCGTTCGCGCGTGATTCGTTCGGATTCCGCCTGGCGCCACGCGGCAACGGCGCCGTGATGACCGGACAGCAACACGTCCGGCACGCGGCGCCCCTGCCACTCGGCGGGGCGGGTGTAGTGGGGATATTCCAGCAATCCGCTGGAGAAGCTTTCTTCGGTCGCGCTGTCGGCCGCACCCATGACACCGGGCAGCAGCCGCACGATGCTGTCCAACAGCACCAATGCCGCGAGCTCTCCGCCGGACAGCACGTAATCGCCGATACTGAGTTCCAGCATCTGCCGGGATTCGATGACCCGCTGATCGATGCCTTCGTAGCGACCGCACAGCAGGATAACGCCCGGCCCGTCGGCGAAATGCTGGGCGTCCGCCTGGGTGAAGCGCCGGCCCCTGGGAGTCAGGCATACAATCGGGCGCCCGTCAGCCACCGAGTCCACCGCCGCATCGACGATATCCGGCCGCAGCACCATGCCAGCGCCACCGCCAAACGGAGTGTCGTCAACGGTGCGGTGCCGATCCTGGGCGAAATCGCGGATGTTCGTCACATCCAGCGACCAAACGCCGGTCTCCAGCGCTCGGCCGGCCAAAGACTGACCAAGCGAGCCCGGAAACATCGCGGGAAACAGCGTCAGGACGGAGGCGCGCCACGTCATGCGGCCTCCTCCGCTTCCGACGGCACGATGACCTCATCCGGAAGCACCACGACCAGACGACCGGCGGCGATATCGACCGTCGGGACGCAAGCGGCGGTAAACGGAATAATCAACGTGGCCCCGTCGCCAACGATCTCGAAGCTGGCACCAGCGCCGTAGTCATGCACCACGGAGACTGTTCCGAGCGTTTTGTCGGCAGCATTGACGGCGGTGAGGCCGATGAGGTCCGTCAGGTAATACTCGTCTTCGTCCGGGGGCGGCAAAGCCGACCGGTCGATGAACAGCCGGGTGTTGGTCAGCTTTTCGGCCTGATTGCGGTCGGTCACCTTGACCGGTACGCCATCGACGATGCGGGCAACCTCGGCGACGCCTTCAGCCTTCCAGGTCAGGGCATAGAAACGCCCCTCCGCGTCGGACAACGGTCCATACGCGGTCAGATCGGCGGGGTCGGCGGTGTGGCTGGTGATCTTCACCAACCCGCGCACGCCGTGTGCCCGTCCGATCACGCCCAACTGGATTCGGCTGTTAGGCACCGATCTGTCTTAGGCAGCAGCGGCCGCAGCGGCCTTGGCGCGTTCCTGCGCTTTCTTCTTCGGCGCGGACTGATGCGGCTGCTCATTCCAAACGGGCATCGGGGCCAGGCCGGCCTTGCCGAGGAACTTCGCGACACGTTCGGTCGCCACGGCGCCGTTGCCGATCCAATGCTGCAGGCGATCCGGCAGCAGGCGGACGCGGTCTTCGTGTTCGGCGGGCAGCATCGGGTTGTAGCTGCCAACGCGCTCGATGAAGCGGCCGTCGCGCGGGCTGCGGCTGTCGGCGATCACGATGTGATAGTACGGACGCTTCTTGGCACCGGCGCGGGCGAGGCGGATCTTAAGGCCCATGTAACTAAATCTCCTGGTTCAGAATGGTCTGCGGTTCTGCTGGGACATGCCTTTCGGCATCAGGGCGCCGAGGCCATGACGCATCAAGCCCTTTTGCCCCAGCTTACCCATTTTCTTCATCATGTCGGACATCTGGTCGAACTGCTTCAGCAGCCGGTTGACCTCCTGGACCGAAGTCCCGGAGCCAGCGGCGATACGCTTCTTGCGGTTGGCCTTGATGATATCCGGCGTTTGCCGTTCCTTCTTCGTCATCGACGAGATGATCGCCGCCTGACGCTTCAGGACTTTCGTGTCCAGATCGGCGCCTTCAAGCTGCTGCTTGATCTTGCCGACCCCTGGCAGCATCCCAAGGATGCCGGACAGACTGCCCATCTTGCTGATCTGGCGAAGCTGACTGGCATAATCCTCCAGATCAAACTTGCCCTTCATCATCTTGGCGGCGAGCTTTTCAGCTTCCGCCTGATCGATGGTTTCAGACGCGCGTTCCACCAGGCCGACGATGTCGCCCATGCCCAGAATGCGGCCGGCGACGCGTTCAGGGTGGAAATCCTCCAGCGCGTCCTGTTTTTCGCCGACGCCGATCAGCTTGATCGGGGCGCCGGTGATCGCCCGCATCGACAGGGCCGCACCGCCGCGGGCGTCGCCGTCCATGCGGGTCAGCACGATGCCGGTGATCGACAGCGCGTCGTTGAATGCCTTGGCGGTGTTGACGGCGTCCTGGCCGGTCATGGCATCGACCACCAGCAGCGTTTCCGCCGGGTTGGTCGCGGCGCGAACCTGCCGGACTTCATCCATCAACTCCTGGTCGATGGACAGGCGGCCGGCGGTGTCCAAAATAACAACGTCGAAGCCTTCGCGCCGCCCGACATCCATCGCTCGGTTCGCGATCTGGACCGGCGTCTGGCCGGCGATGATCGGCAGGCTGGGCACGCCGGCCTGATCGGCCAACTGCGCCAACTGCAACTGCGCGGCCGGGCGCTGAGTGTCCAAGCTGGCCAGCAGCACGCGCTTCTTCAGGCGCTCCGACAGCCGGCGGGCAATCTTGCCGGAGGTCGTGGTCTTGCCGGAGCCTTGCAGGCCGACCATCAGGATCGGCACCGGGGCGGCGGCATTCAGATTGATGGGCACAGCGCCGGAGCCGCCCAAAGCCTCGATCATCACGTCGTTGACGATCTTGACGACCTGCTGGCCGGGGGTGACCGAGGATAGAACCTCGGCCCCGACCGCACGTTCGCGGACCTTGGCGATGAAATCGCGCACCACCGGCAGGGCGACGTCGGCGTCCAGCAGCGCTAGGCGGACTTCCCGCAGCGCTTCGGTGACGTCGGCTTCGTTCAGCGATCCGCGGGTGCGGAGCTTGTCGAAAACGCCTGACAGTTTGTCCGAAAGGGCTTCGAACACGGGTGCTGATACTCCAAACAATTAAGCGCCGCTGCGCGAACCCTCGCGGAGCGGCGTAGCCCCCGCTTCAGGCGGGGACCGGGTACAATAATGGCCCGGATCGGCGGCTTATGGCTGGGTGGGCGCCCGGAGTCAAATGGGAATGAGAAACCAGCTCGCTCCACCACCTTTATTCGAACCAAGTCCAGGACCCGGTTTACGTCGACTGGACGGGCGGAGCCTCGGTAGCGGGCGCGCCGTCACTGGGGGACGAGGCCCAGGCTCCCTGCCGTGTCCTCATTCCCTCAACCGAATGCAAACACCGCCGCGATGGCCAGCACCAACGCCGGCGGCATGACCAGCGCGCCCAGTTTCAGGAATTGCCACGCGCCGACCAGCAGCCTCTCCCGCCGCAATGCCGTAAGCCACAGGATGGTCGCCAGCGACCCGGTGACCGACAGGTTCGGCCCCAGATCGACCCCGATCAGCACGGCGGCCCTGACATGGTCCGGCACCGCCGCGAGTTGCACCACGCGCCCGGCGACCAGTCCGGCCGGTAGGTTGTTCGCCAGGTTGCACGCCACCGCCAGCACCGCGCCCGCGATCCAGGTGGTGCCCGCCGCCGACCATTGCGTCAGGTCGCGCAGCAGAACCGCCAGATCCTCGGTCACCCCGGTATTTTGCAGCGCCTCAACCAGTACGAACAAGCCGGCGACGAGCGGCAGAACCCCCCAGGAGATGCTTTTCAGAACCGCCATCGGTCCGCGCTCCGACCGTGTCAGCACCAGCAGTGCCGTGGCCGCCCCCGCTACGAAGGTCGGCAACCCGAGTTGAAGACCCAAAGCCGAGGCCGTCAGCAGCGCCACCGCCGTCACCGCGATACCGAGCGCCGCCAGCTTACCGCGGACGGTTAGCGCCCGAGCCTCGATATCCACCGAAACGCGCTCTCGCAGCGCGGCACGCTGGGTCCACCGCAACACAACGAAGGTGGACAGGATTGCCAGCAACGACGGCAGGGCAAAGCGTGGCAGCCATTGCAGCAGCGGCGGCATGTGGCTGCCGTAGATCACCAGGTTCGCGGGGTTGGAGATCGGCAGCACGAAGCTCGCCGCATTGGCGATGAACGCGCAGATGAACAGATAGGGCAGGGGGTCTTTCACCTTCGCGGCCTTCACCACGGCGGCGACCGCCGGGGTCAGAACCACCGCCGTCGCGTCGTTGGACAGGAAGATGGTCACCACGGTCCCCACCGCGAAGACAAGGCCGAACAACCGTGTCGCCGATCCCTTGGCCATGGCGGCGGCTTCCGCTGCCAGCCAGTCGAACAAACCCTCCTGCCGCGCCAGTTCGGCCAGCAGCATCATGCCGATCAGGAACAGGTAAACGTCGGTGCCCTTCAGCACGCCCGCCAGCGCGTCCGCGGGGGTCATCAACCGCAGCACGATCAACAGCGCCGCACCCAGGACGGCCCAGATGAACTCGGGCCAGAAAAACGGCCGGAAGATGACTCCGGCCGTAGCGACGGCGGCGATGGCCCAGACCGACCAGGGGGAGGCGGCCAAGGTCGCGATCATGCGGCCTCCCGGGCCGGCATCGGCGTTCGTCCTTTTGTCTCCGGCATCAGCACCCCAAAAAACACCAGCGCGCAGGACGCGATCGCTGTCAGGTAAAGGAAACCGGATGGATACCCGAACCACTGCACGACGTAACCCGCCGTCGTGTTGCTGAGGGTTGCACCGATCCCCACCGACAATGCCGTCAATCCCTGCGCCAGATTGAACCGGCCGGTTCCGCGCATCAGGTCGGAGGCGATCAGCACCGAGATCACGCCGAAGATTCCGGCTGCGACTCCGTCCAGCAACTGGATTCCAACCACGGCGTAGGGGCTGGACGAAACCGAAAACAGCAGGCCACGCACGGGCAGCACGGCCAGGGCCAGCAGGAAGATCGGTTTGCGGCCGATGCCGCGCTCCGATGCGTGACCCACGGCCCACGCTACGCCGACCATCACGAATTGCGCGGCGATGATGCAGGCGGACAGGGCGATGGTGTCCTCACCGGGGTGTTTCTGGGCCAGCACCTGCCCGGCCATCGGCAGCATCGCCGCGTTGCCGAAGTGGAACAGCACGACCGCGGCGAGAAAGATCATTAGGTCGCGGCGTTTTAGCAGATCGCGGAACGGAATGGGTTCGCCCGCATGGTCGGGGTCTTCGCCGCCCCGAGCCTGTTCGTGGTCGATCTCGTTGGGATTGATGAGGGTAACGATGATCGCGCTGGCTACCGCGAAGCCGCAGACCAGATAAAATATCCAGTGGTAGCCGAGGTATTGGCCCATGGTTCCGGCCAGCACGGCGGCCAGCAGGTTGCCGCCATGGTTGAAACCTTCGTTGCGGCTGATGCGACCGTCCAGCAGCCGGCGGCCCACGAGACCGAGCGAGAGGGCGGCGATGGCGGGCGGAATGACGGTGGAGGCGGCGCCCAACATTGCCTGGGCGGCGATGACGGCCGCAAACCGGGGGAACAGGACGATCAGCAAGCAGCCCAGGCCGATGGTCAATCCAGATGCCGCGATCAGCAGCCGCTTCGCGCGGGTTCCGTCAACCAGCAGGCCCGCCGGTATCTGGAACAGGACCGCGGCGACCGACGATGCGCCCATCGCCAGGCCGATCGCGCCGGAATCCCAGTGCTGGGCGCCCTTGAGATAGACGGACAGGTACGGCCCGACGCCATCGCGCACGTCGGCCATCAGGACGTTGATGCCATCGAGGCCGCGTTGCGACCGCAGGGACGGCTTCCCGCCGTTACGGGCGGTGTCCTGTCGCTGGATGTCGGGAGGAAGCAGTGGAGTGCTCCTTGGATGCCGGCGAGGTTGAACATCGTCGGTGGCAGCGGTGTCCCCCGGTCAGGCAGGGTTGATCTTGGATACCCCAGATTGCCGGTTCCCGCCCAGTTCGGTATCAGTTGGAAGAAGGGAAGGGGTAGACCCATGGACGGCGAAACAGCGATTCAATCGGATGCCGATAGCAAGGCCCGCCTCGATCTCGCCGCGGTCTATCGGCTGCTGGCCCAGCACGGTTGGGGCGATGTCATTTTCAATCACGCCGCCATGCGGGTTCCGTCCAAGCCGCGCCACTTCCTGATCAAGCGGCATGAGTTGCTCTATACCGAGGTTACGGCCTCCAACCTGGTTGAGGTCAGCATGGACGATGACCTGGATGAGCGTTCCGGGGTCAACCGTCCGGGGTTCACGCTGCATAGCGGCGTTCTGCGCGCCCGGCCCGACGTGAACTGCTCCGTCCATGTCCATCCCGAGGAAGGGATCGCGCTGTCTGGACTGAAACACGGTTTGCGGCCGCTGTCGCAGAACGCCATGCGTTTTTACAACCGCACCGGCTATCACGACTACGAAGGCCTGACCGACAGTTTCGACGAGCGCGACCGTATCGCCGCTGCGCTGGGCAGAAACCGAGCGCTGGTGATGCGGCATCACGGGATCACGACGGTTGGGGAGACCGCGCGCGAGGCGTTTTCGCTGATGAAGGAATTCGTGCGCGCGGCGCGCATTCAGCTACAAATGGAAGCCACCGGCGCCGAATTGCTGGAAATCCCCGCCGAGGTTTGTGAACGCGTTGCCGCCCAATACGAACAGCATGACAAGGGACGCGCGTCGGCCGAATGGCCGGCGTATCTTCGACAACTCGATAGCATCGATTCGGGTTTTCGCGCGTAACGACGCCGCTAGGTTGGGTCGGCGATGAATCCGGCCTGCGTGCTGCGCACCGCGCGTCTGATGTTGACGCCGGTTGGTGGCGGCGACTTGGCGGATTTGCGCGCGATCAAGGCCGACCCGTCGGTTTTCGCCGTGATGCTGGGCGGCGTGCGCGACTACGCTCAGACGGCCGAGGATCTGGCGAACGACGTCGTCAACTGGGGCCGTTATGGCTTCGGAATCTGGGCGATCCGCGAAAACGGCCGGTTCGTCGGAATCACCGGACTGGAACATCGCGCGGATGGCCGCGGCGTCGCCCTGCGCTTCGCCCTTTGGCCCGAGGCGCAGGGCCGGGGGTTAGCGC
This sequence comes from Acetobacteraceae bacterium, assembly GCA_003506895.1. Lineage (GTDB taxonomy): Bacteria > Pseudomonadota > Alphaproteobacteria > Acetobacterales > Acetobacteraceae > Rhodopila. Next base: position 136,123 of record DNXO01000162.1, on the reverse strand, counting down.
GTGAGGCGGCGTTCGCCGCTCTGCGCTTTGGCCATGAGCGCGCGGGATTGAGCCGCATCGTCGCGGTCGCTCGGGAGAGCAATTTTGGGTCGCGTATGGTGCTGGGCGGCATTGGGATGCGGGTGGCCGGGACGTTTGAGCAACGGGGTTATGCGATGCTGCTTTATGAGAGTTTGGTGCCTGGGGAGGGTGGTTGTTTCGTTACTTCGGATTGACCGGGCGTGCGCGGGAAGGGGCCGTTTTCATCACGGATTCAGTGGATTTAGAACGGGATTTACACGGAAAGTCGTTGCGGTTTCGTCTGGACGTGGTTGCTGGCATTTTGGGCGCTTCGCGGGGTTGACGGACCTTCCGCGCGAAGCGCCCAAAATATGCCGGCAACGCGATGAATGTGCCGGCACCGGTGGCACGGCGATTTCCGGGAAAATCCCTGGCTAAATCCGCCCAATCCGTGATGAACCCCTGCTTTCCCCCAGTACGGCCCATCAGCCCCAATCGTTACCGCACGAACTTGTAATCGAACGTGTCCCCCCAAGGTTCGATCAGCCCCACGGTCGGCGTGGGGAAGTGGATCGGCAGGATGAACGTACCCGAACCGGCGACGTCTTTCAGGAAGCGTTGGCGCGAGCGAATGCCCTCCTGTGCGTCCCAGTCGAAAATCGTTGACCATGTGGGTTCACGGACCTGCAAGGCGTGGTGCATCAGGTCGCCCGTGACCACGGCACGCTGACCGCGGGACTTGATGTTGACGCAGCAATGGCACGGCGCATGCCCCGGTGTCGGCGTCAGCCAGATCGTATCGTCCAGCATGTAGTCGTCATCGACCAGCAAGGCCTGACCGGCCTCGACGATCGGCTGACAATTGTAGGTCCAGACATTGCCGGGCGGCTGCTTGCCTTCCTTCGTCGCCTGCTCCCACGCCGCATATTCGCGTTTGTGGAACACGTACTTGGCGTTCGGGAAGGTCGGGACCCAACGGCCGTTCCGCAGCACCGTATTCCAGCCGCAATGATCGATGTGCAGATGGGTGCAGAACACGTAATCGATTGTGTCGAAGCTGAGGCCGGCGGCCTTGAACTCATCGAGGTAGCGCTGCTTGGGGAAGTCCATCGGCGCGGGATAGCCCTTGTCCTCGCCGGTGCAGGTATCGACCAGGATGGTGTGATGCGGGGTCCGCACCACGAATGTCTGGTAGGTGATGTACATCATGCCGGTGACCGGATCGAGCACCTCGGGGTCCAGCGTCGCCAGATGTTTGGCGCCCAGTCCAGGGTTATAGTCTGGGAACATGGCGGCGGGGGTTCGCCATGGTCCTTCCCGCTCGATGATGCTGGTGATGGTGACGTCGCCGATTTTGAGTTGTCGCATTGTTGCGCTCCATCCAATTGCCGAGAGGGCCGGTCTTTTCCCGGGGGCCGCCACTCCGGGGACACAGGCGTGGACGGCGGGCCGGCGCCCGCCGTGACGATGGTTAGATATCCAGGCGGTAGAAGCGGGACGCGGTGCCGCTGAACAGGTCGGTCTTTTCCGGGGTGGAGGCTCCTGTCGCCAGGATTTTGCAGGCGTTCCAGAAGGCTTGGTAGCCATAGGAGCCCTTGTCCACGGGAAAGTTGCTCTCAAACATGCAGCGGTTGGCGCCGAAGGCTTCGATGCAGGTTTCGACATAGGGTTTCCACGCGTCGGCGAGTTCCTGCGACGACGGTGGTTCCGCCTTGTTATGGAAATCCCAGCCGTTGATCCGCATCGCCATGCCGCCGAGTTTCACCACCACGTTCGGGCAGGCGGACAGCGCCTTGATCGCCTGCGACCACGCGGTGAAAACCTCGGCGCGCTTGCCGGCATAGGCACCGATGGCCAGCGGGCCGCCGACGTGGTTCAAGCAGATTTGCGTGCCGGGGAAGGCTTGCGCCAACGCCGTCACGTCACCGATCTGCGGATGATACAGCCACGCATCGAACGACAGGTTCAGCGGCGCGAGGCAGGCGAAACCCTTGCGGAACGTTTCATCGTACATCAGGCGCGGCGGCGGCGCGTAGGCGGGGTTCATCAAGGCCGGATCGGGATCGTAGGCGGTGATGTGGCGGATGCCCTTGAACCGGCCGCCGCCCGCGCGGATATGGGCTTCCAGCACGTCGCGGGACTTCTCGCCGTTGCGGAGGTCAACGTGGCCGACGATGCCCTCGCAGACCTTGGTGGGGCCGTAGCCGCCCGACGCGCTCATGGCGGCGACGCCGTTGACGAACTCGGTTTCACCGACGGGCTTGAACGCTTCGGGGCCGGCGGCGCGGTGCATGGAGCGGCACTGGACGAAGACGGTGCCGACGATGTTGTGCCCGCTGTTGGTGTCGGCGAGCAGGTCGTCGAGCATGTAGAGCCAGTCCGGCCGTTCCCACAGGTGGTGGTGCGGATCCACGATCGGCAGTTCGGGTTCCAGGATCGTCTCGGTGCGGCGGGCAAGCCACTCGTCGCGGACCGGCAGGTATGGGCTGTGGCTGGTTGTGGTGCTCATGGCTTGGCGCTCCCCTTGGTGTTGGCGCCATTGTTTCCCGATGGCGGGGTTATGCCAAGGGGCGGACGCCGTGGCATCGGCCATGTGCCGCCAATCCGAAAGCCGGCCCGCTTCGTCTTCCTTCATTTGGGGAAGCCGAGAGCGGGAAGGGCCCCGGAGACAGTCCCTCCGTTCGGGCCGAGCTTGGTTCTTTATCCTTGGAACTTTACCAGTTTGCCGATGGGGTGGCCGAGCACCTCATCGTCGCGCATTACGATTTGGCCGCGCACGATGGTGGCGATCGGCCAGCCGGTGACCTGCATGCCGGCGAACGGCGTCCATCCGCAGGGGGCGGCGATCCAGGATTCCTCGATCCGGCGCTGGCGTTTCATGTCCACCAGGGTGAAGTCGGCGTCGTAGCCGGCGGCCAGCCGGCCCTTGCCGACGACGCCATAGACGCGGGCGGGGCCGGCGCACATCAGATCGACCATCCGAGCAAGGGATAGGCGGCCGGCGTTGACGTGGTCGAGCATGATCGGCACCAGGGTTTGCACGCCGGTCAGGCCGGCGGGGCACTCGGGCCAGGGCAGCAGCTTCTTGTCCCTGGGGTGCGGCGCATGGTCGGAGCCGATGGTATCGACCGTACCGTCGTTGATCGCGCGCCACGCGGCGTCCATGTGCTCCTGCCCGCGGATCGGCGGGTTCATGACGCCGAAGCCCTCCAACCGCTCGTAGCAGTCGGGGGCGACCTGGGTCAGATGGTTGACCAGCACCTCGCACGTCGCGATGTCGCGGAAGTCCTTCAGGTAATCCAGTTCCTGGGCGGTGGAGACGTGCAGGATGTGGGCGGCGCGGCCTGTCTTGCGCGCCAGGGCCATCAGGCGGCGGGTGCCCAGGAAGGCACATTCCTCGTCGCGCCAGACCATGTGGTTGGAATACGGATCGCCCGACTTGAACATCGGTTTGCGTTCCTGCAGGCGGTATTCGTCCTCGCTGTGAAAAGAGATGCGCCGCCGGCCGGAGCGCATGGCTTTTTCCAGGTGCTCGTCGTCCTCGATCATCAGGTCGCCGGTGGAACTGCCGGCGAAGATCTTGACGCCGCACACGCCGCGGCCGGCTTCCAGTTCCGCGAGGGACGGGGTGTTGGCCTTGGTGCCGCCGACATACAGACCCATGTCGCACCAGGCGACTTCCTCCACATAGGCTTGTTTCCAGGCCAGCCGCTCGGTGTCGGTGATCGCGGGGCTGGTGTTGGGCATATCGAACACGGCGGTCAGGCCGCCCAGGATGGCGCCCTTCGTTCCCGTGGGGATGGTTTCCACCGCCTTGTCGCCGGGGTCGCGCAGATGCACATGCGGGTCGATCAGTCCGGGCAGGACGTGCAGGCCGGTGGCATCCAGAGTCTTATCGGCGGTGGCGCCGGTGGAGACGCCCAATCCGGCGATGCGGCCATCGCGGATGCCGACATCGATGTCTTCCGATCCCCATGGCAGCACGCATATGCCGTTGCGGATCAGAAGGTCGTAATGGGCGGGCATCGGTGGTCCTTTCCGGTTTCGCGGCGGACTATAGCAGCGGTCGTTGGCGTGGTCAGGGGGGGCAGGCACGCTGTCGGCAGCGCATCATAGCGGCGGCGCTGTCCAATCCCGTGATGACGGACGCGCGAAGCGGTTATAATTAGGCATTGCTTTCCCGTCCTAAAAGGCTGCTCGGGATATCGGATCAGCCGGTGCCGTGGTCTTTTTTGATGCCGAGATCGCCGAGGAGCGCAGAGCCCGCCGAGAACGCGTCCCAGAGCCGCGCCTGGCCTGTCGCCTTTGAGGTCCAGCCAAAATTCTTCTCGGCGCGCTTTGCGCTCCTCGGCGATCTCCGCGTTTGAAAGCGGACGATCCCCAATCGCCCAAGGCGATCTTTTCGATGGACGGCGTAATCCAACTCTGATTTCGTCCACACTGCCGCGTGGCTTCGCCCACGGAATCCCATTTAGACGACGGCCAACGGTGAACTAATCACCCACGCTATTTGACCGTCCCGATAACGCTTTAAGCTTCCTCACAAAAGCGTCGTGTCCCGAACTCTTTTTCGAAGTGTTGCAGGAGACGCAGAGGAGCTGAAGGTTGTCCTTGGTATTGCGCCCGCCCCGTGTCACGGGAACCCTGTGGTCGATTTGGAAGCCGACGGTATCGAATGCCGTTCCGCAAAATCGGAAATACCTACAGCGGTTTTTTTGTCCTATTCTGATTTCTTCTATTTCTTCCTGTGTATAAGTCCTTCCTCCATTTGATTTCGGTGATTTTACCCGCTGGTAATATCTGCGTTCATCAATGGCAAGATTATGCTCACCTATTATTTCAACGCCCACAGAAATGGATGGGTCTTGTGCCATTCTGTGGCAAATTTTCTCAAATCCGTCAGGTCGGAAATACGCCTTTTCCTCCGTTCATAGTCTGCTCCCACCTGGATCCGATATTCCTCGTTGTCCTTTTCCCATTGCATCAGTTTCTTTCCATCTAAGCCCATTTTGCGCACCTGCAACGGCAACGGCGGAAACTCTTTAGCGGGAAGTGCGGCAAAAGCGTGTAGCCAAGCCAACTCGGGAGGCCCAAGGCAGTCGTTGTTAATGGAGATTTCTGTCCGTTTGCAGGGCGGTTGCGGCATGCTCGCTGGTTGGTCTTGTGGGAAACGTTCGGGTTCCGCCACATTTCGTCCTGTCAGGGAATTTGCGTCAAGTGCGGCATGCCCATTCAAGCGACTGTTGGAGTAGAGGGTTCCGGGAGATAATCCTCAGCATTAAGCCCGCTTCCCCGCATCCAAAGCCGATTGCAGCATCCACGCAGCTGCCGCCTGATCGACCACTTCGGCACGCTTGGCGCGAGTCAGGTCGGCCTCCTGGACCAGGAAGCGGTTGACCGCGGCGCTGGACAGCCGCTCATCCCATAGAGCCGCGGGTAGCCCGATGGCGTCGGACAGCGCGTGCGTCCAATCCCGAGCGGCCTGGGCGGCGGGGCCGGCGGTGCCGTCCATCGACAGCGGCAGGCCGACGATCAGGCCGTAAGCGCCCTCGGTCAGCGCGATCTTGCCGATCGCCGTCGCGTTGTCGGCTAGCTTACCGCGCTTCAGCTTGCCATATGGTGTCGCCAGTGTCCGATGCACGTCGGACAGAGCCAGTCCGATCGTCTTCGATCCGGGGTCGATGCCGATCACACGCTGGTCGCCGCTTAGCGACGCCAGCAAATCCCTCAGGTTGAATAGAGCCATGGGCGTCGTTATGGTCCCGCCCCTTCGCCAAGCCAAGGGATTCCGCCCCCATGTCGCTCGATCACGCGACCATTCGCCGCATCGCCTCGCTCGCCCGCATCCGCGTGGAGGAGCATGAGGTCGAAAACCTGTGCCAGGAACTGAACGGTATCCTTGGGTGGATCGAGCAGCTCAACGAAGTCGATGTCACCGGCGTCGAGCCGCTGACCGGCGCCGCGAACATGGCGATGGCCATGCGGGCCGATATCGTCACCGATGGCGGCTATCCCGAGAAGATCCTGGCAAACGCCCCTGAACGCATCGGCGATTTCTTCGCCGTCCCGAAAGTCGTCGAATGAGCCTGACTGACCTAACCATCGCCCGGGCCCGTGACGGGCTGCGCGCGAAAGAATTCTCCGCCGTCGATCTGACGATGGCGCACCTGCATGCGATCGAGGCGCTGAACCCGCGGCTGAACGCGTTCATCACCGTCAGCCACGCGAGGGCGGTGGATCAGGCGCGGGCGGCCGATGCCGCGTTGGCGGCGGGCGGGCAGCGGGCGCTGACCGGCATTCCGCTGGCCATCAAGGATCTGTTTTGCACCGAGGGTGTCCGCACCACGGCCGGCAGCAAGATCCTGGGCCCGTTCGTGCCGCCGTATGAGAGCACCGTCACCGCCAACCTGCTGCGTGACGGCGCGGTGTTCCTGGGCAAGGCGAACCTGGATGAGTTCGCGATGGGGTCATCGAACATGACCTCGGCCTATGGACCGGTCGAAAATCCTTGGAAGCGCAAGCAGGACGATACCGCCGTGCTGGTGCCCGGTGGATCGTCCGGTGGATCGGCCGCGGCTGTGTCAGCCCGTCTGGCGATGGGCGCGACCGGAACCGATACCGGCGGGTCTATTCGTCAGCCGGCCTCGTTCTGTGGGTTGGTGGGCGTGAAGCCGACCTATGGGCGGTGTTCGCGCTGGGGCGTGGTCGCATTCGCGTCATCGCTGGATCACCCGGGGCCGTTTGCCCGCACCGTGCGGGACAGCGCCATTCTGCTGGGTTCCATGGCCGGGCACGATCCGAAGGACTCCACCAGCGCCAACATCGCGGTGCCGGATTTCGAGGCTGCGTGCGCCCGGGGCGTGAAGGGTCTGCGGATCGGCGTGCCGAAGGAGTATCGCTCCGAGGGGATGCCGGCGGAGATCGATGCCCTGTGGCAGCAAGGCCTGGATTGGCTGCGCGCCGCGGGGGCCGAGATTGTGGATGTGTCCCTGCCGCACACGAAGCATGGTCTTGCGACCTACTACATCGTGGCGCCGGCCGAGGCGTCCTCGAACCTTGCCCGCTACGATGGCGTGCGTTTCGGCGCGCGGGAGGGTGGTGAGGATCTGCGGGACCTTTACGAACGCACCCGGGCCGAGGGGTTCGGGCCGGAGGTGCGTCGCCGCATCCTGATCGGCACCTATGTGCTGTCGGCTGGCTATTACGATGCCTACTACCTGAAGGCGCAGAAAATCCGGGCGCTGATCCTGAAGGATTTCACCGACGCGTTCGCCGGGGTGGATGCGTTGCTGACGCCGACTACGCCGTCCGCCGCGTTCGCCCAGGGCGAGAACATGGACGATCCGATCAAGATGTATCTGAACGACCTGTTCACGGTGCCGGCGAATTTGGCGGGCGTGCCGGCTGCCTCGGTGCCGGTGGGCCTGGATGCGAACGGTCTGCCGCTGGGGCTGCAGGTGATTGGCAAGCCGTTCGATGAGGAAACCGTGTTCGCGGTGTCCGCGGCGCTGGAACAGGCCGCTGGATTTTCGGCGTTGCCGGCGATCCGGGCTGGCGGTTAGCCGAGGGCGATATCCCCGGACAGGTCGTCGAAGAACGCCTTGTCCGCGGATTGGCTGCCGGGGCTGCGCAGGGCCTGAAACTCGGCCTGGATCGCTTTTAGGCGTTGGATCTGGGGTGGGGGCGCACCGAGCGCTGCGTGTTCCGGTTCCACAGCAGTTGCGCGATCTTGACCGTGGCGGGCCATGGGACACTCTCCTGGAATGCCAAGCCTATACTGATTGGGCTATGCTCTGTGCAAGCGACGACGATAGAGGTCGGCACGATTGCTTCGCCAAAATAAGAACTGCTGGATCCGACCGACGGGGCATTCGGATGCGCGGTCATGGCGGATATAGAGCGGCCCAGGACCAGCCCTGCCTTGTCCCTTGGCTGACACCGCCGATATCGCGGTGCTAGAGTCAATCCCGACCAGACAGCCGGAGACATCATGCCAGCCGATGCCATTGCCACCGACACAGCGCCCAAGGAAATCAGGCTGGCGGATTACACGCCACCGGCGTTCCTGATCGACACGGTCGATCTGACGTTCCATTTGAATGAGGATGCGACGACGGTGGTTTCTCGCCTGTCGGTTCGGCGTTCGTCCGCCGACACGTCGCTGCATCTTGATGGCGAGGCTTTGACGCTGACCAGCGTCACCCGTGACGGCGTCCTGATCGAACCCCGGGTGGTGGCTGGCGGTTTGGTCATCGACGACATGCCGGACGCCTGTGTGCTGGAGATTCAAACGCTGATTTCGCCCAAGGCCAACAGTGAACTCAGCGGTTTGTACGTTTCGGGTGGGAACTATTTCACCCAATGCGAGGCACAGGGATTTCGCCGGATCACCTACTTCCCGGACCGGCCCGACGTGATGTCGCGCTATACGACCACGATCGTCGCTGAAAAGATGGCGTGTCCGGTGATGCTGTCGAACGGCAACCCCGGGCCGGTGACCGATGCCGGCAACGGGCTGCATCAGGTCACCTGGATCGATCCGCATCCGAAACCGTGCTATTTGTTCGCGCTGGTGGCCGGCGATCTGGTTTCGGTCCACGACGGCTTCGTCACCCGCTCCGGCCGCAATGTCGAACTTGGCATTTATGTTCGTCGCGGCGACGAGGATCGTTGCGATCACGCGATGCGGTCGCTGAAGGCGTCGATGTCCTGGGATGAGGACGTGTTCGGGCTTGAGTACGATCTGGACGTTTTCAACATCGCCGCCGTATCGGATTTCAACATGGGGGCGATGGAAAACAAGGGCCTGAACGTATTCAATACGAAATACGTTCTGGCGCGCCCGGAAACCGCGACCGACACCGATTACCAGGGCATCGAGTCCGTCATCGCGCATGAGTATTTCCACAACTGGACGGGCAATCGGGTTACTTGCCGTGACTGGTTCCAGCTTTCCCTGAAGGAAGGGTTGACGGTTTATCGGGATCAGGAGTTCTCGGCCGATCAGGGCAGCCGGGCGGTGAAGCGGATCGGGGATGTGCGGGCGCTGCGTGCGGCGCAGTTCCGGGAGGATGGCGGCCCGCTGGCACATCCGGTGCAGCCGGCGAGCTATCTGGCGATCGATAACTTCTATACCTCGACCATTTACAACAAAGGCGCCGAGGTCATCCGGATGATGGCCACGATCATTGGCCGAGCGGCGTTTCGGCGTGGGATGGATTTGTATTTCCAGCGGCATGACAACCATGCCGTGACGATCAACGACTTTGTCCAGGCGATGCAGGATGCCTCGGGCGTTGATCTGACTGATTTCAAGCTGTGGTATCATCAGGCGGGCACGCCGGAGGTATCGGTTGAAGATGCGTATGATCCGGCGACGAAGCGTTACTCCTTGACCTTGCGCCAGACGACGAAGCCGACGCCGGGCCAGCCGGTCAAACAGCCGCAGGTCATTCCGGTTGCGATGGGTCTGCTGGATGGTAACGGTCAGGAGCTGGCGACACGGCTGGAAGGTGAGCCCGCCGCGATATCCGGCACGCGTGTGCTGTTGGCGACCGGGGCGGAAAACCGTTTCGAGTTCGTCGATGTCGCCAGCCCGCCGGTTCCTTCGCTGCTACGGGATTTCTCCGCGCCGGTGAAGCTGTCGGGGCTGACTCCCGACCGTCTGCGCTTCCTGGCGGCGCATGACACCGATCCGTTCGTGCGGTGGGAGTCCGGGCAGCAGTTTGCCACCGCCGCGCTGCTGGAGATGGTCGCCAAGATCCAGGCTGGGGAAGAACCCGCCGTCGATCACGCGTTGATCGAGGCCGCAGCGGCGGCGCTTGACCAGGAGCCCGCCTTTGCCGCCGAGGCCTTGGCGCTTCCCGGCGAGGCGACCCTGGCCGACCGCATGGACGTCGTCGATGCCGACGCTATTCATGTGGCCCGCGACATGGTTCGCGCGGCTATCGGACGTGCGTTGGCTGACCGGCTGCGTGCGACGTACGACACGCTGACGGATCACGCCGGCTATTCGATCGACGGGCCGGCGATCGGCCGGCGGTCCTTGCGCAATGCCTGCCTGAGTTATCTGGTTGCCAGCGGTGACAAGGCAGCGGTTTCGCTGGCCAAGGCGCAGTTCGATGCCGCTCAAAGCATGACGGATGTCCTGGCGGCGCTGGGCATTCTCTCCGGTGTGGATTGCCAGGAACGGACGGACGCGCTCGCCGCGTTCTATGCGGCCTGGAAGACCGATCCGCTGGTGCTGGACAAGTGGTTCGCCATCCAGGCGCTGTCGCCGCTGCCGGATACAATCCAGGCGGTCGAGGCGTTGAAGCGCCACCCGGACTTCGATCTCCGCAACCCGAACCGGATACGGGCGCTGATCAGCAGTTTCGCGGGCAACCAGGTGCGGTTCCACGATGCCTCCGGCGCCGGATACCGGCTGTATGCCGACACCATCATCCAACTCGACCCCACCAACGGCCAGGTCGCTGCTCGGATGGTTTCCCCGCTGGGTCAGTGGCGGCGGTTCGATGCCGCTCGGCAGGGACTGATGAAGGCGCAACTGCAACGCATCCTGGATCTGCCCGGGCTGTCGCGGAATACGTTCGAAATGGCGTCGAAGAGCCTCGCATGACCGGGTTTTGCGACCTCGCATGGCAGAACACGACGGCGTTGCGGGCGGCGATCGACGGGTTGCCGTTCAACCGCGAACTGACGGCCGGCATGCTGTCGCGGGATCGGTTCCAGTTCTATGTCATCCAGGATGCGCTGTATCTCGATCAATACGCACGCATCCTGGCGATGGCCGGCGCGCGCGGGCCGGATGGGCCGACCCTGCGGCTGTTCGCGGAGTCGGCGCTGGAGGCCGTGGCCGTCGAGCAGGCGTTGCACGGTGAATACCTGACGCGGTTTGGCGCGGATGCGACCAACGCCGAACCCTCGCCCGATTGCCTCAGCTATACCAGCTTCCTGTTGGCCACAGCTTATCACGAGCCGTGGGAGGTCTTGCTCGCGGCGGTGCTGCCCTGCTTCTGGATCTACTGGGAGGTGGGGAAGGCGATTGCCAGGCAAACACCGCCGAACAACCCCTATCAGGCATGGATCGACACCTACTCGGATGAAGCCTTCGGCAATGCCGTCCGCGCGGTGATCGCCGCGACCGATGCCGCCGCAGCCGGTGCCAGCGAGGCGGTGCGCCAGCGGATGATGACGGCCTTCGTGCGGTCCACCCAATATGAATACCTGTTCTGGGACGGTGCCTACCAGCAACGCGAGTGGCCGGCGGTTGCGGCACCGGTTGGCGGCGACTAAACCCCTGCGGGTAGGACGGTTCGCTTGAAAGGCGCAGCGATGAGTTACCAACTGCAAGGCAGCACCGGTGCGTGGGAGGTCGTGGTCGGCCTGGAAGTCCACGCCCAGGTGATCAGCAATGCCAAGCTGTTCAGCGGCGCGGCGACGGCGTTCGGCGCGGAACCGAACAGTCAGGTCAGCTTCGTCGACGCGGCGTTCCCGGGGATGCTGCCGGTGATCAACCAGGAATGTGTCGCGCAGGCGGTGCGCACCGGGCTGGGCCTGAACGCGCGTATCCATGCCGTCAGCCGCTTCGACCGGAAGAACTACTTCTACGCCGATCTGCCGTCGGGCTATCAGATCAGCCAGTTCGAACATCCCATCGTCGGCAGTGGTGAGATCGAAGTGGAACTGTCCGATGGCTCGACCAAGACCATCGGCATCACGCGCCTGCATCTGGAGCAGGATGCGGGGAAGTCGATCCACGACCAGCATCCGACGAAGTCGCTGATCGATCTCAACCGATCCGGCGTCGCGCTGATGGAGATCGTGTCGGAGCCGGATATCCGCAGCCCCGAGGAAGCCGGTGCCTACGTGCGCAAGCTGCGCTCTATCCTGCGCTATCTGGGGACGTGCGACGGCAATATGGAGGAAGGGTCCATGCGTGCCGACGTGAATGTGTCTGTGCGCAAGCACGGCGAGCCGTATCGAACGCGCTGTGAGGTGAAGAACGTCAACTCCATCCGCTTCGTGATGCAGGCGGTCGAGGCCGAGGCGATGCGCCAGATCGAGGTGTGGGAGTCGGGCGGGACGGTCACCCAGGAAACGCGGTTGTTTGACAGCGGGCGAGGCATTACCCGGTCAATGCGGTCGAAAGAGGATGCCCATGACTACCGTTACTTCCCCGACCCGGATCTGCTGCCGCTGGTGCTTGATGAGGACTGGATCGCTGGGTTGAAGGCCTCGTTGCCGGAACTGCCGGATGCGAAGAGGGCTCGGTTTATACAGGTGTATGGATTGACGCCGTACGACGCGTCGGTTCTGGTGGCCGAAAAAGCGACGGCGGAGTTCTATGAAACCGTCGCGAAGGGCCGCGATGCAAAGATTGCCGCCAACTGGGTGACGGGCGATTTCTTCGCTGCGTTGAACCGTCTCGGTCGCTCGATTGAAGATACGCCGGTGACGGCGACGGCGCTGGGTGGTCTGTTGGACCTGATGGCCGATAACACCATCAATGGCCGTATCGCCAAGGATGTGTTCGAGGCGATGGTCGAAACCGGCAAGGACGCGGCGGCGATCGTGGATGAGAAGGGGTTGCGTCAGGTCACCGATACGGGCGCGATCGATGAAGCGGTTGACCGTATCCTGGCGGCCAATCCGGAGAAGGTGGCGGAATACCGGTCCGGGAAAGACAAACTGTTCGGGTTCTTTGTGGGCCAGACAATGAAAGCGATGGCCGGCAAGGGAAACCCGGGGCTGATCAATGAAACGCTGAAGCGCCGGTTGGCCGGCGAAAAGGAGTAGGCTGGCCGTTTGGGGCAAGTCCCTCGCGGCCAGCCTGCCCCCTTACTTCCGAATGCGAATGATCTTGACCTTTATGATCCAGATCACCACTATCTTCAGCAGGGTAGCGCGATGGGTATGAGCCATCGTTACCTCCTTTCCTAAACAGCGGCCAGGCCTGTCCTGGCCGCTGTTTTCGTTTACGGAGGTTGTGTTAACGAAGGCTTAACCGACCCGAAGATATCTGGCACGCAATGGCTTTAGCGCCGCGATGGCCAGCGCCGCCGTCAGCAGGTCGGCCGTGATCGCCACGCCGAATACGGTCGTCCAGGTTCCCGTCGCCTCGTGCAGCAAAGATGCCATCGGGCCACCGAAGATCGCCCCGATTCCTTGCGCCATGTACAGACAGCCGTAATTACGCGTCGCGTTCTTCGTCCCGAACGTGTCGGTCAAGGTGGAGGGGAACAGCGAGAAGATCTCTCCCCAGCCAAAGAACACCACGCCGGACAACAGCACGAACAGCATCGGATCGGTCCGTGTTGCCAGCCACAGCGCCATGGCGATGCCTTCCAGCGCGAAGGCCAGGAACATCGTGTTCTCGCGGCCGATCTGGTCGGACACCCAACCGAAGAACGGCCGTGTCAGTCCGTTGGTGAACCGGTCGATCGTCAGTGCCAGGGGCAAAGCGGCCAACCCCCAGACCACGGCCTTGGTGATTCCGAACTCGCCGGCAAACGCCGCCATCTGCGAGGTGACCATCAGTCCCGATGTGGACATCAACGTCATCATCACGAACATCAGCCAGAAGATCGGCGAGCGCAGCATCGTGCCGGTGGAGACTCCGGCCCCCTCGGCTTTCGTGGCCGCGGTTGTTGGGGCTGGTTTCAACCCCAGGGCCGCGAACAGTCCGATGACGGCGAACGCCGCGCCGTATTGCAGCAGTGTCTGTCGATAGCCGAGCATCGCCATGGAAGCCGTGATCGGAAAGGTCGTCAGGATCGCCCCCATCCCATACCCGGCGGCGACGATGCCGGCGGCGAAGCCTCGGCGATCGGGAAACCATCCGACCATTTGCCCGACAACGCCCACGTAAACGATGCCGGTGCCCAAGCCGCCGATTAGCCCGTAGGTCAGGTATAACCCCGTCAGCGACGTGGCAAACGATGCGAGAACCCAGGACAGCCCGGACAGCGCGCCGCCGACGCCGATCAGCAGCTTCGGGCCGAACCTATCCACCAGCCACCCCTGAAACGGCGAGAAGAAGGTTTGCAGCACGATCAGCAGGGAGAACGTGACCTGGAGCGCAGCCGGCGATGCACCGAGTTCGGCGCCGAGCGGTTTGGTAAAGAGGGTCCAAACGTATTGTGGGCTGGAGATCGACATCATGCACACCAGCCCGAGCGCAAGCTGCGTCCAGCGGGTGGCTCCGGACATCGTGGCGGTTGGAAGGATTGCGGCAGTATCGGTCATGCGGTCAGGCCCCCTGTTCATTCGCAGGAGGCTAAGCAAGTGTCACGCCACTGTGTGTAGCGGCTCACTTCGGGTGCTGTTGCTTCGCCGAAGTGCCGCAAAAATGTCAGGCAGACGCGGGCGGCTTGGCGGAATCTGCACAATTCCGCACCACCTCGTAAGAGGTGTGCTGCGTTTTCAGTCGCTTGGCCTTTCAGTCGAGCGAGAAACTTGTCCCGCAACCGCAGGCGGATTTCGCATTCGGGTTGCGCACCGCGAAGTGGCTGCCCATCAGTTCGTCCGTATAGTCGAGTTCCGATCCAGCCAGCAGATCCATGCTGACTGAGTCGACGATGACCCGAGCCGGACCACGTTCGATGATGAGGTCGTCGGGCTGGGTCTTGGGATCCAGCTCAAACTTGTACTGAAACCCGCTGCATCCTCCTGCCAGCACGGCAACGCGGAGAGCGGTTTCGGTAGCCTGCTTCGTCTCGGCGACGATCTCGGCGATCCGGGCGGCGGCGCGATCGGTAACGGCGAACTGTTCCATCCCGGTAAGATAGGCGCATCCGGGGCAAATTTGAAGCGGTCCCGGCGATTGAAGCGAAACAGGGCAGGGTGTATCCGCGTGATATGTTCGGTCGTCCCTCCCTGGCTGCCTACGCCGTCTCGCCCGCCACCGCGCGCGGCCGGCTGCATCACGAGCCGGAGGCGGAAACCCGCTCCCCGTGGCAGCGCGACCGCGACCGGGTCATTCACAGCTCGGCGTTCCGCAAGCTGCAATACAAGACCCAGGTTTTTGTTAATCACGAGGGCGATTTCTACCGCACCCGGCTGACCCACAGCCTTGAGGTCTCGCAGATCGCCCGTTCAATCGCCAGGGCGCTGGGTCTGGACGAGGACCTGACGGAGGCGCTGGCTCTGGCGCACGACCTGGGGCATCCGCCCTTTGGCCATGCGGGCGAGGAGGCGCTGAACGTCTCTATGAAGCCGTGGGGCGGATTCGATCACAACGCCCAGAGCCTGCGGATCGTGACTTTGCTGGAAAGCCGCTACGCTGGGTGGGACGGGCTCAACCTGACATGGGAGACGCTGGAGGGCCTGGTCAAGCATAACGGGCCGCTGCGCCATCCCACGGCCTACATCGCCGACTACAACGACCGGCACAAACTGGATCTGCACACGCAGCCGAGCGCCGAGGCCCAGGTCGCGGCCATTGCCGACGATGTGGCGTATCACTCGCACGATCTGGACGATGGGCTGCGGGCGCGTCTGTTTACGATCGACGACCTGAAGCATCTGCCGGTGGTTGGTGACTCGCTGGCCGCCGCCCGCATGTCCAGCCTGGACGTGCCCCCGCCACGATTGCGGCACGAGACGCTGCGGCGGGTCATCAATGCCATGGTCGGCGACCTGATCGCGGAATCAGGTAAGCGGCTGGCGAAGCTGGAACCCGACAGCCCGGACGCGATCCGCCGTCACAAGCATCGCGTGATCAGCTTCAGTCCGGCGATGGCCGACGCCAACCAGGCCATCAAGGACTTCCTGTTTGCCCGCATGTATCGCCACTGGCGGGTCAATCGCATGTCGGCCAAGGCCAAGCGCCTGACCGAGGACCTGTATCGCCTGCTCCATTCCGATCCCACGATGCTGCCCGATGACTGGCGTGCCCGGGCCGGCGATGGCGGCATGCAGCGCTCCGCCACCATCGTCGGCGACTACATCGCCGGCATGACCGACCGCTACGCGATGGACGAGCACAAGCGGCTGACCGACATCAGCGTCAACGGTTAACCAACGACCCGCCTTGCCCCAAGGCGGCTTGCCCTCCGGCGCGCAAACCCTTACTCAGCCGCCCGAACCTGTACCTGAGGAGGCCACGATGGCCATTGAACGCACGTTTTCGATTATCAAGCCGGATGCGACGCGCCGGAATCTGACCGGCAAGGTCAACGCGGTGCTGGAAGCGGCCGGTCTGCGGATTGTTGCCCAGAAGCGCATGCACATGACCACGGCCCAGGCCGAGACGTTCTATGGCGTCCATGCCGCCCGCCCGTTCTTCCGCGATCTGGTGACGTTCATGACCTCCGGCCCGGTCGTTGTGCAGGTGCTGGAAGGTGAGAACGCCGTGGCGCGCCACCGCGACGTCATGGGCGCGACCAACCCGGCCAATGCCGCCGAGGGCACCATCCGCAAGCTGTTTGCCGAGAGCATCGAGGCGAATTCGGTCCACGGCTCCGACAGCCTGGATAATGCGGCCACCGAGATCGCGTATTTCTTTGCGGGGACCGAGATCGTCGGATGAAATCCACCTTGCTAGATTGGGTCGGGCTTGCGGGACGAGTTCTCATGAGCGCGATCTTTATCTACAGGGGCGTCCATAAAGCGCTTGGGCCGGCCGCGACCGTGGGCAGCTTCGCGAAGCTTGGCCTGCCGATGCCCGGTGCGGTCTATGCGTTGACCCTGGCGATCGAAATCGGCGTCGGCATCCTGTTCCTTGTGGGCTACAAGACCAGGCTGACGGCGCTGATACTCGGGGCGTGGTGCATCATCACGGCGATGGCGGCGCACTATCATCCGAACGATCCGGCGCAGATGGTCCACTTCATGAAGAATGTCTGCATGGCCGGTGGCTTCCTGCAGATCGTGGCGTTTGGCGCCGGCCGGCTCAGCGCCGACCGCAGGTAGAATGTCCGGGAAACGGGTCCTGCTGGCGGCGGAATTCCTCCGTGGCCCGGCGACCCTGACCCGGATTTTACCGTTGGCCGACGCGTTGGCCGGTCGCGGGCATGACGTTTCGCTTGCCGTCCCCGGCGGGCTTGTTGCAAACATTCCCACCCTGGACGCTCCACGTTGGAGCGTGCCGCCGCCGCCCGGCTATGTGGCCCTGTCGTACAGCGATTTGCTGATGCATGGCGGTTACGCGGCGCCGGACGCGCTGCGTGGTTTGATGGCCGGTTGGCAGGCCGTGATTGACCAGGCCCAACCCGACCTGCTGATCGCCGATTTCGCGCCGACCGCGATGCTGGCGGCGCGCGTGGCCGGGGTGTCGCTCGCCGCCGTCGGCGATGGATTCAGCCTGCCGCCTTTGACCGCCCCTTTCGCCAGCATGCGGCCTTGGGACACCATTTCCCCCGATGCGCTGGGCAGCTTGGATGGCCGGGTGCTTGCCGTGGTCAACGCCGTTCTGGCCGCAGTCAAGGCCGGACCGATGCGCGCATTACGCGACCTTTTCGACGGCGTGCCGGTCTTTCTGTGCGGCTTTCCGGAACTTGACCACTATCCGGGGCGCACCGAGGCCGATTGGTATGGGCAGGTGTTCGCGGCGGGTTCGACGCCTGCTGTCGATCTCGACCCCGGCCATCCGGCACGCGCCGCGGTGACCGAGGCGCTGAGTCGGATCGGTTCGGGCAATGTCGTCGTATGCCAAGGCATCGAAGCCGTCGGGCCGGCGCTGCTGGCGGGTAAGCCCGTACTGATGTTGCCGATATTCCTGGAGCAGACGATGACCCTCCATCGGGTGACGCAACAGGGATTGGGGCGCGGTCTGCCGCCGGGCGCCGATGCCGACGCGATCGAAGCGGCGGTGCGTGGACTGCTGGACGACGACGCGTGCCGCCAGCGCGTGGCCAATTTCGCCCGCGCCTATCATGGGTATCAGCCCGCCATCGCCATCGATGCGGTGGCGGACGAAATCGACAGTCTTCTTTCCGGCTAAACCTTCGCCCAAGTATCCTGAATCCCAACGGCCCGATTGAACACCGGCCGCCCGGGTTTCGAGTCCGGATCCAGCGCGAAAGACCCAGTGCAGCGGCGCTTGGACCTTGCGGCTGTCGAGGGCGTTGCCGCCTTTCGATTCCGGGTCGTAGGTGCAGCGCAGAGTGGTGACAGTTCCGGCTTCGTCCTTCACGATCTCCCGGCAGGTCACCAGATAGCCAGCGCAGCCGGACCTCTTTTCCGGGGGATAGCCGATAAAACTTCTTTGACGGGTTCTGCATGTCAGGCGTGCGCCGCGGCGACGGTCGATGCCATTCTGGAAGCAACCATTCAGGTTCTGCTGATCAACCCTCTCCGTTCATAAGTCATGTTTGCACCTGTCCGCGGCGCGGTAAAGAACGAAAAATGAACGGTGTATCGGGGCGGCGCGTGCCACGAAGCGGGCTATTCGTATCAAGCTCAGGCCGTTGATAACAAAATGATTTTCTGATGCCGGTTTCTGATGCAGAATGGTGACAGACAATCACCATGGAAAACCTGCTCGCCTCCATTGCCGCCAGGAAGGCTGAACTCGATCAGCTCCGCATTCGCGCGCCCGGCGGGACAACGAACTTCGATCATTCCCAGGATATCGAACTCACCTACACATCGAACGCGATCGAGGGGAATACGCTTACAGCCGTCGAGACGACGATGGTTATTGAGCAGGGCATAACCGTCGCCGGAAAGCCGTTGAGGGATCACCTTGAGGCGATCGACCACTTCGAGGCCATTGGCTACGTCCGGGATCTTGCGCGCAATAAGGCGCCGCTCACCGAGATGGATGTGCGCAACCTGCATCGATTGGTTGTGCTGCGCTCCCGGCCCGACATCGCTGGCCGCTATGCCGATCAAGGCCGCTATGTGCTGACCGACATTGGACGCCACGCCTTTCCATCGCCGGCCGAGATCCCCCCGCTGATGGGCGATTTTTCGGCATGGCTTGGCATGGCGGCAGACACGCCCGGGAGCGCGTTCACTGCCCATCGTCGCCTTGTGGAGATACATCCCTTCAATGATGGCAACGGACGCACGGCGCGGCTGCTGATGAATTTGCTCCTGATCCGTGGTGGGTATCCGGCTGTCGCTGTGCGTCCCCAGGACCGGCCCGCGTATATTGCCGGCCTGCAGCCGGCGCAGGCCGGAGGTGGAATCGAAGCTTTCGACCGCCTGCTTTATGAAAGGCTCGATGCAACCCTGGTGGAGTATGTCAGCGCCTCGAGTCAGGCGCTTCCCGCGCCAAGGACGCCATGCGGCGGCACTGACGACGGGCCGCCGAGGCCATAATCTCCGGTTATGTCCGATTTTCGACCTACGGCTGGGAACTCACCAAGCTGGAAGCCAATTTAAGGCAGCCGAGTGCTGGACTGCCTTGCGCGAAAAGATGATGGGCCCCCACCTGGGGTGACCCGGCTTAGGAAGTTGATGGCCAAGCTCGCCGCCGCCGACGTGATTATTGTGACGTGGCTGGCGCGATCAATGCGGGATCTCGTTGAGACCCTCGGTACGATCGACGTCCGAAAGGACGGGCTCGGATTCCTCGGACACGTGAGCAGACACCACAACGCCGTACGGCCGCCGAAGCTGACCGCGCAGCAGGCTAACGAAGCATTAAGCCGGCGCGACGCCGGCGAGCCGATGTGCGACATCGCCAGTTCATATAATGTCAGTTACAGCACGATTGCGAGGCTCACCGCGTGACAAGCGTTGGAAAGAGAGATCAATGACCACACCAATAATTCTTCAGATGCAGCGGGCTTTGCTTGACAGTTCAACCTCGCTTTCCAAATCCCTACTAAAGGCAAAAGTGGTCTGCTTTAAGCTCGGTCTCGCGGAGTTTGAGGCTTGGGTTGATAGTGAAAACGAAGGGTATATGGGCAAGGAAACTGACGAACTTCCCGAATATAGAATACTGGGCGGGACGCCGGAGGCATTCAATCCATACCATGGGTGGCAGCCCATGGGTTTTGCCAATGCTGAACTGAAAAGAAAGCTTTCTTATGCGCCGATCGGCATGAGCATCGGCGCTATAGAGCACTCATTGTGCGACACGAAATCGGATGGAATGTTCGAATTCACTTATTCTCCCGAAATGGAAACCAAAATTCGGCAAGCACTCAGTTGGAGCGACGCTCGCCTTCGTATCAGACTTACAGTACCACAGGTTGCCGCGATCGTTGAGAAGGTCCGTAGCATCTTGCTACGTTGGACGCTGGAAATGGAAAAGCAGGGAATGTTAGGCAACGACTTGGTTTTCAACGAGGAGGACAAAGAGAAATCAGCAAGGGTGACGGAAGGCGTCGTGAATAATATTCACATCGCCCAGGTTGGATCATTTGTGCAAGCTGCAACAAATTCAAATGTTCACGGCGAGGTAAAATCCGCGGGGATCTCAACTGAAGGCGTTCGCGATCTCGTGCAGCAGGTAGGTCAGATGTTACCGGCCTCCAATCTACCACAGGACATTCAGGATAATACGCGCGCGGCGTTGCAACAACTGACGGAGGCTCAACAGAGCGATAAACCAGATGGCGGACGCCTGCGGAAAGGGTTCGACATGCTGAAAGGCGCGTTAGCCCCCGCTGGGGAACATCTCTTGAGGGTGGCTGTTGATGCGGCCGTAACAAAGCTGGTTGGTCCTGGATAGGAGCCACTTACCATCAAGCGATATTATCCGGTCGTTGTGTCGGCCGCAGAATGGACATTCTGAACAGTCCGCGCGCGGCGGCAATGGGGCCGATCCGAGTTCCGACGCGAATAGAGAACTCCGCGCCACAAGAGCCGCCCACCCCCGCCGGGGGGCTAACCCTTCCCCTGCACCTTCGCCCAAGTATCTCGAAGCCCAACAGTCCGATTGAACACCGGCCGCCCAGGCTGCGAGTCCGGGTCCAGCGCGAAATACCCAGTGCGCTCGAACTGCACCGCCTCGCCGATCGGGCCATTGGCCAACGCCGGTTCCACCAGCGCACCGCTCAGAACCTCCAGCGAGTCCGGGTTCAAATCCGCCAGGGCATCGCCATCGGCGCCAGGGTCGGGGCGGTTGAACAGATGCGAATAAAGCCGGATTTCGGCCGGCATCGCATCCGCCGCGGCGACCCAGTGCAGCGTGGCCTGGACCTTGCGGCCGTCTGGCGCGTTGCCGCCCTTCGACTCCGGGTCATAAGTGCAGCGCAGGGCCACGACGTTGCCCTCGGAGTCTTTCTCCACCGACTGGCAGGTCACCAGATAGCCCCAGCGCAGGCGGACCTCCTTACCCGGGGACAGCCGGTAGAACTTCTTCGGCGGGTTCTCCATGAAGTCGTCCTGCTCGACATACAATTCCCGGCCGAACGTCACCATTCGGCTGCCGGCTTCCGGCACATCCGGGTGATTGCGGGCTTCCAGTGTCTCGGTCTGGCCCTCGGGGTAGTTCTCGATGATCAGCTTCAGCGGCCGCAGCACCGCCATCCGACGCGCGGCCGACGGGTTCAGCGCATCCCGGATCGCCGAATCGAACATCGCCACATCCACCGTGCTGTACGCTCGGGCGACCCCCACGCGGCCGATGAACTCGCGCAACGCCGCCGCGGGCACGCCCCGGCGCCTTATGCCGGCGATGGTCGGCATGCGGGGGTCGTCCCAGCCGCTGACATGGCCCTCGGTCACCAACCGCGTCAGGTGTCGCTTCGACAGGATGGTGTAGCTGACGTTCAGCCGAGCGAATTCGTATTGGCGGGGACGGGAGGGAACGGGGAGGTTGTCGATGAACCAGTCGTACAGCGGCCGGTGATCCTCGAACTCCAGGGTGCAGACGCTGTGGGTGATGTGTTCGATCGCGTCGGACTGGCCGTGG
>DNXO01000162.1:109592-114055 GCA_003506895.1 Acetobacteraceae bacterium | reverse complement strand
GACTGGCCGTGGGCGAAGTCATAGGTCGGGTAGATGCTCCAGGCGTCGCCGGTGCGCGGGTGATGGGCGTGCAGGATGCGATACAGCACCGGGTCGCGCAGGTTCATGTTGCCCGACGTCATGTCGATCTTGGCGCGCAGCACGCGGGCGCCGTTGGGGAATTCGCCCGCGCGCATGCGGCGGAACAGATCCAGGTTCTCCTCTACCGACCGGGTGCGGAATGGGCTGTTCTGGCCGGGTTCGGTCAGTGTGCCGCGCTGGGCGCGCATTGCCTCCGGCGCGGTATCGTCCACATAGGCGTTGCCGGTGCGGACCAGGTGTTCGGCCCAGGTGTAGAGCTGCTCGAAATAGTCCGAGGCGTAATAGAGGTTCTCGCCCCAGTCGAAACCGAGCCAGCGGACGTCGCGTTGGATGGAGTCGATGAAGAGCTGCTCTTCCTTCACCGGATTGGTGTCGTCGAAGCGCAGGTGGCAGGCGCCGCCGAACTCCTTGGCGATGCCGAAGTTCAGGCAGATGGATTTGGCATGGCCAAGGTGCAGGAACCCGTTGGGTTCGGGCGGGAAGCGGGTGACCACGGATTGCACGCGGCCGGCATTCAGGTCGGCCTGGACGATGTCGCGAATGAAATCGCGTCCGGCTTCAGCGTTGCCTGAATCCTTGGCTGTCGTCTCGTTATCCACCATGCCTCCGGCTCCAAAATCGTCACCCTTGTCGGGCGAGCGGCACTCACTACACAAATGGTCCTGGTTTGGCGACTGACAGAGGGGGGCGAAAAGCGGTGCGTGCATCACTGACCGCTTGTGTATCCTGATTGCAAGGGCATTCATCGCACGGCGGAACGCCGTACCCGCTCGCGGTGGGCGGTATACAGTCCGCTGCCGATGATGATTCCAGCGCCGGCCAGCGTGTAGGTGTCTGGAAGGCTGCCGAACACCAGAAGGCCCAGAACGGTCACCCATAGAAGCTGGCCGTAGAAAAACGGTGCAAGCAGCGAGGCCGGCGCGATGCGGTGCGCCAGGATGACCAGCCATTGGCCGCCCGATGCCAGGACGCCCAGCACCAGGGACAGGCCGAATTGGTTCGGCGTCGGCCATACGGCCTGGAACGGCAGGACCAAGGTCAAGACGGCGGTGCCGATCGCGGCGGACCACAGCACGGTGGTTTGCGGCGGGTCGGAACTGCTGATCTTGCGCGTGATAATCAGCGCGAGTGCCCAGCAGAACGCGCTGGCGACTCCGAACAAGGCGGCCGGGTTAAAGCCGCCGAGGCCGGGGCGAACGACGATCAGCATACCGATCATCCCGGCGGCAACGGCAGCCCATCGGCGGGGACCGACCGTTTCGCCCAACAGCGGGATCGACAGGACGGTGATCAGCAAGGGCGACAGAAAGCTGATGGTCGTGGCCTGCGCCATGGTCATCGACCGCACGCCATAGACGAACAGCATCGAGGACCCGACGACGCAAAAGCCCCGGGTGATTTGCAGGCCCAGATTCCGAGGCCGGATCGCTCGGGTCGGCGTCCGGCGGACGAGAACCGCCGCCATGATCAGGAAGATGACGTAGCGGATCCAGATGAACTCGACGATCGGCAGGCTGCCGCTGAGGTATTTCGAAATCGTGTCGGAGGAGCCGAACAGCACGGTCGCGCTGACCGCCAGCGCGATGGCCCTGAGAGGTTCGTCGGGAGACATGCGGGCTTATAGCGGTGGGGGATTTGCAATAACAATGAAGTTACGCCCGTCCGTATCCCCCGCCACCGGGCGTTTCGATGACAAACACATCGCCCGGTGCAAGCTCCGCTCGGTCGGTTCCGGTCAGTGGCTGCCGCGATCCGTCCGCCCGTTCCACCCATTGCAGTCCGGGCTTCCCGTCGGCTCCGCCCTCCAGACCGAACGGCGCGACGTTCCGGCGGGAGGACACGATCACCGCCGTCATCGGCTCCAGGAAGCGGATGCGGCGAATCGCGCCGTCGCCGCCATGCCATTTGCCGGCGCCGCCGGAGCCGTGACGGATGCCGAAGAAGTCCTGCCGAACCGGATAGCGCAGTTCCAGGACCTCGGGGTCGGTCATGCGGGTGTTGGTCATGTGGGTCTGGATCGCCGAGGTGCCGTTGAACCCCGGTCCCGCGCCGGTGCCGCCGCAGATGGTCTCGTAGTATTGCCGCGTCGCGTCGCCGAACAGGAAGTTGTTCATCGTCGCCTGGGAGCAGGCAATGACACCCAGCGCCCCAAATATGGCGTTGCAGGTGGCCTGGGAGACCTCGGTGTTGCCGGCCACCACCGCCGCGCCCGGGTTCGGGGACAGGAACGTGCCGGGTGGGATGATCAGGGTCAGCGGCTTCAGGCAGCCGTCGTTCAGTGGGATGTCGTCACCGACCAGGCAGCGGAAGACGTAGAGCACGGCCGCGCGTGTGACCGCGGGCGGGGAGTTGAAATTGCCCTCGTGCTGCGGGCCGGTGCCGGTGAAATCGACGGTGGCACTGCGGGATTTCTTGTCCACGCTGATCGAGACGCACAGGTCGCGCCCATTGTCCATCTTGTAAACGAAATGGCCGGAGCCGATGCGGTCGATCACGCGGCGAACCGATTCCTCGGCGTTGTCCATGACGTGGCGCATATACGCGCTGACGACCTGCCAGCCGAACTGGGAGACGACGCGTTGCAGTTCCTGCACGCCTTTCTCATTCGCCGCGACCTGGGCCTTGATGTCGGCGACATTCACGTCCGGGCTGCGGGCGGGGTATTTCGCCCCGGCCAAAATCGAGCGAAATTCGGTTTCGCGGAAGTGCCCGCCATCGACCAGCAGGAAGTCGTCGATAACGACGCCTTCTTCCTCCAGCGTGCGCGACATCGGCGGGGTCGATCCGGGAGTGATGCCGCCGATATCGGCGTGATGGCCGCGGCTGCCGACGAAGAAGATGATGTCCTTCCCGGCCGCATCGAAAACCGGCGTGATGACGGTTACGTCAGGCAAATGGGTGCCGCCGTTGAACGGGTTGTTCAGCGCGACGACGTCGCCCGCTTTCAGTGTGTGACGGCGATGGTTCAGGACGGTGCGGACGCTTTCGCCCATCGCGCCGAGATGGACCGGCACATGCGGGGCGTTGGCGACCAGGGCGCCGGTCGCATCGAAGATGGCGCAGGAAAAATCCAGGCGTTCTTTGATGTTCACGCTCATGGAGGTGTTTTGCAGCACCGCCCCGGTTTGTTCCGCGACGTTCATGAACAGATTGTTGAACAGTTCCAGCAGCACCGGGTCGGGCTTTTCGCTGCCGGCCGCGACGCGGGTGGGCAGGGCTTCGGTGCGGCGCAGGATCATGTGATCCAGTGCGGTCACCTCGGCGGTCCATCCGGGTTCGATGACGGTTGTGGCGTTGGCCTCGCGGACCAGGGCGGGGCCTTTGATATGGTCGCCGGCGAGTAATGAAGTGCGCTCGAACACGGGTGTCTCGTGTTCCGCTCCATTGGTGAAGATGCGGACGATGTCCACCCGTTGCGGCGTGCCGCTGTCGCGGGCCGGCAGAGTCGCTTCTTCGGCGGCAGTGCCGGGCAGCGTCGCTTCCGCCGCCACGGTTTCCGCGATCACTTGCCGCTCCGGCGTGGCGAACCCAAACCGAGCGCGGTGGGCGGCGGTGAAGGTGGCGAGGATCGTTTCAAGATCGCTGAACGGAACGATCAGGGCAGCCTCGGTGCCGGCGTAGCGCAGGTGCAGCGACTTCGCGGTGGTGACGTCCTCCGGCTTCGCGCCTTGGTTGGCCAGGGCCGCGACGGCGTCGGCGGCGAGTGTGTCGGCCAGCGCCTCCAACCGGGGGAGCGTGTCGGCGCCAAGGGGGATTTCGACGGCCTGCTCTTTCATCGTGGTCTGGTCGGCGAGGCCCATGCCATAGGCGGACAACACCCCGGCGTAGGGGTGGATGAACACGGTCTCCATGCCCAGCGCATCGGCGACCAGGCACGCATGCTGGCCACCCGCGCCACCGAAGCACTGCAAGGCGAAGCGGGAGACGTCGTGACCCTTCTGCACGGACACCTGCTTGATCGCGTTGGCCATGTTGGCCACGGCGATTTGCAGGAACCCCTCGGCCGTTTGTTCCGGGGTGCGGCCGATCTCCGTGGCGAGTTCGGCGAATTTGGTGCGGACGATGTCGGCATCCAGTGGCTGGTTGGCCTGTGGACCGAAGATCGGCGGGAAGTGCGCGGGCTGGATTTTGCCGACACAGACATTGGCGTCGGTCACAGTCAGCGGGCCGCCGCGCCGGTAGCAGGCCGGGCCGGGGTTGGCACCGGCGGAATCGGGGCCAACCCGCATGCGGGCGCCATCGAAGTGCAGGATGGACCCGCCACCGGCCGCGACGGTGTTGATGGCCATCATCGGCGCGCGCATCCGCACCCCGGCGACCGCCGTTTCGAACGCGCGTTCAAAGGCGCCGGCATACAGCGCGACGTCGGTCGAGGTGCCGCC
>DNXO01000162.1:91923-109330 GCA_003506895.1 Acetobacteraceae bacterium | reverse complement strand
TGCCGCCCATGTCGAAGCCGATGATTCGGTCGAAGCCCGCCATGCCGGCCGTTCGGGCCGCGCCGACGATGCCGCCGGCCGGTCCGGACAGGATCGCGTCCTTGCCCTGGAAGCTGTGCGCCTCGGTCAGGCCGCCATTCGACTGCATGAAGTAAAGCCGCGTGCCGGTCAGTTCGGACGCCACCTGATCGACGTAGCGGCGCAGGATCGGGGACAGATAGGCGTCCACCACGGTGGTATCGCCGCGCGGCACCAGCCGCAGCAGCGGGCTGACGGCGTGGCTGGCGGACACCTGGGTAAAGCCGGCTTCGCGCGCCAGTTCAGCGAGGCGCCGTTCGTGTTCGGGGTATTTCCAGGCATGCATCAGCACGATGGCGCAGGCGTTGATGCCGGCGGCTTTGGCTTTGGCCAGGGTTTCGCGGGCCTGGGTCTCGTCGAGCGACTCGATCTCCGTCCCATCGACACCGACGCGGCCTTGAATTTCGGCGACTTGTTCATACAGCATCGTCGGCAGGGTCAGGGCGAGGTCGAACAGCCTGGGGCGCGCCTGGTTGCCGATGCGAAGGGCGTCGGCGAAACCCTTGTTCACCAGCAGCAGGGTGCGGTCGCCCTTACGCTCCAGCAGCGCATTGGTCGCGACGGTGGTGCCCATCTTCACAGCATCGATCAGGTTCGGCGGGATTGGCGCGTCCAGCGCGATGCCGAGGATCGACTTGATCCCGGCAATGGCGGCGTCCTTGTAGCGTTCGGGGTTCTCCGACAGCAGCTTATGGGTGGACAGCTTGCCGTCGGGATCGCGGGCGACGATGTCGGTGAAGGTGCCGCCGCGGTCGATCCAGAATTGCCAGGTGCTCATGGTGCTGTCCTCTTCCCCTCGTGTGGTCCCGCGTCGGTCAGGCTGCGCAGTTCCTGACCGCTTGTTTCCGGTAGCATTAGTGTGGCGAGAATGACCAGGGCATAGGCGCTGCCGGCAAACACACCGACCGCGACCCCCAGCCCCAGTTTCGCCGAGGCGGCCCCCACCAGCGTGGGGAACAGGGCGGCGAAGCCCCGGCCGAAGTTGTAGCAGAAGCCCTGCCCGGACCCGCGTAGTTCGGTCGGAAACAACTCGGTAAACACCGCGCCCATGCCGCTGAAGATGCCGGATGCGAAGAATCCCAGCGGGAAGCCCAGCACCAGCATCAGGCCGTCGGAGATCGCGATCTGGGTGTAAAGCAGTACCACCGCCATCGACCCGACGGCAAACGTCAGGAAGGTTCTGCGCCGGCCCAGTGCGTCATTCAGATAGGCGCTGACGATATAGCCGCAGAACGAGCCCGTGATGATCACGCCCAGATAGCTGCCAGTGGTCAGCACTGAAAGGTGCCGCTCGGTTCGCAGGAATGTCGGCAACCAGGTGGTAATTCCGTAGTAGCCACCCTGTGCACCCAGGGCGAGCAGGCTACCCCGAGCGGTGATGCTGAGGAACGGCGGCGAGAAGATCGCCAGCAGCGGCGGATGGGCTTCGGCGCGTTTATAGACCGTGGGTTCGGGAACCAGCCGGCGAATCAGGAACACGCTGAAGGCCGGCAGCAGACCCAGGAAGAATAACACCCGCCACGCATACTCCTTCGGCAGCAACCAGGCCGACAGGGTGGCCGCCAGCGCGGCGATGCCCCAGCCGATCGCCCAGGAGCTTTGAACGAAGCCGACTGCCTTGCCGCGATGGCGGGCGGCGATAACCTCGCCGATCAGCACCGATCCGGCCGCCCATTCGCCGCCGAAACCCAGGCCTTGCAGGCCGCGGGTGACCAGCAGTTGCGGGAAGCTGTTGGTGAAGCCGGACAGGAAGGTGAAGACGGCGAACCAGACGATCGTGATCTGCAAGGTGCGAACGCGCCCGATACGATCCGCCAGCAACCCGGCGATCCACCCGCCCGCCGCCGACAGGATCAGCGTGGCCGTCGCCAGCAGCCCCGCCTGCGTATTGCTCATGCCCCACAGGCCGATCAGGACCGGCACGACGAAGGAGTAAACCTGCACGTCCATCGCATCCAGGGCGTAGCCACCGAAGCAGGCCCAGAAGGTACGTCGTCCATCGCGGTTGAAGCCGCGATACCAGTCGAACATGGCTTATTCCCTGTATTTTAGGCGCGAATCACGGAAATCCCCCATAGGTGCAATCGCGACGTATGGATAATCGTATGTCGTGATGCTTCGGGATAAGCGCGCCTTATGATTCCGCTGCCACTTGCTGGGCCACATCCGCGATCGTCGCGGCGGGGCCGGGCGGCAGGGTGCTCAGGAAACTCGCGGTGAAGCGCAGGGGCGGAAGGGTTGGTTCCACCACCAGCTTTCGCATCCGGCCGGCTGCCACCTCGGTTCGTGCGATGGCGTCGGGCACAACGCCGATGCCGATGCCGTCTATCGCCATGGTCACGATCGAGGCAAGGCTGCTACTGGAGAAGATTCGCACCGGAGGCAGTTCAGGGCGGGCAAACAGTGCCATCAGTTGTGCATGGGGCAGGGTGCCGCGTGCGTAGGACAGCAGTGGCCAGCCCGCCAGTGCTGCCAGATCCATGGGGCCGTCGCCCAGGTCCAGCGACGGGCTGGCGACCCAGGCCATCTGATAGTCTCCAAGCAGGACGTTGCGGACGCGCGGGTCGTTGATGGGACCCAGCAGCATGGCAACGTCGAGTTCCCCGGTCAGCAGCATGGTCTGCATGGTTGGCGAAATATCGACCGTGATCTCCGGCGTGATGCCCGGATAGAGCCGATGCAGGCGTTGGATCATGCGCCCGAGCAGGGTGTGGACCAAGGTTTCAGCGATGCCGATGCGGAGGATGCCGTAATGATCGGTTGTCCCGGATAGGTGTGCCTCCAGTTCCGAACGCAGTGTCAGCATCCGTTCGGCCTGGGAATAAAGCGCGAGGCCCTTTGCGGTCGGTGTGGTGGCGCGGTTCGGCGAGCGATCCAGCAGACGAACGGCATAGCGCGATTCGAGTTGGCTGATCCGTCCCGACACCGCCGGCTGCGTCATATGCAAACGCTCCGCCGCTCGGCCGAACCCGCCCAGCTTGACGACCCAGAAGAAGACCTCCAGTGACCGCAGATCGATCATCACCCAATTCCTGTTTCGCCTGGCTTGGCATTTTTCGTGTGTCGCCGCGTGATCCGCTATAATGTTCGGCGCCGATTGTGAAGGGAATCCCGATGTCCGCCAGCACGTTGCCGAATGCGACCTTGACCGAGGCTTATCTGGCACTGACCCCCGGGTCCGCCGCTTTGGCTGCCAAGGCCCGCGTCGCCATGCCAAGCGGGATCGCGCATGACAGCCGGCATTTCGATCCGTACCCGATCTATGTGCAGCGGGCGTTGGGACCGGTGAAGTGGGATGTCGATGGCAACAAGTATGCCGACTACTTCGGCGGCCATGGTTCGCTGCTACTCGGGCATTGCCATCCGACGGTGATGGCGGCGGTGCATGCCGCGCTGGACAAGGGGACGCATTTCGGCGCGTGCCATGAGCTGGAGGTCCGCTGGGCGGAACTGATCATGCAAATGATGCCCTCGGCGGAACGGGTTCGGTTCACCTCCTCCGGCACCGAAGCGACCCTGATGGCACTGCGCCTGGCGCGGGCCTACACCGGGCGGCCGAAGCTGGTGCGGTTTCGTGGGCACTTTCATGGTTGGCATGACCACATGACCAACGGGTATTCGAATCATTTCGATGGCAGTGCCACCAGCGGCGTGTTGCCCAGTGTCGCCGATAATGTACTGTTGTGCGATCCGAACGATGTCGAGGGGATCACCCGGATTTTCAACGACCACAAGGATATCGCGGCGGTTTTCCTGGAGCCGACGGGCGCCAATTTCGGCAAGATGCCGATCCTGCCGTCGTTCTTGACGCTGCTGCGGGACCTGACGAAGCAGGCCGGCGCGCTGCTGATCTTCGATGAGGTCGTGACTGGGTTCCGGGTGTCGCCGGGTGGCGTGCAGGCGGAAGTGGGGATCACCCCGGACATGACGACCCTGGCGAAGATCGTTTCCGGCGGCATGCCCGGTGGGGCGGTCGTTGGCCGCAAGGACATCATGGACTGGCTGGACTTCGCCGCGGCCAAGGCGGCGGGAAACGAGAAGGTCGCGCATCTGGGCACGTTCAACGCCAACCCAATCTCCGCCGCCGCCGGTATCGCGACGCTGGAGATCGTCAATTCCACCGACGCCTGTGCCAGGGCGAATGCGTTCGGGGCCGAGGTCCGCACGAAGTTGAATGAAGTGCTTATCGACGAAAAAATGAACTGGGCCGTGCATGGCTCCAACTCCAGTTTTCATATCTTCACCAATCCTGAAGGTGACGATGTCGTCCCCGGCGCGTTTGATGCGGCGGCTTTCATTCCCAAGATGCTGAACAAGCCGCGCGGCGAAGGCGTCAGCGGGCAGCTTCGGATGGGTATGCTGGTGAATGGGGTCGATATGAACTCCGGCCCGTCGGCGTGGATATCCGCGATGCACGGCGAGGAGGAGATGACGACGACGGTCGAGGCGCTGCGGGCGACGGTGCGGGCGTTGAAGCGAGAAGGGGTTGTTTCGTAGGCCGAGCCTACCCCAGATCCTGATTCATCAGTTTCACGATCTCCGGGCTGACCTTCAACTCCTTCGCCACGTCGTCCTGTTCCTTCAGCATCCGGTTGCGGATGTCTGTTGCCTCCGCCGGTGTCAGATCGACGAAACGTACGCCGTGACTTTCCAGCGTTCCCCTGGCGCGGTCCTGATTCGCGCCCTGGTTCTTGCGATAGGTGGCGATGTTTTCAGCCCACAACTCGGTCATCAGCTTCTGCAGGTCGGGCGGTAGCTTGCCCCAGAAGGCACCGCTGACCATCGGGACATAGGCGGCGAAGGAGTTGTGGTCCTGAACCGCATAGCGCACCCCGGCCTCCCACAACTGGGCGCTGACCAGGCTGTCGTTGGTGGTGATCAGGCCGTCGAATGTGCCCTGGGACAGCGCCAGCGGCACATCGGGCCATGACGTGATATTCGGGATCGCGCCAAAGAAACGAGTCCGCCAGGCCTGTCCCGCGCCGCCGGAGTTGCGGATTTTAAGGCCTTTCAAATCCGCCAGGCTGTTCAAAGGGACTTTCGTCGTGAACCAGTTGCTGTAGCCGTTGTCGATCCACGAGCCCAGGATGTGGGTTCGCACCTTCTGTTCCAGTTCGGCGGAGATCATGGCACCGGATTTTCCGTCGGTGACGCGGTGGATCATCTCGATCGGCTGGTCGTACAGCGCCGGCAACTGGAACAGGTCGGAATCCTGCACGAAGTTGGTCACCGTCCAGGCGCCGGGCGCCGCCATGTCCACCTGACCCTGCAACAGCGCCTTGCTGACGTTCAGGTCCGCGAACAACTGGCCGCTGGCGAACAGTTCCGGCTTGATCCGTCCATCCGACGCCGCTTCCAGTTTCTTTAAGTAATCGGCGACCGAGATGTTGCGGCCATGGGTCGGCGCGGTGTCCAGCGAGCAGCGCAGCCTGATCGGCTCGTCTGCCCGGGCTCGGCGGATTGCAGGCAGGGCAAGAATCCCAGTTGCGGCCGCTCGGCGTGTCATTTTTGACATTTTCTTTTTGCCTTGGACGTTTTCTGCGGATCGAGAAGCGGTTATTTATCCCGAAGGCCGCGCATGGCCAGATAGTAGCCCAGCACGCCGAAGCCGGCGACCATTCCCAGGCTGACCGTTGCCGTGTCCGAAACGGGTCCGCGCCGCACGGGGTTGGAGATATGAACCTCGATCACCGGGAAGGTCACCTGGCTGATCGCGGCCGTCAGTGCAGGGTAGCCGCGCGAAAACCCGGCTGGATTCACCAGCGCGCCGGCGAAGCCTTCGTCGTTTGCGGCATACAGCCGGTTGATCACTTCGCCTTCTATGTTGGAGTGAAAGATCTCCACCTCGACATCCAGGTCTTTCGCATACTGGAGTATGTGCTGGTTATATTGATCCAGCGTCATCGTGCCGAAAATCTCGGTTTGCGTTTTGCCGCGCATGTTCATGCCGGCCCCCTGGACAACGAGGATTTTCATGGCGACGTTTCCCTTGATATCGAACCGGGTGAACGGTAGGCGACCGGCCGAGGGCTGACAAGCGCGGCCAAAAAGGGGGGAACATGACAACGACCGACGACAGCCTGATCGAGGCGTTTTGGCAGGAACGCCAGCGCGGCGTCTTTTTCCCGCCCGCCTATTACGGCAAGCTCAGCATCGACCAATCCTATGCGATCCAGCTTGGGCTGATTGCCCGCCGCTGCGCCGCGGGGGAGAAGCAGATTGGCTGGAAGGTGGGTCTGACCGCCCCCGCGATCCAGCAACAGTTTGGCTTCCATGAGCCGGTGTTCGGCTGCGTGCTTGACAGCCAGTCCTCGGGCCATGTTTTCGCGCCGGGCAGCCTGATCGCTCCTGGCTTCGAGAATGAACTCTGTATGCGTTTGGCTGTCGATCTGTCCGGGACGGTCAGTTTGGACGAAGCCCGCGCGGCAATCGACGTGGTCTATCCGTCGCTGGAGATCATCGAGACTCGCGGCCCGTTCACCGAGCAGATAGCGCTGGCATTGGCGGATAACGCCCAGCAGAAAACAGTGATCTTGGGCGAACCAACGACGCTGCCGGCCGACCTGACCGCCATCGAGGCCTGCGTGTCGATCAACGGCACCCATGTGGCGACCGGGACGGGCGACGCCGTCCTCGGCAATCCATTGAATTCGATCGTCTGGCTCGCTGGAAAGCTGGGCGCCTATGGCCGAGGCCTGAAGGCGGGCGAAATCGTCATGACCGGGTCGTTTACGCGGCAGTTTCCGATCGCCCCTGGCGACAAGATTGAAACCGTGTTTTCCGGCGTCGGAGCGGTGCATGTCGGAATGGCTTCCTGACGTCCCGGGGAAGTGGCCGGCCCGCGAACGAACCGGCCAACTCCCTACTTTCGGATGGCGGTTATCTTGACTTTGACGTCAATCTTCACCACTATCCGAAGTAGAAGTTTGAGATGTTTCCGCATCCCATACTCCTCCGTAAGCCGGCCGGGCCAATTCCCGGCCGGTTTTTCCGTTTTAGGGTGGATAGCTGAAGAAAAGGTTAACGCCGCCCGCGACCGGCTCGATACTCGGGGAAGTGGCCGGCCTGCGAACGAACCGGCCAACTCCCTACTTTTGGATGACGGTTATCTTGACTTTGACGTCAATCTTCACCACAATCCTCAGTAGAAGTTTGAGATGTTTGCGCATCCCATACTCCTCCGTAAGCCGGCCGGGCCTATTCCCGGCCGGTTTTTCCGTTTTAGGCGGAATGTCTGAACGACCGGTTAACGCCGACGCTCGAAACCCGATTCATTGACAATCGGGGTTGCCCCGGCTGTGAAGCCTGCTTACTGGGCATCTCGCAACCATTCAGGACCCTTGCTCCATGGCCACGATCCGCGCGCTTCAGCTCCTCGGCGACCGTCAGGTCGAACTGGTGGAACGTGACGCGCCGCCAGCTCCCGGACCGGATGACGTTCAACTGCGTGTCCGCGCGGTGGGGTTGAACCACATCGACGTCTGGGGCTTCCGGGGCATGGCCTTCGCCAAGCGTCTGTATCCGCTGACCGTCGGTGCCGAAGCCTCCGCCGAGGTCGTTGCTGTGGGTTCCAATGTCACCAACGTCAAGCCGGGCGATCGGGTCGTGCCGTACTCCGCGTTGACCTGTGGCACCTGCCCTGCGTGTCTGCGAGGTCGCGACAATCTTTGCGAGAACGTCGGCGGCGTCCGCGGCTTCCACATCGACGGGTTCGCCGAGGACCTGACCAATCACCCCGCCCGCTTGCTGGTGAAAATCCCCGACGGCGTGTCCATGCTGGATGCCGCATGTGTTTCAGTCGCCTATGGGACCGTCGAGCACATGCTGTTCGACAACGCACAGCTTGAGCCCGGGGAAACGGTCCTGGTCCACGCCGGCGGTTCCGGGATTGGCAGCATCGCGATCCGCATCGCCAAATCGATCGGCTGCACCGTCATCACCACCGTCGGTTCCGCCGACAAAGCGGAGAAAGCAAGGGCGCTTGGTGCCGATCATGTCATCAACTACCGTGAGGACCGGTTTGAGGGCGTCGTTCGCAAATTGACCAAGAAGAAGGGCGTCGATGTGGTGTTTGAGCACACCGGCGCCGACACCTGGAACGGCTCGCTGCTGTCGATGAAGCGCGGCGGCCGGCTGGTGACATGCGGTGCGACATCCGGTCCCACCGCCAGCCTGAACCTGATGCAGTTGTTCCAGCAACAATACCGCATCACCGGTTCATTCGGCGCCCCGATGTCGGCGTTGGCTCGCGCGCTGGATCGGATCGCCAGCGGGGTAAGGCCGGTCATTGATACGGTGTACGGATTGCCCGATTTCCGCGCCGGGGTGGACCGCCTTGAAACGCGGGACGTGTTCGGCAAGATCGTGGTCGAACTCTGACCCCGGTGCGGCGCCAGCTTACGCTTTATGGCGACCGGATCCTTGGTCGTCTGGTCAAGTGGTCGATCCGCCTGCTGCGCCGAGCCGATCCGGATCGCACCTCGGACGTATGCGGCGCCATCGCGCGGCGCATCGGTCCCTGGTTGCCGCAGCATCGGATCGGCCAGGCCAACCTAAGGGCAGCGTTCCCCGAAAAGGATGCCGCCTGGATCGAGGCAACCCTGCGCGATGCATGGGAAAACCTTGGCCGCGTCGCTGGTGAATACGTCCATATGGCGCGCATTTGGGATTTCGATCTGAACAATCCCAACGCCGGCCACATCCAGACCGACAGTGTGCCTTTGTTTGACAGTCTGCGCACCGACGGCAAGCCCGGATTGTGCTTCGCTGCCCATCTGGCGAACTGGGAACTGCCGGCCGTCGCGGCGGCGGCGCACGGGCTTCCCTCCGCGGTCGTTTACCGGATGCCGAACAACAAGGCAGTAGCCAAGGAGATCATCCGAATCCGAGCGCCTCTGATGGGGCGGCTGATCCGAACCCGGGCCCAGGCGGCGGTGGAAATGGCGGCCGCACTGTCCGCCGGCGAGCATCTTGGCATGGTCGTCGATCAGCATTTCTCGCGTGGCGTCGATGTCACGTTCTTTGGTCGCCGCTGTAAGGCCAATCCCTCCATTGCCCGCCTCGCCAGACGGTTCGATTGCCCGGTTGTGGGCGTGCGGGTCGTGCGGTTGCCGGGTCACCGCTTCCGGATCGACGGTTTCGGGCCATACGAGCTACCACGCAGCGAAAACGGGGAGGTCGATGTGCAAGCCACGACCCAGATGATCACCGATGTGATCGAGGGCTGGGTGCGCGAGAACCCGGGCCAATATCTGTGGTTCCATCGCCGCTGGCGCTGACGCCCTCGCGCAGGGCCGCCGCGCTGGTCGTCCAACCGGCAGTTAGCTGATATACGCTTCTCGGACTTTGATCAGGAGCTTGGATCCAATGCGCATTTGCTTTCTCTGCCTCACACTCTTGCTGGCCTTGTCCGGGACGGTCATGGCGCAATCCTCGCAGCCTGCGGTAGGCACCCCCTTGACGCCGCTGCCCGCGCCTAACGTGACGCAAGGCGACCGCCCGTCGGATTACCTCCGCGCCGCCCAAGGGGCCTTGGCGGCGGGCCGCAACGGGGAAGCGCAAGAGGCGTTGGAGATGGCCCAAACCCGCATGCTCGACCGCTCTGTTCCCCTCGGCCAGACCGATCGCCCTAGCGATAATCCGACGACCGCACAGATATCCCAGGCGCTGCAGGCGCTGGCCGCGCTCGACCGCCTGACATCCATGCAGTTGATCCAGACGGCGCTGGCGTCCGCCACCGCGCAGGGGCTTTGAAGCCGGGCGCCGCTATCTGGCGGTCAGCTCCGGGAAATCCTCTTCCCGGAATTCCCCTTCGCCACGTTGTCCGGCCTTGGCCAATGCTTCCTCCGCCTGTCGCAACTCCACCCGGCGTATCTTGCCCGAGATCGTCTTTGGCAGACCGCCAAAGGTGATACGCCGGATGCGCTTGTAGGGGGCCAACGTCCCGCGCAAGTGCTGGAAGATCGACAACGCCGTTTCCCGTGTTGGTTCGAAGCCAACCGCCAGCGTGACGAACGCCTTCGGCACCGCCATGCGCACCGCGTCGGGGGCGGGGACGACCGCGGCCTCTGCTACCGCCGGATGCTCGATCAGCGCGCTTTCCAGCTCGAACGGGCTGATCCGGTAATCGGACGCTTTGAACACGTCATCCGCTCGGCCGACATACGTGTAGTACCCATCGGCATCGCGTGTCGCTACGTCCCCAGTGCGATAGGCCAGATGGTTGCCGGTCCTGACGCCCAACGGTGCGAACGTCCCATCGTCTTTCTGGTAGCCGCGCATCAGACCCACGGGCGCGGGATCCAGTTCGATGCACACCTCGGCCTCCTCGGCTTCCTGCCCCTCGGCGTCCAACAGAGCGATCCGATAGCCGGGCGCTTCCACACCCATCGACCCGAGCTTGACCAACTGGCCGGGAAACACGCCGATCTGCAACGTGGTTTCGGTCTGGCCGTAGCCCTCGCGCGGGGTCTTGTTCCAGACCTGCTGGACGTGTTCGATCACCTCGGGGTTCAGCGGCTCCCCGGCGGAGCACACTTCCCGCAGTGAGGTCTGCCACCGCGTCATGTCCTCCTGCACGAACATCCGCCACACGGTCGGCGGGGCGCAGATCGTGGTGACCTTGTTTTCGGTGATCGAGTCCAGCATGCCCGGAGCATTGAAGCGCGGCTGGTTGGCGATGAACACGGTCGCGGCCGCATTCCAGGGGGCGAAGAAGCAGCTATATGCGTGCTTGGCCCAGCCGGGCGACGAGATGTTCAGGTGCATGTCGCCGGGGCGCAGGCCAATCCAGTACATCGTGATCAGGTGGCCGACCGGGTAGCTCTGATGGCTGTGTTCCACCAGCTTGGGGCGCGAGGTGGTGCCGGAGGTGAAATACAGCAGCAGCGGGTCCGTGGCTTTGGTCGGGGCATCCGATTGGAAGACCGGGGAGCCTTCCAGCAGCGTGTCGTACCGGTGCCAGCCCGCCGGCGCGTCACCAACCGCGATGCGGGTGACTGACGGATCAAGGCCGTCGAACTTTGCGGCATCGGCCGCGCTGGCGATCAGATGGCGGGTCCGGCCGCGATCGAACCGGTCCTTCAGGTCGGCTGGTGCGAGCAGGGTGGTCGCGGGGATGACGACGGCGCCAAGCTTCATGGCGGCCAGCATGGTTTCCCAGAGCGGGACGACGTTACCCAGCATCAGCAGGATGCGCTCGCCGCGTTTGACACCTAGCGCGCGGAGCCCGTTGGCGATCCGGTTGGATGCTTCGGAGAGTTCGGCGAAGGTGCGGGTGGCGGCGCCCTCGCCCGTGATTTTCAGGGCTAGGTCGTTGGCATGATTGGTCGCGAGTTCGGCGTCGAACCAGTCAAGCGCGTAGTTGAAATGCTCCATTTCCGGCCAGCGGAAGTCGCGGTGGGCCGTGGCGTAGTCTTCGCGATGGGCGAACAGGAAATCGCGCGCCGCCTTGAATGCCTGGGTGCTCATTGGTTCGTTTCCCGCGTTGATCGAGGCTGCTAGGAGAAGATCCAGCCGCGATTACGAAACTATAGAGCGGTTCCAAGGCGCGGGAAACAGTCAGATGGATGCCCCTACGCCACGGGGGCGATGCCGGAAGAAACTTGGAAAGCGTCCGCGCCCTTGAACGCATCGATTACCTACTCCGAGAGGACCTGCCCATTTTGGGTCGTCGGATTCCCGCCGACATAGAGCGTTCTTGTGCAGGCGGATGCAGTCTCCGCGATAGGGCAGGAGAAGAGAAGGCCGGGTGCGGCGAGCATTGCCACTCGGGCTTTATGACGCCTAATAGTTGTGATTTCGAAACATAAACGCTGACTTAAACGATTTTCCATTCACCACTTGGAAGACGGCAAACATCCAAGGTGAATGATCGCGGCCGTGCCGATGTTTGCTTGTAACGGACGTCTGATCGCAAGGTGCGGCAGGGCATTCCCTGGCGGGTGAAGGACTTGAGGACGGTGATGTCTCCCTGGTTGCCCGAGGTTGTACCTTCCCAGTGTTCGGACTTACCGACCTCCGCCTGATCGTCCGTCAAGAGCTTGCGCGTCGCCGCTTGGCTGGTGTCTAGATCTTGCTTGCTGAGTGTCGGTCCGTCGTATCCATGGAATGGGTTGATTTGCGCCAGGGCCGCGGAGTGCAAGCCGGCCAGGATGAGGCTGGCTGCTAGGGAACAGCACCACCACGATCGGCACTTTGTCAGACCGGGGCTCGCAAATCGCCGAACTTCGACCATGGCACCGTTTCCTGTTCCACCGAGCAAATCCCGAGACAGTAGCTGGGAATGGCGTTACGGTCCGCGGGACATGCCATTTGATTCCCGGGATCATTAGCTTGACGGCGCAGATACCAGGCAAGGCACAGAATCGTGTAAAGTGATGTCGTGTCCGAAAGGGCCGAAGCTGGCTTGGACCCTTCCGGGCGCGCCTGTGCCTACCGCTTTTGTCCCGCCAACCAGCGGAACACGACCGAGAAATCCTTCCCCCCGTCGCCCTGGTCCACCACCTGTTGATAAAATGACAGCGCCTTCGCGGCCAACGGGGTAGGTGAGCCCGTCGCCTCGGCCGCGGCTTGCGACAGCTTCACGTCCTTCACCATCAGCGCGGCGGCGAAGCCCGGCGCATAATCGCGGTTGGACGGTGCGGCTGGCACCGGGCCCGGCGCAGGGCAGTAGTTAGATAGCGCCCACGAATTGGCCGTTGCGGTCGAGCAGATCTGGTGCAGCTTCTCCCAGTCCAGTCCCAGCTTCTGGGCCAGCAGGAAGCCTTCCGAGACGCCGACCATGTTGATCGCCAGCATCATGTTGTTGCAGATTTTCACCGCCTGACCCGCACCCGGGCCGCCGGCGTGGAAGATGTTCTTGCCCATCGCCTCAAGCACCGATTTGCCGCGGAGGAACGCCTCATCCGTTCCGCCGACCATGAATGTCAGCGTGGCGTTCTGGGCGCCGGCCGTGCCGCCGGACACGGGGGCGTCCAGCATCGCCAGACCAGCCGTCTCGGCCGTGGCGGTGACGGTGCGGGCGCTGTCCACGTCGATGGTGGAACAATCGATCAGCAGCGGTTTGGCGTCCTTCACCAGGTCGATGACGCCGCCCTGGTGCATATACACGTCCCGCACGTGCTCACCCGCCGGCAGCATGGTGATCACCACCGATGCGCCCGCAATCGCCTCGCGCGCGCTGGTCGCGGTCTTGCCGCCAGCGGCTGACAGCGCTTCCAAGGCCGCCGGGTTCAGGTCGAATCCGGTGACGGTATGGCCGGCTTTCACCAGGTTGGCCGCCATTGGCCCGCCCATGTTGCCCAGCCCGATAAATCCAATTGTCGCCATGATCACAGCACCTCGAAAATTTCGTAAACGGGGCCTTCCGGCGGACGGCTACCCGCACCGATGCCGATGATCCCATTCAGCCAGGCGTATTTCGGCGAGGCTGTCTCAAAGTTTACCGCCGTGCGGAAGTAATACAGCGACGGATCGACGAATTCGCCGCCGTTGACCTTCGCCATCACGTCGGCGGGGCCATGCCGCAGCCCGCGATAGGTCAGGCCGATGGCCGCGCCGTCGTCGGTTTGCAGGACGATCCGCACGTCCAGCGTGGTAACGCCGTCTGGACGGCCGATGATCCAATCCGCGCCACCTGGCAGTACCGTGCCGCGCAGTCTCGGTCCTTCGAACGTCCCGCCGGCAACCAGTCCGACGCGGCGATTGCCGCTGGGCGTCTCGCCGATCGGCTGCATGCCGTTCACCGCGAGCTTCAGCGTCAGCAGATGGGATGTGCGTATCTCGGCCATATTGGTTCCTCTCCCTTGGGCTCCCGGCGGTTTTAAGGCCCGGACGAAGGAGAGGCTAGGGGGCGAAGAACCGCAGCAACCAATCCAGCACCTGCTCCGGTGACTCCTCGTTCACATAGTGCCCGCTTGGCAGGGCCTCGCCACGGACGTCGTCCGCCCGTTGCGCCCACAAACCCAGCGGATCGGCGAAGCGCGTGCCGACGCTGCTTTGGGCACCCCACAGCACCAACAGTGGCATCGGGATTTTGCGGCCCAGGTCCGCGGTATCCAACTCGCAATCGATCGTCGCCGCCGCTCGGTAATCGCCGCACGAGCCGCGGATCGTCTTTTCGTTAAAACACCGGACGTATTCGTCCCAGATCTCCGGCGGGATGTGATTCAGATCGGCGGTCAGTTTCAACAGTTTCTTGCGCATGAACCAGTCGGCTGGAACGCTGCCCAGCATCCGTTCGGGGAAGTCCGCCGGCTGTGCCATGAACGGCCAGTGCCAGCCGCCGATCGCACCTTCCTTATCCATCGCGGCCCACATATCGAGAGTCGGAACGATATCGATCACGCAAGCCCGGATGACCTTGTCGGGGTGATCCAGGCACATGCGATGCGTCGTGCGCCCGCCGCGATCGTGTCCCGCAACGAAAAACTGGTCGAAACCCAGCGCCCGCATCACCTCCACCTGGTCCTGCGCCATTGCTCGGAAGGAGTAGTTCGAATGATCCGGCGCCTCCGGCGGGGCGGAGCTGTCGCCGTAGCCTCGTAGGTCGGCGGCCACGACGTGGAACCGTTCGGCGAGCCGGGGCGCCACCTTGTGCCAGGCGACATGGGTCAACGGATTGCCGTGCAGCAACAGCAACCCAGGCCCGCTGCCGCCATGCCGCAGCCGGATACGCGCGCCGCTTGTTTCGATGTCCGTTAACGTGAAGCCCGGCATGATATCCATGGACTGTTTCCCTTCCGCCGCGATCGCTTCTTGCGGCAACAAATCATGCCATCCGAGTATGGTTCAGGCCAGCCCGGCCCGAATGAGAATGTTGGCCTATATATTCTGCGCCCGGATTGAAAAGAGCCAAAGTGTTGTCTTTCCGATTCAGGTCCGATACCGAATCAAAGCACAGTTAAGAAGCATATTAAAAATAATCTTTACATATCCTGTCTGCATCATTCATCAGGGCAACGGTGCGGTGGCGTTCTAACGCACTATTTTACTATCGGAGTGAAGCCTTTGAAGAATGAACATCACATCGCCGCGTCCGATACGGATTCAGCGGACGGTTTTTGCGCGTCCGGCGATCATGGACATCAGGATTACTCATCCCGCGCGGCGCAGGCGGCAACCTGCCAAGTGTTCCAGTCCCCGGGTAACTGTCACGATGGCAGAGCGAAAACGCCGTCATTCAATGCCTCTGCGTCGTCGGATGATAGCGACGATTCTCCCACGGGCTCCGCAGGGACAACATCGACCGACCAGATCGCCCCGCCCTGCGCCGTCGCTACACCCCAGGCCCCCACCCCAAATCCCGTCCTGAATCCGGCGCCCGACAGCGGCGTGCAGGGTGATGATACCCCCAATGTTCCGATGCCGGCGATCACCGGTTCGCCTACGGTGACCGATACCCTCGCCGCTGACGGCGTCACCGTCACGGGCACCAGTGATCCGAACGCCAGCGTCACGATCGCCAACGGTACCCAAACCATCGGCACTGCCCAGGCGGATGCCAACGGCGCATGGAGCTTCGATACCACCACCCTCACACCCGGCCCGTACTCCCTGGTTGCGAGTGAAACCAACTCCGCGGGAAACACCGGCTCCGCGCCACCATTGGCCGTGACCGTGCCGGCGCGTTTCAACGTGACGGATGTGGTGACGGCCAACCAGACGTTGCTGCATGGGTCCGATTACCCGGGACCTGTCGACTACCTGCAGGCCGGCTACAACTATACAGGAACCGATAACTCGGTGATCAGTGCCCTGGTCGGCAGTGTCTTCATGCACGCCGACTCCAGCGGTGAAAATGCCGAGGTGGCGTTGTCCGGCAACAACGTGCTGGCGTCTGGCAGCAGCTCAAGCTGGCTGGTTGGCGCGAGCGGTGCCGACGGTGGCAACGACACCTTCTTCCTCAGCGATCAGGGTAACCAGCAAACCTGGGACACGCTGGTGAATTTCCATGTCGGCGACATGCTGACGCTGTGGGATTTCAATCCGACCAAAGGCAGCACCACATCGCTCGGTTTGCAGGGCGCCGACAAGGCGCAAGGCGACACGATCGCGGTGGACTTCGGCAACGGGTCGAATTCGTCCACCCTGGTGACCTTCGCCGGCCTGCCGACCAGCGCCCAGTTCTCGACAACGACCGGCTCGACCGGTGGGCACGACTACATGATGATGACCCGCACGGCGTGACGAAAAAAGGCCCTGGACGTCAGGTCCAGGGCCTTGTTCATCACGCCGACGGGTGGTTAGCCTCTTACTGCCGCCGCCAGTCCACGCACCTGATCCAGCACCTTCTCCACAGCACCGGGCAGCGCCTTGCCGTGTTCGTCCAGGTTGGCCGACAGCGTATCGATCAGCGCCGAGGCAACCACCGCCGCATCCGCGATCCGTGACGCCGATCCGGCCTGCTCCGGCGTCCGCACCCCAAACCCGATCGCGATCGGCAGGTCGGTCGCCTTGCGCAGCCGGGGGATCGCGGCCTGGAGATGTTCCGCGCTCGCGCTGCGGGTGCCGGTGATCCCGGTGATGCTGACGTAATACACAAACCCCGAACTGCCGTTCAGCACGTGGGGCAGACGCTCATCGTCGGTCGTCGGTGCGATCAGCCGGATGAAATCGAGCCCATTGGCATTGCTGAAGGGCAGCAGCAGATCGGCTTCCTCGGTTGGCAGATCGACGATGATCAGGCCATCGACACCGGCCTTCGCCGCATCGACACAGAAGCGCTCAGGCCCATAGGACAGGATCGGGTTCAGGTAGCCCATCAGCACGACCGGTGTGGTCGCGTCGTCCTGACGGAACTCCCGCACCATCGTCAGCACATGGGCGACCTTTACCCCGGCAGCCAAACCGCGTTTGCCGGCCGCCTGGATGATCGGACCATCCGCCATCGGGTCGGTGAACGGCATGCCGATCTCGATCAGGTCGGCGCCGGCCCCCGGCATGCCACGCAGCAGCGCCATGGAGGTCGCCTGATCGGGATCCCACGCTTCCAGGAAGGGAATCAGCGCACCGCGGCCCTGTTTCTTCAGTTCGGCGAACTTGGCGGCGATACGGCTCACAGCTTGACCCCCAGGTGTTCGGCGACAGCAAAGATGTCTTTGTCGCCCCGGCCGCAGAGGTTCATCAGGATGATTTGCTCCTTGTCCATCGTCGGCGCCAGCTTGGTCACGTAGGCCAGGGCATGTGCCGGTTCCAGCGCCGGGATGATGCCTTCTGTCCGGGTGCAAAGCTGGAACGCGGCCAGTGCCTCCTGATCGGTGGCGGAGACGTATTCGACGCGGCCGATGTCGTGCAGCCAGGAATGCTCCGGCCCGATGCCGGGATAGTC
>DNXO01000162.1:91343-91581 GCA_003506895.1 Acetobacteraceae bacterium | reverse complement strand
CCGTGCAGCACGCCGGGGCGGCCGCCGGTCAGGCTGGCGGCGTGTTCGCCGGTTTCGATGCCGTGACCACCGGCTTCGACACCGATCAGGCGCACAGACGTATCGTCCAGGAACGGGTGGAACAGGCCCATCGCGTTCGATCCGCCCCCGATGCAGGCGACGGCGGCGTCGGGCAGGCGGCCCTCGGCTTCCCGAAGCTGCACCTTGGCTTCTTCGCCGATCACCGACTGGAAGTCGC
>DNXO01000162.1:90811-91005 GCA_003506895.1 Acetobacteraceae bacterium | reverse complement strand
CCCAGTCGCGCATCGCCTCGTTCATCGCGTCCTTCAGCGTGCCGGCGCCGGAGGTGACCGCTTTGACCTCGGCCCCGAGCAGCTTCATGCGGAAGACGTTGGGGGCCTGACGTTCGACGTCAGTGGCGCCCATGTAAACGGTGCAGGGCAGGCCGAACAAAGCGCACATGGTGGCGGTGGCGACGCCGTGCTGG
>DNXO01000162.1:7265-90554 GCA_003506895.1 Acetobacteraceae bacterium | reverse complement strand
ACGCCGTGCTGGCCGGCGCCGGTTTCGGCGATGATCCGCGTCTTGCCCATACGCCGAGCGAGCAGGATCTGGCCCATGCAGTTGTTGGCTTTATGGCTGCCGGTGTGGTTCAGCTCATCGCGCTTGAAGTACACCTTGGCGCCGCCGAGGTGCGCGGTCAGGCGTTCCGCGAACCACAGCGGGCTGGGACG
Organism: Acetobacteraceae bacterium; assembly: GCA_003506895.1. Lineage (GTDB taxonomy): Bacteria > Pseudomonadota > Alphaproteobacteria > Acetobacterales > Acetobacteraceae > Rhodopila. The sequence goes on along the minus strand of DNXO01000162.1, from coordinate 90,363 downwards.
GCCGACGTAGTGCGTCAGGTGATGCTTCAGGTCGGCGTCGAAGCCGGGGTCGGCTTTCGCCTCGTTGTAGGCGCGCTCGACCTCCAGGATCAGCGGCATCAGCGTCTCCGCGACGAAGCGGCCGCCGAATTCTCCGAAGCGGCCCCGTTCGTTGGGGCCGGTGCGCAGGCTGTTTACGCCGGGTGCGATGGTCAAAATGGGCTCTCCTTGCGGGGTGCGCTTCTAGAGCATGGCCGCGTTTGGTCAAGGTGGAGAGGCGGGCCGTCCGGGTTCCTGCCTACGTTTGCGGGTCGTCTGGCAATGCCGCCAACTCTGTGCGGCATACCGTGTCGAGCGGGGAGAGGCTTTCCTTCACCAGTACCCAAAGTATCGGTGCGGCGATATTTTCGTAATCGTGGCGCAGGATGTTGCCGATCCCGGCGATCTTTCGCCATGGTATTTCGGGGTGTCGGTCCTTGAGTTCCGGAGGCAGATGCCGGCTCGCCTCAGAAATGATTTCAACGCCTCGCTCGACCAGCCACTTCGATTCCCAGTCCGCCTCGAAATCGTCCAAGGATACATTGGCCAAGCGTTCGCGAACGCGCTCGATGACTTCGACGATGTCGGTAAGCCGGGCAATCGGCGAGCGGGCCGACATTAAAAGACACGCACCGCACCGGCTTCGATGCGTTGCCTTAGCGTTTTATGCAGGCTGTCCCGCGTCATAATGTCGGTTCTACAGCCTAGGATGGCGGCGGTGCGCTCTTTTACGTCCATAAGTTCGAATAAACCGAACCTGCCTTTCGGATAGTCGAAGAAAAGATCGACATCGGAGTCGTCCTTCGACTCTCCGCGCGCTGTCGAGCCAAATAGGTAAAGGTGTTCCACACCGAGCCGCTTCAACTCGGATTTGTGGGCCTGAAGTTTGGTTACGGCGGTGGCGCAATTCATCGCCATCCTCTAGCACGGATCGCGATACTTTGGAACGCCCGTTGCCACTCGTCCGGCCAGCCGATTTCGATCCCTGGGCATCGATCGGACGATCGGCAACTATAGGCAGCCACGACGCACAGGGGATTTCATAAATGCCCATAACCCGCATCCGAAACGCAGCCTGGGTCATCGCCTGGGATCCCACCACCGCCCGCCACGCCTACCTCCGCGACGCCGATGTGGTCTTCGAAGCAGACCGCATCGTCTATGTCGGCCGGCTCTACGCCGGCCAAGCCGACACCGAGATCGACGGCACCAATCTGATGGTCATGCCGGGGTTGGTGGATATCCATTCTCATCCCAGTACCGAACCGTTCTTCCGTGGCATTCGCGAGGAACATGGTCTACCCACTATGTTTTCCACGGGCCTGTATGAGCGCGGGTTCGCGTTCCGCCCCGACGCGGCTGGCCGCCATGCCGGCAAGACCGTTGCCTATTCGGAAATGCTGCTGACCGGCATTACCACTGTCGCCGACCTGTCCGGCATGGACGAGGGCTGGATCGACCTGGCGTCCCGTTCCGGCCTGCGGGTTTTCCTCGCGCCCAGCTATGCATCGGCCAAATGGCACCTCGAGAATAACTGGCAGCTTCAATATGCCTGGGACGAACCGGCCGGTCGCAAAGGCCTGGACGCCGCGTTGAAACTGATCGGCGACGCGCGAAAAGACCCCAGCGGGCGCCTGTCCGGCGTTCTGTCGCCGGCACAGATCGACACCTGCACAGCGGACCTGTTGCGCGATTCCCATGATGCGGCGCAGCAGCAGGACCTCCCGTTCACCACCCATTGTGCGCAAAGTGTCAATGAGTTCAACGAGATGACGAACCGTCACGGCATCACCCCCGTGCAGTGGGCCAAAAGCATTGGCATCCTCGACCACCATACTATCCTGGGGCACGGCATTTTCATCGATGAGCATTCCTGGCTGCACTGGCACACGCATGACGACCTGAACATCCTGGCCGACTCCGGGACCAATATCGCCCACTGCCCGTCGCCTTTTGCCCGCTATGGCCAGACCCTGGAGCATTTCGGCCGATACAGAGCCCGTGGCGTGAACATCGGCATGGGAACCGATGTGGCCCCGCACAATCTGATCGAGGAAATGCGCCTGGCCGCCACGCTCGCCCGGGTCGCCGCCGAGAGCATCACCGCCACCAGCCTGACCGATATTTTCCACGCCGCCACCGCTGGCGGCGCGCAGGCGTTGGGACGGACGGACATCGGCCGCCTCGAACCCGGCGCCAAGGCCGATCTGGTGCTTGTCGATCTGAAGAACCCCTGGATGATGCCCACCCGCGATCCGCTCCGGTCGCTGATCTATACCGCGGCGGATCGCGCGATTGACCGGGTGTTTGTCGACGGCCGCCTGGTCGTTCGGAACGGGAAGGTCCTCACCCTCGACCACGCGGCTGCGCTGGAAGCACTTACCGAGGCGCAAGCGCGCATGATCGCAGCGGTGCCCCGGTTTGATTGGGCGAAACGCACCGCCGAAGACCTGACGCCGCTTAGCCTTCCTACGGTGAGAGGGCTAAATTAGGCGTGCCGCCGTCGTGACACGCGGAAAGATGGACGTTTTCTCATCCACGCCTTAGAAGCGCCATGCTTCAGGCTTATCGTTGGACCTGCCCTATGAAGGTCGGCCGGCGCCGTGCCTCGGGCAACGATGACCGTTAACGCAGACTAAGGGCAGGAAACCGACCTTGACTCACGCTCCCGCGAACCAGAACGCATGGAAGAAACACGCCGCGGACGCGCTGGCCGGCACCGGTGTGCAGGCATCCCGCCCCGTTCATTCCAACCAGACCGCGCCGGCCCTGGTAGCCGAGTCGCTGCGCCGCAACGAAGGCCGCCTGTCGGTCGATGGCGCCCTGATGGTCGAAACCGGCGTCCATACCGGCCGCTCGGTGCAGGACAAGTTTGTTGCCGATGAACCGTCCGTCACCAACGACATCTGGTGGGGTAAAATCAATCAGCGGATGCCGGTCGAGCGCTTCAACGCCTTCAAGGGCCGCGTTCAGGCCTATCTTCAAGGCCAGGAACTGTTCACTCAGGACCTGTATGCCGGCGCCGACCCGGAACACCGCGTCCGCGTCAGGCTGGTCACCACGCATGCGTGGATCGCCCTGTTCGCCCGCAACATGTTCATCCGGCCGCTGGAATCCGACTTGCCGTCATTCGAGCCGGACTACGTCATCCTGCACGCGCCGCTGTTCCAGACCGACCCGAAAGTCGATGGCGTCCGCTCCTCCACCACCATTGGGCTGTCGTTCGAGCAGAAGCTGATCATCATCGCCGGCAGCGAATATGCGGGCGAAGTGAAGAAGTCGATCTTCACCATCATGAACTGGCTACTGCCCCCGAAGGGCGTGATGCCGATGCATTGCAGCGCCAACCAGGGCAAGGACGGCGACGTCGCGCTGTTCTTCGGCCTGTCCGGCACCGGCAAGACCACCCTCTCGTCCGATCCTCACCGTAAGCTGATTGGCGACGACGAACATGGCTGGGGTCCGACCGGCACTTTCAACTTCGAAGGCGGGTGCTATGCCAAGGTCATCAACCTATCGCAGGAAGCCGAACCGGAGATCTGGGCCGCGTCCAACCGCTTCGGTTCGGTGCTGGAGAATGTGATCGGCGACAAGCACGGTAACCTGGATCTGACCGACGGCTCGCTGACCGAGAACACCCGATCCTGCTACCCGGTCGAGTTCATTCCGAATGTCAACCTGACCGGCCGCGGTGGCCAGCCGAAGAACGTGTTCATGCTGACCTGCGACGCGTTCGGTGTGTTGCCGCCGATCTCCCGCCTGACGCCCGCGCAGGCGATGTACCACTTCCTGTCCGGCTATACCGCCCAGGTCGCGGGTACGGAAAAGGGCCTCGGCAAGGAGCCGAACGCTACATTCAGCACCTGCTTCGCCCACCCGTTCATCCCGCGCCGGCCGGAAGTCTATGGTCAGATGTTCTCCGATCTGATCGCCAAATACGGCGCCACCTGCTGGCTGGTGAACACGGGCTGGAGCGGCGGCCAGTTCGGCGTCGGCCACCGCATGGCGATCAGGCATACCCGAGCATTGTTGCGCGGCGCGCTGGATGGGTCGTTGACGAAGATGGAGTTCCATAAAGAGCCGTTCTTCGGTCTGTCCATTCCCGCCCACGTTCCGGGTATCCCGGATGAGGTGCTGGACCCCCGCCAGGCCTGGGCCGATAAGTCCGCTTACGACCGGATGGCGAAACACCTGATCGAACGGTTCGAGACCAACTTCGCCGCGTTCGAAGCAGGCGTCGGCGACGACGTCAAGGCCGTGGCGATCCGCGTCGCCGTCTAGCACGGGGCAGGGGCCGCTTTGCTGCGCCTTGTTCTATCCATTATGGCCGGGCGTGGTCCCGGCCATGACGGAGAGCGCGAGGCGTCCAACCGATTTCAAGTCCGCCTAAACCGTCAGCAACGCGACCAGGTCATCCTCCAGCACCGCGCAGGTCAGCTTGCCGCCGATGCCGGCCCCGGTATCCAGCCCGATCCGGTTGGCCCCAATATGCACGGCCGGTGACGACGAGTGCCCATGCACCACGATCGCGCCCAAATCCTGTTCGGTTGACAGAAAGGGCTGCCGCATCGTCACCAGATCGTCCCGCGACTGGTCCTCGATCGGAACCCCCGGCCGGACGCCGGCATGGACGAACAGATAGTCCCCCTCGCGATGGCTCAGGGTCAGACGTCTCAACCATCCCAAATGCCGCGGCGGCAACGCAGCCGCCCATTCCTCACGCGGCAACTCAGGGTCCAACCCCCAACTCGTCAGCGCCTCTTTGCCGCCCGCCCACAGCCAGTCGGTTGCGGCCGCCCGGTCGCCGTCCAGGGCGTCCAGCAGCATCCGCTCATGGTCGCCCAACACATTGATCACTGGCAGACCGGCGACGGTCGGACTCGCGGCCAGCAGGGCAACGACCCCGGCACTGTCCGGCCCCTGATCGATGTAGTCGCCCAGATGCACGACCAGCGCCGCCTTGCCCGGCCGCGTCGCATAATCCGCCGCGATCAGCGCATGCAGCGCCCGCAGTTTGTCCAGGTGCCCATGCACATCGCCAACGACATAAGCCCGGCGTCCCCGTGGCATCCAGCCAGGCGCCCGCATGAAGCGAATGGCCTCTGCTGACTCCGCCATCTGTCGCGGCCCGCTGAATGTCGGGATCGCCGCGGCATCCAGCGCGGCCCGCATCCCCGGACGGCGTAACGGACGCCTCATCCGCGCCCCCGGCTGTTTCTTCTTTCCGTAACCCTGCTAACCTGTCCGGGTAAGAGCAAACGGAGGGAACCCTTGGCCAAAATCACATTTCCCGTGGAAGCGAGCCACATCATGATGTTCGCCCGAGCGGTGGGCGACACCAACCCTGTGTATCACGACGCGGCGGCGGCGAAAGAGACCACGGCGGGCGGAATCATCGCTCCGCCCAGCTTCGCCCAGGCGGTGGCGCAGTTCGATCCCGACTATCACTTGCGTCCGAAGCCCGGCCAAAAGTGGTTCGGGTCGGCGAAGGGACCGTCCGGCATCGACGAAAAGCCGGCCTCCTCGGGCGGTTTGCACGCCGAACAGCATTTTGAGTTTCACCGTCATATTCGCCCCGGCGACGTGCTGACCGTGGAAACCAAACCCGGCAAGGTCTGGGAAAAGGAAAGCAAGCGCGCCGGCAAGCTGACGTTCCGGGAGCGGGTTACCGAATACCGCGACCAGAAGGGCGAGTTGGTGATCACCGCTCGTGGCGTTGGCGTAACGACCGAGCGTCCGGTGGATCAAGGCTGAGGGGAGGAAAGACAATGACACTGAAAGCATCCGCCCTGAAGGTCGGCGATACCCACAGCGAACGCGTGGTCGAAAACCTGTCTCGCACCCAGATCGTCCAGTATGCGGGCGCATCGGGCGACTACAACCCGCTTCATTCCGATGAGGTGTACACAACCCAGGTCGCCGGCTATCCCAGCGTCTTCGCACACGGGATGCTGACCATGGGACTGACTGGCAAAATGCTGACGAACTATGTCGGCGACGGCACCCTGACCAATTTCGGCGTGCGGTTCACCAATCAGGTGTGGCCCGGCGATACGCTGGACGCCAAGGCGACGGTCACCGCGATCCGTGAGGAAGGTGGCCAGCGTTATGTCGATCTGGCGCTGTCCACCACGAACCAGGACGGCAAGGAAGTGGTTGCCGGATCGGCCACCGCGCGTATCGATCTGTAGTAAGGCGATTTCGGCAGGCGGCGTGGTGCCTTCAACCTCCACGCCGCCTATCTCGCGGAAAGTATTATCGCGATCAATACTTACCCCGGCCCGAACGGGGCGGACATTGCACACTCAACAAGGGGCAAATCCATGCTGACGATCTATGGCGTCCACCGGTCCCGCGCATCGCGCAATATCTGGCTCGCCCATGAAATGGGCCTGAAGTTCGAACAGGTGAAGGTCATTCAGTCCTACCGCCTGCCGAACCCTGATGCGCCCGATGCACCGATCCACAGTCGTTCGCCCGCCTTCCTGAAGATCAACCCGAACGGCCGTATTCCATCGATCGACGATGACGGGCTGGTGCTGCACGAATCCCTGGCCATCAATCTTTATCTCGCCAAACGCTATGGCGGATCGCTGGGTCCCGCCGATATCGCCGAGGATGGGCAAATGGGGATGTGGGCAATCTGGGCGGTCACCGAGGTGGAGCCGCATTCCATCGAGGTCCTGTATCACCGCATCGCCAAACCGCCCGCGGAACGTGATCCGACCATTGCTCAGGCTGCGGTCGATGCTTTGCGGGCACCCATCGCGGTGCTCGATCAGGCGCTGGCAAAGACCGGATTCCTGGTTGGCGGCCGGTTCACGGTAGCCGATGTGAACGTGTCAGAGGTCGTCCGCTACGCGATGGGCGCCCCCGAGCTGTTCGAGTCCGCGCCCGCCGTGCGCGCTTGGCTGCAAGCCTGCCACGCTCGGCCGGCGTTCAAGAAGATGATGGCCGAACGCGACGCTGAACCGGCGTAAAGCGGCCTGGGGGGTAGAGCGCGACTGTCTGAGGTTGGATCAACCTCAGACGGGAGGCGCCCTCTCAAACAACGAGAGTTAGAGCCAGCCACCGCGCCAGGCTGCTACACGGCGTGGTGGATGGTTGCCCGGCTACGAAGCCCCGGCCAGTTTGCGCTCCTGCTCCAGCAACGCCTTCTTGCGAGGCACGCCCCAGCGGTATCCGGTCAACCCACCGTCACTGCCGACCACGCGATGGCACGGCACTGCCAGCGACACGGGATTCGTCGCGCAAGACCGGGCTACCGCCCGAATCGCCTTTGGATTTCCAACCATCTCCGCGAGTTGGGCATACGTGCGGGTCTCGCCGGCTTGTATCTCGCACAACGTCCGCCAGACCCTTTGCTGAAAGGCAGTGCCGCGCAGGTCCAGCGGCAGGTCCAGCGCCTGCTTCGGCTCCCGCAGGAAATCGAGCACCGCTTGCACCGTGTCGGTCAGCGCCGGGTCGTCCGTCGTTACCGTGGCGTGCGGAAAGCGCCTGCACAGGTCGCCCATCAGGGCGTCGTCCGGTTCGGCAAAGCCGATGAAGCAAACCCCCTTCTCGGTTGTCCCCACCAGCAGGCGTCCGAACGGGCAATCGGCGAAGGCGGTGCGGATGCGCTCCCCCTGGCCGCCCCGCCGAGCGGCGCCGGGGGTCATCCCGAGGAGGGAGGCGGTTTTTTCGTACACGCGGCTTTCGGAACCGAAGCCCGCTCCGGCAACGGCGTCCGCCACGCGGTCCCCGTCGGCCAGTGCCGCGTGCAGGCGTCGTGCCCGCACACCCTCGGCATAGCTGCGCGGCGTCAGCCCGGTATGGTCCCTGAACATTCGCAGGAAGTGGAACCGCGAATAACCGGATCGCTTCGCCAGGGCCTCCAAAGAGGGAATGTCTTCGCTTGCCTCGATAAACGCGCTTGCGTCCCGCACGACCTCCTGCGCGATCCTGGCGCGCTCGCCCTTCGGATCGCAGCGTTTGCAGGCTCGGAATCCCGCCGCTTCGGCCTCGGGCGGGGCGCGGAAAAACCGCACGTTCTTGCGCAGCGGCCGCGGCGAGGGGCAGGCGGGCCGGCAGTAAACCCCCATCGTCGTCACGGCATACAGGAAGTCCGCGTCGGGCTGGTGCGATAGGACCTGATCCCAGAGATGCTCTTCCGAAACCCGGTCGATGATGTGTGTGTCTTGCATGGTACGCAATCTGGAAGGTTTGCCACCCTATCGCCATCCGGGGATTGCCGCGACTCATAGCCCCAAACGAAAACAGGCCGGAAGATCGCTCCTCCGGCCTGTCATCGAACACCAGAACTGGATTAGCGGATGATGATTTCCACCCGGCGGTTCTGTGGCTCTCGCACACCCGGGCCGGTCGCGACCAGCAAGTGAGTGTCACCGAAGCCCTGGATGTTGATGGCGCTCTCCGGCACGCCGTCATGAACCAGTTCGCCAGCCACCGCCTTGGCGCGGCGGACGGACAGGGCCTGATTGTACTCGGACTTACCCGAGGTATCGGTGTACCCATTCACCTCGATGCGCGTGACCTGCACCCGGGTCGAGTTGTCGGCCGCCTCCTTGACGATCGACTTCGCCCGATCCGTCAGGTCAGCCTTGTCCCAGTCGAAGAACACAAGATAGGAACGAGCCGGGGCCGGGGCTGGGGCCGCCACCGGTGCGGGCGCCATCGGCGCCGCCGCGGGGCGCGGTACATTAAAGGCGTAGCGGACACCGATAACCACGTCATGGTTGAACTGGTTATGCATTTTCAGCATCGCCGGTTCGAGTCCAGCACCGCCGGTTGACTGTCCGGTGAATTTTTCGCCGCCCAAAATGTCCATGAACCGATAGTCCGCGGTGACCGACAAGCCGGGGACCCTGGGGACCGGGAACGATGCGCCAACGATCGCCTGGCCGGCGAACGCGCCGCTCTGGCTGTCGATGGCGGCGCCAAAGGGTCCACCTACCTGGGCTGATGTTACCGAGTTCAGCTTCGTCCATTGGTAGCCGGCACCGACGCCGACGTACGGATAGATCCAGGGCACGCCGACGTCCATGTCGTAGATCGCGTTCGCCATGACGCCCCAGGTACGAATGGCGCCGCTGCTAGCGGTGGGGAATGGTGTGCCCGTCAGGTGGCGCAGGTCGCTGCGCATGATGTCGCCTTCGATCTCAAAGCGGAACCCGTTGCCGATCCCATAACCGACAGCGAGGTTTGAATTGAAACCGAAGTCTTCGTTCAGCCCGACCTGTCCGGTCCCAAATCCAGGTCCATAAGCCGTTGCCTTGGGGTCTTGCGGGGCATGCAAGCCAGCGCCAGCGCCGATGTACATGCCGGTAATTGGTTGGGCCATTGCCGCAACGGGCGCCGCTAGTAAGGCTGTCGCAAGGATCGCACCGCGGAAACGCATGCGTTTGAACTCCTGGTTAGGTCTTGAACGTCCGGAATAGGACCATCCGCCTGGAACCTCCCCCAGCGGAGTGGCCCTACCGGCGTTGGCGCATATCCGGCGCCGCGCCCTGAACGGCAAGTCACCACGACTTGAATATTGTCACGAACGACGGAACAACATGTAACGAAATTAATAAGTCCGTCCACGTAACCTGTGGATATTTGTTCTAATCCGATGAAAATGCTTGCAAACCACCTTGCGACTTTGAAACGCTCCACCGAGCGGCCTAAAGGAAATTTTAGGTGGAAATCTAAGGAGTTCTCGATCGGGGTCTGCGGAACAGCCACGATGAAGTCTCTTCGCCTGGGCGTTGAAACCAAAAAACATCCGGAACGAACACGAACACGAACACGAAACCGGAGCTTCCCATCAGGGCTCCGAACCGCCATATTGTCTGTTACTTTTCGACACAAGGACTTCGCTTGAGCTCGATGTGGTCCTGGATCGACAGCGCTGTAAACCTCGTCGCACTCTACCCGGGTGTCGCGCTTGGAGTCGTGTTCCTCGCCGCCATTATCGAGGCGGTCGCCGTGCTGGGTATCCTGATTCCTGGTACACCGATCCTGATGGCCGTGGCAGGCGCCGCGGCAATGGCCGGCCAGCCCATGCTTCCGTTCCTGGCCCTTTCGGTGGTGGGGGCGGTGATCGGCGATTTCCTGTCGTTCTGGATCGGACGCCGCTTCAGCCTTCGTCTGCGTCGTGTATGGCCGTTCGTGAGCCGGCCTGCCTTGATGGCAAATGCGGAGCGCTTTTTTGAGCGTTACGGCATCTACAGCGTCGCGTTCTGTCGGTTCGTGCCGGTGCTGCGCTCAACCGTTCCGCTCGTTGCCGGCATGGCGGGCATGCGGCAACGCCGCTTCGTCGCGGCAAACCTGGCCTCGGCCTTTGTCTGGGCCCCGGTCCACATCTACCCCGCCCAACTCGCGGGCCTTTCGCTCGGCCGGCTGCGGGAAGGGGACTGGCAGTCGGGCGTTATGTGGGGCGCCCTTCTGCTGGCCGGCTGCGCCGCCGCCTGGGCGGTGCATCGTATGGTCGTGACGCGGACGCGGTGATCAGCGCGGTATCCGATCGCCCTGGCTCGCGGATGCCGCTCCGACACTTTGTTCGATCGCGTGGTTCACCACCTCGGTGATTCCACACGGCGGACCAGCTCTAGCCGCCCGGCGCGCCCTGGGTGTTGACGTAGAGCGAATACAACCCGTGGCTCGCCGCCATGAACAGCCGGTTCCTGAACCGGCCGCCGAAGCACACATTCGCCGCCCGCTCCGGCAAGGCGATGTGCCCGATCACAGTGGCATTGCTGTCGAAGACCCGCACGCCATCCAGATCGGCAGTTCCCATGCCCCAGCCACACCAAAGATTGCCGTGGATATCGACCCGGAAGCCGTCTGGGGTCCCGCCGGCCGCATCGATGAAGACCCGGTTTTTGGCTAGCTTCTTCCCGCCATTCACCACGTCGAATGCCCGGATAAGGCGGTTCGGCTCCGCGCGCGATGCAACGACATACAGAATTGACTCGTCCGGGGAGAACGCGAGACCGTTCGGACCCTCGATATCGTCCGCCATCATGGTCGCGGCGCCGGTCTGCCCGTCGATGCGCCAGACCGCCGCGGTGATCTCCGACTCGGCCTTCTCACCCTCGTAATAACCGCTGATTCCGAATACCGGGTCGGTGAACCAGATCGAACCGTCCGACTTCACCACCACGTCGTTGGGCGAATTCAGGCGCTTGCCATGGAAGCTGTCCATCAGCACGGTGATCTGGCCGTCATACTCGGTGCGGGTTACCCGGCGGCCGCGATGCTCGCACGTGACCAACCGTCCCTGCCGGTCGCGCGTGTTGCCGTTGGCATTCCACGAGGTCTTGCGGAACACGCTGACCGCGCCCGTTTCCTCCTCCCATTTCAGGATTCGGTCGTTGGGGATGTCGCTCCAGAGCACATAGCGCCCGTCGCCGAAATACACCGGCCCCTCCGACCAGCGGCATCCGCTGGCGATCTGCTCCACCGACGCGAGCGGCAGCCGTAGCGCATTGAAGGCAGGGTCCAGCACCTGCACATTCGGATCAGGATAACGCTGGCTCGGTTCCCACATGCTTGGTTTCCCCCGGTTCGTTGTGGAGCCAGCTTAGGACATGACGCGGCGACGGGAAACCGGGTTGCCGCATTCGGCGCAACGGGTGAAACTGGTCCGTCCTGAAGGAAGCGCCCGATGCTGCAAAACCCTCCCGCTGCCCCCGGCATGCGTGAAGATGAAATCGACACCCCCGCCCTGGTCATCGACCTGGACGCGTTCGAGTTCAATCTCGACACGATGGCGGCCAAGCTGGCGCCGACCGGGGTGAAGCTGCGAGCGCATGCCAAGACCCACAAATCCCCGATCATCGCCAAGCTGCAAATGGCGCGCGGTGCCATCGGCAACTGCGTGCAGAAGGTCGCTGAAGCCGAAGTGCTTGCCTGGGGCGGCATCCCTGACATCCTGGTCAGCAATGAGGTCGTGGGAGCCGCCAAGCTGGCCCGCCTGTGCGCCCTGTCGCGCATCGCCAAGGTCGCGCTCTGCGCCGACGACGCCGGCCAGGTCGCGGCGATCGAAGCTGCCGCCGCCGATGCAGGCATCCGTATGACCGTGCTGGTGGAGATCGACGTCGGCGCTGGCCGCTGCGGCGTACAGCCCGGCCCGGACGCAGTGGCTTTGGCTGCCAAGATCGCGGCCTCCAAACATCTGATCTTTGGCGGCCTGCAAGCCTATCACGGCAGCGCCCAGCACAAGCGCACCCCGGCGGAGCGCCGCACGCTGATCGGCAATGCCGTCGATGCGTCCCGCCGGACGGTCGAGCAACTTCGCCAGCAGGGCCTGGGGTGTCCGATCGTCGGCGGCGCCGGAACCGGCACGTTTGAGATTGAATCGAACTCCGGCATCTACACAGAAATGCAAGCTGGCAGCTACGTCTTCATGGACGCCGACTATGCCCGGAACATGGACGAGGCCGGCGCCCCGGTCAGCACCTTCAAGCATGCGCTGTTCGTGTTGTCCTCGGTCATGAGCCAGGCCCAGACTGGCGTCGCGGTGCTGGACGCCGGGCACAAGGCGGTCGCGGTCGATTCCGGTTATCCCACGGTCTGGCAACGCCCGGACATCAGTTACACCGGCGCATCCGATGAGCATGGCAAGCTGCAATATGGCAGCGAAACAGCCGCTCCAAAGGTCGGCGAAAAGCTGAGACTGATCCCCGGCCATTGCGATCCGACCGTCGATAAGTTCGACTGGTATGTCGGCGTGCGCAATGGCCGGGTGGAATGCCTCTGGCCGGTCGCGGCGCGCGGCGGCCTGAGCTGAACCGCTAAGTCGTGAATCGTATTCCGGCCAGAACAGTGGGACCCGGCATCTGGAAGCCGTTCACCGGCTCGAACTTCGAGTTCAAGATATTCCAGCCGTTGAGGTAGAGCTCGACCTGCGGTTTCAGCTTGTAGTTGGCTGCCATATTGGCAACCAACCCGTGCTGCCCCGCCCCATATCCGATCCCATTGCCGCTGTTGTCGTACAGGTAGTCGTGCGCCGATCCCGTATAGATAACCGTAGTGATAATCCGCAGATCGGTCATCGGCTTCAGGGTCAGGTCAAACGACGCTTCGTTTTGGGGCCGGCGCAGTAATTGCGAACCCACGGCGGATGATTGACCGACCGATGTGGTGTTGAGCAACGTGTAGCCGGCATGGAGTTCCGCCCAATAGGCCGGGCGCAACGTGGCTTCGGTTTCCACGCCGTGAACGTGCGCGGAGCCCAGGTTGATATCCGTAAATATAGGAGAAAATACACCAACGATCAGATCGCGGACTCTCTGATCGAAATACGTTGCCCCGAACGTCAGGAAATCCACTCGCCAGGGTGTTCCGACATCGGTAATGAAGCCCGCTTCCCAGCCCTGCGATTGCTCCGGCTTCAAGGTCGGGTTGCCGACAAAGCCAGACGAATCGATACCATAACGGTCATACAGCGAGGGTGCACGAAATCCCGTTCCGTACGCGAACTTCAGGTGCGACGCGATTTCCTTCAATTCATAAACCGCTCCAAGCCGCCACGTGCTTGGCGAGGCGCCGTCAACCCAATCGTGGCGGACCTGCCCCGTCATGGTCAGGCGTTGCAGCACGGTGGTTTGCACTCCGGCGTAGAGTGCGTCGTCAACCATCGAGGCCAGCGCGCTTTCCGCATACGGATAACCGCCATAGTTGTCGTTTGTGCGGACCTTGGCGGTATCGCCGGTGTACTCATAACCGAACGTCATCGCGCTGGCGGAGAGCCATTGCTGGTTTACGAAATCGTCCAGGTGCAGCGTGTTGTTCCACTGCACGTCCGTCCGGTAAGCATGATAGCGGTCATCGGCGGATGTCTGATTCGGATCCGCGGGCGCCAGTGGTTCCAGATATCGCCGGTCCTCCTGCGCCCGTCCCACGAACAGACCGCTTTCCAACCGCCCGTCGAAAAGACGGGTCGTGCCCCCAACGCGCCCCAATAACGACGCGGTATGGCCGATCGAGTTGGAGTCGTCGTATGTCGGCGATCCTAGGGTATCGAAGCCGAAATACGCGGTCTGTGCACGGGCGAACAGCGACAACCTGGTGCCCTCGATCGGCGTATAGCCGAGATTCAGGGTGAGGATACGATCCCGGAATCCCTGTGGCACGCCAGTATAGACGCTTTCCCGCTGTGGGATTGAATCGTAGCCGCGCTGAGATTGCGACTCCGCCGTCAACGCGAAATCGATTGGCCCTTCGACCCCGCTGGCCGTCACGTTGCCGCGCACCAAGGCCGGATAGCCGCCTGCCAGATCGCCGCTCCAATGCACGCCCTGCTGGGTCCCGCGACGAGAGATCAGATTGATCACGCCGCCGATCGCGCCGGACCCGTACAAGGCGGCCATTGGCCCGCGAATGATCTCGATCCGCTCAACGTCCGACAGGGTGTCGATCCCAAAATTGTAAGCGGCCGTCGGGTCCGCCGCATCGGAGATCGGCATCCCGTCTCGCAAGACCAGCACATGGTTCGAGTTCATGCCCCGGATGAACACGCTGGTCTGCCCACCGAGCCCACCGGATGGACTGACATGCACGCCTGGCACGTCGGCCAGCGCCTGGGTCAGGCTGTTGTAGCCGTGTGCCTCGATATCCGCCCGATCGATCACCGTTACGCCGGCGGCGATGTTCTCGACGGACGTCGGAATGCGAGTCGCGGTCACGACCATATCGGGCGCGGTCTGCGTTGTATCCTCGGCCGCTGCCGGGGTTGCTGTTATCAGGGCTAAAACCGTCAAAGCGCGATACGGGCGCATGCGGGTACTCCATCGACGACTATGTCGATTGCTCGCATACGGGTTTCTCCCCGCTACTCCGGTTTTTCCTCGTCCGGGGCACGCGCGCAGTCTCGATGCCGGCCGGTCTCCTGGCTCGCGGGTCTCGGCCTTGGGTCCGCCTTCTCACCCGACAGGGGCAATGGCATTTGGACCGGGCTCGCCGCTTACAGTTGCGAGGGCAGCCGCCTTTCGGCAGTTCCCGTTTCAGCCCTTGCGGGCCACCTTCATCTGCGGGCGGCTATAGCGTGCTTTCGATCGTCCGTAAATTCAGCGGCTGAAGTGCCGCCTCAGCCGGCTGATCGCCTCGTCCAGCACCTCGGGGCGCTTGCAAAACGCAAACCTGGCATAGTGCCTGGGTGCATCGGGTCCATCATAGAACGCCGTTACCGGAATGGCCGTCACGCCCGCGTGCTCCGTGATATGGCGGCAGAACGCGACGTCGTCGCCGTTGAAGCCCAGCGGCGCGAAGTCGGTGGTGATGAAATAGGTGCCCTGGGTTGGCAGGACCGACAATCCGACAGATGCCAAACCCCGGGCAAGCTGGTCCCGCCGGTCCTGGAGATCGCGCGCGAGCGACGCGAAATAGGCATCGTCCTTGCCCAACCCGATCGCCACCGCCCGTTGCAGGTTGGGCGCCGTGGTGAACGTCAGATTCTGGTGCGCTTTCTGGACCAGCGGCGTCAGCGCCGCGCCCGCCGTCACATAACCCACCTTCCAACCCGTGAGCGAGAAGGTCTTGCCCGCGCTGCCGATGCGCATCGTGCGATCCCGCATCCCGGGGAAGGTCATGAGCGGGATATGCTTCAACCCGTCGAAAATCAGATGCTCATACACCTCGTCGCAGATTGCGTAGGTGTCATGCCGCTCCACCAGTTGCGCGATGAAGCCGAGTTCTTCCGCCGTGAACACCTTGCTGCAAGGGTTCATCGGGGAGTTGAACAAGATCGCCTTGGTTTTCGGCCCGAACGCCGCCGCCAGTTCCGCGCGTGGCAGTTCCCAGTGCGGCGGCGCCAGACGCACGATGCGCGGGATTGCCCCCAGCATGCGGACCACGGGCACATAGGTGTCATACAGCGGTTCGATCAGCACGACCTCGTCACCGGGATTGAGGACCGCCATCAGGCAGGCGGTGATCGCCTCGGTGGCGCCGGAGGTGACCGTGACCTCCTTCGCCCAGTCGATCTCCAGCCCATAAAAACGCCGGTTCGCGGCGGCGACGGCCTGCCGCAGTTCCGGGACGCCCGGCATCGGCGGATACTGGTTGCGACCGTCCTTCAAAGCATCGGCGGCCGCCTGCACGACATCGGCTGGCCCGTCGGTATCCGGAAATCCCTGACCCAGATTGATCGACTTATGCTCGTTGGCGAGCGCCGACATCACCGTGAAAATGGTGGTGCCGATCGACTCCAGATAGGTGTTGGCTCCGCGCATCGATGGCACTCCGTCCTGATCAACCGTCAACCGAGGGCATATCGCTCACGAAGCCGATTGGAAAGGCCGAGCCTGCCGTATAGGAGGCGTATCTATTTTTCTCAAGGCGTGCACAAAAAACAGGCGAATTGCCCCCATTTCAACTGCGTAAACAGCGGGCAGAGGACGTTTCGTCGCGTCTATGCTCGACCACCCGGCGGCTAATCAACCCGCATCGATGCGAATCAGAGGTGCTGCACGCGTTCATCGATAAAGGTTTGCCGCTAACTAACCTTCGCCGTTGCCGCTTGGCACGGCGCATGCAAACCTATGGTGCTGTTCATGCCGCTGACAGGTGAAGCGAAACGGGCAGCCTGAACTTTGTGGGAGGCCCGGCTAAACCGGGCTTGATGGACATGAAAAAGATCGAAGCTGTCATCAAGCCGTTCAAACTCGATGAGGTGAAGGAAGCCCTGCACGAGGTTGGACTGCAAGGCATCACCGTGGTGGAAGCCAAGGGGTTTGGCCGTCAGAAGGGTCACACCGAGCTCTATCGTGGCGCTGAATACGTGGTCGATTTCCTGCCGAAGGTGAAGATCGAGGTGATCTGCGACGACGCGCTGCTGGAGCGTGCGGTCGAAGCCATCATCAATGCCGCCCGTACCGGCCGCATCGGCGACGGCAAGATATTCATCTCTTCCATTGAGGAGGTGATTCGTATCCGGACGGGCGAACGTGGGGAGGACGCGATTTAGGGTTTCCTGCCACGCGGTGCTGCCTCCGGCGGCTCCGGTTCGGGTCGGGCGATCCATGCAAATAGCAGGTTAATTCCGCTTCCGGCTCTCCGCGACAATGTTTAAGGAGAGTCGGCTTTCAAGGTCCCGCGTGGTGTGGGGCCTTCACCAGCCGCGTCCTGTCGTCCCCTGACGGGTGGGACATGTGCGGCGTTCAGACAGCTAACGGGGAAAATCAGGATGGCGAAGAAGCCGGCAGCAGCAGCACCATCAGGACCGAGTGCCGAAGTCAGCAAGGTGCTCAAGATGATGGCCGACAATTCCGTGGAATACGTGGACCTGCGGTTCACCGACCCCCGCGGTAAGTGGCAGCACACCGCCCAGCATATCTCCACGATGGGCGAAGACGCCTTCCGTGACGGGATCATGTTCGACGGTTCGTCGATCTCCGGCTGGAAGGCAATCAACGAGAGCGACATGATCCTGATGCCCGATGCGGCGACGGCGACCATGGACCCGTTCTCGGCAAAACCGAGCATGATCGTGTTCTGCGATGTCATCGAGCCTTCGACCGGCCAGTTCTATTCACGCGACCCGCGGGCGACGGCCAAGCTGTGCGAAGCCTACGTGAAGTCCAGCGGCATCGGCGACAGCGTGTCGATCGGCGCGGAAGCTGAATTCTTCATTTTCGACAGCGTGAAGTTCGGCACCGGCGGCAACTTCGGCCACTTCTCGATGGATAGCGTCGAGGGCCCGGGTTCCTCCATGAAGGACTATCCGGAAGGCAACATGGGTCACCGTCCCGGCGTGAAGGGCGGCTACTTCCCGGTTCCCCCGGTCGATGGGGACAGCGACCTGCGCGCAGAGATGCTCTCCACGATGGGCGAAATGGGTCTGCCGATCGAGAAGCATCACCACGAAGTCGCGCAGTCGCAGCATGAGTTGGGAACGCGCTTCAACTCGCTGACCACCATGGCCGACCAGATGCAGATCTATAAGTACTGCGTCCACAACGTCGCCCACAGCTACGGCAAGACGGCGACCTTCATGCCGAAGCCGATCTATGGCGACAACGGGTCTGGCATGCACACGCATATCTCGATCTGGAAGGCTGGCAAGCCGTTGTTCGCAGGTAATGGCTATGCCGACCTGTCGGAAATGTGCCTGTACGCCATCGGCGGCATCATCAAGCATGCCAAGGCGATCAACGCGTTCTCCAACCCCTCGACCAACAGCTACAAGCGGTTGATCCCCGGGTTCGAAGCGCCGGTGCTGCTGGCCTACTCGGCACGCAACCGTTCGGCGTCTTGCCGCATTCCGTACACGACCAATCCGAAGGCCAAGCGCGTTGAGGTTCGGTTCCCCGATCCGAGCTGCAACCCGTATCTGTCGTATTCCGCCATCACCATGGCGGCGCTGGATGGGATCAAGAACAAGATCCACCCCGGCGACCCGATGGACAAGGATCTGTACGACCTGCCGCCGGACGAGCTGAAGGGCATCCCGACCGTATGCGGAAGCCTGCGTGAGGCTCTTGGCGCCCTGGCTGCCGACCACGACTTCCTGCTGGAAGGCGGCGTCTTCAGCAAGGATCAGATCGAGAGCTACATCGAACTGAAGTGGAGCGAGGTGTATCGTTTCGAGCACACGCCGCACCCGGTTGAGTTCGAGATGTACTACTCGGTCTGATTCGTCAGACCCCCAAAGAAACCCCGCCGGTCAATCGGCGGGGTTTTTTTATGGGGCCAGCGGCCCTTTAACCATCGCTTCGGCTGCTTCGGTCCTGTTGACGACAAGGACCTTGCCGTCGTCCGCGCCGCCCAATCGAAGTTGCTTCGCGGGTGCGCTAACCGTTGGTTTGATCGCCTGATTCACCGCTTCGGTGATTCCACTTGTCCAGATCACGCTCCAATCCTTCCTGTGATTTATGCCAACCGCCCGAAGCTGCGCCTCTTTGGTCAGTCGGCGGGCGGCTGGTATCCTGTTGATTTGGCGCTCGGCCGTCCCACCAACCCCGCGCGCATAAAAGTCGGCCCTTTGGGCCGCTGGTATTACTGTGGCAGTAGTGAGCAACTGCCCGAATAATGTGCAGAAACCTCGGATTTGTTGGCGGAGTGACGAAGGAAACCCCGTCAGACTGCGTCTGACCATGTTGGCACGATTATTGATTACCATTCAGCCACGTCCGGCTGGTGCTTCGTGCGGCGGCGTGGCGGAACGGCAAGACAGGACAAGAGATGCAGGCTTCTCGCAACCCCAATGAAAGACCGGAGGACCGGGCGACATGAAACTCATCATGGCTATCATCAAGCCATTCAAGCTTGACGACGTTCGGGAAGCCTTGACCCCGCTTGGGGTGCAGGGATTGACCGTGTCGGAAGTGAAGGGCTTTGGCAGGCAAAAGGGCCAGACGGAAATATATCGTGGCGCGGAATATCACGTGAGTTTCCTGCCCAAGATAAAGATCGAAGTCGTGGTTGCCGCCGACCTGGCGGACCAGGTTATCGAAGCGATCTCGAAGGCCGCGCACACCGGCAAGATCGGTGACGGTAAGATTTTTGTTCTGGATATCGAACGCGCGATGCGCATCCGCACCGGCGAAGTCGATTCCGAAGCGCTGTAATCCGCAAGAAAGATAGGGAAACAGGACTATGAAGAGACCCCGTTTATATTGGGGACTTAGCGGGCTGATGTTCGCTTTGTTGCTCGCCCTTCCGGCACTCGCCGACGATGCGGCACCGGCGGCCGCCGCGGCTGCCACCGCTGCCGCCGCTGCCGGCCCCCCGAAGATCGATACCGGTGACACCGCGTGGATGCTGACCAGCACCGCGCTGGTGCTGTTGATGACCATTCCGGGCTTGGCGCTGTTCTACGCCGGCATGGTCCGCAAGAAGAACGTGTTGGCGACCATGATGCAGTCGTTCGCGATCTGCTGCATCGTCACGATTGTCTGGGTCGTCGCCGGCTACAGCATCGCCTTTACCAACGGCAACGCCTATATGGGCGACTTCTCCCGGTTCATGCTGAACGGCATCGGGGCCAACATCTCCAAGGGCGCTGACATCGCCTTCACGTTGGGCGCGGGCACCGACGCGGCGGCCGTTCAGACCGTCCCCGAGACGGTCTATATGATGTTCCAGATGACCTTCGCGATCATTACCCCGGCGCTGATCGCCGGTGCGTTCGCCGATCGCATGAAGTTCTCCGCCATGTGCCTGTTCATGACCATGTGGTCGCTGCTGGTTTACTCGCCGGTTTGCCACTGGGTTTGGGCGCCGACCGGCTGGGTCTCGCAGCTTGGCGTGCTCGACTTCGCTGGCGGCACCGTCGTGCATATCAACGCGGGCATTGCCGGCTTGGTGTGCGCCCTGGTCCTCGGCAAGCGCGTGGGTTACGGCACCGACAACATGGCTCCCTATAACGTGGGTTATGCCGTCATCGGCGCGGCGCTGCTGTGGGTGGGCTGGTTCGGCTTCAACGCGGGTTCCGCGGTGGGTGCCAACGGTCGTGCCGGCATGGCCATGACGGTCACGCAGATCGCCACCGCCGCCGCCGCCTTGGGCTGGATGTTCGCGGAGTGGATCACCAAGGGCAAGCCTTCGGTCCTGGGTGCGATTTCGGGTGCCGTTGCCGGCCTCGTCGCGATCACCCCGGCTTCGGGTTTCGTGCTTCCCGGTGCCTCGATCATCATCGGCGTCGCCGCCGGCGTGATCTGCTTCTGGTCCGCGACAACCCTGAAGCACATGCTGGGTTACGACGACAGCCTGGACGCCTTCGGCGTGCATGGGGTCGGTGGCATCATCGGCGCGCTGCTGACCGGCGTGTTCTCCTACGGGCCGCTCTCCGCCACCGACGCGACTCCGGACGGTAGCCCGGGCGGTCTTGACCAGCTCAAGCTGCAAGCGATCGGCGTGCTTTCCACGGTTGTCTATAGCGGTGTCATGACGCTGATCCTGCTGATGATCACGAAGGCCCTGGTTGGCCTGCGTGTCGGCCAGGAAGAAGAACGGGAAGGTCTGGATATCGTCCTGCACGGCGAGCAGATTTTCTAAAGCAATACGGGGCGTCTCGGCTTTTTCGGGGCGCCCTTTTTTGCCTATGTGTTGCCGCATGAACACCCTCGCGCAACGATCACGGTTTATAGACCGCTGCAGGACGCTTGGATATGTCCACACAGATCAGGATACAAAACAATGACGACAAATAGACTCTGGCAAGGCGCGTTGCTTGCGGCCGCGGCGACGATTGTCGCGACGACCGTGCCGGCATCGGCTCAGACACCGGCACCCGCCGCGGCGACCGAAACCGAGAAACCCGCGGTCGCCCCCTCTGCCGATGCGCCGCCACCCGGCTATTGGATCAACGGTATCCACCTGTCTGCCCAGGGCGATGTGGGTGTCAGCTTCAATCCGGTCGGCCCGAAGCAGAATTTCGGCCAATTGCTGACCGACAAGCCGAACACGGTCCTGTTGAACCAAATACTGTTGACGGCGAACAAGCCGCTCGATCCGAAGGCGACAGATTTCGACTGGGGCTTCAAGCTGCAGGGCATGTATGGTTCCGACGCTCGCTATACCCACTTCCTGGGCGAGTTCGACCAGGTCAACCCGTATGACCGTAATCAATTCGACATCGTCGAAGCAAACGCGCTGGCGCATCTACCGGTTCTGTTTGATGGCGGTATCGACATCAAGGCTGGTCAATACCCGACGCCGCTCGGTTTCGAAACGATCGATCCTTCGACCAATCCGTTCTATTCGCACTCTTACATTTTCCAGTTCGGCCTGCCCTTCAAGCACACCGGCGTCCTGACAACCAGCCATGTCAGCGGTCTGCTGGATGTCTATCTTGGTGCCGATACGGGCGTGAACACAACATTCGGGCCCCTGGGTGAAAACAACAGCGCCGTTGCCTTTCTTGGCGGTGTTAACCTGACCATGCTGGACGGCAACCTGACCGTTCTGGCACTGACCCATATCGGGCCGGAAAACGCCACTCGCGCCCTGACGCCAAGGTTCAATGCCGACGGTTACTACCGTTATGAGAACGACGTGGTTATTACCTACAAGGCGACAAGTGACCTAACCCTGGTGACTGAGCTGAACTTGATCCGCGACGACTTCGGGGCGACTGGGTACGCGACCGGTAAACCGTCCGCCTCCAATGCTTTCGGTATCGCCCAGTATGCGGCCTATACAATCAGCGACACGCTGACGCTGAACGGCCGCGCCGAAGTCTATCGCGACGACAACAATTTCTTTGTTGCCGGATTTGGTGCCAACAACGGCTTCGATCAGTACCAAAAGGGCTTCCCGACGCCCCTTACGACCGCGCTGCATGCGACGACCTACGGTGCGATCACGGTCGGTGTAACCTACAAGCCGGCCGACCTGCCGGCGGCAATCTCTGGCCTGCTGATCCGCCCGGAGGTCCGTTACGATCATGATTTTGGCGGCGCCAGGGCTTTTAACAGCAACAAGGACAATGGGTCGTTCACCATCGCGTCAGACATGGTGCTGACGTTCTGATCGAACGGTTCGACATCTAGACTACGCTACGGCAGGCCAGGGGGCATCTCCTGGCCTGCTTTTTGGAGTGTGTTTTCAGCGGCCGGTATGCGATGCCACCAACCGCCCCCCAACGCCTGAAACAGCGCCGCGGTATCCGCCAAACGGGCAGCCTGGGCTTGAACTTGCAAAAGCCGAGCCTGGGCATAGGTATTTTCCGCGTTCAACAGCGTCAGGTAGGCAACTTGCCCTAATTGCAGTTGCTTGCGCGCAATCACCAGACTGCGTCCCGCTGCTTGCTCCGCTGCCGAGGCAGCATTGACGGCATCGGCATCGGACTGCAAAGCCCTCAGCGCATCGGCGACATTCTGGAACGCGCTCAACACCGTGCCCTGATATTGCGCGGCAGCCTGATCGAATGCGGCCTGGGCGGCGCGCTGGCGGTGCATCAGCGCGAAGCCATCGAACAAAGGCTGCGTCAGGCCGCCCGTCAGGCTCCAGAAATTCGTTCCCGGTGTGAACAGGTTGCCGGCGCTGTTCGCACTGTTTCCCACCTGCGCCGTCAGCGTGATCTGCGGCAATCTGGCCGCGACAGCCTGACCGATATTGGCGCTCGCGGCATGCAGGTTCTCTTCCGCCTGCCGCACATCCGGGCGCTGTTTCACTAGATCCGCGGGCAGGCTGACAGGCAATTCGGCGGGCAACCGGAACGAGGTCAGATCGAACGTCTGCGTGATATCTTCGTCGGGAAACCGGCCCGCCAGCGCGATCAGCGCATCGCGCTGTTGAGCCAGTTGCTTGCGTAACGGCGGCAGTTGCTGTTGCGCCTGCGCCAGTGCCGCTTCCTGCGCCGCGACGTCGCCCCCTGATACCTGCCCAAGCCGCTGCTGGGCACGCAGGATCGTCAGAAGATCGGTCTCGATCCGGACGGTTTGCTCGATCGTCTGAATTTGCCCCCGCAGCGACCCCTCCTGAATTGCCGCCGCCACGATATTCGATGTCAGTGTGACCCATGTCGCCTCCAGCATGAACCGCTGATTGTCCGCCTGGGCCTGCAACGATTCCAATGCCCGCCGGTTGGCGCCGAACACATCCGGGGCAAAGGACACGTTCAACTGGGGTGTGATCAGGCTGTAGTAGGGGTTGCCGTTCGGGCCCGCGGGTGAGACCGCCGCCAGTGGCGTCAGGTTGCGGCTCGCATCGACGCCCGCGGACACTGACGGATAGAAGAAGCCGCGCTGAGCGGCGACGTTCTCCAGAGCCTGGCGCAGGGCGGCCTGACCGGCAGCGATTGTCGGGTTGGTGGCCAGTGCCTGCCGCACCAGGGTATTCAGGGGTTCGGATTGAAAAATGTGCCACCAGTCGGCGGCGACATCTCCGTCCGGCACCAGGCGTTGCGTTGTGTCGCCGGCGGGCGGGAGCACGATGTCCTTGCCATAACCGGCGGCGGCTGGCGCCTGGGGAGTCTGGAAGTCAGGCCCAACGGCACACCCGCCAAGCAGGGTCAAAATTAGGGGCAGGGCAGTCAGCGGGCGAGCGGTCATTCCGCTGTCTCTGCCGCGGTCTGATACTGGTCACGCCGGTCAGCCCGTTTGGAGAACAAATCGATCAACACCGGAAGCACGATCAGGATCAGGACCGGCGCCAGCAAGATCCCGCCGACGACCACCAGGGCGAGCGGCTTCTGCACCTGGGAGCCGATCCCGTTCGAAAAAGCGGCCGGAAGCAGGCCGACGCACGCGACCATGCATGTCATCAGCACCGGCCGCATCTGCGTCTGGCAGGTCCGCAGGATAGCCATGGTGCGGTCGGCACCAGAGTCGATGGCGGAGTTGTAGGATGTCAGCACAATAATCCCGTCCATAGCGGAGATGCCGAACAGCGCGATGAACCCGATGGCTGCCGACACGCTGAACGGTGTACCCGTCGCGAACAGCGCGAAAATTCCGCCGACCATGGCAAGCGGTATGACGCTCGCCGCCAGCAGCATGTCTGTGATTGTGCCGAAATTCACATAAAGCAGCGCGCAGATCAGGGCGATGGCGAACGGCACGACGACCTTCAGCCGCGACACGGCTTCCTGCAGGTTGCCGAACTCCCCGGCCCACTCCAGATGGTATCCGCCGGGGATAACGACCGCTTCCTCGACCTTCCTTTGCGCGTCCAGCACCGTAGTGCCTAGATCGCGGCCGCGAACGCTGAATTTGATCGGGATATAGCGCTCTTGCCCCTCGCGGTAGATGAACGATGCCCCGGATGTGAGTTTGATATCGGCCACGCCGGTCAACGGGATCGGCACGATGCCATTGCCGTTGGAGTTCGGCGCCCCGATCACGATCTGGCGGATCGCATCCAGACTTTTTCGATATTCGGGCGCCAGACGGACAATGATTGGGAAATGCCGGTCCGAGTCGCGTTCAAACAGGTCGCCCGCGGCCTGTCCGCCCACCGCCGCCTGAATGGTGGTGTTGATATCACCCGGTGCCAGCCCATAGCGCGCGGCTTTCGCCCGATCGATGTCGATCCGCACGGTCGGCTGGCCCAGTTCGGTGAACACCGCCAGATCGGCGACACCGGGCACCGTGGCCATCACGTCCTTGATCTTGTTCGCCGTCGCTTCCAGCGTCGCGAGGTCGCCGCCAAACAGCTTGATCGAGTTCTCGCCCTTCACACCGGATGCTGCTTCTTCGACATTATCTTCGATGTACTGCGAAAAATTGAAATCGACGCCGGGAAATTTCTCGGCGAGTTGCTTTGTCATGGAATCCACCAGGGCTTCCTTGTCCACCCCGACGGGCCAAGTGTCGAACGGCTTCAACGGTACGAAGAATTCGGCATTGAAGAAGCCAGTCGCGTCGGTTCCGTCGTCGGGCCTTCCATGCTGCGACACCACGGTGACGACCTCGGGGTACGCCTTGATGACGCGCCGCATCCTATCGACATACGGCGCCCCCCCATCCAGCGAGATCGAGGCCGGCATCGTCGCTCGGATCCAAAGATTGCCCTCCTCCAGCTTGGGCAGAAACTCCAGTCCCAGGGTCCGCATCTCCACGCCGGCGAAGAACAGCAGCACGGCCAGCCCGCCCAGGGTCAGAGCCTTGTTCGCCAGCGCGAAGCCCACGACCGGTTCGTAAACCTTGTGCATCACGCGGACCGGAAGCGTGTCTTTCTCGCTTTCCCTGTGTCGCAGCAGCATCGCACACAGGGCCGGAGTCACGGTGAATGTCGCGATCAGGCCGCCGACGATGGCATAGGCATAGGTCTTGGCCATCGGGCCGAAGATGTGGCCCTCGATCCCGCTCATGGTGAACAGCGGCACGAAGCCGGCGATGATGATCGCGGCGGAGAAGAAGATGCCCGTGTTGACCTCGGTCGCGGCGAACGCGATGACCGCGAACCTGCCGCCGAGATCGGCGCCGGCGCTGGCCTGATGCACGGCCGTGGAGCGTGCGAACCGCACCGATGCCGGTTGCGACAGCCGGCGGGTGATATTCTCCACCATGATCACGGTTGCATCCACCACCAGGCCGAAGTCGATGGCGCCGACCGACAGCAGATTGGCCGACTCACCGGTCAGCAGCAGCAAGCCGATGGCAAAGGCCAGCGCAAACGGGATCGTCGCCGAGGTGATCAGCGCGGCCCGCAGATTGCCCAGGAAGATGTATTGCAGGATGAAGATCAGGACCATGCCCTCCGCCATGTTATGCAACACGGTGTGGGTCGTGACGTTGATCAGGTCCGACCGGTCATAGATCTTCTCGATATGCACGCCGGGGGGCAGAATGTTGGAGGTGTTGATGTGTTCGATCAACGCCTCGACGCGCCGGATCGTCGGCAGGCTTTGTGCGCCGCGCCGCATCAGCACGATGCCCTGCACGATGTCGTCGTCGGAATCCTGACCGGCGATACCCAGCCGCGGCTGGTTGCCGATTGTCACGGTGGCGATGTCGCTGATCAGAACCGGTGCGCCGTTATTCTGTGCAACCATCGTATCGCGGATATGGTCCAGCGACTGGATCAAGCCAACGCCCCGCACCACCGCGGACTGGGCGCCGAAGTCAACCGTCTGACCGCCGACATTCACGTTGGCGTTGTTCAGCCCGGCGATCACCTGCGGGATCGTCAGTCCGTAATGGATCAGTTTGTTCTGGTCGATGGCGACTTCATAGGTCTTGGTTTTGCCACCCCAGCCATTGACATCGACCACACCTGGCACCGCCTTAAACCGGCGCTCCAGCATCCAATCCTCGATCGTCTTCAAATCGGTGACCGAGTAGCCGGGAGCACCTGCAACGCGATATCGCATGATCTCGCCGATCGGACTTTCCGGGGAGATTTGCGGCGTCACGTTGTTCGGCAGAGGGGGAAGCTGCGACAGCCGGTTGATGACCCACTGTTCGGCCTGCTCATAGGTGAAGTCGTAGGTGAACTGCACCTTAATGTCGGACAGCCCGAATAATGAGATCGTCCGGATAGCTGTAACATTGGGGATGCCGGCCATCTGGATTTCGACCGGGATCGTCATGTTCCTTTCCATTTCCTCCGCCGAGGAACCAGGACTCTGAACGATGATGTCCACCAGCGGTGGCACCGGGTCGGGATATGCCTCGATGTTCAGCTTCATGAACGCGGCGACGCCGCCGGCGAACACCACCACCATGATGACGAACATCAGGATCCGTTGCTTCAGCGCGAGGACGATCAGTTGGCCCATCGTATCGGCCCCTAGTCGCCGGTCACGGCACGGTCGATGAACAGCGCCCCGGCGGTCACGATCTCCTCGCCGGCACGCACGCCGTCGGTGGCCTCGACCATGCCGTTGTGCATCCGGCCGAGCTTCACCTGACGTATCTCCAGTGCGTGCGTCTGGGCGTTCGCAACCCAGACATGGGCGGATTCACCTTCGTAAACCAAGGCTGACTCCGGGATCGCGGGGGCAGAGGATACGCTTCCGCTGAGGATGCGGAATGAGGCCAGCATCTCCGGCTTCAAGGCGCCATCTGAATTGTCCAGTTCGGTATGCACCGGCAGGCGATGGGTGTTTGGATCGATGGAGGCGGCGACGTAGGTCAACCGCGCGGTGAAGGTTTGTCCCGGCAGGGCGACGACGGTTGCCTGGACCGTGTCGCCTCTTTGAAGAAATGGCGCGCTGTCCTCCCTGGCGTTCGCCACCAGCCAGACCTTCGACAGATCGCCGATCATGAAGACCGGGCTGGACGCGCCCGACGCGGCGCTGACGATGTTCTGGCCCAGGCCGATCTGCCGCTGCACCACCGTGCCGCCAATCGGTGCGCTGACCACGCTGTCCGCATCCAGGTGCAGCACGTCGGGCGTGGCCTCGATTTGTTCGATGTCGCGGTCGGTCTTCCCCAGGATCCGCAGCCGGCTTCGCACCGCCGCCAGGGCGATGGACGCGCTGTTCATGCCGCCTTGCGCCGTGGCCAGGTCGACTTGGGCCTGCTGCCAATCCTTCAATGCCGCACCTTGGGCGGAATACAAATCGTGCTGCCGCTTTTCGTTCGTGGTTGCCAGGCTCAACTGTGCCTTGGCGGTTTTCAGTGCGGCGACCGCGCTGATCACGTCGTTCTGGGCCTGCGCCAGTTCCGTGGCCTGGATGGTGAACAGCGGGTCGCCCCGATGCACCACGTCGCCAGCCCGCACCAGCAGCTTCGTGACGTGGCCGGAGAACGGCGAAAACACCGGCGTCACCAGATCGTCGTCCAGCGCGATGCGGCCATCGGTTTCAAAGCTGTCCTGAAACGCCAACTCCCTCACCGGCTGGATATTGAGCAACTGCCATTGCTTTTCGGTCGCCCTGAAAGTCTCCCCCTCAACCGCGGAGGGTTCTTCCTCGCTCGATGCCGGATGGGTTCCCAGGCCAGCCAGATGCACCAGTGCAGGGCCAACGAAGAAGCCAGCCAAGATCAACGCGACGGCGAGCCCGAGCACAGTGAGTTGCACACGCCGGCTGAGGCGCGGCCCAAGCGTCGGGGCCGCGCGCTCGGCGTCGTGCGAGGGATTCGGCTGGTCCATTCACTAGGCATCCCGGGGGCAAGGTCGAAAGCCACATTGAAGCAGCGCCCGATGAACGAAAAGTGATAATTCACAAATGTTTTGTCCTGCGTCCCCTCTGTCACCCCAGCGGGATGGAAGCAACCCGTTAAAGCGTCAGGCCTCCGTCCACCGTGATTGTCTGACCCGTGACCATCGCCGCCCCAAAGCCCAGGAACAGCACGACCTCGGCCAAATCCTCCGGCTGGCACCGCCGTTTCAGCAGCGCCCGCTCGATCGACTGCTGCCGTTCCTCGTTGGTCCAGTTCACCATCCAAGAACTGTCCACCGCACCCGGCGCGATCGCGTTCACCCGCACTTCGGGGGCCAGCGCCCGAGCAAGGTTTTGCGTCAGGCTAACCACGCCAGCCTTGGTGGCGCCGTAGGCCAAGCTGCTCCCCGCTCGGCCCAGCCCCGCGATCGAGGCCGTGCTGACGATTGCCCCGTTGGCGGCTTTCAGCGCAGGGGCGGCGGTCTTGGCGCAGCGGAACACGCCCAGCAGGTTGACCTGCAACAGGGTTTGCCAGAGTTCCTCGGTGATCATGTCGAGTTCCGCCGGGTTGATCTTCCGGCTGGTTCCGGGCGTGCCGGCGTTGGCAAACAGCAGGTCCAGCCGGCCCAGATCGGCCACCGCCTTGTTGACCATCGCCACGCAATCCACCGCGTCTCCAACGCTGCCCGGCGCCATGATCGCCTTGCCGCCGGCGTCGTTGATCGTGTCCACCGCTTCCGGACCGCGTCGGTCGTCCGCCAGGAAGTTGATTGCGACGGTGCAGCCAAAGCCGGCCAGCATTTTCGCCGTCGCGAAGCCGATGCCAGACGCGCCGCCGGTTACCAGCGCGGTCTTGCCCTTCAGGTCGTAGGTGATCATTTGCCCTCCATCGGGCCGATTGCCCGTAGCGCTTGTTTCAATGCCAGAAGTTTGCGGTCACGCTCCTGGAACAGCTCTTCCGGTGAGCGATCGCCCCAGTCGAAATACCCTTTGCCCGCCATGACGCCGGTGCGGCCTTCCTCGATCAGCTTGTCCAGCGTCTCGCTTTTTTCCCGCGGGACGGGGGGCGTGTAGCTGCGGTTTTTCATCCCCTGCTGCATCAGCAGCAGCCCGGTGAAGTCCGCCTTCGCCATGATCCCCAGGATCGGTATCCGCAGGGCCAGACCGTGCAGGACGGAATCATCGATATCCTTGGGAGTCACCAGCCCTTCATCCAGCAGGCGGTAAACCTCTAGCTGCATAGCCGCTTGCAGGCGGTTAGCGACGTAACCCTGCACCATCTGCTTGAAGACGACGGGCGCTTTGCCCATCGCCGCGACGATGTCGCGCACATGCTCCACCACGCCTGGTTTCGTGCCCGGTCCGGGGCACAAATCCACCAGATCGCAAAGATAGGGCGGCGTGTACCAATGCGCGATGATTGTGCGCGCCTTCAAACCCTCCGGCACCAGCGGGAAAATATCCAGGTTGGAGGTATTGCTGGCCAGGATGGCGTCCGGCTCCATCAGCGTCAGAAGCTGGTCGTAAACCGCCCGCTTCACGTCGGGTCGTTCGACCACCGCCTCCACCACCAGTTCGGCGCCCTTCACCGTTTCCGCCAGCGACGGCACGCAGCGCACCGCCGCCGATAGGCGCTGACGGTTCCAGGTCCCGTCAGCTTCCCCGGCTTGCAACAAGGTTGCCAGCGCGGTGGCCATAAGGCCAGGCGCCCGTTCCAGCGTTTCGGGGTTGTTATCGGTCAGGCGCACCGTGTGCCCACCCAGCGCGAACACCAACGCCAGCGCGTGCCCCATCAGGCCCGCGCCGACAACCGCGACTTCTGCCATTTTTACACTCCTTCCGGCAGCCAGGGCTCCGGTGCCCGGCAATTGATATCAGTGGCGACGTCCACCACCACGGTTTCGTCCGAGGCCAGCGCATCGCGCAGCGCCGGCCCGATCTGGGACGGCTCTTCCACCCGAATACCCCGCAGCCCGAAGACCCTGGCGACATCGGCGAAGTTGGTTGGTCCGAAACGAACCAGTTCCGCCACGTCGCCCGGCTTGTTCCCCTGTTGACGCTGGATATTCGGCCAACCCTGCCCAAAACCGGAGTTGTTGTTGACCACCAGCACCACCGCGATGCCCCGCCGTCGGGCGGTTTCCAGTTCGGCCAGGTGATAATACAGCGCCCCGTCGCCTGACCAGCAGATCACTTTCCGCTCCGGCGCAGCGCACTTCGCCCCCAGCGCCGCCGGGAACGACCAGCCCAACGAGCCGGCCGCGCGCAGATAGGTCTGCCCCTCGCCGTTCAGTTCAATCAGGGAACTGCTCCAGATACTGGAGTATCCAGTGTCCGCAACCAGGATTCCATCAGCCGGCAGCGCCGCGGTGATCTCCGTGCACAGCCGATCCGGCCAGATCGGCGACGCATTGCTCGCCAACGCGGCCGCCCGGCTTTGCCGCCACGCCCGCATGATCCCCTCCGCTCGGTTTGCGAAAGCGGTATCCCGCGACGGCTTGCCCAACGCGGTGATCAGCGCCGCCAAGGTCGCCTTTGGATCGCCCATCACGCCCAGAGTATTGGGATAAGACCGCCCGATATCGGTCGGATCGAGGTCGATCTGCACACACTGCGTATCGATCGCCGGGACGCGCCAGGTGTGGGTAACCTGATCGCCGGTTTCGCATCCAACGAATACCACCAGTTCCGCCTCATGCACGATCCGGTTCGTCGGGGGCGCCGCGTAGTTGCCGGCGCATCCCACGGCCAACCGGTGCCGCGTCGGGACGATGCCTCTGGCCCCCAGCGACGTCGCGATCGGCGCCGCGATCAACTCCGCCAGCGCCAGCAGTTCCTTTCCGGCATCGGACGCCGTGGCGCCCTCACCGGCGACGATGACCACTTTCTTCGCCGCCAGGATACGCTCCGCCGCGCGCTCGATCTCCCGGGCATCCGCTACCGGGCGGTGTGGCGGCAGCGTCAGTTGGAAGGCCGGGTCGGCAACTGGCGCCTCATGCACCAGCCCGGTCTCGATCACTTCGCCCATCAGCCCATTCAGATCCAGGTGCGCGGGCCGGGGCGTCCCGGTCATGGCCTCCCGCCATGCCTGGCGCATCAACCGCGGTAGGTCGGCAGCCTGATCGACCCGAGCGGAAAACTTGGTCACGGGGGCAAACATCGGGGTGTGCGGGAGTTCCTGATACGCGTTCCGGTGCTGCATCGACGGCTGTTTGTGCCCGGTCATCGCGATCACCGGCGTCCGTCCCAGGTAGGCGTCCTGCAACCCGGACGCGAGGTTCGCCGCCCCGACCGATTGCGCGAAACACACGCCGGGCTTTCCGGTGATGCGGGCGTAACCGTCGGCCATATAGGCGACCGCTTTTTCGCTGTGGCCCAGGATGCGCTGCACGCCCAGGGTTCCAAGCTCGATCAAGGTACGGCGCAGGACGGCGTCGATAAAGAAGACATGGCTGGTGCCATTGGCGGCCAGGCTGCGCGCCAGGAATTCGGCACCGGTGACCGGTTCGATCTGCGTCATGGATAGTTCCCCCGTCGGTTGGGAGGAACTTAGAGTGGTTTTCGAATGACGGGAAATCCGCGAACCATCCGCTCATGCATGGACGGCGACGATACAGCCCGTTAGATTAACTGTCTGTAATCGCCGCACCAAGCGAGCGAACCCAAAGGGAGAGATGTCATGCTGGCAGGCCGTATTCGGACCGCCCTTCTGTGTGCCGTGGGCGTAGCGGCCTTTTTCGCCGCCCCTGTCCGAGCGGCCGAGGTTAAGCACTACAGCCTGGGTTACGACCAGCCACACACGACCGGATACGGCGTGGGCGCCGACCTGTTTGCCGCCAAGCTGGCCGAACTCAGCAAAGGGACGATGGCCATCGACCAGTTCCCCGGCGCACAGTTGGGCCAGGAGCCGCAGATGCTGCAGAAGATCCGCACCGGCGACATCGACTTCATCTTCAGTTCCTCTGCCAATGCCGCGACCGTCTCGCCGGAAGCCGGTGTGCTGTCGATCCATTATCTATTCACGTCCGAGGACCAACTGGTTCGCGCCATCGCCGATCCCAGGCTGGCGGCCGCGTTGCGGGAGATGTTCGACGCCACCGTGAAGGACGCCCATTTCCTGGTGCCGCTGACGCTGGGGCTGCGCGATCTTTACGGCAAGAAAGAGATCCACTCGATTGCCGATGTCAAAAATCTGAAGATCCGCGTGCAGGCGA
The DNA here is from genome assembly GCA_003506895.1 of Acetobacteraceae bacterium. Classification (GTDB taxonomy): domain Bacteria; phylum Pseudomonadota; class Alphaproteobacteria; order Acetobacterales; family Acetobacteraceae; genus Rhodopila. The sequence continues at coordinate 57,651 of DNXO01000162.1, read as the reverse complement.
CCCCGACCGAGGACGCGATGTTCCCGGCCTACGGCGCCCAAACGGTGCATATGCCGTTCGGCAGTGTATATACCAGCTTGCAGACCGGTGTAGTGGACATGGCCGAGAACGGCATCAACGTTTACGACACCAACAAGCACTACGAAGTCGCCCCAATCATGTCGATGACCGAGCATGAGGCGAACAACAACCTGCTGTGGATCAGCGGAAAATTATGGGACTCGCTGACCGCCGAACAAAAAGGCTGGGTTGAGGCCGCTGCGACCGAGGTGGCAACGAAAGAACCGGCCCAGGCGATCGCCCTGGAACACAAATCCCGCGTCAAACTTGAAAAACTGGGCGTGAAATTTGTTGGCGACGTGGACAAGTCTGGCTTCATCGCTGCCGCCAAACCGTTGCAGGATAAGATCGCGTCCGACCTTGGTCCGCATGCGACAAAGATCCTCGAAATCTGCCGCTCCGTCCAGTGACGGCACCAATCGTTCTCGAAACGGACCGCCATCTGAAGTGGTCCGCCTTCGACGTGCTTGAAAAGTGGCTGATGATCCTGTGCGGGCTGTGCCTGGCGGTCTTCACGGTTTCTACGTTGATCGATGTCGTGACACGGGAATCCGGCCACGCACTGCTTTGGTTGCAGGAGGTGACTTCGACCTTCTTCACCTATGGCGTGTTCATCGGTGCCTCGGTCGCCACGCGTCGTAACGATCATCTGTACCTGTCAGCGCTGACCGAGAAAATGTCCGGCGCACCCCGACGTTTCTTCGAGGTCTTCAACCGCTCCGTCGTGCTGCTCGTCGGCCTCGCCATGGTCTGGTTCGGTTGGCAAAACATGATGACGGGACTTGGCAGTTTCCGTATGCCCTCGATGCTGCCGATGACCTATCTTTATACCGGCATCCCACTTTGCGGTGCGCTTGTCGCGCTGTTCTCGCTGGAGCAGATCGTCAACGGTCTGCGTAACGGCTTTGCCGCCCCCATCGGCGACGGTATCGCTCGGGACACTGGCCTATGATGACCTCTAACGCCGTGCTCCTCGGTTGTATGACCGCGGTATTCCTTTCGCTGGGGTATCTTGGCGTCCCGGTTGCCTTTGCGCTGATTGCCGGCGTGCTGGCCGGAACTGCATTCACCCCGATCAGCCTGCAATCGATGATGGGGCAGCTCTTCAACGGCATCGATTCCGAAGCGTTGATGGCGATCCCGTTCTTCCTGCTGGTTGGCGAGCTGATGACCTCCGCCAACGTCGTCATTCGCATCGCGGAACTGTCGCAGGCCCTGGTTGGGCACGTTCGCGGCGGGCTAGCGCAGGTGACGACGGTGTTTTCGATGTTCTTCTCCGGTATGTCCGGGTCGTCGTCGGCCGACGTCGCGGTGCTTTCCCGCACCATGGCCAAGCCGATGGCACGCGAGGGCTACCGCCCCGAATTCACCGCGGCCCTGATCGCGGCGGCCTCTACGATCGCCGCGCTGGTCCCGCCGTCGATCATGGCGGTGGTTTATGGCGCCATTGGCAACGTCTCCATCGCCGGCCTGTTCCTGGGCGGCATCGCCCCCGGCCTGTTCATCGGCTTCGGCCTGATGATCTACTGCTATTTCTTCGGCCCGCGCGGCTTCCAGCGCCCACGCGCGACTTTCCGCCAACTGGCGACCGCCGGACGTTCGGCGTCCTTGCCCATGATGATCCCGGTCATTCTGCTGGGCGGCATCCTGACCGGCTGGTTCACCCCGACCGAGGCCGGCGTGATCGCCATCGCCTACATCCTGCTGGTGGTGATCCCGTTCCTGAACCCGGGGCACCTGAAGAACGTCCCGCATGACTTCATGCAGGCCGGGCTGATCTACTCCCTCCCGCTGATCACCATCGCCGCCGCGACGGCGTTTGGCTGGATGCTGGCCTATCTGCGCGGCCCGATCGTGGTCGCGGGATGGATCGGTGCCTTCGCCGGGGACAATGCGGCGCTGACCATGTTCGCGCTGGTGGTGGTGTTCGTGATCGTCGGCGATTTTATCGAGCCGGTGCCGGCGATCATCATCTTCATGCCCGTCGTGAACGCTCTGACTGACCAAGCCAACATCAACCCAGTCCATATGGGCGTGGTGCTGATCGTCACGCTGGCGTTCGGACTGATCACGCCGCCCTATGGTCTTGCGTTGCTGATGGCATCGAAATTCCTGGACGTCCGATTTTCCTCGGCGCTTCGAGCAAGTTTGCCGATCTATCTGATCTTCTTCGCAGCGATCGCCTTTACGATCTTCCTGCCGGAGATCGTTCTTTGGCTACCGCGGCACGCCTTTCCGGAATCGGTGGGGTGCTTCAAGTCGCCTTCCGGGGCGGGGTATATTTGCCCCTGATATCCGGCGGCATCGGGTTCGGGCGGTGATCCAACCCCGCGACGCGCCAGAGCAATCGGAGAACGCAATTATATCGGTCCTATCGGCGGTTAAAAACGTCTCCCAAAAATCCGTGTACAAATCCCCCAAATCCGTGATGAACCCATTCGAGCCCCGGTCCTAACAGTCCTCCCGCAACTCCGGCACCGTAAACCAAACCCAAACCAGGTTTCCGGCCAGCAGCAAAGCCGTCACAACAAACACCCACCGTATGCCAAACCCGGCCGCGATCCCGCCGCCCATCAGCGGCCCCAGCGAGTTCCCCAGGAACGTCGCCGACGACGTCATCCCGTAAACCGTTCCCCGGTTCTCGCGCGACACACTCCGTCCGATCAGCGCATTCGCCGTCGGCAGAATCCCGCCGATGAACAATCCGACCGCAAACCGCTCCGCCAGAAACCCCCAATAACTGCCGACGAAAATCTGCGGCACGCTGGTCAGCGTCGCGCCCAGCAGGCAGATCAGCAGCACCTTCCGATATCCGATAATGTCGCTGCGGTTCCCCAGAAACGGCGCCGCGACCAAGTTCGCCAGCCCGGTGATCGAGAACGCAATGCCGGACAGCGTCGCGATCTCCGGCGGCGAACCGATCAGCGTCTGCACGAAGATCGTCACGACCGGCGCGATCGTCCGCGTGCTCAACTGCGCCATCAGCAGCACCAGGAACAGCGCCGCCAATCCGGACGACCCCGTGATCAGCGCGAACCCGGCGAAGACCGACGGCTTCTTGCCTGTTGAAACAACGGGGCGGAAATCCTCAACGACCACCGCCCAGACCAACACCAGTCCGGCGCAGGTGATGCCCGCGCACCAGAAGAACGGCGCCCGATAACTTCCAGTCACATCGGCGAGCAGCCCGCCGATAACTGGCCCGACCAGGGAGCCGACCAACTGCCCGGACGACAGCCATCCCAGCGCATACCCCAGCCGCCGTTCCGGCACCGTGCTGGCCACCAGTGCGATCGCCGCCGAGGAAAACCCCGCGAACACACCCATGACAGCCCTGGCGCCGAAGAACTGCCAGACATTGGTCGATAGCCCCATCAGTGCGGTGAACAACGCGATGGCGAAGCTGGAGCGCAGCAGTGCCAGTTTCCGCCCGTGTTTGTCCGCAACCCGTCCCCAGATCGGCGAAGCGAACGCCGCCACGAACGACGTGGCACCCGTAATGACCCCCGCCCAGATGTCCACGCCCTCGGTCGTCCGTACCCCCAGCTCGGGTAGCATCAGCGGGATGATCGGACTGAGGAAGTTGATCGCGCCCGTCATGACGAATTGGATTCCGACCATTGCCCACAAAGTACGCTGCCAACCCCTGTCGCTTGGCCGCAGCGTAGGGTAGTCCTGGTTCGGGTTATGCTCCGGCGCGTCCCTCATCGCGGTTGATGCTAACGGAACGGTGGGGGATGGGAAGGCTGGTTTGACTCCCGCCACCCCGTTTGTGACATTTGTTCACCCGAAACGGAGGAAACAAAATGCCATCGCGCCAGGGAAGCAGGCGGATCGGTCTGCTGCTTCCGTCATCCAACACCACGCAGGAAATCGAATACAACAGGATCATGCCGCAGGGCGTGACCCTGCATGTCGCCCGCCTGCCGCTGCGCACTGTGGAACCGTCCTCTACCGCCCGAATCGTTGAAGACATCGAAACCGAAAGCCGGAAACTCGCGGACGCCGATGTTGAAGCGATTGTCCTGGCCGCCACCGCGCCCAGCTCGCGCAACGGCCTCGGATACGATCAAGAACTGATCAGGCGTATCGAGGCCGCATCGGGGAAGAAAGCCACAACGGCTTCGACCGCGCTGATCCAGGCATTGACCGTGCTAAACGCCAGGCGCCTGGTCATCGCCGCGCCCTGGAGCGACGCCACCAACGTAACGTCCGCCGCCTTTATCGAGGCCAGCGGCTTCCGGGTCCTGGCGCACAAAGCGTTGGGCCACGTCAGCAATCTGGATATCGGCGTCCTGGAGGAGCAGACCGCCTACGATCTGGGCCTTGCCGTCAACCGGCCGGACGCGGACGCCGTGATGCTGGCTTGCGGCAACTGGCTGACCATGGGGATCGTTGACCGTCTGGAGGCCGCGATCGGCAAGCCGGTTCTAACCACGAACCAGGTCAGCCTGTGGGCCGTACTGCGGCTGGCCGGGTACCACGCACCGGTTCTCGGTTGGGGCCGGCTTCTACGAGACGACATGGAATCACAATGAAAATCGTTATCCCCGACGACTACCAGGACATGGTCGATCGCCTGTCCTGTTTCGGCCTGTTGGCGGAACACGACGTCACCCGGTACCGTGAACCCGCCGCCGATTTCGAACAACTGGTTGGGCGTCTGCATCCGGCCGAAGTGATCGTCGCGATCCGCGAACGGGTGGATTTCTCACGCGCGTTGATCGAACGACTGCCGAACCTGAAACTGATCGCGCTGGTTGGCCGGGCGTCGACCACGATCGACTATCAGGCCTGCAAGGACCACGGGGTTCTGGTCTCAATCGGTGTCAGCAACGCGCCTACCGCGCCAGCCGAACTCACGGTCGCGCTGATCGTCGCCTCCCGCCGCAACATTGCCTTGGAAGCGGAACGGATGCGCCGTGGTGACTGGCCCTGCACGCTGTCCCATCGCTTGGCGGGCAGTACCCTGGGCATCTTCGGCCTGGGCGCGATCGGCTCCATCGTTGCCAAGGCCGGGGCAGGGATGGGCATGAACATCCTCGCCTGGGGACAGGATACCTCGGCCGCGAAAGCCAGAGCCGTGGGCTATGATTTCGCTGCCAGCAAGGCCGATCTGTTCGAACGCGCCGACGTCTTGTCGTTGCACGTTCGCCTGCGTCCCGACACCCGCGGGATCGTCGGGCCGGAGGATCTTGCGCGGATGAAGCCCACCGCCCTGCTGGTCAACACATCCCGCGCCGAACTGATCCAGCCGGGCGCATTGCTGGCCGGTTTGCGGGCTGGACGACCGGGCTATGCCGCGGTCGATGTCTATGAACAGGAACCCATCACCGGCGGCGACCACCCCTACCTGTCCATGCCGAACGTCCTGTGTACCCCGCATCTCGGCTGGGCCGAATGGGATAATTTCGAGCTCTATTTCCGAGAATGTTTCGAACAGGTCGTTGCCTATGCCCGAGGCGCCCCGATGCGTCTGGCCCACTGAAATGCCGACTGAAACGATCGAGCGCTCGGCGTTCCGGAAGATCATCTGGCGATTCATGCCGCTGCTGACGGTTGCTTACATCCTGAACTATCTCGATCGCAGCAACATCGGGTTCGCGGCGTTGCAGATGAACAAGGAGCTGGGCCTGACCGCCGCCCAGTTCGGCTTCGGCGCCGGCATCCTGTCGCTTGGTTACTGCACGTTCGAAATTCCAAGCAACCTGGCACTGTATCGTTTCGGTGCCCGGGCCTGGATCGCGCGGATCATGATAACCTGGGGTCTGGTTGCCGCCGGCTGCGCCCTTATCGTCGGGCCGACCAGCTTCTACGCGATCCGTTTTCTGCTGGGCTTGACCGAGGCGGGGTTCTTCCCTGGCGTCGCGTTCCTGCTTTCAAGCTGGTTCCCCGCCGAATACCGCGCCCGCATGCTCGCTATCCTGCTGCTCGGCGTGCCCGTCTCGTCGGTGGTTGGAGGACCGATCTCCGGCGCCTTGCTTGGTCTGGACCAGTTTGCCGGCCTGTCCGGATGGCAATGGATGTTTGTCATCGAAGGGCTGCCGTCCGCCCTGTTGGGCTTCTTCATGCTGTGGATCCTGGCAGACCGTCCCTCCACCGCGTCATGGCTGACCGCCGAAGAACGTGATGCTGTCGAGCGTCGGATCGCGGCCGAACCGAGACATCAGGAGGTCCATCTCCTGTGGCCCGCTCTCAAGGATCCCCGCGTTCTGATCCTCGCACTGATCCAATTCGGATTCACGACGGGATCATACGGCGTCGGGATTTGGTTACCTCAGATTATCAAATCGCATTTTCATTCCAACCTGACGGTCGGTTTCGTTTCATCCGTTCCTTACGCGATAGCGTCCATCGCCATGCTGCTCTGGGCTGGAATGGTTGATCGCAGCGGAAAGCGGGTCGGAAATCTGATACTCACATGCGCGGTGGCGACACTTGGACTGCTGCTGTCCATCGCGTTTGACGCATTCTGGCTCTCGTTTCTCTGGCTCACGGTTGCATTGGTCGGTATCACGGCAGCCCGAGCGGTGTTTTGGGCGATTCCCGCGCGCTTTCTGACGGGCGTCGCGGCGGCTGGAGGCTTGGCATTCATCAATTCCGTCGGTACGATCGGTGGATTCGTTGGGCCGGCGGTTGTCGGATGGCTGAAAGATCTCACCGGGTCGTTTTCGGCCGGGCTGGCTGGGATGGCTGGGTTCCTTCTGCTGTCCGCGCTTCTGGCCATCGCACTTCACCGCTTTACACCCCGCGAGTAGCATCACGAAGGTGTGAGGCCTTGTTCCCTTCTGGCGATTTTGTGTTAACCGTCCTTGGTAACGCCTCGGGGGCTTCGATAAAATGCTATGAACAGGCAGGCCCAATGGCCGCCCTTCCGCCACTTCGCATCCGTCAGTACGGCGTTGCGAATCGTGGCAGCGGTCATCTTGCTTTTGATCGTGGGCGCTTCCTACTACGAAATTCGCTCCAGCCGGAATGCGATCATTGCCGATACAGAGCGGCAGATGGCGCGCCTGGACATGGCGTTCGCGGAACAGACCGGGCGCGCCTTCGAGGCGGTGGATTTACTGGTGCTGAACGCGGCCGAGGCCGTTCAGCAGGAGGTTGCCAACCCTTCCGGCCTGCGCGATGCGCTACGCCGACGTATCCGTGGCGTACGCCAATTGACAGCGATTGCCGCGTTTGACGCCTCCGGTTCGCTTGTCGTTTCGTCGGAAACGGACGTCGCCGCGATTCCGCGGGAAATGATCGCGACGATGATATCGCAATATCGGACGAATTCGCATATTGGCCTGATGATCAGTCCGCCATTCCGCGTTTCGGATAACAAATGGAATGCGTTACTGGCCCGCCCTATGACAACGGCGGACGGGAAACTGATAGGCGTGGTCACCGGGCTGATCAACCTTTCATACTTCGAAGACTTCTATCGTGCTGTCGAACTGAACGAAAACGGTTCGATCATCCTGCATCTACGCGATGGCACGGTTCTGGCCCGCTTCCCCCACGTCGACAAGGTAATCGGGACCAGCTTCGGCAATCTGCCACCATTCACCGACGTTTTGGCCCATGCGACGGCCGGCACATTGCTGATGGAAAGCCCGGTTGACGGGAGCATCCGCGTGACCGCGATCCGGGCGCTGAAGGGGTTCCCGCTCGCGGTGATGGTTTCGGTCGAGCAGGGCCGCGTTCTTATGGATTGGCGGCGCGAGGCGGTGGCGTTGATTGCCGTTGCCCTGCTCCTGGGCGGGGCAGTTATCGTCCTGCTGCTTTCGCTGTCTCGCCGGTCGCGGCAGGTCGAGCGGTTACTGGATGAAACCCACAACGCCCGCGATATCGCGGAAGGGGCCAACGATCGTCTGTTGCAACAAATATCCGAACGCGAGCGTGCGGAGGTCGCATTGCGCCAGGCGCAGCGTATTGAGGCTATCGGGCAGCTCACCGGCGGTGTTGCGCATGATTTCAACAATCTGCTGATGGTCGTGCTGGGTAATGTTGACATCCTGCAGCGCCGTGCCGCTGACGATGGGAACACGCTTCTCACCGACCGGCTGGCGGCGATCCGTGGCGCCGCCGAACGGGGCGCGACGCTGACCAGCCACCTGCTCGCCTTCGCGCGCCGCCAGCCATTGATGCCGAAACCGACCGACCTGAACGAGACCATCCGCGCGATGGGCAACTTGCTGGAGAGCGCGGTCGGTGTCCGGGCACATTCGCGGTTTCGCCTGGCCGATGCCCTCTGGCCGGCGATGGTTGATCAAAGTCAGATCGAACTGGTCATTCTGAATCTGGTGATCAACGCGCGCGATGCCATGCCCAACGGTGGTGTCATCACGATCGAAACCGCCAACCACCGCCGTATTGGACCAACCAGCCCGGACGGACCGCCGCCCGGGGATTACGTGTCCATAACCGTGGAAGATGCCGGGACCGGCATCGCCCCCGACGTCCTGCTCCGCGTTTTCGAGCCGTTCTTTACGACCAAGCCGCCCGGATCGGGATCCGGGTTGGGACTTTCGCAGGTGTTCGGAACCGCCAAGCAATCGGGCGGCGAGGTCCATATTCGATCCGAGGTCGGAAAAGGGACCGCGGTTACCGTCGATTTCCCCCGAGCTGCTGTTGCACCCGTCCGGTTGAATGGTGACCGGCGGGACGTTATCCCTCGCGGATCGGAAGCCACGATTCTGTTGGTGGATGACGACGATCCGGTTCGCTCGGTAACCGCCAGCATGCTGCTCGATCTAGGCTACAAAGTGCTGGATGCCGAAGGTGGCGAGACCGCGCTGACGATCCTGTCCGATAATCGCTGCGTCGATATCCTTATGACGGATTTGGTGATGCCGGGGATGAACGGGATTCAACTCGCCACCGCGGCTCGCGCCGCCCATCCCGGTTTGTCGGTCATATTCATCACCGGATATGCCGATCAGGTCGGCACAACGGTTGCGTCCGGCGACCGGCTGGTCCGCAAGCCGTTCGGGGCTGCCGACCTGCACCGTATTATCGAGGCTGCATTGGTTGAACGCCGCGAGGAATTGGCCAGGGCTTGAGTCGTTCGCCGGGCCCAAGCAGACTGCGTGGCCAACCCGGGAGAAAACGAAATGATCAAGGTCGTGGGGCTTCTGACGCGCAAGGTCGGACTAAGCCACGAGCAGTTCGTCAGGCACTGGTTCGACATCCACGGCCCGTTGGCGCATGCGGTCCCAGGCATTCGTCGTTATGTGCAATCGCACATCACCGGGACACGTAGCAGGCCCGATATTCCAGAAACCGATGTGGACATCGATGGCATCGCCGAACTTTGGTACGACGATTTGGAAAGCTTCCAACGCGCCGCCGCCACCCCCGAAATGAAGGCGTTAACGGACGACGGCGCGTTGTTTATCGGCCAGATCAAAACCTACGTGGTTCAGGAGCAGCAGATTATTCCGCCGCCTGATTCACGTTGACGGCCTCGTAGGGCAGGCGCTTCACCTTCGCCATATTCAACCCCTCGATCCGGAGCAGGCGGGTATCGTCCTTCCGCTCCGGCGAGTGCAGAACGCCAATGTCGTACAGGTAAGCATCGCCTGGCTTCATGACGTAGTCATGGTTGAACGATGCCTTGCCCGGCGCGCTGTCGGTCGGACGTGCGACGCAATCCCACGCGGTCATGATCGTCTCACCGGCCGCTTGGCCATAGATCGCCCACGAGGGGCCGTGATCGTGCGGATTGCTGCCCTTTGGCCCGATATAGCCATGCGCCAGGATCGCGAACCCAAGTTCGGCGTCTTCATACAGCAGATGCCGTTCCGGGGTGCCCGGCGGAATATAGGTCGCGATGAATTCCGGGTCGGCCAGAGCCTGCTTTACCAGATCCCGCACCTTCTCGCGTCCGGGCGTCCCCGGCTGGGCCTTCAGGGCGTCGTGACAGTCCGCGGCGAACTTTTCCAATGTGATGGCCATGACAAATCCTCCTACATTTAACGACGATAAGGGTAACAACTGCTCCGGTCGAGGGTCATTCCAAAATGGAGCCCCAACGCGGCGATCGCGTCGCCATGTTCGGGGTAGGGATCCGCGTTCCCTGGCCCCACCACGATACAGCCGCTACCCGGCCGGCCCTTCGGCGGTAGCATCGTCGTGACCAACGCTTTCCCATCCTGATCGCGCAGGGTCAGGAACCATGGCATCGCGCGCCGGATATGGTCTTCCTTGTTGATATCCTGCTCGATGAACACCGTCGTCGTGGGATGGAACGCATCGGCTGCGCGTTCCCGCTCCCGCCGGAAGTGCTTTTCAACCGCGTGCCTCATTTCCAGCGACTCCGCTACGGCCTCACCCTCGGTCATCAGGCGGAACCATGTGCGGTTGTGCGGAGCGTCGCAGACATACTCCATTCTCGGACCCCCTTTGCATGCGACCCCCATGGTTGCTACCCGGGTGGCTTGGATTGGTCTGATGGGCCAGCTTAGAATGGAACCGCCGGGCGAGCAAACCGCCGCGGCGACGGGGGAATATCGATGGCGGATACGTTCGATTATGTAATTGTTGGCAGCGGCGCGGCCGGATCGGTGCTGGCCAACCGCCTGACCGAAGATCCGGGCGTTACCGTTTGCGTCCTGGAATGTGGTCCGCCCGACCGGCACCCGTACATCCACATTCCCGCCGGCTTCATCAAGATGCTGTTCAACCCGACCTACACCTGGCAGTTCCAAACCGAACCGGGTGAGGGCACCAACGGCCGCCGCATCCCGACCACGCAAGGGCGCACGCTTGGCGGCTCCAGCTCCATCAACGGCATGATCTACAACCGCGGCCAGCGGGAGGATTTCGATCACTGGGCGCAGCGCGGCAATCGTGGCTGGGGCTATGTGGACATCCTGCCCTACTTCAAGCGCGGCGAACGCCGCCTGGGCGTGAACGGTGACGACCGGATCCATGGCCGGTCTGGCAACCTGCCGGTCAGTGACAACGACTGGAACCACCCGGCGATGGAGGCCTTCATCGAAGGTGCCCAGGAATTGGGGATGCCCCGCTGCGTGGACTACAACAGCGGCGACAACCAGATGGGCGTCGGCTACTTCCAGCGCCTGATTCACAAAGGCTATCGCCACTCCGCCGCCCGCGTGTTCCTGCATCCCGCTCGGGCGACCGGTCGCCTGGATGTCCGCACCGACGCCCGCGCCGCCAGGATCCTGTTCGAGGGCACGCGCGCCGTCGGTGTCCGCTATGCCAACGACCGCGACCCCACCCAACAGAACGAGGTGTTCGCCCGCAAGGAGGTGATCGTCTCCTCCGGCACCGCCAACACCGCGAAGCTGCTACAGATGTCCGGCGTCGGGCCGGCCTGGCTGCTGAACGACCTTGGCGTGCCGGTGATCGCCGACCTGCCGGTGGGCGAGAATTTCCGCGATCATTACTCCACCCGCATCGTTGCTCGAGTGAAGAACATCCGCTCGATGAACGAAATGTCCAAAGGCTTCGGCCTCGCCGGTCAGGTCGCCCGCTGGGTGATGGGCAAGCCCAGCATTCTGGCCGTCGCACCATCGATCGTGCATTGGTTCTGGAAGACCGAGGATACGATGCACCAGCCCGACATCCAGGGCGTGTTCAGTCCCGCCAGCTATAAGCAGGGCTTCGTTGGCCTGCTGGACGATTACCCCGGCATGACCTGCGGCGTCTGGCAGCATCGCCCCGAGAGCATCGGTTATGTTCGGGCGCGTGGCACCGATCCGTTTGTCGATCCGATCATCCAGCCGAATTACCTGAAGGACCCGATGGATCAGCGCGTGCTGGTCAAGGGCATGCACTGGGCGCGCAAACTCCTGCATACGAATGCGCTGGCCGACTACTTCGATGGCGACTCACTGCCCGGCCCGGATGTCCACACCGACGACGAATGGCTGGACTACGCCCGTCAATACGGCAGCACGTCCTATCACCTGATCGGCACTGCCCGCATGGGGCCGGCGTCTGACAAAACCTCGGTGGTCAGTGATGAGCTTCGTGTCCATGGCGTGCAGGGACTCCGCGTGGTCGATGCGTCGATCATGCCAAACATGCCCTCGGCGAACACTTACAGCTCCACCATGATGATCGCGGAGAAGGCGTCCGACATGATCCGTGGTCGCGCACCGTTACCGCCTGTGGAGGGCATCGCGGCCTGAATCACCTTGAGTTCCCGTCATCGAATGATATATGATGCCGATATCACATATGGACCATCCCCATGCGGACGCTGATCGACCTGCCCGATACCCAAATCCAGGCCCTGGCGGCGCTGTGTGAGCGGGTCCATCAGCCGCGCGCCGCGATCATCCGCGAGGCGGTCGCCGAATACCTGGAGCGCCGGACCCAGAAATCCACCAGCTCGGCTTTCGGTCTGTGGGGCAAGGAAGGCGCCGACGGCCTGGCCTACCAGGAGAAGGTGCGCGCTGAGTGGTGAAGGCGCTACTGGATACCAATATCCTGATAGACTTTCTGAACGGTATCCCAGCGGCCCGGGATGAGCTGAACCTTTACGAAGACAAGGCCATCAGCATCATCACCTGGATGGAGGTGATGGCTGGCGCGCCGCCGTTGGCAGCCCGCGCGACGCGGGAATTCCTGGATGGGTTTGCGTTGATGGACCTGGACGGGAAGGTGGCCGAACGGGCCGTGCCCCTGCGTCAGCAGTATCGATTGAAACTACCGGACGCGATCATCTGGGCCACTGCGCGGGTTCACGCGATGCTGCTGGTCACGCGCGAAACAAAAGCCTTTCCAGCGGACAATCCCGGTGTCCGTATGCCCTATACTGTCTGAGCCGCGGCCTCTGACTTATGGCCCTTCTGGTGGAAGTAATTCTTCCGGTAAAAATCCAGCACCAGATCCCGGTAGAGCGCCGGCGGATACCGCGCGGGATTGTCGTCCGACACGCAACTCGGCAGGCACTCGATCACCGATTCCGGATTCGGGCTGTGGAAATACGCGATCGAGTATCGGTCCGTCCCTGATTCATTGATCACCCCATGCGGCGTGGACAAGAACCGGTCGTTTGACCACCGCCGCATCATGTTCCCCAGATTGATCAGGAATGTTCCCGGAATAACCGGTGGCGCGAACCATTCGCCGGACGCCAACCTTATCGCCAGCCCCGGCACGTCTGTTCGCGCCAGGGCGGTCATAAAACTGTTGTCGGTATGCGGGGCGGTTCCAAAGGTATTTTCGCTGGTATCCTCCTGCGGCGGATAATGCAGGAACCGCAGATTGATATGACCTTCGTTCGCGAAGAACGGGGCGAAGAAATCCGGCGGCATGTCCAGAGCCACCGCGAAGCCTGGCAGCATCTTGTCGCACATGCCGCGTAGCGCGTGGAAATAGGCCATCATATCCGTGCGGAGATCCGGCATCCCGTCGGGCCATTGGTTCCGGCCGCGTAGTGGAATGCCGGCGACCACATCCGGATGGGCGGCGCCGCGGTCGTGGCTGACAAAGAAGCTCTCGTTCTGGTTCGGCTTCGTCGCCTTATGAACGGTTGAAGCCGCTTGCGTCGAGGCATTCATCGGCAGATAGCCGATGTTGTTCTCGTTCAGTTTAAGACGCAGCTTTTCTGTCAGCGGCAATGCATGGAACCGCTTGGACGCCGCGAATGCCCGGTCGATGACGTCCTGCGGCACCCCATGGTTGGCGGCGTAGAGGAAACCGACATTCTCGCACGCATGCCGAAGTTTTCTGGCCAGAATGTCCAGTGCCCCAGGCTCGCCGGCAAAATAGGGACCAAAATCCACCACCGGAATCAGTTCGGAAATGGCGTCCGTATCCTTGACCGCATGCTGCTTGAACAGGTGCATCGAAGCCTCCTGGATCACGATCCCGGAGTATAAGCATCTTGACGACCAGCAGGGTAGGGCCTTCCCTTTTCCCAAATCCAAGAGGTGACAGTCCATGGTCCAGATACGCAAGGTCGGCCCGCAAATCGGGGTCGAGGTTTCCGGGGTCGATCTTCGCAGGCTCGACGATGCCGGTTTCGCGCCAATCTATCAGGCCTGGCTCGACCACAACGTGCTCGTCGTCACCGGCCAGGACCTGACGATCCACGAGTTCCTCGCCTACAGCCGTCGCTTCGGCGCCGTCTCGCCTCACCCCTCCAAAAGCACCCGTCACCCGGACCTTCCCGAAATAACCTTGCTGGGAACAGGAAAATTCAACGCCGACGGCAGTCTGAATCAGGCGATCTATCGCCGCGGCGCCGAAGGCTGGCACACCGACGGTGCTTACGACGATGTCCCCTTCAAGGCCACGCAACTCTTCGCCCTGGCGATCCCGGATACGGGTGGCGACACTCTGTTCGCCAGCGGCTACGCAGCCTATAGGGCGATGCCGCAGCGGTTGAAACAACGCCTGGAAGGCGTCCTGGGCGCTTTCACCTATGGCGGCCGGACCAAGGCACAGGCTCTGCTGAACCCGGAGGACCGGGACCGGGCGCCAGCGATGCACCCCATCATCCGCACCCACGGCGAAACCGGCCGCAAATCGATGTATTTCGACCCCGGCAAGATCATGTATATACAGGGTGCCGAAAAGGCCGAAAGCGACGACCTGATCGACCAACTTACCGAACTGATGATCCAGCCCGAAGGTGAGTACCGCCACAAATGGCACGTCGGCGATGTGGTGATCTGGGACAACCGCTGTTCATACCACAAGGCCGCCGGCGACTACCCGCCGGAGCAGGACCGCATTCACTGGCGCACCTCGATTAAGGAACCGATTCAGTAACGACGTGCGGTCACGCGATGCCACGTTCCTCGAACACTTCGCGCGCGATCCGGGCGGCCGTCATCGAGCCGGGCCAACCTGAATAAAACGCCAGATGCGTGATGACTTCCGCGATCTCATCCTTCGTCACGCCGTTATCCAGCGCCCGAGCGAGGTGGCCGCGCAACTGGTCGGGACGGTAGGTGCCGATGAGCGTCGCCAGCACCACAAGGCTGCGGTCTCGCTTGCTCAGGCCAGGGCGTTCCCAAATATCGCCGTAGATGACGTTTTCCGTCACCTCAATCATTTTGGGCACGGTGGAGCGCACGGCGTCGCGCGCGTTGGCGGGTGGCTTGGACATTTGTTTTCTCCCGGGGAACAGCGTCCGCGGCATGGTGCGTTCGCGCCATGCCGCGGTGGTTCAAGGCTCTTAGTAGCCCTTCATTCCAGGCGCCTCGGTTTCCGCTGCATCGAAGTTGCATTCCACCGAGATGCCATCGGGGTCCAGGTAGAATAGTTGCGTCATGTTTAACCTCGGCAACACCCGCTCATCGAACTTGATTTCGCGTGATTGAAGATTGGACCGCATTTCCTTCAAGCCATTGCAGGAAAATGCAATGTGGTCCAACCGCCCGGTCGGTGCCGGATAGGAGGGCCCATCCACGATCATCGGATCGTCGGCGCGGTAGCCGATCAGATGAACGGTGGGAATGTCGCCGCAATACAGCCAATAGCCCGGGAACGGCAGGGGCGGACGATCGCCGACCGTCAGCCCGACGACGTCTTGATAGAAGTTCTTGGTCCGCTCCAGGTCGCGCACCCGGATGGTGTAGTGGTTCAGCGATTGTGCCGGCATGGTTTGTTCCCTTCTTAGAATTGGTTTTCCGGTGGCATGCCGAACATGATCTGCCCGACAGATTCGTAATGAAGTTGCCGTCCCTGCGACTGCTGCGCAACCGTGTTGATATCGCGCAGCCGCCGCTCGAACGGTTGGTCCTCGAACACCGCCATGGACCCGGCGCAGTGAAACATCGTGCTCGCCACATCCCGCGATTGCTGGATCGCCCATGTCGAGGCCAGCCGCATCATCGCCGCCTGCCGCTCGGTCATCTCGCCGTGCCGGGCGACATAATCATAGTTCTCGTCCAGGGTGTTATGCAGGAACGCCCGAGCGGAGTGCCACTTGGCCTCGCACTGCGCCAGTTGCGATTGAACGACGTTATTCTCACGCAGCGGCTTGCCCGCGCCGCGCGAGACCTTAGTAGCGGGCAGATCCAGAAACGCATCGATCATGCCGCGCGCCAGACCCAGTCCGACGCCCGCGAAACCAGCCGAATAAAGCTGGCCGCTGGTGAAACGATACAGCGGCCCTTGTTCCCGCCGGTCCGGTGCCTGGTCGCGCAGCATCGTGTGATCTTCAGGCACGAACAGGTCCTTGATGACATACTCGTTGCTGGCGGTACCGCGCAGCCCCAGCGTGTGCCAGATATCGATGTACTGAACGCTGGACTTGGGGAACAGCATGGTGCGGACTTCCTTGCGCCCCTTCACCTTCATATGGGCGCCCAGCCAGACTGCGTTCTGGCTGCCGGATGCAAACCGCCAGGTGCCGGAGATGCAGTAACCGCCCGGCACTGGCTCCGCCTCGAACGGTGCGCCCGGAGGTCCCCATGCCAGGATTCCGTCAACCGGCCCGAACATGGCCTTCGCCACCTTGGGGTCCAGATAGGCTGCCGACATCGAACATCCGTTTCCCTGACAGACCACCCACGCCACCGATCCGTCGGCGGCTGCCAGCGCCTCTGTCACCCGCGAGAAATCCGATGGTTTCATCTCCATCCCGCCGACCGAGCGCGGCTGGAGCATGCGGAAAAACTGACCGTCCTTCAGTGCAGCGACCAGCGGTTGCGTCAGTTCCCGGCGGCGGTTGATCTCATTCCCCTCTTGCTTGATCAGGGGGTATAAATCGAGTGCCCGCGCGACCTGGGGTTGGACGTCCGTCATTGGCATGCCTCCGCATTATGGCGTTTTAGCCCTTGGGCAAAACGATGAAGCATTTTTTGTCGGTTGAAAAGAAAGCCGGGCCGTGGTGGGGTCCCGTCAGGCATCAGGCTGCATCGGACCCCACCCCCGGTGGGGGTGACTTCCCGTTCAGGTCCGGCTAGGAGTCGCGGTCTGTCGCGAAGGCGCGGCACTTCATAAACCCCTCAGGGAGCAAAGAGCATGACGATCAAGGTCGGTGACACGATTCCGTCGATGAAACTGATGGTCGCGACGGCGGATGGTCCGAAGGAGATCTCCACGGACGACATCTTCAAGGGCAAGAAGGTTGTTCTGTTCGCGGTTCCGGGTGCCTTTACCCCGACGTGCAGCGCCAAGCATCTGCCGGGCTTCGTGCAGAACGCCGAGGCGCTGAAGGCCAAGGGCGTCGATGAGATCGCCTGCATTTCCGTCAACGACGCCTTCGTGATGGGCGCCTGGGGCAAGGATCAGGGCACGGGCGACAAGGTGACCATGCTGGCCGACGGTGCCGCCGCCTTTGCCAAGGCGATCGGCCTCGAACTCGACCTCAACGCCCGCGGCATGGGCTGGCGCAGCCAGCGTTACGCGCTGGTCGCCGAAGACGGCAAGGTCACGCATCTGGGCGTCGAAGCCCCGGGCGGCTTCGAAGTCAGCAAGGCCGAGACGATCCTCGCCGCACTCTAGGATCGGTTTGGCGGCCCACGATTCGCGTGTGGCCGCCGTCGGCCGTCTCATCAGGCCCATGCTCGGCGGGGGATAATTTCTTCTCGCGCAGGGCTGGTGCGTTTCGGGCGGGTTAGCCTTCGTATGCGTGACGGGGCGGCGTCCGCCGCCAAATCCCGTGGTGCGGATCTATCGGTTTCCGGCAGCCCGCTCCTCCGTCAAAGGCCAACATTCGACCCGTCTAACTCTTCGCAAATCTAACCCGGTTGACCGGACACAGGTGGGCGGCCCATAGAAATGCCACGAAATGCCCGGAAGACGCATAAATCTTGAGTCGTGCCATCCGCCTTTGCGACAGCCGCCCTGACGCAACCCGTTCTCGCCGGGCCGCATCAGGCCAGATACGCGCGTCCGCAATCCGGAAGCACCGTGGTAACGTGAAGATTCCTCCTGGTGTCTTCGCGGCCACTTGCTGGATCGTCCGGGGACACACCACATCACCCGTCATGACAACGCCCTTCCGCTATTCAGCCCGGACGTCGTTCGCATGAGCGTCCGCCCACTTCCCACCGACGGTCATGATCCGCATCGGACCGGTGGATACTTGCTGGGCGCTGCCAGCACGCGCGACCGGATGCCGCCAACCCCGGGCCGGATCGCGCGCCGGCGGTTTCTGATCACCCTGACGAAATGGGTGCTGCCGCTGGCCGCGATGGTTCTGCTTGCGTTGATCGCCCTGTGGCCGGAGATCGATGCCATGACAAGTAGGACCAGGCTGGCGATGTCTCATGTTTCGGGCGATGTGGAGGGCGGCAAACTGGTTGACGCCCGTTACAACGGAATTGATGAAAAAGGGCGCCCCTATACCATCACCGCCGCGACCGCCTGGCAGATTACCCCAGCGACGATTGGGCTGACCCTTCCCAAGGGCGATATCACGCTGGAGAACGGCACCTGGCTGATGTTGACCGCGAAAGCGGGTACCTTTGTTCAGAATCTCAACCAACTCGATCTGGTGAAGGATGTCACGTTGTATCGCGATGACGGTACGACCATGCATACCGAAAGTGCCTCCATCGACCTGAAGGCGGGCGGTGCCGCCGGATCGGAGCCGGTTCATGTGGAAGGTCCGTTCGGTGTGCTCGATGCGCAGGGGTTCACCGTGACAGAAAAGGGGGCGGCGATCGATTTTTCCGGGCCGGCCCACGTCATCCTGAATGGGACGGAACATTGAAACGCCTTCCGATCGCGGCCGTGCCGCTTTACCTCGCCGCTAGCCTGTTGGCGTTTCCGGCCGTCGCGCAGCAACTCGACCTGTCGCATGGCGGACCGATCGACATCACCGCACGAGACGGTATCGAATGGCGCCAGGCGGAGCAGCAGGTCATCGCTCGTGGCGATGCCAGGGCTGTTCGCGGCACGGTCACGGTCACCGCCGACCGGCTGACCGCGTGGTATCGCAAGAAGGGTGGCTCGCAAACAGCCGCGCCGGCGCCGGTTTCGGGGCTGGCCGGTGATTCCTCGACCGAGGGTAACGAGGTCTACCGCCTCCAGGCCGACGGGCACGTCCACATCTTTACCGCCACGGACCAGGCGCAGGGCGACCGGGCGACCTACGATCTGGATCAGTCGGTGCTGGTGATGACGGGTCGCGACCTGAAGCTGACGACGCCAAACAATGTCATCACAGCCAAGGATGACCTGGAGTACTGGCCGCAGAAGCACATGGCGGTCGCCCGCGGCAATGCGGTGGTCGTGACCACCGACGCCAAACGGGTCGCGGCCGACACTCTGGTGGCCTACACGACAGACAACCCGCCGCCCGCCCCGGCGACGCCGGCCCCGGCCCAACCGCAGGCCAAGCCCAGCGGCGATCCCCTGGCCGCTTCCGGCAAACTCCAGCGGGTGGAGGCGTTTGGCAACGTGTCCGTTCGGACCCCCACTGACACCGTGACGGGCGACCGTGGCGTCTATGTGCCGGATACGGGCATGGCACGCCTGGGTGGCAACGTGCGTATCACGCGCGGCCAGAATCAGTTGAACGGGGCCGAGGCGGATGTGAACATGAAGACCGGTATCGCGAATTTGGTCGCGCGGACGGGTGGGGGCGCCCAGCAACCGGGCCGGGTACATGGATTGGTCGTGCCGAACGATCAGACCAATAAGTCCCTGGGCGGCGACTCCGCTGCCCCGGCGACAGGTGGAACGACGAGCAAACCGGCAGCCCCGGCTTCAGGACAAAAGCAATGAATGGCTTGCGTGAAACCCGGCCCGGCGGTGGCTTCAAGGTCGTAACCGGCAGTGGTGGTCTGACCGCCCGGGCCGTTGGAAAGACCTATAAGGGTCGTCCGGTTGTCAGGAACGTGACAATCACGTTGCACCGTGGAGAGGCTGTTGGTCTGCTGGGACCGAACGGTGCCGGTAAAACGACCACTTTCTACATGATCGTCGGTCTGGTGAAGCCCGACACCGGCGTCATCAGCCTGGATGGCGCCGACATCACCAGGTTGCCGATGTACCGCCGGGCCCGGCTTGGCATCGGCTATCTGCCGCAGGAAGCCAGCGTGTTTCGCGGATTGAACGTCGAACAGAACATCATGTCGGCGCTGGAAGTCATCGAGCCCGATGCCGCCACGCGCGACATGATGCTGGATGAGCTACTGGCGGAATTCGGCATCAGCCATCTTCGCCGCACACCGGCCCTGGCCCTTTCGGGCGGCGAGCGCCGCCGCGTGGAGATCGCTCGGGCGCTCGCGACCCAGCCGTCCTACATCCTGCTGGACGAACCGTTGGCGGGCATCGACCCCATTGCCGTGGGTGAAATCCGGGACCTCGTCAAACACCTGAAGGATCGCGGGATTGGCGTGCTGATTACCGACCACAACGTGCGAGAGACGCTGGATATCATCGACCGAGCCTACATCATGCATGACGGTCAGGTTCTGATGGAGGGCAAGCCAAGCGAGGTGGTTGCTCACGAAGATGTGCGACGGGTCTATTTAGGGGAAAAGTTCAGCCTTTGAGACTTTTCTCAAGCGCGGCGGGGACCGTCCGGACACAGTTGCACGGTTTTTGCATGCGATATCGCTGAAAGCATTGACCCGGGGCTCAATGGCTAGATAATCGCCCTTATGGCGATAGCCCCCCGTCTCGACCTACGCCAAAGCCAGACACTGGTCATGACGCCGCAGTTGCGTCAGGCGATCAAGCTGCTGCAGTTCTCAAATATTGAGGTCAATGCCTTCGTCGAGGAGGAACTGGAGCGCAATCCGCTTCTGGAACGCGACGATGCCCCCGAACCCCCGGTTGGTGAGCGCGCGGCGCTGGACCAGTTGGAGCCGCGTGTCTCCAACATCATGGATACCGCCGACGCGGCCCGTGCGGAGACGTTGCCTTCCGACGCCGGCTCTCCGTTGGATGCGGTCCACGCGGAAGAATACGACCCGGGCGGTGCGGGCGATGGGGCGGCCCCGTCCGGCAGGATCGAGGGTTCGGGCGGCAGTCATAGCTTCGAGGGTGACGATCGGGGCATCGATGACTTCGCCGGTGAATCGCGCTCTCTGCGCGACCATCTGGGCGAACAACTGAGGCTGAATTTCACCAGTCACGTGGACCAGATGATCGGCGCGCATCTGATCGCGTTGCTCTGCCCCGCCGGCCGGCTGACTGCCGACCCGGCCGCGATCGCCCGTGCGATGGGTCTGCCGCTGGAGCGGGTCGAGGCTGTGCGAGCGCGGATGATGCGGTTCGACCCGGTAGGGTTGTTCGCCCGCGACCTGAAGGAGTGTCTGGCCGCGCAGTTGGCGGAGCGCAACCGGCTTGATCCGGCGATGCAGATGCTGCTCGACAACCTCGAATTGCTGGCCAAGCGGGAAAACCGCCGGCTGATGGC
This sequence comes from Acetobacteraceae bacterium, assembly GCA_003506895.1. GTDB lineage: Bacteria > Pseudomonadota > Alphaproteobacteria > Acetobacterales > Acetobacteraceae > Rhodopila. The sequence goes on along the minus strand of DNXO01000162.1, from coordinate 36,293 downwards.
GCTGTGCGGCGTCGATGCCGAAGACCTGGCGGATATGATCGCCGAAATCCGGGCGCTCGATCCCAAACCGGCCGCGACCTGGGACACCACGCCGCCGCAACTCGTGGTGCCGGACCTGCTGATGCGCCACTTGCCGGACGGAAGTTGGATCATCGAACTGAACCCGGAAACCATGCCACGGGTGCTGGTGAACGAGCGATTCTACGCCAAGATCGCGCCGGCCGCGAAGAAGGACGAGAAGGTCTTCCTGACCGAACGCCTGGCCAATGCCAATTGGCTGGTCCGGTCGCTGCAACAGCGCGCCCAAACAATCCTGAAGGTCGCAGCCGAGATCATTCGCCAGCAGGATGGATTCCTCCGCCTGGGCGTAGCACATCTGCGGCCGCTGATCCTGCGCGACATCGCCGAGGCGGTGGAACTGCATGAAAGCACCGTCAGCCGGGTGACGGCGAACAAGTTCATCGCCACCCCTCGCGGCACGTTTGAGCTGAAATACTTCTTCACCACGGCGATCCACGGAACCAATGGCGGTGACTCGCATAGTGCCGAAGCCGTCCGCTACCGGATCCGCGGTCTGATCGATGCCGAGGCCCCGGCCGAAATCCTGTCTGATGATGCCATTGTCGCGGTGCTGCGGAAAGAAGGCGTCGATATCGCCCGCCGCACGGTGGCGAAATATCGTGAGGCGCTGCGCATCCCCAATTCCGTGCAGCGCCGCCGGGATAAGATGGCGGCGGCCTGAGTGGCGCCACCCATGTTGGTCATGGACTAAGCCATTTACTATAAGGGTTTATCCGTAGTGGACACATAGGCGGGGACCGTGCCCAAATGCCGCAGGCGCCAGGGCTACCGTCTACCTGAAGCCCTTGGCGGCCTGTCGAACTGGTCGGAGAGAGAACGATGCAGATCACGGTTGCCGGCAAACAGGTTGATTTGTCGGATGCACTAAGGACTCGTGTATCCACCCAAATGGATACGATAGCGGGCAAATATTTTGACCATGCGCTGGAAGCGCACGTGACGTTCAGCCGAGCGCGAAGTTTCTTCACCTGCGATATCAATGTTCATGCCGGCCGAGGTCTGAAGTTGCGCGGCGAAGGTGAAGCCGCCGATGCGAACACTGCCTTCGATGATGCCGCTGAGCATATCGCCAAGCGTCTTCGCCGTTATCGCCGCCGGGTGAACGACCACCACCGCGATATGGCCCATCGCGAGCGTCCGGAGGCCGCTCGGCAATACATCCTGCGCGAGGAAGAGAACGGCCCCGAGGTCGCGGCGCCAGACACACGCACTCTGGATGAGGCATACGCGACCGTGATCGCGGAAACCCAGACGGAAATCGCCTCGTTATCGGTGGGCGAGGCGGTGATGCGCATGGACCTCGCGGACCAGGCGGTGATGATGTTCCGCAACAGCGCGAATGGCGTACTAAACGTGGTCTATCGGCGCAGCGACGGCCATATCGGGTGGATCGATCCGGGCGACTGAACCCCCCGACTGATGATCCGGTGCTAGGCGGATGTCCTGAACGGGCATCCGCTATGCTCGGCCTTGCACAGACGCCCACCCGCCGCGCTGCAAAGCCCCGGACCGCACTGAACCGCCCGCCGGACGATACCGGCCAGCGAGGCGATGAAGCCGGCGTCGGCATTTTGCGTCGGCACCCGGAAATAGCCTGGAATACCAAGCTTTTCAGCGACCTCGCGGTATTCGATATCCAGTTCGACCAGCGTTTCGGTGTGTTCCGACACGAACGCGATCGGCACGACCAACACGGCCGCGCGGTCTGTCGCCGCCCGGGCGATTTCATCCTCGGTGCTGGGCTCGATCCATTTCTGCGGGGTGGCGCGGGACTGGTAGCAGATGGTGTGATCCACCTTCTCTCCCCAGGCTTCCACGACCGCGGCGACGGTCTGCTCGATCTGCCATTGATAGGGATCGCCACCCTTTACAATCACCTCGGGCAGCCCGTGGGCTGAAAACAGCACGCGCAGCTTTGTGCGTGGATCCAGGGACGCGCGCGCCCGCTCGTATTCTCGCTTCACGATCGCGGCCGTAGCCGCCGCATAATCGCGATCGACCGGGTAGCAGCAAACCGTCGTGGTATCCGCGATCAGCCCGATCTGCGCCGCCACCTGGCGCCACGCGGCCAGCGAACTGCCCGTGGTCGTCGTGGAGAACTGTGGATACAACGGCAGCAGCACGATTTCATCCGGTCCCCAGGCCTTCACCGCCCGAGCGGCTTCCAGGCTGAACGGATGCCAGTAGCGCATGGCGATGAAGCACTTGGCGTCCACCTCCGGCAACGCGGCTTCCAAGGCCGCGCCCTGTTCCTGAGTCAGGCCCAGCAGCGGTGATTTTCCGCCCAGCAGTGCGTAGTTGGCGGTCGCCGGCGCGACACGGGCGCGGGTGATGATGCGGGCGAGGAACGGACGAACGAAGAACGGCACCCGCAGGATCGCGGGGTCCAGGAACAGGTTCAGCAGAAACGGCTTGATCGCTTCCGGCCGATCCGGACCGCCCAGGTTGAACAGCACGATCGCGATCTTGCGGCGAGGCGAGGGCCCATTCATGCTGTCTGTCCCGGACAATAAGGCGCCCCGGTCAACGCCACGCTGTTGCATTCAACGCTAACTCGCACGCACCAGTTCCAGCAGCGCCGCGACATGCTCAGGCGGTGTCTGTGGCACGATCCCATGTCCCAGGTTGAAGATAAACGGACGGCCGCGCATCGCGTCCAGGATCGGCAGCGTCTCATCCCGCATGGCCGATCCGCCCGCGACCAGCGCCAGTGGATCGAGGTTTCCCTGCACCGCCATGTGGGGTGGCAGCATTGCCGCGATCGCGGCAATATCGCTGCCGGTGTCCACCCCAACGCCGTCCACGCCGGTCGCTGCGTAGTCGCGTGACATCACACCGGCCAAGCGAGGGAACCCGATCAGGGGAATGCCCGGATGCCGCGCCTTCAGGGCCGAGACGATCCGCTTGGCCGGCGCCACGCAATGCCTGCGGAACAACGACGGCGACAGCACGCCAGCCCAGGAGTCGAACAGCATCAGCGCCTCGGCCCCGGCAACAACCTGGGCCGACAAATACTCGATCGACGCCTCGGTCAGCACGTCCATCAGCCGCTGGAATGTTTCGGGCTGACTATAGGCCATGCCGCGCACGGCGGCGAAATCCTTCGATCCGCCGCCTTCGACCATATAGCAGGCGACGGTGAACGGGGCGCCGGCGAAGCCGATCAGCGTGGTTTCGCCGAAGCCCTCCGCAATCAGACCCGCGCGGACCAGTCGCACCGTTTCCATGATCGGCTCAACCCGGTCGGCGACCCGCGTGGGATCGAGCGCCGCCACCGCCGCGGCATCGCGCAGCTTCGGCAGGACGGGGCCTTCGCCCTCCTTGAATTCCAGCCCATGCCCCAGCGCCCAGGGCAACATAAGGATGTCGCTGAACAGGATCGCGGCATCGAAGCCGTAACGGCGGATCGGTTGTAGCGTGACCTCGGCAGCCAGATTCGGTGTCGTGCACAATGCGACGAAATCCTTCACGCCTGCCCTTACCGCGCGATACTCCGGCAGATAACGCCCGGCCTGACGCATCAGCCACACCGGTGGCGGCCACACCGCCTCTCCGCTCAGGGTCCGCAGCAAACATTTCATGTCGGGGTCCATTGGTCCAAGGTAGGCCTGAAGCGTCTGTCTCCAAGCTATGGACCGAACCGTCAAGCGATGAACGCACGTTCCCAGGCCTCTGCCGGACGGATGACAACCCCCCGTTCCACCGCCATTGCGCGCAAGGCTTCCGCTGCCGCTTCCATCGGCGCGGACCAGTCGCCTGGAGTATCTTGCCGGAAGATCGTGAGATCGGGATACCAAGGGGTGTCGGTGCGGTCGCTGAGCCATCGCCAGCAGCCATCGTAGCGATCGAGCAGGAACACCGGTTTGCGGAGCAGACCGGCCAGGTGGACGACAGAGGTATCGACGCTGACCACGACATCCAGGTTCGCGACGACCGCCGCGGTGTCGGCAAAATCATCCACATGCGGCATCGGATCGATCAACGGAATCGGGGCGGAAAGGCGCTGGTCGGCGGCTGGTCCGGCCTGAAGACTGACGAAAGAAATGCCCCGCATCGCCAGCAGTGGTGCGAAAGCGGCCAGTCCCGCGCTGCGCCGCCGGTCCAGTGTGGCGAACCCCGGCAGCGACGGTCTTGCCTGGCCCGCCCAGACCAGCCCCGCTTTCAGTCCCTTGGCAGGTAACCATTTCTTCCATTGGTGCAGCGCCGCGGGGTCGAGATCGAGCGGCGGTACTGGCGGGATCGTTTCCAGCGTCGTGCCAAAGACTCGAGGCAGGCTGAACATCGGACAGATGAAATCGTGCCGCGGCAGTAGCCGCACGCCGGTGACGACCTCCGCCACGCCAGGGACCGCGCGCATGATGCGCACCAGAGGGGACGGAACGCAGGCGACCACTCTGGCGCCGCGCTCCGCCAACAACGGCAGATACCGAAGGAACTGAAGCGTGTCGCCAAAGCCATCTTCATGCAGCGCCACCACGGTCCGGCCGGCCAGCGAATCATGCGGCCGCAATGAAGGCAGCAATTTCGTCAGGTCTGAAACCGGCGCCCCGGGCAGCGAAAACCGCCTCTCGTAATCCAGCCACGCGCTTTCCCACTGCCCAGCCTTCAGCAACGCGACAGACCGGTTCACCCGAAACTGGTTGTTATCGGGATCCAGTGCCACGGCCCTGCCGTGCGCTGCGATGGATTCGGCGAGCCGGCCCTCGATTTTCAGGACCATACCCAGGTTTGACCAACTCGCCGCGGCATCCGGCCTAAGAGCCAGAACGTGCTCGAAGTCAGTGATCGCCGCCGGGAAGCGGCTGAGGTCCGCCTGTGCGAGGCCACGCATATGATGAACGGAAGCGGAGTCGGGGAGATCGGCCAGGACGCCCAGTGCCTCTAGCGGCTGGCCTGCGTCGATTAGGGAATCGGCGAATGCGGCTTTCAGGCGATTGTCGCTGGGGGCTAAACGCAGACATGCCTGGAACACGCGGTTGACCGCCGCCGGCGGAAACGGCGGATTGAACCGAGCGAACGCGGTGCAGGGATGATCGGTGTCCGGGGCCATTGCGCCGGCGCGCAGTAAGACGGGGGCCGCCCGTTCGGCCTCTCCCATCGCCGCGATCGACAGGCCAAGAAGCAGTACCGCCCGCGGATCGGTCGGATCGTCCGCCATCGCCGCTCGCGCGGCGGGTTCCGCCTGGAAATACGACCCTGCCTTCAGAAATTGGTCCGCGGTGGAAAGAAGTTCGGGTGATGCCATCGGCGCGCCTCCTCGCGAAAACGCGACCCTGACGCAGGAAGGTTAATAAATGGTTAGCGAACCGGAGGCGTCATGCGATGGCAGTGGTCCATGCTCCGCGATTGTAATTTGATTCGTGTCGGCGGCTCCCCATTTGCGGTAAACACCGGGTGATAATGCTAAACGCAGCCGCCCATCTCCGGGCGCCGCTAACCTCGGCCTACGAAAAGACCCTTATGCACCTCAAACCCTCGCCGCGCCCGTCCGCCGGGGCGGCCATCGACCGTCGTACATTGCTGGCCAGCCTTGCTCCATTCCAGGCACCATCGACCCGTCGCAGCCTTACGCAGCTTGCCGTCACCGCCGCGCCCTACGCCGCGCTGGTCGTGTTCATGTACTATTCTTATTATCATATCTCGCCCTGGCTGAGCTTGGCACTCGCCCTTCCGGCGGCTGGATTCGTGGTGCGGCTGTTCATCATCCAGCACGATTGCGGCCACGGCGCCTACTTTAAGTCGCGTCTTGCGAATGAGGTCGTGGGCTGGCTGTGCAGCCTGACTACGTTCACGCCATACGCGTTGTGGCGGCGTCACCACGCCAACCATCACGCGGTGTGGAACAACCTCGATAAGCGTCCAACCGGCGGCGATATCTACTCCGGTTGTCTGACCCTCAAGGAATACGAGGCGCTATCGCCGATGCGTCAGCGGCTGTATCGGGCCGCGCTGCATCCCTTGGTGTCGCAGCTTCTGCTGCCGCCCGTGGTGTTTATCCTGGTCTATCGCATCCCGTTCGACACCCCGAGGAAGGGCTGGCGGAAAGAGCGGCTGAGCGTTTACATGACGAACGCCGTGATCGCGGCGGTGCTGCTGACGCTGACGCTGTTTCTAGGGTGGCAGCCCGTCTTACTGGTCCAACTGCCCACGATTGCGATGGCTTCGATCATCGGGGTCTGGCTGTTCTCGGTGCAACACCGGTTCGAGCATTCGTTGTGGGCACGCCAGACCGATTGGACGGCCGCGGGCGCCGCGCTGCATGGCAGTTCCTGGCTGCGCTTGCCGAAGGTGCTGCAATGGTTCACCGGCAATATCGGCTTCCACCATGTTCATCATCTGGTGCCGCGTGTACCTAACTACCGCTTGCAGGCCGCGCATCGGGCCGAACCGGCGTTCGCCGCGAATGTAACGGGTCTGACATTGTGGCAAGCGCTGCGGGCGCCAAGCTTCACCTTGTGGGACGAGGCCAAGGGCGCGATGGTGCGGTTTCCCCGGCGGCGGTAGTCGCAGCGTACACAATGGCAAGCGATAGGGTATAATCTCTCACCGCCCGATTCGCGGTCCCCTTTGATACGACACATCGCAGGACCGGATCAGCATGATCGCCCAACTCACCGGACGAGTGGACGCACTCTCCGACGGCACCTGCGTCATCGACGTGGGCGGCGTCGGATACCTAGTGCAGGCGTCATCGCGCACGCTGTCGGCCTTGCCGCAGCCACCAGCGCCAGCGAAGCTGCTGATCGAGACACATGTGCGCGAGGATGCCATCGTTCTGTACGGGTTCGCCGACGCGGCGGAGCGCGACTGGTTCCGGTTGCTGACCACGGTTCAGGGCGTCGGCGGCAAGGTCGCGCTGGCCATTCTCTCGGCGATGTCGCCCCGCGACCTGATCGGAGCGATCGCCTCAGGCGACAAGGCCAGCCTGACACGGGCGCAGGGCGTCGGGCCCCGTCTGGCGGTGCGGCTGCTGACGGAGCTGAAGGACAAGACCGGTGCGATGCCGACCTCCGCCGCCGGCGTCTCCTACACCCCGATCGCCGCCGCGACACCGGCCGATGACGCGCTGTCCGCCCTGGTCAATCTGGGCTACCGCCGCCCGGAAGCCCAGCAGACCGTCGCGCGCGTGCTGGAACGGTTGGGCGATGGTGCCACGCTTGATGGCCTGATCCGCGACAGCCTGAAGGAACTCGCGCAAAGGGCCGCCGGATGAGCGACGAGAGGGAAGTCTCCGCCGCCCGCCAACCTGAAGACGCCGCCGAGGCGTCGCTGCGTCCTCAGACCCTGGCGGACTTCACCGGGCAGAAGGCATCGCGGGAGAATCTGGCGATCTTCATCCAGGCGGCGAAATCGCGTGGCGAGTCGCTGGACCACGTGCTGCTGCATGGCCCGCCCGGCCTGGGCAAGACGACGCTGGCACAGATCGTGGCGCGGGAACTTGGCGTCGGCTTCAGGGCAACGTCGGGTCCGGTGATCGCCAAGGCCGGCGACCTTGCCGCGATTCTGACAAACCTTCAGCCAAGGGATGTCTTGTTCATCGACGAAATCCATCGCCTGCAACCGGCGATCGAGGAAGTCCTGTATCCCGCGATGGAAGACTTCCAGCTCGACCTGATCATCGGCGAGGGACCGGCCGCGCGTAGCGTACGCATCGATTTGCCGCCGTTTACGCTGGTCGGCGCAACCACCCGCGCGGGCCTGCTGGCCACGCCGTTGCGAGACCGGTTCGGGATTCCCCTGCGGCTGGTGTTCTACACATCCGAGGAGCTTCGCCAGATCATTGTCCGCGGCGCTCGTTTGCTCGGCTTGAATCTGACGACCGAAGGGGCCGCCGAAATCGCCAGCCGTTCGCGCGGAACGCCGCGAATCGCGGGCCGTCTGCTGCGTCGTGTGCGGGATTTCGCCGCCGTTCAAGGCAACAGTCCGGTCGATCGCGAGGTGGCCGATGCGGCACTGAACCGGCTGGAGGTCGATCGCCTGGGGCTGGATTCGATGGATCGGCGCTATCTGCGCCGGATCGCGGAACACCATGCCGGCGGTCCGGTCGGCGTCGAAACCCTAGCAGCCGCCCTCGCCGAGGCTCGGGATACCCTGGAAGACGTCATCGAGCCGTATCTGATCCAGGAAGGATTGATCCTGCGGACCAGCCGCGGCCGGATGCTCGGCGACCCGGGATGGCGGCATCTAGGGATAAAAGTGCCGCGAACGGGCACGCCGCTGCTGGATGTGCTGGGGGAGGAGGCGTGAGCGCGCGATTCATCTTCGTTGCCGAACGGGACGCGGCCATACGAGGACGGCGCACCTGCGCCCGCCACGGCGGAATCGGGCAGCCACACCCATCCAACGCGGAGATATTTGAGCGTCACCTAAATGATTGCTAATCCGCAATCCATCCATCGCTATTCCTTCCGTGTCTATTATGAAGACACGGATGCGGGCGGGGTAGTCTATCACGCGAACTACCTTCGTTACGCTGAGCGCGCCCGAACGGAAGCCCTGCGCGATGCGGGAATCCCACATGCCGAGATGGTGGAACGATTTGGTCTGATGTTCATGGTGCATCGCGCCGAAATAGATTATCAGCGCGCGGCGATGCTCGATGATCCATTGGTGGTCGAGACGGAAATAATGGACGTGGGCGGGGCAACCGTCCTATTGCGCCAGACAGTGCGCGGCCCGAACGGGGTCTGTGCGACGCTGCGTATCAAGCTCGCCTGCGTCCGAATCGGAGGGAACAAGCCGGCCCGCATCCCGCCTCGGTGGCGGCAGGTGATGGTCAGCATGCGTGATGACGCCGCTACGGCGACCGAAGAAGGGGATTAGGCAGTGGATCGGGCAGTGGATGCGGTAAACCTGGGGACAGCCGGCGGCGACTTGTCGCTGTGGGGCTTGTTCATGCAAGCCGATATCGTCGTCAAACTGGTGATGCTTGGCCTGTTGAGCGCCAGCATCTGGGTCTGGGCGGTGGTGTTCGAGAAATGGACCACGCTTCGCAAGGTCAACAAGGAAGCCGATGCGTTCGAGGATCGGTTTTGGTCCGGCGGCAGCCTGGACGATCTTTTCGACCGCGAGGGCACCAACCCGAATCACCCGATGGCCGCCGTGTTCGCTGCCGCGATGGGGGAGTGGCGCCGTTCGGTACGCGTCGCCGGCGCCGACATCTCCCACACCAGCGTGCGGGAACGCATCGACCGCGCCATCACCGTGACGGTGCAGCGGGAGATGGACCGGATCGAGCGCTGGATGATCTTCCTGGCCAGCGTTGGCGCAACCGCCCCCTTTATCGGCCTGTTCGGCACGGTTTGGGGCATCATGCATTCGTTCTCGGCGATCGCCGCCATGCACAACACCAACCTCGCGGTCGTGGCCCCCGGCATCGCCGAGGCGCTGTTCGCCACCGCGATCGGCCTGGTCGCGGCGATCCCGGCGGTGTTGGCCTACAACCAGATCAGCAACAGCCTGTCTCGCTTCGCCGGCCGCCTGGATAATTTCGGCAGCGAGTTCAGTGCCATCCTGTCGCGCCAAAGCGAAGAGCGGGCCTGAGCCATGGCAATGTCCATGAATTCGGGTCGCGGGGGGCGCGGCCGCTACCGTCCGCTGGCCGAGATCAACGTCACGCCGATGGTGGACGTGATGTTGGTGTTGCTGATCATCTTCATGGTCACCGCGCCGCTGATGACCTCCGGCGTCTCGGTCGATCTGCCGAAGACCAACGCGCAGCAACTGAACAGCGACAGCGAACCTCTGACGGTCTCGATCAAGGCCGATGGCACGATTTTCCTGCAGGACCAGTCGGTCGATGTCGGCGATCTTGTCACCAAGCTTCAGGCGATCTCCAAGAACAACCCCGAGCGGCGAATTTTCGTGCGCGGGGACAAGGATTTGGCCTATGGCCGGATCATGGAGGTAATGGGAACCATAACTCAGGGCGGATTCACCAAGGTGGCGCTCCTGGCCGAACAGACTGGTTCGACCGCGCCGTCCGCGCCCGCGGCCAAGCCCGCTGCCGGGCCGCGCAAGTAGCGGCGCGCGACGCATGAGCAGTGGAATACCTTCGCTTCGTCATGGTTCGCCGCTTTGGCGCCAAGGCCCCGAGTCACCGAACCATGACGGGTGCGGACAAACGATCTCTCGTGTCCTGATCTCGGTCGGGTGACATCCGGTGCTGCAGCAACTCTTCCGCGGCGAGAACCGAACCGGTGATGGCAAGCCGGGTATGACGCCGGTCCTGCGCCGAAGTCTGATCGCGTCTGGCCTGCTGCACCTGTTCGTGCTGCTGTGCCTGCTGATCGGCCTGCCGTCCTTTACGCCGAAAGACGAACCGCCGCCGGAAACCGAAGTGGCCATGGTGTTTGGCGACGTCAAATCCGCGTCCCAGGCGCAAGCGAACGCCGACCTGCCGCCCGCGCCGCCCGTGAACCAGCCGCCGAAGCCGCAGCCGATCGAGGCACCACCGCCACCGCCGCCTCCCCCGCCGCCACCGCCGCAGAGCCACGTCGAGCCGGCGCCGCCGACGCCCACGCCGCCGCAGCAGACTCCGCCGCCGGAGCCCACGCCGGCGCCAGATGTGGTGCCACCGCCGCCAGCACCGCCGACGCCACCAACCCCGACGCCGCCGAAGAACGAGCCGCCGTTGCCGCTGCCGCCGCCGCCCGTGCCGCCGCCGCCGATGCCACCCAGTACGACGTCGCAGCCGAACGTGACCAAGAATGCCGCCCCGAACAGCACCGCGGTCGAGAACACGCTGGAAAAACTGCGTCAGCAGCTCGCGCAGACCCAGCCCCCCAAGGCGCGGGCCAATCCCGCGGCTGGCGGGCGCGACAATCCGACGGGTAACGACACGGCGGCGCTCAGCGGCGAACAGCGTGGCGCCATCGGCGACCATGTCCGGGAGTGCTGGACGAAGGATGCCGGCGCGCTGGATATCGACAAGCAAAGCGTCATGCTGACTGTCACCACCGATCCCACCGGCGTCGCTCGGAGGGTGGAGATCGCCGGTGACGATTCGGGCCGAATGGGTGATGCCAGATTCCGTGCCTTCGCCGAACGCGCGGTGCGCGCGATCATGGATCCGCGCTGTGCCAATCTGCCGCTGCCAAATAATGTCCTTGGGAAAGTCAACGTCCTGACCTTCCGGTTCAGGCCGTGACGCTAACGAACCGACACATTCCCGCGATGACTCAACCGAACGCGTTGCAAGGCAACCGCAACAGGTGGAAGACAACGTCATGATCTACATTCCGAATCCCTCCGTCGGCCGCCGCCGGCTGATTGCTGGTGCGGCAGGTCTGCTTGCCGCCGCGCCGATTCCCGTGGTGGCTGAGGCCGCATCGCCGCCTGCGTCGGGCGGCGCTGGCCAGTCGGCCGTTATCGACGTGGACCGCGCCCGCAGCGAGCCGATTCCCATCGCGGTGCCGGATCTGGGCGGCCCGGATGGTCCGTCCGCGCAGCTTGGGCACGACATGGCCAGCGTGATCAGCGCCGACCTCGCGCGCAGCGGGCTGTTCCGGCTGATCAACCAGGCCGCGTTCATCCAGGCCGGCGCGCCGTCCGCCGGTACGCCGAACTTTGCCAACTGGAAGCCGACCGGCGCGCAGGCGCTGGTGACAGGCAGCGTGCAGATTCTTGGCGGTGGGCAGGTGCGGGTCGAGTTCCGGCTGTGGGATATCCTGCCGCAGACCCAGATTCAGGGCACCGCGTACACCACGACCCAGGGCAACTGGCGCCGTATCGCCCATATCATGGCCGACGTCATCTATGAGCGGCTGCTGGGAGAGAAGGGCTATTTCGATACGCGGATCGTCTACATCTCGGCGACCGGCCCGCGCGACCGCCGTACCAAGCGTCTGGCGATCATGGACCAGGACAGCGAGAACAACCGGCTGCTGACCGACGGCTCCTGGCTGGTGCTGACCCCGCGCTTCCACCCGACGCGCGACGAAATCGCGTTCATGAGCTACGCGAACAACCGGCCACGGGTGTATCTGTTCAACCTTTCCTCGGGCCGGCAAAGCCTGTTGGGTGATTTCGCGGGGATGACGTTCGCGCCCCGGTTCTCCCCGGATGGCTCGGGCGTCGTCATGGCCGTGGCCAATGGCGGTGGTTCGGACATCGTCGCGATGGACCTCGGCAGCCGTTCGCCGCGACGCCTGACGGACTCCGGTTCGATTGACGTCAGCCCCTGCTTCAGCCCGGATGGTTCCCAAATCGCGTTTGCGTCCGATCGCGGTGGCGACCAGCAGATCTATGTCATGGGGGCAGGGGGCGGTGGTGCGAAGCGCATCAGCTTTGGCAATGGACGGTATGCAACGCCCGTTTGGTCGCCACGCGGCGACCTGATCGCCTTTACCCGCTATGCTGGCGATACTTCCAATTTCGCGATCGGCGTGATGCACCCGGATGGTTCGGGGGAACGCATCCTCTCCGAAGGCTGGCTCGTCGAGGGGCCAACCTTCGCCCCGAACGGCCGTGTTCTGATGTTCTGGCGGGAAACCCGTTCGCAGGATGCACGCGGACGCGGATTTTCATCGCGACTGGTTTCGGTCGATATCACCGGGTTCAACGAGCGCCCGGTGGAGACTCCAACTGATGCATCCGATCCCGCTTGGTCCCCATTGGGAACCTAAAGACCGCCTTTAGTGTTTACAAACTGTGACAAACAGGTGTCGCAACTGTGTTGAGTACGCAACATGGGTGCCATGTGTCCTTAAAATGCCTGTAGGAACTTGACCGCTATCGGCGGAACACGTTAATCGCTCACGCGGGCGGAACGGATTACCGTTTCTTCCTGCGCGGGTGTTTGCTCGTGCATTTGGATTGCACCCCATCCAGGGACGAATAGAAGATGAACATCAAGATCCTCGGCGCTCTGTCCGCCGTCGCCCTGCTGGCGGCGTGCTCCACACCTGATGCAACGCCTGCCGCTCCTGCCGCGACCGCGGCCGGCATCGTGCCGGGCAGCCAGGAAGACCTGGTCGCCAACGTCGGCGACCGCGTTTTCTACGATTTCAACAAGTCCGGCCTCCGCGCTGACGCGAAGGCGACGCTGGACAAGCAAGCTGCTTGGCTCGCGAAGTATGCGACCAATAACGTGCAGATCGCGGGCAACTGCGATGAGCGCGGCACCGAAGAATACAATCTGGCCCTCGGCAACCGTCGCGCCAACGCCGCCGCTTCATACCTGAAGGCCAAGGGCGTTGCCACGGCCCGCATGACCACGATCAGCTACGGCAAGGATCGTCCGACCGCGCAGGGATCCACGGAGCAAGCCTGGGCGCAGAACCGGAACGCGATTACTTCCGTTCGCTAAACCTTGGCTCCGGGCGTAAAGCCCGGAAAAGCCATGTGCTTGACAGATTGACCGGCAAGCCGGGTGGATCACTCCACCTGGAGTGTCGGTCTTTTTGTTATTGGCTCGGCCGAGTTTGAGCGGGAGATTCACGTCAAAGGTTGGATCAACCTCAGACGATCGCACTCTCGAATATCTCTAGCGACCCGGTCACCGCTTCGACATACTGCTCGACCGACGCTGTCATCATCATCTTGGCACGTTGTGGAATCACACGGTCCCACCAGCCGCCGTAAATGGTTTCAAATGGCCACGGCTCCAGCGCATCGCCGGCAGCGTGGTCCAGGCCTGGCCCGACGGATTGACGGTCGTCCTTGCAGATCAGGCAGCCAGCCGGCGGTGCCTCGGTGTTGGGATACTGGCAGCCGCAGGTGGTGCAGATGAAAGCGGGCATGCGGGCACAGTCCTCCGAAAACGGCTGACGCCGTCAAACAGGGGTTATGTGCACCGCACAACAGGCTTTTCAGGCGTCAAACAGAGCGGCAATCCGAGCGGGATCGACATCCTCGATCCTGGCGGGCTGCCAGGCGGGTTTGCGGTCCTTGTCCACTACCATGGCGCGGACGCCCTCCGCGAAGTCCGGATGCGCCATCGTTGTTTTTGTCAACGCGAACTCCGCGTCCAGGGCGTCTCGCAGGTTCAAGTCACGGCCGCGGCGCAGCGCGAGCAGCGTCCAATGCAGGGCGGACGGCGAGACGTGCCGCAACGCCTTCAGGGCCTCATGCGCCCACGCCGTGCCGTCGGCTTCCAGCCGGGTAACGATCTCCGACACGGTCGGCGCGGAGAAGCAGTGATCGATGGAGGCGAGATGGTCGGCCATGGAGAAGGGGGGCAAGGTTTCGTTGAAGGCGGCCAGGGCGGCGACGCCGTCACGGGCCAGCGCGGCGGACAGCGCCTTCAGGCGGGCGCGCGGCGTGAAATGGGTCGCGAGGCCGGCATGCACCGCGTCGGCGCCATTTATGCGCTGACCCGTCAGGCCCAGATACATACCCATTTCGCCTGGCAGGCGCGGCAGCAGGAAGGTGCCACCGATGTCGGGGAAGAATCCAATGATCGTTTCCGGCATGCCGAACCCGGCGTGTTCCGTCGCGACGCGGTAGTGCCCATGCACTGACATACCGATGCCGCCGCCCATGCAGATACCGTCGATCAGCGCGATATACGGCTTCGGATAGGTCGCGATGGTCATGTTCAGATCGTATTCTTCGGTGAAGAACTGATCGACGCCCGTGCGGTCGCCCGAGAGCTGCCCATCCCGCAGAAAGCGAATATCCCCGCCGGCACAGAAGGCACGATCGCCGGCGCCCTCGATCACCACGGCATCGACGTGCGGGTCGTTCCGCCAGGTTTCCAGGATCGCGGCGCAGGCGCGAAGCATGGTCAGGTCGAGCGCATTCAGCGCTTTCGGGCGGTTCAGCAGGATGCGTCCGATGCGTCCGTCCCGGCTGGTGACGACGGTGTCTTCGATGGTCATGCGGCGATGTCTCCTCGGTCGCCGGCCGTGTTACCCGGCGGATGGGGTGGTGCCAAGAGTGCGGCCGCCGGCTCTCGACAGTCAGCCCCTTCGGACCGCATTATGGTGCGGAAAGAAACGGAGGAACCGCATGCGCGTCGCCATTATTGGTCAGCAGGATTTCGGCAAGGCAACCCTGGAAGCGTTCCTGGCGCGCGGCGATGAGGTCGCGGCTGTGTTCTGCGCCCCGGAAAAGGGCCGCCCCGATCCGCTGCGTCTGGCAGGCGAGGCGGCCGGTATCCCGACCCATCAGTTCCCCAAATTAACCGACCCGGAGGCGCAGGAAGCCCTGCGTGCCGCCAAGGCCGATGTCGGCGTGATGGCTTATGTGACCCAGTTCGTGCCCCAGGAATTTTGCAGTATCCCCAAATTCGGCATGATCCAGTTCCACCCAAGCCTGTTGCCGCTACACCGTGGCGCCTCGTCGATGAGTTGGTCGATCATCCTGGGCCGCAAGGAAACCGGCTTTAGTGTCTTCCGGCCGAACGATGGCTTGGACGAAGGGCCGGTGATTCTAACCCGAGCCGTCCCCATTGAACCAGAAGACACGCTGGGAAGCCTGTATTTCGGTAAGATCTTCCCGATGGGCGTCGCCGGCCTGATCGAGGTCGCCGACATGGTGGTCGCCGGCAAGGCTCCGGCCATTGCCCAGTACGAACCCAACGCGGGATACGAAGGCATCATCCGGGATGCCGAGTCCCAGATTCATTGGGCGACCCATGTGGATCAGACCTTCAACCTGATCCGTGGCTGCAATCCCGCACCCGGGGCCTGGACGACTCACGACGGCAAGAAGCTGTTCCTGTTTGAAAGCACCAAGCGCATCGCCCGTACTTTCGGCGAGGTCAAAGGGAAGAAAATCGGGCAGATCGTGGCACAAAGCGGCTCCAGCCTGACGATCCACGGCCAGGGTGGCTTTATCGAGGTCCATCGTGTGCGTTGGGACGGTGGCAAGAAGATCGCCGCCGCCGAGGCTGGGCTGGAGGTCGGGACGATTCTCGGCGGCTAGTCCGGCCCAACGCCAACGAACCGTTGCGCGCGCCAAAACATCGCGACGCTATTTGACCCAAATCAAACCGCTGCGGTGGGATAAGTGTCAGCGTTTCCAGGAAAATACGTCCAGGAGACGCCTGACATGTCCGAATCCGACACACCCAACCTGTTGAGCAGGGCCTTCGACTGGATAAAGGCTCGCGCGGCCCGCGACAATGAGTTGGCGACGTTGTCCCGATCGGACTTTCAACGCTTGGCGACGGATATTGGAGTCACGGACTCCGATCTGCGGGACGTGGTACCCCTGATCGGTGACCACAGCGAACTGATGGACCAGATGATCCGTGCCCGCGGGCTGGACCCTGCCCAACTTAGACGGGCGCTCGGACCGGTGATCCGCGACATGGAGGTGACCTGCGCAAGATGCAGGGACTCCCGCACCTGCCGGCTGGAACTCGAAACGGGAACCGCCGCCTCTCGGTCCCACGAATTCTGCGGCAATGCCACGGTTATCGATCACTTGCTGACGACGGGCGCCTGATCCGAGGAATCTGCACGTGCATGTCCGCGTGACAAAAAATGCGGCCTTTTGCGGTTAGCTGGTTTGGCGTGGCAACGGATTGTGGCACACACTTGTTTCCGCGAGGGTCGTTGCTCAAATAGGCGCCGGCCTGTAGCGTCAGCCCAACCTCAGGAAGCCGGAAATCCGTCTGTTCATGCCCGTCCGCACGCTCCTGGCCGCCGTGACGCTGCTCGCCGTCCCGGCAGCGGCCCCGCAACCGGCTCATGCCAGCCCTAACGATCTCATGATCGTCACGCGTGACGAGTCATTGCAGCGGGCGATCCAGTTCGCCTATGTGCAGCCGTTCACGGCGGTTACCGGAACACCTGTCCAGCAGGTTATCTGGGACGGCGGCATCGACACGCTGCGTACCCAGGCCAAAGCGACCGAAAATCAGTGGGATTTGGTCATGGTCGATGCGGACGAGCTGTCGGCCGGCTGCGGCGAGGGCCTGTTCGAAAAGCTCGACTGGTCGGCGATCGGCGGTAAAGACCACTATGTGCAGCAAGCGGTCAGCGATTGCGGCGTCGGGGCGGTCGTCAGCACCACCGTGCTGGCCTGGGACAAGGACAAGCTGTCGGCCGCACCGTCATGGCCCGATTTTTGGGACGTCGCGAAATATCCCGGCAAGCGCGGCCTGCGCAAAGGGGTTCGCGGCAATCTGGAGTTCGCGTTGATGGCCGACGGAGTGGCGCCCGCTGACGTTTACAAGACGTTATCCACGTCGGACGGCGTTGAACGGGCATTCCGGAAGCTGGATCAGCTCAAGCCCTATATCGAATGGTGGTCCACGGAAGCCGAGGCGGCCCATCTCCTTGCTTCCCGCGATGTGCTGATGACCAGTGCGCCCAGCAGTCAGATCGCCACTATGGCCGAACACGAGCACAAGAATTTCGGCCTGCAATTCACCGGTAGCCTGTTCGAGCTTGAGAGCTGGGCCATCATGAAAGGCAGTCCGTCCGCCAGAATGGCGATGCAGTTCCTGTATTTCACCGGCATGCCGGCGGTGGAATTGCGGTTGTTGCAACATAGCGGCGATGGCGGCCTCGCGAAGGGCCTGAACGATGGGCTGGCGCCGGATCTGGCTGCTGTCTCGCCGAGTGCGCCGGCGAACGTCGCGGCCGGTTTGCGGATCGACGCGGGCTTCTGGCACGACAATTTGCCGAAGCTGCGCCAGCGCTTCGATGCCTGGCAGGGGCATTAGAGCCAACTGGGCGGACCTTGCGGACACCAGGCACTATCAAGCCGACGGGGCGAGCTGTCAGTTGACCGCTCCAATCAACCGCAGTCGCAGATACCGTGACGTCGTGTCGATCAACGCGACCGAAATCAGGATCAGTACGATAACATAGGCAACCTGGTCCCAGGCATTGATCTGGATCCGCTCCGATAACCGCAGCCCGATGCCGCCGGCACCCACCAGGCCTAGAATCGTCGCCTCGCGGGCGTTGGATTCGATCGAATAGAGTGCCTGGCTGATCATCACGGGCAACACCTGCGGCAGCATCGCGAAGCGCAGACGCCCAGCCAGACCGGCGCCGACGGCGGTAATGCCCTCCACCTGCCCGCGGTCGATATTCTCCACTGCCTCGGCGAACAGCTTCGCCAGGACGCCCGTTTCCACTACCGCGATCGCCAGGATGCCCGCGATCGGCCCCAGCCCCATCGCGCGGACGAAAACCAGCGCCCAGATCAGTTGGTCCAGCCCACGCAATCCGTCGAACAGGCGGCGGGTGAAAAAACGGAACACGCGTTGCGGGATGACATTGCTGGCACCCAGGAAGCCCAGCGGCACGGCCAAAACCACCGCCAGCATCGTGCCCAGATAGGCCATCGCCACGGTTTCCAGCATCGAGCGCCAAAGCTCGGCGTGGTCCCAGTCGGCAATGCCCGACCAATCCAGCATCAGGCCGACGATCACCCACACGTTCGCCAGGCTGGTAAAAACGCGGCCGAAATCGAACAGCCACATCAGGTAGAACAGATAACCGAACACGCCGGCGAACAGCAGCCAGCCAAGCCAGCCCTTGCCGCGAAAGGCCTCCGGGTGGCGGGCGCGTTCCGCGGCGATGTCCAGCCCCCCGCTCATGCAAGCGCGCCGATGAAGTGGTGGCGGATGCGCTCCGACAGCAGATCGATGACCACCACGATCAGTAGGATCAGGATGCAGATCGCGCTGACCTCTTCGTAGATGTTGAAGCCGATGACCCGCTTCAACTCCTGTCCGATCCCGCCGGCACCGACGAACCCGATGATCGTCGAGGACCGCACATTGACCTCGAACCGCAGCAGCGCATAGCTCAGGAAACCCGGCGTGACCTGTGGCACCACGCCGTAGCGCATCTGCGCCAGCCACGATCCGCCCACCGAACGGATGCCCTCCACCGGACGGGTGTCGGCGTTTTCGTTCAGTTCGCAGAACAGCTTGCCCAGTGCTCCGGTTGAATGCACCGCAATGGCGACGATGCCGGCCAGCGGCCCGATTCCGAACGGCCAGACCAGGATGAAGGCCAGCACCACCTGCGGAATGGTTCGCATCAGCTCCAGCAGGCGTCGTGTCACGAACACAACCGCTCGGTTGCCGACAAATCTTCCTGTCGCGGGAAACGACAGCGCGAACGCTGCGCCGGACCCCAGCGCGGTGGCCAGGATCGCCATCTCGATGGTCTGCCACAGCAGCGCGGCATACACATTGAACCGGTAGAACCAATAGGCGAGGGACTGCGGTTCCTTCACCCCGCCGAACAGGTGGGGAAGCGCCAGAACCGGGATCGGTGCGGCGACGCCCTTGGGCTCGATCGAAAGCAGCTTGCCGAAATACTCGCCGATGCGCGGGGCGCCCCGCAGGATCTTCTCGGGCGAAAAATCGGTCCAGATCGAGGCAAACACAAACAACACAACCACCGCCGCGACAGTCAGCCCCGTTTCGATCTGGCGCGCTCGGCGTAGCGCGCCGAAGCGCTGCTGGAACAGGCGCCAGGACGGGTCGTCGGTGGGCGAGGCCGCCGTCAACGACTGCCCCGCCGCTCGTTTTCCCGCAGATCGATGATGTCCTTGTACAAATCGAGCGTCGCTTGTTGGTAGCCCACGCCCGAACCCTGCTCGACCGCATCGTAGATGTCCTTGTGGGACTTCGGCAGGTCCAGCATGAATTCGGTGAATGCCGCCTTCAGGCTGGCCGGCAGCGATGACCGCAAGCCCCAGGGACCATTGGGGATCTTGCCCGATTTCCAGATGATATTGACGTCGGACATTTTCAGCATGCCCCGGTCAACCATGCCGCGAAGGGCGCCCCGGCTGAATCCCTGTTCTATGTCACCCTGGCCAGAGGTCCAGGTGACCGCCGCGTCGTATTGCTTGTTGAGCACGGCGATGATCCCCTGCTCATGCCCGCCGGCGAACCCGGTGTGGGAGAAATAGGCCCCGTCCGACAGATCGATACCCTGCGCCTTCAATGTGGCGCTGGGGATCAGGTAGCCGGAGGCGGAGTTCGGATCGGCCCAGGCCAGGGAGTGGCCCTTCATTTGCGCCAACGACGTGATGCCCGAGTCCTTCCGGGTCACCATGACCGCGATATAAAAGATCGTGCCGTCCTTCTCCTGTGGGACCACGGTGGGCTCGATGCACTTGCAGTCCAGCCACGCGCCGGCGAAGGCCGAGGGGCTGAATTCCGACAGGTCCAACTGACCCGCGGCCATGGCCTGCATCACGCCGGCATAGTCCGCGGCGGGATACAGCTTGACCGGTATGCCCAGCTTCTCTTGCAGCAGATGCTGAAATCCATCGTACCGGGCCAGGCGGGCCGACGTGTTCTCACCGCCCAGCAGGCCGATGCGGAACTCCTTGACCTGGGGTTTCCACTCCTGGGCATGGCTGACGGTTGGCAGGCCCAGCGCAAGCGCGGCGGTTACCAGGCAGAGAAAGATGCGCCGGATCATGACAATAGCTTCCCGATCGGATGCTAACCCGCCAGGGTGGCGAGCGAGGACGCCGGGAGACTAGTGGAGGTGAGGCGTTCGTCCAGGCCCTCATTGGCGGACTGGCCGTAGATCTCACGTAATACCGGATCGGTCAGGGCGTCCGGCGCGCCATCGAAGACGATGCGGCCGGAGGACATGCCGATGATTCGCTGGCAGTAGGTGCGGGCGGTATCCAGCGTGTGGAGGTTGATCAGCACGGTGATGCCATCGCGGCGGTTGATGTCGGCCAGCGCGTCCATCACCAGCTTCGCGTTCAGCGGATCCAGGGATGCGATCGGCTCGTCCGCCAGCAATATCCGGGGCTGTTGCATGAGTGCGCGCGCGATGGCGACGCGCTGCTGTTGGCCGCCGGAGAGGGCGTCGGCGCGGTTCATCGCGACATCCGCCATCCCAAGCCGGTCGAGCGCGCGTATGGCCAGCGCCCGTTCCGTCGGGGTGAACCATTTCAGCAATACGCGCGCGGCCGGCATATCGAACAGGCGGCCGCACATGACGTTTGTCAGCACGTCGAGGCGGTTCACCAGGTTGAATTGCTGGAAGATCATCGCGGTGCGGGCACGCCAGGCGCGCAACGCCTTGCCGCGAAGTGCCGTGACGTCGATGCCGTCGCATTCGATCCTGCCCTCGGATGGGTCGATCAGGCGGTTGATCAGCCGCAACAAGGTGGATTTCCCGGCGCCGGAGCGCCCGATAATCCCGACCATCTCGCCGTCCGCGATGGTGACGCTGGCGCGGTCCACCGCGCATGTCTCACCGAACCGGCGGGTTAATTCGACGAGTTGCAGCAAGAGTACGCCCTGTCATTGGTTGCTCGTTCCGGATCATGGCCGATTTCCCGGTTCCTGTCATTTGGAGCGTGTTTGGCAAGGGTTCGATCGCCGCCGTGGTGAATCGCGCGACAAGGCAAGGGGCGCTCCTGGCGAACCAAGGCGGGGCGGCGGTGGATCTAAGGGCTGCCAGCCGCCTTTTTGTTGTCAATAGATACCGGTTTTGATATAGATACATTACGATCAAAAATAGCGTGCATTGAAACCGGCTCATGCAATTCGATTTTGTATTGCAATTGTGTTGGTGCTGGATACCACCTTTCCAGGTAGAAAATCGGCAATCAAATCGGCGTTGTGAAATGTAATGATGAGTAAATTACGATTTGCGTGATTAATTAGTCACGTTTTCTTGTTGAACCACATCACGCCGCCGTGAAAAGCCTCCCGCCATCGATCACGTTTCAGGGAGCTTCAGACGATGAGCGGCACACAAACTTCCAACTCCGCCGCGGCGGTTACCCCGGGAAACTGGATCACCCAAACCATCAACGGCATGCAGTACGAGGTGTTGCTGCCGGCGAATTACGACCCCTCGGTGAAGTATTCCACGACGCTGTATCTGCATCAGCTCGATATGGGCACCGACGTGTCCGGTCTGCTCGCCGAGGTGGATCCCTGGTTCAACACGGTGGCGTTCCGCACGGCCAATCCGACGATCGTCGTGATGCCGTTGCTGGATCAGACGGCCGATCCGTCCGGCCAAACCATCAATTTCGGTGGCATCAGCACCGCCGACAGCACGGGCGAAACCAACGCGATCGCCGCGCTGAAGCAGGTGATGGCACAATACTCGACCGATCCGGCTCGTACCTATGTCACCGGCAACAGCATGGGTGGCATCGGCACCGAGGACATGCTGATCAAATACAACGCCTATACCGGCACCGAGGGCAAGATTTTCGCCGCTGGCCTGGCGTTGGCGGGGGCCGATTATGGCCAGGGCTATCCGCAGCCGGATGCCTCGGTGGTGACGGGGCTGAAGAATGTGCCGTTCTGGGCGATCCATGGCGGGCAGGACACGCAGGTGCCGTTGGCCTTTGACCAGAACCTGTACGCCGCGGAGCAGGCGATCGGCGGCGGAATGAAATACACCCAGGACAACAGCCTGGGGCATGATGTCTGGGACACCTATTACACTCAGACCGGTGCGAACTCCCCGCTGGGGTGGCTTTATAGCCAGAGCACCGGCGGTTCGGAAACCACGCCGACCCCGACCCCGACCCCGACTCCCACCCCTGGGCCCACCGCGACCCCGTCAGCCAATGATACCGTCGTCACCGGTATGGCGGGGGCGATCACCGACGCCAGCGGCAACCAGTGGACCATCACGGCCGGCGGGCAGGTCGCGGTGAACGGCATCGCCGACACCACAACCGCCAACGTCATCGAACTGGCTTACGTGAACGGCACCATTTGGCAGGAGAACGCCAGCAAGTTGTGGTGGGGCGAGACGCAGCCGAATGCCTCCTGGGCCCCGTCCGCTGGCACATCGACCAGCCCTCTACCGGTTGCGGCGACGCCCAGCCCAACACCGGCTCCAACGCCCACACCTACGCCGGTCCCGACTGCCTCCCCCTCGGCGAACGACACCGTCGTCACCGATACCGCGGGGGCGATTATCGATGCCAGCGGGAATCAATGGACGATCACGTCCGGCGGTCAGGTCGCGGTGAACGGCTCCGCCGACACCACCACCGCCAACGTCATCGAGCTGGCCTATGTCAACGGCACGATCTGGCAGGAGAACGCCAGCAAGTTGTGGTGGGGTGAGACGCAGCCAAACGCGTCATGGGCACCGGCTACTGGCACATCGACCAGCCCCCTGCCGGTCGCGGCGACACCAACGCCAACGGCCACTCCGACACCGACTCCAACCCCAACGGTGACCGGCACTCGGGACCCGTCGCAGACGCCGTTCGCCTCGACCAGCATCTTCAACCTGCCGCTTGGTCTCGGCGCGCAGTGGCAGCCGAACGCCCAGCTTGAGAGCGCCAATGTTTACGTCAACACCACGCTGAGCGGTTTTACCGAGAACATATTCACGGGCACCGCGTCCGACCAATTGGTCACCATTACCAACACGGCGGCGGCCGGTGGAACGCCCGGTACGTTCCAGGTGCATATCCCTGCCGGTGCGGTGCCGGCGGCAGGCGGAGATGCCACGTTCTCGGTCGATGATACCACGACCCACACCTGGTATTCGTTTGGCGGCTTCAACTGGACCGGTTCGAACACCGCCACGGTCAGCCAGGGTTCCGGTGAGTCCGATTTCGGTTCGGGCATCGCGGTCGATGGCTCCAACTGGGACCAGGGAGTCGGCACCCTGCGCCAGAGCGATCTGCAAGCCGGGACGATCGACCACATGCTGCGGATGGAACTGCCGACCGACATGCTGCAGTCGTACTACAACACCGCTTATCAGTTGGCGCCGTACGCGTGGCCGCAGACCCAGGAGGATGGGAACGGGCCCTCGGTTTACACCGGCACCATCCCCTATGGCGTGACGATCGGCATTGCCGCCGACGCCGTTGAGCCGACCGCGGTCAAGGCCAATGCGGGAGCGGACATGCTGTGGCACGCGCTGCAGAACCACGGCGCGATGGTTCGCGACTCGGGTGGTTCGGGCAATACGGTGATCTTCCAGGCCGACCAGACGGTGGATGGGAATGATCCGCTGATCCTGGGGATGAACCAGTTCGGCGCGCAGATCATGGCGCAGGCACAGATCCTGACGAATCAGGGGCCGAACAGCATCAACGGTGGCGGCACGCCCATCGTTCCGCTCGACGCCGCGCCAAGCGACGCGCCGGGGACGCCTACTCCGACGCCCACTCCGACCCCGACGCCCACTCCGACCCCAACCCCGACCGCCACGCCGTCGCCCAACGATACGGTTGTGACCGGCACCACCGCCGCGATCACCGATGCCAGCGGCAACGCATGGACGATCACCGCGGGCGGCCAGGTCGCGATCAACGGCTCGGCCGACACCACGACCGCCAACGTCATCGAGCTGGCTTACGTGAACGGCACGATCTGGCAGGAGAACGCCAGCAAGCTGTGGTGGGGTGAGACGCAGCCGAACGCCGCGTGGGCACCGGCCACGGGTACCGCGACCAGCCCGTTGCCAGCGACGCAGACGCCCACACCGACTCCAACCCCGACCACTTCGCCCAACGACACCATGGTGCTGGCCGGGGCGACGGCCGCGATCACCGACGCCAGTGGTAACCAGTGGACAATAACCGCCACGGGTCAGGTCGCCGTCAACGGCGTCGCTGACGCGACGACCGCCAACGTGACCGAACTGGCTTACGTCAACCAAGAGGTCTGGCAGGAGAATGCCAGCAATCTTTGGTGGAGCAAGACCAGTCCGACGGCGTCATGGGCATCCGGGGCCAATCCGCTGCCGGCACCGATCACCATCGCCGCCGGCACCGCCAGCGACACCGTCAGCCAAAGCCAGGTGTCCATCGTCGCCACGTCCGGCAACCACATGCTGTTCCTGAGTGGTTCGGGCGACATCGTCAGCCTGACCGGCGGCACTAATACGGTTACCGACACGGGGGGAGGGAACACCTACATCCTGCCCGCCGCCGGAAACGGGAGCGACATCTTCACCAGCAACATCCTGAACACCGGGGATACGCTGGACCTGAAGACCGCCCTCGCGGCGACGCAATGGACCGGATCGGCCTCGACATTGTCGAAATTCCTGACAGTGACCGACTCGGCACAAGGTGCGACACTGTCGATCTCGGCGACGTCTGGCGGATCGGGCGTGGCGATCGCGACTATCCAAGGGGCGACCACCGCGGATCTGACCAACGTGCTGGCCCATTCGATAACGTAGGGCTGCCTGACCGAAATGCCGCCGGAACAGACCCCGGCGGCATCACCAAGGATGGGGGCGCTTGCGCCCCTTTCCACTATCCCTAGCGGTCGATGCGGAGGGTTATCCACATTATTTTGTGCGAGCCCTCCGGATTCCCGTTGACCACCCGACAGTCAACGGATAGGTCGGGACTGTGACAACCTCCGACACAAAACCTCTGATCCGACTCCGTGGCCGCTCCATTATGGCCTTGGTCCTGGCGCCCGAAGTGCCGCTGGACCGATGGTTGAATGCACTGGATGCACAGATGGAACGGTCGCCGAATTTCTTCGATGCGCGCCCTGTCGTGGTCGATCTTGGTTCGGTTCCGCGCGAACAGCAGGGCGTCGTGCATTTTCTCCAGCTTCTGGAGCAACGCGGCATTCGCATCATCGGCACCGAAGGCGCCCACCCGTCGTGGGAGGGCATCGATGCCTGGGGCCGGCCCTTGCCGGTATCCAGCAAGCCGGGCCGTGAGATTGAGGCACCGGAAGCGAAACCAAACCAGCCGGCCCCGCCGGCCGTCGAGCCTTCGGCCGGGGCCGGCGAAGCCAACACGCTGGTGATCGATCAACCAATCCGCTCGGGTCAGTCGGTCGTGTTTGAGCGTGGCGATATTACCGTCCTGGGCTCGGTCGCCTCGGGCGCCGAAGTCATGGCGGGCGGATCCGTCCATGTTTACGGAACGTTACGCGGCCGAGCGATTGCGGGGCTGTCGGGGCATCCGGGCGCGCGGATTTTCTGCAGTAAGTTGCAGGCGGAACTACTGGCTATCGATGGCGTCTACCAGACCGCGGATGATATGCCCGCGAAAGTATTGGGCAAGCCGGTGCAAGCCTGGCTGGACGGCGAACAGATGAAAATCTCAGTTCTGGATTAGGGGGATCGCTGATGGGCAAGGTACTGGTCGTGACGTCCGGTAAGGGCGGGGTCGGCAAGACGACCTCCACCGCCGCCCTTGGTGCCGCGCTGGCGCGCGGTGGCGAAAACGTGGTGGTTATTGATTTCGATGTCGGACTGCGGAACCTGGATCTGGTGATGGGCGCCGAACGCCGCGTGGTGTTCGACCTGATCAACGTCGTTCAGGGCGACGCGAAACTGGCGCAGGCGCTGATCCGCGACAAGCGTATCGATACGCTTTCGCTGCTGCCCGCTTCGCAGACCCGCGACAAGGACGCACTGACGATTGAAGGCGTGGATAAGGTTATTGCCGAGTTGAAGGAAAAATTCGACTGGGTGATCTGCGACAGCCCGGCGGGAATCGAGCGTGGCGCGCTACTGGCGATGCGCAATGCCGATCTAGCTGTTGTCGTAACGAACCCCGAAGTCTCGTCGGTTCGCGACTCCGACCGCATCATTGGCATGCTCGATTCGAAGACGCTCCGGGCCGAAAAGGGCGAGCGGATCGACAAATTCCTGCTGGTCACCCGCTACGACCCGCAGCGCGCCGCCCGCAACGAGATGCTGAAAGTTGACGACGTCCTGGAGATTCTTTCGATCCCGCTGCTGGGAATCATTCCGGAAAGCGAAGAGGTCCTCAAGGCGTCGAACATCGGTTCGCCTGTTACGCTGAACAACCCAAACAGCGCGCCTTCCAAGGCCTATTTCGACGCCGCGAGGCGGTTAAAGGGGGAGACGGTTGAGGTCGTGGTTCCGATGGATCGGAAGGGCTTCATGGGTCGTTTGTTCGGACGGAGGGTCGCATGAGCCTATTCGACATATTCCGCAAACGCACCACTGCCCCGGTTGCCCGGGATCGCCTTCAGGTTCTTCTTGCCCATGAACGCAGCGTTATCGGCAAATCCGACCTGATCGCGATCCTTCAGGAAGAGATTCTGGCCGTGATCGCCAAGCATATTTCGGTTGATCGGGATGCGGTCCAAATCAAATTGGATCGCGGCGCATCCTTCTCGACGTTGGAGATTGATGTGGAAGTCCCATTGAACGCGAAGGTGGCGAAGCCGCCGACCGGCGCGGGCGTGCCGGCTTCGGCATAGGCCGCCGAAGTCGCGACCCGGGCTGACGCCGGGCCGCGACGTGTCGGTTTTATCCCTGCTTCGGCTGATCCACCGAAACGCCGACAAACACCGGCTGACCATTGCGGATCACCCGTAGCGCCAGCGCACGGTCGCTGCCGTTCAAAGCGGAACGCATAGCCTTTGCTGCCTCGGCGGGCGAGCCCACGGCGCGGGTCCCAACACCGACGATCACGTCACCCGGTTGCAGTCCCGCTGTATCGGCTGGAGATCCCGGTTGAACGCCTTGAACCAGGGCGCCCTTGGTTCCCTCGGGCACTTCAAGTTGGTCGCGCATTTCCGGTGATAGCGGCGCCAGGGCCAGACCGATCCGGCCGCTATGCTCACCATGTCCCGGCTCGCCGTTACTGGCGGTCTGCTCGTTTGGCAACGATCCGACCTTGATGGTGATCTCCTTCACCTGACCTTCATGCAGCACGGTCAGGTGGGCCTGATCGCCCGGCGGAATGCTGGCGACGTTCATCGCCAGTTCCTTCGGGTTGGCGACCTTCGTGCCGTTCACAGCCTGGATCACGTCACCCGGTTGCAGACCGGCCTCGGCCGCGGGACTGTCAGGCCGCACGCCTGCCAACAGCGCACCGCTGTTTTCCTTCAGGTGCATCGCCTGCCCCGTGGCGGCGGTGATCTGCTGCGCTTCCACGCCGACATAACCGCGAACGACCCTGCCGTCCTTCTGCAATTCGGCCGTAACGGTGCGGATCATGTCGGACGGGATGGCGAAGCCGATCCCGACAGAGCCGCCGGTCGGTGACAGGATCGCTGTGTTCATGCCAATCACCTTGCCGTCCTGGGTAAACAACGGGCCGCCGGAGTTGCCCTGATTGATCGGAGCATCGACCTGGATGAACTGGTCGTACGGTCCCGCGCCGATGTCGCGGCTGACGGCGGAAACGATACCGGCGGTCACGGTGCTGCTAAGGCCGAACGGATTTCCCATCGCCACGACCCACTCGCCCGGCTTCACATCGCGGGAGTTGCCAAGCTGGATGAACGGCAGGGGATGACCGGCATCGACTTTCAACACAGCGATGTCCGTCCGCGGATCGGTGCCGACGACCTTTGCCGGCAGGACCGTGCCATCGTCCAGGGTAACGCTGAGAGTCTTGGCACCTTTGACGACGTGGTTGTTGGTGACGATGATTCCGTCGGCGGCGATGATGAAGCCGGATCCCCGAGCCTCAACCGCGCTCTGCTGGCGGGGCGCGTTGGGGATCATCTGGTTGAACGGGAACGGAAGCTGCTGCATTTGCCCGCCCTGCTGACCTTCCTCCAGAGCCGCTTCCGTTGGCTGCATCTTGTTGGTGACGGAGACGACCGCGGGCTTCACCTGAGTGACCAGATTGGTGAAATCGGGCAGGCTATGCGGCTGCAGCTGCGTGCCGGGCGGATTGACCGGCGTGGCATTGTCGGCCCATGCGGCGTGTCCGAGGGCGAATCCCCCCAGGCTGGTGCCAGCCAACAGGGTTGCGGCCAGGGCGGCCCGACGGAATGGGTGGCGTAGGGTTTGCGTGTTCATGTGGGTTCGTCTCTTTCCAAAACATAGCTTGTCGGCGGGCCAAATGCGGCGGCGCAGGGGCGACACCGTAAAAGCGACGGCGTGAACATGGCGGTTGGCAGGTAACCGTTCCCTGGATGGAGCGATTAAATTCGTGTCATAAATGCCACATCAGAAAAATATATTTGGGTCGTCCGATTGCCGGCGGTGGACCAGCGCGTGTTGGGCACACCCCGCTTACATCCGATGTTGGCGCGGGCGATCGATTCCTGATACCAAGCGCCGGTTGCCGGGTTAGCACAGCGGTAGTGCAGCGGTT
>DNXO01000162.1:5665-6986 GCA_003506895.1 Acetobacteraceae bacterium | reverse complement strand
GAAGGTCGGGGGTTCAAGTCCCTCACCCGGCACCAGCCTGTCCGATGCCGCCCCTGAAGCAGGCTTCGGCCACCCCGACCATGCCCCCCTATTTGGCGTAGCCCACGGCCTGTGGAACAATCGCCGGCAAGTACCGTCCGAAGAAAGCATGGCCATGAGTTTGATCGAAACCGGCGGGATCGACTGCGACATCCACCCCGCCGTGCCCAACCTGAAGGCGCTGTATCCCTACCTGACCGATCATTGGCGCGATATCGTCGAGCAGCGCGGGGTGCATGAGCTGAACTCCATTGCCTATCCGGCGAACTCCCCGCTGACGGCACGCCCGGATTGGCGAATTGGCGGCATCAAGCCGGGTTCCGACCTGGAACTGCTGCGCCAGCATGCCTTGAACCCGTTCCGGACCAGTATCGCCATCGCCAACTGCCTGTATGGCGTCCAGTTGCTGTTCAGCGAGGACATGGGCGCCGGTTTCGCCCGGGCGGTCAACGATTGGATGGCTGCGGAGTGGCTAGACAAAGAGCCTCGGCTCCGCGCGTCGATCGTCGTGCCGGCGCAGAGCCCCGAGATGGCGGTGGACGAAATCAACCGCCTCGCCCCGGACAAGCGCTTCGTGCAGGTGCTGCTGCTGGTGATGAACGACATGCCGCTAGGCAAGCGCCACTACTGGCCGATCTACGCGGCGGCCCAGAAGCACGGGCTGACAATCGGCATCCACGCCGGCAGCGCATACCGGCATCCCGTCACGTCGGTCGGCTGGCCATCATACTACACCGAGGATTATGCCGCCCAGGCCGCGGGCTTCCAGCAAGCACTGTCATCGCTGATCTGCGAGGGCGTGTTCACCAAATTCCCGGATCTGAAGGTCGTGCTGTTGGAGTCGGGCTTCACTTGGCTGCCGGCGCATCTGTGGCGGCTGACCAAGTTCTGGCGTGGACTCAGAATGGAGGTGCCCTGGCTGGATCGGGCGCCCACGGACGTGGTGAAGTCAAACGTCCGACTGACCATCCAACCCTGCGACGGGCCGCCGACGGAGGAGATGTTCCAGAAGCTGATGGAACACATGGACTCGGACGAACTGCTGCTGTTCTCGACCGACTACCCGCACTGGCAGTTCGATGGCGAAGACGTGCTGCCGCGCGGCCTGTCCCGTTCCACGGTGCGGAAGATCATGATCGACAATCCCCGCGCCACGTATTCCCGGCTGTAACGCCGGTCAGGCGTCCATCTTCAGCGCGGCGAGGAAGGCCGACTGCGGAATTTCCACCTTGCCGAACTGGCGCATCCGCTTTTTGCCTTCCTTCTGCTTCTCCAGCAGCTT
>DNXO01000162.1:0-5387 GCA_003506895.1 Acetobacteraceae bacterium | reverse complement strand
GATGTCGCCGCCGTAGCACTTCGCGGTCACGTCCTTCGACATCGCGCTGATGGTCTCGCGCGCCACCACGCGGCTGCCGATGGCCGCCTGGATGGCGATCTTGAACAACTGCTTGGGGATCAGGTCCTTCAATCGGGCGCAAATCTGGCGGCCACGGTTCTCGGCGGCGGCGCGATGGGCGATGAACGACAGCGCGTCCACCAGATCGCCGTTCACCAGAATGGAGATGCGGACGAGATCGCTCTCGGCATAGCCGTCCATGGCATAATCGAAACTGGCATAGCCGCGCGAGACGGACTTCAGCCGGTCGTAAAAATCGAAAACCACTTCGTTCAACGGTATCCGGTACACCGCCATCGCTCGGTTGCCGACATAGGTCAGGTCCACCTGCTGGCCACGGCGTTCGGTGCAAAGCTGCAATACGCTGCCCAGGTAATCGTCGGGCACCATGATCGTGGCCTTGATCCAAGGCTCCTCGATATGGTCGATCACCGATCCGTCCGGCATATCGACCGGGTTGTGCAGTTCCGACATTTCGCCGTTGGTCTTGAAGATGTGGTAAACCACCGACGGCGCGGTGGCGATCAGGTCCAGGTCGAACTCGCGGGTCAGGCGCTCCTGGATGATCTCCAGATGCAGCAGGCCAAGGAACCCACAACGGAAACCGAATCCAAGCGCGGCGGAGGTTTCCGGCTCATAGTGGAAGCTGGCGTCGTTCAGGCGCAGCTTGCCAAGGCTGTCGCGCAGCTTTTCAAAATCGTCGGCGTCGATCGGGTACAGGCCGCACCAAACGACCGGGATCGACGGCTTGAAGCCGGGCAGGGCCTCCAGCGCCGGCACGCGATCGTCGGTGATGGTATCACCCACGTTGCAGTCCGCGACGGTTTTGATGGCGGCGGTGATGTAGCCCATCTCGCCCGGGCCGAGTTGGTCCACGGGGACCATCTTCGGGGTGAAGACGCCGACCTGCTCCACGGTGTGAATGGAGCCCTGTGCCATCATGCGGACCTTCTGGCCGCGCTTCAGGTGGCCGTCCTTGATGCGAACCAGGATGACCACGCCCAGGTATTGGTCGTACCAGCTATCGACCAACAGCGCCTTCAACGTCGCGTCCGGGTCGCCTTTCGGGGGTGGCAGGCGGGTGACGAGCGCTTCCAGCACGCCCTCGATGTTCAGGCCGGTCTTGGCACTGATCTCCACCGCGTCCGACGTATCGAGGCCGATCACGTCCTCGATCTGCTGCTTGACGCGTTCCGGTTCGGCGGCGGGAAGGTCGATCTTATTCAGGATCGGCACGATCTCGTGGTTCGCGTCGATCGCCTGATAGACGTTGGCCAGGGTTTGGGCTTCAACGCCCTGGCTGGCGTCCACCACCAGCAGGCTGCCCTCGCACGCGGCCAGGCTGCGGCTGACTTCGTAGGCGAAGTCCACGTGGCCGGGGGTGTCCATCAGATTCAGCACGTAGGTCAGGCCGTCCCTGGCCTTGTAGCTCAGGCGCACGGTCTGCGCCTTGATGGTGATGCCGCGTTCCTTCTCCAGTTCCATGCTGTCGAGGACCTGCGCGGTCATCTCGCGCGCGGTCAGGCCGCCGGTGTACTGGATCAGCCGATCCGCCAGGGTGGATTTCCCATGGTCGATATGGGCGATGATGGAGAAGTTGCGGATCTGCGAGAGGGGGGTGTCGGTCATGAACCTGTGCTAACGGCGGCCTGCGCTGATGGCCGGCGGGCGATGCGCCAGCCGGATTTGCGGCACAGATAGAGTGTCCGTCAGCCCGTGTCACCCATTCGTAGTTTGCCGGTTCCCAGTTTACCGGGGCGGGGAAGCCGACCCAGCAGATCGCCCGCCTTCGCGCGCAGCTTGCCGATGCGGCCGACGCCGGCCAGGCGGCGGTCCAGAAAGGCCAGCGTGTCGGCGTCGTCCTCGGACGTATCGCGCAGCCAGTACAGGATCGTGGTGCCAAAGACCGCGGCCAGGATGGCGCGCTTGGTGTACCAACTGAAATCGGCGGACTCGTCGCCGGCCGTGCGCCAAATGGCATCGATGGTCCTGGCCGCGGTGGCCGCCGCGATCCGCGCGTTCTGTGGCAGCGCCAGGATAGCGAGCGCCCGCCTGATCGCCTCCTTATGCGGCCGGTTCTGTTCCAGCCGCAGCGCGATCACCGCTCGGACTCGCCGGGAAAGGCGGGTTTCCGTCAGATTGGCGGCGGCTTCTTCCATCCGCCGGTCAGTCAGGTCGCAAAACGCCTCAATCATCTCGGGCGCACCGAGGGGGAACAGCAGATCCGCGTCGTCGGCCGTGATGGCGCGCTTGGTCCAGCCATCGAAAGCGACGTTGGGCAGCATCGCCAGGATCGCGGCGTCGCGTTCGGGTGAGCGTTCGGGGGGCGAGATCATCCTTTTGCTCCGGCGCGGTCGAGCTCATCGGTGAAGCCGAAATAGCGGAAGTCCGACATCCTCATGGGGTAAAGGATGCCGTCGAGGTGGTCGTACTCATGTTGAACGACGCGGGCGTGGAAGCCGGTGGCTTCCCGTTCGATCACGTTCCCGTCGCAGTCGGTGCCCCGGTAGCGAATGCGTGCCGCGCGAGGCACGGCGGCGCGCAGGTCGGGAATCGACAGGCAGCCTTCCCAGCCCATCACGGTTTCCTCGCCGATCGGTTCGACGCTCGGGTTGATCAGGACGGTGTTGCCGATCGGCGTGTCCTCGGGGTCCTGGCGGCCGCCAGGCACACGGAAGACGAACAGCCGAAGCGCCTGATAAACTTGCGGTGCGGCCAGGCCGACTCCGGGGGCATCCTCCATTGTTTGAATCATGTCGGCGACTAGTCTGCGGATCTCCGGGGCGCCGGGATCGGCGACCGGGGTGCATTTCTGCAGCAGAACCGGGTGGCCCATCCGGGCGATTTTCAGAATGGCCATGTGCGTTCGATGCCTTCGGTAGCGGAAATTGGGCTTGTAAGTATCCCCGACCATGTTATAGGGCCAGCCCCCGCCCCGGAATCCCCGGTGCGAACGTATTTGCGCACCCGGCGACGGGGGCGCCCTGAATAGGAGCAGGCTGCCAAGTGCAAGTTCTCGTGCGTGACAACAATGTCGATCAGGCGCTGAAGGCGCTCAAGAAGAAGATGCAGCGGGAGGGTATTTTCCGCGAGATGAAGCTTCGTCGGCATTATGAAAAGCCGTCCGAGCGCCGGGCTCGTGAGGCGGCGGAAGCCGTGCGCCGCGCCAGGAAGCTGGAGCGTAAGCGGCTGGAGCGCGAGGGCTTCTAACAAGCCCCATCCAGTTAAAGCATAAAGAGCGCGGTTTGGAGTTAGGTCTCCTTGCCGCGCTTTAGCTGTGTACGGTTGATTTTCCCTGCCATGGCAGGGGCATGCTCCTCAAGCATGGCCTTCTCGTTCCGTCATGCCCGGGCCCTATACTGTTCCCATACAGATGTAATCCGGCTAGCGTCCCCGGATTGGACCAATCCCCGGTGGCGTGACCCCATGCTTGCACCAGACCAAACCCGGCAGAGCGCCGTGTTCGACCATTTGCGTCACAGCATCTTGACCGGTGCGCTGCCCGGCGGCGGACGCCTGCCACCAAGCCGGTCATTGGCCCATGAATTGGGGGTCGCTCGGCAGACGGTCGTCCTGGCCTACGAACGCCTGGCGGCCGAGGGATATGTCCGCGGCCGAACCGGCAGCGGGACCTATGTCGCGACCGATCTTCCCGACCAAGCCCCGGTTCCGGCCTCGACCCCACCCGTTGCGGCGGCTGCGCTGTCCAAGCGGGGCGCCCGCCTCGCTGGAGTGCCGGCCACCGCATCTGCCCGTGATCCGGCCTTGGGATTGCTGCTGGCAGGCGGCCTGCCAGCGCCCGATCTTTTCCCCATCAAGGCGTGGGCGCGATGTGCGTCCCGGGTGCTGAAGCCATTGGCCGGGGAGCTGTCCAGCTATCCGCCGCCGCAGGGGCTTCTGGTGCTGCGCGAACAGATCGCGGCGCATCTGGCTTCGACTCGGGGGCTGGTCGCCGACCCGGGCTGCATCGTGGTCACGGGTGGCACGCAACAGGCGTTACGGACGGCTGCGGACCTCCTGCTCGATCCGGGTGACCGGGTCTGGGTGGAAGATCCGGGTTACATCGCCGGCCGCGGGGCCTTGCTGGCCGCCGGGGCAGAGATCGTGCCGGTTCCCTCCGATGCCGAGGGGCTCGATGTTGCCGAAGGCGTGCGGATCGCCCCGACGGCGCGACTGGCCCTGGTGGCCCCATCCCACGCAACCCCACTCGGCGGCGCTCTGCCGATCGGTCGGCGGCTGGCGTTGCTGGACTGGGCACGCCGGGCGAATGCCTGGGTGCTGGAGGATGACTGCGACTCCGAGTTTCGGTGGGAGGGTAAACCCCTGCCGCCGCTCGCGACGTTGGATAAGGCCGGGCAAGTGATCTACTGCGGCACGTTCAGCAAAACACTGGCGCCGGCACTGCGGATCGGGTTCGCGATCGTGCCCGCGCCGCTGGTCCCGGCGTTCGTGCGTTTGCGGACGCTGACGGATCGGGGGACGGACGCGTTCACCCAGGCGACATTGGCGGAGTTCATGCGGCAGGGGCTGCTGTCGCCGCACATCCGGAAGATGCGCACCGAATATGGCAGGCGCCGCGAGGCCTTGCTGGAGGCAATGACCCGGACGGTGCGGCACGCAACGGCACTCGCGGCGCCGGGCGGGTTGCACATGGTGGCGCGCCTGGCGGACGGCCTGGACGAGGCTGCTGCGGTTCGCTCTTGCAGAGCGCGGGACTTGGCGGTGTCGCCGCTTCGGGCCTACTACCCCGGCGCGCCGCGGATGAGTGGCCTTGTGATCGGGTTCGCGGCAACCCCCGTCTCGATGGCCGGTGACGTGTCGCGGCGATTGGAGGCTGCCTTGGTGGCCGCCGCCGGATGATGTGTGACCCGCCGGGCGGATTTACGCCGGCGCCTGAACCAGCACCATCCAGCCCACGCCGAACCGATCCGCCACCATTCCGAACGACGAGGCGAAGAAGGTCTTCGCCAACGGCATGTTCACCGTCCCGCCGTTTCCCAATGCGGCAAACACCCGCTCAGCTTCTGCATCGTCCTTCAGCAACACCGACAGCGCGAACCCCTGAAACGACGGTGCTCCGCCGCACATGCCATCGGACATGAACACCTGGGTCTCGCCGATCCGCACGCAGGCGTGCATGATCTTGTCCGCCGCCCCGGGTAGCTGGACGGTTGGAACCGGGCTGTCCTTGTAGTGCATTTGCATCAGCACCTCGGCACCGAGGGCCTCGCGGTAGAAGTCGATCGCTTCCTGGCAACGTCCCTCGAAGAACAGGTAGGGCTGGACTTGCATCTCGCGCTCCTTAGAGCGTGTTATGTACTTTTTCT
>DNXO01000030.1:2957-3366 GCA_003506895.1 Acetobacteraceae bacterium | reverse complement strand
ATCAATCCCGACGATGGCGGCATGATCACCTTCGCCACCATGCGCAAGCACGCCCCGGATTTCCTGCTGCATTCCGGCGACACCATCTATGCCGACGGCATCATTTCATCCGAGGTGAAATTGCCTGACGGCAGACTGTGGAAGAATGTGACCATCCCGGAGAAAGCAAAGGTCGCCGAGACGCTCGACGAATTCCGCGCGGCGCACAAGTACAATTTCCTTGACGAGAATGTGCGCGCCTTCAACGCCGAGGTTCCGATCTTCGTCCAGTGGGACGATCACGAAGTCACCAACAACTGGTCGGCATCGAAGGAACTTCCCGCCGCCTACAAGGTGCGCGACATCAACCTGCTTGCCGCCCGCGCGGCCCGCGCCTTCCACGAAATGTATCCGATGCGCGAAAGCATCA
>DNXO01000030.1:1915-2641 GCA_003506895.1 Acetobacteraceae bacterium | reverse complement strand
TCGGCTACGGACCGCATCTCGACGTATTCATGCTGGACGAGCGTAGCTACCGCGGCGCCAACGGTCCGAACCTGCAAACCACTTACGGCCCCGACAGCTATTTCCTCGGGCCCGATCAGTTGTCATGGCTAAAACGCGGACTGCTGAACTCGCGCGCCACCTGGAAGGTGATCGCCTCCGACATGCCGCTCAGCCTGATCGTCTACGACGATGCGGCGAACAGAAAGGGCTCCGAAGCGTTTGCGCAAGGTAACGGCCCGCCGCGCGGCCGCGAACTGGAGATCGCCGATCTCCTGCGTTTCGTCAAGGACTCGGGCGTCGTCAACACCGTGTGGCTGACGGCGGACGTGCACTACGCCGCGGCGCATTACTACAATCCCGACAAGGCGCAATTTCAGGAATTCGATCCGTTCTGGGAATTCGTCTCCGGACCGCTGCATGCCGGAACCGGCAGGCCGAATGAACTCGACAACACTTTCGGGCCCGAAGTGAGGTTCATCAAGGCCGCCCGCGCCGACGAGCCGAACCTCCCGCCATCCGCCGGGCTGCAGTTCTTCGGTCACGTCAGGATCGACGGGGCGAGCGGCCAAATGACGGTGACGTTGCGCGATCGCGCCGACGTGGCGCTGTGGTCGACGACGCTTGATCCGAAACAGGGGTAGCGTTTCGCCTCTCATTCCCGGCGAGTTGCGAGTCCGAATCCCATCCGCGAGATCGATCAGCGCC
>DNXO01000030.1:0-1586 GCA_003506895.1 Acetobacteraceae bacterium | reverse complement strand
ACGCGTCGGATGAACAAGGCTTCAGGAGCCTCGGCTTTTGCGCGAAGGCTGCGGGAAGCCTGACATCGGCGCCATATCCGGTGACAAAAGCGAACGGGATCTCCAACGCATCCAGCCGCTCGGCGACCGCAAAACTCTTTTCCCGGACGAGCCCGACATCGAGCAGCCCAAAATCCGGGGCACGAACGGCGATCATCTCAAGCGCGCGTGTTACGCTTCCCGCGGTCCGGACCGTCGTCACCCCCAAGCCCAGAACCATGTCTTCGAAGTCGAGTGCGATGATCGGGTCATCCTCGACAATCAAGACATCGCCGGGCATGCAATCGTGAGAGGCATCCATCATGTCGTCAACAAAAGTTCCAGAATTAAGCATTGAATAAAACCCGGTTGGCCCCGCCGCCGACGCATGAAAAGGCACATCGGTGGGTTCCATCGTGAAACCATCACATCGTCGCTTCGTTTGTCTGTGCACTTGTGCACGCAACGTTTGGATATGAGTGAACGGCAGGGACCGCGAAACCAGGGAACCCGGAATGACTCTGCAGACAGGAGCCGGCAACGGCATCGATCGGCCCAACAACAACCTGCTGCGGCGGCTCAACGCGGGTGACTTTGCGTTGCTTGCCCCGCATCTGGCGCCCGAAAAGACTGAGGCCAACGAGTTGCTTTATAATCCCGGCGATGACGTCGACATCGTCCATTTTCCCTGCGGACCCAGCCTTGCATCCTATTTGGTCCCCAACGAGGACGGCCGCGACGTCGAAACCATTCTTGTCGGCCGCGAGGGCGCCGTCGGTGGAATCGTCAGCCTGGGCTATCTGCCGGCCTATACGCGCATCATCGTCAAATTCGCCGGACCGTTCGTCCGCCTTCCCGTCGGCAAGCTGGATGCGGCGAAAACGACCTCCATCTCGTTGCGCAACGTATTCGCGCGATATGCCGACTGCATGCTGGCGCAGATGTTTCAGTCGACCGCCTGCAACGCGATTCATTCGATCGAGCAGCGCACGGCGAAATGGATCATCTCGGCGATGGAACGCGCGGATGGCGACAACATCGTGCCGCTGACCCATGAGCAACTGGCGACCCTGCTGGGGGTCGGCCGCAGCTATGCCAGCCGTGTCATCCAGACCTTCAAGGCCGAGGGGATTTTGGAGACCCGCCGCGGCTCGATCCTGGTCCGCGATCGCGCGGCGCTGCAGATGCGGGCCTGCCTCTGTAATGAAACCGTCAAAAACCACTTCGAGGAAGTTTTGCGAGGGGTATATCCCACGGAAGGGGCCGATACCGGCTGACCGGGGGGCTGGTTTGGCGCGAAAATCAGCTAACCAAATCGCAAACAACGCATTGTTTTCCGGCAATTTCTGACTATATTGCGCCGCAACGAGTGAGGCGTGCCCGGTCCTTTTGGCCGGGCTTCCTTTTTGGGCGCTCCAGCGCCCTTCTGACTCCAGAGTTTTTGAGCGTGATCCGGAAAAGTGGGTCCCGGTTTTCCGGCGAGATCGCGCTTCACCATTATCTGACGCAGATAGAGCCAACATGAATCTTCGCAACGTCGCCATTATCGCCCACGTCGACCACGGCAA
>DNXO01000134.1:2123-2650 GCA_003506895.1 Acetobacteraceae bacterium | reverse complement strand
GGGCTGCTTGCGCACAGCTATATGCTTGGCCCGAACGGCGATTCAAACGGCTGCGTGTCGATTAAGGATTATGAGAAGTTTCTGAAGGCGTTCGTAAACGGTGAGATCAGGCGCCTCGTAGTCGTGCCAAGACTTAGGGATGAGAAATTGGCGTCACGGCAGTCAACCTGACGGCATGGGGCCGGTTTCAACTGAACCAGTGAACGGTGGCGGAAGAATTTCGAATGGCTTTCGCCGCCCTCGTTTCACGACCGGGTCATGAGCGAAGTATCGAATTCCGAGACGCCGCTGATGACGACGTTCAAGATAGTCTTGAACGGCAAGACGGTTTCCATTGCCACCGTCGGGCAAGCCTATCAGTTCATAACAAATCTGAATTCAGTGGAGTGGATGGAGTTCAGGTCGCTTCATCAGGATGCGATAGACGCTCTTCAGGGCGCGGCCGGGAATGCGATGCTGACGGTGCAGGCGACAAACGCGTTGCGCGTGCTGTTCGTCCGCGCCAAGCTTCTCTGAACGGACGGGCG
>DNXO01000134.1:1140-1810 GCA_003506895.1 Acetobacteraceae bacterium | reverse complement strand
TTTCGGGCAGCCGACAAAGGCTCCGGACATTCTTCAGACATTATCGCAGCTCCCGCCTTGATTTCTGCACTATTCGGGATGCAAATGGGGTAATCTGACGCAGTGGAGGACAGGCGGTGCCGAAGTCCGGAGTCGCGTTGTTGATGGTGGGGCTGCTCGGGTTTGGGCTCGGCGGCTGCATGCAAGCGACGCTCTCACCGTCGTCGGATGCCAATTTCACCCCAAGGGACCGCCAGTTGCTGGCCAATGCGCCTTACGCGCAGGCGAACGTTCCGGAATCCTATCGCCGGCACATCGTCGACTATTCGCGCAAGGAACAGCCGGGCACGATCCTGGTCGATACCGACGAGCGGTATCTCTATTACGTCCTGCCGGGAGGCAAGGCGATCCGCTACGGCGTGGCGGTGGGGGAGGAAGCGATGGCTTTCTCCGGCGTCGCCAGGGTTGGCCGGATGGCTGAATGGCCTGATTGGATCCCGACGCCGGAGATTCAGGCGCGTCTCGGCCCTTATCCGCCACGCATTCCCGGAGGTCCGGCCAATCCGCTGGGCGCGCGGGCGCTCTACCTTTACGAGGGCAGCAAGGACACCCTGTATCGTATCCACGGCACCAACCAACCGGAATATATTGGTCAGGCCATCTCATCCGGCTGCATCCGCATGACCAACGA
>DNXO01000134.1:888-1085 GCA_003506895.1 Acetobacteraceae bacterium | reverse complement strand
GGCGTCGCCAAGGTTGGCCGGATGGCTGAATGGCCTGATTGGATCCCGACGCCGGAGATTCAGGCGCGTCTCGGCCCTTATCCGCCACGCATTCCCGGAGGTCCGGCCAATCCGCTGGGCGCGCGGGCGCTCTACCTTTACGAGGGCAACAAGGACACCCTGTATCGTATCCACGGCACCAACCAGCCGGAATATAT
>DNXO01000134.1:0-596 GCA_003506895.1 Acetobacteraceae bacterium | reverse complement strand
GCTGCATCCGCATGACCAACGAGGATGTCATCGATCTCTTTGATCGCGTGAAGACAGGCGCGACCGTCGTCGTTCTCGCGCCGGGTCAGAGTAGATGGACCGGCGCCAATGCCAGTCGCCGCAGCTGATCGGGGCGGCTAACCGCCGGCGATCGTCGGTTGCAACCATTTCGATCCAGCGCCAGTTCGTTTGTTCCCGGATTGCCGAAGCGCTCAATAGCGGTTGACCGGCAACACCATGATCTCGGCAATCTGCACATGCGGCGGCTGCTCGAGCGCGAACGCGATCACCCGCGCGACGTCCTCGGGGTCGAGCGCGATCTTGAACTGATCGAAATAGGCTTTCTCCCTGGCGCGGTCGCCACGGTAGCGGGTGGCGATGATGCCGGTGCGGGTCAGGCCGGGCAGGATTTCCGTCACCCGGATGGCGGTCTCGCTGAGTTCGCCGCGGATGGTTTCGGTGAACATGCGCACGCCGGCCTTGCTGGCCGAGTATGCAGCCATGTCGGGCACGATTCGCACTGCGTTGATCGAGCTGATGTTGACGATGTGACCCTCGTTGCGCGCGACCATCGCCGGCAGCACAGCGCGGGTGAC
>DNXO01000050.1:2650-2834 GCA_003506895.1 Acetobacteraceae bacterium | reverse complement strand
TCCTGCATTCCAGCCAATACACCGACGGCGAGGAATGGAATGGCAAGAAGGCCATCGTGATCGGCACCGGCAACAGCGGCCATGACATCGCGCAGGACCTGTATTCGAGTGGGGCAAAAGTGACGCTGGTTCAGCGCAGCCCGACCCTGATCACCAATATCGAACCGTCGGCGCAACTGGCCTA
>DNXO01000050.1:0-2292 GCA_003506895.1 Acetobacteraceae bacterium | reverse complement strand
TGATTACCGAGCAATCGAAGAAATTCGATCAGGAATTGCTCGATGGCCTCGCGCGCGTCGGCTTCAAACTCGATTTCGGTGACGGCGGCACCGGCTGGCAGTTCAAATACCTCACCCGCGGCGGCGGTTACTATTTCAACGTCGGCTGCTCCGATCTGGTCGTGCGCGGCGAGATCGGGCTTGAACAATTTTCAGACATCGAGGCCTTTTTCGCCGAAGGCGCAACGATGAGGAGCGGCGGGACGCTCGGCGCCGAATTGATCGTGCTGGCGACCGGCTACAAGCCCCAGGAATATCTGGTGCGCAAGCTGTTCGGCGAGGAGATCGCGGCACGCGTCGGTCCGATCTGGGGATTCGGCGAGGGGCAGGAGTTGCGCAACATGTATACGCGCACCGGCCAGCCCGGCCTGTGGTTCATCGCCGGCAGTCTCGCGCAATGCCGCATCAATTCGAAATATCTGGCGCTGCAGATCAAGGCGACCGAGGAAGGGCTGTTGCCGCGTGACACGCGCGCTCCGATTCACCGTTCCTCGTGATCGAGGATTTCGTGGGCGATGAAGGATTCCGCCCGGCGCCAGGCCTGGTCGCTGTCGCCGCGGAAGGTGACGAGACGATTGAAAACGACCTTCCGCGTTTTCACGTCGACGATGTCGAATTTTGCCCATTGCACGAGCGTGCTCATCTTGTGAACGCTGCCGATCAGGAGACGGGCGGCGCCGGCCGCGTCAGCCTTGTCGAGCAACCGATCGGCATCGATGTCGCCAACCGAACAGGCGTTTGGCGGGCAGTCGAGGACGCCACTTCGCGCCTTTCCGCTCGCCGCCAGATCGGTGCGCAACGAAGCTTCGAATTCGCGCAAGCGCCGGAAGTGGTCGGCGCTCTGATCGGTTACCTCACCCGAGCTGTCGATATACTGGATTTCCGCGACCGCGAGGACGGGCGGCTTGTCCTGTGCCCGTTCCAGCAGACGGCGCTGAATCAGCCAGCGCACCCCACGGCTCCAGGCTACGTTGGCGCCCATGCGCAAGTCGGTCTGCCCGGCGTCGAGGGTCGCCCCGGATCGGGCGTCGCGAATTTTGTAGGTCACCGTGTATTCCGTTCGGGAGATGCGCGTGACGATCCCGATCATCGACTGATCGGCATCAAGGCCAGCGGCGATCCTGGCCTCGCACCCCCCGCAATCGTGCAATTTGCCCGCTTTGGCCGCTTCGTCGTTCGTCGCGCCGACGTCGACCAGTTGGTAGCGTCCGGATGCCGCGATCAGACGACGTGCCTCTTCCGTCGAAAGCCGCAATTGCTCGCGGTCGACGTCGTCCGGCGGAGCGTACGCCGCAGCGGCGCTGAAATCCTCCAATTCAATCGGAAAGACCGCCAGTCTGATCGGGAGCGGCGCGCCGGGTTCGGCTGCCCCGGCGACCGCAAATCCTGCAAGAAACGCCACCGAGGCGAGGATGAAAGCCATGCTGCGCATGGGTGAACCCCTCAAGTTGCCAAATCGTGACCCATATCGCCCGATTCATCGAGCTTGTACGCCTTGCGCTTCGCCAGCGGATCATCGCAGCCGAAGACATCGAGAGCTAGCCTGGCGAACGTTTTCCGCCACGAGCCGTCGGCCTGGAGAGCGACAAACTCCCATGTCGCACAACTTCGCCGCGCGACACTTCATTCCGCCCTGACGTTGGACGACTTGATGATCGGCCA
Source organism: Acetobacteraceae bacterium (assembly GCA_003506895.1). Classification (GTDB taxonomy): domain Bacteria; phylum Pseudomonadota; class Alphaproteobacteria; order Acetobacterales; family Acetobacteraceae; genus Rhodopila. The sequence goes on along the minus strand of DNXO01000050.1, from coordinate 591 downwards.
CCACCGTTCCGCCTCGGCCTTCTGGAAAGCCCGCAAGGCCACCGGCGATTGCTGGTCGGGCGGCGACATTTGAATACCGAGATCATCGAAACGCCTCGCGACGTCGGGATCGGCGAGCACCCGCCTCAAGGTGGCATTCAGTTTTTCAACAATGTCCTTCGGCGTATCCCTGGGCACCCACAGTCCGTACCAGAGCGAGGCAACGAATCCTGGTAGCCCCGCCTCGTCCGCGGTCGGAACATCGGGCAACGAAGACAGCCGCGTTCTGCCGGTAATGGCATAGGGCTTGATGCTGCCGGTGCTGATCAGGGATTTGAAATTCGACGCTGGCTCGATCATGAAATCGATCTGTCCGGCCAGGAGATCCTGCATTGCCGGCGCGTTGCCCCGATAGGGCACGAATTGAAACTTCGCCGCGGTCTCCTTCTGAAACGAAATTCCGGCCAGATGGCCCGTCGCACCGACGCCGGCGATCCCGACCGAAGCCTTGTCGGGATTGGCCTTGAGATAGGCGATCAATCCCCTCAGATCGTCCGCCGGCAAGCTCTTCCGGCCGGCGATCAAAAGCGGTTCGCTGCCGATTTCGATGAC
>DNXO01000128.1 GCA_003506895.1 Acetobacteraceae bacterium | reverse complement strand
TGCTGCTCGAGGCCGCTGGCGCGACCATCGCTCTCTCCGGCACGACGGCAATTCATTTCTGGTCTACCCTGATCGTGCTGGGAGTTGGCTGGAATCTCGGCTTCGTCGGAGCCTCCGCGTTGGTGCTGGAGACACACCGTTCGCAGGAACGCAACAAGGTTCAGGCCTTCAACGATTTCCTGGTATTCGGCACGATGGCGGTGGGGTCTTTCTCCTCCGGCCAGTTGCTGGCGAATTACGGCTGGTCGACGGTGAACCTGGTGGTGTTTCCGCCGGTGCTGCTGGGACTGGCGGTGCTAGTGGCGGCTTCGTTCGCGAAGCGGCGGTCGGTGTCGCAGCAGATTCCGGAATTCCCCGATCCGGGCTTGATTGATTAGCCGGTCTTCGCCTGAAGTGCTGGAGGTTCGATGCCGACGTCACGATTGGCACGGTTCGTCTGTTATCGAAGCTTTACAATTTCTGGTCTGGCAATTTCCATCGTCACCGCCGGGCTTATCCCGGCGGTCCACGTCCATGGCATCCAGCTTCAAGAAAGACGTGCATGCAAGGGGCAAGGGCTGGCATGACGCTTTCACAACCAACGAGACAAACATCGGAGGTGTCCGGTCATGCCACCGTCGCCGAGACATCCATCCGTTACGAGGGCTGGCGGATCGTCGCGGTGTGCTTCTGGGTGGCGATCTTCGGCTGGGGCCTTGGCTTCTACGGCCAAACTGTCTATGTCGCCGAATTGCACGGCCTGTACGGCTGGCCGACATCGCTGATCTCGTCCGGAACGACCTTCTTTTACTTGTTCGGTGCGCTGCTGGTCGTCTTCGTCAGCGAAGCGATCCGTAACATCGGCCCGCGCAACTGCCTGTTGGCGGGCATCTTGGCGATGGCTACTGCCGCCATCTTGATTGGCCGGGTCAGGGAGCCGTGGCAGCTCTACGCCGCGGACGCCGTGCTTGCCTTCGGCTGGGCGGGAACCAGCCTCGGCGTCATCACCAACACGCTCGGTCTATGGTTCGACAAGAAGCGCGGCATGGCGATCAGCCTGGCGCTGAACGGTGCAAGCTTTGGCGGCATTGTCGGCGTGCCATTATTGGTGGTCGCGATCGGTCGCTTCGGGTTTTCAGGCGCCATGATGTCTGCCGCGGTCGCGATGCTCGCGTTGACGATTCCCGTGATCCTTATTTTCGTCGGGCGGCCGCCCGCAGCCCGTCGGGTTGAGATGACACCAGCAGGCCATGAGGCTGTTTCGGCGGCGCGGATACGAACGCTGGCGTTACGCGATACCGCGTTCCTGACCGTAACGATTGCGTTCGCGCTGGTGCTGTGCGCGCAAGTCGGGTTCGTCGTCCATCTGATTACATTTCTTGACCCCCTGATCGGACGCGAGCACGCGGCGATCGGGGTCGCGGTGTTGACGACGATGGCGGTTGTCGGGCGGGTGCTGTTCTCGACGGTGATCGACCGGCTCAACCAGCGGCTGGCCTCCGCAATGTCGTTTGCGAGTCAGGCGGTGGCGCTGGCGATCATCCTCAATTCGCGCAGCGAAGGGCTGCTGATCGCGGCCTGCGCGCTATTCGGATTCTCGGTTGGGAATCTGATCACGTTGCCCTCCCTGATTGTGCAACGCGAATTCGATCCACGCTCGTTCGGCGTGCTCGTGAGCCTGGTTACGGCGATCAATCAGGTCACCTATGCGTTCGGCCCGGGAGTTGTCGGTTTGCTGCGCGATGCGTCCGGGAGTTACAGCTTGCCGTTTTACGGCTGCGTAGGGCTTGAACTGACCGCAGCGGTCTTGATTATGATTCGCGGAAGGTCACGCCACGCGTTGCCGCAGTAAATCATCGAGATCGAGCCGGTGCGTGAACATTGCGAGCGAACCGTCGGGCTTGCGCGGCCATTGCGCTTCCGGCCGGTCCCAATAGAGTTCGACGCCGTTTTCGTCGGGGTCGCGCAAATAGAGCGCTTCGCTGACGCCATGATCGCTGGCGCCGTCGAGCGGAATTCCCGCGGCGATCACGCGGTGCAGCGCGTCGGCGAGCGCGGCGCGAGTCGGGTAAAGTATAGCCGTGTGAAACAGCCCCGTCGTTCCCGGTGGCGGCGGGTGGCCGCCCTTGCTCTCCCAGGTATTCAACCCGATGTGGTGGTGGTAGCCGCCTGCTGAAATGAACGCAGCGCCGGAACTCAGGCGTTGCGTCAGTTCGAAGCCGAGCACGCCGCAATAAAATCCCAGCGCGCGATCGAGATCGGCCACCTTGAGATGAACATGCCCGATCCGCGTTCCCGCGATGATGGGTGGATTTTCGGCCATGGTCGCTCCGTAGGTAGCTTTCGTTACGATCTATGCTGCGGTCGCCTGTCAGGCAAGCTCGGACACCTCTCCGCCCGGCAGGTCAAATTCAAACGTATTCAGCGTCATCGAAACCATGGTGTAATATCCGCACAGGCCGACGATTTCGACCAGCCCGCGCGCGGTGAGCACTTCTACTGCCTCTTCGTAGAGGGCCTTGGTCAATCCATGGGCTTCATGGAGCGATTTGGCGACGTCGTAGATCGTTTGCCCCCTGGGGTCATCGAAACGCGGCGTGCGGCGAT
>DNXO01000019.1 GCA_003506895.1 Acetobacteraceae bacterium | reverse complement strand
AGAAAAAGTACATAACACGCTCTAGTCGTTGAAGACCATCTTATTGCACGGAGGTGTCACGCGATTTCCCGGATAGGTGGCGATCACCTCCGGCTCAGGATGGTCCATCCCCTCGCGCCGAACAACCTTCACGATAAAGCCTTGCTGCTCCCCCTGATGGTCACAGGCCCGCATAACCACGCGGCCTTTGATGCTGTCCACCTCCAGCCCCTCCAAGGCGGCACGTAGTTTCGCCGCTTCGATGCTGCCAGCCTTTTCAATGCCGGCCTGCAGCACCACGCAGGACTGGTATTGATCCCCCTCGAACAGGTCTGGATTCTTACCGTACTCGCCTCGCCACGCGGCGACAAAAGTCTTGTTTGCCGGGTTGTCGTAGCGGAACGGGTAGCGCGAGGAGCCGATCAGACCGATCGCGGAATCGCCGGTCGCCTGGATGCTCATTTGATCGACGATCTCGGTTAGCAACTGCATCTTCTCACCCAGACGATACTGTTTGGCCTGAGCCAGAAATGCGTTGTTGTCGTCACCCGCGAGCACCAAATAGATCCCGTCCGCATCAGACTGCCGGATCTTCATAATGTAGGTGGAAAAATCCTTTGTTCCCTGCGGCGAAAATATTGCACCAGTGAAATTTTTTCCAGCACGCCTGACCTCCGCCTCGAAGACCTCCATCGAATTGTGGCCCCAGGCGTAATCCATGCCCAGCCCGTAAAAATTCTTCAGCGGGGAGTCTCGTAGATAGAGCGCCACTGCCCGCGTGCCCATCGGCCCCGAGACGTTTGGGCGAAAGAAATTTGGCACCAGCGATTCGCCGGTTAGCCGGCCGTCGCCGTTGTCACCTGAGATGAAAATCGTATCCCACTCGGCCAATTTCGGCACGGTCGCGAGCGCCTCGTTCGAGGCGACGATGCACGTCAGAATGCGGACACCGCTCCGCTCCACCATCTCCTGGGCTTTGCGCACGGCGGTGGCCGGATTTCCCGCGGTATCTTCAATGATGAGTTCCACCGGCCGGCCAAGCAGGCCACCCTTGGCGTTCACGCCCTTGGCCCAGAACTCACACGCGCGGCGCATTTGCGCGCCTATGCCCCCACTCGGGCCGGTTAGCGCGACCGGCATGCCGATCTTGATCGACTCCGCGGACGTTGCGGTGCGAACCATCCCCGGCACGGTTGCTATGAGGGCGCCGCCAGCGGCGGCTTGCAACATTTTACGACGTGAGACGTCCGAATGTTCAATCATGTCATCCTCCCCGATCAGCCGGTATTTCCGGCTCTACATTTTGTGGACAGAGACTAAGGCAAGACACATCGAACTTCCATTATTTTCATGGTCGTTCGCATCCACTAGGTAAGCATTCCGGGGATAGATAGCCAACCATAACCGCGGGCGGCCAATATCGCCCATACCGGCTGTGCTTTGAGAAACCGGCCGCGCAACCAGCCCTTCGGGGTGTTCTACGAAGATTCCCAGGCCGGCTCCCTACTCGGTGTCAGGCGTGAGTCCCTTTTTCGCGCCGATTGTTCTTCCGCCCCGGGTGCAAAAAGTGCACACGGCGCTCGCCTATCTTGCCCGCGGGCTCTACGTCCGCGGCATCCTTTGGCGGGCGATATAGGTCGTGATCGGCACGACCAAAGCACTGTTCGGCTTGACGGACGTTTCTCCGCCCACCCTGCACCACAACACCGCGCCGGGCGGATATGTTGCGCACGCCACTCACCGGGCCCCGAGAATCTCCACGACCTCATCGGTGGTTTTAACGTCGGCAAAGATGCGGCTCATAGTCTTGAGTTCGCCTTCGTGCGTGTCGCGAGACACTTCGGCTACCGCATCGCTGACCAAGATCATTCGATAATTGTGTTCGACGCCACCACGCACAGTGTTGGAAACGCAGACACAGGTGGTGACGCCCGCGACCACACAGGAGGTGACCCCCGCGTTGCGAAGAATGGTATCGAGAGCCGTCTCAGAGAAGGCGCCAAATCCCTTTTTTATGACCACGTGCTCGCCCTCATGAGGCTTCAGTTCGTCAACTATTTCCGCCCCCCACGTCCCCTCGACGCAGTGCGTGCGGTTGCCCGTTCCGGGCTGCAATCCCAGCCGCCAGAACGGGAAGGCGGCATCCGAATAGTCGCGCTTGAGCACGTGCACGACGTAAATAACCGGCCTTCCAGCACTTCGAAAGGCAGTCGCCAGTCGCATGACATGAGGAATGGTGCCCACAAGGAATGGCATGTCAATCATTGCCTCGGGGTGTTGTTGGGCAATATAACCGAAGCTTCCATCAGGGTGAAGGAAGTCATTCTGCATGTCGACAATGATCAGCGCAGAGCGAGCAATGTTCGCCCCCATGCTTTCTTCCGGCATCCGAGCCTCCCATCGAAAACAGCCCTGATGGCTGCCAAAGGTGATACTGCGGCGATCTAATGGTTTCTGACAACGGCGATTGACGGCTGAGTGCCACTGCCGCTCCAAGCCGGTCGGCTGAACCGTCCGTCAGGCCTATCGCGAATAGTCTCTCTGTTCGGCCGACACGGCGTTTCTCCGCCCCGGCCCGCGCGATCACACTGCGCCGCGCGGAGCGGTCCCGACGGTTGCGAGCACGGCGTAACGCGCGGTCAGGTTGGGTTTACTGTGCTGCCGGGCCATGGTTCTTTCCGCGGTCTGTTGTCAGCCGCAACGTGGCGTCGGGGAGGTCGGCACCCCTATGTCCCGAACGTGGTCACCTCGAAAGGGCCGCAACGAAGGACGCCGGGTTGCCGGGCCTCGTCCCGGCCGGGACACGCTCCCGCCTTGGTCAGGCGGAACCGGCACGGGAGTCCCGATAGGCACCGATCGGGACCCCGCTGATGACCGGTTTTCTGTATCATATCATGAAGTCGGCGACGGTCCCATTTCGGGGCCGATTCACAGCACGCCAGGGCGATGACCGCGCATCAATCGATGCACCTCCATTTGCGGGTATTTTTCCCACACCGAGCCGTGCTATATCGGAGCAGGAAGGATCTGACTGCGGATTATGTTGCCACCCACCCTTCAGCCGATACCCCCTGCCGCTTTGCTGGCGGCATGCCGCCGGTTGCTGCGGCCTCTGGTGCGACTCATGATGTGCCGAGGCATCACCTTCCCGGTGTTGACCGACGTCCTGCGGCGCCTGTTCGTGGACGTAGCGATCACCGACATCTTGACGCAGCCGAAGGCGCGAACGGACAGCCGCATCAGCTTGCTGACCGGGATCCACCGCAAGGACATCAGGCGCTTTCGGGAAATGCTCCCCGACAGCACGGCCGCCCCCGAGGTGGTGACCATCGCCAGTCAAATCGTCGCCCGATGGCTCGGCTCCGCACCCTTCGTCGATGAGGTCGGCCAGCCACGGGCCTTGCCGCGCGTCGCCGAGCGCGGGGCCGCGGGAGCGTCATTCGATGCGCTCGTCAGCTCGGTTACAAGCGATATCCGGTCGCGCGCCGTGCTGGAGGACTGGCTCAGCCAGGGGCTTGTCCGCCTGGCTGAACCGGACTGCGTCGTGCTCAACGCCGATGCGTTCATTCCCCGACCGGGTGGGACGGAACAGTTATTCTACTTCGCCCGCAACCTCCATGATCACGTGGCCGCGGCGGTGGCCAACGTCGGTGCCGAGGACGATGCTCCGTTCCTTGATCGCAGCGTTCACTACGACGCACTGACCGCGGAGCAGGCCCGCGAGTTGGAAGCCTTCGCGCGCGATGCGGCGGTGCGGGTTCTGCTGGACGTCAATCGCAAGGCGCTGGCGCTTGTCGAGGCCGCCAAAATCCCGGACGGGGCGCCCCTGCACCGGTTCAATTTCGGGGTTTTCGTCTTCGGCGAACGTAATGCGCCTGCGCCCGCCCCATCGTGTCCCGTCAACGGAGGCGCCTAATGAGATTCCTGGCCGCGCTTGTGTTGCTGGCAACCGTGGTGTCCTGCGCCGGCCCGGTACCCGAGCCTTCCGGCGAAGCCGCTGTGGTCGAGCCGGGCGTGGTCTGTCGCGTCGGCAACAACGGCAGCCCCATACTCGCGGATCGTGGGATCGGCGGCACCGGTACGCCGGCGAAGGCGCAGGTATCTGAGCGAGGCATCGGTGGCACGGGAGTCGTCGGTGTGGTCACCGGCTTCGCCTCGATCTGCGTTGCCGGGCTAGAGGTCCGGTTCGATAAAGCGGTCCCAGTGACCATCAACGGCCTTCCCGCGACGGCAGGGCAGCTTCGGGTCGGCCAGGTGGTCGCCATTAAAGCCGCTGGGTCGGTAACCATGCCGGACCCGCTCACCCGGGCGCGGACGATTTCGGTGCGGTTTGAGGTGTCGGGCCCGATCGAGACCGTGGAAAGCGGCGCGGGCGTCATGATGGTCGCCGGGCAGCGGGTGATAATACTCCCGACAACCTGGGTGGCAGGCCGCTTTGGTGTTGGTTCCTGGATCACGGTCAGCGGCCTGCGGCAATCCGACGGAACCATCATCGCCAGCCGACTGGACCGTGCGCGGGTGGGGGCCTTAACGGTGCGGGGCCAGATCAGCCGGGAACGCGAAACGACCCGCATCGGCAACCTGGTACTGCACGACTCAGCCGTCGGCACGGTGAAGACGGGCACGTTCGTCTCGATCGCGGGCAGGTATCGGAATGGCGCTGCCGATGTGACGTCGATTGACGCGGATCTCTTGGCGGAGGATCCCGCCGGTTATTTCGGTATCTCGACCGCCCGGCTGATCGTGCAGGCGTTCGTGCATGTCGAGGGGGGGATGGTGTGGCTGATCAACGGTCAGAAATTTCAAGCCGGCCCAGGGGTGCAGGGAACAGGCGGCGGCTATCGCAATGCAATCATCTGGCTGGAGCGAACCGCGGATGGCGTGTTCACCGCGACGGCGCTGCACAATACCAGTTATCGCGCCCAGCCCAAGGACGCACCGTCCAGAAGTGGAGGTCACGGAGCCGGTGAATTGGTGTTACCGCCGGATGCGCCACCGGGGCCGCGGCCGGACGACCCGCTGGAGGGCGAGGGCGGCACGGTCCCGCTCTCAGCTCCGGGGGAGGCTCCCACCTCAAATGCCATCCCGTCGCAGGCAGAGCCATCAGCCGACGGGGCATTCATCGCCGATCAGAGGCCCACGTTGCCGCCCGGCGTGACCCCCACGGTAAAACTCGCCACCCGCGATTGATGCGGGCTCGGAAAGGATGATGTCAATAACTTGCACATTGAGCTTAGCGGGAACATCCGGTCGCCTGGGAGGTGGCCGGCTGGGTCTGGCCGGTCTGCATCCTGTTTTGCGGGCTGCTGCTGCTGGGCTATCGCGAGGCGTGACGTCACCGGCCCTGTTCGGGGCTTATACCAGCAGCCCTACGCGGTGACCGCTTTCGCCCATTCTCTTGAAGCAATGGAAATGATCTGCTGTGGGGTTGCGATGAGGGCATTCCAGGCGTCACAGCAGGCATCGACGAGTTCGGTGTAAGTATCGTAGACGCGGTTAGCCAAGTAATTCTGCCTGAGGAACTGCCAGATAT
>DNXO01000047.1:4766-5736 GCA_003506895.1 Acetobacteraceae bacterium | reverse complement strand
CTGTAACGGTCCTGCCTACCGGATTCGTGCGGCGTTCAGGCATATTGTCTTTTCCGCTGTGTGACATTGGCTACCGGATGAAGTTCGCTGAGGATGACGCCGGTCAGCTTGTGCTCCGCGCCGTCGAGGGCTGCGATGATGGTTTCCATGCAGTCGTTGATGTCGAGATTCGTCGGCAGGATCGCGGCAAGACCATCCGCGAGATCGAGGAGCTCGCGATCTTCCGCGCTCCAGGGCAACGCGGGGCCGTCCACGATTACAAGATCATAGTCGCCTGCGGAGCGGGCCTGCGCGATCGCCTTGCGGATGGCGCCGTTTGTCCTGGATGACCCGAACGAGGGCAGGATCGAGATGCCGTTCGCGGTCTTGATTGCGGAGGAAGCTTTGGTGCCAAAGCTCAGCCAGCCGAGGCGGTTGACCTCGCGCTTGGCGTATCCGTCTATCCTGTTCGTGAGTGCGTGCGTTGCGTGATCGGCATCGATCAGGAGAACCCTGGCGCCGTCGCGGGCGGCCGCCAACGCGAAATTCAGCGCGGCGATGGTGCGATCCTCGCCGGTGTCCGCGCCGATCATGCCCAGTACGGGGGCTGCGTTCGCGGCTGAGCGCTTAGCCAGCGTCTCGCGCATCTCGCGCATGGCATTGAGCAACGCCGTCGATGGATAGGCCGATCGCAGCGTCGGCCACCCCATCCGTGTGACGTCGGGAATGCGGTCGATTGCCAGAATTCCACCCAGCGTCCGCATCACGTCGGATTCCTGCAGCCGCGCGATCCGGGGCTTCTCGACCGCCGCGACCGCCGCAGGCTGTCGCGGGAGGTTTTCCGGCTCCGGCGTCGGCGTCGCGGCGTCAATCCTGGGTTCTGGCAACGCTGGCCCTCCGGATCGGGATTCGGCGGCGCCAAGTGAGAGTTGCTCGGCCACGACAAACCAGATTGCCGCGGCGAGAACGCCAAGCACGAGGCCCACGATTG
>DNXO01000047.1:3945-4507 GCA_003506895.1 Acetobacteraceae bacterium | reverse complement strand
ACGAGGCCCACGATTGCGAGCAGGCTCATGGCCGGGGGGAATGCACGCCGCCGCGGCACGGTGGCTTCGCCGATAATCCGTGCGTTCGAGGTGTTGAGGCTTTCCTGTTCCTCGGTCTCGCGCGAGCGCTTGAGGAACGACTGATAGACGTCACGGCTGGCTTCGACGTCGCGCTCAAGCTCGCGAAGCCGTACCGATGCCTGGCTGAGCTGAACGCTCTGGCGTTTCTGCGCCTCAAGCGCCTTGTTCAGCGACGCTTCGAAATCACGGGCGCGGGTCAGGTCGTTTTTTGCCGACTGCGCGAAACGCTCGACTTCCTCGTTGACGGTGCGGCGCAGGTCCTCGACCTGCCTTTCCGTCTGGCGCAGCGAAGGGTGCAGCGGCCCCAATTCGCCGGTCAGTTCGGCATGACGCTTGCGAGCTTCGGCGTATTGCGCGCGCAAATTGGCGATGGTGGGAGACTGAAGGGCTTCCGGAATGGCGCCGGCATCGGTCGACGCGCGGCGGCTGGCTTCGATCTGATCGTATTTAGCCTGAGCGTCGAGTGTCATCGCTCGTGCGG
>DNXO01000047.1:3464-3665 GCA_003506895.1 Acetobacteraceae bacterium | reverse complement strand
CGCTGGTTGCTGGCCGAAAGCTGCTGATCGCTGATCAGCGTGTCCTGGGTGCCGACAAAATTATTTTGAGCCTTGTAGGCCGCGAGCGCGTTCTCCGCGATACGCAGCCGCTCCTGCAACTCCCTGAGCCGGCCCGACAGATCGCTCGTCGCCCGTCGCGCAGCGGTGGCTTGCGAGTTTTTTGATTCCGCCAGATAGGCG
>DNXO01000047.1:995-3180 GCA_003506895.1 Acetobacteraceae bacterium | reverse complement strand
AGATAGGCGCTGGAGATCGCATTGGCGAGCATCGCCGCCTTTGCCGGATCTTTGGACCAGACATCGATGTCCACGATGAAGGTGCGATCGGTCTTTTTTACGTTGATGTGACGGCCCAGGGTTTCCAGCGCGGCCATCTGGCCGAGCTTCGGCTCACTGGCGGGATGTGCTTCGAGCCCGATCAGGCCGAGCAGGGCCGCCATGATGCCATTTGAACTGCCGCCGAACTCGGGATCCTCGTCGAGATGAGCGCCCTGGATCACCTGCAGCAGGACGCTGTTGGAGGTAATCAGGCGCGCCTGGCTTTCCACCACCATCGCCAGACCGGAGGTGTCCTGGGAGCGCGGCGTGAGTTCGCGGTCAACCAGCTGCAGCTCCCGGGGGTCGACATAGAGCTGCGCGGTCGCCAGATATTTTGGTGTCAGGCTCTTGCCGACAGCGACGGCGGCACAGGCACAAATCAGTCCGGCCATCGCAATCGCGGTCTTCCGCCGCCACAGCAGCTGCGTTAGCTGCAATACGCTGAGGCCGGAAAGGGCTCGCGCGGGCTTTTGCCCAGCGTCCGGTTCGGACCGACTGATAGGTTGATCATCCGCCAGCATGGACCCCAGCTTCCATTCGAACCGCCGAACGCGTCGGCTGAAGGGCTACTCTCCGGGTCACGCGACGCGCGCAAGGTGTTGGCGCGGAACAAACGCAACAGGAACAATTAACCATACTCACTGGAGGACTATTCACCGAAATGGCAAAGAAAGCGTTTAAGTGCCCGTGCCCGGCAGTTGTCCGTCCGGCGACAGACAGTCGATCGGGAGCCGCGGGCCTTGGGAAAATTAACGATTCGTTATTGATCGGCGCTTTGTCGAGGCTGGTTCGCGGAACGCCGAACGCGCGCAGACCGTCGTGGCTGCCGACCGCCGGAGCGATATTGCGTCGTTGCGTCGTGCCCATCAGGCTGCCGATCCCGTGCGGATGACTGAAAATCTGTTCCTGCAAAACGCGAGGCAAATGCTCAGTCGTCTGCGCGTCTGAGAAATGTCGAACAGCCAGCACGATGCGAGGTAGCTGACCAGGCCAGCGCCAACCAGGACAATGCACGTGACCGGTTCCGAGACGTGTAGGCTTTTGTCGATGGCTATGACCGTCAACGCCATGATCAAGCCGGCAATCATCGTGAGCGCAAGTCGACCAAGCGGTATCGGAACCGGAAAAGCCCGGCGACTGAGGATCAATGCGCTGAAAAATCCAAAGGCATCGGCGCCGAGCCGTGCCCATGCGGCACCCATGGTGCCGTACTCGCTCACGAATGCATATGACAGGATGATATTGGCTGCGATGATCGAAGCAGTATTGATCAGATAGAACGAATTTCGTCCCGACAGCAGAAAGCTTGCATGGAGGTACTGCTGCGTCAGGATCTGGAAAATCACGGCGACGGCCAGGATCGGCATCACTTGTGTGGCCATCTCACGAAAATCGGCACCGAGAACGACGTTCGCGATGTGGGAGGAAATGACGGCGAATCCCAGGCATGCTGGCAGCGTGATGCTGAGCAACAGTTCGATGCACTCAGAAAGATGCGATCGCACGGCGAGGCGTCCCTGACTGGCATGAATCTTTACGGCGAGGGGAAAAAAAGCCGCGGCGACGCTCATCGCCGGCATCATGAGGGTTTGCCGAACCAGGTCGAGTCCTGCGATATATCTTCCTGCGTCCACGGAGCCCACGAGGTTCGCGATCATGAAACGATCGGTGACGCTGGAGATAGCGAGCAAGGTGAGCGATAACGTCAGCGGCAGGCCCTGCCTTGCCGCAGCCAGGAGACCGGCGCCGTCAAACTTGACGATCGTCCCCCGCCAGGCCGTCCGTGACTGGACCAGCACTGCGAGTAGGCAGGCCAGCGCAGATGCTGCCAGCAGCAGGAATCCCGCGGGAGCGAAGATCGCAACCGAAACGCCAAGGCAAACCGCCGATACTGCGCGTACCAGCGTGGCCTTCATGGCGGTAACCGCCCGAAGCTGCGCTCGAACCAGATCCTGTGTGAGTTCAAACAGGCCGGTTGCAATCGCAAGCGCCACTGCTGCTGCTGTCGCGATGGCGTCTAATCCGACGAGACGGCCCAATCCGTATGCCGCAGGCGCCGCGAGACAGCAAATCAGGTAGCCCGAGATGACAAGTCCCCGAACAT
>DNXO01000047.1:484-628 GCA_003506895.1 Acetobacteraceae bacterium | reverse complement strand
AGATAGGTGCCATAGTCATGAGGCGAAAAAAGCCTCGTGAAGATGAAGACGCTCAATAGCCCCAGCAGTGCGGAGAGGATATTTGCGGATAGATTGATGCTGGCTTGTCCTATCAGCATGCGTCAAGCCCGGCAGGCTCTTTTG
>DNXO01000047.1:0-214 GCA_003506895.1 Acetobacteraceae bacterium | reverse complement strand
TCTTTTGTCGCGACACCGGGGCTGAACAGCGTCCGCGTCTCCTCGATGGCCGTGCGGATCATCTGCACGGGTGTCTCCGAGAAGGACGCGGCCGAGAATGCCACGTCGTCTTGCTCCGCGCGGCCAAGCAGGCGGTTCAACTCAGCCTTGTCGAGCCTTGGCCGGTCCCAATAGCTGACACACCCCGTGCGCGAGCAAAGCGCGTGCTCGCCGG
>DNXO01000070.1:3735-3980 GCA_003506895.1 Acetobacteraceae bacterium | reverse complement strand
CCCGATCCGCATCTGCTCGGGGATTTCACCGTCTCCGGGGAGCACACGCTGGGCGAGCTGGCCGAGGTCTATGGCGTGGCGGTCGGTGATGAGCAGTCGAAACAGACGCTTGCCGATTATTTTGACATTCATCTTGACCATGCGCCGAAGGAAGGCACCACCCTGGAGCTCGATGCCATCGTCCTGGTCGCGCGCAGCATCAGCGGCGGAAGGGTCAATGTCGTCGGCCTTCGCCTGCCCGAAGA
>DNXO01000070.1:0-3479 GCA_003506895.1 Acetobacteraceae bacterium | reverse complement strand
TTCGCCTGCCCGAAGAGGCGGAGGACGTCGCGGGGGTGACGCTGCTGGGTAAGCTCAAACGCAAGCTCGCGGAGATTTGGTCGTCGGTCGCGGGAATTTAAGGCGCTTACCGGCGCCCGGCGTATCTTTACCCGGCGCTGCGGCAGGCGCCGCCGGGGCGGATCTTCCATGGGAGCGGCGCACCCGGCTGCGCAGCGGCTCCAGGAATTTCCGGTTGAGCATCGCAAAGACGGCGCTTGCGACCAGCACCACCGGCGTGACGGCGAGAAGTAGCATCCAGCCTCGCGTCTCGCCGTCGAGCAGGATCCCCGCTACCAAAAAGCCGGCAAGCCAATGCGCCAGAAACGCAAAGTAGGACCACTCTCCCAACAGGCGATCGATGCGTTCCACGAGCGGACCGAATTGCTGGCTCGAGAGGGCAGAGAGGCCGGACACGATGATCCCGAAGCAGGCCGTATCGAACAGGTAGCCCCATCCAAAAATGTACGAGGCGGGGAAAACCGTGCCGCCCGCGAGCATGTTGGCAACCCAGGCGGCAAAGGCACATCCTGCAGCCAGCGGCGTGGCGATCCACCGGCCGCGCTGGCGAAGGAAATACAACACCGCGCCGACGGCGAAGGGAAGAACGGCCGACGGTGCCGTAAAGTAGATGAGGCTCCAGTTCAGGGCATCGTGGACGCAGACCAACTGGAACGACAGTCCGGCGACCAGCGCGATCAAGGCCCAGCTCATTTGCCTGGACACGACAAGGTACAGCAAAAGATACATGTCGATCTCGATCGCGACCGACCAGAACGGCGGTATCAACCGGATGGAGCCATATGGAAATTGCAAAGGGAGTACCGCAAGGTTGATCAGGAGATCGCCTGTATCGGGCAGACCGCGCCAGAATTTCAGATATTCGGCCGCCTCGCCCGGTGCGATCGCGATGGCGATCAGCGTAAGAGCGCAAACGAAATAGTAGGGCGGCAGCAGCCGCAGCGCGCGGTTGATCCAGAAGCGCACGCCGTCAAATTCGTACACTTCGTTCAACGCGGCCGTCATCATCAGGCCGGAGATGACGAAGAACCCGCGCACGGCGTAAAAGCCGAAATGGGCGACATATTCCGTGCCGACCAGATGGCTCACAATGACCAGATAGGCCAGCAGGAATCGCAGCGAACCAAACATGGCCTCATATCCTTTAGCCAATCAGCCGCTGCAGCGCGATCACCTTTTTCCAATTCGGAGAAAGAGATTGTCCGATATGGGATGCCCGCCTCGACAGCGAAGACGCGTGACGATTCACGGTGGTCCTTTCGCGTCCTTTCATAGGCGGCCTGAATTAAGGTGCAGTTGCACTGCTATATAAAAACGAAGCGGTCTTAAGTGTTTGTAACCGTGATTTGCGATTGCGTTTGATTCGCAAAGGGGCCCTTTCGCGGTGCGTTTGATCTGAATCAAACGGCTCGGAATTTTCTGCTGATCGGGGAAGGGTTGGACCTGCGTCTCTCACGCCCGCGCGAGCGCCGCAGGCAACACCTCGGCGCCGCCAAATGCGGTCACGCGTCCGCGCTGGAGCATCACGATATGGGTCGCCAGTTGTCGCATTTCCGCGGCGTCGTGGCTGACATAGACCATGGGGATCCCGGCCTCGTCACGCAGGCGCACGAGATAGGGCAGGATCTCCTCCTTGCGTTCCTCGTCCAGCGAACCCAGCGGTTCATCCAGCAGCAGCAACCTCGGCTGCGAGAGTAGCGCGCGTCCCAACGCCACGCGCTGGCGTTCGCCGCCCGACAGCCGGCCGGGGCGGCGATCCAGAAGGTTGCCGATATCGAGCAGATCGGTGACACGCCTGTGCTGTGCGGCATCCCCGGCAAGGCGGTTCATGCGCCGCCCGTAATCGAGATTCTGGCGCACATCGAGATGCGGAAACAGCCGTGCGTCCTGAAACACGTAGCCGATCCGGCGGCGATGGACGGGAACATGCATTTGCCTGATCGTATCATCGAGCGTCGATCCGTCGATGGCGATAATGCCGCGATCGGGCTGCAGCAGTCCCGCGATCATGTTGATCAGCGAACTCTTGCCGGCGCCGGAGGCGCCGAACAGTCCGGTAACCCGGCCCTCGCTCGTGAAGGAAGCCTCGATCGAGAAATCGCCAAGCCGCTTGGAGACATCGACGCGCAGCATGATCAATTCCCGTGCAGGCGTTGCAGGGCGCGCCGGGCGAACCATTCGGAGGCGACCAGCGCGGCCATCGCGATGAGAGTGGAAACCACCACCAGCCGTAGCGCCGCGGTATCGCCGTCCGGCGTCTGGATCAGCGAATAGATCGCGGACGAAATGGTCTGGGTCTCACCGGGGATATTCGACACGAAGGTGATGGTCGCGCCGAATTCGCCGATCGCCTTGGCGAAGCCAAGCACCATCCCGGCCAATACGCCCGGCAACGCCAGCGGCAACGTGACCGTCAGGAACACTTGCCACGGCGCCGCGCCGAGAGTCCCCGCCGCCTGCTCCAGCCTCCGGTCCACGGCCTCGATCGACAATCGAATTGGCCGTACCAGCAGCGGAAACGACATGATTCCGCTGGCCAGCGCTGCCCCCGTCCAGCGAAACGCGAACACGATACCGAGATGATCAGCCAGCCATGCACCGACCGGACCGCGCCGGCCGAACGTCAGCAACAAGAGATAGCCGGTAACGACAGGCGGCAGCACCAGCGGCAGATGGATAACCGCATCGGTCGCCGATTTGCCCCAGAACTCGCGACGCGCCAACAGCCATGCGGCGGCGATGCCGAGCGGCGTCGCCACCAGCGTCGCGACCGTGGCGACCCGCAGCGAAAGCAGGATTGCCGTCCATTCCGTTGGCGAGAGTTCAAACACGCGATCTGGGTTTTCAGGTTAGGTTGTGGGACCGAGGAGAAATGAGAAGCCGTATTTCTCGAAGATAGCTTTTGCAGCAGACGATCGCAAAAAGGCAAGGTAGGAGGCGGCTTCCGGCTTTGCGGTCGTCGTCGCCGCTGCCGGATAGATGATGGAGGGATGGGATTCCGCGGGGAAAGTGCCGACAATTTTCACGCCGGGCTCAACCCTGGCGTCGGTGGAATAGACGATCCCGAGCGCCGCTTCGCCGCGCGCCACCAGCGTCAGCGCGGCCCGCACGCTTTCGGCCATTGCGAATTTCGGTTCGGCTGCCCGCCACGTGCCGAGCTTTTCAAGCGCGGCCTTGGCGTATTTGCCGACCGGAACCGCGTTGACGTCGCCGGTGGCGATCCTGCCCGCCCCGGCAAGCTTTGCGAGATCGAAGCCTTGCCCAATGGTGACGTTGCCGACGCCAGAGTCCTTAGGCGCGATCAGGACGATGCTGTTGCCGAGCAGGTTGACCCGGGTCGGTGCATTGATGGCATTCCTGGTTGCCGCATAGTCCATCCAGTCGGTATCGGCGGATACGAAAATATCCGCGGGCGCCCCCTGTTCGATCTGTTTGGCCAG
>DNXO01000066.1:2390-2775 GCA_003506895.1 Acetobacteraceae bacterium | reverse complement strand
GCGCCGCGGCATCGAGCAATTCCGGCGCCGACGATTCCTCGGACAGGATCGCCGCGACCGGACATGCGCGCAGTGCCCGGCGCATCATCGCATCGGCCGCAAGATCGATGTCCTTCTGTGGGTCGCCGTCGGGATTGACGCCGCGGTTCGCCCCCGTGATACCGCCAAGCGGCCCGTCCGAGATGACGGCCGAGAGATCGATCGCGGCGGTCGCGATCGCGGCAATTGCCGCGGCAGTC
Source organism: Acetobacteraceae bacterium (assembly GCA_003506895.1). Taxonomy (GTDB): domain Bacteria; phylum Pseudomonadota; class Alphaproteobacteria; order Acetobacterales; family Acetobacteraceae; genus Rhodopila. The sequence continues at coordinate 2,536 of DNXO01000066.1, read as the reverse complement.
GCGGTTCCCTGCAGCGTCGGCGACGCCGAGCGATCGAGATGCGAACGCAGCGTGATGCGCTCTTCCATAGCGTTTCCCTTGCAACGTGCCCTTCAGGCATTCCCGGGCGGCAGGCGACCCACCCCGATGACAGCGCAATTTGCAAA
>DNXO01000066.1:0-2011 GCA_003506895.1 Acetobacteraceae bacterium | reverse complement strand
CGCGCTGGCGACCGTCCATAAGACCCGGTCGGTGACGGCTGCGGCCAATCAACTGCATCTCACACAGCCGGCCGTCACGCTTCAGCTTCGCAATTTGCAGGAGGTCGCGGGACTGCCGCTGATCCAGCGCACCGGCGACGGCATGCTGCTGACGGATGCCGGGCGGGAAGTGCTCTCGCTTTGCGAGCGCGTCGAAGCGGCAATTGCGGATTGCGGGACGTCACTGGAGATGATCGCCGGCAGAACCGCGGGCCGCGTTTCAATCGGAGCGGTGAGCACCGCGAAATATTTCGTTCCGTTTGCGATCTCCGGATTTTCCAGGCTGCATCCGAACATCGACATCAAGCTCACGATCGGCAACCGGCAGGAGACCGCCGAGGCGCTACGCGGCTATGAGCTGGACTTCGCGATCATGGGCCGCCCACCTATGGGCATCGACATGGATGTGCGCCTGATCGGCGATCATCCTCATGTCATCATCGCGCCGACCGCGCATCCCCTGGCGCGGAAATCCCGCCTGACACTGGTCGACCTTGCCGACGAAACATTTCTGATGCGGGAGCCCGGCTCCGGCACCCGCGGCCTGATGGAAAACCTGTTCGAAACTGCGGGCGTCCGGCCGAAGATCGGCATGGCGATGAGCAGCAACGAGACCATCAAGCAGGCCGTGATCGCCGGTCTCGGAATTGCTTTCATCTCCGCCCACACCGTGGCAACCGAACTCGACGAGCGCCGCCTCGTGACGCTCGATGTCGAAGGCATGCCCATTGTCCGGCAATGGTTCGTGCTTTGCCGCAAGGATAAGGTACTGATGCCGCCCGCGCGCGCGATGCTCGAATTCCTGAGCGCCAAGGGCGCGCAGTTTCTCCCGCGAACCCATGGCAGGATTCGTTTAACTCGCTCATCGGCCCGCGCGCGACGGCGATAGGGAGGCGGCTGCGTTGTGACGCCTCCTGCCCGCAGCCTGGGCTCCCCGGTTCTGATTAAATCAGAACCCTGGCTCTCATCTTCCGCTTCACGCGTTTTCCTTACGCGACCCGGCATGCACGCCGCATCAAGTGCGAGCCAGCCTTTCCCACGAAAACGCCTTGGCTGGAACCTTGGCTAGAACCATGCGTCGGAGTGAGGCGAACGAACGGGCGTACACTTCCAGTCGTTGCGATCATCCCATCCGCCTCGGGCCCGCCAGGCGCTCCAGGCCACGTAATCCTCCTCCTTGGTATAGGGATTCCCCGCATCGTGGTGAGCGCAATAGCCGCTTTGGGCATAAGTGTCGGGATGACCCCGGTGTTGCGCCATTGCTGGCGCTGCCAGCACGGAGGAAAGAACGATAGCTGCGGCAAGAACTGCAAGTTTCGTCATGCGTTTCTCCCTTTTTTAAAAACAAGGTGAAAAGCTGAACGCGGACGCAACGCGACCGGTGGCCACTTCCATTTCTGAAGGGTCATTGTACCGGCGATGCCTTGAGCATCAGTCGTGAGCCGGTCACGGTTGCGATTCTACTCCTGCACTCCCCAAACCCAACTAAAGAAATGTTTAGTGGGGCTCGATTCGCCGCGAGCGCCGCGCGTTCGGACAAAGATCTCCTGGCCGCAAGGGGTCGTTCAATGAGCCATCAGGAGCGGAACGGCGGCGTCTCGCAGCAACGATCGGGTAACGCCGCCGAAGATCATTTCGGTCGTTCGCGGATGGCTATAAGCTCCGACGACGATGAGATCGGTATTGTGCTGTTCCGCATAAGCCAGAATTGTCCTGGCGATTGGCTCGCCATGCGATTGAACTTGTTCGACGGCCACCTTGACTCCGTGGCGAACAAGATAGCGGGCTACGTCCGCGCCGGGCTCCTCGCCATGACGGGGATTCTTCTGGGAATCGACGACCAGGACGGTCACGGACTGCGCACCGACGAGGAACGGAAGCGAATCCGCTATCGCGCGCCGCGCCTCGCGGCTTGCATTCCAGGCGACAACGACATGCTCGGCGGCGAACCCCGCGCAAGGCTCCGGTAACA
>DNXO01000168.1:2668-2802 GCA_003506895.1 Acetobacteraceae bacterium | reverse complement strand
TTCTACCTGCACTCCCGCCTGCTGGAACGCGCCGCGAAGATGAACGACGAACTGGGCGCCGGTTCGCTGACCGCCCTTCCGGTCATCGAGACGCAGGCTGGCGACGTGTCCGCCTACATTCCGACCAACGTGAT
>DNXO01000168.1:503-2309 GCA_003506895.1 Acetobacteraceae bacterium | reverse complement strand
GGCTCCGCCGCGCAGGTCAAGGCGATGAAGCAGGTTGCCGGCCGCATCAAGCTGGAGCTGGCGCAGTATCGTGAAATGGCTGCGTTCGCGCAGTTCGCTTCCGACCTCGACGCTTCCACCCAGCAGTTGCTGGCCCGTGGTTCGCGCCTGACCGAACTGCTGAAGCAGCCGCAGTACAAGCCGCTGCCGATCGAGGAAATGGTCGTCGCGATCTTCGCCGGCGTCCGCGGCTACCTCGACAAGTTCGATCTGGGCCGCATCGGGCCGTTCGAGGCGCAGTTGATCTCTGACATCAAGTCCCGCGAACCGGCCATTCTGGACGCGATCCGCACGGACCTGGAGATCAAGCCGGCGACCGAGAAGAGCCTGATCGCCTTCCTCGACAGCTTCGCGAAATCCTTCAAGTAAGAGCATCCCATGCCCAGCCTGAAGGCTCTTCGGACACGCATCAACAGCGTGAAATCGACGCAGAAGATCACCTCCGCCATGAAAATGGTGGCGGCGTCCAAGCTGCGTCGTGCCCAGCAGCAGGCCGAAGCCGCGCGTCCGTACGCAGAGCGTATGGAGCGTATGCTCCGAGCGCTCGCGGCATCGGTCGCCGGTTCTCCGACCGCCCCGCCGCTTTTGGTGGGGACTGGTTCGGACAAGGTCCATCTGGTGATCGCCGTGACGGCCGATCGCGGCCTCGCGGGCGCGTTCAACAGCCAGGTCGGCCGCGCCGCGCGCGGGCTGGTGCGGCGGTTGGAGTCGGAAGGCAAGACGGTGAAGATCCTCGCCGTTGGTCGCAAGGGGCGTGACTACCTGCGCCGCGAACTGAGCAGCCGCATCGTCGGTGACATCAGCTACGCCGGCAAACGCCGCCTGGAATTCTCCGACGCCCAGGAAATCGGGGTGCAGGTCGCGGCGATGCTCGCGGCAGGGGAGATCGACGTCGCGACGTTGGTCTATAACCGGTTCCAATCGGTGATTTCCCAGGTCGTGACCGAACAGCAGATCATTCCCGCCCCGCCGCCGCCGGAAGGCGAAAGCATGGATCTGGGCGGCGCGATCTATGAGTTTGAGCCGGACGAAGAAACCATCCTGTCCAAGCTGCTGCCGCAGGCACTGGCGATCCAGATGTATCGTGCGTTGCTGGAAAGCGCCGCCGGTGAGCATGGCGCGCGCATGACCGCGATGGATAACGCCACGCGGAACGCCGGCGACATGATCAAGCGGCTGTCTCAGAACTACAACCGAGCCCGCCAGGCGAACATCACCAAGGAACTGATCGAGATCATCTCCGGCGCAGAGGCTGTTTAGGGGCGCGCATGCGCACGACAGCCGTCTGATCTCTCACGATATTCGAAGGAAGACACCTCATGGCAAGCAACATCGTTGGTCGCGTGACCCAGGTCCTAGGCGCGGTCGTGGACGTCCAGTTCGACGGCGATCTGCCGTTCATCCAGAACGCGCTGACCTGCAAGATCGAAGACCGCACCCTGGTGCTGGAAGTGGCGCAGGAACTGGGTGAGCGCACCGTTCGCTGCATCGCGATGGACAGCACCGACGGCATGGTTCGCGGCCAGGAAGTGGTCGACACGGGCGCCCCGATCACGGTGCCGGTCGGTCCCGAGACGCTGGGCCGCATCATGAACGTGATCGGTGAGCCGATCGACGAAAAGGGTCCGGTCAACACCACCCGCCGCATGCCGATCCACCGCGCCGCGCCGTCCTTCGAGGAGCAGGCCACCAGCGCCGAAATCCTCGTGACCGGCATCAAGGTCGTCGATCTGCTGTGCCCCTACCTGAAGGGCGGCAAGATCGGCC
>DNXO01000168.1:0-229 GCA_003506895.1 Acetobacteraceae bacterium | reverse complement strand
TCGGCGGCGCCGGCGTGGGCAAGACGGTGCTGATTCAAGAACTGATCAACAACATCGCCAAGGCGCACGGCGGCGTGTCGGTGTTCGCCGGCGTGGGTGAGCGCACCCGCGAAGGCAACGACCTGTACCACGAAATGATCGACGCGGGCGTCATCAAGATGGATGACAACCACAACCTGATCGAGGGCTCCAAGGTGGCCCTGATGTATGGCCAGATGAACGAGCCGCC
>DNXO01000007.1:3102-4209 GCA_003506895.1 Acetobacteraceae bacterium | reverse complement strand
TCGCAACCTTCTGCCAGACGGTGGGTGCGTCCAGGCTATAAAATCCAGCGGGACTTGTTTCGATTGTCCGGTCATACCAATGTGCTTCGCGCGCCTTGAACGTAATGGCGTAGCGACCGCCATTTTCCAGCAGGATACCGGTGGGCGAACAGACAGAAGATGTATCAAAAGATATTTTTCGGATCTCTCCCTTAGCCATCCCGCTGGCGCCGGCGCTCTCTCTGCAAACGTATCCCGCATCATCAAGCACAATGTAGGCAACGTGATTGATGAGCACGAGACCGGCATAGATAAAGAAGACTACGGAGAGGCTGGGTCCGACTGAAAATTTCCAGTTCCGTTTCGCACCAACGTAAAGCGCATTCGTTCGCAACCGGTATATCCAGTCGTCGGGGCGATCAGTGGCGGGGAGTTTGGCCGCGACGGATTTTTGCCAAATCGCCCCCATATCACTTTGGATGCGGCCGGAAAGCCTTACGCCGGCCACCGTGAAAGTCGTCAAAAGGAAAGCGACAATGGCAAAGGTAACCGGACTGCGCGCGTATCCATTCAGCCATGGATCGGCAACTGAAGGAAGGAATGAGCCGGCTAGTCTGATCAGGTCGGAAAGCCAGCGGATTGGACTCGAAAATTCATCGGAAGCGGGAAGGCTCTTGAGCAGGGGGAATATCACAAGAGCGGCCGATATCAGAACAGTCAGAAAATACACAATGCGACGCTGCCAGACGATATTCCAGACGAACTCCTGGGCATTTTCGCGTGCCTGACTGTGGATGGCGGATTCATAGGGATTGGCGCTGGCCGGAAGGATCTGGCCATCGTCCGTCACGACTTCATATTTGGCGGGAATACCGAGCGGAGCGCAGGGATGAGCGTTGTTCTGAATGCGCTTCAGAACGCTTTCGTGAATTTTCGGCAACCGAATCAAAACAGCGTCGCCGGGTTTGTTCGATAATTTCTCGTCACACAGATCGGCGAGTTTTCGCGGACCGTAACGATAGTAGCTGCCAAGTCCGCTGCGTGAATCGTACAGACGCCCATCCCTGTCGCGGGCGGCGCTGGTATTGATCATGCTATCGGGGTCGGCATTCGGTGCGGACTTGAACC
>DNXO01000007.1:0-2768 GCA_003506895.1 Acetobacteraceae bacterium | reverse complement strand
TCGTCCGGGTATCCGCCTCCCACATTGGAGTGCATTCCCGAAAACCAGACTTGGCTAATTCTCTCGTCCGACAGGAGACGCGGCCGATCGGGACTGGCTTGTATTTGTGCGCTTTCGTCCCACAGCACCGGGTGAAACGTTGTCCGTTCGTCATCCAGCGCCAGCGCGTGACAGGCCCGCTGGACCCGGGGATCAAGCACGCGGCTCGGCAGTTCGAGCGGCCAGATCCATTTGCTGACCCCGCGGGTCATTTCATCCATGGGCAGCCCGTATGCCGCCACGGTGTCCCATAACCCGAGAAAGCGAATACGTTTTACAGCCTTGTTGTTGGCCGCGGCCCTGGGAGGCGGTATTTTATAGTCCCTGGTAAAGAGCTGCCACCAGACCGTGTGATATTTGCGGCTGTGGTAATCCTTGTACGCTGCCATTGCCAGGCGGTGCAGGTCGATCTCGTTGTCAGCCTGTACGAGACCCTGATCGAGAATAAGACCCGTCACGACCCGAATTGTGAAAGCGCCGCGGCTGAATCCGAATCCAAATATCTCGTCGGCTTCCGTCTGATAGTTCCTGCAGACAAACTTGTAGATGTCGATGACGTTGCGCTTCAGCCCGTAGCCGAAAGCACCCCCAAGAATTGCAAGCGGTTTGAAGCTCGATGTGCCCACGCCATCGTCATAGAAAGCGACTTGATCCGAATTTGAGAGATCGAGAGCCTCAAATGTTCGCCAGACGTTCGTGCGCCACAGCGCTGCCGAGGAATTTCCCGTGCCATCCGAAAGTACAACGATTTTTCGATCCATCTTAATCTCTCCGCGGATTTGGAGAAGCATCGGCGACGGGAATATCCATAATATAGGCTATCGAGCAGGGCGCCCCATGTGAAATGCCTCACACACGAAACAAGCGCCGGATCATTGCCTCGAAATCACGATTGAATTGCGATCCGTCAAATTCGTTGGCGGCCGCCATCAGTCGTAGCCGAGACGGTAGCGGCACCGATCAAGGGTTCAGGATGCCCGACCTCCGGGGAGCAATTCCTGTCAGCGCGGGAACCCACGACTGGCAAAGAGGCAACGATTGGTTTACCATCCCGCCGCTCTCCCCATTTCCGCCGTGTTCGGGCTGCGGTATGTTCGTTCGTTGATGCGGAGTGTGGGCTGCATCGGGGCAAATCGCCGCCAAGCGCATAATCATGATAGTGAGTATGCGGCAGGTCTAATGGTAATTGGGTCGGATGGGGATTCGACGGTCAGATCCGTTTTTCGGCGCAGCGCGCGGGGTTGCGGCTGCGGCCGCATGTCTCGCTCTCGCCAATTGCTCCTCATCGGGCATCGCCAGCCGGATCGATCCCAAATACGGCGTATCCTCGAGTCCGCGTGTCATTGCTCTCGGTGATCCCGTGCCCAAGGGCGGGGGAACTTACCGCGTCGGCAAACCCTACGTCGTCGCAGGGCGGGTCTATGTCCCCGAGGAAGACGTCAATTACCGCGAGGAAGGCTTCGCCTCTTGGTACGGCGATGACTTCCACGGACGGCTGACCGCCAACGGCGAGGTTTTTGACATGGCCTCGTTAAGCGCAGCACATCCCACGCTTCCCATGCCCTGCTACGCGCGCGTGACTAATCTCAGCAATGGGAAATCATTGATCGTCCGCGTCAACGACCGGGGGCCCTATCATGGCAACCGCTTGATGGACGTGTCGAGCCGGGCGGCCGAACTGCTTGAGTTCAAGAACCACGGCGTGGCCCGGGTGCGGGTCGAATATGTTGGCCGGGCGCCGCTCGAGGGCTCCGACGACCGCCAGCTCGTGGCCACCCTGCGCACCGGCATCCCGGCACCATCGCCGTCCCTGGTCCGGCTGGCATCTGCCCGTCCGTTCGTTCCGGAAATCTCCCCATCGGCGCGTCAGATCCGGGGTGAGGTGCCCTTGCCGGAGGAAAGGCCCTACAGCCTTGGCAATACCTCCGCAGATCAGGCGTCAATCTCGGCCACTTCCGAAATGTCCGCGTCTGCCCGCCGTTCGGGTGGACGCGTTTTGGAAAATCCGCGCGCGGTGTCATATGCGCCCGACGACCGCTATTCGCCCGGCCTCCGACCGGTCTCCGCCTACGCCCCGATCGACCCGCAGGGACCCAGCGAATTGTTGGCCGGACGCGGGCTCTACTGAGACGGTTTTTGCCGTCGTCAGTTTTCGCAAGTCCGGGCGAGGCCATCCGCCCCTTGCTGCCGCGGGATCTCTGCACCGCACCCGGATCGCCGTGGTGACGGCGAGCAAAACCCGTGTTGTTTGGGGTACTTTCAACTGTTAGAACGCCGCCTCAGGGCAATCCGATGACAGTTTCCATATCCCGCAAATCAAGGTCCGCGACCGGAACCTCCCGGCGCCGTCTGGTCCTGTCGGTCCTTGCCCTGGCTGTCGGGTGGGGCAGCTTGGTGCACGCCGCCAACAACAGCGTGCAGGGCGCAAAAAAGGACGACGGCGGGTTCGACGGCGACGCCCCGACCGCGATCCTGGTCGAAGCCTCAAGCGGCAGCGTGCTCTTCGAGAAAAACGCCGACGAGTTGCGGGCGCCATCCAGCATGATGAAGCTGATGACCGCCGAGGTGGTCTTCCATGCCATCAAGCAGGGTGACGTCAAACTGACCGACGAATATCACGTCAGCGAAAACGCCTGGCGCAAGGGCGGCGCGCCCGCCGGCGGCTCGACGATGTTCGCCGCGATCAACAGCAAGATTGCTGTGGACGACCTCCTGCACGGCGCGATCAT
>DNXO01000055.1 GCA_003506895.1 Acetobacteraceae bacterium | reverse complement strand
GGCGCCTTGCCGCACCACCCGCCGGACACGGCCGGGCACGCTGTCGATTTCTGATTGCAGCGCATTGGAAATAGCAGCTCGAATCGATGCCACCTGCCTGCCCCAGGTGGAATCGTTGCGAAGATCGAGCTCGGTCCGCAAGCCGCGCACGCCATCATGAAGAATTTTCAGATGCTCGCTCACATTGTCAAAATATCCGCGCCTGATATCCGCCCGCAGGGTCGCCGCCAGGCAGGAAAGGTCATGCAGCACGATCGTGACGGCAATACCAAAGGGGGTCGCAGCCACACGAATTTCGTCATCAGACGCGGCCATCCTGATGGCCAGCCGGATGATTTGCCACGGTGCGGTCAGCCGCTGCATCACCAATGACAGCACAAAGGGCAGCAGCTGTGGGGTTTGCAGCGTGGGAACGTTGAGCGCGGGCCCCATCGAGGCGATCTGCGGATCGCTGAAAACTCGCAGGATACCGGGTAACCGGCTGCTGAGGGTGTCGATCGCTTCACGGGCCTGCAAAACCGAAACGATCGACTGCAGATCCTCGATCACACTCAGGGGGCCTATTCGGGCGAGCGCGCGCCGCTGGTCCGTTCCCCGCGCGGAAATGCTAACGATCGCATCCGCCGCGGCGAGCTGAAGTTTCCGGACGGCGGCTTCTATCGCGGGGCTGGTTCCGGTTTCAGGTCCTCGCGATAGCGCGTCTTCGAACTCCCGCGCCTGGTCTGGTGCACCTTCGCGAACGAGCCATTGCCATATCGGCAGCAGGGACGCGCGGCGAATTTGGCCCGGCCGCAACGGAACATTGCCTTCGACAAGAAAGGGTTCGAGCGGCTGGAACAGAATCCGTGCCGGATCGTCGGTGTGCGATCGCGCCCCTTCGCCGGCTCCACGCACGACCTTGCGCAATTGCTCGAGCACGAAGGTGGCGACCGTCGTATCTTCGCCGCGTTCGATGGCGCGCTCGAACTCCCGCATCAGCAGCGCCTGCGACTGCGGCGGAAGCTGCGCGAGATAATCCCTCAGCCGCTCGGTTGGTGTCTGGCCCATACGCCCGAATTGCACGCTTGTGTCGCGCGGACGGCAAAATGCCTCCACCGGGTATACTAAAAGCGACGACGTTAAGAAGTCGTTAGCGGAAAGATTCAGTAAATCAACGGGTTAGAACGTCTAATGCAAATAGCCCATTTGATAACATTGAAGAAATTGGCGAGCCCTTGCGACAAGCGGTGAGTGCGGTTCTCTCGAAGCGCATCGGTATCGTGGCGGAATATCACTCCGCTGAACGTGGGATGTGAAATTTGATTGGCGGCGCCTGCCGCGTCACCGATCAACGCCGTGGTTCCGGCGGCCAGAAGCATCTCAGGTTCCCATGAGGGAACTAGGAGCGCTCAATCGTGACTCATTGCCGCGCACGTCGCGGTTGAATTGTTGATCCATATCAACACATCTTTGCGCCGCCATCGATGTAATATTCTAAATTGTTGCGCGGGCAGATCGTTTTGCGCAGGCTTCCGAACCAAAAAAATACGGGAGATTGATTAGCCGCCGCCAAATGACTGGGATGAATCCACCATAAAGGGCTGTGCGATCTGCAAATTCGAAATGGCATCCGAGGTGACCATTCCTTGAGCGTCTTGAGCGTATAGCGAAACTGAAAGCAGAAGAATGCCGTCAATACGGGCTGGTGTAACCGTTTGGAGGCAGTGATGCTTAGAGAGGTGCAGCATGGCCGTCATGTCGGCGACGACGGCCTCGAAGAATTACCAAACGACCCCGGTCGAACGACGAAAAGCGCTGACGCCGTCCTGGAACGGCAAAACGCCGAGCTACGGGCTCGCAACGATCTGCTCGAAGAAGAAATCAGACAGCTTCGAAAGACACTGGCACCACGGTTGCTTTTCCCGCTCAGTTGGCACCTCAATCGTGGTGAAACCTCCGTGCTTGCCTGCCTCTATGCCTCGCCCGACGGCTTTCGATCGACCGCCATGCTCGGCACGTGCGCCGAGACTTTCTCGGCCGATAGTGACGGAGCCAAGGTCGTATCGGCTCGAATTTTCAATCTACGAAACAAACTGCGGCCCTTCGGCATTCGGATCATAACCCGGCACGGCGAGGGCTACGTTCTTCCGCCGGATTCTCAAGCGATCATCGAAGCGGCGCTGAGAAAAGAGAACGCATAAATGATGTCCGTCAACATTGTACCGCAGCATGCAGCGAGAAGCGCTGCCGTTCCAGCGCGAGACCGACTGTTTCACCGTCTGACGTGCCGCATTCGACTTAATGCCTTGAATTGAGACTGCGACCAGAAGATCCTGCTGATCCAGTGTTTCACCTGGTTACAGCAAGCTTCTTTGCAATAGCCAAGCCGTGGTCCCTAAACCCCCGGCAGCAGCAGTTCCGCCCGCAACCCTCCTATTGGCGCGTGGCCGAGCGAAAGGCTACCGCCATACAGAGCCGCAAGGTCGACCACGATCGACAGCCCCAGCCCGGAACCCGGCTTGGATTCATCGAGGCGCTGACCGCGGCGTGACACCTGCGCGCGCTCGGCCGACGAGAGCCCGCGCCCGTCGTCGTCGACGATGATTCGCAGCATCGGACCGGCGCCGGGCGCGACCGGCCGTTCCAGCAGCACCTCGATGAATACGCGCGAGGCTGCCCATTTGCAGGCGTTGTCGACGAGGTTACCGGCCATTTCCTCAAGGTCCTGCCGCTCACCGCGAAACCTGGCTTGCGCGTCGGCATCAACCTCGATGGCGATGCCGCGGTCGCGGTGGATCTTCTCCATGGTTCGCCGCAGGGCGTCGATGACGGGAGCGACCTCGGTAACCGTACCGATCACGGTGAGTCGCGCGGCCATGCGTGCGCGCTCAAGGTGATGCGCGACCTGATCGCGCATCACATCGGCCTGCTCCAGAACCTTCGTCGCAAAGGGATCAGCGGCATGCGCGGCAGCCTCGTTGACGATCACTGACAGCGGCGTCTTGATCGCGTGGGCCAGGTTTCCGACGTGGGTGCGGGCGCGCTCGACGATTTCCCGGTTGGTGTCGATCAGCGCATTGGTCTCGCGCGCCAGCGGCGCGATCTCGACGGGAAAATC
>DNXO01000148.1:1245-3137 GCA_003506895.1 Acetobacteraceae bacterium | reverse complement strand
CCGCTTTGCGCGGAGGCTGGTTGAAATCCTCTCAGGTGGACCGTGTCGCGGCGACGCTTGGCGCATTTTACGCGCATGCGCCTCGCGTTCAGCTTGAGCCCGAACACTATCTCGTAACATGGCAGAAGGCGCTTAACGACAATTGCCGCGTCCTGTTCGATGCCCGTCTCGGCCTTCCCCAGGGATCTGTGGAGCGGATCGCACAGGTCCAGCGCCGCTTTCTCGTCAAATCGCCTGACCTGCTCCGGGGCAGGATCCGCGCGAGGCGTTTTGTGGACGCACATGGGGACCTCAGACCCGAACATATCTGGCTGCGTGATCCCGTGACCATCATCGACTGTCTGGAATTCGACCCGAAACTGCGGGCGCTCGATCCGCTCGATGAAATTTCCTTCCTGCACCTGGAATGCGAACGGCTCGGCGGCTTGTGGGCTGCCGAACGGATCAGGCGGCGCCTGGCGCTCGCCCTGGATGACGATGCCTCAAGCGGGCTCTTTCTGTTTTATCGCAGTCATCGGGCCATGCTGCGCGCGCGTTTGTCGATCGCGCATCTGTTCGACGCGCATCCCCGAACCCCGGAGAAATGGCCTCGCCTCGCCCGCCTCTACCTGAAACTTGCCGCAACCGATGCCGCGCGTCTTGATCGCGTTCTCGGCAGCCGTCGGAAAGCAACGGCGTTCAGAATACCAGGAGGTCGGTGAGCGGCTTATCCCCGTGAAGTCGTCGGATGGCCTCCGCCAGCAATGGTGCGGCCGGCACAATATCGAGCTTGTCGCGTACCGGGCCAGCCGGCAGGCGAAATGCCGGAACGGAGTCGGTCGCGATGATGCGGTCGATGGCCGGATCGGCAAGCGCGGTTTCGGCCCCCGGCATGAACAATCCATGGGCAACGCATGCCAGAACACGTCGGGCGCCATGGGCGCGCGCGGCCCGCGCCGCCCGCACCAGGGTGCCGCCCGTGCTGATGAGATCGTCGACGATGATGCAGATGGCGCCGGCGACGTCGCCCACGAACAGGTCGCCCGAAACAACGCCGGCGCTGCGGTGCTTTTCCGCAAAAGCCTTGCCGATCGGCCGGCCTATTGTTGTTTCCAGTGCTTCCCGCAGCAGATCCGCCCGCTTCCCACCTCCCAAATCCGGAGAAATGACGCAAAGAGGCTCGTTGCCGACAATTGCCTTGATTGTATCGATCAGCAATGGCGCAGCTGTCAGCGCCACGGCGCGGCAGCGAAAGGCATTCTCGAAGGCGGCCTCGTTGTGCACCTCGAGGGTGACGACAGCGTCGCAACCGATCGCCTCGAACAGCGCCGCGACATAACGCGTCGTCACGGGATCGTTCGCCTTGGTACGGCGATCTTTTCGCGCATAGCAGAGGTAGGGCACGACGGCGGTCACCCGCCGGGCGCCGGCGTCTTTCAGCGCGCCGACGAAAAACAGCAGTCGGCAGAGCTTGTCGTTCGCGGTCTGATCAGGCCCACCGTGAAGGCTATGGATCACGTAGACGTCGGCGCCGCCAACGGAAGCGAGCGGTCTTGCCTTGTGCTCGCCATCCTCGAAATCCCGCTCTTCATGCGCACTGAGAGGGTGCGCCAGCAGTTTGCTGATATCTCGCCCGAGATCGTCCGTTCCTTTCAGCGCGAATAACCTTAGATCCCGATCTGCAATCTGTTCGACAGCGGAAGGCGACCGAATTTGATGTTCCATCGCGGCACGCCTCAGTCTTCAAACAAGGGCGAAGGAGGCCGACCGCGGGGCTCGGTGCGCTCTACCGGTGAATTGTTCTCGGCGGGGAGCTCGCGCTCCACTTCGACCGGCTCGTCTTCCAGCAGCTTCGGGGGCTCGTCGGTCTGTTCCGCGTAAGAACTCCGCTTGCCCCGCCGCCGAGGCGGTTC
>DNXO01000148.1:0-971 GCA_003506895.1 Acetobacteraceae bacterium | reverse complement strand
GATTTGGTCTTCGCCGTTTGATTGACGCATGACGACATCCCTTCGCTTTCGCCTGCCCTTAATAGGGATTGGGCGTAATCGGCGCTTGATTTGGGTCAAAACGGTCCGGTTCGGAGATCGGGCAACCAGTCCCCTGCCCAATCACGGCCCACTTGATACCGATCAATTGATTCGGCACGCGATCCCCTATGGATACAAGTGCAAGGCTGGGTTTCCGTTGGTTCCAGTGATCAGAAGCGGGCGTTCAGATAATTCCCGCTTTATGACGGGAGAGATGAATGTCGGCCAAAGATCCCATCAACTGGATGCTGTCCAATGCCATCGAGACACTTGCCCGCGCCGAGCGTTTGCACCAGCAGTTCCTGAATCTGCAGCCATGGGCCGGGACGCGCGAGCCAAGCTGGGAACCGCCTGTCGATGTGCTGGAGACTGACCGTGAGGTGCTCATATTGATCGCGCTGCCCGGCGTCGATCCCGATGAGGTCGTCGCTGTGATCGACCAGGGGATGCTCGTGGTCAGCGGACACCGCGTTCTGCCTGCGGAACTGCGCAACGCCCGAATCCTGCGCCTCGAGCTGCCTCAGGGGCGGTTCGAGCGCCGCATCCCCCTGCCGTTAGGCCGCTACACGATCACCCGCTTCGCCACGAACGGCTGCGTCGCCTTGCGCCTCGCCAAGTCCAACTGAGGAGATGCAACATGTCGTCGGCCAATGAAGACACAACGCCGGCCCCAACGATCACTCCGTCTCCCGATCAATCGACTCCGATTCCGGGAGACGCTCTCATCATTGTGCCGGTGCGCAACACCGTTCTGTTTCCCGGCGTCGTCATCCCGATCACGATCGGACGGCCGAAATCGATCGCCGCCGCGCAGCAGGCCGTGCGTGAACAGCGGCCGATCGGCATTCTGCTTCAGCGCAGTGCAGAGGTGAACGAACCGGGGCCCGATGACCTGTATCGGGTCGGCACCA
>DNXO01000092.1:20359-20754 GCA_003506895.1 Acetobacteraceae bacterium | reverse complement strand
TGCAACATCTTCTCCACCCAGGATCATGCCGCCGCCGGCGTCGCCGCGGCTGGAACCCCGGTGTTCGCCTGGAAAGGCCTGAGCGAGGAAGAATTCTGGTGGTGCATCGAGCAGACGGTGCGCGGCCCTGACGGCTGGACTCCCAACATGATCCTCGACGACGGCGGTGACCTGACCGTGCTGATGCACGACAAGTACCCCGAGATGCTGAAGGACGTGAAAGGCATTTCCGAGGAAACCACCACCGGCGTGCATCGCCTGTGGGATATGGCCAAGGCCGGCAAGCTGCTGACCCCGGCGATCAATGTCAACGACAGCGTCACCAAGTCGAAGTTCGACAACCTGTACGGCTGCCGTGAATCGCTGGTCGATGGCATCCGCCGCGGCACCGACGT
>DNXO01000092.1:14769-20098 GCA_003506895.1 Acetobacteraceae bacterium | reverse complement strand
CGTGATGATGGCCGGCAAGGTCGCCGTGGTGAACGGCTTCGGCGACGTGGGCAAGGGTTCCGCGGCATCGCTGCGCAACGCCGGCTGCCGCGTGATGGTGACCGAAATCGACCCGATCTGCGCCTTGCAGGCGGCGATGGAAGGTTACCAGGTTGTCACGATGGAAGACGCCGCGTCACTTGGCGACATCTTCGTCACCGCGACGGGCAACGTAGATGTGATCACGATCGATCACATGCGCGCGATGAAGCATCGTGCCATCGTCTGCAACATCGGCCATTTCGACTCTGAAATTCAGATCGAGGCGCTTCGCAACTACAAGTGGGAAAACGTCAAGCCGCAGGTGGATGAAGTTGTCTTCCCGGACGGCAAGCGTTTGATCGTACTGTCAGAAGGCCGGCTGGTTAATCTCGGCAACGCGACGGGTCACCCCAGCTTCGTCATGAGCGCCAGCTTCAGCAACCAGGTGCTGGCACAGATCGAGCTGTATAACGCGCCGAAGGGCAAGTACGACACCTCGACCGTCTATACGCTGCCGAAGCACCTCGACGAAAAGGTCGCGGCGCTGCATCTGGCGAAAGTCGGAGCCAAGCTCACGGTTTTGTCAACGAAGCAGGCCGAGTACCTCGGAATAGCCGAAAGCGGGCCGTTCAAGCACGACCTCTACCGGTACTAATTACCTCCACGAAATTTAATTCACCGGCTTGTCATGCGGATGAGCTGGTGAATCTCGTTAGGCATCCCTAAGTGGAAGCGTGTCGGCCGTTGCTGGTCTTCCGCTGGACATTCCCGCGCAAGTCAGTGTCGCCAACAGTTAAGGTTTAGTTAGGGAACGCCCATGATGACTGCTCAGACCGACCTTCGGCCGCCCTTTACCCATGCGGTCAAGCGGGCATTGCGAGGCGTTAACAATTCCCAGGTCGAAGCTGATCTCCTGTTCTTTGAGGCATGGGAAATTCATCCCTCTGCCCATCTGGGGGCGGCCCTGCGGGCCAGCCAGATCAGGAGGGCAAATCCTGACCTCGCGGCCGCGATCGAAGCGGAACTGAAGGCGGTCGCGGTGCGCGCGCGGCGTTAAAGTCTCCGGATTGAAAGCGTCGCCGCACAGGCGACGATCGTGCAGGAGAAGCAGGCCACCGTCAGGAATACGCCGCGAAACGCGTTCGCGACCTCCTGCAGAACTATTGAGCGACGGGCCGGCTCCAGACTGTCCAGCGTTCCGGGTCCATACTGAACCATCCGCGTGAACAGTCCGGCTGCATCCACATCCAGCAGCGACAGAATTCCAAATAGCACGGCGCCCGCCGCGGCCGCACCGAACGCGGATCCCAGCGAGCGGGACAACTGTACCGACGCCGCCGCTGCCCCGAGTTGGCGGGGACCGGCGATGGACTGGACCGTTATCTGGGCGGTGATCATCGCCGATCCCTGGGTCAGGCCGCCAACCGCCAGCAACCAGGACAACTCGATTCGGCTTAGCGAAGGGCCCCATATGGCGGCCGCGACAAGCGAGGCGGCGGTGATGGTCAGGCCGATGGCCGGAAAGATCGCTGTCCGGCCGGTACGCGAGGTCAGCCAACCCGTGAGCACGGAGCCGGAGCTGACGGCACCGGTCAGGGGGATCAGCAGCAGACCGGATTGGGCTGGCGACGCCCCGGTGACAACCTGCAGATAGATCGGCAGAAAGGTCATCATCGCCGATAACGAGGCGCCCGAACACGCGCCCATCACCGTCGATCGCCAGAACGCCGGAATCCGCAGCAGCGGCAAAGCCAGCAGCGGAGCGGCTGCTCGGCGTTGCTGCCACAGCAACGCAGTTAGGCCGGCCGCCGTCAGCGCCAGGAGGCCGCCGAGGCCCGGCAATGCCGCCGCATTCAGGCGCTGGAGTTGCGACACCATCAGCAGCAGGGGGACGATGAAGCTGGCCAGAAGCACCATGCCGGGCAGGTCGAATCCGCTGGCGGCGCCGGTTCCGCGCATGCCCGCCGGCAGGCGGGTCAGCAAATAGAGCGCAGTGAGACCGACCGGCAGATAGGCCAGGAACACGGCATGCCAGCCCCAGGCCTGGGTAATGAACCCGCCCATCACCGGCCCGATGGTGGTGCCAGCCACGATATTCGCTGACAGATACCCCTGGAAGCTGCCCCGCTGGCGCGGCGGCACATGCTCGCCGACCAGCGCCTGGGCCAGCGTCATCAACCCGCCGCCGCCGAGGCCTTGCAGCATTCTCGCTGCCAGCAGCAGCCAGAAATTTGGGGCGAAGGCGCTCAGGGCCGATGCGGCCATGAAAATCCCCAGCGCGACCACCATCATGCGCCGCCGGCCGAACGCATCGCCCAGCCGTCCATAGGCCGGTGCCGCGACGGTGCTGGCCACGAGGTTGGCGACGACGATCCAGGACAGGTATTCCACGTTGCCAAACGACGCGGCGATCGCGGGCAGGGCGGTCGCCACCACCGTGCCGTCGGCCGAGGACAGGAACACGGGCAGGATCAGCGGTATCACGACGTTGTGGAACAGATGCGGCGGCGGCGGCACAGTAGGCGCGGTGGTTTCAGTCACGCTCAGCCTCGTGGGCCGCTTGTCGGACGGGTCATTGGACGTTTCCGGTTTTTCCTCGTCGTCGGGTTTGCCATGGCGGAACGGCGAAGACCATGCCCGGCTTAATGTCGCCGGCATCATTTCATCGGTTGTGCGGTCCCTACCGATGTGGTGGCATTGGGTCTCTCGTTCGCGTCAAAAAGGGAAGCCGCATGGCCACACATCGTATCGCATCAACCCCCGAGACGGTCAGGTGGGGCGTGTTCGACGCCAATTTCCCACCGTTGATCACGGTAAACTCCGGCGATACGGTCGTTTTGGAATGTGTCTCAGGCGGCCCGGAAGTCATGCCGCCGCCTGGTTCCGGCCTGACAATTCCACCGGCACTGGCCGCGATCCATGCCGCCAATGTGCCACGCGCGCCTGGCCACCTGATCACCGGCCCGGTCGCCGTCGCCGGCGCCGAACCCGGGGACATGCTGGAAGTCCACATCGCCAGGATCGAACTGGGTTGCGACTGGGGCTATTGCGGTTTCCGCCCGCTGGCAGGCACCATCCCCGAGGATTTTCCCGAAACCTTTCTGTCGCACATCCCGGTCGATCGCGACCGCAAGACCTGCCGTCTGCCATGGGGGACCGAACTGAATCTGTCGCCATTCTTCGGCGTGATGGGCGTGGCCCCGCCGCCCGCCTATGGCAAGATCTCCACCATCCAGCCACGCGAGCATGGCGGTAACCTGGACAACAAGGAACTCAGCGAAGGCTCGACGCTGTATCTGCCGGTTTGGGCGCCGGGCGCGCTGTTCTCGGCCGGTGACGGCCACGGTGTGCAGGGCGACGGCGAAGTGTGCATCAACGCGCTGGAGATCTGCCTGACGGGCACGTTCCAGCTCACCTTGCACAAGGGCGGCGGTGCGCGGGACCCGCTGCTGAGCTATCCGCGGGCTGAAACCGCCACCCACTTCATCTCCATGGGCATGCATGAGGACCTGGATGTGGCGATGAAGACCGCGCTGCGGCAGATGATCGCCTTCATCACCAGCCGCACCAATCTTTCGCGCCAGGAGGCCTATCAGTTCTGCTCCCTGGCGGTCGATTTCCACGTTACCCAGACCGTGAACGGTGAAAAGGGCGTCCACGGCCTGCTGAAGAAGGGGCTGCTGTTCTAAAGCCTGACTGATCCCGCCCCTAGGGTGCGAAGAAGTTCGCTGAAACCGAGGTGCGGGCGATCAGCGCGCGAAGGGCCGGGTTATCTTCGCTGTTTTCCTCGGTCAGTGTTTCCATGGGCACGAAAAATTCGTGCGCATGGGGAAGCTGGTGCCGGGCGAAGCCTTTGTAGTGGTCGCTTTTCAAGCCATACAGGACCCGCATCTCCCTGACCGGTATCGCGGTATCGGTGTATGGCTCGTGGATGAAGATCCCGGTCGTGCGCCACCGCGGCGTCGGGTCGTCGGGGGTGATGGGCGCCAGCAGCCACTCGATCGGGCAGAGGCACATCGTCGAGTGGGTGCTGGGGGCGAAGCGCGAGCGTTTGTCGAGCAGGTTCTGGATCGTGCTGCACGCCTCGATGGCGAGGATATCGACAAACGGATCCGCGAATGTGCCGCCAAAGTTCAGCCACAGACCATCGGGAAGCGTTCGCAAACGGCTGCTGCCGGGGATTTTCAAAAACGGGCTGCTAATTCTGGCTTCGTCCTCGGATGGACGGCCACGGAGCCAGGCCTCCTTACCGCGCCTTGGCTTGACGCCCGGCGGACGTTGTCCCCACCGCTTGAGGCGGCTTTTTACCAGCAGATCGAGAGAAAGGGTTCCCCGCATCGGTTTCATCCTAAGCATTTCGGTCAAATGCAACCTATGCGTGTATTACCAAAATTGCCTTTCGCATGGTGTGTTAACATCACGAAATAGTGTGCAACATGCGGGTTCCAAATGATGAAAAAAATCTTGACAGATTCGACTCGTCACGGGTCGCAGGCGAAGGCCGTCCAGGCGCCTGTCAAGAGATAGAATGCAACGACCCGGCCAGGATAAATCGCAATCCTATAATAACATAGGGGAAGATCTTAACATCTTACCCAAGGGCGGGTCGGCTGGCGTCTTCGGGAGTGTCGGCGAGAATTGAAATTTCACTGGATGAAATTTCAATTGCAACCAAAGATTGCAAAAATAGAAAAGCCGGCGTCCCATCGAGACGCCGGCTTTGGTTAGGATGGCTGGACGGAGCCGGTCCGGCTGAGGTCAGCCGCGTTGTGTGGTGGCCACGTAATCCCGCCGGGGTGCGCCGGTGTAGATCTGGCGCGGGCGGCCGATGCGCTGCTGCGGGTCTTCCATCATCTCTTTCCACTGGCTGACCCAGCCGACGGTGCGAGAGACGGCGAACAGGGCGGTGAACATGCTGGTGGGGAAGCCCATCGCCTTCAGGATGATCCCCGAATAGAAATCGACGTTCGGGTACAGCTTGCGATCGACGAAATACGGGTCGTTCAGCGCGATCTTCTCCAGCTCCATCGCCAGATCCAGCAGCGGATCGCCCTTGATCCCCAGTTCCTGCAACACATCGTGGCAGGCCTTCTGGATGATCTTCGCCCGCGGGTCGTAGTTCTTATAGACCCGGTGGCCGAAGCCCATCAGCTTGGTGTGGTTGTCCTTGTCCTTCACGTCGGCCAGGAACTGCTTGATGTTGCTGGTGTGACCGATCTCGGCCAACATCTTCAACACCGCCTCATTCGCGCCGCCATGGGCGGGACCCCACAGGCTGGCGATCCCGGCGGCGATGCAGGCGAACGGG
>DNXO01000092.1:0-14508 GCA_003506895.1 Acetobacteraceae bacterium | reverse complement strand
CGATGCAGGCGAACGGGTTGGCGCCCGTCGAACCGGCCAGACGCACCGTGCTGGTGGAGGCGTTCTGCTCGTGATCCGCGTGCAGGATCATGATCAGGTCCATCGCCTTCGACAGCACGGGATTGATCTTGTAGTCCTCGGCCGGAACGGCATGGAACATGTGCAGGAAGTTTTCGGCGTAGGTCAGGTCGTTGCGCGGATACACGAACGGCTGTCCGACGGAATATTTGTGCGCCCATGCGGCGATGGTAGGCACCTTCGCGATCAAGCGGAACGCGCTAATGCGGCGGCTTTCCGGGTCATGGATGTCCAGGCTGTCGTGGTAGAAGGCCGACAGGGCGCCAACAACGCCGCACATGACGGCCATCGGGTGCGCATCGCGGCGGAAGCCGTTGTAGAAGGTGCGAAGCTGCTCATGCAGCATCGTGTGGCGCATCACGCCCATCTCGAAGTCCTTGGACTCCGTCGCGTTCGGCAGTTCGCCGTTTAGCAGCAGGTAGCAGACTTCCAGGAAGTTGGAGTGTTCGGCGAGTTGTTCGATCGGGTAGCCGCGATACAGCAGGATGCCTTCGTCACCATCGATATAGGTGATCTTGCTGTCGCAGGACGCGGTGACACCGTAGCCCGGATCGTAGGTGAACACGCCCAGATCGCCATACAGCTTGCGGATGTCGAAGACGTCCGGACCGACACTGCCTGACAGCAGCGGAAAGCTGGTCGATTTATTCGACCCATCAAGGGTGACCGTGACAGTCCGTTTTGCTGCGGCGCTCATGCGCGATGTCCTTATTTTAGGTGCGGTAGCACGCCACCGCCCGACAGACGCGTATCGCCGTGCCGGGACCGATGGTTCGGGACAAAATTATGGCGCTATGCGTTCGGACGCAATCCTTCGCACGCGCAGCAGAACGGCGGCCCGAGAAATTCCGTGCGGAACCGATGCTAATGCAACACCAGATGTCGCCTGACCCGGGGCGTCGGCATCGGGCGCGCCTGTTCCGCGTGGCAGGCCCGGATGGCTTTGCGCAACGCCAGCAAGGTCCGGGGTAGATTGAGGTTCACCGCTTCCTCGGCCAACATGGTAAGACACTGCAACACATTAGCGGCGGTTTGTTGCCGAACCGCGTCGGGTAAATCATCGTCCATCATGGGCCGGATAATCTCTATAGTCTGTCTCACTGGAGCGTGAGAAAGGGCAAGGTCTGTATGCGAAAATTCCTGTTGCGGTAGCAAGAAAAGAGTGGGTTAGGCGGAAATTGGAATGAATATTCAGGCAGAAATGCCACGCAGGCTGGGCATCATCGCCGGTGGCGGGGTACTTCCCGGCAAGGTCGCCGCGGCCGCGCGGGCCGCCGGGCGCGAGGTCTTTATCGTCGGTCTGGAGGGCTTCGCGGATCCCGTTGTCCTGGCGCCGTGGCCGCACGAGATCCGCAGGCTGGGGGCCGCCGCACGCATCATTGCCGCGCTACGGGAGCGTGGCTGCCAGGACCTGGTGATGATCGGACCGGTGCGCCGGCCGTCGCTGCTGGATATGCGTCCCGACGCCGAGGGGGCCAAGCTGCTCGCCCGGGTCGGCCGAGCGGCGTTCGCCGGCGACGATGGCCTGCTGGCGGCCGTCATCCGCGTGCTGACCGAGGAAGGGTTCCGCGTGATCGGGGCGCATGAGGTCATGCGTGAGGCGGTTGCCCCGGCGGGCGTGTTGACCCGCACCGGCCCCGACGCGCAGGCGATGACGGATATCGAGCGCGGCGTGAAAGTCACCCGGTTGCTGGGTTCGGCGGATGTCGGCCAGGGGTGTGTTGTTCAGCAAGGCCTGGTCCTGGCGGTCGAAGCGATCGAGGGCACCGATGCGATGCTCGCGCGGGCGGGTTCGCTGCGGCGGGATGGGGTTGGCGGCGTTTTGGTGAAATTGGTGAAGCCGGGCCAGGACAAGCGCGCCGATCTGCCGACCATCGGACCGGATACCGTGCGCAATGCCGTCGCCGCCGGCCTGAGGGGGGTTGCTTTCGAAGCCGGGGCAACCATTCTGGCGGAGCGTGAGGCCTGCCTCGCCGCGGCGGACGCGGCTGGGTTTTTTCTGTTGGGCCTCGATCCCGCAACCATTTCCTGAAGGGGAACCTCCAATGAGCCGGTTTCTGCACACCATGCTGCGCGTGGGCGATCTGCAACGCAGCGTCGATTTCTACACCAAGGGTTTCGGCATGCGGGAAATCCGCCGCCGCGACGTGCCGGACGGCAAATACACCCTGGTCTTCGTCGGTTACGGCGAGGAGGAAGATCACACCCTGATCGAGCTGACCTATAACTATGGTGTCGAAAAATATGAGATGGGCACAGCGTTCGGCCACCTCGCGGTGGGCGTGCCGGATGTGTACGCCACGACCGAGATGCTGCGTGGCATGGGGGCGAAGGTCACCCGCGAACCTGGTCCGGTGAAGTTCGGCACGACGGTCATCGCGTTCGTCGAGGATCCGGACGGCTACAAGATCGAACTCATCCAGCGCGCCTGACGCGCCGGTCCGTTACGTCGGACGTAGGTTCGGACTCCCTGGTCATGGCGGGCGCGGGCCTACCATGACCAGGGTGGAACAGAGCGCTCCCCGAACGGTTGCGCCTCCCGCCACCCGGGCGTTTACTCCCGCCATAAACAAGCAGCGGGACGGAACGGACATGGGACCTCTGGCAGGCACTAAAATCGTCGAATTCGCGGGCATCGGGCCGGCGCCCATGGCCTCTATGCTGCTGGCCGACATGGGCGCCACCGTGCTGCGCATCGATCGTCCCGGCCCGGCCGATCTGGGCATCCCGATGGCCCAGGAGCATGAATTCACCTTCCGCAGCCGAGCGATCATGCGGCTGGACCTGAAAAGTCCCGATGCGGTGGAGGCCGCCCTGAAGCTGATCGATGGCGCCGATGCGCTGATCGAAGGCTTCCGCCCCGGCGTGATGGAGCGGCTTGGCCTGGGGCCCGATGTCTGTCTGGGCCGCAACCCCAAACTGGCGTACGGCCGTGTGACCGGCTGGGGGCAGGAAGGCCCGATGGCGCAGGCGGCGGGGCACGACCTGAACTACATCGCCCTGACCGGCGCGCTGCACGCGATCGGCCGGGCGGGGCAGAAGCCGACGCCGCCGTTGAATCTGGTCGGCGATTACGGCGGCGGGGCGCTTTACCTGGTTACCGGGCTGCTGGCGGCGATCATTTCCGCCCGCGCCACCGGCGTTGGCCAGGTCGTGGATGCCGCCATGGTGGACGGCGCGCTGTCGCTGATGACGCCGATCTACGCGATGCTGGCCGGCGGCCGCATGCCGGGCGTGCGCGGGGAGAACCAACTCGACTCCGGTTCCTATTATTATGAAGTTTATGAATGTGCCGACGGCCAGTTTATCTCGATCGCCCCGATCGAGGTGAAATTCCACGCCGAACTGCTGCGCCGGATGGAGATCGACCCCACCGGCATGCCCGCCCAGCGCGACCGCGCCGGCTGGCCGCAATGGAAGGAAGTCCTGACCGAACGCTTCAAAACCCGCACGCGTGACGAGTGGTGCCGGTTGCTGGAGGGGACGGACGCCTGTTTCGCGCCGGTGCTGGCGATGACCGAGGCGCATCTGCATCCGCACAATCAGGCGCGTGGCGCGTTTGTCGATGTCGGTGGCCAGCGCCAACCGGCACCCGCGCCCCGATTTGGCACGACCAAACTGGCAACCCCGAGGCCGCCCGGGTCGGTGCCGTTGGCGGAAGCATTGGCCGCATGGAACCTGTCCCCCGCGGCGATGGAGGCGGTGACCCGCTCGGCATCGTAACGGCCCATCGCGCAGTCGTCATCTGTTCGCCCCTGTTGTGGGCCTAAGGGAATGAAACGGACGCCGCGCCGCCGCGTTGTTGCGCGATGGTAAGAGAGGAGACGCGGATGTTCACCCGAACGAGGATGAAGGGGACGACGGCACTGCTGGCGGTCACGATGCCGGTCGCCCCGATGGCCGCCGCGATGGCTGCCCTTGTGGCGGCGCCGGTGGCCGCGCACGCCCAGACCGGCCAGCAGGTGACGGTCGATGGTGCCCGCAAGGTGCTGAATGACCTGCGTCACGACAAGGCGTTCGGGAACGCCGCCCAGATGCTGCGTAAGGCCAAGGCGGTCTTCATCGTGCCCCAACTGGTCAAGGGCGGCTTTTTCATCGGCGGTGAGGGCGGCAACGGGGTGCTGATGGTGCGTAACAGCGGCGGCTGGAGCGACCCCGGATTCTATGCCATCGGCGCGGCGTCGTTCGGGCTTCAGGCCGGGCTACAGCAGTCCGAGGTCATTATGCTGATCATGACCCAGAAGGGCCTGGACGGCATATTGCGCGATCAATTCAAGATCGGTGCCCAGGCCGGTATTTCCGTCGTCACGCTCGGCTCCGGCGTCGAGGGGGCGATGGGCGGTGCCTCGGTGCCCGATATCGTGGTGTGGTCGTCGTCCACCGGGCTGTATGGCGGCCTGACGGTCGATGGGTCGATCATCAAGTCCCAACCGAACAAGGATGCGGAATTCTACGGCCGGCCGGTCACGCCGCGGGAGGTTCTGTTCGGCTCCGTGACCAGTCCGAACGCCGCGCTTCTGCGGAAGGACATGGCCTCGTTCGGATAGATCTCGCCAGCCGCTCTCATGATGCCAGAGGGCCGCGATGCCCTGCTGCCGCCGTGGCGCGCATTCGCCCGTCATGGCAACGGAGGCCGGCTTAACAGGTTCGTTACCATCAGAATCGCTGGGACCTCAGGCGGATCTTTGTTGGGCGGCGCGTTCGATCCCATTGTTTGAGCGTGGCGCCCCGACTTCTGGCCAGCTTGGTTCGACGGAGCGGAGATCGGGCGTTCGGAGGGCAGCGGCGAGGAGGGCGCTGACGCTGGCGGTCGTCGCGGGTGGGGGCCAAGATCGTCTCTTTGGCGTCTCATTTTTCAATATATGAGACTTTATGCCTGTTTTTGAGGGTGTCGCGACCGGCGGGGCCAGTGGGACCGTGGGTTCGAGGGGGATTGCGCTCAGCATCGCTTCGGCGGCGATGTGGCGGGTCCATTCGTCGTTGTCCGCCTCCCCTCGCTTGCGGCGCTGCTGCTGGTCGCGGAGCAGGCGGTTGTGGGCGGCGAGCGAGGCGCGGACCATTGCGGCGTACTGGGCGTTGAGTTTTATCACCAGACCGATGTCGGCGGCGTGCAGGCGGATAAGCCGCAACACGTCCTCGGCCTGGGCTCTGGCCGCGATGCATTGGGCTGCCAGCTCGGCCTCGGCGGCGTTGACCGGGGCGAGGTCGGCGATCCTGGCGATGGCGGCGTGGTTTCTGGCGAGGGTTGCTTCCGGGGTGTCTGTTATGGGCGGGGGAAGCAGCGCGATGAGGGTGTGGATGAGGTGTCGGTAGGCCTGGGCGGGGAGGTCGATGGGCAGGTTCGACGACTGGGGCTGAGTTTCCATTGCCGATCTTTAGGCGATAATAGGAATTTAGTCAATATTCGTTCCTATGCGGAAGGGCAAGCGCTTTGCGGCGGTTCTTGTGATGCCATGGGGAACCGCGATCCCCTGCTTTTGTCATGGCGGACGAAGGGCCGCCCTGACGATGGAGGCTGATGCAACCGTTTCGTCGAAACGAGAATCGCGGAAGTTTCACGTAAGGCGTTGCGGGGCGCGGGCGGGCGTGTTATTGCGCCGGCCCGCGCCCAGTTGGGGGATAGTTTAGCGGTAAAACTCCCGGCTCTGACCCGGGCATCCTTGGTTCGAATCCAGGTCCCCCAGCCATCTTATGCTCAAATACGATCAGTCCTTCTTGGGCACGGCGATGCCCAAGTCAGTACGCATAGCCGTCAACAGATCAGCCTCTATGATGGAACCCTCTGGGTTATTCGTTCCATCCATCAAATTAAAAAGGCGCTTTGTCAGTGTCCTTATCTGTTCAGCCCCCATCATCCCAACACGGGCACGCCAGTATCCGGCCTCTTTAACATTGGCCTCGGTATTCTCTTTGGCCACTTGATATCGGGCATTGAACAAGCCCGTATAAGCCTCTTTTTTTCCCGAAACCCTCGTTCATCCAACGCCGTTCTCCTAGACAGCCAGGACTGAAGGAAGTTGGTCACGACGCCCCCGACGATGCCTCCCACACCAGCGGCGGACAGAATGGGGGCAATAGAGTCCATTTCCGTCACCCTTCCACCCAATCTTCGACGTGCAAGCCCGTCACCCGCAGGAACTCACGCGTATTGTTGGTCACCAGCACGCATTCGGCAGCGAGCGCATGTCCGGCGATCATGGAATCATTGCCTCCGATAGGCATTCCCTTAGCCCCCAAATCCCGCCGGATACGCATGGCTTCTTCGGCTGCCTCACGTTCCCACGGCAGGATGGCCGACAGACGGGACACAAACGCTTCGACCAGCGTCGCATGTCGCGGCGACGCATTCTTGCCAACGGTGCCGAGCAGCATCTCGTAATAGGTGATGACCGAGATCACAACGCTGTGTTGTCCGTTCACGGCGGCTTGAAGTCGAGTCAGCACGGTGACGGGACGCTCGCGTATGATGAAGGAACAGATATTGGTGTCGAGCATATAGACAATCGGCATCAGCTTTTGCCGTCGCCCATGGAAAACCTTCCCTCTTCGATCAGGTCTGCCCGCTCAAGCAGAAAATCTGCATCCGCGCTCGGTTCGTAGATGAGCGAAAGCCAATCCGGTCGAACGGGACGCAGGAGGATCGTGTCGCCCTGTCGTTCGATGGTCAGTTCCGTCACCCCCTGGAACTCGAGATCCCTAGGCAGGCGAATCGCCTGATTGCGGTTATTGCGAAAGATGGAAACTGTACGGGGCATTGTCGGTTTCCTCAGGGGAAGCGGAAGGGTAGCATATGTCGAACATATGTCAACTCAATCTCTACGACGAAACCAAAGCAAACGGCTCCACCTTTGCCATGAGTGCCATCACGTCCGCCGGAGATGAAACACAGAAAGTTCTAAAAGCTTCCAGGAACCCCAGCCACGGCACGCGCGCATGGTGCGCGCCAGTATTGATGTCACGATCATCCGGTTTCAAGCTGAGCCCAATCAGGGAGGATGATCGGTCATGGACGTTTTCAACCTGCACACAGAAGCGCGCTGGGATCCGATCAAGCATGTCGAGCACGTCCTGGGCCGCATCGGCGAGGGCGACGTCACGGTGGCCTGCTGGGAGGCCGGCCAGATCAGCCCGCACCACCTGCATCCCAACTGCACCGAGATCTATTTCTGCCTGGAAGGCGGCGGCATCATGCGCACGCCGGATCAGACCGTGGAGATCGTTCCCGGCGGCTTCGTCGTGCATCCACGGGGCGAACCGCATGAGTATGAGAACGGCCCGCGGCGCACGCTTCTGTTCCGCGTGCGCTACGGCGAGGATTTTTCGACGCTAATCAAGGAATGGCGTGGCAACGCGGCGTGGAAGGCGACGCAGGCCGACATCGCGCATTTCGGCTTGGCCGCCTGATTCCCGGTCAGTTCCGCGCGCTTGTGTAAGGATATCGCAGTTCCCCCGATTTCAACGCCGGCGGGTAAAGCACCGTCTGCGTGCCCAACGTGCGGAACTGTTCGGTGTCGTGCCCCTTGATGTCGTGGAACTGCACCTCCAGCACCCGTGGCTCCGCCCATTCGCCGTTCGGGCCGAACTTGATATCGCCGACGATGGTGTGGAACGTGTGGGAGCGCAGGTAATCCGCCAGCTTTTTCTGGTCGGTCCCGCCGGTCGCCGTTACCGCCTCCCCCACAACCTGCAAATCCGCATAGGCGAACGGCGGCAGGTAGTATCCCAGCGCATCGACGCCGCTTTCGCCAACCCGTGACTGGTATTTCGCCAGGAACGCCTTCGCCTCGGGCGAGGCGTATGATCCCACCGGCAGCCAGAAATCGTAGTTGACGATCCCGTTCAGCAACGGCCCAAGCTGCGTCTTGATCGCGGTCGCCTGCAAGCCGACCATGCCGCCGCCGAACATCTTCACGTCCAGCCCGACCTCATTGGCCGCCCGGATCATTCCAACAGTGTCGGGCGGATACGATCCCACGAACACCATGTCCGGTTTCGTCGCCTGGATCGCCCGGATAATCGGCGAGTAGTCAGAGGTTGTCGGCGGATAGGTGCTGTCATAGACGATCCGGTAGCCGTCTCGTTTCGCCTGCGCACGGGCGCCGTCCACGGCGTTGCGCGCGAATTCCGCATCCGCGCCGACCAGGGCGATGGTCTTCGGTTTGGGATTGGCAGCGGCGGCCAGCGCAAAGAACCCGGCCGAGAACGCCTCTTTCGGTTTGTCGCCGCCGGCCGGAATGATCGAGAAGTAGTTCGGGTAGTGGAACTCGCTGTTCACATCCAGGCCGAACAGCCCGACCAGGGTCAGGTTGTGCTGCATCGCGAAGGGCAGGGCGGGGGCAACCATGTTGGTGCCGTTGCCGGCGATCAGCATGTCCACTTTATCCACATCCAGCAGCTTCGACAGGATGCCCGGAACCAGCGCCGGATTGGATTGGTCGTCATAGGTCAGCAGCTTGACCGGGCGACCGAGCAGTCCGCCCTTGGCATTGGTGTCTTCGACCCAGATCTGCATGGCGAGAAGGGCGGCCTTGCCGTTGGGCGCCAGCGCGCCGGTCTGACCGAGGTTTAGCCCTATGGTGAACGGTTCGGCGGCGTGCGCCGCGCCAGCAACCAAAAGCGCCGCCGGCAGCAAGCTGCACGCGAAACGTGAAAGCCAGGACATGTTTTCCCCCGTTGTCGTTTTGTTTTGCGGCAGGCTGCGCCATTTCGGTCGGGAATGAAAGGCCGGTTTGCCCGCTCGCGGCGCTGGGATAGTCTGGCCGCAATCTTTGCGGAGGCATCTGAATGACAGCCAGCGACCCGATCGCCGATCGCCGGGAGATCCGTGAACTACTGGAAAACTGGGTCGTCTGGCGCGACGCCGGACATTGGGAGCGGTTCCGTACCGTCTGGCACGACGACGGGGTCATGATGGCCACGTGGTTCCAAGGCACGGCCGACGAATTCATCCGCGTCAGCAAGGAAGGCTGGGACAAAGGCGTCAGCATCCTGCATTTCCTCGGCGGCATCTCGATCGATTTGGCGGGCGACCGCGCGGTTTCGCAGACGAAGATGACGATCTCCCAGCGTGGCGAGGTGGAGGGCGTGTTGTGCGACATCGTCTGCACCGGCCGGTTCTACGACTTCCTGGAAAAGCGGCAGGGACGCTGGGGCATGGTGCTGCGCCAGCCGATCTATGAGAAGGACACGCTGATCCCGATCAGTCCCTCCGCCAAACTGGAACTGGATCCGGAGCTGCTTGCCCGGTTTCCCGCCGGCTACCGCCATCTGGCGTATATCCAGACCCGGATCGGCTACAAGGTGAAGCCGGACATGCCCGGCCTGAAAGGGCCGGAGGTCGAGCGGCTGTATGGGCGCGGTGCCGCCTGGCTCGCCGGTGGGGCACTTTAGGAGGCCAGCCTTGCGCCCAACCGTTGGAGCCACTGTCCGATGCCCGGCCACTATGGCAGATATCCCGTTCCTGGTTAGGACAATGTAAGGACCTTCATGGAACTTGGACGAGGCGGCCATTTGTTGCGGCTGCGGCGAATGGGCCGGATGCCGTTGGTGTCGCCCCGCCTGTGGTGGCGCCGCGTGGTGTTTTGGGTTGGTGCTGTCCTGGTGGCGGCGGTCGCGGTCGGCTTCGCCAAGGCCTCGGACTATGCCAGCGGCTTGTTCCTGCATTCTATCGCCGGCCATCCGTGGCTGCCGTACATTGTCGCGCCGGCCGGGCTGACGATTGCCTTCCTGCTGACCAAGTTCGTTTTCCCCGGCGCCCAGGGCAGCGGCATCCCGCAGACGATCGCCGCTCTGCATATGACTGACGACGCGATGGTGGACCGCGTCCTCTCGCTGCGCATCGCCGCCGGCAAGGT
Source organism: Acetobacteraceae bacterium (assembly GCA_003506895.1). Classification (GTDB taxonomy): domain Bacteria; phylum Pseudomonadota; class Alphaproteobacteria; order Acetobacterales; family Acetobacteraceae; genus Rhodopila. The sequence continues at coordinate 4,576 of DNXO01000092.1, read as the reverse complement.
TCTTCTGACCCTGCTGGGTCTTGCGTCCGGCGCGTCGATTGGCCGCGAGGGGCCGACCGTCCAGGTCGGAGCCTCTATCATGCATGCCCTGGGCAAATTGTTGCGCCTGCCGCGCCTGGAACTGCGCCGAGCGCTGGTGCTGGCGGGTGGGGCGGCGGGGGTCGCGGCCGCGTTCAATACGCCGCTGGCCGGGATCGTGTTCGCCATCGAGGAACTCAGTCACTCGTTCGAGGCTCGCACGTCCGGGACCGTGTTCACCGCGGTGGTGGTGGCGGGCGCGACGACTTTGGGTCTGGTCGGCAACTACACCTATTTTGGGCAGACGGCCGCGGTGATGACGAACCGCGACGCCATACTGGGCGTGATTGTGTGCAGTGTGGTTGGTGGTCTCGCGGGTGGGCTGTTCAGTCAGTCGTTGATCATCGCCGCGCGCGGACTGCCGGGGTTCGCCGGCAAGTTTATCCTGCGATATCCGGTCGTGTTCGCCGCTTTGTGCGGACTGCTGCTGGCGGTCATCGGCACGCTGTCCGGCGGCCAGACCTATGGCACCGGGTATGATCAGGCCCGCGGCATGGTGGAGGCGCATTCGACGCTTCCGCCGGTCTATGCGCTGCTGAAGCTGGCCGCGACGGTGGTGTCTTATGTCAGCGGTATTCCGGGCGGCATTTTCGCGCCGTCTTTATCGATTGGCGCCGGTTTGGGATCGGTGCTGGCGCCGCTGGTCCCGGCCGCGCCGGCCGGTGCGATGATCCTGCTGGGCATGACCGCGTATTTCTCAGGCGTGGTGCAGGCGCCGATTACCGCATCGGTCATCGTGATGGAGATGACAGCCAATCAGACCCTGATGATTCCGCTGATGGCAACGGCGTTCCTGTCGTTCGCGGTATCGCGTCTGGTCTGCCGGCGCCCGCTGTATGGGGCGTTGGCCCGGCGCTTCCTGCAGGTGCAGGGTGGTCGCCACGCCACGCCCGAGGAATAGGCCGAACAAAAAAAGAGGCGCCCGAAAGCGCCTCTTTTTCTTGTCCTTGGAAGGCCAGATCAGCGCTTGCTGAACTGGAAGCTGCGGCGGGCTTTCGCCTTGCCGTACTTCTTGCGTTCGACCGCACGCGAGTCACGGGTCAGGAAGCCGGCGACCTTCAGGATGCTCCGCAGGTCCGGTTCATAGTATGTGAGCGCACGGCTGATGCCGTGGCGAACGGCGCCGGCCTGACCGGACAGACCGCCACCGCTGACGGTGCAGAACACGTCGAACTGGTTGTAGCGATCGGCCACCAGGAACGGCTGCGTCAGCAGCATGCGCAGAACTGGACGGGCAAAATACTGCACGACCTTCTTGCCGTTCACCATGATCTCGCCCTTGCCGGGCTTGATCCACACGCGCGCGGTGGATTCCTTGCGGCGGCCCGTGGCGTAGGAGCGGCCCAGTTCGTCGCGCTTCGGCTCCCGCTTCGGCTGGGTGGAAATGGCGACGGGCGCGGGCGCGCCGGTTGCGGCGGCTTCGGCTTCAGCAGCGGCCTGGCGGGCGGCGAGCGCCTCTTTCAGGTCGGCGAGGCTGCCGGTTTGAATTCCTGACATCGGTCTCAGCCCCTCTTGTTCTTAGGGTTCATCGCGGCGACGTCCAGCGTTTGCGGCTGCTGGCCGTCATGCGGGTGTTCGGGACCACCATAGATATGGAGGTGCTTCATCTGCTTACGCTGCAGCGGGCCGCGCGTGATCATGCGCTCCACGGCCTTTTCCAGCACCCGCTCGGGATGCTTGGATTCAAGGCGCTGGCGGATCGAACGGCCTTTGATGCCGCCGGCATAGCCGGTGTGGTAGTAGAAGACCGACTGGTCCAGCTTGTTGCCGGTGACCTTCACCTTGGCTGCGTTGACGACGACGACGTTGTCGCCGCAATCGACGTGCGGGGTGAATTGCGGCTTGTGCTTGCCGCGCAGGCGGTTGGCGATGACAACGGCGAGGCGGCCGAGAACGACGCCTTCGGCATCGATCAGCACCCAGCCTTTAGTCACCTCCGACGGTTTGATGGAGGGCGTGCTCTTGAGCATGGTTTTTATAAGCGTCCGTGGTTCAGAAGGCGCGGCTTATGGAGGTGTAAGCCCTGACGGTCAAGGGGTTTTCCTGTGTGGTAATCTAATACCACATACCGGTCCGGTCGATGTCCTCGGGTGCTGGACACCGATCAGTCCAAAAACCTACCAATGAGTTGACAAACCCGGTCCCGCCGTTATCCGATGCTCCCAATCACCATCCATGGAGCCTTCATGTCACAGCCAGCCGAAACCCTACGCGCGCCCGTTACGGGTAAAATCGATGTCGTCATCGTCGGCGCCGGCTTCGGCGGCATGTACATGCTGCATCGGCTGCGCGGCCTGGGGATGTCCGCCATCGTGTTCGACGTCGCCACCGGCGTTGGCGGCACTTGGTACTGGAACCGCTACCCTGGTGCTCGCTGCGACGTGGAAAGCATGCAGTATTCCTACTCCTTCGACGAAGGCATCCAGCAGGACTGGCAATGGAGCGAGGTGTTCGCCGGCCAGCCGGAAATTTTGCGCTATGCCAACTTCGTTGCCGATCGCCTGGACCTGCGTCGCGACATGCGTTTCGAAACCCGCGTCACCGGGGCGGAATTCGACGAAGCCACCAACCGCTGGACTGTTCGCACCGACCGCGGCGATGTCCTGTCCGCGGGATTCTGCGTAATGGCGACTGGTTGCCTGTCAGCCGCCCGGATGCCCGACTTCCCCGGCATCGACAGCTTCAAGGGCAAAATCTACCACACCGGTCATTGGCCGCATGAGGGCGTCGATTTCACCGGCCTGCGCGTTGGCGTGGTCGGCACCGGTTCCTCCGCGATCCAGTCCATCCCGGTGATCGCCGGCCAGGCCGCCCAGGTCACCGTGTTCCAGCGCACGCCGAATTTCAGCATCCCGTCGCGCAACCGTCCGATGACCGATGACTACGCCCACGCCTGGAAGGAGGCATATCCGGCCAAGCGCGCCGAGGCTCGGATGACCCGCAACGGCATACTGGCCAACCCGAACGACCAGTCCGCTATCGAAACGCCGGAGGCCGATCGCCTGGCGGTTTATGAAAAGCGGTGGGAGAGCGGCGGCACGACCTTCATGGCCTCGTTCAACGACCTGATCTTCAACAAGGCGTCCAACGACACGGCGGCGGCGTTCGTCCGCTCGAAGATTCGGGCGATGGTCAAGGATCCGGCGAAGGCGGAGCTGCTGGCGCCGACGAGCCATCCGATCGGCACGAAGCGGATCTGCGTCGATACCGATTACTACCTGACCTTCAACCGTCCGAACGTCGATCTGGTGGATATCCGCGACGCCCCGATTGAAGCAGTCACGCCCGAGGGCCTGCGGGTCGGGGGCAAGGACTACGCATTCGATGCGATCGTCTTCGCCACCGGATTCGATGCGATGACCGGTGCATTGACCCGCATGGGGATCGTCGGCCGGGCAGGGGCGGCGCTGGCGGACAAATGGGCCCCTGGTGCCAGGACCTATCTCGGCCTGATGACGGCGGGATTCCCCAACATGTTCATGATCACCGGCCCTGGCAGCCCGTCGGTGTTGAGCAACATGATCGTGTCAATCGAACAGCACGTCGATTGGATCGCGGATTGCCTTCTTCATCTGCGTGACCGTGGACTGGATTGCATCGAACCGACGCTGGCGGCGGAGAACGCCTGGGTCGATCATGGGAATGAGGTTGCACACACCACGCTGTACCCGTCGGCGGCATCCTGGTACATGGGCGCCAACATTCCGGGCAAGCCGCGCGTGTTCATGCCGTATATCGGCGGCGTGGGTGCTTACCGGCTGAAGTGCGATGAGATCGCCGCGAACGGATACGAGGGCTTCTCACTGTCCGGAGCGGACAAGGTAGCGGTGGCGGCGGAGTAGGGTGGTTGGGAGGGGGTGTTGCCCCTCCCGCCTTTCAGGTTACTGGCGCGGGCTTGGCGTTGTAGTCCTCGTCCGACACATGCTCGAACCACGCGGTGCCTTCGCCCTTGTCGTTCAGTTCCGACATCGCGAGGTGGGAGAACAGCTTGTCCGGTGCCGCGCCGTGCCAGTGGCGCACATCCGGCGGGATGATCACGGTGTCGCCCGGGCGGATTTCCTGGACCTGCTCGCCTTCGCGCTGCACGCGGCCGGCCCCGGAGAGGCAGAACAGGGTCTGACCGACTGGATGGCTGTGCCAGGCTGTCCGAGCGCCGGGGGTGAACGAGACGACGGAGCCGCGCATGCGGGACGGGGCGACGCCGACCACGACCTCATCGGAGAAGACGGTCCCGGTGAAGTTGGAGGCGGGGGCGCGATTGGTTTTGCGGGCCGAGGAACGGAGGATCTTCATGGTTTACTCCCTTTTGGTGTTCAGGGCAGGGTAAGGTGGTTGATCGGGAACGCAAGTTGGTCGCCGGTTGGGGGGGGGGTATTCGGGCACGGAAATCAAGCGGACACGAAGTCACACGAAGTGCGCACGAAGTTTCACGAAGAAAAATTGGGCGTTTCGCGCGGACCTGTCCCATTTGATCCGAGCCTATCATGAATCTTGTGTG
>DNXO01000018.1 GCA_003506895.1 Acetobacteraceae bacterium | reverse complement strand
ACGCATGGGTGAACGGAGTGAAGCGCGTGCCGACGCTGTTGCCGCCGTTGATGCCGTTCATCGGAGTGGAAGCGATGCCATGATCGGTGCCCTCGTTATGTTATGCCGAGATCGGCGGCCGTACGGGCCCCAGATGAGAACTACGTCTACGCTATAGCCCTCCAAAGCACGATATTTGGGTGATAGCAGGGTTGGGCCACGATGCTCTGTCCGAAGTGTCGATCCACGCCATTGGCCCGTGTTCGAACTATTGGCGAAGATGGCTACGACGTGGCCGACGATGCTCTCAGGTGCGGCCAAGCATTATTGGAAATGAAAGAGATATTTTTCGTTTTGTGCGAAGATGGACAGATCTGAACGAGACATGGTCTGGAAGGACGGTGTAGAGAGTGTCTCTGAGCGAGCCGCAGTTTCCAAAGGCAAAACCGGAGCGAACATCTCCGGGTGGGCTGGAAAAGTACATCAGCGGGACCACGTTGATCAGCGGCGACGGACCGGCGTGGAAAGACGTCTTCGTGCAGCTCTTCTCTCGCAATCGCGTTCAACAGCCTTTCCTGGTGCCCGCCGTCGCTGAACCGCTCATCGTCTGGGTCATGTCGGGCAGTGCCACTGTCGAAGAGCGGGAACTTGGCGGCGAATGGACAGCGAACCGCGTCCGTGTCGGCGATTTTTTCCTGACGCGGTCGCCTGCTCCCTATGAAATGCGCTGGCACGCCGACGGTGATCAGCCATTTCAGGTGATGCACCTCTATGTCTCCATTCCGCTGTTCGAAAAGGTGGTGCGAGAGATGCTGGGCAAGGCCGGCGGCAACGTCACCTTGAAGGATGTCTCCGGTGCTCGCGACGCGACGCTCTCGCATATCCTGAGCCTTCTCCATGGGGAACTGGCTGCCGAAAACGGCGGAAGCGCGCTGTTCATCGAAGGACTGGCACAGAGCTTGGCTGTGCATCTCGTGCGCCACTATGCCGTTGCCGAATCCGAGGCGCGTGTCCAAAACGCCTTGCCCGGCTCGAAACTGCGGCGGGCTATTGCCTTCATGGCAGCCCGGCTTGATCAGCCCTTTGATCTCAACCACCTGGCACATGAGGTGGGAATGAGTCCGTTCCATTTCAGCCGGCTCTTCAAGAAATCGACCGGGATGGCGCCCTCGCGGTATTTCATTCGGCAGCGCGTCGCCAAAGCGCAGCAATTGCTGCAGGAAACCGACACCAGCATCATCGAAATCGGAATGACCGTCGGCTACGCAAGCCCCAGCCACTTCGCTCAGATTTTCCGGCGCGAGACGGGGCTCTCCCCGAGTGACTACCGCCGGGGCTGAAGGCAATTCGATCCTCGCGATGGCGAATTGAGCAAAATCCCGACAGCCTCGGCAATGCGCCGAGAGATAGAAACGCCGGAGTTTCATAGAGTTCTCCCTATCGAACGCGAACGCCATTCCCTTCCCGGAGCGGATTTGCGAGCAACAAGGAGACGAGCTTTGACGAACATCAACGGAAAAATCGCGCTGATAACCGGTGCATCAAGCGGCATCGGCGCTGCCGCGGCGCTCAAGCTGGCTGCTGCGGGGGTGAAGGTCGGCATCGCGGCCCGGCGTACTGATCGTCTCGAAGCCCTGAAGGCCGACATCACGGACAAGGGTGGCGACGCTCTTGTCCTCGAAATGGACGTGGTCGATGCGGCCTCTGTCGAAGCCGGCGTCAAGAAACTGGCCGATACCTACGGCTCGATTGACATTCTCTTCAACAATGCCGGTCTGATGCCGCTTTCCGACGTTGACCAGCTCAAGGTCCGTGAATGGCATCGCATGGTCGACGTTAACGTGAAGGGCTTGCTCAACACGACGGCGGCCGTACTGCCGCTGATGATCAAGCAGCATTCGGGCCACATCTTCAACACTTCGTCGATTGCCGGCCGCAAGGTCTTCAAAGGGCTGTCGGTCTATTGCGCGACGAAGCACGCCGTAACCGCGTTCTCCGACGGCCTGCGTATGGAGGTCGGGCAGAAGCACAACATCCGCGTTACCTGCATCCAGCCCGGCGCTGTCGCCACCGAGCTCTATGACCAGATCACGGACCCCGGTTACCGCCAGCAGATGGATGATCTCGCCACACAGATGACCTTCCTGCAAGGCGCGGATATCGCCGATACCATCCTGGTTGCGCTCCAGGCGCCGGCCCATGTCAACGTTGCGGAACTCTTCGTGTTGCCAGTCGACCAGGCCTGGTAAGGCCCTCCGCCATACAAAACGAAACGTCCACCCTCCGGTCTTTGGAAGGGAGGGTGGATGATCGAGGCGTGCTTCACGAATATCGAATGCAGCCTCCAGCCTCGCTGACGGGTACGATCCCTTTTTCCTCGAGATCGTGTCCCTTGAGGTGGCGTAACTGGTCGGCTGTGAAGCCGCTCGCGAGCGCGTACACCACAGTGCGGTAGCGGTCGGCGGGCGTCTGCGCCGGGCTTGGCGCGCATCTTGATGATGTAGGCCGGCTGGGTTTGCGGCGTCATGGTGACTTCCTTGCGCGGGGCGATTGACCGGTCGTTGCTGTGGAACGCCGGCGGGAGGTCTGGGTGAAACCTCATCAGGCGCGCCCGATCCTCGCTTCTATGCCGTCGAGAACGGCTTCGAGCCCGTTCCTGAATTGCGCGGCCGGTGTGATGTCGGCCGCGTGTTCCACAATGGCGGCGAGTTCGGGGAAACGATCCGTTTTGATCTGCCGTTCCAGGTAGGGCCACCAGCGATCGCGCCAGTCGGCATCGCTCAGATCGCCCGCTATCCTGCCACGCTCGCAGCGGATCGCGCCAACGAGATAGGCATTGAGGATGCCCATGGCCTCCGTGGCCAAATTGATATCGCCGAAGCGCGGCTCTTTGCGCAGCGCTGCGTAGGCGCGCTCCAAAAAGGTCAGGGCGTTGGGGCCGAGGTGCGGCCGGCCGCCGATCAGATCGACGAGCCAGCGATGGGTCCGGCAAGCCAGGCGCAGGCGCTCGGCCACGGTCTCCAGCACGGCGCGCCAATCGCCGTCGATGGCACCGGCAGCGACCATCTCGCCATAGGCCGCGTCGATCATCAGATCGAGCAGTTCCTCCTTGGATGACAGATAGCGATAGAGGCGCATCGGTCCCGAATTCAGCTCGGCGGCGATCCGGCGTACCGATACCGCCTCCAGGTCTTCCCGGTCTGCGACCGCGACCGCCGCGCGCACGATCATGTCGCGGTTCAGCAGGCTGGGCGTCGGGCGGGCGGAGGGCTCGGCGCGCTCCCAGACGGAGAGAGAGGCGTCGCTGGCGGGGGTAGGGTGTTCACTCATCGTGACAGAGTGCGCTGCGTCGAGTGGCTTGACAAGACGCTGCATCGTTACGATACACTGTACGCAACGATACATCGTATTTGTAAGCGGTCGGCTGGGTCCAGTCAGCCGCCGTGGACATCGCGCCGGTCCGTGTTTTTGGGAAAGAGAGAACCCCATGAAGGTCTGCTGTTCACGCCGCGATGCCACGCGGATGTCCATTGCCGCGAGCTTCGGCGCCGCACTGGGCTTCGGGGCCGGATGGTGGACGGCGTCGCCGGTGGCGCGTCCGGCTCCGCTCAGCGCCATCACCAATGCCCGCATCTTCGACGGCACGCGCGTGATCGAGGCCGACCACATAGTGATGGCGGAGGGCATGATCGCCTCGATCGGAGGGGCTATCCCCGCCAAGGCCGCCATCACCGATGCGCGCGGGGCAATGCTGCTGCCGGGGCTGATCGACTCCCATACCCACACCGACATCGAAGGCCTCAGAACCGCGCTCACCTTCGGCGTGACGACCGAGCTCGACATGAACGGCCGCTGGCCGGACCGGGATCGGCGGCGGGTTGTGGGAGACGACGCGCTCGCCGACGTGCGCACGCCAGGGATGGGTCTTACGCCGCCCGGCGGGCACCCGACCGAGTATCAGGCGGAAAGCAGCAACCCGTTCATCCGCTTCTTCCGCTTTCCCACGGTGTCCACGCCCGAGGAGGCGGCGGCGATGGTAGGCAAGCGCGTTGCCGAAGGCGCCGACTACATCAAGATCTTTCTCGAAGACGGCGAGATTCCCGGCCATCCCGGACTCACCATGATGGATGACACGATCTTGCGGGCCGCTGTGGACGCCGCCCACGGCTTCGGCAAGCTGGCGATCGTCCATGCCGTCACGCTTGAGACCACCCGGCGGGCGATTGCTGCGGGTGCCGATGGCTTGGCCCATCTGTTCCTCGATCGTCCGCATACGCCGGAGCTGATCGCCGCAATCGCCGAATCGGGGGCCTTCGTCGTGCCCTGTCTGGTGCTGAACTCATCGGTGATCGGCAACCCGGCCGCCGGTCTGGCGGCCGATCCGCGCGTCGCCGCCAAGCTCGATCGGACCTGGATCGCCGCGCTGAACCGCAGCTTCAACACGTTTCCGAAGGCGAGGCTCAAGGACATGTTCGCCACGCTGCAGGCCCTGCGCGCGGCCGGCGTCGACATTCTCGCCGGCACCGACGTGTCGGACCCTCTGCCGGCCTTCGGCGGCTTGGCGCACGGGGCGAGCCTGCATCACGAACTCCAGTTGCTCGTCGCAGCCGGCATGACCCCGGTGGAAGCGTTGATGGCCGCCACCGCCACACCGGCCCGTCGCTTCGGCCTGACCGATCGGGGCAGGATCGCAGAAGGGCACCGGGCCGATCTGGTTCTGGTGGACGGCGATCCGACCTCGACCGTTTCGGACACGCTGTCGATCCGGGGCGTCTGGCGCCGCGGCATCGCGCTGCCGCTCTAGCGCCGCCGATTGTGCGATAGCGGGAACGGATCGTTCCGACCCTCATTTCGCATCGTGGAATCTGGCTCCGAGCGTGTTGTGGCCTTCCGGGAAAGAGCCTGAAGCCGTCGTCGCGGAAAGCGGCGGGCATATCCTGCGTCTGGCGTGTGATCTCACCTTCGCGCGGTTGGATTCTCTGTGGTATTAGTCAGCCGTAACCAATTGCCGTGGGCGAAGGCCGCCAGATCCGCTGTGCCAAGCCCGCACGTCTCCAAGAACCGTCTTGCATCCCGTCCGGGACGATACTGGTACGGATAGTCGCTCGAAAAAAGCAGCCGCTGAGGTCCGACGATCGCGACAGCCCGCTCCAGATAGTGCGGAAGGAACATGCCGCTCGCGGTGATGTAGAGATTGCGGCGCAGATAGGTCGCGATCGGTTGCGCCAGCGTGCTGACCCGGTCCATGGCCGCGAGGCGATCGGCGTAGAACAGCACCAGTTCGCCCCAATGGCCGAGAATGACCTGAAGGCCGGGCAACCGGTCGAACAAGCCGGACAGGACAAGTCGCACGAACTGGATGCCGGCATCATAATGCCAGCCGAGGCCATAGGTGGCGAAGGCCGCATCCACCGCGGGTGCGAAGCCCGAATAATAGGCGTCTCTCACCGCTTTCGCCGGCGTGCGGGGATGAAGGAGAATTGGGACACCCAATCCCGCCGCGGCATCGAAGAGTGGCAGGAACGCCGGATCGTCCAGATTGCGCCCATCCACCCGACCGCAAAGCATCGTGCCTTTGAAGCCGAGCGCGCTGACGCAGCGTTCCAGTTCACGCGCGGCTTCCACCGGCAGCGCGACCGGCAGGGTTGCCATAGCCTGGAAGCGCGTCGGATGACGCGCCACCACCTCGGCGAGGAGATCGTTTGTTCTCCGCGCCAATTCGAGGCTCTCGCGCCCCAGATTGTGCAGGCCCGGCGTGGTCAGTGACAGAACCTGCATGTCGAGGCCCGTCTCGTCCATCAGCGCAAGACGCTCCTCGGCGAGGTCGAGGAGACGACGCCCTACAGTGCCGGAGTGGAACGCCACGCTTGGGTCGCTCGCGTCGAGCCCGATGGCGTGCCAGGTCTCGTGGATGTCTGCCGTGAGGAAATGCTCCTCAATGCCGATGAGCTTCATGGCCGTCTCCTGAGCGATGATGGTGCGCCTCGGCGCGTACTTCTCGGCAATGTCGCTTGGGCGCCGGTTACCACGGAACGGTACGTCCCTCGCGGTCCAGATACTGAAGGCCGGGCTTGCCCAACTGTGCGAGAAGCAAGGTCACGATCTGCGGCACGGTCTCTTCCACTCCGAAGGGCGCATTGGGACCGCCCAGGTCCGTGCGGATCCAGCCCGGCGCGACCAGAAGCAAGGCGCGTGGATCGCCGGCATGGCGGGCGGCATAGCTGCGCATATGTTGGTTCAGCGCCGCTTTGGAGCTGCGATAGATCTCGTGGCCGCCCTTCACGTTGTTGGCGACGCTGCCCTGTCCCGACGACATGATGCCGATCATGCCGGTCGGCGACATGAGATCCTGCAAGCCTTCGATCACGCGCATGGGGCTTAGCGCATTGGTGACCATCACGCGGACGAATTCAGAGGTCGAGACCTCGGAGATGGTTTCGTCCTGATCCGCGTTGGCCGTGCCGGCGTTCACGAACAGGATGTCGATGCGCCGCCCGGAAAGGCGCTGGCGCAGAGCGGCGATCTGGTCCGGTTGGGTGATGTCGAGCTGTTCGATCTCGACGCGACCGGGATGGGCGTCGGCGAGATCGTGCAGCAGGGTCCGGCCCGTGCCGCGCACAGTTCCGATGACGATCCAGTCTTGTTCAATGAATTCCGCCGCCATGGCATGGCCGAGGCCACGCGATGCGCCGACGAGCAGGATGGTGCCTGCCGATTCTCTGGGATCATTCTGGGTCATGGGGATGCCTTTCGTCGTCGATGTCCAAGGCGAAGATGCTGGTTCGAAAGATGATGCACCAGACGCACAGGATGCACATTATTGTTGCACATGGCGCTATGTCTGATCTGACCGATGCTGTAGGGTCCGACGATGGACACCGATCTCAATCTGCTCCCTGCTCTGGACGCGCTCTTGACCGAAGGCAGCGTGACGGGCGCGGCGCGCCGTCTTGGTCTGAGTTCTTCCGCCATGAGCCGGACGCTGGCACGGCTGCGCGCTGCGACCGGCGATCCGTTGCTGGTGCGCGCCGGTCGCGGGCTTGTACCGACGCCGCGCGCCACCGCGCTACGCGACAGGGTTCACCTGCTCAGCCGGGACGTGCGGGACGTTCTAAGCCCGCAGGACGATCGGCTGGATCTGGCTACGCTCGACCGGACGTTCACCATTCGCGCCAATGAAGGTTTCGTCGGGCTGTTTTCCGCCCCGCTGGTCGCCGCCGTCATCAAGGCGGCACCGCATGCGCGCCTGCGCTTCGCGCCCAAGCCTGTCAAGGATGCCGGACCACTGCGCGAGGGCGCGATCGACCTTGAGATCGGGGTACTCGGCACCTTCGCGCCGGAAGTGCGCACCCATCTGCTGTTCCGCGACCGTTTCCTCGGGGTGGTACGGACTGGCCATCCGCTATTGTCCGCCCCGGTGACGCCGGAATGCTATGCCGCCGCTCGGCATGTCGTGGTCTCGCGCAAAGGCAGCTTCATGGGACCAGTCGATGACGCACTGGATGTTCTCGGGCTGCATCGGGAAATCGTCGCTGTCGTGCCGGGCTTTCCCGATGCCCTGAGGATCGCCGGTAAGTCGGATCTGGTGGCGCTCGTACCGAAATCCTGCCTTGGCGATGCGTCGCTCGGACAGGGCTTGGCGAGCTTCGAACTACCCGTCACCACGCCTGAGATCGTTGTCTCGGCGATGTGGCACCCCCGGATGGAGGCCGACCCGGCGCACCGATGGTTGCGCGACACCGTGATGTCGGTGTGCCGCCATTCCGTACCGTGATCTTCGGCTGCCCGAAATCGAAATGCTTGGTCGGAGGATCAGATCCAGGGTGGCATGGAGCACAATCGGTGGCGTTCGGCGGCAAGCCATTCGCAAAATTTGCGATTTCAGCCAAAGTGGCGGGTCGCGCGAAATCCAGATGAGAACTACGTCTACGCTATAGCACTCCAAAGCCGCATAAACGGCACTAGAGTCGAATGAAGACCAACACCAGCCAGGCTGACTATGCGAAACGCTCGGCTCCGGCGACGCTGGGAACCACGAACCCCGTGATGGCGATCAAGACCGGCAATGCATCCCTATCTCCTCAAAGGAAGGAACACCCAGGTGGAAATGACCGCCATTCTGCTCATCATCGGTCTCCAACCATAACAGTTCAAGGAGAGTAAGCATGATGCCAGATCGTGTTCTGGGGTGTCTGAAACGAGCACGGCGTCTGTGGACCTGCCTGCCCAAGTCCTGATGCCTGGAACCGAAAGCGCAATCAGCCATTGCGCCCAAGCGCTTTTTCCAGAAGATCGAGATGTGCTTCCAGAAATCGCCTCGGCTCGATCGGATCGAGGCGGTCGAAAATCGTGTTCCAGACAATAGCCATGACCACGGGGCCAATCAGCACTTCGGGCGTCGCGCTGAGCGGTGACGGCAGCAATTCGCCGCGCGCGAGACCGCGCTCGATGATCCGGCGGAGAATGTCGCGGCCTTTGCCGACCAGAAGCCGGTAGTAAAGCTCGGCGACGGCCGGAAAACGGTGTCCTTCGCTGATGATGATCCGGGCCAGGAGTTCGACTTCTGGGATAAACAAGGTTTCATAGAGCCTGCTGATCAATAGGCGGATAAGGTCGAAAGTCGAGCCGTCATAGTCCGCGACGATCTCCGGCAGCGCCTCGAAAGCGGGGCCGATACCCGAAGACAGAGCCGCCTCGAAGAGCGTCTCCTTGCTGTCGAAATAGCGGTAAATCGTTCCTTTGACGATACCGGCGCGGGCGGCGACATCCTCGAGCCGGGTCGCGGCAAAGCCACGTTCGGCGAATTCCGCCAGCCCCGCGGCAATGATCTCCTGCGGCCGCGCCTCCTTTCGACGCCGGCGCGGCTTTGCGGTCTTCTCAGGGGTGGTTTCCACCATCGACATCTTCTTCCTTCATCGGAAAAGCCCTCGCGTGGCCTCGTCTGACCTCGTCACGCGGCGCCGCCACGGGTATTCGATACCAATTAATGTCCCGTGGGTCACTAACTGGTTGACTCCGGCCGCCCGTGACGATAATGACTTTATAGTCATTATCTCAGACGTATGAGGTGCGCATCATGCCTGTCCCGGGAACCTACCAGATCACGGTCAAGACGCCGGTCGGACCGCAGCAAGCCAAGTTGGTATTCTGCGTCGAGGGCGCAGCCCTGTCGGGCTTCATCGAAAATGTTAAGGGACGATCCGACTTTTCCGGCGGCACGGTCACCGGTGGCGAGGTTCGTTTCTCCGCCAGGATCAGCACGCCGATCGGACGTATTCGCGCCGAAATCGTCGGCCGGGTCGATGGCGACCGCTTCACCGCCGCCGCGAAGTTGCCGCTCGGTAAGGCCGAGATCGAAGGTATCCGGATCTGAAGACAGGAAAAAGGACCGCAATCATGTCCATCACCGTCCCAACCTATTCGGTTGCCGAACGCGATCGACGCTGGGCGCTGGCGAACCAGCTCATGGAAGAACAGGGCCTCGACGCGCTCATCGTCTACGGCGACCGCGAGGGAGCTTATCCGGCGTTTTACGCGCCCGATGCCTGGTTCACCAACGAGCGACCGGGGTCGATCGTCATTTTCCCGAGGGGCGGGGAGCCAATCGTCGTCGTCTTCATTTCCACAGCCATCGAGGATCACATTCAAGCCAGCTACACCGGTCATCAAAGCTGGATCAGGCCGGAGAACATGTATGTCGGCAAAATGGGGACCAATGTCGTCGAGATCATCGAAGATCGCGGCCTTGACAGTTGCGCTTTCGGCGTCGTCGGGCTCGAACCCTACCCGCCATATTTTTTCGACGGCGTCATTCCCTACAACACATGGAAGGCGATCATCGACGATCTGCCGAAAGCCCGCTTCGAGCCGGTCGGCACCGACTTCTTCAACTGCATCGCCGCCAAGAGTGCCGAGGAGATCGCGGTCCTGAAATGGTCGGCGGAGATCGGCGAGAAAATGTGCGAGGCGATGCGCGCCGCCGCCCATCCCGGCGCCGGCGAGCACGAGATCTATGCCGCCGCCCTCGATACCGCAGCGCGTAACGTCGGCTACACCGGCCAAATCCTGCTCGGTTCTGGTCCGGAGTTCGTCGGCTGGGGGCCGCCGGCTTGGCTCTATCGGCCCGAGGCGCCGCGCGTCATCCAGGAGGGCGATGTCATTCTTTCCGAGGTGTTCGCGTCCTTCGGTTTGCTGGAAACCCAGCATCAGCCTGCGATCGGCGTCGGCAACATTCATCCGGACTTCGACGATGCGGCCGCGCTTGCGCGCGCGTCTTACGAGGCGGGCGTCAAGACCCTCAAGGCCGGCACGGTGTTCGGCGACGTCGTTGAAGCGATGCGTGCCCCAATACGCGATGCCGCCTGCTGGCAGGTGCATCCGCTCATCCACTCGCTGACGCCTTACACCATGATCGGCGCCGGCGAGCATATCGTCGACTTGCCGGAAGTGGCCCGCTACGGCAAGGTGCTACCGCTCCCGACCATGGGCGTCGACTGTGTGCTCGAAGCCGGCATGGTGTTCGCGCTCGAACCCAACTGCGGCATCGGCAGGCGAATGGTCAATCTCGGCGGCACCGTGCTCGTCGGCGAAACCGGCGGCATCGAGCTCAACAGTAATTCGACGCGGCTGATGCGCGCGTAGAACTCTGCGGCAAATGACGGGTCGAGAGGGAATCGAACTGCTATGTTCAACCAGTTCCGTTACCGCCAATCTGAATGGAGGCGGTCTCCTTGATTCCTCTCATGTTCGCTGAATCTGCTTCCTGACCGGTCGCGCGCGTCGCTGGTGAACATCCGGCGCCGGTGTTTTACGCAAGGTGTCCGCGTCTGACGCGCGGCGCCGTTCGTCGAGCCAGGCTTCGACCTCGGCCAGATCCCACACCACGCAGCGCGGCGTCAGGAAGAAGCGCTTCGGGAATTCGCCGCGCTGTTCCATCTCGTAGATCGTCGTGTCCGCAAGTGGCACGATTTTGCGAAGCTCTGGGCGGCGGACCACGCGCTTGAGCAGGTCAGCAGGTGGCTGAAACCGCTTGGAGGCGCTCTCGGCAGGCTCATTGGCGGGTGGCTGCGCTGCGTCGGAGGCCAAGGCTGCATCTTCTCGTGAAATCGTCTGATCGCGTCGCATGTCGATCGCCTTCGATCGCAGTGGAATGACTGCGACCAAGGTGATGCACCTTGTGTGTGCGTTGAAGAGCTTGGACGAGGCCGTGCGGGAATCGGCGGCCACGGCGCGCTATTCGGAGGCGTTGAGGGGGCGCTAGGGCATAGGCGCTAGGATAAGCGT
>DNXO01000095.1:4367-4525 GCA_003506895.1 Acetobacteraceae bacterium | reverse complement strand
CGAGCAGTTCTCCGTGTGGTCGGGTGTGCTGACGACGTCTGGCGGCGTTGCCTTCTACGGTACGCTTGAAGGCTATCTGAAAGCGGTCGATGCGAAGACGGGCAAGGACCTTTACAAGTTCAAGACCCCGTCCGGCATCATCGGCAACGTCATGACCT
>DNXO01000095.1:2851-4092 GCA_003506895.1 Acetobacteraceae bacterium | reverse complement strand
GAGCACAAGGGCAAGCAGTTCGTCGCGGTGCTTTCGGGCGTGGGCGGCTGGGCCGGCATCGGTCTTGCGGCTGGTCTCACGAAGCCGAATGAAGGCCTCGGCGCGGTTGGTGGCTATGCAGCGCTGTCAAACTACACCGCATTGGGCGGAACGATGACAGTGTTCGCTCTGCCGGGCGCGTAAGCCAAGTGTAAATCGGAGCCCGGCGCATCAAGCGCCGGGCATCCATGCATTCTAGCGGCGAGGGATTATCTTGAGAGTGAGAGTTCTTTTTCTGGGGCTTGCCCTGTATTCGTGTGCGGCTGTTGGCGGAGGCGCCTGGGCTGACGGGTCTGGCGATCCCGCCGCTGTCAAGGAAGTCAACGGCCAATACTACGATAAGCAAGGCACTCCGACCTTCAATATCGACAAGGACGGCACGGTCGATTGGTATACATACTCCGGTTATTTACGCTTCAACTCGATGTGTATCGTTTGCCATGGTCCTGACGGTGCCGGATCGAGTTATGCGCCAGCTCTCGTTGACTCACTGAAGTCGATGGACTACGCAACCTTCTTGTCCATTGTTGCGCAAGGCCGGAAGAACGTATCGTCCTCGACCGATTTCGTGATGCCATCGTTTGGCGACAACAAAAACGTGGTGTGCTACCTCGATAATATCTTCATATACTTGCGCGGCCGCTCCGATGGTGCGGTGGGACGCGGCAGACCGGAGAAGCACGCGCCGAAGCCGCCCGCCGCGGCCAAGGCCGAGAACGAGTGCATGGGGGGATCATGATAGCACCGCCCAGAAGCCTCTATGCCGCGCTCTTCGGAGCGCTCCTTCCAGCACTTTGGAGCCACGCGGCCGCCCTTCCGCAAGAAGGGCCCGCGGCGGCGGTGGAGCTTATCGACCCCAAGGTTTTCCGCGTCTGTTCCGACCCGCGGAACCTGCCCTTCTCCAACGAAAAGGGCGAGGGGTTCGAGAACAAGCTCGCGGAGCTTCTGGCGGCCAAGCTCGGGAAATCCCTGGCCTATACCTGGTATCCGAACTCCACGGGCTTCGTGCGCAACACGCTCGGTTCCTATAAATGCGACGTGATCATGGGCTTCCCGCAAGGGGACGACATCGCCCAGATCACGAACCCCTATTACACCACCTCCTATGCGCTGGTATATAAGCCCGGCACGGGGCTCGACGGCACCGCCTCGCTCGCCGATCCGCGCCTCAAGGACAAGCGCCTCGGCATCGTGGCTGGCAC
>DNXO01000095.1:0-2453 GCA_003506895.1 Acetobacteraceae bacterium | reverse complement strand
GCCGGCGTGTTGTGGGGGCCGATGGCTGGCTATTTCGCGCTGCATTCCGAGCCCAAGCTGGCCATCGCGCCGCTCGAAGGCCCGCGCATGAGCTTCAGGATTGGCATGGCCGTGCGGCATTCGGATCAGGAGTTCAAGCGGCTCCTGAACCGGCTCATCCAGGAGAACCAGGCTGAGATCGATGCGCTGCTCGAAAGCTACGGCTTGCCGCTGCTCGACGCGCAGAACCGCCCGCTCGCGTCGGCCGGGCGGAAATCGTCCGTTACCGCGACACCGCACAATTAAGTGGTCTCACCGCCAAATCGCGCCACCTTGGCGCGATTTGCTATTCGCGATCGCGGCAGGCGCGTGCATTGGCAACGGCCCCGGATGACACCTCCGGCATTTCCGGGATGACGCCGCTGAACCTGTCAGCCGGCCGGATTCGGATTTATTCCGTCCAATTCGCGCAGCCGCCCGTCTCGCAGCGGCCCTGCACAAGTCCATTGTGAGCCTTGATCGACAGATGCAAAAGCCCCCGGCATGCCGGGCATTCGACGATCTCGGAATGGGTGCAGCCTTGATGCTTCAGCCGCCAAGGCGTAATGCCAGCCTTAACCGTCGCCACCAAATTTTTGCGGTCCTCGGCCGATTGCTTATGCAGGGCAATTTCTTCGGCGGTTGGCGCCCTGAAGCGATCGCAGTGAATGCGCAGTCCAGGTTTCTCGCCAGCTTTGATGAAGCAAGGCAATTGGTACATGCGGCGGTACTCCGATCCACCGTTGAGCACCGTATACTCGATGCCGGCTTCGCACGCCGGGTGCTGAGCCATCGATCGGAAATGGACGCACCAATCGGGGGCGAAACCCGGATTGCTCATCTTTTTGGCCACTTGACGCCTTCTCTCATTGTGCCGCTAGGAGATCACCCGGTATCGTCACGGTAAAGCGGTAAACCGGTAGGAGCATTAACTCCAAAACCGTCGATGAATGCAATGTTTTGCCGGCGATGGGAAAATTTCCGCCCATTTTTTCAACCGGTCCGGTCAAGAAAAGCGGGAGCCAGCCATCGCGGAAGCCCCATCCTGGGCCGGATTTTTCTTAGCCTATATTTTCATTTTAATGCCAGATGGCGCAATTGTTTCTGGGCGATGCCTAAGCCCTGACGCTGATTTCCACATCCATCCCCATGAACGCGTCCGTCATCCCCACGAAGCTGCCGGTCACCGGCATCGCCTGCCGGATGTCGCGCGCGACGGCGACAGGGATCAAATTGAAGCCGCCGACACCACGGTTCGTCGGATCGAAGGTTATCCAGCCCGCGCCTGGGACATAGACTTCCGCCCAGGCGTGGGTCGATCCAGCGCCTTCGGATCCAACACGATCCTGATCCGGATTGTAGAGATAACCGGATACGATCCTTGCGCCGAAACCCAGGCTGCGTGCCGCTTCGACAAACAGGACCGCGAAATCCCGGCACGATCCCCAGCCGCGATCCAGCGTCTGGACCGGCGATTGCGTGCCCTCATCCTCCCGGCTCTGATAGGAGATCGCTCCGGGCACACCCACGCTCAGGTCCTTCAGGAGAGCAAGAGTGTCCGTCGAGCTGCCGCGAACGAACCCCCGTGCCCAGTCCCGCAACCGTCTGGCTGGGTCTGGGTATTGCTGCATCGCCAGCGCGCCCAGATCGATCCATTCGTCGCTGGAATATCCGAACGGGTAGGTGACAGCGGAGGCGGCGATATCGAATACCGGCCAAGCGGCGGCGTGGAGTTGCAGTTCCACGGCGCTGGCGATGACGAGGCTGTCAGCCTTGGCTGGAAAGGTTGCGGTCGCGACGGCGTTGCCGAACACATCGTGCGCCCAGGTCACTGTGGCGGCGGGCGTCACTGTCACCTCGCTCGAGATGAGGCGGAGTTCGCGGCTTTCGCGCGGACGAAGCATCAAGCGGTGCGGCCCGAGGCTCACTTGCTGGCGGTAGCGGTAGGTCGTCCGATGGCGAATCGTGAGTGTAATCAACGGAAACTCCCATAATGCTTCATCTGCGTCACACCGACGGCCAAGCCCGGCCGTTCGGCGGCTTCATTCACATAGCGGTGCGGAATTTTCCGCCTTTTTGCCCGGTCTCCGCGATTCCACAATCCCGTTAAACATAAGCACAGATTTGAAATTTACCCTATCGCAGGTCCAGCGCCAACGTTCGCGCGACGCACGGCTTCGCATTATCCATTGCAGATCATATAGATATAACGCATTAGGCGGACTTAATGCTTGCTCAAGGCGCTTCTGGCAAACTATTTCGATGTCGAAAGGCGTCCCGCCGGCAGGCGCCGTTTTGCGGCAGGCGGCCTTTCGCATGAGCCGCGCCGCTATTAAGTGAGTAGTGTCACACGGGGACCCGGCCATGGAAAAGAAGCATCAGTTCAACCTCTTTTACCTCTTTATCGCCTTCGGTCTTCTGCTGCTGTTTCAATC
>DNXO01000041.1:1390-4197 GCA_003506895.1 Acetobacteraceae bacterium | reverse complement strand
GGGCGGCGCTGAAGAATTGGCTGTAATCCATCGCAAAACCTGGAACGGGTCGTGAGGCCGGAGCGGCGTGCCCCTTTTTAGAGCGTTTCTACGATTAATGTCGAGCGGGAATCGGGGCTTTGATCCGGATCAAGTCCGGGCGTGCACCTCAGTCAAAAATTCGATCCAGATCAACATGCTGGCTGCCTTTTAAGGTGTTGGCCGTCTTGCTGGCGGCCCGTCGCATGTCCTACGATCCTTCTCCATCTGGCCGCCGCCGTTCGCGGCGGAATCATCACCGGAAGCCAGCACGGCGGGGCGGTGGCAGACCGCGCCGGCAAACAAGAGCCAGGGAGGAAATTGTCATGTCCACGCGCCGTCATTTTCTGAAGGCCGGCACCGCAGCCGTTGCCACCGGCATCGTATTCTGCGGCTGCGGCCTTCTGAAGAGCGCGCACGCCGAGCAGCCGGCGCGCCAGAAATTACCCGTCATGGTCAACGGAAAGCGGGTCAAGACCATCGATGTGCACGCGCATTGTCATTTCCGCGAGGCGGGCGCGTTGCTCGGCGAGGAAGGTATCAAGCTCCAGATCGGCCCGGTCAGGGGCGCAGAAGAGACCTTTCTTGATCTCGGCCAGCGGCTCGCCGCGATGGACGCGCAGGCCGTTGACCTGGAAGTCCTGTCGATCAATCCGTTTTGGTATCACCGCGAGCGCGATCTTGCGGCGCAGGTCGTCAAAATGCAGAACGAGAAGCTCGCCGAGCTTTGCGCCTCAAAGCCGGATCGTTTTGCGGCCTTCGCCTCGCTCACCCTGCAGGCGCCCGATCTCGCCGTCGAGGAACTTCAGACCGCGGTAAAAAAACAGGGCTTGAAGGGTGCGGCGATCGGCGGCTCGGTGAACGGCGTAGACTTCTCCGATCCGAAATTTCACCCGGTTTGGGCCAAGGCGGAGGAACTCGGCGTGCCCCTGTTCATCCATCCGCTGGGCGTTCGCGAGCTCGGCAAGCGGCTGTCGGGCAACGGATGGCTCGGCAACACCATCGGCAATCCGCTCGACACGACGATAGCGCTCTCGCACCTCATCTTCGAGGGCACCCTGGATCGCTTTCCCCGGCTCAAACTGATCGCCGCCCATGGCGGCGGGTACCTCGCGTCCTATGCCGACCGTTCGGACCATGCCTGCATGGTCGGGCCCAAGGGCTGCAATCCCGACGTGCGGCTGAAGAAGGCGCCGACGGAATATCTCAAGCAGATCTATTTCGATTCCCTGGTCTTCACGCCCGAGGCGATCCGCCATCTGGCGGCGCAGGTCGGCGCCGGCCAGATCGTGCTCGGCAGCGATTATCCCTATCCCTGGCAGCTCAATCCGGTAGACCACATCTTCGCCTCGACCTCGCTTAGCGACAGCGAGAAGGCCGACATCCTCGGCCGTACCGCGGCGAAGCTGTTCAATCTCGAGACGTAGCGCGCCCACGGCGCGCGCCCGATCAGGTGGTCCTGAAGTGAAGCACGCCGTCGGTCTCCTCGGCCGTGAGGCGACCTTCGACCAGCATGTAGTTCACATGCGCGATCAGCTCGCCGGCGGCAAATCCCATCTGATGGGCGTCGAGCAGGTGCTTGTGGAACACGACGGGCACCAGTTCCTTGGAGGTCTTCGAGGTTTCCCGGCACGCGTCCGCAATCAGCCGGCAACGTTCCTCGTGGTGATCGGCCAATTGCTTGATTCGCGTCTTCAATCCGTAGAAGGGGACGCCGTGGCCGGGCAGCACAAGCAGGTCGTAGGGCAGCGTGGTCGTGAGGCTCGCCAGCGAGGCCAGATACTCGCCCAGCGAGTTCTGGTCGGGTTCGACCGCCCAGACGCTGACATTGGGCGAAATCCTGCTCAGCACCTGGTCGGCGGACAGGAACAGTTTGTCGGCAGCGCAATAGAGCATCACCTGATCGAGCGCGTGTCCGCCACCGGTGATGACCTTGAAGCGCCTTGTGCCGATCGAGATCTCGTCGCCATGCGAGATGCGGCGATAGGATGGCGGCAGGACCGAAACCCGCGTCAGGTAATCCTGGCCGCGGCCGAGCAACTTGTCGGTCAGACTCTCGTCCATGCCGTGACGGCGGAAGAACAGGCGCTGCGCCATCTTGCGCTCTTCGGTGCCGCGGTTCTGATGGTAGACCGACTGCAGATACTCGACCTGCGACATTTGGAGCGGGCAGTTGAAACGATCGACCACCCAGCCCGCGAGGCCGACATGGTCGGGATGCGAATGGGTGACGATGAGCCGCGTGATTTTCACATGCGCGAGCGGGCCCTCGAACAACGCGGTCCAGGCCGCGATCGACTCCTCGTTGCCAAAGCCGGAATCCACCATCGCCCAGCCGGCACCATCGGCGAGCAGATAGATGTTTACGTGATTGAGACGGAACGGCAGCTTCAGGCGGACCCACAAGACACCACCCATCACCTCGACGACCTGGTCCGGGCCAGGATGGTTTTCCCAGGGGTAACGCAGTGCTTCGGCCGAGGATTTGGTCGCGTCCGCTTTTGTGTGCATGGTTTTGGGTCGCAAGTTGCCCGTTATCGGCTCGGCCACACTATCGGCGGGTCGCCCGCCGAACACAACCGCGATTTCCGCCAAGCGGAGGCGGTTCTTCGAGCGGTAAAATGCCCTGAACGAGCTTTCTGATTTCTTGCGCGGAAAAACAAAAAGGCCGGCGCGAGGCCGGCCTTTTCAGACTCTTTGATCAGACGTGGATCAGTACTTCGCGACGACCGGGCCACCCCAGTTGAAGCGATAGTTGATGCCAGCCTTCACGACATGGTCGTCGGTGC
>DNXO01000041.1:676-1060 GCA_003506895.1 Acetobacteraceae bacterium | reverse complement strand
GCTGTTGCCGAAGTTATAGTACTGATACTCGATCTTGGCCGACCAGTTCTGGGTGAACATGTATTCGAGGCCGGCGCCGACCGTGTAGCCATCGCTATGGCCGCCGTTGAGAGCGAATGCGGCCGGAACGCCTCCGAGCGTCAACGAATCGTTGTTGTCGGAGAAGGCATAGCCGCCCTTCACGTAGAGCAGGGCCGGACCCCAGGTGTAGCCGATGCGGCCGGTCACGGAGCCGAGTCCACGCTGGTCGTTGGTGTAGGCGTATCCAGCGGGGAAGATGATGCTGTTGTTGTTGCTGCCAAGCCAGCTGTACTGAGCTTCGACACCGAGGACCCAATTGGGGGCGAACTGGTAGTCATAGCCACCCTGCAAACCGCCGAGGAA
>DNXO01000041.1:0-323 GCA_003506895.1 Acetobacteraceae bacterium | reverse complement strand
CGCCGATGTAGAAGCCGGTCCAGTTATAGAGCGGAGCGACGTAAGCCGGAGCCTTGGTGTAGGTACGGGCAGGAAGATCGGCTGCGAGTGCTGGCACGGCCGCGCCGAGGGCGACGAGGGCCACAGTGGTGAGTAGAAACTTCTTCATTAGTTTGTTCTCCAGAGTGTTTTTCAGTTTTTCAGACCGGGCGCATTCTGCGTCGTCTATGGCGCGCACTTAGACAGCTTTTGTCTAAAAAGCTGTCACTCATCTGCCACACTCGATGACAACCCAACCTGTTGGGGGACAACAAGTTTTCGTGATTAATGAGGCCTTAATCAAA
>DNXO01000160.1:77488-82991 GCA_003506895.1 Acetobacteraceae bacterium | reverse complement strand
CGCGCGCAGCCCTCAAATGAACAGAGTATTTGCGACCCTAAGCGCCCGCCGCGAAATAACCGCGTCGATGGACGCACGGCCGCTGGACACCGTCATGGCGGCCGCAGGCCCGCCACCCACGCCTTTTCCCGGACCAGCACTGCAAGTCGTGGATGGCGGGCCTGCGCCCGCCAAGACGGTGAGAGGCCGACGGCTTCCGTCAAACGATTCGTTTATTCCGCCGCGTATCCTAACCGCGGTGGCTCATCAATCGAGCCTTGTCGCGCTTCCAGTCGCGGTCCTTGATGGCCTCGCGCTTGTCTTGCTTTTGCCGCCCGATGCCCACGCCCAAAAGCACCTTCGCCCGCCCCTGGTCGTTGAAGTGGATCTGCAGCGGAACCAGCGTGGCACCCTGTTTCGCCACGGCACTCAGAAGCTGAACGATCTGCTTCTTCTTCAGCAGCAGCTTCCTGGGCGCGCGCGGTTCGAAGCGAGACAACACGCCGCCCTGGTATTCGGGGATGTAGGAGTTGAACAGCCACATCTCCCCTTCCCGCTCCCCAGCCCACGCTTCGGTCAGCGTCGCTCGCCCTAGCCGCAGGGATTTAACCTCGGGCCCCTTCAGGACCATTCCGGCTTCCATGGTGTCCTTGATCGAATAGTCGAACCGCGCCTTGCGGTTTTGGGCCGCGACGCCGTGGGAGATCATGCCCTTTTTCTTGGCTTCAGCCATTTTTCCTCGTGACCCGGGGTTAGCGGATCATCACTGATTCATAAGGGCGACAGATGGCCCCGTCAGGTGCCCCGGACAAGCCGGGAAACGGCCAAGACGACGCGGTGTCAGTTCAACAGCCCAACGTCGGCCATCGCCGCCTTCACCCGCTCCCGCGTCGGACCCATCAACGGGGCGAGCGGCAGGCGGCAGCGCTCGGACGTCTTGCCCATCAGCGAGGCAGCGAACTTGACCGGACCCGGGCTGGTTTCGGCGAACAGCGCGTCGTGCAGCGGGACAAGTCGGTTCTGGATCGCCATCGCGTCGGCCAGGCGACCTTCCGCCCAGGCGGTCTGCATGTCGCTGCAAAGACGGGGCGCCACATTGGCGGTCACGCTGATGCAGCCGACGCCACCGGCGGCGTTGAACGACAGGGCAGTGTGATCCTCCCCCGACAACTGGCAGAAATCTTCACCACAGAAGCGGCGGGTATGCAGCGGGCGCACCAGATTGGCGGTCGCGTCCTTCACCCCGATGATGTTCGGGTGCTTGGCGAGGCGCGCCATCGTCTCCACGCTCATGTCCACGACGCTGCGCGGCGGGATGTTGTAGATGATGATCGGCAGATCCACCGCATCGGCGATGGCGGTGTAGTGCAGGAACATGCCCTCTTGCGTGGGCTTGTTATAGTACGGCGTCACGATCAGCGCCGCATCCGCACCGGCTTCCTTGGCATGGCGGGTCAGCGCGATGGCTTCTTCCGTGCTGTTGGAGCCCGCGCCGGCGATGACCGGAATACGGCCCTTGCTGACCTCGATAGCGATTTCCACCACGCGCCGGTGTTCGTCGTGCGACAGAGTGGGGCTTTCGCCGGTGGTGCCGACCGGAACCACACCATGGGTGCCTTCCTTGATCTGCCAATCCACGAACTCGGCGAAGGCTTTCTCATCCACGGACCCATCTTCCCGCATGGGGGTGATCAACGCGACGAGCGATCCCTTGAACATGTCCCTCTCCCGAACCGAACTTTTTACGAAGAGGCGGAACCTAAGCGCGTGAAGGATGCATCGCAAGGTTTGGCTTGCTAGAAGGAGTCATGCGCGTCCCGATTCGCTTCGTCCTGGCCGGCTTCGCCCTCCTTCTGGCTGGGCGGGGGTATGCGCAAGGCCCCAACCCGATGGCCGCGATCAAGGCCAACAATTGGTCGGAGGCACAGGCCATCGCCTCGGGTTTCGCCGATCCCGTGGCGCAGAAACTGGTGCATTATCTGCGGCTTCGGGCTCCGGGCGCGGCCACGTCCTCGGAAATCGCCGACTTCATGCAGCGCAATCCGGACTGGCCCGCCCAGGCGATGCTGGAGCGGCGGCGCCAGGAGTCGGTCGCATCCGATCCAGACGACGCGTCGGTGCTGGCGCAGTGCGACCCGGCAATATCCCTTGCCTCCGCCGTGCTGCGCTGCGCGGAAGCGACCGCGAATGCAGGCCGCACCGCGGAGGCCAACGCCTTGGCGCGCAAGGCCTGGGTCGAGGCGGTCGACACCGCGAACGGCGAGGCCGCCTTCCTGCACCGCTGGGGCGGCATCGCGACGGCCGAGGACCAATGGGCGCGGTTTGAACGGCTGGCCTGGCTGTCGGATTCGTCCGCCGCCACACGGCAGATCGTTCGCTTGACCGGGGTCCACCATGCCGCGGCCGAGGCTCGTCTGGCCGCCAAGCGCGACGACCCACAGGCCGAGGCGTTGGCCCGAATCCTGCCCCCGGCCATGCAGAACGATCCGGGACTGGTCCTGGACCGAGAGCGATCACTGCGCCGGACCGGCCGAACCGCGGACGCCGCCGCCCTGCTGACGCGCACGACCGACGCCCAGAACCTACCCGCCTTCTGGGCGGAGCGGAACCTGCTGGCCCGAAAACTGCTGCGCGATGGCGATGCGAAGACCGCGTATGCCGTCGTCACGACACATGGACAAACCGCCGACGAACAGCGGGCGGATGCGGAATTCCTGGCCGGTTTCATCGCTTTGCGGATGCTGCACGATCCAACTCGTGCGGCGGCGCATTTTCAATCGCTGACCAGTTCGCATTCCGTGATCACCCAGTCCCGGGCGCACTACTGGCTGGGGCGAACGGCCGCGGCGGCCGGAAAGAACGCTCGGCCAGAGTATGAGAAATCCGCGGCATGGCCGACCACGTTTTACGGCCAACTCGCGATCCTGGCGCTGGGCGAATCCCCAGCGACCAGGATCGGAAAGCAGCACGATCCCGCCTGGACGCAGGACACCGCCCTTGGCTTCGCGGGGCATGAGGTGCTGCGCGCCGCCGCGTGGCTGATCGCCTGGGGTGACCCACAGCGGGCGCGGGTCTTTTTGATGCGGATGGATGAACTGGCACCCATCGCCGCGGAACGCGCCTTGACCGCCGCCTTCGCGATCCATGCCGGTATGCCGGATGGGGCCGTCTTCATCGCCCGGCGGATGGGTCGCGACGGGATCGCGCTGCCGCATCTCGGCTGGCCGGCGCCCTACAGTCCCGCCACGCCGCCTGATCCTGCGTTTTCACTGGGCATCATGCGTCAAGAGAGCAGCTTCGATGTCGGCGCGGTAAGTCCCTCCGGCGCGCGGGGCCTTATGCAATTGATGCCGCCGACCGCGACCGCCGTCGCGAAAGAGCTTGGCATCCCGGCGGCGGTGCCCACGTTGACGGTCGATGCCAATTACAACATCCGCCTCGGCACGACATATCTGCATGATATGCTGACCCGCTTCGACAACTGCCTGCCGCTGGCGGCCGCCGCGTACAATGCTGGACCGCACCGGGTGGCGCAGTGGCTGGACGAGAATGGTGATCCTCGCACCGGGCCGATCGACATGGTGGACTGGATCGAGTTGATTCCCGTGGCGGAAACCCGCAACTACGTCCAGCGGGTCAGCGAGAACGTCCTGATGTACCGGGCAGAGCGCAACGATCCCGCGCCGATTCTGCCGGCGACGCCATGGACGCGGTGATCCATCGGCTGAGTGCGTGGGACGGACTGACGATCTGCATCCGGGAATGGGATGGCGGCGATACGCGCGAGCCTGTCATTTGCCTGCCGGGGCTCGTGCGAACCGGGGCGGATTTTGAGGCGGTTGCCCCGGCAATCGGCGCCAGTCGAAGAGTCATTGCCATCGATTATCCAGGACGCGGCGATTCGGGGCGCTCGCGCGACATCAACCGCTATGCGCCCGAGGCTTGCGCCCGTGACATCATGGACGCCTGCGCCGCCCTGCATATCCACCATGCGGCGGCGATAGGGACGAGTTTCGGCGGGCTGTTGATCATGGGTTTGGCGGTCGCCCGGCCCGGCCTGATCCGAGCCGCGATACTCAACGACGTCGGCCCCGATGTCGGCGCCGAGGGTTCGGATTTCGTGCGGAACTTCGTCGGCCACGATCCGGCACTGGAAAGCCTCGCCGCCTGTGTGACCTACCTTCAGGCGAAGCTCCCCCCTTTATCGCTCGACACCGACGCCGCGTGGCGCCGGATGGCGGAGCTGACGTATCAACCGGGACCGGACGGCCGGTTCCATCCGGTGTGGGACACGGCGATCGCCAAACTGATGAACCGCACACCGCCGGACCTGTGGCCCCTGTTCGGGGCGCTGGCGCATGTTCCGCTGCTGCTGGTACGGGGCGCCGTCAGCAACATCCTGCTGCCCGAAACGGTTGCGCGTATGCAAAGGGAACATGCCGACATGACCGTGGTCACCATACCCGGAATCGGCCATGCGCCACTCCTGACGGAAGCGCCTGCCTTGGAGGCGATCCAGATGTTCCTCGCGCAACACGCATGAGAGTGGCTCGGTTCATCGCGGCCGGCGGCGGCTGCGGGTACGCGCCGGTGGCCGCTGGCACCGTGGCCTCGGCG
Source organism: Acetobacteraceae bacterium (assembly GCA_003506895.1). Lineage (GTDB taxonomy): Bacteria > Pseudomonadota > Alphaproteobacteria > Acetobacterales > Acetobacteraceae > Rhodopila. Next base: position 78,395 of record DNXO01000160.1, on the reverse strand, counting down.
GCGGCAGTGGTGACGGGTGCGGCATTGCTGTGGGCGTCGCCGTTCCTGCTGGCCGCCGCGGCATTTTTGGCGACCTTCGGTGGTTATCTGGCGGTCGAACGCGCGCATGTCGAAGGCGATCCAGGCTGGGTGGTGATCGATGAGTTCGCCGGTCAATGGATCACGCTGCTGGCTCTGGCCACGCCATCGGTCCCCGGTCTGATCGCGGCATTCGTACTGTTCCGGTTTTTCGACATCACAAAATTGGGGCCGGTAGGCTGGGCCGACCGCCGGCACGGGGCATTCGGGATCATGGCGGACGACGTGATCGCCGGCATCATCGCGGCGGTGTTGTTGCTGATTGCTCGTTTTGCCAAGCCAGACTGGCTTATGTGACAGCCTCAAGACATTCCGGAGAAGAGTCGACTCAATAGCGCCCGAAACGCTTCTTTATCACTTGCGATTTTGGACATTCGGGGTGTGATATACTGAAACCCTCGGGAAAAGCCCAATGCCGCTGGAGCACATGCGGATGGCGACCGTGCTGCCCGCGACGGAGCGCCGTCAAGCGGGTCAGTCACTTCGGAAGATCGTGCCGCGCAGCGCGCATGCGCAGTGGACCCCCGCATCCGGACGCGCCGATCCCGTCGATATCCTGGTCGAATCCGGCCGCCACCGGATCGCGAGCCTGTTGCCGATCCGCTATGACCGGATGCGCGCCTCGCCCTTCGCGTTCTATCGGGGCGCGGCCGCGATCATGGCCGCCGACCTGGCGAACACGCCGATGACGGGTCTTTGGGTGCAGGCCTGCGGCGACTGTCATCTGGCGAATTTCGGCACCTTTGCTTCCCCCGAGGGAACGCCCGTCTTCGATGTAAACGATTTTGACGAGACGCTGCCCGCGCCGTTCGAGTGGGACGTCAAGCGC
>DNXO01000160.1:23395-77236 GCA_003506895.1 Acetobacteraceae bacterium | reverse complement strand
TGGGACGTCAAGCGCCTGGCCGCCAGTTTCGCCGTGGACGCCCTCTCCCGCAACCTGGGGGATAAAGCCGCCCGGCATTTGGCGGGCACGGCGGTGCAGGCCTACCGGCGGCATATGCAGGAACTGACGAGGCTCGACCCGCTGACCTCGTGGCGGTCCCGGGTGGATGTCGCTGACGTACTCGGTGGGATCCCGGACGAGAAGCTGCGTTCCCGCGAAATGATCCGACTGCGGATCGCCACGGAAGCAGGCCATGCGGGCTATCCCAAATTGATCGAGAAAGTGAAAGGCCAGTGGCGAATAAAAGAGAAGCCGCCGTTGATCTTCCCGTTGTCGGGCCAGCGCGATAACACCCACGAGATCGTGGCCCGCACGGCATTCGAATCCTACAAACTGTCGCTACCGGAAGAGCGGCGCATCCTGCTGGACCGTTACGAATTGGCCGACGTTGCGTTCAAGGCCGTTGGCGTCGGCAGCGTCGGGACCTTCTGTGCGATCGGATTGTTCGTGACCCTCGACGATCAGACGCTGCTGTTGCAGCTGAAGGAAGCACAGACATCGGTATTGGCCCCCTATGCGGGACCGAGCGTTTATCGCAACCAGGGGCAGCGGGTGGTGGTGGGGCAGCGGATCATGCAGACCGTACCCGATCTGTTTCTCGGCTGGACCGAGGACCGGGGCGACGATCAGCACTGCTACGTCAGGCAATTGAAGGATAGTCGGCTGGCATTGATTGGTGCCGACCTGGCGGAGGGCGCGCTGCCATATCATGCGACGCTGTGCGGCGTGACGTTGGCCCGCGCTCATGCCCGTTCGGGCGATCCCGCCAGGATAGCGGGGTATATCGGGACCGGGATGGCGTTCGATAACGCGATCGTCAGTTTCGCAGTGGCCTATGCGGCCCAGAACCTTGCCGATTGGCGGCTGTTCCTGGAAGCGATCAAGGCAGGACAGATCGGCGTCGGTGACGCCTAGCAACACCGGCCCAACATGCTCTAGCCTGTGCCCAGATTTTGAAAGGCTCAGCCAATGAACGACCTTATGCCAGCAAGCGAGCTGCTGACCGCGAGCGATCAGCGCCACCTGATCCACCCGCTGCATCACCCCAAGGACCATGCCAACGCGAAGCTCTGGGTCTCCGGCAAGGGTTCGATGCTGCGCGCGGCCGATGGGCGCGAATACATCGATGCGTTGTCGTCGCTGTGGAATGTGAACATCGGCCATGGACGCAAGGAACTCGCGACCGCCGCCGCCGCGCAGATGGAAAAGCTGGCCTACGCGTCGGCCTATGCCGGGTTCACCAACGAGCCGGCGATCCGGCTGGCGGAGAAAATCGTCAGCCTGGCCTATGACAACATGGCGGCGGTGTACTTCACCACTGGCGGTGCGGAATCGAACGAAAGCGCGTTCAAGTTCGCCCGCTATCACTGGAAGCGGATGGGCAAGCCGGACAAGGTGAAGATCATCTCCCGCCGCTACGGCTATCACGGCGTGACGATGGCGGCCATGAGCGCCACCAGCCTGCCGAACTATCAGAAGATGTTCGGCCCGATGGTGCCGAACTTCCTGCAGGTGGCGCCGCCGTATCCCTTCCGTTGGCCGGGCAATGGCGATGCCGGGATCGGCGCGGCGGACGCAGTGGAAGAAGCCATCCTGGCCGAGGGCGCCGATACGGTCGCCGCGATCATCGCCGAACCGGTGATCGGATCGGGCGGCGTGATCGTGCCGCCCGCGACCTACTGGCCGCGACTGCGGGAGATTTGCGACCGCCACGGCGTGCTGATCATCGCCGATGAGGTCATTACCGGCTTCGGCCGCACCGGCCAGTGGTTCGGATTGGGCCATTGGGGCGTAAAGCCCGACCTGATGTCGTTCGCCAAGGGCGTGACCTCGGGCTACCTGCCGCTGGGCGGGGTGATCATTTCGAAGCACATGCACGAGGTGCTGCTGGATGCCCCGCCAGAGGAAAAGTTCATGCACGCGGCCACGTATTCCGGACATCCGGTATGCTGCGCGGTTGGGCTGGCGAACATCGACATCATCGAAAAGGAAGGGATGGTTGAACGGGCGCAGGTGCAGGGCGACCGCTTCCGAACCGGGTTACAGACGCTGCTGACGCTGCCGAACGTCGGTGAGGTGCGCGGCATCGGGATGCTCGCCGCGATCGAGTTGGTCGAGGACAAGGGCAGCAAGGCGCCAGCCAAGGGTCTCGGCGCGAAAGTGGTGGCCGAGGCGGCGAACCGCGGACTGATCCTGCGGTTGCGTGGCGCCGCGGACGGCCCGCCAGCCAGTGGCGACACGCTGTGCTTCGCGCCGCCGCTCCCGACGCCGGAGGCGACGCTGGACCGGATCGTGCAGATCGTTGGCGAGTCGATCCAGGCGGTGACGTAGCGATCTGGCGATGCGGCGTTCGGTAAGGTTCGCCGCCGTAGGGGCGCTTGTGCTCCTCGCGGCGGCGCTCCCTGCCCGCGCAGCCTCCCTGCCTCCGACCGAATCGACCACGGGCCTGGTCGTGTCGGCGCAGCATCTGGCGGCCGAGGCAGGCGCCGAGATGCTCCGCCACGGCGGGAATGCGATCGATGCCGCCGTGGCGGTCGGGTATGCCGAAGCAGTGGTAAACCCGTGCTGCGGCAATATCGGCGGCGGCGGATTCCTGACGGCGCATCTGGCCAGCGGCCGCGACGTATTCATCAATTTCCGCGAAACCGCGCCGGCCGCCGCATCGCGCGACATGTACCTGGATGCGGCCGGACAGCCCGTGCGCGGGGTCAGTCTTTATGGCTGGAAGGCCGCGGGTGTACCAGGTTCGGTGCTGGGGCTGGACACGGCGCTGATCAACTACGGCACGATGTCCCGCTCGGTCGTCATGGCACCGGCGATCCGGCTGGCTCGGGAAGGCTTCATCCTGGAGGCGGCGGATGCGGATATTCTCGCGCACGGCACGCCGCTGCTGCGCCGCGATCCCGTGGCGTCACGCATCTTCCTGCGTGCGGATGGATCCGCATTGCAAGCGGGCGACCGCTTGGTGCAAGCCGATCTCGCCAGGACTTTGCAGGCCATCGCTGATCACGGGCCCGATGCCTTCTACAAAGGCCACATCCCCGAGGCCGTCGAAGCGGCTTCTCACGGCGCGATCACCGCGGCGGATTTCGCGGGCTACCGCGTTACCGAAGGTGCCCCGTTGTCCTGCACCTATCGGGGCTATCAGGTGCTGTCGGCACCCCCGCCATCCTCCGGCGGGACAACGCTGTGCGAAACGCTGAATATCCTGGAAGGATACGACCTGCGCGCAATGGGGTTTCATTCCGCCGAGTCCGTGCATGATATCGTCGAAGCGCTGCGATTGAGTTTTTTCGACCGCAATACGACCCTGGGTGACCCGGCGTTTGTACAGGCCCCGTTGAGCCGTCTTCTATCGAAGGACTACGCTGCCAAGTTGCGCGGGACAATCGGCGATCGGGCAACACCCTCGGCGAGGGTGGTCGCGGCGGCCCCGGAGAAGCCGGAAACCACGCACTACTCGATTATCGACAAGGATGGTGGCGCGGTCGCCGTAACCTACACGATCAACGGTGCGTTCGGCGCGGGCGTTGTCCCTGGCGATACCGGCTTTCTAATGAACGACGAGATGGACGACTTCACGCTAAAGCCGGATGCACCCAACCAATTTGGGCTGGTGCAAGGTGAGGCGAATACCATCGCCCCGGGCAAGCGGCCGTTGTCATCCATGGCCCCGACCATCGTGATGCAGGATGGTTCGGTGGCGATGGTCGTGGGCTCCCCCGGCGGCCCGCGGATCATTTCAGCAACGCTGGAAACGATCCTGAATGTCATCGACTACGGGATGAATGCGCAGGAGGCGGTGGCTGCGCCAAGGCTGCATCATCAAATGCTGCCGGATATCGTGTTCGCCGAACCCTTCGCGCTGTCGCCCGACACGCGCGCGCTGCTAGAGCGGATGGGGTATCGGATTCAGGAACAAGGGCCGTGGGGTGCCGTGGCCTTGATCGTCTCCGGCGCGTTGAAGGCGACCGAAGCGCGCGTAGCCGTCGCGGATAGTGCCGTCGGACACGCGGCGCGGATGGGCGTGTTTTTTGGCGCCAATGACCCGCGGCGACCGGCGGGCGTGGCGATCGCGCCGTAACTGGCGCGGCCGATACACGACGTTCGTGACGCGTTGAGGAGCACGGGGATTCCTGAGACTTTTTTTTGCACTGCACCATTGACAGAAATGAGCGGCCCCAACTATCAATGATTCGGCAATGGATTCTGCCTGACCGCGTAGCGGTCGAACCGCTTCGTTGACGCGAAGCTAATGATTCCTACCCCACGTGTTGTGAGGAGGAATCTGCCTTGTCGCTGGGTAAAGCGACACTGACGACTATCGTTCAAGAATCCCCGTAAACCCCCCTCTGTCGGATCAAGACATGTTCGCTCGCGCTTTCGTGGCCGAGAGGTTGCGCCATGTCGGCGCCGCCCTCAAATGGCTGGCCCTCATCACCCCCATGGCGGCCGTGGTCGGCTCCCTGTGCGCCGGGTTCCTGTGGAGCCTCGACCGCGTCACGCAAGCGCGCCTCGCAGTCCCCGATCTGCTGTATGGCCTTCCGCTCGCCGGCGTGGTCATCGGCCTGATCTATTTCTGGATGGGGCGTTCGGCGGAAGGCGGCAACAACCTGATCGTCGAGCAGATCCACGAACCCGGCGCCGGCGTACCCCTGCGCATGGCGCCGTTGATCCTGGTTTCCACCATCGTGAGCCATCTGTTCGGCGCCTCCGTGGGCCGCGAGGGTACCGCCGTTCAGATCGGCGGCAGCATCGCCAGCGCCATCGGCAAGGCACTGCGGCTAAGCAGCGTGGATATCAGGGTTCTGCTGATGGCAGGCATCGCGGCCGGCTTCGGTGCGGTGTTCGGCACGCCGATCGCGGGCGCTGTCTTCGCCCTTGAAGTCCTGGCGGTGGGCCGGGTCGAATACGAGGCGCTGGTGCCCTGCGTGCTCGCTGCCATTGTGGGTGACTGGATCTGCCATATGTGGGGCATTCACCACGTGGCCTATCAGGTGGCCTTCGCGGGCTTTGCGGATGCGACGGGAACGTCATTCCACATCGACGCCGTGCTGCTGTCCAAGGTGGTCGTGGCCGGCGTGGCCTTCGGCCTGGCGAGCCTGGTCTTTTCCGAGCTCTCCCATGCGCTGCAAGCTGTGTTCAAGAAGCTCTGCCCGATTTCCTATCTGCGCCCCCTGCTGGGCGGCCTGATCATCATCGGGCTGGTCCATTATTTAGGCACACGAGAATATCTCGGCCTGGGCGTGACCTCGCCCAACCCGTCGGACGCCTCCATCGTCAGCTTCTTCGGGCCGCGGCATTTCGCCTGGAGCTGGGCTTGGAAGATCGCCTTCACCGTCCTCTGCCTCGGCACTGGCTTCAAGGGCGGGGAGGTGACGCCGCTGTTCTTCATCGGCGCGGGTCTCGGCAATGCCCTCGCCGGTCCGCTGGGCGCACCCACGGATCTGTTCGCGGCCCTCGGCTTCGTGGCGATCTTCGCCGGCGCCTCCAACACGCCGCTGGCCTGCACCATCATGGGCATCGAACTGTTCGGCGCCACCAACACTGTTTACATCGCCGTCGCCTGCTTCCTGGCCTATCTGTGCAGCGGCCATTCCGGGATCTACCTGTCCCAGCGCATCGCGGTGCCGAAGACGGCATCCGGCCTGCTGCCCCCTGACATCTCCCTGCGCAACGCGCGCGAGATTGGCCCCTCTCCCTGGGACCATATCGTGGAGCGCCTGGCGGACAGGCGCGCCCGCATGACTGGATCAACAACTCCGAAAGAGGACGAGAGTCTCACAATGCCCTTTCCACATCACGTCAAGCCGAAAGAGATCGGGATGCTCAGGATCTATATGAAGCCGGGCGAGCGGGCCAAGCGCGCCGGAGCGAGCCGCTTCAGGACGATGATGTCGACCCAACCGCTCTATAAGGAACTGGTGCAACAGGCCAAGCGGGCCGGCCTGATGAACGCCACCGCCCACCACACGCATTACGGCTTCAGCAATCACGGCCATGTTCAGGCGACCACGCCGGAGATCGGCAATCCGGAGCTGACAATGTGCGTCGAACTCATAGGCCCACGGGCTCGGCTGGAAACCTTCTGCCGCGAGCACGGCGAACTGCTGGAGCGCAAGGTGATCGTCTACAAGCATCTGGAGCACTGGACACTGGCCATCCGCGCCGGCGGGGCTGTGCTGCAAGAAGAAGAAGTCACGTCCGCTGGCGAACTTGGAGCACCTGACTGAAACGCGACGTCCCATCAAGCCATCCGCTCCCCGGCAGGCGCGTTCTTCATCCGGCGTGGGCGGTCCCGGATGCGGTCGGCCCCTGTGCCGCTTGCGGCTTGTCGTGAGGAACGGGTGGCCTCGCCGAACCCGGATCACGCCCCATGACCTCCGGTGAGGCCGGCGATGGGCTGCCTGCCTCGTTACGGATCGGCACGCCCAACACTGCGTCCGCGGTAGGCGGAATCCGCAGGCTGCGCCGCCATCCAATTTTCCGCAGAAAGTGCTCTACCGCGCTGTCGGGTGCCCGGTATTGTTCAATGGCTTCATCAATCTTCGCAGGGCGCCAATATTCGTCATACCACACGCGGAAAAGAGCCTCGAACACGACGATCGGCTCGGGGGCTCGCGTGCGGGACCGCCGATTACTGAAAATGCGAAAGACAGGTTTTGTTTCGAGACGCCAGCTATCACCGGTCGGCCGATACACAAGCCGGCCGGATTCGAAGTCCAGTTGAGTCGGGTCGTCCCGAAGGTACTGGACGAAATCGCCAATCTTGACGTTTGCCATGCGAAGCCCTCCCTACAAGCCGGAGAGGCGCTATTCGAAGGTCCAAGCGAGGCTGTCGTTTTGTCGGTCAAGTCGAATGACTATGCATGCCTCTGCCAAACCCGCCCCTCAACCAAAGCTAATACCAACTACTACTTGAAGACAATCATCTTATCGTCTCCGCACGCCAGGATGGCTCCCACCGTGCACTTCTACACCGTCGGACTCATCACGCCCCGAGGGCAGATATGAAGGCGCATCCGATCAACCGGGGATACGCACCATCATCGACGAAATGCCGTGAACGAACGCCGAGAACACCCGCTTCGGTTCCTCAACGAGTTCGATCACCGGAAATCGTTTCATAATCTCCTCCCACAGAATCGTCAGTTGCAGCTCGGCCAACCGGTTGCCGACGCAGCGATGAATGCCGAACCCGAAGGACAGATGCTGGCGCGGCCGGGCGCGATCGATAATAAAGCGATCGGGGTTTTCGATGGCTTCCTCGTCGCGGTTCCCCGAAATATACCACATCGCCAATTTGTCGCCGGCGCGGATGGTTTTTCCGCCCAGTTCGTAGTCCGATATCGCCGTACGGCGCATATACGAAAGCGGCGTCTGCCAGCGAATGATCTCCGGGACCATGTTCGGGATCAGGCCGGGGTTTTCCCGCAGTTTGCGGTATTCGTCCGGGTGCTTGTTCAGCGCCCACAGACCGCCGCTGATCGAGTTCCGTGTCGTGTCGTTGCCGCCGACGATCAGCAGCACGCAGTTCCCCATGAACTCCATCGGATCCATGTTTCGGGTCGCCTCGCCGTGCGCGAGCATCGAGATCAGGTCATTGCCGCCGGGCGTGTTCACCCGCTCGTTCCACAGGCCCATCATCGCGGCGGCCATTTTCTTCAGTTCATTGAACCGCTCTTCCTCGGTTTTCACCAGGGCATTCGGATCCTTGAAGTTGGTGGTGGCGACGTTCGACCAGTAGGTCAGGTCGCGCCGCCGCTCAAACGGATAGTCGAACAGCGTTGCCAGCATCTGGGTCGTCAGTTCGATCGACACATGCTCCACCCAGTCAAAGGGTTCGTTGCGCGGCAGGCCGTCCAGAATCTTGGCCGCGCGCTCCCGTATCGTGCCGGCCATGGTGGCCAGGTTGCCGGGTGCCACGATCGGGGCGACCACCAGCCGCTGAACATCGTGCTTCGGCGGGTCCATGGCGATGAACATCGCCAGCTTGTACTGGGTCGCCTGATCCAGCAGGGTAATCCCCGACGCCGAGGAGAACACCTGCGGCGTCGTCTCGACCTTCATGATATCCTTGTATTTGGTGACCGACCAAAACGGGCCGAACTGGCTGTCGGCGACGTAATGCACGGGGTCGTCGCGGCGCAGCCTGGCGAACCAGTCGGGCCAGACGTCATCCTGGAAGATACGGGCGTCCGACACGTCGATTTGGTCGATTGGCATGGTCCAAGGGTTGCCTAGGGCCTCGTGGCTGACCGGCGCGTTCATTTCTTAGCCTCCCATTACTGGCTTATCTTCGTACGGTAGTGATGTGGATCGGACGGTGCAAATTGCAAATATCATGTCCATCCCGGCCCTTGAGGATGCTGTTTCGGTGAATGCCGCCCCGCACCTGTGGACAGCCGCCCTGTCACGAGTCACGCTCGGTCCGCGAAACCGAAGCGGATTGAACATGCTGCCTGATTCTACCCTGATCGAAGCTGAATCCCTGCTGGCCGCGTGCCGAACGCAAGGAATCATGGTGGCGACGGCGGAAAGCTGCACGGGCGGGTTGATCGCCGCCGCGCTGACGGCCATCGCCGGATCGTCCGACGTGGTGGACCGGGGCTTCGTCACCTACTCCAATCAGGCCAAGAATGAGATGATCGGAGTGCCGTTACCACTGATCGAGGCCCATGGCGCGGTCAGCGAACCGGTTGCCGCCGCGATGGCCGAGGGGGCATTGGCCCGGTCACGCGCGGCGATCACGGTATCGGTGACCGGGGTTGCCGGTCCGGGCGGCGGTAGCGCGGAGAAACCCGTCGGGCTGGTGTGTTTCGGCCTGGCGCGTAAGGGGGCACCCGCGGTCACCGAACGGCATATCTTTCCCGGAGATCGGGCGGCGATCAGGGCGGCAACGGTGGCCCACGCCTTCAAGATGATCCGCGCCGCCTTATGATCGGGTGGTCGATCCCCGGCGCGCTGCTGGCGATCGACCCATTGACGGCGATAGGCGTGCTGCTTGCCACCGCCGCCACCGACGCGGTTTACGTGATGTTTTCCTCGGCCGTGGCGGCACGGAAGAGGGTACCGGCGGCGACCTGGAGCAGCGTCTGGTACCTGCTCTCGTCATTCGCGGTCATCAGCTACACCCAGAACTGGGCTTACGTCGTGTTCGCCGCGGTCGGATCGTGGCTTGGGGCGTTTGCGTCGATGACATTTATTCACCGCGCGCGGCCGTAGCGGGATCGCCAATCCATCCCCATGTGCGGACTCAGGAGGACAGTATCATGCAAGCAACCTTGAACGATCGCGTGCTCGCCCAAAGCGACGATATCGTCGAAAGTGGCGGCTATGCTTACTTTCCGCCCAGCGCGACAAAGCTGGAGTGGCTGGAGAAGGCGCCGAAGACCGACTCCGACAACGCGTGCCCGCATGGGGTGCAGTTTTACGATGCCATCCTGGATGACAAGCGGTATCCGCGCGTGGCCTGGTCGTATGAGCGTCCGCAGCCGAAAATGCAGACGGTCGGCGGCCGGTTCGGGTTCTGGAAGGACGTCAAGGTCGGGTGATGATGCCCGACCTATTGGTTCGTCACCTCGATCATCGCACGCACCTTCGGGTAAACCTCGCGCGCCCAGCGTGACCCGCTGAATACGCCATAGTGTCCAACGCCCGTCTGGAGATGATGCCGCTTCTGGCTGATACGGATCCCGCTGCAAAGATCCAGCGCCGCCATGGTCTGCCCGATGGCGCAGATATCGTCGCGCTCGCCCTCGACGGTTAGCAGCGCGGTCCGGCGAATCGCCTCCGGCTTCACCTTTTCGCCATGCCAGGTCAGCTTGCCCAGCGGCAGGTCATGATCCTGGAACACCCGCTTCACGGTTTCCAGGTAGAACTCAGCCGGCAGGTCCATAACCGCGTTGTATTCGTTGTAGAATTTCCTGTGGGCATCGGCCGCGACGATGTCGCCGCATGACAGCGCCCGGAACTGGCTGATATGCGCGTTGATATGACGGTCCAGGTTCATCGTCATGAACGCGGTCAACTGCAGGAAGCCCGGATAAACCTGGCGGAATGCGCCTTTGTAGCGCCACGGTACCTTGGCGATCAGGCTTTTCTCAAACCACTCGATGGACCGGGATTTCGCCAGGTCGTTGACCTTGGTGGGGTTTTGGCGTGTGTCGATCGGCCCCGCCATCAGTGTCAGGCTGCGCGGCTGCGCCCTGTTGCCGTGCTCCGCCATCACCGCCGTCGCGGCCAGCGCGGCCACGGCCGGTTGGCACACCGCGATCATGTGGCTGCCTTCGCCCAGGACTTCCATGAAGCGGATCAGGTGATCGACGTATTCGTCGAACCCGAACGTGCCGTCAGACAGCGGGATGTCGCGGGCGTTTTTCCAGTCGGTGATATAAACGTCGTGATCGGGCAGCAGCACCGACACGGTGCCACGCAGCAGCGTCGCGAAATGTCCCGACATCGGCGCTACGACCAAAACCCTGGGCTGCTCGAGATCGGTGTCCTTGCGGAATCGCAACAGCGAGCCGAATGGGGTTTCGAACCGCACCTCCTCGGTGACGCCAACGACGTCGTTGCCCATCCGGGCTGAACGGAAGCCGTAATCCGGCCGGTGATGCGACAGTGCGCTGTCAGCTAACAGATTGCACGCTGCCCCGAACTGCCGGAGCGGCTGCGGCGTGAACTCGCCCATGTCCATAGCCCGAGCGAAACCGGCACCAAAGCGAGCAAATTGACGCGCGGGAAACAGCAGGTCGGCCTGCGCCTGATAAATTTTATAAATCATCGCCTGCTGCGTCACGAAGGCCCTATCACCGAATTGTTATCACGTTACCACAAACGCTCGCCATGTCATCGATCATGTTGCTATATTGCGCCGCAGCATGCCAGCACGATCGGGGGTTGTCACCATGGCAGGGGCCACGCTTCTCATAAGCAGCAAGAATTATTCCTCCTGGTCACTAAGGGGATACCTGCTCGCACGCCTGGCCGGATTGGCTTTCGAGGAAAAAATTGTCGATCCGGACGACCCGACGAACCGCAAGGAACTTCTGGGCCAGTCGTCGTCGATACGTGTTCCAGCACTCATGCATGATGATGTGGTGATTTGGGACACGATTGCGATCGCTGAATATCTCAACGAAATGTTCCCGAACGCCGGGATGCTGCCCGCCGACCGGATCGCACGCGCCCGTTGCCGTTCGATCGTGGGGGAAATGCATTCGGGATTCGTCGCGTTGCGCGAGGCCCTACCGATGAATCTGCGCCTCTATCGCCCGGGGTTCGCGGTATGGTCGGCGGTTCAGGCGGATATCGACCGGATCACTGAAATCTGGCGCGAATGTCTGACGACCTGGAAAGGTCCATGGTTGTTCGGCGCGAAACCGACGATCGCGGACGCATTCTATGCGCCCGTGGTGACGCGGTTCCGCAGCTACGACGTGGAGATGGAAGGCGCGTGTGAGCGCTACTGCAAGCAGATCATGGCATGGCCAGACATGCAGGAATGGTTCGCCGCCGCGCAAAAAGAGCCGGAACAGATCGACGAACTGGATATCGAGTTCTAGCGCGGGCTGATCCTCCCCCGGGTGAAACCGGGAGGGGACCACGATGGCGGCAGCCTACCAGGAATGAGGCTCTGGGACCGGGATGTCGCTTTTCATCTCCACGGTGCCGAAATCGGCGGGTCCCACGACCTCCAGATATTCCATGTCGGGCGAGTAATCGAACAGGAAGTGCATGATCCCCGGCCGCTGATGCACGCAGTCACCGGCTTCGACCAGATGCTCCTTGTCCTCGTACATAAACTTCGCCCAGCCCTTCAGCATGATCACGATATGGAAATCGGCGGTGTGCCGATGCCATCCCGTCCCTTTCTCCGGCGCCTCCTTGGCCCGCGCCAACTGAGCGATCACTCGCCCGCCGGTAGCGCCAGCGACCCCAAGATCCCGATACTGAAAAAATGACCGCAGGCCGTCACTGACCCAGGGCGTGTCACCTGGCTTTACGTGAGTGAATGTATTGACGATTGGCTTGTCGAGCATCTGCGTTGTTCCCCTTCAAAGGGGCCGCGGCGAGGCGCTGGAGTCCCTGTGCGGCCAGTTAAGCAACAGGCCTGCTCTCAGGATTTTTCCTCCCGCGCGAGGATCGGCGTCCAGCGTCAACCGCCCCGCATGACAATCAGCGTGACACGCGTTGCGGGCCGCGGCAACGGTTTTTCGCGGTGGTTACGGGACGTAGATACGAATATCGCAGCCAGGGCGGGCCTACCTGAACCGCGGCATCACTTCCTTGCACAACAGCCGCAGCGCTTCCTTCTCCCGGTCGTGCGGGATCAAGCCGCCGCAGTTCGTTTCCAGCATGATCCCATCCAACCCCAGATCCCTTTGCAGCGCCCCCAACTGATCCGCGACATAATCCGGCGTCCCAATCAGCACGCTGCCCAGACGAGCCTCATCGTAGGTGATCGCATCCAGCCGCTCGGCTGCCTTCACTCGGCTTTCGTTGCCATCCACCCCGGTTCGAGCCAGCGAATCCTTCAACAAAGCCGCTTGTGCCCGGTAATAATGGAGCAACGACGCCTCGGCTTCCGTTCGGGCTGCCGCTTCGGTCGCGGCGATGTAGCCCGGCGCGCGCATATAAACCACGCCGTTGCCAGGGTGGCCCGCGTCGCGCCACGCTTTGCGATACGCCTCGATGTGGGGCAGCAATGCCCGAGCATCCTCATGCTTCACGCCCATGAAGATTGGCTTTCCCTGGTGGCCGATGGTCGCGTAGGTGTCCGGACTGGTCGCGGCGATGCGGATCGGCGGACCGGCCGGCTGGAACGGACGCGGCGTCACCTGCACGTCCTGAAAGCTATGAAATCGTCCGGCATAGGACACCACCGGCTCCGCCCATGCTTTCTGGATGATCGCCAAGGTCTCGGTAAACCGGTCGCGGCTTTCGGCGTACGGCACGTTATAGGCCTCGTAAGTCCTGGCGACGCCGCTACGGCCAACACCAAATATCAGTCGCCCGCGACTGATCTGATCGACGGTCGCGGCTTCTTCCGCGATCCGCAGGGGATTGCCCAATGGCAGCACCTGCACGGCGATGCCGATTTTGATTTTCCGGGTACGCGCGGCAATCGCGCTCGCCACGCACAGCGGCGCCGATAGCACCGATCGCGCCGGGTCGAAATGCAGTTCGGCCAGCCACATGACATCCAGGCCCCATGCCTCGGCGGCATCGACCATGGCAAAGGCTTCGGCGAACGCATCGGAATCCGGGTGCCCGTCAAGAGAGGGAAACTCGTGGTAAACACCGAACTCCATGCTTGGCCCCCTTTGTTATCGGAACAGTGTCGAAGGGGTCTTGCCGGACGTCAACTAACACGAATCCGCCGGAAGGCTGGCACACCAGCACCGGCCTGTCATCGCTGTAGCGGGCGCAGGCCCGCCATCGATCTGTCAGGCCGAAGGCGCGGATGCCGGCATTCGCCGGCATGACCGGGAGGCATCACCAGGGAGTCGGCATCAACGCCGGCTGGCATTACTCCCCGGACAGCTCCCGGCGCCGGCGATCGAGTTCGTCGCTGTAGCGGCGCAGCGCGTACTGCTCCGTCAGCAGCCCGATCACATGCCGGTCGGTCGCGTTGTCCACCACGATCAACGCATCGCTTTCGGCGTTTTCGAACATCGCCACCGCTTCCTTGATCGTCATCTGCGGCAGCAGCACCGTTTCGGCGTAGTGCACGATATCGCGCACCCTATGGTCGTCGTCCGCATCCGCATGCGCTTCCGGCAATTGCACGATGCCGGCGTAACGATCGTCCTCATCCAACGCGATGACCCTTTGCGTGGCCCCCAGCGGAAAATCGCGCTTGAAGGCGCTCAGCGGCGTATCCGCCCGAACCGTCCGCATTTCCCGCCGCATCATCCGTCCGACCGTCAGGTTCCGCATCCAACCGATATCGACGGCACTACGGATCGCCTCGCCGCGCAGGTGGAAGCGCCAGGTGGCGAATGAATACCCGAACGTCCGCCGCACGGTCAGCGAGGATACCACGCACGCCGCCAGCACCGCGACCGTCATCGGCAGGCTTCCCGTCGCCTCCAGCGCGAGGAAG
Organism: Acetobacteraceae bacterium; assembly: GCA_003506895.1. GTDB lineage: Bacteria > Pseudomonadota > Alphaproteobacteria > Acetobacterales > Acetobacteraceae > Rhodopila. Next base: position 63,066 of record DNXO01000160.1, on the reverse strand, counting down.
CCCATGGTCAGCGGCCCGCCGATGATCGCGACCGCCAACCCGCTCATCCCCACCAGGGCGCACACTTCTTGCGGGATCGCATGTTGCGCGCTGACGATCGCCAGTGCGCCCGCGAACGCTTTCCCCAGCAGCGCGCCCAGGAACAGCGATGCGAAGAACAACCCGCCGCGAAATCCCGAACCGATCGAAATCGCCGAAGCCGTCGCTTTCAGGACAACCAGCAAGACGACCAGGTGCAGCGGGTCGTGATGCTCGAACGTCACACCCAGCGCGCCATGGCCCGAGGACAGCACGGCGGGCGTCACCAAGGCGAGGGTGCCAATCGCCAACCCGCCAATGCCTGGCCGCAACCAGATCGGAACGCCGCTTTTACGGAACAGCTCCTCGGTGATCGTGACCCCGCGCATGATGGAAATGCCCAGCAGCGCGCACAGCATCCCAAGCGCCAGGATGGGGATGTAATCCAGCGCATCGATATGGCCCGGGACCTGCGGCGCCAGATCGAAGATGGACCCGCCCAGCGCCTGCACCACGGCCTGCGAAACCAGCGCGGCGACCGCCACCGGCGCGAAGCTGACAAGGGTATAAGTACCGATCACCAGCTCGAATGCATAGAACGCGCCGGTCAGCGGTGCATTGAAAGCGCCCGCGATGGCCGCGGCCGCCCCGCATCCCACCAGTAACCGCAAATCGTTGCGCCGCACCCGGAACGCGTGCCCCCAGCGCGAGGAAATGGCCGATCCAATCTGGGTATAGCCAGCCTCCAGCCCGACCGACGCGCCGACCCCGTTCGACATGATCGTCTGCACTACAACGATCAGACTGCCGCTCAGCGACATCCGTCCGCCGAACAGCGCATTCGCTTCGATCGGATCAACCGTGCGACGCGGCCGCAGCCGCGTGATGCCAAGCGTAACCAGCCCAAGCACGAGGCCCCCGAGCGCGGGAACCAGCACGGTGCGAAACGGATTGAGCGATGCCATTGCACTCAGCCGGTCCGCGGGTCCGATCAGAAACAGGGTCTCGTGAATAAGCTGTGTGGTGGCGGTCATCAGCCAAACCGAGATACCAGTCGCGCAACCCACGAACGCGGCCAACACCACCAGCCACATTTCGTCCGCCCGCACCAACGCCCGCAACACTTGCGGCGCATGCATGACCGCCGACCCTATCGGGCGGCGCGGGCGGCGGACCTGGCCACGTCGGGTGGGCCCCTCGGTATCGGCGATGGACGCACCTCTCCCGGGAGTGCGGATCCCCTGCGGGCCCGCCAGTGTCGTATCGCCGGGTGCAGACGGCATTCGCGAACGTCCAGCCGAGGAAAGAGAGGAGACAGCAATGTTTTGGAACCTCGCTCGGCTCCACGCAACAATTCATCCCTCGATTAGGGCATCAGTATGGTAAAAATGTCGCCGGTTTGGGTGCCGCCTGACTGTTATACCGCAATTCCCCGGTCCGCCTTCGTCGCCGCCAGATCGTCCTCGATGAATGCGCGCACGACCTCCAGCACGGGCTCATGCGCCGAGAATCCCAGTGTCCGCGCATGCAGCGCCTCGAACGCCGGCGGCCAGGTCGAGACGATCGCCGCGATCGTCTCGTCCGCGACCCGCTTCACATGCCGAGAGGCTCCGGGAGACACCTGTTCCAACGCCTGCAACAGATGCGCGACGGTGGTGCTGATCCCCGGCGGATCGATGCTGCGGTCCAGACCCATCTTGCTGGTGTCCATCGAAGCCGCGTGCATCAGCCAATTCACCGCACGCCGAGGACTGCAAACCCAGACCGCGAAATCGTCACCGACCGGCAGTTCCGTATCCAGCCCCAGCAAAGGCTCCCGCACGATTGCCGAGAAAAACGAACTCGCCGCCTTGTTCGGGCGCCCCGGCCGGACAATCACCGTCGGCAGACGCAAACTCACCACATCCAAAAAACCGCGCCGCGAGGCATCCGCCAGGAACAGCTCCGCCGCCGCCTTCTGCGCGCCGTAGCTGTTGCCGGGAATCTGGCGAGTGTTGTCGGGCAGGATGCTGTTCTGGTCCGCGCTGAAACTCGCTACCGAACTCGTGAACACCACACGCGGGCGGGTGCCCAACGCGCGACACCGGTCGATCACCGCATCCGTGCCGCGAATATTCACCCGCCGCCCGAGATCGTAGTCCGCCTCCGCCTGCGCGCTGACCACCGCGGCCAGATGGAACACCACGCTGGTGCCGGCCGGGATTGCGGAATCCGGCAGATTGACCACGTCGCCACCAATGGCGTTCACCGGGAACGGCGCCTCCGGCTTCGGCGGGTCCACGACATCGAACAGCGTCAGTTCGGCGATCGGTTTGCCGCCCAGCGTGCCGTCCTTCGCCAATTTCGCCGCGATCTTGCGGCCGAGAAACCCGCCGCCGCCCAGGATGGAAATTTTCATCGTCGTCTCCTTTATCGCAAGGGATAGATTGCACCGGCGCGCTCGGCGGTCCACCGTCAGCTTCATGTCCGCGCCCGATTCCTTCACGTTTCTCATCAACCCCCGGCACGGCACGCCCGGCGTGGCGGTCCTTCCCAACCGTGGTTTTGTCCGAGCGAAAGAGGCGATCACAGGTTGGCCGGGGTATGCCCCGACGCCGTTGCGTGATCTGCCCGACATCGCCAGGGACACCGGCGTCGCGGCACTCCGCTTGAAGGACGAAGGCCCCCGGTTCGGCCTGGGCAGCTTCAAAGCGCTGGGGGGCGCCTACGCGGTCAGCAAGCTGCTCGCCGCCGAACTGTCGCATCAAGGCATCGCACGGTCCGCGACCTCAGCCGATTTGGCCGACGGCCAGCACGCAGCCTCTACCAGCCAGATCACTGTCACGTGCGCCACCGACGGCAACCACGGCCGCTCCGTCGCCTGGGGCGCGCAACGCTTCCACTGCCGTTGCGTTATCTTCGTCCACGAAACCGTCAGCCAGGGCCGCGTGGATGCCATCGCCCAGTTCGGCGCACAGGTCATCCGCGTCCCCGGCAATTACGATGACGCGGTGCGCGAGGCCGAAAGCCAGGCGAGGCGAAACGGCTGGTTGGTCGTCTCCGACACATCCTATCCCGGCTATACGGAAGTCCCCCGCGACGTGATGCAGGGGTATCGCCTGATGGCGGATGAGGCCGCCGACCAATGGGCCGGCCCGCCACCAACCCATGTGTTCATGCAGGCTGGCGTAGGAGGCGCCGCCGCCGCCATCTCGGTCCAACTTCGCTGCCGCTTCGATCCGGCCCCATTGCTGATCGTGGTGGAACCCCAGAACGCCGCCTGCCTGCTGGCCAGTGCCAAGGCGGGAACGCCGACCGTTGTTCACGGCGACCTTGAAACGATCATGGCCGGCCTGGCTTGCGGCGAACCCAGCCTGCTGGCTTGGCAGGAGCTTGAGCGCGCCACCTTCGCCTTCATGTCCGTCCCTGACGAAGCCGCCGCCCGGGCGCTTCGACGTCTGGCGGATAGCGGCATCGCCATCGGCGAATCTGGCGTCGCTGGCCTGGCGGGCCTGACCCTCGCCGCCCACGACCCGGCGACACGAACAGCGTTACAATTGACCGGCGCCAGCCGCGTCCTGCTGTTCGGCACGGAAGGCATCACGGATCCCGATGTGTACCATAAGCTTTTCCACTCACGCCGGAGTTAACATTTTATCAATCAGTTGTGGTATAAGGTAGCGAACGGCTGACGGAAATGCAGTCGGCCGCACGCGTTAAGCTACCGCCTCACTATTTGTAACGGCCCTGGCTGTCGGGCCCCTTTTCACGGAGGGTGCGGATGCGTGTCAAATGGCCACTTCTTGCCGCGGTTCTGGGTGTCGGCCTGTCCTATGCCGCCTACCCCTACATGACCCTCTACCGGCTTGGTTCCGCGATCAAAAGCGCTGACGCGGCGACGCTGGAATCGCTGGTGGATTGGCCGGCGGTGCGTGAGGGCATCAAGGAAGACATCTGCGACCTGGTCTCCGAGGAACCGGACGACCGAAGCGGCAAGGAACTCCCCGCGTTCGGCGCGTCCTTTGTTCGCGGCATCGCCTCCAGTACGATTGACCGAACGGTGACGCCACAGGCCTTGCTGGCGGCGACCACGGCCGTGCCCGCCAATCCCGTTCCGCGGGGGGCAGACGTCCATGTGCAGTGGGCCTTCTTCGACAGCCCGACCACATTTTTGGTCAGCCTCCAGCCCTCTGGCAAATCAGAGCCCATCAAGCTGGAGATGGCCTTGCGGCACGGTGCATGGCACGTCAGGCGGGTGTGGCTACCGGCGGAACTGCTGGCCCCGGGGTCGAAGACCTAGCGGGTTACGCCTTTGGCTTCGGCGCCTCGACCGGTCCGCCCGCCTTTTTCCAGGCGCCGAACCCGCCCTCGATATGGGCGACATTCTCGAGCCCCATATCCTGTGCCGTCTTCGCGGCCAGCGCGGAGCGCAAACCGCCGGCGCAGAAAAATACGAAGCGCTTTGATTCAGTGAAAATCGGCTTCCCATAAGGGCTTTCCGGATCGATCCAGAACTCCAGCATGCCGCGGGTGCAGGAAAATGCGCCCGGCATCTTGCCCTCGCGCTCCATCTCCCGCGGATCGCGCAGATCGACGAACACCACATCCTCGGCACCGGTTAGTCCCATCGCGGTTTCCACCGAAAGGGTTTCGATCTCGGCGTTCGCCTCGGCCAGAAGCTGCTTGTAGCCTTTCTTGAGGGGCACGGTTCTGTTTCTCCCAATCCTTGCCGTCAATCACGACGATAACCCGGAAAGTTGGACCGTGCCACAGCGGACGATCCGAACGGCGGGGGCAAAAAGCAAGCATCCTGGCGATGCCATGAAACCTGCCCGCTTCCCTACCGCCCCGTGCCGGCGCTAAACCGCGCGCATGTCCCTGCTTGTCATTTCCGGCGCCGTCATCCGCATGGGCGGCCGCGTGCTGCTGAACGAAGCCGACCTGACGATCGATCCCGGCCGCCGCATCGGGCTGGTCGGCCGCAACGGCGCGGGAAAGTCCACGCTGCTGAAGGCCATCGCCGGCGAGATCGCACTGGACGGCGGCGAAATCAGGCTATCCTCCCGCGCCCGGATGGCGACCGTCCGGCAGGAAGCGCCTGAAGGGCCGATGTCCCTGCTGGAAACCGTGCTGCAAGGCGATCCCGAACGGCTTGCCCTGCTGGCGGAGACCGAAACCGCCGAACCGCACCGGCTGGCGGAAATTCACGACCGGCTGGTCACCATTGGCGCTGACTCCGCCCCAGCCCGGGCGGCCACGATTCTCGCGGGCCTCGGGTTCGATGAAGCAGCCCAGGCGCGGCCGGTGGCGGAGTTCTCCGGCGGTTGGCGGATGCGCGTCGCATTGGCGACCGCCTTGTTCGCCAATCCCGACCTGCTGCTGCTGGACGAACCGACCAACCACCTGGATCTGGAAGCGACGATGTGGCTGGAGACGTGGCTCGCCCGGTTTCCCGGCGCGGCGCTGGTCGTCTCGCATGACCGGGGCCTGCTGGATCGCGCGGTGGAGGCGATCGCGCATCTGGACAAGGGCAAGATTTCGCTGACCCCGGGCGGCTTCGATGAGTTTGTCCGGATCCGCACCGAACGCGCGATGCAGCAAACCCGAGCGGCCGAACGGGTGGCGGCGGAACGCGCGCATATCCAGTCGTTCATCGATCGGTTTCGCGCGAAGGCGACCAAGGCGCGGCAGGCGCAGGCCCGGATCAAGGCGCTGGCTCGGTTACCGCAGATCGAGTCGGTGGTCGAGGACGCACCGACGCGCTTCAACTTTCCCGAACCGCAGCGCCTCGCGCCGCCGATCCTGGCGCTGGACCGGGTCGATATCGGGTACGGCACCACGTGCATCCTGAAAAACGTCAATCTGACCGTCGATATGGATGACCGGATCGCCCTGCTGGGGGCCAACGGCAACGGCAAATCGACCCTGGCGAAACTGCTGGCCGGACGGCTGGCGCCATTGGCTGGCGAGGTCCGCCGCGGGCCGAAGCTGAAGGTCGGCTATTTCGCACAGCACCAGACCGAGGAACTGGTCGCGTCGGAGAACCCGATCGACCATATGGCCCGCGCGATCCCCAATGCCCCTCCCCCCAAACTGCGCGCGCAGCTTGCTCGGTTTGGTCTGGATGCGGACCGCGCGGAAACCCCGATCGCCAACCTGTCCGGCGGCGAAAAGGCGCGTTTGCTTCTGGCATTGGCAACACGAGATGCCCCACAGCTCCTGATCCTGGACGAGCCGACGAACCATCTGGACATCGACGCACGCGATGCGCTGGTGAAAGCGCTGTCGGACTTCCAGGGCGCGGTGCTTCTGATCACCCACGATCCGAACCTGGTTGAACTGGTGGCGGACCGGTTGTGGCTGGTGGGCGATGGGACTGTGAAACCGTTCGATGGCGACCTGGACGACTACCGGACCCTGCTGGTCGAGCGTGCCCGCCCTGCCGCGAAAGCCGGCTCCGTCACCCGGAAGGATGACCGGCGAGAACGGGCCGAAGCGCGGGCCGCGCTGGCGCCGATCCGAAAGAAAGCGCAGGAGGCGGAAAAGCGAATCGCACTACTGGCGGCGGAACGAGCCAAGATCGAAGCAAAGTTGGCGGATCCCGCGATCTATGCGCCCGGCCGAACCGGCGAAGTTACCGCTGCAAACACCCGTCTGGCGGCGATCGCGAAGGAGTCGGCGGCCGCCGAAGAAGCCTGGCTGATGGCGGAAGAGGAACTTGAGGCCGCATCCTAGACCGAAATCATTAAGGTCTGTCACCTGTTGATACTTGCTTCGATACGAGCAACGGCCTGATCTGGGTTTTGATGGGTGCGGGCGGCACCGTCGGTACGGTGAAGCACCCGACCAGGCAAAGGGTGGCGTATCCAAGATCGCGGCTTCATGAGCACGATTTCCTGGGGATCCGGTGGTGGCGGCGATTGGAGCAATGCCTCGTTCTGGGCGGCACGGTTGTTCCCAACGGCGCGGGAACCAGCGCCGCGATCGGATCGTGTGTGGCCCATTTGATTCGTGGGGAATGCATTCGCTCCGGGAATATCAGTACGGGATTTTTGTGTCTCTCCAGACCGCGCTATGACTTCTCGGGAGCGCTGATCCCAGCCGACCGCCCCAGAAATAACATGACAGATATGCAACCGATTCGCGACTCGGCTGATTGTTTTCGTGTGGAACTATCCGCCCACGATGTCCTGATCGCGGCGACCGCCGGGAGGGCCCGGCTAGGCGCCGTCGGTGCTGTGGGGACCAGACGTTGAAGAGACGAAATAAACGAATCGTTTGACGGAAGCCGTCGGCCTCTCATCGTCCTGGCGGGCCGGCGCCGGCCCGCTGCAATGCATTAGCCAACCGAAACCGAGATAAACCGCAAAAGTTCATGATGGGACATAGGCTTTTCCAAAACCGTCATCACTCCCAGGCTTGCCGCCTTGTGCTCGACCTCGGGATCATGAAGCCCGGTTATAAGTAGAGTGGGAATATTTACTCCCCGCTGGGACAGACGCTCGACAATTTCCAGACCTGTCATCCGCGGCATATTCTGGTCGATGACCAGGCAGGCGAGCCGGTCAAACCGGGCGGTGGACAGGAAGTCCATACCCGAACGGTAGGTTTCAACCTGATACCCCATGGCTTCCAGTAAACCGCCCAGGACATCGCCCACATCGTTGTCGTCATCGATGACCGCGACGATGCTCGCATTGCCCCTATCCATGAAAACAACCCCCTTAAGCGAAGACGGCCGAAACGGCGCGTTCAATGCAGACGCAAACCTAGCCGGGCCGCTTCACCCGAATAAGCCATAAAGGACAAAGATCACTTGCTATTGTAATCTTCACGCGTTTGTTGTACACGATTCACCAGCGTTCAATCGGCTGGCCTAACACGAAATTAAGAATTTTTCTGATAGCGTGTTGCTCGCCATATCGCTAATTGTATGAAAAATATGCCCTTACGGCATGCATTCCACGGGCGCACCGATCGCATGACGACAACCCAGCGGAACTTCATTCGTGAGGCGGTCGTTTTGTAAACCCAAGGGCTGGCCCGTTAATCGACTCGGCGCTCCCAATCACCAGGTGATGGCATTGTCTGAAAATCTGAAGCTGCGGCTCGACCAACCCTCTGGCGATACACATCAGGACCGACTGATCCGTGAGTTGGAACAAGGCGGCGGAGGCGACGCCGGGCCGATCGATGAGGCCGAATCGCAGATGCGAAAGGCCCTTGGCCTACTTGGCGAAGGACCCCGCCATCGCCCGGACCAACCGGAGAGGATGGATCAGCCGAACCGAATGGGTGACCGTTTCAATGGCGGATTACATCGCCGCCGCTTCGTGCAGGACGGTGATATACCTGTAACGGTCCTTCGCCGCGAACCTGCCCACGAAGCGCAAGCCCACCGCGGCGCCGCTCCGCCCGTCCCACCAACCAGCAGCCGTTTGCAGCGCACCGAAGCCGCGCTGGCCGCCGAAACCGCGGCGCGCGAAAAGGCGGAGCGCGCCTTACTGGAGGTTCAAGCCGTCGCCCGCGATCTACAGACCAAGATCGGCCACGCCGAACTCGCCAAGAACGAGGCGATCGAGGCTTTGCACCGGGAACGGGAGGCGATCGCGCAATTGCGGGCCGACGCACTGATGTGGGAGGAGCGGCTGGAAGAAGCCAAGGCCCGGGTCACCACCGCCGAAGAGACGGCGCAGGACTACCAGGACCAGCTCACCGAGGAACGTCACGCGCGCAAGACCGCCGAGAAGGCTTTCCGCACCGCCGAATCCGCCCGCGAGGCCGCGGAACAATTGGTTCGCACGTTGTCGGAAGACCCGCCCGCACCGCGGCGCGCCGAACCGGCGCGCCGTCCGCGATCAGAACCAGAAGTTGTGGCCGTGGTTCGCCGCCAACGCACACCCGAGGTGCCCGCGGAGGAGCCAGAACCGGTTAAGTGGTGGCTCAATACGAAGCCTGCATCAAAACGACGCTAAACAGACCGACCGATATCGTGTGCTGAGTTACGACGCCCTGTTCAGCGGCGCCGTTCTCCTCCGTTCGTGCAACTCTCACCAAACTGTTACGCCAGACACGCGATCGTTCCCTTCATCCGATACCATTTGGAACTAAGTGAGTCGTGCCATTTGGCAAAGGGTCGAAGGAGACACCCTTGCACGACGACACTCTCATTCAAAATTCCTGGATCGAAACGCTAACCGCCATCGACCCCGATGAACCGCGCGGAACCTCTAGCGAATCGGCTTCCAGAGCCGGACTTATGCGCAGGGTCGCCGCGTCCGTCCCGCCGGGGTGGAAGCCCTTGGCGCGCCGCGGTCTGGCCGGTGTGTCGGCCCACTTGCCGTCAGAATTGCGCTATCGGCTGTTCAGGTTACTCCGCACGATGGGCTCCGAGATGGGCGGCATCGAGCGGGATTATCCACTCTGGGCAAAACAATTCGATCAAATCGACGACGGAGCCAGACGCGGCATCATGGCAGGCATCGCCCGGCTGACCCAGCCGCCGCGGATCTCGGTGCTTATGCCGGTATTCAATCCGACGCCGGAGCACTTGTTGACGGCGATCCATTCGGTACAGGATCAGTTGTATCCATGGTGGGAACTTTGCATCGCCGACGATGCATCGACCGACCCGGAGGTATTATCGGTCCTCCGTGCCGCCGCCGATCGGGATGACCGCATCAAACTGGTGCGGCGTGACCGGAATGGCCACATTTCGGCGGCGTCCAACTCTGCCTTGGCCCTGGCATCCGGGCGGTTTGTCGCGCTGTTGGATCACGACGATATTCTGCCACCCCATGCGCTTTATGAGGTCGCGGCCAGGATTGAAGCGCAACCCGACGCCGATATTCTCTACTCGGACGAAGATCACATCGACGATCGAGGCCGGCGCTCCCATCCCTATTTCAAGCCCGGCTGGAACCACGAGCTGATACTCGGACAGAACCTGATCAGCCACCTTGGCGTATATCGCCGCGATCTGGTGGAAAAGATCGGTGGGTTCCGGGTCGGGCTGGAAGGGAGTCAGGATTACGACCTGGCACTGCGCGCGGTGGCGGAGACATCCGCGGACCGAATTCTCCATATCCCCAAGGTCCTGTACCATTGGCGCCAGGGGGCCGGAGAGAACACCTTTTCCGAGGCCGCCCAGGATCGGTGCGTCCAGAATGGCAGGCGCGCGGTTCGTGATTTCGTGCATCGCGAGCAACCGGGCGCCAAGGTCGAACCCGCCCGCGTTGTCGCTGGATGGACGCGTGTCGTTTATCCCCTGCCATCTCCCCTGCCGCTGGTTTCGGTGATCGTGTCACCCGCAACGACCACCGATCATCTGTCTCGTTGCATCCGAAACCTGCTGCACGAGACGGATTATTCCGCGATGGAGATTCTGCTGCCGTCCGGGCAAACCCCGCCGGTGGAGGATCCTTGTATTCGCGCGGCTGAAACCGGCGCGGCAAGGGGTGAGATCCTCCTGTTCCTCGATCCGGCATTGGAGCCGCGAAATCCGGCTTGGTTGGCGGAGATGGTTTCCCACGCGGTGCGGCCCGGGATCGGCGCGGTTGGCGTCAAAGTGCTTGATCGGGAAGGGGCGGTCCTGCATGCAGGCCTCGCGGTCGGCGGCCCGGGCGGGGTGTTCACACCCTATATCGGACGGCAAGGCTCCGACGCCGGATATTTCGGCCATTTGCAGCTAGCCCGCGACGTCACGGCGGTCAGCGGCGGGTGCCTGATGGTCCGCCGGGAGGCACTCCTGGCAGCCGGTGGATGGGATGAAAGTGTACAGTCACGGATCGCCCGCGATCTGGATCTTTGCCTGCGCCTGGAACAGGCCGGGCTGCGCAATATCTGGACGCCATACGCAATCTTGATCCGGCAGGATAAGCCCAATGACCGGAATGCCGCCGGCCCAGCAACCCTGCGGGCGAGTTTAAGGCGCATCCAGCAAAAATGGGGGGGCCGGTTGCAGGGCGACCGATACTGGAATCCCAACCTCGCCCGGGATTCAGCCGCGATGAGGCTGGCGTTCCCACCGACTGACCGTGAGGCAGTATCGCTGCGGGTGGCCTAATTCCTCATCAGCGACCGAACGAAGGCCCAGTTCCAACGAACATAGCCCGGCTGCACAAATCCCAACCGGGAGCCGATCAGAGCGTGGGCGGCGGCCAGCCGATGAAACGGAATCGAGGGGAATAAATGATGTTCGGCATGATACGGCATGTCCCACATCAGCCACCGAACCGGCGCGGAGGTCAGCGTGGTGCGCGTGTTTGTCAGGCCGTTCCGATCCAAGGTGCAGCCGGTATGCTCCGCCAGCAAATAGGCTCGCAGCGGCGGTTGCCCAAGTAGTTGCGGCCCGATCCAATAGACAAAGGGCGTTGCCCAGCCGAATAGAAGGGCCGCCCCCATCGCGCCGCCCAACATGACAACGGTCATCGCTCGGACGCTTCGGACGATTTTCGGGGCCGCCGTCCCGGCGATGAAGGGATAACCACTCAGATCGCCGAACCAGCAGTCCCGGATAACGCGCAGGCGCAAGATCCAGAACGGCACACCCAGCACGCGGAGGACATAACCACCCGGGGAAGCCGGCGCTGGCGCCATCAGTTCCGGGTCCAGCCCCGGAACCTGGGTGTGGCGATGGTGGGCCAGGTGATAGGGGGTATAGAAGTGCCAGTTGAGCAGCGACGGGCATGAGGTCAGCCATCCGACGATCGCGTTGGCCTTCCTTGAGGCGAAAGCAGTTTGATGCATCGTCTCATGCGCTGGCGCGAACAGGGCCACCTGCACAAGACCAAGCAGGAAGACCGCCGGAAGGATGACCCATCCCGAGGAGAGGGCGACCAGCCATCCCGCCCCGACCAACAGCGCGAGGTGGATTGCCAGGCGCGTTCCACCACGAAGGTCGGACCGGGCTTGCAGCGCCCGTAATTCCTGTGTGCTCAGTACGCGGTCTGACTGACCGGACATTCGCCAACTCCTGCTTTATGGTTCAGCACGCATCCCAACGCGCGTGTCATCCCACCCGATAAGCAAGCGTCGCGCCATCACCTGATGGCTGAGAGCGTCCCAATCGTTTGGTCGAGCGTGGGGTGGGAGACCAGAAACCGCGTCAGGCTGGCCTCCGCCGCGCTCATCGTGCCAGCGTTACCCCTGTCCCAGTCCACCACCGGGGTTACCGCGACGACGATCGGTGCGTAGTCCGATCCCAACAGACTATCGAGGGCCAGGCGTAGCCGCATCTTCAGGCCGGGCCGGACGGGCCTTCCTTCGACCCAGACGGAAACCGCCACGATGTACCCTGGATCCGCCGCGCTCATGATCTGCCAGGCGCTGGCCGTGCCGTCGCCCGGATTAAGCCAGGACTGGCTGAAATCCTCCGCTGTGATCGCCGTCCAAGCCAAACGCCGCCGTTCGGCCATGATGGGTCCGGCGGTGGACCGCGGCGAAAACGCCACCCAGGCCATGTCCATCGGAACCTCACCGCACAGGACCCGCTGGGTATGAACCGCGGAGCGTTCGGCGACAGTTCCAGGCTGGATCACGCAATCCGGTCCGACGTCGATTTTCGCGGGCACGGAGGGTGGCACGGCCGCCATTGCCAACCTCCCGGCGATCGCCGGGCTGATTGCCGCGAGAGCCACGGTGCCCAACGCAACCGCAAGAATGGCACGCATCGAGGAGGCCGGCGCAGTGTCACGGGCGGCCGGCGAGGCGGATCGCGTCGAAATTTCATCCTGGCGGAACGGCAGGCCCAGCGCGATCAGAAGCAGAATCACCAGCGAGAAGAAAATCCAGCCGTAGATCACGTGATCGGCCGCCGCCGCCTGGGCACTGCCCAGGACATAACCCAGCGTGACGATACCGATTGCGCGCAACCCGTTGGCGAAGATCGGGACGATGATCGAAGCCAGGATGAACAGGCCGCGGCGCGTCGGACTGCGGTACATTATCAGCGCATAAAGGCAGCCAAACGCGATGGAGGCGATCAAGAACCGCAGCCCCGCACAGGCCTCTGCGATGAAGAAAGTGCCCTGCGGAATCTCGATGATATAGCCATCGATATAGGCGGGAATACCAATGGCATCCAGTCCGTGACGGACGAAGAACGTGGTGAGGTCCTGTAGCCCGGGTGTAAGGAACTCACCGAACGGCACAAGAAAAAACAGATATAGCAGCGGTCCGGCCATCGCCCACCACAGGCGTTTGCCCAGAACCGCGAGGAACAGCACCTCGACAAACGCGACCGCGACAAGCTGGCGGCCTTCCATGATTCCAAGCCGTTCCGCCAGCAGCCAAATGGCGGCCAGGGGTAGGCCCAGCAGAAGTGCCGTGGGCATCGGCCGGACCGCAATGCCGACCAAATCCTGGCGGCGGTCCCAAAGCAGATAGAGTGCGATCGGGATAACGAGGAAGCAATGGTTATAGGCCGTCGAAGAATCCCAGGTCTGAACCGCCGCGATCACCTCTTTGTTGAACAGCAGGCCCAGCAACAGCACACCGAGAGCAAGAGGCGGCCCAATGCGCTGCCAATCCGGGGCGATGCCCGCCAGACGCGTGTCTGTCACAACCGGAGCGTTCATCTTATGCCACTTTCGGTTTGGGTCGGCCGGTTCATCGGTCCGTCCTCATACGGTTTCCGCCACCGCCACCGGGCGCAGCAGGTCGTCGAATTGCCGTAACCGAGCGGACCAGTCGTAGTCGCGCACGATGCGGGTGCGGGCGGCGGCGCCGATCGCCGGACCGTCGTTTGTCATGGCCAGACGACAGCAAGCGGCGGCAAAGGCAGCCTCTGTGTCAGCTAGCAGAATGTCGGTTTCCGGTTCCGCCTCGATCCCCTCCAGTGCGCCGGAGGTCACAACGACCGCCTTACCCAGCGACATCGCCTCCAGCACCTTGTTCTGGATGCCACGGGCGATGCGCATCGGCGCGACACCGGCTGTGGCGTGGGCGACATAGGGGCGGACATCGGGCACGCGGCCAGTGACGAAAACCCCGCCGATCTGGGCGAGCCGCTGGACCTCCGGACTGGGCCCGTTGCCGACGATGTAGAATTGCGCCGTCGGGACGGTACGACGGATCAGCGGCAGGATTTCGGTCGCGAACCAAACCACCGCATCGACGTTGGGCGGATAGTCCATGGTGCCGGTAAAGACGTAGGTGGGCAGCGTGGTGTCAAAGACCGGGGCGTGTTCGATCGCCGGATCGAAATAACGATGATCGACCCCACTGCTGACGCCGCGGATATGACCGGCCCGCTCCGGGACCAGATTTTTGAACAAGGACGCCTCGGCCTCGGACACGAAGCTGGAAACGTCGCACTCATAGGCGATCCGCTTTTCCAGCGCGGCCACCTTGTGCCACTCGCGCCGATAGACGTGGCGCATCGGCCCCTTGGTGGTGTCGGCATAGGCACGCCATTTCTCGGAGTCGACATCCGCCAGATCGCAGATACGGGTTTCCCGCTTCAGCAGGTCCAGGACGTAAGGCGCCATGTTGCCGGAGTTGATGAAGATGACCTCTGGCCGGACGTTTTCCATGACGTTACGGACCCAGTTGGTAAGCCCCCGGTCACGGAAAAAGGTGACGCTGAGGGACTCGCCGGTTACCAAGCCGCTCAGGCAGGTCAGCTTGGCGACCTTGCGGTTCAGGGTGGCGACATGGATATCGCGGCACATCGCGGCGATGGTGCCGATATGCTGGGCGTCCGACGGGTCGTCGATCAGGCAGCCAAGATGAACGTCATACCATTGCGTCAGGTATTTGAGGATTTGCAGCGGCCGTATTTTCTCGCCCTTCATGGGCGGATACGGCAGGCGCTGCGTGAGGAACAGAAGATCGGGCATCCCCCTACCCCAGACCACGCACGATGAACGGACCCACCGCATTCGCCACCGGCAGCGGCAAGCGCTTCCAGGCAGCGATGAACATGCGGTATTTCGGGTTCAGCGGGTTGTGGTCGGGGATCGACCCACCTGATTTCAACCGAAACCGGTAGTGCAGCTTGGCTTCCTCGAAGCCCCAGTTGTGCTTGAACGCGAACGATCCGGTGCCGATCTTGCTGCGCCCGAAGTCGAACAACCGGCATCCCCGGTCCGCCCCTCGCCGCATCGTCTCCCAGTACAAGAAGTCATTGCCCGCCCGGCCGCGCGCCGCCGCCGAACCGCCGCCATAGTACGGCAGAACCTCGTCCCGGAAGTAGAAGTTCATCACCGAGGCGATCGGCGCGTCCTGATCCAGAACCGTGACGACATCGGCCGCGTCGCCGAAAGCATCCATCAGGATGCGAAAATAGCGCCGGGAGAAAACCGGGGTGCCGAGATTGCGGACACTCTCGGCATAGATGCCGTGCAACACATCGGAATTCTTGTTCGCAACCGATGTCAGGCCGTTCTGAATGCCTTTGCGCACCATGGCCCGCTGCTTACGCGGGATCGCCTTCATATTCAGCTCGTGGTCGGCGTCAATCGCCTTGCGGAACGTGACATAGAGGTCGGGCCGTTCGATCCAGCCCTCGGCGGGCGGTTGCTCCGTCATGTGGCGCAGTTCCAGCGCGCTGGCACCGGTTTTTCGCAGCACGATTTCAGCATGGGCCATCAGCGCGGCCTCGCTCTCGGCATCGGCGGCGACCGGGCCGCCATAGACACAGAACGGCACCGAAATCAGCGTATCGCCGAACAGCATGGTTTTGACACGCCCCAGCGGAAGAATCCCGGTGATGGCACCGTCGCGTTCGGCATAGCTGAAATAGGTGGTGTGGCCGAACGCGGTTTCGATCACCCGCGACCAGGCGGCGCGATGGAAGAACGTCGCTGCCGGCATCGCGTCCACGAAACGGTCCCAGGCCGCCTCACTGCCAGCATTCAGGATACGGACCGAGACCGACATCGCGTCAGGCCGTCACGATTTCGGTAATGACAGACGCATAGACCCGATCCATCCGGTCCCATTCGAAATCCCGCAGCAGCGCGTCCAGGGCGGCCTCCATCCGAGAAAGGTTGGTGTAGTGACGTAGCCGCGACTTCCATCCGGCATTCGGGATGCGCGGCTGCCCGGCATCGATTTCCCACGGATGGAAATAGAAGATACCTGGTTGTCGGTCGTGGCGATTGACCCGGTCGAGACCCGCGCGATACAGCCCAGTGGGCAGCAGGCGGAAATAGCCGCCGCCGGAGCACGGCCAGTTGCGTCCCAGCAGGCGCACCGTGGTCATCGGAATCTCCATCACGCCGGCAACGTCCGGGCGGAACGGGACCCGCGGCGCGTCGGGCATTCCATACAGGTCATGGCTGATCGGGTTGATGCTGGAACTGTAAGCGTAACCCTCCTGCCGCAGGATCGGAAACGCCCACATGTTGCGGTGACCAATGGAAAAAGTGGCAGCGCGATAGCCGATCACCGCTGTCCCGCCGGTATCCTCCAGCAACGCCTTGGTCCGCCTGACGTCAGCGCGAAAAAGCTCCGGATCCTGCGTGTCCGCTCGGGTATGATCCCAGCCGTGGCTTGCCAGTTCGTGCCCGTCATCGACGATGCGCCGGATCAACGCCGGAAACCGCTGCGCGACCCAGCCGAGGGTGAAGAACGTCGCCTTGACCCCGGCTGCATCGAACTGATCCAGAATCCGGTTGGTGTTCAGATCGACACGGCGTGGAAACGCATCCCAGTCCTTGCGGTCGATACAATGCGCGAACGCCTGGACCTGAAAGTAGTCTTCCACATCGACGGTCATCGCGTTGCAAATGCGGGTCATCGGGCGCGATACCGCGTTGTGGCGAAGAAAAAGCCCACCCTCACACCCGTCCCGTGGCGTTGGCTTCCAACAGGTCCATCACGCGCTTAAATACCTGCTCCTGGCGGAAAGCGTGCCGTTCGAGTTGTTCGATCCGCCGGACCAAATCGTCGCGGTCCACGACGGCCCGCTCCGGCGCCCCGACCGGTTCCAGACCCGCGCCCAGGTCGCGGTCCAGTTCCTCGGCGGTGTCGTCAACAATGCCACCGGTGATGGTGTGCGTTTCCTCGATCGCGCCAAACAGCAGGACGCGGGAACAGAGTGTGTTGATCCGCCGCGGTATCCCGCCGCTGTGGCGGAACACCGCCTCGAACGCGGAGTCTTCCCATACCGGGTCGTCACGCCAATCCACCATGCGCAACCGGTGCTCGATATAACGGCGGGTTTCGTCCTCGGTCAGCGGGCCAAGATGATAGGACGCGAGGACGCGCTGGCGAAGCTGCTCCCAATCCTTGCCGGCCAGGATCGGCCGGAACTGAGGCTGACCCAACAGGATCGTCTGCACCGAGGCTTTGCCGTCAACAACGATGTTGGAGAGCATCCTCAGTTCCTCCATCGCGGCCAGCGACAGGTTTTGCACTTCGTCGATCACCAGCAGGCAACGGCGGCCCTGTTTGCGCTGGTCGCGGACCATGTGCTCGAACCGGCGCAGCAACGTGGACTTGTCGGTCCCGGGCGTGTCCCCAAGACCGAAGTTCGCCATCGCCAGGCGCAGCAGATCGTCGCCCGATACCTGCGTCGTCACCACACGGGCGATGATGTAGGTGTTGCGGTCGAGTTGCGACCACAGTTGCTCCACCAAGGTCGTCTTGCCGGCCCCAACATCACCCGTGACGACGATAAAACCTTCCTGCTGCGACAATCCATAGACCAGATGCGCGATCGCCCTGCTATGCCCGCTCGATCCAAAAAAGAACCGGCTGTCGGGCGTCAGCAGAAAGGGTAGGCCGGAAAGGTTGTAGAATTTTTCGAACACTGTTTGCGATCAGAAGGTTTTCGAGACGCCGAGGATGATCATATTCTGGTAGAAGGTGAACACCGCCGCGTTGGACTGCCGTTCGAAGTATGAATACCGCAAGCTGGCACCAAGCGTATCGGAAAGTTGCCATTGCCAGGCGAGGCTGGCGGCGATGGAGGTGCCGTCGCCCCAATTCGGCCCCACGACGCCGCTTTGATTTTGGATCGAATACGAAAAGAACGCGTTCACCGTCATATCCGGCCGCATCTGGTGGACCCATGTGGTCGTGAAGGTATCGGCCTGGCCCGTCGCTGATGGCCCGGCCATCTGGGTGGACTGCTTGCTGAGAGCGAAATCGAACGTGAAGATGTCGCGGTCCCTGGCGGTTTGTAAGCCGACATCCAGCATATCGGTTCGGAACAGACCCGCTTGCACGGGCAGCGCATTGATGCTGCTAAATAACCGGCCGCCGGTCTGACCGTTGACCAGTGCGCCGTTGGCGGTGCTGCTCGCCAGGCCAAGCTGATTTTGAAGGTTTTGCAATTGCGTTCCCAGGCTGCTGCCATAGGAAGCGGTCAGCACCGTGCGGGCGGTCAGTGCATAATGGCCGTTCACGGAAGCTGAATTGAAGCCATTTTGGTGACCGTAACTCAGAGTTAGCTGGCTATCAGGGTTCGGCGTGATGGTGGTGCCTAGGCTCCATGTCAGATCGTGAATCGGAAGCGAATAAAAGCCGGTGTAAACGATGTCCTCATGACCGCCCGAGACGAAAAGCGAGACGTAGCGGTTGGCGAGATAGGTAATCGTATCGGAAAAAACCACGCGGTGCATCGAAGACTGAAACGACCCCGCGATCGGTTGACCGGTTACCCCTTTGATGGAGCCGGCATCGGCCGTTGTCTGACTGTTCTGGATGTCGGCATCGACGGCGTTCTGGAAAAATTCCAGAATGTCCCCGGTGACGAAATGGGCATTCTGCTCATTCGTGATCAGGGTCTGGCCATTGATGCCCCCGGTTGGGAACGGTGAGGCGGCAAAGCCGGACAGCGTGTCGGAGCGGCTGACATCCACCGAATCACCAACCCGTAATGTGCCCCAGTCACCGAACTGACGCAGGATGTAGGGCGTGATGCCGGCACTGGCGAACTGGGATTCATTGTTCCGGTTCAGCCCCTGGGCATTGCCGGCCAGCATTGGAATCGTACTTTGCGGCGTGGCGGCCTGGGTCGCGCCGACCCCGCCCATGCCGCCCAGACCACCATAGGTATTAACCACACCCGCCACCGTGCGCAGATCGACAAACAGCAGATCGGGCACGGCAGTGATCGTCGCGGTTCCGTTGAACTGCTGGGTCAGCGCGTTCAGGGAGCTTTCACGTGCATACAGCGAGAGAGTCGGCGTGTAGGTGAAATTGACGATCGCCCGCGGCGTATTACCCAGCAGGCTGAAGCCCGGGGCAAAGTAAGACACCGTGTCCCAGACCCGCGGGCTGTTCTGCTGCAACACGTTGTCGGTCAGCATCTGCTGAAAGTCGAACCGCGGGGTGAACGTCCATGCCTGACTGCCGCCCGCCCCACCCAGGCCGTTGACGATCTGCAACTGGTGCTGAAGATCCCGCGCGTCCGGCGCTGCCAGTTCCGTGCCGTTTGGCACGCCTCCGTCACCGGTGGGATCGATCAGGGGAAACGCAAGCGCACCACCGGCCCACGTCAGGCCAAATATCGCCGCGAGCACAATGATTCGCGGCGTCGGGGTGGACCACTTCGGCCGGTCCGCCTGTCGCTGTGGGTCGGTCATCCCGTTGCCGAGGGCCGCGCGATCAGGAGGAGTAGTACGAGGAATAGGCACCGAACGTGTAGCGCGACGAAATCTGCTGCTTGTTCAGAACCATGGTGATGGTCGGACAGGCCTGGATCAGGTCCAGTGACGCCTCGATTTCATCGCGCTGCGTGCGATCAGCCTC
Organism: Acetobacteraceae bacterium; assembly: GCA_003506895.1. Taxonomy (GTDB): domain Bacteria; phylum Pseudomonadota; class Alphaproteobacteria; order Acetobacterales; family Acetobacteraceae; genus Rhodopila. The sequence goes on along the minus strand of DNXO01000160.1, from coordinate 43,365 downwards.
TACCACGAACAGAATCTGGCCTACGACCTGCGCCAGAACCGCGGGATCGGACGTGGACAGGCACGGCGGCGCATCAAGGATCAGCAGGCGGTCGGCGTAACGGCGACCCAGGCTTTGGATCAACCGGGTCATTTCCTTGGTCGAGAACAGCTCCGCGCTGCGTTCGCGTTCGCGCCCCACCGGCAGGATCGACAAGCGCTCGATCGGGGTTTTCACGATCAGCGGGGCCGGGTCCAGCTTGGGGTTCGCCGCGAGATCGAGCAGCCCGCGAGCCTGTGCCAACCCAAGGTTGTAGCAGATCGAATCGCGTTTGGAGTCGGCATCCACCAGAAGGACGTGATGGTCGCCCTGCCGGGCGATACTGCCCGACAGGTTGGTGGACATGAAACTTTTGCCCTCTCCTGGCCGGGCGCTGGTGACGAGCAACAGGTTGGAGAATCCAGGTTCGGCCCCGGGTCCAAATGCCGACCGGATGATCTGACGTTGCACCAGCCGAAACTCCTCGGAGATACGGGTGCGGGTGCGTGACCAGTCAACCATGCCCGCGCGTTCAAGCGACACGGCGTCAACCGAGGCTGGGCCTTGCAGCAGCGCGGAGGTCGGATCGGCGTTGAACGCGCGCTGCGTCAAGCCAGGTTCAGGTGCCGTAAAACCCTGCGGACGCTCCAGACCCGCGACTTGAGCGGCGGGCTGGCCGAGAATGCGGGCCTGCTGAAGGATCGCTGGGGATGGCAGCGTGGGTGCGACCAAAGGCGCACTTGGCGGCATCTCGGCCCCGTCCGGGGCATCGGCGCGCCCATTCGGGGCGGCGGCTGGCTGCCGCTTGGGCGCCGCCGAGCTCGGTGGCGGCGCGAACAGCGAGGACCGCGGCGCCTGCACGGATCGCGGCGAGACTGGACCGGCGCCTTCGGCCCCAGCGGCCGCTTCCACCGCCGGTTCGGCGTCTGGCTGAACCAGCAACCGCGCGGCCGAGTCTTCAAGCGCGCCCGAGCGGAGCAACCGTTCGGCGACACGTTCGACCAAGTGGGATGCCTTCGGAATCAACATCAGGCATCAACTCCGTCGGGTCGCTGGTATGTCATCGTTAAATCAAAGCCGCCGAACGAAGGATGTGGACCATCAGTCCGCCATAAACGCCAACCAGAACAGTGATGGCGGCACCGAACCGCAGCACCGCCATCAGTTGCTGCCGGAGTGGGATCAGCCCCAGAACCGAGATGCCGCCAAGCACGGGAAGACCCAGCTTGCGAAGCTCGTCGACCGTGGAGAACGACCGGTCGAGCTGTCCGAACAGGATGGTGAGACCAGCGCCCGTTCCCAGGCCACCCAGCAGGACGCCCGTAACCAGCAACATCCGGTTTGGTGCAACCGGCAGACGCGGGATTTCCGGTGGGTCGATAATCTGCAGCTTGACCTTATCAGCCTGGGTATCGGCGGCCTGAGCGATGTTCGCGGACTGCAACCGGCCGAGGAGTTCCTCATAGTTTTTGCGGAGCACGCTATAATCGCGGTCCATATTCTGGTATTCCGCAATCAAGCCGGGCTGCTCGCGCTGCACTTTCTCCAGCCGCTCGCGATAGCGTACCGCGTCGTCGCGCTGGCGCTGCAGCGAAATAACATTTGTATCCGCCTCGATCAGTTTCACCTTCAACTGGTCGTAGACCTGGTTGGGAACCGATCGTTTAACGGTATTGGCGGCATTGTCCCTGGCGGTCGCCGCATCCTTGGCGGCAACCGCCGCCGAGCTTGGACGAGGTTCGTTCTTCAGGGCCTCGATCAGTTTCCGTTGCGCGATCACGTCGGGATGCTGATCGGTATCCTTGAGCAACAGCATGTTGAGCTGGTCTTCCGCTTCCTGAAGCCGGCTACGCGGCGCCAGACCGTTGGCAAAACCCAGACCATTAGGGCCACCGCTTTCCACCACCAACATGGGCGGGGTGTTTTCAACTTCTTGCTTCAATGCGTCGCGCGAGATCAGGGCGTCCTGTAGCTTGCCTTCCAGGGCAGCGGCCTGGACACGCGCACTTTCCAACGCCGGAACATTGGGGTTGTTGTCGGCTGGCAGGATTTCGATGTAGCGAGCCCGGAAATCCGCCCGCCGCTTTTCGGCCGCGCGAAGCTGTTGCTCATAAGACTGGATCTGCCGTTCCAGGAACCGGCGTGCATTTTCCATGTCGGAGCGAGAGCCGCCGGTGGCGCTTTCGACAAAGATTGTCAGCAGCGTCTGCACCACGTCATGCGCCAGTTTGGGGCTTTTGTCGCGATAGGTAATGGTGAACAGGTTCTTTGTCTGCGGGACGACCTTGATGTCCGTACCCAAACGGGTAAGCAACCGCTCGCGATCGGACGGCCCGTTCAGGGTCAGGTCGAGGTCCGTTTTAGAAACAAGTTTTTCGAGATTTGGACGGCTCAGCAATGTTCGCTGCAAAATCTCCAACTGGGTGGTGGGCGCCGAGTCGGCGGCCAGGCCCCGCAACAACGGGGTCAGGACCGCATCCGCGTCAACGAAAAGCCGGGCTCCGGATTCATACGTGTTCGGGATCGAATAGACCGCGACCCAGCCGACACCACACACCAGCCAGGCAACGATCACGCCCATCCACCGGCGGCGCCAGGCCGCGCGAAGGTATTGGGAAAGCATGACACGTAATGAGTCCATGGCCGGCTGATCCTCAGAACCAGGATTGAGGGACGATAAGGGTGTCGCCCGGGCTCATCTCTATATTCTGGCTGATGTCGCCGTCCTTGATCAGGCTGCTGAGGCGCACCTTGATGGTTTGCTGGTGACCGTCAGGATCGACGCGGACAATCACCGCGCGATTGCCGGAGGCATATTTCGTCAACCCATGCGTCGCGATCATCACGTCGAGAAGGGTCATGTGGTCGCGATAAGGAATAGCGATCGGATCGGTCGCCTCGCCGATCACGCGGACCTGCCGGTCAGACGGTCCGATAAAGCCGCGCACGATGACGGTGACGTTCGGATCCTGGATATATTTCGTCAGCCGCTGCTCGATCTCACGCGCGAGTTGCGTGGGCGTCTTGCCGGCGGCGACGATATCCTCGATCAGCGGGGTGGAGATGCGTCCATCCGGACGGACGGCGACGCCGCCCTCGCTGAGATCCGGATTGCGGTAAACGAAGATGCTCAGCGAATCGCCCGACCCGATGACGTAATCGTCGGGTGTTTTGACCGACGATTTCTCAACCACCGGCGGGCCGGAGTGGTCGCTGAAGAGGCCTCCGTCACCGCAGCCGGAAAGCGCCAGAACCAAGGCAAGCGCATACAGCGATCGCCCCCCGGCCCGAGGCAACGCGGGGCGTTCGGCCCTGGCTTGGAAATCGGATCGGGCCTGGTCAAACCAATCTTGGATCACGTCAACCTCTGGATGGACGGAACAACGCGGCGGATCGGCCGGCTGATCGGCAGGCGAAAAGACATAGACTGCGCGGCTTGTTCGGCACGCAAGCGAAAACAACTGCCGCAAGAAACGACCGATGGTAGGCGCGGAAGGAATCGAACCCCCTTATCTGCCGTGTTGGGGCAGTGCTCTGCCAATGAGCTACACGCCTTTCGCATTGCCAAGCCAGCTTCGTAGAAGCGGGCCTCGGGCCCGATTGGGCTCACGAAGCCGTGAGTGTTCGTATAACATCGCGCGCAGGCCAGTTCAACGCGCAGATGCAACCGCATGCTAAATCGAGATAATGTCATCCGGGATACCACCCCAGGTTACGTTCTGGCATGAACGCCTACCCACCCCCGCAACGAAACGCCCCAGGGGAGGATTTGTCTAAAAATCACGCGAAATAGTCCAGAAGTCGTCATAAATATCAAAAATTCAGTAAATTTGAAAAGGATTTGACGGACCGGGTACTGATCTGCAACGTTCGGGCTGGTTATTGCTTCACGGCACGGCACCCAGACGATGCTCACGGCAACCTTGCTCCAGGCTGATTCGCTCAGCCCGCCTGGGACAAACCGAAAAACATCGCGCTGTCCTTTTAATGCGCCACCCGACGGATTGAAAGGAAAGCTTCGATGCAGCCTGCCATTGCGCGTTACCTGCCGCGCGACATGGCGATCCTCGGCCTGATCGAAGCCGCGCTGTCCTTCGCGGCCATTTATGCCGTTATCACCATGGCCGATACATCCGGCACATTGCCGATCATCGCCGATATGCCGCTGCATGACGCTTTTGGACTGGCCGCTGTCATGACGCTGACGGCGGCGGCAACAGGCGCGGTGATTGGGCTTTACCGGTTCGACGTCTGCCTGGACCGCAAACGCCTGTTGGCCAAGGCCGGGCTGGCCGCGATGGCCGCGATAGCCATCGCGCTGCCCCTACGCAACAAGCCCCTATCCGCGATCTCAGCCGCCGAAGCGTTGTTTCTCGCCAAGATGCTCACCGCATGGCTCGCCACGATAACGCTGATCCGGCTGATCTATAGGTGTGCCGCCGGCGCCCGCCACCTGAGGCGCCGCATCCTGTTGATCGGCGAACCGGACCCGGTGCGCCTGTTTAAGGGCTACCTCCAGTCCCGCCGCGGACGCGCCTTCGTTCCAGTCACTCTCCAACCCCCCGGGATCGGTTGGAAGCTGGCGCGGGAACAGGGAATCTGGGGCATAGTCGCCGTCGGCGGGGAGCCACCCGCGCCAACCATGGCCGCGTTGCTGGACTGCAAATTACGGGGCCTGAAGATTTTAACCAGTGCGGCTTTTCACGAAGAATTCCTTGGCCGGATCGATCTGGACGCGTTGACCGCCAACGATCTGCTGATCGGGCAAGGGTTTGGTACAACGCGTTCGGGTGCGGTCGCCAAACGCGCAACCGATGTGATTCTCGCCATCACGATGCTGATCCTCGCTCTGCCGCTGATGGCGATCACCGCGCTGGCGATTAAAGCCGACAGCCCCGGGCCCGTGCTCTGTCGTCAGCGACGCATCGGACAGTTCGGCAGGCCCTTCACCCTGTTCACGTTTCGCACCATGACCGCTGACGCCGAAGCGGACGGCCACCCGCGATCGGCGCACAAGCGCGATTCCCGCGTCACCCGGGTTGGCCGTTTCATCCGCGCCAACCATATCGATGAACTTCCGCAACTGGCGAACGTGATCACCGGCGAAATGAGCCTGGTGGGTCCGCGGCCGGAACGGCCCCATTTCGTCGAACACCTGACCCGAACCATGCCGTTCTACCGGCTGCGGGCCTATGTCAAACCCGGCCTGACCGGATGGGCGCAGGTCAACGTCCCCCATGGCGCCTCGGTCGAGGACGCGCGCGAAAAGCTCGCGTACGATCTTTACTATGTTAAGCACCGATCGATCATGACGGATGCGGCCATCCTGCTCTCGACCATACGCGTCATGTTGTTCCGGGAAGAGGCGCGCTGAAAGCCACGTCCGGCCGGTCGGATTTTCCTGGACCTGACCGCCGGACGATGCGATTGGCCATTTGCTTCGGACAAACAAGGATTGGCGGTCGGGCATTGGCATGCAAGGGATCATGACTCCGGATATTCCCGCGATCGTTTTGCTGCATGGCGTCTGTGCCCTGGTTTACATCGTGCTGACGGCCTTGCTTCTCGCCCGTCCGCCAATCAGCCGAACCGGCGCCTGGTTGGTGTTCGCGTGCGCAACCACAGCGGCCTGGGCCGGCAGCTTCGTGATCGGCTGGCAGATCCCGATCGGCCGCCTCGGCGCCTGGCTGGAAGTCGGCCGGTCCGCTGCCTGGTATGGTTTCATTTTGCATCTCTACCGCCGTTCCGCCGGCGCGAATGAGCAACTGACCGCGGGTATCAAGACGATGGGCCTGCTCGCCCTCTTGATGCTGTTCGTCACGCCCTTGCTGGACTTCGTCGTCGCGCCGGGCACCCCCAGCTTCCAGTTCCTTGCCACCGCGACCCGACTTGGTTTCGCTGTCTGCAACGTGCTGTTGCTGGAAAACCTGTATTTCAACACACCGGCCGAATCGCGCTGGAACATCAACCTGCTCTGCGTCGCGCTGGGCGGCATCTTTCTATACGACCTGTTGCTGTACGCGGATGGCATGCTTTTTCACCGGTTGTCGTTCGCCTTGTTGGAAGGACGCGCGCCCGCGGTCATGTTCGCCGCGCCACTGATCGCCTTGGCCGCGGTTCGGAACCGCCGCTGGGCGGTCGACATCCATGTCTCGCGCGATGTGGTGTTCCACAGCTTTACCCTGATCGGAAGCGGCATTTTCCTGCTGGCAATCGCCCTGATCGGGGAGGTGTTCCGGCGCGGCGGGTCCGAATGGGGCCAGGTCGCCGAAACATCCATGGTGTTCGGCGCCATCCTGGCCGTCGCGGTTATCCTGACCTCCGGGTCCGCCCGGTCGCGGATCCGGTCCATGGTCGTCGATAATTTCTTCAGCAGCCGGTACGATTACCGCAAGGAATGGATGCGCTGTATCGATGCCCTGACGGCGCCAGACGCCTTCGTCGCCCTGCATAAGCGCGCGATACGCGCGGCCGCCGAGGTTGTGGACAGTCCCGCCGGCGCGCTGTTCGTGCGCCCGCCGCGCGATGTCGCGTTTCAGTGGGCGGGCTCCTGGAATATGCCGGCAGTCACCGTCCCGGTTCCGCCCGGCCATCCCCTGGTCACGTTGTTTCGCGATGGCGACTGGATCGTGCAGCTCGATGAACATACCGACACGGAAACCTGGTTTCCGGACCTTCCCCGCTGCTGGGTTGTCCTGCCGCTCAATCACTTCGGCGACCTGATCGGGTTTGTTGTTCTCGCCAGGTCGCGGGCTCACTTCAAACTGGACCGCGAAGCGTTCGACCTGCTACGAGTGGTCGGTCGCGAAATCGCGAGCCGTGTGGCGGAGCAGCGAGCCATGCAGGTCCTGACCCAGACCCAGCAGCTTCGCGAATACAGCCAGCGCTTCGCCTTCGTCATCCACGACATCAAGAATGTCTCCGGGCAGCTTTCGATGCTTCTGACCAACGCCGAGGTTTACGCGGACAATCCCGAGTTCCAGCGCGACATGCTGGCGACGGTGCGGGCATCTGTCGGCAAGATCACTCGATTGCTGTCACGCCTTCAGGCGGAGCGGCAAGAGCGGGACGCAGGGTTGATCACGCCCGCCGAACGCCTGCGGGACATCGTTGAGGCAGCCCGGATGACAAGCCGGCGAACCGTCGTCATGCGGGATCACGGAGGCAGCGCCGGCGCGGCGATCGACCCGGATGCGTTCGACGCGGTCGTCACGCATCTGCTGAACAATGCGATGGATGCCTCGGACGCGGACACCGACATTGAGATCGATCTGCGGGTCGAAGCGCACGGCGTTGTCGTTGATATCGTCGACCAGGGGCCGGGCATGGCGGCCGAGTTCGTCCGCGACGAGTTGTTCCGCCCCTTGCGCACGACCAAGGGCGGCGGCCACGGCATCGGTGCCTATCAGGCTCGGGAATTACTGCGGGATGCCGGCGGAGACCTCCTGGTGATCAGCAAGCCGAACATGGGCACGACGATGCGGCTCATTCTTCCCTCGGTTCGGGCGAGCATCGCCGAACCGACATCAGCCGAAGCCTAGGCGGAGCCGTCATGTCCAAACCGAAACTCCTGATCGTCGAGGATGACGAGGGTCTGTGCTCTCAGTACCGGTGGGCGTTTCCGGCGTGCGACATCCTGATGGCGCATGCACGCCAACAGGCCGTGGCCTTGGTGAAGCGGGACAATCCACCCGTCGCGATCATGGATCTGGGCCTTCCTCCGGATCCAGACGGCGTCAGCGAAGGGTTCGCGACGCTGACCGAGGCGCTGCGCATCGCGCCGCAAACAAAGATTATCGTGGTTACCGGCAATGGCGAGCGCAAGAACGCGCTACGGGCCGTCGCCCTTGGCGCCTATGATTTCTGCGAAAAGCCCGTCGAGATCGACGTGCTTCGCACCATCATCGAACGCGGCCTGAACCTGCACCGGCTGGAAGAGGAAAATCGCCGCCTGGCGAATGTGTCGACACGCTCGCCCATCGAGCGCATCGTCACCGGCAATCCTGGGATGCTGAAGGTATGCCGCGACATCGAAAAGATCGCGACGACCAACGTACCCGTTCTGCTGCTGGGTGAAAGCGGCACCGGCAAGGAAGCGCTGGCGAGGGCCGTACACGATCTGGGACCGCGTGCGAAACAACCGTTCGTCGCCATCAATTGCGGCGCGATCCCGGAAAACCTTCTGGAAAGCGAGCTGTTCGGCCATGAACGTGGCGCGTTTACCGGCGCGGTGAAGCAGACCATCGGCAAGATCGAAATGGCGCACAAAGGCACGCTGTTCCTCGATGAGGTCGGCGATCTGCCGCACCCGCTGCAGGTCAAACTGCTGCGCTTCCTGCAGGACCAGATCGTCGAGCGAATCGGTGGCCGGCAAAAAATCCAGGTTGATGTGCGCGTTGTCTCCGCCACCAACGCCAATCTGGACGAAAAGATCGCCCAGGGGGCGTTCCGCGGCGACCTGTTTTACCGGATGAACGCTTTCACCGTCCGGATCCCGCCGCTGCGCGACCGTGGAACCGACATCGTGCTGCTGGCGAATTTCTTCCTGAACCGCTTTAATCAAGAGTTCGGACGCGGCATTCGCGGTTTTAACGAAGCCGCCGTGGCGGCGATGAACGAGCACGAATGGCCAGGCAACGTGCGCGAACTGGAAAATCGCCTGAAACGTGCGGTGGTCATGGCCGAACGGCGGGTGATCGACGCATCGGACCTTGAACTCGAACCACCGGTGCGGGAATCCCCCGATCTCGATCTCCGGGCCGCGCGCCTTCGGGCGGAGCGGGATGTCCTCCAGGAAGCGCTGGTTCGCAGCAACCACACCCTGTCGGCGGCGGCGCGCCTTCTGGGCGTCAGTCGTCCGACGTTGTATGGGCTTATGGAAGCTCACGGGTTCGCGACCGACACCCCCAGGGCGGGGCAAGCCGCGATTGAAACGACTTTACCGAACGAATAAGGGTGAAACGGATGCGTTACAGGTCTCTCGGCTGGTTCATGATAAGCGCATGGCTCGGCGCTTTCCCGATCGCCGCCCACGCCGCCGATTATCTCGCCTCGGCAAAGGCCTCGCTGAAGAAGGGCGATCTCAAATCGGCTCAGATCGACCTGCGCAACGCCGTTCGCAACGATCCGCAGAACGCCGAGGCGCATTACTGGCTCGGCCGCGTTGCGTTTGAGCTGGGTGACCCAGTCGCGTCGGAGCGTGAGGCCCAGGCCGCCCGCGACCGCGGCTTCGATCCGCACCAGGCCGTTCCCCTGCTTTCGCAGGCGCTGCTGGCGCAGAACAAATTCGACCAGGTGCTGGACAAGCTGAAGCCGGATGGCAAGGACCCGCTGCTGGACGCAGCCATCCTGGTGGCACGGGGCTATGCCCAAGTCGGCCTGAAGCGGCCCGAAGACGCTCAGAAATCCTTCGCCGAAGCCGAGCAGGTCGCCCCGAATGCGACAGAGCCGTTGCTGGCCGACGCGCGCCTGGCCGTCGCTCGCGCCGATCTGGTTGGCGCGCAGCAGAAGATCGACCGTGCGATCGCCGCCCAGCCCAAATCGGCCGAGGCGCTGCTGGCCAAGGCGCAGCTACTGCGGCTGAAGAACGACGTGCCGGGCGCGATCACCGTACTGGACGAATTGATCACCGACCAGCCCAGCATCACGCAGGCGCGTCTGGACCGCGCCAGCCTGGAATTGTCCGCCGGCAAGAACGATGCCGCGAGGGCCGATATCGACACCGTGCTGAAGGGGACCCCGGGGAACGTCCAGGCGATCTACCTTCAGGCCGTGATGGAAGCACAGTCACGCAACTACAAGGAAGCGGATGCGGACCTGGAACGTATCGCCGCGTATATCGGCCGCATCCAGCGCGCATTCTACCTGCAAGCCGTCGTGAAGGAGCAGTTGGGCCAGTTCGAACAGGCCGAGGAAGCCGCCCACAAATACCTCGGTCGCGCACCGAACGACCTTGCCGCCTATAAAGTGCTGGCGCGGATCCAGTTTGCCAAGAAGCGGCCCGATCAGGTGGTCGATACGCTCGCCAAGGTTGCCGAATCCGGCAAGGCGGACGCCGAGGCCTATGACCTGCTGGGTCGGGCTTACGCGGCGACGGGTCAGGGCGATAAGGCGATTGCGTCCTTCCAAAAGGCAGAGACGATGGCCCCGAACGACGTCGGCGTACAGACACGCCTGGCGTCGGTACGCATGGGCATGGGGGACGTCGATACCGCCGTTGGCGATCTGGAACATACGCTGCAACTGGCGCCAAAGGTTCCCGCGGTCAGCGAGGCGCTGTTCTTCGCCGCGCTCGCGACCGGTGACACCCAAAAGGCCGGCGACGCGCTGGCGAAAATCCGTGCCGCCCAGGGCCAAACCGAAATCGTTGGCAACCTGGAGGGGTTGTTCAAGCTCGCCCAGATCGACTTCGCCGGCGCACAGACCATCTTTAGCGATCTGGTGCGGAAATATCCGGACTTCACTCCGGCCAAGATCAATCTTGCCCGTGTCGACATGATGATCGGCGATCAGGCCTCCGCCCACAAGATCCTGGCCGATATCCTGGCCAGGCAGCCAACCGTGGAACCAGCCCTGACGATGGTCGTGGGTGGGTATGTAAGCGAGAACAAGCTGCCGGAAGCGGTTGAGGTGCTGGAGCGTGCCCATCGCGCCGATCCCGCCCAGACCCGTATCACCGTCAGCCTTGGCGATCTGTATATCCGTCAAGGCTTCGCGCAGAAGGCCCTGGAACTGGCCGGGGCGGAAAAAGGACCAAGCGCCTCTTCGACCGACATCCTCAGCCTGCGGGCCGCCGCCGATCTCGCCCTGGGCCAAAAAAAGGACGCCCGCGAAACCTATTCCGCGATCCTCAAAAACGACCCCAGGGTCGTCGGCGCCCGGCGCCAGCTTGTTGCCCTGCTCATCGATGCCGGTGATTTTGAGAGTGCCCGCAACATCATCACCGCCGGTATCGCCGCCAACCCCCGCGATTATCAGCTTTACCAGGACTACGTCATGGTCGATCTCAAATCGACCGGCATGGATGCCGCGCTGGCAACCGCCGAACGCCTGCAGGCCGAGGATCGCGATTTCGCCGGCATCCGGGCGCTGAAAGGGGACGTCTTCCTCGCCGCGAACCGCCCGGCCGACGCGGTTGCGGCCTATACGGAGGCAAATACCGCCAGCCCATCCAGCCTTCTCACCACCCGCCTCGCCGGAGCGTTGCTGCGCGCCGGCCGAGCCGAGGACGCCAATCGCGTGCTGATGGATTGGCTGGGAAAGCACGCGGACGATATGGTCGCGATGGAGCAGGTGGCCGAGATCAATATCGCCACGGGCAACATGGATAATGCAGCCAAGTATCTCAAATTGCTCCTGAAGCAGAAGCCGCACAACGCCGTCGCGTTGAATAACCTGGCCTGGGTTTACCAACAGCAAGGCAAAGAGGCCGACGCTCAGGGGCTGGCCCGACAGGCTTATATCCTGGCACCTAGCTCCCAGACCGCCGATACGCTGGGCTGGATCCTGACCACCGGGGGCGATCCGAAAAACGGCGTCGCGTTGCTGCGACAGGCCATCGGTGACCGAAACGGCGATCCGCGGATCATGTACCACTATGCGGTCGCGCTGAACGGGGCGGGTGATAAGGCCGAGGCCAAGAAGGTCCTGGAAACGGTCGTCGCGAACCAGGCTTCCTTCAAGGAAAAGGATCTGGCGCAGAAGTTGTTGGAAGACCTGTCGAAGGGGACCTGATTCGAACCAGCCGACGCGATGGACGTCGTTCGTCTCCTGACGTTCTCCACGCTATTTCCTCATGCGGCGCGGCCGAATCAGGGAATTTTCGTGGAGAACCGGCTGAGGCATCTGCTGGCAAGCGGCGAGGTAACCAGCGTCGTGCTGGCGCCGGTGCCGTGGTTCCCTTCGCCCGCCGCCCGGTTCGGCGATTGGGCGGTCAACGCACGGGCGCCGATGCGGGAAACCCGGCACGGCATTGACATCTTCCACCCGCGCTATCCGGTCATCCCCAAGGTTGGGATGTCGCTGGCACCTTGGCTGCTGTATCGCGCGATGGTGCCGCGGGTCGCCCGGCTAATGCGCGAAGGGCATCATTTCGATGCGATCGACGCGCACTACATCTACCCGGACGGCGTCGCCGCCACGTGGCTGGGACGCCGTTTCGGGCTGCCGGTGGTGATGACGGCCCGCGGCACTGATGTGAACCTGATCCCCAGGTATCGAACCCCGCGGCGGCTGATTCAGGGCGCGATCCGCGACGCCGCCGCGTTGGTTGCCGTCAGTGCCGCCCTGAAGGACGTCCTGGTCGAACTGGGTGCCCCGGACGAGAAAGTCACCGTGTTACGCAACGGGGTCGAAACCGACTTGTTCCGCCCCCCAGTTGATCGTGAGGCCGCGCGGGCCGCCCTCGGGCTGAACCGGCCAACGCTGATCTCCGTCGGCGGCCTGATCGAACGCAAGGGCCATCACCGCACCATTGAGGCAATGCGGCAGTTACCGGGGTTCGAATTGGTCATCGCCGGCGAAGGACCGGAGCGCGAGCGCCTGTCAGGCCTGATCGCGGACTATGGCCTTGGTGACCGGGTGCGGCTGTTCGGGGCTCGGCCGCACAGGGAATTGCCGGCTTTGTATGGGGCGGCGGACGCCTCGGTCCTGGCGTCCTCGCGGGAGGGCTGGGCGAACGTGCTGCTGGAATCGATGGCATGTGGCACGCCGGTCGTGGCGGCGAACATCTGGGGCAACCCCGAGGTCGTGCGGGAGAAGGCTGGCGGGGTGATCTATGAACCGAACACGCCGGAGGGACTCGCGGCCGGGGTAAAGCGGCTGTTCGCCGACCTGCCCAACCGGGCGGCAACGCGGGCCTATGCCGAACCGTTCAGTTGGGATGAAACGACGGCCGGACAATTGGCATTGTTCCGGCGGGTCATTCAGGAGGCACGCCGGCCGCCCTTGTGATCACGGTGTCGGCGTGCGGGGCCGAAAATGCTGGTTCTGAATGGGAAGAAACCCGTACCGAAGATGCACCTCGCGCGGGTCCCGGGTCGGCTGCAACCGCAGTGCCAGCAGTGCCACCGCCATCAGGCCTTGATTCTTCCGTGCCTGGTTATTCAAGGCATTTCTCAGGGCATCAGCCACCACCGTGTCCAGCTCGGCCGGTGCGGCGCCAGCGGACAGAACGACAAGGCCGGGGTGGCGAGCATTGATCCGCCCGCAGGCCGCCTCGATACGGTCGGCCACCATGTCGCGCGGGTTTTTGCGACGTTCGGGGGGGAAATCGAGGCATGTGATGTGGACAGTCGCAACATTTTCCGGGCCGGTCGCAATGTCGAAGCAACCGATCCTGGCTGCCGGGCCGGTTGGCGGCTGAAAATAGGTGCCGTTGCCAAGCATCGACAAACAATGCGCCGCGGCAAACGGGGCGAAACCATCCAGTGAGAAACCAGCTTCGGCCGCACTTGCCATCATCGCGGGAAACAGGGGATGCATGCTCCATGTTGCATGGAAATGCAGAAGGCTCGCCAGACGCGTGACCGACGCGGTGGTTGCCTCGCTTTCAAGACAATGCCAGGCCGGATCGCGCATCCGCGTCCGCAAATGCTCCATCGCCGACAACCACGTCTGGCCGCTGACTTCCGCGTTTTCAACGCTCGTGGCGGCGGCGCCCATATACCCGGCACTCAGGCCGATTGCCCGATCAAGCAGGCTTTCCGACACCCGGTATGGATCGCTGGATGGCGCGACTGGCCGATACGACGCCGCGATCCGTTCAATTTCATGGTGGCCGGCGGCGACCAGATAAGCGGGCAGCGCGACGCCCGTGGAGCGTGCCTGGCCCTCGGATTCCGCCAGCGACCGCGCCAAGGATGGCGCCCCGTCTTGTCCTGGCATGGCATCCGGCGCGTGCCTGGGCGCCGGCGCGTCAAACTGGAATGTCCCCAAGGCAAGATCCGGCTTCGAGCTGTCATTGGCTGCATCGAGCGGCCCCGGAAACAGCTCAACGGAAGGCGCGAAGCTGTACTGGTCCTTTCTTACAAAACTTATCTCGATACAGTCGGGTACTGGAATACCGTCCAGATCTCGCGTGCCGGAAAAATTGTTTCCATGGACATGAATAACCTCAAACTGCTCCCGCAACCTGGAAAAAAGACGATGCGCGCGCTGCCGGAACAGGGGCATGTCAAGCAGTTGCAGGCCATGAAATTCCGCGACGATTTGCCTGAACTGGCCCAGGGTCTTGTCGTCGAGGGATTCGAGCGCATCCCACTCATGACCCTCGATATCGATCTTGAGCACCATGTCATGCCGCTGCGCATGCCCATTCTGCCGCAGGATCGTGTCAAGCCGTTTCAGATTGGGACCAAGGGAGTCATCGTGGGTGATGCCAACCCGGAAATGCCTAAAACGGGGATGAGAGACGGGCGTATCGGCGACCGTATGGTCATATTGATAGATGTCAACGCCGCGCTGAGCCATATCCAGGTCCCACGAGACGTCGGAGCCAATACCCAGCGAATAGGCGACATCGACCGGCTTTAAATCGTCCAACATCACATAGCCGCCGTCGTTGGCCGTACCGACCCTGCATTTGGAAAACCCGATGACTGACACTGGCGCCATGAGTTGAAGGACGGAAAGGACCGATACTTCACGACGATCATCAGGCAACGTCGGATCGGCGTCGTGTTCGCGCGCCAGCATCGTGCGCACGCTGTAGTTTGGCATATCAAGCATTATCGGCACTCGCCTTGTAAAGGCATGTAGATTTCAGATCCGGAGTCCGCACGAGATTAATGTACAAAGATTACGATCATCAAATTTCGAACAGGTCACCGGTCCCTTCTGAGCCTTGTCTTGGACTTAGGCCGGCGCTCGTAACCCGCCGCGAGCCAGGTGGTCCATTAACATCAATTTCATAATTCTCATTCTTGATCTTAAAAAATGGCATAATTAACAATATTTTCATTGTTATAAATGGACATTTTAATTGTCTTGTAGATTAAGTAATAAAGCGCGCGCCCAAGACAAGGTGATTGGTTAACGAACCACCCTATAAGGGCTGGTAGCCAGGTGTGGCGGGCATTTTTGCCCATACCGGATTGGATCGCTGCCAGAGCTTACGGAATCGGGCGATCAGCCTGCTTCCGGCCTTTATTGAGCGACACAAGCTGGCAAATCGCGCATCACCGCCGCCAGCACGGCGTGCCAATCGCCCCGACTCGGCTGGCGGTAAAGTCGCATCATCGGATACCATGGGCTGTCGGTTCGATCGGTCATCCAACGCCAACAGGCATCGAACCGATTCAAAAGCCAGACAGGCTTGCCGAGCGCGGCCGCCAGATGTGCTACCGCGGTATCGACGGAGATCACCAGATCCAGGTTGGCGATCAGGGCAGCGGTATCGGCGAAATCCCGCATTTCATCCATCAGGTCGGTCAGCGGCAACGGTGCCACCGGGCCTCCTTTTTGCAGGCTGACAAACTCGAAGCCCGGCAGATTCACCAATCGCTCCAGCCGCTCGGGCGCGATGGACCGGCGCCGATCGGCCGCCAATCCACCCGACCCAGCCCACGCGAGCCCGATGCGTGGGCGGCTGCGTGATCCCAGGCACTGGTTGATTTCCTCCACCTTCGCGGGATCGGCCTGAAGGTGAGGCGTGCCGGGGATCGTCGCCGGGGTCATGCCCAGCGCTAGCGGCAGGCTGAGCATCGGACAATGGAGGTCGAACGGCGGCAGGGTCGCGCCGCGTGCCAAGACCTGGTCAACGCCCCGCAGCCCTTGCAGCAGCCGCACAAGCGGGCCTTGCACCTCGAGAATCACACGAAAGCCCATCGTGGCGGCATGCGAGGCGAGGCGGCAGAATTGCAGCGTGTCGCCGAAGCCCTGTTCAACATTGATCAGCAGGGTCCGGCCTTCGCGTGACTCGCCGCGCCAACGCGGCTGGGTGAAAGCCCGGACATCCGGGCGCATGTGGTTGGTTTTCCAGCGCCATTCGTATTCGGCCCAGCCTTCCTCCCATTCCCCCAAGGTCAGAAGCGCCATCGCCAGGTTGTGGTGAGCGTCGGCAAAGTCCGGCCGCAGGGCAATCGCACGGCGGTAGGCAGTAATCGCCTCAAGCGGCCGGGCGAGTTGGCTGAGCGCGGAGCCGAGGTTGAAGTGCGCCTCGGGCAGGTCCGGAAGCAAGGCTATGGAGCGGGCGAAACATGCCAACGCCTCCTCCAGCCGCCCTTGGTCAGCGCGGACGGTGCCGAGCGAACAATGATATTGCCCGATGTGCGGGCGGGCCGCGATGGCGCGCGCGATCGTTTCCGCTGCCTGATCGCGGCGGCCGGTGTGCTGCTGAAGTAAGCCCAGGTTATGCAAGGCGTCGGCGTGATCGGTGTTTTCCGCCAGCGTCCGCAGATAAAGCGCCTCGGCTTCGTCCAGCCGCCCGGCCTGCTGGTTGCGTAGCGCCTCAGTGAACAGCCAGCGCGTCCACAACCCTGACATCGCCGCCGCGAAATGTCCGGCGAAGCGAGGCCCGTCGAACAGCGGTGAAGCCAGCACCCGCGCCCGCAAGCCGGGC
Source organism: Acetobacteraceae bacterium (assembly GCA_003506895.1). Taxonomy (GTDB): domain Bacteria; phylum Pseudomonadota; class Alphaproteobacteria; order Acetobacterales; family Acetobacteraceae; genus Rhodopila. Next base: position 26,789 of record DNXO01000160.1, on the reverse strand, counting down.
CGCAAATCCGACAGAGCCAGCAGATCCGATGCGAAATGGACAGCCTTCGCCACATAGTCGTCGTCGTCCGCCGCGATCCACTCTCCCAGGCCGGCGTTGGTCATGATCATCTCGCCCGCATGCGAGAGGAACCGGTCGCCACGCTTCGTCAGGACCGGCAGGCCCATCCAAAGCGCTTCGAAGCTGGTGGTCCCGCCCGGGTAGGGGAAAGGATCCAGCGCGATATCGATCCGTTGGTAAGCACGCAGGTAGTCAAACCGGCCGGACGGCGGTTCCAGCAACAACCGATCCGCGGTGACACCAAACCGGCCGAAACGCGCGGCGGTCGCCGTCCGGATGGCATTGTCGGTGAATTGCGAGGCCTTCAGCACCAGCCGGCTGTCAGGGACTGCTCGCAGTATCCTGGCCCAGACCCCAATGACCGTATCGTTGATCTTCGCCAGATTGTTGAAGCAGCCGAAAGTGACATAGCCATTGGACAACGCCGGCAGGCCGGAGACGTCGACCGCCGGCTCCGGCGCGGTGAAGCACAGATAGGTTTCCGGCAATCGCCAAACCGTCTCGGTGAAATGACTTTCCTCCCCGACCGGCGCGACATGCGGATCGGCGATGACGAAGTCGATCTCGGCCATGCCCGTCGTCGCGAAATAGCCCAGCCAAGTGGCTTGCACCGGGGCTGGCCGCCACGCGAACACAGGCAGGCGGTTATCGGCGGTGTGACCGGACAGATCGATCAGGACCTGGACGCCGCTCGCGTGGATACAAGCGGCGGCGGCCGCGTCGTCCAGCCCGTGGATCGGCTGCCACGCGGTGAACAGGGGTTTCAGGCGCGCGGTTTGGGCGTCCTCCCCTGCCCGCGACGGAAATGCCACGAACGCGATGCGGGCGGGGTCGGCGGCAAGCAGGAATGCCTCCAGGAAGAAGCCAACCGGATGAGCCCGGAAGTCGCTGGAGACAAGTCCGACGCGCAAGGGCGTTCCGGGGACTGGCTGACGCCAGTCGTCGTATGCCCGGGTCACACGGCCGGTGGCCCGTGCGCCGAAACGGCAGGCCATGGCGCGAAGTGCGGCCGGAGATTGGTCCGGCAGATAGTTCTGGCAGAACAGCAGGTTGGAATGCGCCGGCAGATCGTCCGGATTCAGCGCCACCGCGCGCGAAAAATGCTCCAGCGCCGAGGCGATCTCGCCCTGATCCTTCAGAATGTTGGCCAGATTGTTATGGCCATCGGCATAGTCCGGCCGCACTGCGATGGCCTGACGAAAGCAATCCGCGGCCCGCGTCAGGTGCCCTTGGTCCCGCAGCACGTTGCCCAGGCTGAGATGGGCTTCGGCAAAATCAGGCCGCAGGGAAATCGCCTTGCGGCAGGATGCGGCGGCCTCCTCCAGGCGACCCATGTCGCGCAACAGGATCCCGAGGTTCTTGTGCGCGTCGTCGTAGTCCGGCCGCAGCGCGGTAGCGTGGCTGAAAGCCGCCACCGCGTCCTGTTGCCGCCCCAGACCGACCAACGCGGACCCTCGATTGGCGTATGCTTCGGCGAAGCCCGGGTTCAGCGCGATCGCTCGATCGAAGGACGCGAGTGCCTGTTGCAGCCGTCCCTGCCGGGCGAGGGCATTACCCAGGCTGAAATGATACTGCGGCGTGATGGCATTGACCGCGATTGCCCGCGCGATGACCTCCACCGCCTCATTGAAGCGCCCGGTTTGCAGGGCGATCATCCCAAGCAGGTGCAACGCATCGGCGTGGTTCGCCTGGATCCCGAGGGTTTGGCGATACAGCCGTTCCGCCTCGGTCAGACGGTTGGCGCGGTGGTGGTCGATCGCCTCTGCCAGGATCGCGCGAACCTCGGCCGGCATCGGCAACGCGGGCTAGGGTTGGTGGATCGAATGGCCCGGACCATGCCGGGCCATGACGGCTTGAGATGGGATGGGCGCCACCGGCGGGCTGCTTAGACCAACCGAGCCTGACGGACGGCGGCGGCGATGAAGCCGGCGAACAGTGGGTGCGGGGCGAAGGGTTTGGACTTCAGCTCCGGGTGGTATTGCACGCCAATGAACCAGGGGTGGTTCGGCCGCTCGATGATCTCCGGCAGCACCCCGTCCGGCGACATGCCGGAGAAACGCAGGCCCGTCGCCTCCAGTTGTGCCTTGAAGTTGACGTTCACCTCGTAGCGGTGGCGGTGGCGCTCTTGGATCACCGGTGCGCCGCCGTAGATTTCGCGCACCAGGCTGCCCTGGGTGAGTGCCGCCGGATAGGCGCCCAGGCGCATGGTGCCGCCCTTGGCATCGGCTTCCGTCCGGCGTTCGACCTGGTTGCCGCGCGCCCATTCGGTCAGCAGGCCAACCACGGGTGTGTCGCAGGGGCCGAATTCCGTCGAAGAGGCTTCCGGCATGCCGGCGAGGTTGCGGGCGGTTTCGATGACGGCCATCTGCATGCCGAAACAGATACCGAAGAACGGCACCTTGTGCTCGCGGGCGAAACGCACCGCCTCGATCTTGCCGGGCGTGCCGCGTTCGCCGAAGCCGCCGGGGACCAGAATGCCGTGGACGCCTTCGAGGCGGTGGACGGTATCGGGCTGTTCGAAGATCTCGCTGTCCACCCAATCCAGGCGAACCTTGACGCGATTGGCGATGCCGCCGTGACTCAGCGCCTCGGCCAGCGACTTATAGCTGTCGAGCAGGTTGGTGTACTTGCCGACGACCGCGATGCGGACCTCGCCTTCCGGGGTCTGCACGTTCTCGACAATGTTCCGCCAGCGCGACAGGTCGGGTTCGATGTCCGCGTTCAGGCCGAAATGGCGCAGGACCTCGCGGTCCATGCCTTCTTGATGGTAGGCGATCGGCACCTGATAGATGGTCGCCACGTCCAGCGCCGGGATCACCGCCGACGGGCGCACATTGCAGAACAGCGCGATCTTGCGGCGCTCATTCTCCGGGATCGGGCGATCGCAGCGGCACAGCAGCATCTGCGGCTGGATGCCGACGTTCAGCAGCTCCTTGACCGAGTGCTGCGTCGGCTTGGTCTTCAGCTCGCCGGCCGAGGGGATGTACGGCACCAGTGTCAGATGCACGAACATGGCGTGGTCGGGCCCAAGTTCGTTGCCCATCTGCCGGATGGCTTCCAGGAACGGCAGGCTTTCGATGTCGCCGACCGTGCCGCCAATCTCAACCAACACAAAGTCGAAATCGGCGGTTTCCCGAAGCACCGCCTCCTTGATGGCATCGGTGATGTGCGGGATCACCTGAACCGTGGCGCCCAGATAGTCGCCCCGCCGCTCCTTGGCGATGACCGCCTGGTAGATGCGGCCGGTGGTGGCGTTATCGAGCTGCGTGGCATGCACGCCGGTGAACCGCTCGTAGTGCCCAAGGTCCAGATCCGTCTCGGCGCCGTCGTCGGT
>DNXO01000160.1:22210-23120 GCA_003506895.1 Acetobacteraceae bacterium | reverse complement strand
CCTCGCCGTGCTGATACGGGCTCATGGTGCCCGGATCGACGTTCAGATACGGGTCAAGCTTACGAAGCTTAACCTTGAAGCCGCGCGCCTGCAGCAGTGCGCCAAGCGCCGCCGCTGCGATTCCCTTGCCCAGGGATGAGACCACGCCGCCAGTGACAAACACATATCGCGTCATGGGCGCCCACCATAGCGAGCCGACTCGGGCTTGGGGAAGCCCGTCGGTGAAAAATCGTACATTGAAAGAACTATCAGTTCGTGGGCGCGGACGGGCCTGACGGCGCGGCGGGCGGTGGCGGCGGGGCCGGGGTGCCGGCCGGCGCCGTACTGGATGGCCCGGGGGAATCCAGGATCGACCGGGTCGGCGCGGTCGAGGTCCCGCGATTCAGCAACGCCAGGGTCAGCGACAGGACCATGAACATCGCCGCCAGGATCGCGGTCGTGCGGGTCAACAGGTTGGCCGTGCCGCGACCGGACATGAACGAACCCATGCCCTGAGAGCTGCCGACGCCCAGCCCACCGCCCTCGCTGCGCTGGATCAGCACGACGCCGATCAGGGCCAGGGTGACGAACAAATGGATAATCAGCAGAACGGTGCTCAACGCGGCGAACTTTCAAACGGGTACGGCGGCGGACATTCACACGCCTCCGCGCGCGCCTCTTACCCGGCCTGGGCCGCTCGGGCAATCGCTAGAAATTCTTCCGCGTTCAAACTGGCACCGCCGACCAGGGCACCACCGACATTCGGCACCGCCAGCAAGGCCCCGGCGTTGCTCGGTTTGACGGAGCCGCCATAGAGAATCCGGATGGTTTGGCCCGCTTCGCCGAACTGACGCACCAGTTCCGCGCGGATGAAAGCATGCATCGCGGCGACGTCGTCGTTGGTCGCGGTCTTGCCGGTGCCGATCGCCCA
>DNXO01000160.1:14023-21957 GCA_003506895.1 Acetobacteraceae bacterium | reverse complement strand
CCGATCGCCCAGACCGGCTCATAAGCCACCACGCCGTTGAACGGCTTCGGCAGGCTGCCGGCAATCTGCCAGCCAACGACCTCGGTTTCCTGGCCGCCCGACCGTTGATCGGCGGTTTCGCCGACGCAGACGATCGGCATCAGCCCGGCGTCCACCGCGGCGAGGCATTTCTCCCGCACCAGTTCATCGGTCTCGCCATGATTTTGCCGGCGTTCGGAATGACCGAGGATCACCCAGGACGCACCCGCATCCCGCAGCATCGGGGCGGCGATGTCGCCGGTGTGCGCGCCCTGTCTGGCTTCGTGGCAATCCTGGCCACCGACAGCGACATTGCTGCCCTTCAACGCCGCGGCGACGGCCGCGACATGCAAGGCGGTCGGGCAAACCAGCAGTTCCGCGGCGATATCCCGCGCACCGTTGGCAACGCCCCGAGCGAGTGCGACAGCATCAGCCGCCAGGCAATGCATCTTCCAGTTTCCGGCGATCAGTTGAGGCATAGGCGCGTCTCCGTTCCCTTCTGAATCATGCTGCTAGAGGAGTTTACGTGGGCGTCAAGTGCTCCTTGCCGAAGCGGCCCCCCGGTCACGAACCGTGGTGTTGATCTCGATCAAGGCGCCCGACCCGGTATGCGGAAAGCTGAACCGGTTTCCGCGCCTTTCGGAATCGGATATTTTCCGATCTTTCCAACCACCTCTATCGTGCCCACCTCCACCCGGTTACGTCCTCAGCCACCCGCACTTAAAGAAAAGACCCGCCCAATGAACGACACGGTGACATTCGCCCAATCGGACCAAAAGACCGAACACTTCGACGTTCTGATCGTCGGCGCGGGGATTTCGGGCGTGGGCGGCGCCTACCACCTGACCCAGCAGTGCCCCGACAAAACCTTCGTGATCCTAGAGGTGCAGGACCATTTCGGCGGCACATGGTGGACCCATAAATATCCGGGCATCCGGTCCGACAGCGACCTGCACACCTTCGGCTACCGCTTCAAGCCATGGACCAGCGCCCCGATCGCCACCGCCCAGGAAATCCTGACATACATGGGGGAAGTGATCGAGGAGAACGACCTCGGCCGCCACATCCGCTATCACCACAAGATCACCAACGCCAGTTGGTCCAGCGCCGACAACCTGTGGACCATCACCGCCACCCGCACCGACACCGGCCAAACCGCTCGGTTTACCGCCAACTTCCTGTACATGTGCCAGGGCTACTACCGCCACGAAAAGGGTTACACCCCGCAATGGGACGGCATGGCGGACTACAAAGGCACCATCGTGCATCCGCAGACCTGGCCCGAGGACCTGGATTACACCGGCAAGACCGTGCTGGTGATCGGCTCCGGCGCCACCGCCGCGACCTTGGTGCCGGCGATCGCAGGCAAAAGCGCGCATGTGACCATGCTCCAGCGCTCCCCCACCTACTTCCGCACCGGGCGCAATGCGATCGCACTGGCCGAGGAACTCCGCACCCTGGGCATCCAGGAAGAGTGGATCCACGAGATCGTGCGCCGGAAAATCCTGTATGAGCAGGACGTCTTCACCCGCCGGACCTTCGTGGAACCCGAGGTCGTGAAGCAGGAACTGCTGGGCGCGGTGCGGGCAGAACTGGGGCCGGACTTCGACATCGACACCCATTTCACCCCCAGCTACCGGCCCTGGCGGCAACGTATCGCGTTCATCCCCGACGCCGATCTGTTCAAGGGAATCGCCTCGGGCAAGGCCTCGGTGGTGACCGACGAAATTGAACGCTTCGTCGAAAAAGGCGTGCAACTGAAGTCGGGCAAGGTGCTGGAAGCCGACATCGTGGTCACCGCCACTGGCTTCGACCTGAACGTCCTGGGCGACATCGAGTTCGCGATCGACGGACAGCCGCTACGCTTCTCCGACACCGTGACCTATCGCGGCATGATGTTCACCGGTGTGCCCAACATGGTGTGGGTGTTCGGCTATTTCCGAGCGAGCTGGACGCTGCGCGCAGATCTGGTCGGGGATTTCGTGTGCCGGCTGCTGAAGCACATGGACGCAAAGGGCGTGCATCGAATGACCCCGGCGCTGCGGCCCGAGGACAAGGACATGCCATTGCTGCCCTGGATCGACCCGGAGAACTTCAATCCGGGGTACATCATGCGCGGCATGCACCTGCTGCCGAAACGCGGCGACAAGCCGGAGTGGCAGCACAACCAGGACTACTGGGCGGAAAAGGACGAGTTCCCGGCGATCGACCTGGAGGACGGGGCATTCGTTTACGGGTAGGTCGGGGCCTTGCCCTTTCGTTCACGGATAGACTGAGGCCTTCCCCTCCGTCATGGCGGGCGCAGGCCCGCCATCCACGCCTTTGCCTGGTTCACCGCCGCGAGTCGTGGATCGCCGGCCGGGTGCGCCAGCCCCCCTGACCCCGGCTGTTCGCTCGGACTTTATCTTCAACACGAAGAAAGCCGAGGGCCACGAAGGGCCACGCAGGCGATGTGGTGATACCAGATCGCCCCCGGCATTTCGGCGGGCGGTGAACCCGTCAGTCGGGCCGCCCATCCGGGAACGGATAATGGGCGGCGGCACAGGCGCGATAGTTGGCGTCCAGTTCAGGCGCCATCAACCGCAAAGCCGCGAGGCGTCGGGCGACGTTGCTGACATAGCGGACCTCGGTTGAGGACAGCACCCGCCCGAGCAGCGGCTGCTCCCGGTAGGAGAGCCATTTTTTCAGGACCTGATAACCGCCGATGGTAAAGTCCCAGACGGTTTCGGGAATGTTGCGCCAGAACGCATCCGCATTCAGGTAGATGTCATTGGTCGAGGCCCCGAGCAGCGTTGCCTCGGCCTGACTGGCGGATTCGGATGGGTCATAGGCTCGGGCGACGACACGGCCGCGTCCAGGCATCACCGCCCCGCCCTTGCCGGCGTGGCCCCACCCGGCCGTCATCGCTCGATCGGCCTCGGTCATCGCGCCGCCGCCCTGTTTCGCCGGGACGGCAATGGTCTGGAGAGTGGGCGCGATGGCGCCGGCGGTGACACCCGGAACCGGCATGTCCGGGTCCAGCAAGGCAGCGAGGCGGGCACCCAGGGCGGCGGAGGCACGCAGCAGGTCGGCGTTGTCTGGCAAGGGGACGCGCGGCCAATCCTGGCGGATACCGTCGCTGTTTTCCGCCAGCCACGCGGGGGCGTAGCCGATGGCGAGCGCGTGGTGCCATGGGAGCGCGGCGATGTCCCGGTTGGCGTCGGGGTCGGGTAGGCCGAGGGCGGTTAGCCAGTCGCGGGCCACAGGGGAGAGGTTGGCCTTGTCGGGACCAGCCAGAATGGGCAATGGATGAGAATTCGGATCGAGAAGATGGTAGCCCGCCAGCAGGGGCGTGAAAAAGAGAGGCAACCCTTCCTCTGGCCGCCTAGAACGGACGCGCGTAACGATGAATCCGTTGCCCGGGAAGACACGCGCTGTGAGTTCGGGGCGAGGCTCGTTCCAAATAGGCCTTACGGTGGTGTGATAAGCCCACCGCACTTCGAATGGATACAAAGCGATCTGACGTAGTGCTCCGTCCGAGAACGATTCCTCAAGAAGCAGCCGCCGGCGGGCGTCAGCAGCATCGAACCTCGCCATATCTTCAACCGGCCCGAGGCCCGCATCCTTCAACTCGGCGATCGACGTCTTTGGGTCGAAGTATCGTCGCATCCTCTTCGCAAGGTCTGCGCGGTCCAAGGAGAGAAGGGCTCCCCGACGCATTTCCAGGGCGCCGCTAAATGGCTCAAGACCGGAAAATTCCGCCAATGTGGGCCATGATTGATAATCTGTAGCGACTACGCCGGGACGTAATGAATAGCGATTAGCCGCGGTGAGATTGGTGTGCATATACGCGGCATCGAAATCTATCGCATCAATACTGCCAAGAAGAGCCTCGCGTTTCCCAGCTCCCCAAAAATCGCGATGGAGCACCTGGCTTCCCGTCACGCCATCGCGTTTCACGAATAACGAAACTGCACTACCGACTTGAATGCCCTCTCGATTGGCATCGGTGCTAAAAACCGAAGGATCGGGACTTCCATCGGGTGCGACTTTTCCCGTTTCGAATTTAGAACCATTCAAATTATCTATCCAAATGCGATTGAACTCCGACAGCAACCGGCGGCGCATCACTACAAACGACGGGTATGTTAACCATGAATGATTGGTGATGAAACAAACGACACCGCGGCCGGTCCCTTCCGCTATTCTCCGCTCAGCAATCCGGAAGAATCGTACGTACAGATCGTCCAGGTTAAATTTGCGAATTCCCCATTCCCGCTGCAGCCCTTCCTTATAGGGATTAACCAGCCCCGACTCCTCGGCCGGCGCCGTTCCCGCGAAGGCGTTATACGGCGGGTTACCCAGCACCACGAGGATCGGCCGCCCCTGTTTCACCTTCGTCGCTTCATCCCGCTCGTCAGCCAATGGCGGATAGGTAAAGCGTATCCCGGTCTGCGCCGCCCCCGGGGCCGCCCCTTCCTTCGGCGCGGCCCAGCCGGTCAACGCGTTCGTCAAATATACCGCCGCACGCTCATCCGGCCCCAGCGGCACCCCGGCCGCCCGTAGCGCATGCCCCACCTGCCAGTGGGCGATCACATACGGCGCCGGCATGATCTCGAACCCGGCCACGCGGCTCATCGCCGCCTGCTTCAGGTCGTCGGCGGTCAGCGCGTCCTCGCCCTTTTCCTTCAGCGTCCGGGCGATACGGGTCAAAACCTCCACCAGATAGGCGCCGGTGCCGCAGCACGGGTCCAGCACCCACACTGAAGGATCGGCCAGCCCGTCCGCCAGCCCCAATTCGCTGCGCAGTACCTGATCAACCCGTTCCACCATATAGCGGACGATCTCGCGCGGCGTGTACCAGACCCCCATTTCTTTCCGCAGATCGGGATCGAACGCCGCCAGGAACGGTTCATAGAAGTAGCGTACGGCGTCCGCCTCCTCGAACCGCGCGAAAAACGCCGCGCGGTCCACCCGATTTAGTGCGGCCGCCGCCCAGGACAGCGGTTCCTCCAATCCGAGCGGCTTCAGCGATTGCGGAGTGGCGATGCGTTGGAACAGCGTATCGACGAACGGCACATGCAGGTTCCAGCCGGCAGCCCGCCACTCGAAATTCGCCTGTCCGGTTTGCGCGACTTCGACCCAGGCGCTGAACAGTCCGTAAAACAGCGTCTGCACCAGGGTGCTGCGGAACAGATGCTCGCCCTTCGGCCCCTCGAATTGCAGGCCCAACGCCTCTTGCAGCGCGTTCCGCAGTTCGGCGAATGCCGGAAGGCTGGCCTGTTCGTCTACCCGGGCCAGGGCATCGCGGGCATAGGATGCCAGGAAGAAGGCAACATCCTCGGGCCGGGCAAGCGGCGCCTGATGCAGCAGCACCCGTTCCAGGAACTCCGCGAAACGCGCGGCCAGCGCGGGCGGACGGCGCTGGCCGCGTGCCAGGGTGAAGAATGCGTCGGCGCTGTCGCAACCGAAGCTGAAAACCTCGCGCCGCTCCGGCCGGCCGGTCGCGTCGCGGCCCACCAGCACGAAATCGCGGTAGTTGGTGACCAGAACCAGGCCATAGGCACCCAGATAGCGGCTAACCTGCTCGCTGCCCAATTTGACAGAAAGATCGGCCGGGATGTCATCCACCTCCACCACGCCGCGTTCGGGCGGCAGCGAATCGGGCCATTCCTCCGGCGCGTGTCCGCGCGCGACCACGAACAGACCCATATCGGGAAAGCCCGACCCGGCGCGGTTGCGAAGATTCGGGACACAGAACACGCGCGGCTTCAGGCGCTCGCCAGCCGCGTTCAACGCCCCGGTCAGCGCCCCGTAATAGCTGATCTCCCCCGTTCCCGCCCTCGTGGCTCGGATTCGGGCGATTTCGCCAAGGTAGTCCGATAGAATGGGAGATGACATGAAGCCGTTATCCCCGGCTTCGAGTCTGTTTCGCAACAGGCTTGTTTTTGTGATCGTGCCGCTCAACCGGTCGCCGGTCTTTATCTTATAGTGGCACCCCGCCAACGCTATACTCCCCCCATGTCCCGATTCGCCCCCGGTCACCCCGACCTGTTCGCCCCGCCACCGCCGCCGCCCGCCGCGCCGGAACGCCCGCCGCTGGAGCAGCTAACGGCGCTGTTGGCGATATTGAAGCCCGCGACCCGCATGCCCTGGCCCGATCTGATGACGGCGATGGAGGCGGAACGCCACGCCTTCTGGCTGGCCAGCCAGTCCGGAGAGGAAGGCCAAAAGCTGGTAAGCGCGATCATGGATGAAACCGAGCGCCTGTTTTACAACGCCGAACAAGCAGGCTTAGACCCGTTCGCCGACCCACCCGAACGCTGACCAAACGCCCCGGCAAACCCCAACCCGCCCCAGCCTCACCCAGTCGCGTCCGTGGCCCTCGGCGTCCCCCATGTTAAGGATAAAGTCGGAACGAACCGCCGCGGTAAGACGACGCTGAGGCACCAACCCACCCCAATCCCACAACCCGGAATCCGCCCACCCCTCGGTCAACCGCGAAATAATTGACTTTTTTCCTATAAATGCCTACAAATCCACCATGAAGGCCTAACCACCCCTCCTCCGACGAAACATCCAAAAAGAAGAACAGAGTCCCACGGCACGCCTCTTGAGACATCCGTTAGACAACCCAACCGGAACACATCGACCCGGGCCATCGCGGCCAAAGACCGATCGCCCCGGACGCGGCATCGAACCGGCGCCGCATCCCCATCCCCGCGATCACTGCAACAAGGTTCACCATGGTCAGACTGCTCGGTATCGATCCGGGATTGCGCTTCACCGGCTGGGGATTGATCGACGTGGACGGTAACCGCCTGATCCACGTCGCCGATGGCGTCATCGCCACCGACAACACCCACTCTGTCCCCGATCGCCTGAAAGTCCTGCACGACGGGCTGCTGGCATTGCTCGACCGACACCGCCCCGCCGAGGCTGCGGTCGAGGAAACCTATGTCAACCGCAACGGCGCCGCGACCCTGAAACTAGGATACGCCCGCGGTGTCGCCCTGCTGGCCCCAACGCTGGCCGGCGTACCTGTCACCGAATACGCCGCCAAGACCGTGAAACTGGCCGTCGTCGGAACCGGCAGCGCCGAGAAAGACCAGGTCGGCATGATGGTGCGCCGCCTGTTGCCCGGCGCCACGCTGAAACGGGCGGACGCCGCCGATGCCCTCGCCGTGGCGATCTGCCACGCCCACCATCGCTCCTCCCTGCTCGCTTGGACCAAGGCCCATGCCGGACGCTAACAGCGCCAGGACCGAAGCCTAATGCAACACCAGCAGCGCGTCCGCATGCCCAACCTTCGCCGGCTGGATCAACTGCGCGGACGCCACCCGCACGGAATGCAAACTGCCTTCGATATCCCGCTTCCAGAAGTCCAAAAACTTGTGCAGAACCGGATAAGATGGAGCGATATCAAGGTCTTGCCAAATATACGACTGAAGCAGGTTGGGATGGTCCGGCAGGTGATAGAGAATTTCCGCGGTGGTCAGGCGATAATCTTGCAACTGCCGAACAAGGCTCATGGTTTTCCGCTTCCTTTCAGAGCTTCACAACCGAACCGAACCCAAACCAGCGTGGTCGAAGCCGGCCGGTGACAGCATGATGTCGGAGATATTCCGCCACGCGCAACCAAAAACACAACAAATTCAGCATCTTAGCACTCGGCACGAAAGAGTGCTGCCAAGTGCTTGACAGCCGGGCCTTCCGAGATTAGATCGCTGGCACTCCCTCGATGGGAGTGCTAACAGCCGGCAGGGTGCTTATCCATAAGGCCCGAGCATGGTTGTGGCGATCCGATCAATCTCTGACTGAGAACGAACTCAGGAGCGTCTTAAAATGAGTTTCCGTCCCCTGCACGACCGGGTCGTAGTCCGGCGCCTGACCGCCGAGGAAAAGACCGCCGGTGGGATCATCATCCCCGACACCGC
>DNXO01000160.1:13110-13763 GCA_003506895.1 Acetobacteraceae bacterium | reverse complement strand
CCCGACACCGCCAAGGAAAAGCCGATGGAAGGCGAAGTCGTCGCCGTTGGCCCCGGCGCGCGTAACGAAGCTGGCGCACTCGTGCCGCTGGACGTCAAGGCTGGCGACAAGATCCTGTTCGGCAAGTGGTCCGGCACCGAAGTGAAGCTGAATGGTGAGGAGCTCCTGATCATGAAGGAGTCCGACATCATGGGCATCATCGAAGGCTCCGCCTCGATGAAGAAGGCCGCCTGAGCTTCGCTCGGCCGGATCGAGGCGCCTTTACTGCACGCAAGTTGAATTAGAAGGATAGAACACATGGCTGCCAAGGAAGTCCGCTTCGGCGGTGACGCTCGCGCCCGTATGCTGCGCGGCGTGGATATTCTCGCCGACGCCGTGAAGGTGACGCTGGGCCCNNGGCACCGAGGTCAAGATCGACGGTCAGGACCTCCTGATCATGAAGGAAAGCGACATCATGGGCGTCGTCGCCTAAGTCGCGCATTTCCCGTAACAATTCGGAGTTTTGACACATGGCAGCCAAAGAAGTCCTGTTTTCGACCGTTGCGCGCGACAAGATGCTGCGCGGCGTCGAGATCCTCGCCAATGCGGTGAAGGTCACCCTCGGCCCCAAGGGCCGTAACGTCGTCATCGAGAAGTCGTTCGGCGCCCCGCGC
>DNXO01000160.1:12736-13087 GCA_003506895.1 Acetobacteraceae bacterium | reverse complement strand
GGAGTCCGACATCATGGGCATCATCACGACGACGGCCGCCCCCGGCAAGAAGAAGGCCGCGTAAGCGGTCTTTCTACCAACTTTCTAGGAAGGAAGATTAAATATGGCTGCAAAGGACGTCCGCTTCGGCGGCGACGCTCGTCAGCGCATGCTGCGCGGCGTGGATATTCTGGCTGACGCCGTAAAGGTGACGCTGGGCCCCAAGGGTCGCAACGTGGTTCTGGACAAGAGCTTCGGCGCGCCGCGGATCACCAAGGACGGCGTCACCGTCGCCAAGGAGATCGAGCTGGCCGACAAGTTCGAGAACATGGGCGCCCAGATGGTGCGCGAAGTGGCCTCGAAGACCAACGA
>DNXO01000160.1:12216-12429 GCA_003506895.1 Acetobacteraceae bacterium | reverse complement strand
TGGCCCAGGCCATCGTGCGCGAAGGTGCCAAGGCGGTTGCCGCCGGTATGAACCCGATGGACCTGAAGCGCGGCATCGACAAGGCGGTCGCGGCCGTCGTGGACGAGCTGAAGAAGCGCTCCAAGAAGATCACCACCCCGGCGGAAACCGCCCAGGTCGGCACGATCTCCGCCAACGGTGAATCCGACATCGGCAAGATGATCGCGGAAGCGA
>DNXO01000160.1:11585-11935 GCA_003506895.1 Acetobacteraceae bacterium | reverse complement strand
AACGAGGGTGTCATCACCGTCGAAGAAGCCAAGGGCATCACCACCGAACTCGACGTCGTCGAAGGCATGCAGTTCGACCGCGGCTACGTCTCCCCGTATTTCATCACGAATGCGGAGAAGATGATCGCCGATATGGATCAGCCCTACATCCTGATCCACGAGAAGAAGCTGTCCGGCCTGCAGCCGATGCTGCCGCTGCTGGAAAGCATCGTGCAGTCCGGCCGTCCGCTGGTGATCATCGCCGAAGACGTCGAGGGCGAAGCCCTTGCCACTTTGGTCGTGAACAAGCTGCGCGGCGGCCTGAAGGTCGCGGCCGTGAAGGCGCCTGGCTTCGGTGATCGCCGCAAGGC
>DNXO01000160.1:0-11307 GCA_003506895.1 Acetobacteraceae bacterium | reverse complement strand
GACATCGCGATCCTGACCGGTGGCACCGTGATCAGCGAAGACCTTGGCATCAAGCTGGAGAACGTGAAGCTCGCGGACCTCGGCAAGGCCAAGAAGATCCTGATCGAGAAGGAAAACACCACGATCGTCGAAGGCGCTGGCAAGAAGAACGACATCCAGGGTCGTTGCAGCCAGATCCGTGCGCAGATCGAGGAAACCACGTCGGACTACGACCGCGAGAAGCTGCAAGAACGTCTGGCCAAGCTGGCTGGCGGCGTTGCCGTCATCCGCGTCGGTGGCAGCACCGAAGTGGAAGTGAAGGAGCGCAAGGATCGCGTTGACGACGCCCTGCACGCCACGCGCGCAGCGGTCGAGGAAGGCATCGTTCCGGGCGGCGGCGTCGCTCTGGCCCGCGCTTCCCTGATCCTGGGCAAGCTGAAGGCCGACAACGACGACCAGCGCTTCGGTATCGAGATCGTCCGCAAGGCGGTTCAGACCCCGCTACGCCAGATCTCCGAGAACGCCGGCGAAGACGGCGCGGTGATCGCCGGCAAGACGCTGGAAAACGACGAGTACAGCTACGGCTTCGACGCCCAGTCCGGTGTGTTCAAGGACTTGGTGAAGGCCGGTATTATCGACCCGACGAAGGTCGTCCGCACGGCGCTGCAAGATGCGGCGTCCGTTTCCGGCCTGCTGATCACCACCGAAGCGATGGTGGCCGAACGTCCGGAGAAGAAGTCTGCTCCGATGCCGGGTGGCGGCGGAATGGGCGGCATGGGCGGCATGGACGGAATGGATTTCTAATCCGTCCGTTCAGTCGATGCTACCAAGAGGGGCGGGCCGCAAGGTCCGCCCTTTTTCGCTGAGCCCCGGCATTCCGCTAATCAAGGCCAAGAAAGTGAGGCACCGTGGCATGGTATACCATCCGGCAAACTATACCGCCGGGATGAAGGCGCCGATCACGACGCACGGATGGTGATGGCGATCACCTCGATCCCGGGAAATATTCGACGTGAGTAACACCGGCGCGGCCGAAATAGACCGCCCGTTTGCCCGAAAACGAAACCATGTAGCCCGCACATCCGGCCGCCTTGGCCTTGGCGCAGAAGCCCTTGTAGGTATAGCCGGGCACGAGGTTCTGGGCTTCGCGGATGGCTGCTCCAAGCGCCTCACCATCAAGGACAGCCGCAACCGGAACAGCGGTTTCGTGGGTCGTGAATTCGACGCTCTCGTCGTTCGGCAAGTAATAGGTCGCGGTCTGCCGACGGAAATCGACAATGTAGCTGTCAAAGCCAGCCTCTATAAGTTTTCCGACGATTTGCGGAAAATCCATCGTGTTGTTTTCGGCGGCATCCTTGCAATTCTTGGCAATAGTTCTCTGCTGCGTATCCATGTGCGTTCACCTGATCAGTGTTGAAGCCGAATGTCGGCAGGCTAGTCGATCGGCATCGTCGTAAGGCCGCGCCGGGCGACGATATCCTTGAGAATGCCCTCCAACGCGGAGCGCTCCTCGGACGATAAGTGGTCGAAGAATTCAGCGTCGTTTTGGTCTGCAAGGGCGGCGAGCTTCGGCACCAGCCCTCGTGCGGACTCAGTCAGCGCGAGAGTTTGCGCTCGGCCATCCTTGGGGTTGTCCGAGCGAACCAGAAGGTCCTTGTCGATAAGCCGGGTCGCGAGCTTGGTGATCGCACCGCGCGTCATGCCCATATCGTTCGCGATCGCACTCGGGGCCGCCCGGTCATTCGCGTACAGCGTCCGTAGCAACGCCCACTCCGCGACTGTCACGCCGTTCGAAGCCAGCTTGCGCGCGAATGAATGCGACACATGGTTGGAAACATAGCGAAGCCAGTAGCCGAGGTGTGAGGTCAGGTCTGAGACCAGGAGGGAGGGCATGGACATGGGAACCTTTGGTTGACTAGGAAGCTATACCCCAAAAGCTTCCTAGTCAACCATCCTTCGAAGGATCGGGCAGCACCGCGGTCACGAGTGTGGGAAGGCCACATATGGATTATGGTTCAAGGCATTAGTCTGTACGAACCATCCTGCGGACCACGGGGCGCCTTCCCGCCGGGGCAACAACAGCAGCACGGACGGACTGGATTTCTGGAACCTCCGGCGGACGTCTCTGCGCGTCAGCTACCCGCCGCCCCGTCCGCCCGGTCGATCTCCGCCGGCGGCAACGTCGGCTCCGGCGCCTTGCGCGGCTTCGGCGGCGGAGGCACCCACGGGCGGTCCCCCCGCTCCGCCCGATCCGTCACTACCCTGGCACCGTCCCGGTCCAGCCAGATCGCCGCGCTGCCGTCGCGCCACACGGTGAACCGGTCCACCAATCGCGGCCAAGGTCGCGGACACAGCCCGCGCGCGGGTTCCGCCGCGACAATGACCGAAATCCGGTCGCAGAACGCCGAATGGCTCGTCCCGAGCGCCAGTATCGCGCCCGGCCGGTCGGGATATGGGCGCAGCAGGCATTCGGTTTGCTGACACCGCATGCCATCCACGTCCGGCGCGTCCAACGCGGGCATCGCCCGAAACGACCCAACCGCCCAGTACTGCGCCCATGCATCGCGCACGAACTTCGAACCACCTTGCGTCTGCCGCAGGAACGCCCGCTGCCCGCTGCGCACCGCGATCAAACGCCCATCGTTCGACACCAGCAGATCCGGCGGCCGATCCAGCAACGGCGAGGCCAACCCCAACACCATGATCGCCACCCCCGCCAACCGCCGCCGCGTTCGCCACAGCCCCAGCCATGCCAGACCGAACGAGAAGACGCACAGGCCCCACGCCGGAATATGCGGCACCTGGAACGTTGCATCGGGCAGCGCCGCGCTGACCCTGGCAACCCAAACCACCGCCTCTGCGCCCCAGCCCATCGGCACCAGGGCCAAGGCCTCCAGGTGCAGCGGCATCAGGAACAGCCCGATCAGCCCGGCCGGCATCACCCAAAGCGCGGTCAGCGGCACGGCGACCATGTTCGCCAGCACGAAATAGGCCTGCACATGGCCAAAATGATAGGCCCCGAACGGCGCCGACGCCGTCCCCGCCAGCGTGCTGGTCAGCGCCAGGGCAATCACATGCGACGCGAACCGCCGCCACCAGCTTTTGCCATGAATGCGACGCAACCAGGGACGCAGCGCCTCATACCCCGCGATTAGCGCCAGCACGGCGGAGAAGCTCATCTGAAACGACACATCCGGCACTTCCTGCGGTGCGGCCAGCATCAGCACCGTCGCCGCCAGCGCCAGTCCGCGCACCGATAACGGCCGGCGGTCGGCCAGCACCGCCAGGGTAAACAGGCAGGCCATGACGAAGCTGCGGATGATCGGGACATGCATCCCGGTCAGCACCATATACGCCCCGCCCGCCGCCAAAGCGCACAGGGCCGACAGCTTCTTGGTCGGCCAGAACAGGCTGGCATGCTCATTCAGCGCGAACCCGAACCGGGACACCGCCAGCGCGAAGCCCATGACGATGCCGATGTGCAACCCAGCCACCGCCAGCAGATGTGCCAGCCCCGAGTCGCGAAACGCCGCATGATCCGCCTCCGGGATCGCCATCGACGCACCTGTCAGCAGGGTAACGGACACCGCACCCGCCGCACCCGGAATGACCGCGATCACCCGGCCGGCGATCGCCTCCCGCAGCCACTGAAAGAACCGCATCGGGCCAGATGGAACCGCTCGGTCGATCCGCTCCGCCTGCCCCAGCGCATAACCGGACGCGCCCAGCCCAGAATAGAAAGCGTCGCGTTGCAGGTCCCACGCCCCCGGATAGGAGGGCATCGCCGGCGGGCGCACCAACGCACGAATACGGACGGTGTCCCCGGCGGCGAGGTCTTGCCCGTCCTTGTTCTGCAACCGCACCCGCACCGCGCGAGGCAGGGCGACGTCATCGACCGAAGCCGGTTGCACCACCACCCTGCGCCCCTCCGGCAACGCCTCCACCGCTCGAATGGTCCCGGTCACAATGCTCGCATGGGTCGGCAGATCGGTCAGAATCGGCGGTGCACGGGCGGTGGCAAACTGCGCGGAGGCGAAACCCAGCGCCAACGCCGCCACCGGGGCAACCAGCCAACGGACGCCCGGCAGCGCCACCGCCAGCACGGCCGCCGGCGCCGCAACGGCCGTGCCAGCCCAATTCGGGGGCTCAAAGCGCAAGGAATAATAGGTCAGCACGCCAGCGCCCATGAACACCGGCAACCACAGCGCCAGACGCTCTCGCTCGGTGTCCAGCCAGGACTCCAGGCCGTGATGCAGGGTAGCCAGCCATCTCATGCGGGGCAGAATAGCCCGGCAATCCTCTACAAAGTATGAACGGGCGTGCTAGACTGCGCGGATGACCGTCCGTACCCGCTTCGCACCCAGCCCGACCGGCCCGCTCCATATCGGGGGCGTCCGCACCGCTTTGTTCAACTACCTGTACAGCCGCCATTGCGGCGGCGTCTTTCTGTTGCGGATCGAGGACACCGATCGCGAACGCAGCACGGACGAGGCAACGAAGGGCATCATCGACAGCCTGGACTGGCTGGGCCTGCACCGCGACGAACCAACCGCCTTCCAATCACAGCGGCTGGAACGCCACGCCGAAATCGCCCGCCAACTGCTGGCCGAGGGCAAGGCCTATTACTGCTATTGCACGCCCGCCGAACTCGCCGCCGAACGGGCGAAGGCCACCGAGGAAAAGCGGGTATGGCGCTACGACGGCCGTTGGCGCGACCGCGACCCGTCCGAGGCACCGGCCGGCGTGACGCCCGTCATCCGGCTGAAAAGTGACCGCGGCGGCGAAACGGTGCTGGAGGATCTGGTCCAGGGCACCGTCCGGGTCGCGAACGCCGAACTGGACGACATGATCATCCTGCGGTCGGACGGTTCGCCGATGTACAATCACTCGGTTGTGGTGGACGACCACGACATGGCGATCACCCATGTGATCCGCGGCGACGACCATCTGACCAACACGTTCCGGCAGATCCAGGTGTATCGCGCGATGGGATGGGAACTGCCTCACTTCGCCCATATCCCGCTGATCCATGGCGAGGACGGCAAGAAGCTGTCCAAACGACACGGCGCCCAGTTCGCGCTGGAGTTCAAGGAACAAGGATACCTGCCCGACGCGCTGTGCAACTACCTGATGCGGCTGGGCTGGTCGCACGGCGATTTGGAGATCGTCGGACGCGAGGAAGCCATCCGGCTGTTCGACATCATCGACGTCAACCGCGGCGCCGCCCGGATGGACTACAACAAACTGACCAACCTGAACGGCGTCTATATCCGGCAAGCCGACGACGACATACTGACGAAAGAGGTCCTGGCTCGGCTGGCGCATCAACCCAATCTGTCGGTCGGCGCCCATACCGCCGTTCGCGTCCGGGCTTTGATGCCGGCGCTGAAGGAGCGGGCGAAAACGCTGGTCGACCTGACGAATTCCGCCGCATTCCTGGCCCGCGTGGTGCCGCTGCCGATGGAACCGAAGGCAGCCGCGGCCCTGACCGCCGAAGCCAGACTTATGCTGCGTGAGGTCGGTGCCGCGCTGGCCGCGACGGACTTCTCGGTGGCCGGGATCGACGCCGAGCTGCGAGCGTTCGCTGAGCGCAGCGGCCTGAAACTGGGCCAGGTCGCCCAACCGTTGCGCGCGGCCCTGACGGGCAGCACGGTCAGCCCCGGAATCGACGCCACATTGGCCGCACTGGGCCGCGATGAGGCGCTCGCCCGTATCGTTGCGGCCTCAGCATAGCCCCTTTCGGGCCGCTGTTTGCACGCCCGAACGCGACGACGCCCTCGGGCTGACCGATCCCGCTGGTGTCGTCCTGGCGATACCAATGCCACGGAGCGCCTTGGAGGGCGGCTACCCTCCCCGCCCAACGGTTGGCAGGACCGATCAGCCGAGATAAGGCTTAGACCGTGCCGCACGGACCTCGGCGATCATCTCGCCGTGGCGGTCAGGGCGGGCTATATATTATTCCGTATATGTAACTATATGCACGGCGACCGCGCTTTCTCGATTTCAGAACATTTCGCTCGCAGATGGCGCTTTAGCCCGCTTATGCAGCCGAGTATGCAAACGAAAACGCCTGGTCTGGCCCGAACCATGCTTCCCGTCGCCGTCGGTGCTGGATGCATGATAACACTTCTCTGCATCCTAAACGGGATACAGGCCATGACGAAGATCGCCCCTCGATCCGGCGATATCATATCATTCCAGGCCACGATGTCGGAGCCGACCGGCGATGGACTTCGGATCGGGGTTCGGCGCGCCGACAGTCCATTGGGTTGCACCCTCGACCTCAGTACGCTCCGGCATACCGGCGGCAGCCTCGTGATCGAGAGCGAGGCGATGCAGACTGCCGACGCCTTCCATGTCCATTGGGCCGGCGAATACACAGCAACAGATGCCGGCGACTGCGGCGGCAGTGCGAATCTGATCGTCAAGGCAGAGGATCTGAATATGTTGGCCCTGTCGGCCGGCGGTTATGGTGTGGCCGAAAAGCGCCTCCCCATCTCCATGGGTCGCTTCAATAAGTAGGACGAACCACGGCTCGACCCGCCGTTCATAAAAAGTCGGCTTCCCGCAAGAATTATGTTCTCATATCGGATCATATGGTCACCGTACGCCGCATTTGATCCTATTTCGTCAGCACAATAAGCCGTTACAGTGTCGCCTCGTCGCGACTGAAGGCATCGGTCTCTGGAAACTAGGCGTATGGCGGATTCGCTGGCTCCGGCCCGCCAATTTGGTGCCCGCTCATCCCTCCGTCCGCCCCCTGAGCCACCCGAGCCCTTACCTTTCAGCGTCTCCTCCAGGCCGGCGGCCTTTGCCGGGACGACCTGGGCGGTGTGATGGTTCGGATTGACCGCGTTTTCGATGGTGTTCTTCGGGGGATACATGGGCGCGCCGGCGACCATGACGGCCTCGGTGAATCGTGCGAAAGCCGGCACGGTGATCATCGCGCCAAACGCCAGACCAACCGCCGGAACAGTAATGATGGACTTCGACAGCAGGGTGTTCCTTCGGGAAAGCATCGCGTCGATGGATGCGAATTCGTCACGACCCTGCTTCACAAGGGGATCACCCCTCGCGAAACATATGCTCGGTAGGCACGACGCGATCGGGGGCGTATCGTCCGTGGCATGACATGGTCCATCGTCGTACAAGACCCGAATTCCGGCGCGTTCGCCGTCGCCGTCGCCACCAAGGCGTTTGCCGTCGGGGCGTCCTGTCCGTTCGTACGTGCCGGCGTGGGGGCGGTCTCCACGCAGTCGATGACCAACCGGTATCTGGGCCCGGCGGTGCTGGACGCGATGGCGCGGGGGCTGTCGCCCGCCGCTGCGATCGAGGGTGCCTTGGCCGGGGACGACGGGCGGGGTATCCGCCAGATTCATGCCGTCGATACGCGGGGCCGCACCGCCGCCTGGACCGGCCAGAACTGCGTCGAATGGTGCGGCAGCGTTTCGGGCGGCGGGGTGAGTGTCGCCGGCAATATGCTGGCCGGCGAGCCCACGGTGGCGGCGACGCTGGCCGCCTGGAAGGCAGGGCGCGATCTGCCGATGCCGGACCGGTTGATGCAGGCCATGGAGGCCGGCGAGGCCGCTGGCGGAGACCGGCGCGGTAAACAGTCGGCCGCGATGGTGATGGTCACGACCGAGGATTTTCCTGACCTCAATCTTCGCGTGGACGATCATGCTGAACCGCTGGCCGAACTCCGCCGGTTGCTGGGGGTGTGGAAGGCTGAAGGCGTGCCGCGGCTGGGGATTGCGCCGTCGAAGGCCAATCCCTCGGGCCTGACCGATCTGGACAAAATCGAGGCCGGGTGGATTGCCCGGGGAATGGATCTGCGGTTCCGGCGGTGACGACGCGCGTCCGGCCGGCCCTCGCCGCTTTCCGTTTTCCCGCCCGTGGCCTATCAGAGGCGGGCACGCACCTCTAGGCACCGGCATGTTGACCGATCTCCCCAACGTCCTGACGCTTTCGCGCATCGCGGTGATCCCGTTAATGGTTGCCCTTGTCGCGCTGCGGACGCCCGTGGGCGATCTCGGGGCCTGTATCGTCTTCGGTATCGCCGCCATCACCGACTACTTCGACGGCATGCTCGCCCGCAACCGCCGACAGCAATCCGACCTCGGCCGCATGCTGGACCCGATTGCCGACAAGTTGCTGGTCGGCGCGACCCTTATGGTGTTGGTCGGGCATGGACGAGTCTCGACGCTGGGGCTTTACCCGGCCATCGTTATCATGCTGCGCGAAATCCTCGTCAGTGGCCTGCGCGAGTATCTCGCCAGCATCCGGATCGGCCTTCCCGTCACCCGCCTCGCCAAATGGAAAACCGGCTTTCAGATGGGCGCGCTCGGCACCCTCCTGGCAGGCAATACCGGCGCCATGCTGCTGGGGATCGGGTTCTTGCCGGTGTCGTTTATCGGGGAAACCATGCTGTGGGTTGCCGCCGCGCTGACGCTGATCACCGGCTGGGACTATCTGACCGCCGGGCTGCGCCACGTCTCGGCACCCGAGACGCGGGGGTCGGATTAACTTTCGAGTTCCTCCCGGAGCATTTCCAGCGCCATCCATTGTTCCTCGGCCGCCTCCAGGGCGGACTGCGCGGTTTCCAAGCCCTTCGTCGCCTCGGCGAATTTGGTTGGTTGCCTTGTGTATAGAGATCCGTCCGCCAAGACGCCGTTCCACTTCGCGATATCCGCTTCCAGGGCCGCGATCCGCGCCGGCAGCGTTTCCAACGCGTGCTTGTCCTTGAAGGTCATCTTCCTGCTGGCGGCCTTGGTGGACTGGGTCGCTGGCTTCGGGCGATCCGCCGTGGCGGCGGAGGCCGCCCGAACCGGCCCGCGCTGCGCCAGCATATCGGTATAACCACCGGCATACTCAACCCAGCGTCCATCGCCTTCGGTTGCGATCACCGAGGTCACCACGCGGTCCAGGAAGTCGCGGTCATGGCTGACCAGCAGCACGGTGCCGGAGTAGTCCGCCAGCCGTTCCTGCAGCAGTTCCAGCGTCTCCAGGTCCAAATCGTTGGTGGGTTCGTCGAGGACCATCAGATTGGACGGTGTCGCGAACGCCCGAGCGAGGGTGAGCCGGCCGCGCTCGCCGCCCGACAGGACGCCGACGGGGGTATTGGCCTGTTCCGGGCCGAACAGGAAGTCCTTCATGTAGCTGACAACGTGGCGGTTCACCCCGCCGACGGTGACGGTGTCTCCCGCGCCGCCGGTCAGCGCCTGCGACAGGGTTTGCGTGGGGTCCAGGGAATCTCGCCGCTGATCCAGCGAAACCTCCGACAGGTTGGTGCCAATTTTCACCTCGCCGGTGTCGGGGGCCAGCTTGCCGGTCAGCATGTTCAGCAGCGTGGTCTTGCCGGCGCCGTTCTGGCCGACGATGCCGACGCGGTCGCCGCGGATGATGCGGGTGGAGAAGTCCCGCACCACGGTCTTGCCGCCATAGGTCTTGCTGATGCCCTCGGCGACCACGACCAGCCGGCCCGATAGATCGGCCTCGGCCGCTTCCAGCCTGACCTTACCGACGGCGCCTTTCTGTTCGCGATGTTTCTTGCGCAGGGCGTGCAGGTCGCCCAGCCGCTTCTGGTTGCGCTTACGCCGGGCGGTGACGCCGTAGCGGAGCCAGTCTTCCTCCATGACGATTTTGCGGCCCATCTTGTGGCGCTCGGTTTCTTCCTGTTCCAGGACCTGATCGCGCCAGGCCTCGAAATGCGCGAATCCCTGCTCCAGCACGCGGGTGACGCCGCGATCCAGCCAGACGGTGGTTTTGGATATCCGTTCCAGCAGCCGGCGGTCATGGCTGATCAGCACGATGCCGGAGCGCATGCCGGCCAGTTCGGATTCCAGCCATTCGATGCCGGGCAGGTCGAGATGGTTGGTGGGTTCGTCCAGCAGCAGGATGTCGGGCTCCGGCGCCAGCACGCGGGCGAGCGCGGTGCGGCGGGCCTCGCCGCCCGATAGTTGGGCTGGGTCTTCGGTGCCGGTGAGCCCGAGCTGTTCGAGGAGATAGGAGGCTCGGTAATGGTCGGCGGCGGCGGCGTCGCCGAGGCCGGCTTCGACATAGGCCAGCGTGGTCGGGAAGCCGGAAAAGTCCGGCTCTTGCGGAAGATACTGGATCGTCGCGCCGGGCTGGGCGAAGCGGCGGCCGGAATCGGCCTGCACCAGGCCGGCGGCGACCTTCAGCAGGGTGGATTTGCCCGAGCCGTTGCGGCCGACGAGGCAGACGCGGTCGCCGGTGGAAACCGCGATTCCGGCGCCGGCCAGCAGCGGGGCGGTGCCGAACGTGAGGGTGATGTCTTGGAGCGTGAGCAAGGGAGGAGCCATGCGGGAGGCTCTACACCATGTGGCGGAGGGATGGGAGCGTGCGGATGTTCGGCGATCGGTTGTGGGCCGTCAGTGTGCGACCTGCCGGAGGTCTGGGAGGGGGCTGTTCACGTCGGGCCACGGTTGGTTGGGGGTTTGGGGCGGGGTGGGGCGGAGGTCGATGACTTGGGTTGTTCGCCGTCTCATCGGCGTCTCGTTTTCCATCACATGGGATTCTGTGTTGGCTTCCGGCGCGGGTTGGGATTCGGGTTCGGTGGGCAGCGCGTGCAGCATCGTGTTGGCGGCGATGTGGCGGGTCCATTCGTCGGTGTCGGCGGCGCTTTGAGTGGCTTCCCGTTTGCGGCGCTGTTGTTGTTCGCGCAGGAGGTGACCGTGGGCGGCGAGTGAGGTGCGGACCATTGTGGCGTACTGGGCGTTTAGCTTGATCACCAGCTGGATGTCGTCGGCGTGGAGGCGGATCAGGCGCATTACGTCCTCGGCCTGGGCTCTTGCGGCGATGCATTGGGCAGCCAGTTCGACCTCGTTGGCGTTGACCGGGGCGAGGGCGGCGATCCTGGCGATGGCCGCGTGGTTTCGAGCGAGCAGCGCTTCCGGGGTGTCGGTCAGGGGTGGAGGGAGGAGCGCAAGCAGGGTGTGGATGAGATGGCGGTAGGCCTGGGCGGGGAGGTCGATGGACGGGTTCGACGGATGGGGGTGGGTTTCCATTCCGTGTTTTTAGAGGAATTTAGGAAAATAGTCAATTGCACGGGCTGTGCGGACGAGCCCGGCAGTTTTGGCTTTCGAGGGGTTGTTGGGGCGGGTTTTTCAACACGGAGCAGTAGGAGGGCCACGGAGCCGGTGGCGAAGGAGGAGTTGCTGCAGGCAGGGGCCTATCAGGAATCTTGTGGAGCCTATCATGAATCTTGTGTGAGGGGTCGGTTTCACTTGATCCCTCTATTCGACGCTGAACCGGTCGCCGAACATGATGGCGAACTGGGTCATCGTGGCGGTCCATTCACGCTGGGCATTT
>DNXO01000165.1 GCA_003506895.1 Acetobacteraceae bacterium | reverse complement strand
TCATCCCAAATCGAGAACTGCTGCATGACGAGAAGACCGCTTGACCCAAATCGGCCATCCGCACAGTCTCCGCCGCAACTGACGCTTTTGGAGGAATCGTTATGACCAATCACAACGGCGGTGAAGACAAGCGTCTGCGCTCGCGGCGCTGGTTCGACGAGCCAGGCGATCCGGCGATGACGGCGCTGTACCTCGAACGGTACATGAACTACGGCATCACGCCGGATGAACTGCGCGGCGGCAAGCCGATCATCGGCATTGCACAGACGGGGTCGGATCTGTCGCCCTGCAACCGGCATCATATCGAACTCGCCAGCCGCATCCGCGACGGTATCCGCGACGCGGGCGGCGTGCCGCTGGAATTCCCGTGCCATCCGATCCAGGAAACCGGCAAGCGGCCGACGGCGGCGCTGGATCGCAACCTGGCGTATCTGTCGCTGGTGGAGGTGCTGCACGGCTACCCGCTGGACGGTGTGGTGCTGACGGCTGGCTGCGACAAGACCACGCCCGCCCTGCTGATGGGCGCGGCGACGGTCAACATTCCCGCCATCGTGCTGTCGGGCGGCCCGATGCTGGATGGCTGGTGGAAGGGGCGCCTCTCCGGCTCCGGCACCATCGTCTGGGAAGGCCGCAAAATGTTTGCCGAGGGCAAGATCGGTTATGATGAGTTCATGGACATGGTGTCCTCGTCCGCGCCGTCGGTCGGGCATTGCAACACCATGGGCACCGCGACCTCGATGAACTCGCTGGCCGAGGCGCTGGGCATGTCGCTGCCGGGCTGCGCCGCGATTCCCGCCCCATACCGGGAGCGTGGGTGGATGGCGTTCGAAACGGGCAAGCGCATCGTCGGCATGGTAAAGGAAAACCTGCGTCCGTCCGACATCATGACCAAGCAGGCGTTCGAGAACGCCGTGGTCGCGGCGGCGGCGCTTGGGGCGTCGTCCAACTGCCCGATCCACATGATCGCGATCGCGCGCCATATGGGCGTGGCGCATGACCTGGAGGACTGGCAGCGTCTGGGGCCGGAGATTCCGCTGCTGGTTGATCTGCAGCCGGCGGGCCGGTTCCTGGGTGAGAAGTTCCATCGCGCGGGCGGCGTGCCGGCGGTGATGAAAGAGCTGCTGGCGGCGGGCAAGCTGCATGGCGGGGTCCGCACGGTGACCGGGCGCACGCTGGCGGAGGACCTCGCCGTGGTGCCGGACGGCGACCGCGAGGTGATCCGAGGGTACGACAAGCCGTTGCTGCCGGCGGCCGGGTATGTCGTGATGTCGGGCAACCTGTTCGACAGTGCGGTGATGAAGATCAGCGTCATCGACAAGGATTTCCGCGACCGGTTCCTGTCCAACCCGGATCGGCCGAACGTGTTCGAAGGCAAGGCGATCGTGTTCGAGGGGCCGGAGGACTACCACCACCGGATCGAAGACCCAGACCTGGGCGTCGAGGAGCAGTCGGTTCTGATCATCCGCAACTGCGGTCCGGTCGGCTATCCCGGCAGTGCGGAGGTGGTGAACATGCAGCCGCCGGCCTCGTTGTTGAAGCGTGGGATCAACACGCTGCCAACGATGGGCGATGGGCGGCAGTCGGGGACGTCGGGTTCGCCGTCGATTTTGAACGTGTCGCCCGAGGCGGCGGTTGGCGGTGGTTTGGCGCTGCTGAAAACGGGCGATCGGATTAGGATCGATCTGAACACGCGCAAGGTCGATGTGATGCTGCCGGAGGGTGAGTTGGAGGCCCGCAAGGCCGCGTGGACGCCGCCGAAGCTGGTGACGATGACGCCTTGGGAGGAGATCTACCGCTCCATGGTCGGGCAGCTTGGTTCGGGCGCTTGCCTGGAGCCGGCGACGCTGTTCCTGGATGTGATCGAAACCCGGGGGGAGTCGCGGAACAACCACTGAGGCGCTGGCATTACGGAACGGCCGGATTGGATGCCCGTAAGAGGGCATCCGGACGCATACCGAGGGCCTCGCCAACGATGGTGGCAATAAGCACATGAAGCGGCTTGGCGCCATCAAGGGCGTTGCTCTCGATGACGTCTTTCGAGAACTGGAGCAACAACGCCGGGCCGGAGATGCGGCTGTTGTCGAAGATCATGACGCCATGCACGAGACGAATCGCGTCACCCAGACGTCGGATGGATATGTCATAGCGCCTTCGGATGACGGGCTCCGGAATATCGTGCCCGCCCTCCGAGACGCGTTGCGCTACGCGGGCGACGTTCAGGTCCGCGTCCCGAAGCGCCACGAAAACGAGTCCGACCTCATATCCAGCGTCACGGGCCCTTCGGATCAGTTCGATCGACTGGTGGCTCGACAGCGTTGTCTCATAGACGAAATCCTGCCGAGCCCGAATTGCTTGGGCTAACTCGCGCAGCACCATTCGTCCGGCAGAAAACGACGCACGTTCCGGGCATAATGGGGCGAGTTGGCGCGCGACCTGATCAGCATTGATGAATTGGCCGGGCAGGCGCAGGGCGCTGAAAATGGATGACTTCCCGGATCCATTTGGTCCGGCGAGAATTGTGCAGACCGGTGGAAATCCCGAGCGATCAGCGCCTGGCGCCGATTGGTGTGATGGCACCGCATTCCCCCTGGGCGAGGCGTTCGCGATGGCCGTCCGGGAACTCGCGGATGATATCATTTCCGAAGGCGTCGTCCATGTAATAGACGGGAACCCCGGCCTTCTTGGCGTCCGCCAGAGCGCGTTCCCCGACTTGCCGGAGTGCTTCGGCGTTCTGGCGGGCCTTGTCGAAGAGAACCATGAGATCAAGCCCCTGTGCAAAGCGCACTACGCTATTGGCAGATAGATGATGCAATTTCAATCTTGTATCAGTCGCCATCCAATGGAGCCGGGCGCGATGCCGCCGATGGTTTCCTCAGCGAGGAAGACGATCGTGCATTCCAGCAAACGCGACGGCCTGAACCGCCCCTCACTCCCGGCGACGCCGGCGGAAGCTCGTGGCGATCCTCAGTAGTGGCAGCAGCATCGCCGTCACGCTGAGCGCGTTGCTGAGGCCTTCGATTGCCTTGCGGCGAACTTCCAGCGCCTCGGTTTCCACGCGGCTGGGACTGGATCGGCTGGCGAGAAACAGCAAGATGAACGCTACCAGCAGGTCCGTGCCACCCAGGATGGCGGTGGTGATCAGAAACGACTGATCCAGGGCCGTTCGCAGCTCATACCAAGCGGCGACATGGGCGAACACCAAGGCGCCGATGACGAAGAAAAGCGCGATGACCGCGAAGACGACCCGCGTCGCGATGCGGGTCGCCATGCCGCGAAGACGAACGCCCTCGGCCTCCGCGGCGATCCGAGCAAGCCGAAAAGGGCGCATTGTTTAGCGCATCACGCGGCCGATAACCCAGCCCACCGCGGCGGCGATCATAAGCGCGATCAGCGGCTGTTCCTTCACCCGGCCGGACACCATTTGCGCCTGACCCTTGACCGCGTCGCTCGCGGTGTGGACGGCGCTTTCCGCGCGGCCCGCGAAATCCGTCATGGCGGGGGTGATCCGATCCTTCATCAGCGCCTCGACCTGATCACGAAGCCGCGCGATCTGGGCCTGGGCGTCGTCCAGCTTGCCGTGCGTGTCATTAGCGAAAGCCATGGGGTCTCTCCTTCCGAGTTCGGTTCGGACTGGAACGAGATTTAAGCAGTCTGGTTGCCGAACGACAGCCCCGGCGCCGCACGCTTGCGCGAGTGTGGCTACTGGGCCGGTCGCTGCTCCAGGCTGGCGAGCGAACGGCCCTTGGTTTCCGGCAGCATGAGCAACGCTATGATCATCAGGGCCAGGCCAACAAAGCTGAAGATCGCAATCGCGGCGGCCAAACCAAGGCGAGCGGCGAGGAAGCCGACCAGTGCGGGGAAGACGGCGCCGATGCCGCGTCCGACGTTGTAGCAGAACCCCTGCCCTACGCCGCGCACGGCGGTGGGAAACAGCTCTGTCATGAACGGGCCCATCGGGGAGAACATCATCAGGTTGATGTAGCCCAGCAGGAAGCCGACCGGCAGGATCAGGTTGTTGCTCAGCGGGGCGAACAGATAGACCAGCATCAGTATAACCGAACCGATGGCCGAAACCAGGAACGTCGCCTTCCGCCCGATCGCATCGGCAAGGTAGGCGCCGGACAGGAAGCCGAAGAACGCGCCCAGGATCAGCACCATCAGATAGCTTCCCGTGCCCACCGAGGTCAGATGCCGCTCGGTTTTCAGGTACAGCGGCAGGAAGGTGGTGATGGCGTAGCTGGATCCTTGTGCGCCGGTCACCATCATCGCGACCCGCCATGTGGTGGAGAAGTACGGCGCCTTCAGCGCGGCGAACAGATGCATCGCGCCGTGGCTGGTGGCGGCGCCGGGTTGGATCTCCGGCTCCTCCACGTAACGACGGATCCAGAACACCAGGGCAGCGGGGGCTAGGCCGATCCAGAACATCACCTTCCAGGTCAGGGCTTCCGGCAGATTGGCCGACAATATCGTGTAAACCAGCGCCGCCGCACCCCAGCCGACCGACCAGCCGGTCTGCACCAGCCCCACCGCTCGGCCGCGGTATTTATCACGGATCACCTCACCCATCAGCACCGCGCCGGCGGCCCATTCGCCGCCGAAACCAAGGCCTTGCAGCGCCTTCAAGATAAAGAGCTGGTTGAAGTCCTGGGCGAAGCCGCAGAGGAAGGTGAAGAAGGCATACCACAGGATCGTCACCTGCAGGACGCGGACGCGGCCGTATTTGTCGGACAAGGCACCAGCCATCCAGCCGCCGAACGAAGAGACGACCAGGGTCACGGTTGCCAGCACGCCGGCCTCGGCCGTGGTGATCCCCCAAACCGCGAGCAGCGATGGGATCACGAAGCTGAAAATCTGCACATCGAACGCGTCAAGCGACCAGCCGCCGAAGCAGGCTACCATCGTGCGTCGCTCTTTGGTCGTTAGATCGCCGAACCAGGACAGCATGCTGAATTCCCCCGCGATTTTATTTTTTATCCGGACAGTGAAGCGCGGACCACGACCGGAGGCAAGCGGGGGCGGGGTATAAATCAAAGGCCGCTGGCGAAGGCGGCATCCACCGGATCACTGGTTAAGGCCGCATCGCTGGAAAATGGGGAGCGTTTGCATGCCTGACCACACCGATGCAGTCGAGAACGCTGTCCCATGGGCTTCGACGACCACTCGTAACCTGCGCTGGTTCGAGGTCACCCAGATGCGGGATGAAATAGAAGACCGGGAAGTCCGTCATTACCAGGTGACGATAAAGGTTGGCTTTACCCCGGAGGACCAGGCTGAGGATCCATAGAGTCATATGCGGCGCTCGACGCGGTTCGATCTGGACTTGGCGGCGGTGACCGCGATGCCCGCATTGTTCCTGCTAACCGGGCGGCGGGTGGTCGGCGGGGTAAATCAGCGTGAAGCAGAATCCCCGCCAACCTCATTGCCAGCGCAACTTGCGCGTTGCATCGGAAGGCCGCTCGTTGTCCCGACGAATTGCCTTCTCGTCATCAACACCTCGCACCAGGAGGTTTTTGGTTTCCATTACCGCAGTGGGGAGAATGCGCTTTCCTTGACGAACATCATGGTAAAGAGCGTCGCTACCGCTGCGGCGATCACGTAATAAACCGGGGCAAGAATGCTGCCGGTGGCCTGGATCAAGCCGGTCGCGATGAAGGGCGCGAAGCCGCCGAAGATCGCGACCGGGATGTTATAGCCGATCGACAACGCAGTGTAGCGCACCCTTGTCGGGAACAGTTCGCAATAGATGGCAGGGCCAGCGCCAGCATAGATCGCCAGAAACGCCACCAGCAGAGCCTGCCCGATGAAGGCATAGGCGACACTTCCAGTCGAAGCCAGATAGAATACTGGATAGGTCAGCACGATATAGCCAATGCAGGAGGTGATCAGCATCGGCTTGCGGCCAACGCGATCGGAGATCCAGCCCATCAACGGCACAAGGACAACGAAGATGCACAGGCAAGTCGTGCCGATCCACAGGGCGGTACTGCGTGGCATCTTCACCGCGGTCGTCAGCCAGTTGGTCATGTAAATCAGCACAGCGTAATAGGCGACGGTGTTGTGGAGCGTGATGCCAAATGCCAGCAGCGTCGGCTTCAGATGCGTGGTCAAGGCCTCGCGGATCGGCAGACCCGACACCTCACCATGATCGGCCATTTCGGTGTATTTGGGGGTGTCATCCAGTTGCATGCGCAGATACAGGCCGATGCCGCCGACCAACACGCCGAGCAGGAACGGCACGCGCCACCCCCAGCTGGAGAGGTCATCCGCGGAGAGCGATGTGGTCAGCAAGGCCGCCGTCAGCGAGCCAAGCAAAAATCCCGCGCCCACGCTGAACTGCTGCCAGGAGCCAATAAAGCCTCGCCGTCTGGCTGGGGCGAACTCGACTAAATAGGCGGCTGCGCCGCCCCATTCGCCACCGCCGGACAAGCCCTGCGCCAAACGCGCCAACACCAGCAACAGCGGCGCCAATACACCAACAGAATCATAGGTGGGGAGCAAACCGACCACGAAGGTGGACACAGCCATCACCAGGATAACCGCACTCAGCGCTTTCTTGCGCCCATGCCGGTCACCATAATGGCCGAAGACGATAGAGCCCACTGGGCGCATCACGAAGCCCACGCCAAAGACGGAGAAGGTCAACAGCAGCGAGACAATGGGCGTGGAGGCTGGAAAAAACAGCTTGGAGATGACCGGCACAAAATATCCATAAACCCCGAAATCATACCATTCCAGCATGTTACCGATAACGCCCGCGATGATTGCCGATCGCTGCTTCTGTGTAAGAGCCTCGGACCCAGCGAGACCTTCACCGTTTATTAAGGTTTCATCCGACACGACCAACCCCCTTTTCCTAGCTGACATGAAAAGTAAAGCAGACTTTATGCCATGTTGCGATTGAAACCGACTTTTCCTGCGTCAGGTCCCGCCGTATGACCCGGGTTGAAATTGCGGGAGGCACGCATGGATCTGATTGTCGCCAATGTGCAACTGATGGATGCCGCACCGGGCAAACTCACCGATATCGGTGTGGAGGATGGCCGGATCGTGGCAATCGGGCCTGGCCTCGTAGCGGATGCGCAGCGTTTCGACGCTGGTGGCAGGCTGGCCTGCCCCGGACTGGTCGAGACGCACATCCATCTGGACAAGGCGCGCTTGCTGGAACGGTGCCCAGCCGAGCGGGGGCGGGTGATACGCCCGGTGCCCTATGTGGCGCCTTTCAAGCCGGCCATCACCGAGGAAGATGTGCGCGAGCGCGCCGAGGCAACGCTACGCGAATGTCTGGTGCACGGTACCACCCGCATTCGCACGCATGTAGAGGTTGATCCCGGCATCGGCCTGCGCGGTTTCAACGCCGTGGCCTCGCTGATGGAAGACTACGCCTGGGCGGTGGATTTGCAGCTCTGTGTGTTTCCGCAGGAGGGGTTGACCAACTATCCCGGCACCGAAGACCTGCTGGTGCAAGCGCTGAAGCGGGGCGCGAAGGTGATTGGCGGCGCGCCGCGCTACGACACCGACCATCCTGGCCAGATTCGCCGCATCTTCGAACTGGCGCGGGAGTTCGACGTGGACATCGACCTGCATCTGGACGTCGGTAATACGCCGGAAGACCTGGATGCGCTGCTGGTGTGTGACCTTACGGAGCAGTACCGCCTCGGCGGGCGGGTGACCGTGGGCCATATGACAAAGCTCTCGCTTATGCCGCCCTCCGACATGGCAGTCGTAGCGCGCAGGCTTGCCGATGCGGGGGTTGCGGTGAGCGTTTTGCCGGCAACCGACCTATACCTCATGGGCCGCGACCGCGACCATTCGGTCTGCCGTGGTGTCGCGGATGCGCACGCACTGCTGGCGCACGGCGTCAATTGCTCGATTTCCAGCAACAATGTGCTCAATCCAGCGACACCATTCGGGGACTGCTCGCTGGTGCGCATGGCGAATCTCTATGCCAACGTGGTGCAGACGGCTCAGCCGGAGGAGTTGCGCGAATGCTTCGCGATGCTGACGAACCGCTCGGCCCGCATCCTGAACGCGACGGACTACGGGATCGCGTTGGGTAACCCGGCCGATATCGTGGTTTTCGACAGCCCATCTCCGGAACGGACAATCGCGGAGATCCGCAATCCAATCGCGGTATTCAAGAATGGCAAACGCACCGTGACGTGGCACGCTCCAGAGCTCCATCACTAGCGCCATTTGATCGGGTGACCTTCGCCGCGAAATGGCCTAAACGGGCCTCCACCGCGCCAACGGGTGCGGTGGAGGAAGGATCCAATGGCATCATTGACCGGTAAGACAGCGTTTGTAACCGCGGCTGGCCAGGGCATCGGCCGCGCGACAGTGCAGGCGTTCGCCGCCGCTGGCGCCAAGGTTATCGCCACGGATGTGGATCCGGCGAAGCTGCGGGGGCTGGAGTCCGACTCGATCCGCACGATGGGGCTGAACGTGTTGGACGCCGCCGCGATCATCGCCGCCGCGAAGGACGCAGGACCGGTCGATATCCTGTTCAACTGCGCGGGCGTCGTGCATCAGGGCACGCTGATGGACGCCAGCGAGGATGACTGGTCATTCGCATTCGACCTCAATGGCCGCTCCATGTTCCGCACCATGCGGGCGTTCCTGCCCGGCATGTTGCAGCGGGGCGGCGGGGCGATCATCAACATGGCCTCGGTCGCATCCAGCCTGAAGGGCGTGCCGAACCGCTTCATCTACAGCGCGTCCAAGGCCGCCGTGATCGGTATGACCCGTTCGGTCGCGACCGATTACGTGACAAAGGGCATTCGTTGCAACTGCCTGTGCCCGGGCACGGTGGAGACACCCAGCCTGGGCGAACGCATCGCGGCCAACGCCGACGCCGCCGGATCGCTCGATGCCGCGCGAGCGGCGTTTGTCGCTCGGCAGCCGATGGGACGGTTGGGGACACCGCAGGAGATCGCGGCCCTGGCGGTGTATCTGGCCGGCGACGATGCCCAGTTCATTACGGGCCAATCTATCGTTATAGATGGTGGCCTGACGCTTTAATTTGCTTAGGGGGAGAATGCTATGAAGCTGTTGCGCTACGGTCCGGCCGGGGCCGAGAAGCCCGGTCTGTTCGCCAATGATGGTTCGATCCGCGATCTGAGCAGCCTGGTTCGCGATATCGACGGGTTCGCCCTGTCCGATGCGTCGCTGAGCATGCTGGCCGGCGTCGATGCGATGAAGCTGCCGAAGGTCGAGGGCAATCCGCGCATCGGTGCGTGCGTGGCTCGTCCGGTCAACTACGTTTGCATCGGTCTGAACTATGCCGATCATGCGGCGGAAACCGGCAACCCGATCCCGAAAGAGCCGATCGTGTTCATGAAGTCGCTCAGCGCCTTCTCCGGGCCGAACGACGATGTGAAACTGCCGCGCGGTTCGAAAAAGATGGACTGGGAGGTGGAACTCGGCGTGGTGATCGGGAAGACCGCCCGCTATGTGACCGAGAACGAGTCGATGGATTATGTCGCCGGCTACTGCGTCTGCAATGACGTCAGCGAGCGCGAATACCAGATGGAGCGCGGCGGCACCTGGGACAAAGGCAAGGGTTGCGACACCTTCGGCCCGACCGGCCCATGGATGGTGACGAAGGATGAGGTCAGCGATCCGCAGGACCTGCCGCTGTGGACGGAAGTGAACGGCAAGCGGTTCCAGGACGGCTCCACCCAGACGATGATCTTCGGCGTGCAGAAGCTGGTCAGCTACGTCAGCCACTTCATTACGCTGCATCCGGGTGACGTGATCGCCACCGGCACGCCTCCGGGCGTTGGTGTGGGCGTGAAGCCGGAGCCGGTGTTCCTGAAGGTCGGGGACGTAATGCGGCTGGGGATCGAGGGACTGGGCATTCAGACGCAGCGGGTTGTCGCCGCCTGATTGGTTGATTGTCTGTCCTGCCATCCGCATCCGGATAGCGGAGGCGGTGAAGCGCAGCCTTTGCTCTCTCGTCATGGCCATGCGTGGCGTGGCCATGACGGAGAGGGCAGAGTTTGACCCTACCCCTCCTCGTCCGCCAACGGCACGCCGGTGTGGGTGCCGAAGCGTTGTTCGCGTAGCCTGAACAGTTTCACCAGGTCGGTCACGCCCGGCAGCACGGCGGCGATACCGCAATAGGGGCATAGTGGCGTATCCCCGTCGTCGATCCAGTCGATGACCTCCGAAGCCGCGAATGTTTGCAGGCAACAGAAGCAGCCGCACTCCATGAAATTGTCTCCGATCCTGCGGCTGATCGCCGCGACGACACTGATCCGGCTGGCGTTCGCCGCGACCACCGGGCTGGGGGTTGATGAGAGTTATATGGTGACAGCCGGGCGGGTGCTGAGTCTCGGCTATTTCGATCATCCGCCCGCGAGTTGGTGGCTGTCCTGGGGCGCATCGCACCTGCTGGGGACCGAGGCGCCGGTTGTAGTGCGCTTGCCATTCATCCTGCTGTTCGCGCTGTCGCAGTTCCTGGTCTGGCGGATCGGGTGTGTCATCGCGGATCGGCGGGCCGGGTATTGGGCGGCGGTCGCGCTGAATGTGTCGCCGGTTTTTGGGGTTACCACGGCAAGCTGGGTGCTGCCGGATGGGCCGTTGGATACGGCATTGCTGGGGGCGGCGCTTTGCCTGCTTTACGCGTTGCCAGCCAGCGGACGGCGGGCAATGGGCTGGTGGGCGGCGGCCGGGGTTTGCGCGGGGCTGGCACTGTTTTCGAAATACTCCGCGGTGCTGACGATCGCGGGGGCGTTCCTGTATCTGGCGGTTGATCCGGCGCATCGGCGCTGGTTGCTGCGGCCTCATCCGTATATCGCGGCGATCCTGGCGGTTCTGGTGTTTTCGCCGGTGCCGATCTGGAACGCGACGCATGGCTGGGCGTCGTTCGCGTTCCAAGGCGACCGAGCGACGGGGTTCCGGTTTCGGCCGTTGATGCCGTTGCAGACGTTGGGGGGGGAGGCGCTGTTCGTGCTGCCCTGGATCTGGATGCCGATGATGATCCTGCTGGCTCAGGGCTTCCGGCGCGGGGCGGTCTGGTCGCATCGGCTGCTGTGCTGCCTCGCGGCACCCCCGATTGTTGTGTTCGCGCTGATTTCGGCATGGTCCAGCCAGCGGATTCTGTATCACTGGGCCGCCCCCGGTTACCTGATGCTTTTCCCTCTGCTGGGCGAGCGGATCGCTGGTCGGCTGGACCGCGCATGGGTGCGACGGCTGGTGGCTGGGTCGGCGGCGTTGGTGCTGGTGGCGGTGACGGTCGTCGCGACGCAAATCCAGTTTGACTGGCTCGGTGGGCGTCTGGCCACGGTGATGCGCAACGATCCGACGGCCGAGGGACTGGACTGGACATCGGTGCGGGAGGAATTGAGGGCGCGCGGATTGCTGGCTCCGGGGGCCGTTGTGGCCGCGCTGAACTGGCGGGATGCCGGCAAGATTGGCTACGCGCTGGGGCCTGACGTGACGATGCTGTGCTTGAATGCGGATTCACGCCAGCTTGGTTTCGCCGATCCGGTTCGGGCGTTTGCCGGCCGGGACGTGATCGTGGTGGTGGTCGACCCCAACCCGCGCGCGGTGGACGAAGCGAAGACCTGGTTTCGATCTGTCGAGGTCTTGCAGCCCGCCTCGGTGGTGTCGGACGGGCGGGTTCTGCGAACCGTGACCGTGTTGCGCGGGGAAGGATTGGGGACGGGTGGCGCCCCTGGACAGAAGCGGGAAACGCACCTTGTTATACCCGAATGACAATCCAGCCAGGGGAACAGCACAGATGAGCGTCGCGGACGGGGATATCGCGCCTGATTTCGAAATGCCGGCGACTGGCGGCCGGACGGTCAGTTTGGCCGCCATGAAGGGTCGGCCGTTCATCCTGTATTTCTACCCGAAGGCCGACACGCCCGGCTGCACCAAGGAAGCCTGCGGGTTCCAATCGGAGATGCCGGCGTTCTCGGGTATCGGAATGGATGTGATCGGTGTGTCGCCCGACAAGATGAAACCGATCGAGAAGTTCGCCACCAAGTATGGGCTGACGTTTCCGCTGGCCTCGGACGAGGAGCATGCCGTGGCGGAGCGGTATGGGACGTGGGTCGAAAAGTCGATGTACGGCAGGAAGTACATGGGGATCGAGCGCACGACGTTCCTGATCGGTGCGGACGGGAAGATCGCGAAGACCTGGCGGAAAGTCAGCGTTGCCGGTCACGCGGATGAGGTTTTGGCGGCGGCGAAGGGGTTGGGATAGGCTGGGGGCAGGGACATGGCCCGGCCACGATGAGAAGGGCGACGAATGGTTCGGCCAGTCCGCAAACGTAGCAGCCTAACGCCTGCTCGACGCCGGCCCGACCAGCAGCGCGGCGCAGACCAAGGCGCAGGCGGCGCAGACCAGATAGCTGCCTTGGTAGCCGCCCAGCGCCGTGACCGCGGCACCGAAGATCGGGGGGGTCACCATGCCGCCGGCGAAGAAGATCGCCGTGCCTAGTCCGGTTGCCTCGGTGCGGCGAGCACCCCCGAGGGCGGCGTATTCCGCATAGCCGACGCCGGTGTAGCCGCCGGCGGTGCAGCCGGCCAAAACCGCGTTGGCGGTGATCGCCCAGACGGGCCAACCCGGCGCATAAAAGCCGGTCAATGCCGAAGCCGCTGCCATGCCTATTCCATGCACCGCCAGGGTTTGCGCGGGGGTCAGCCAGCGATCCGCGATCCAGCCCCAGATCGGGCGGCTGACCGAACCGGCGATTTGGTAGGCGGCCAGGATCTGGCCCGCCTGCACCAGGGTCAGGCCAACGACGGTCGTTAACTGAACAGTCATGAAGGCAATCAGGCACAGCGCCAGTCCGGCATAGACGAACGCGGCGACCGACAGGCGGCGAAAACGGGATTCCCTCAGCAGCGAGAATGGCTGCAGCAGCGCTCGGCCGAACACCCGGCGGTTCGGTTCCCGATCCGCGTCCCAACGGGCACGCGGGATCTGCATCGCGACGATCAGGGCCAGGATGGGAAACAATTCGGTCAGCAGCGCGCCGCGCCAGCCGATGACCAGCGATAATGGCGGCAGGATAAGCGCGGCCAGCACGCCGCCCAGCGGCACGCCGATCTGACGAAGGGACATGACCAGGTTGAACACTGGCTGCGGGGTCTGCGGAACCAGCAGGTGGGTGCTTGCCGGGGCGGCGGCGCCGTAGCCCAGGCCCAGAACGAAAACCGCCAGTGCCAGACCGCCAACTCCCGATCCAAAGGTGGCGAATAGCACCATGCCGGCGGCGCCCAGCAGCACGGCCTGGGTGGCCCTGACACCGCCGTAACGGCGGACCATGCCGGGGGAAATCAGGGCGGAGATGATGCCGACCCCATAGGCCATGGCGACGAAGCTGCCGACGAGGGTGCCGGGGACGTGGAGGTCGCGCGCGACCTCGGGCGCCACGGCCGGCAGCGAATACA
Organism: Acetobacteraceae bacterium; assembly: GCA_003506895.1. Lineage (GTDB taxonomy): Bacteria > Pseudomonadota > Alphaproteobacteria > Acetobacterales > Acetobacteraceae > Rhodopila. Next base: position 833 of record DNXO01000165.1, on the reverse strand, counting down.
GCGTCATGGTCGCCAGGGTCTGCACGGCCAGGGTCGCGGCGAGCGGCCACATCGGCATCGACCGCAGCAGACTGACGGTCGATGGGCCGGTCGGGGAGTGGGTGGTCATAAGCGCGAGTCTGGCACCGGTTGGCCGTTCCGTCGATGCCGTCGGCTGCGCGTCAATGCGGTGGTTTCGAAATCCGGATGGCGCACACGCCGGCGATGGCGTCTCCGGCCTCGACGGCTTCCAGGGTCGATGCGTCCACGTCGGTCTGGAAGGCGGCATGGAAGCGGTTGACCATGTTGCTGAGGCCGACCGTCAGGCAGATGTCCATGATCTGCGCGGTTGAGAAATGCGCCGCCAGATCGGCGTAGGTTTTGTCGTCGATCCGCTCAAGACGGGTCGATTTTCGCACGTAACGGACGATGGCGGCCTGTTTCGCGTCATACACGCCGTCTGGCAGCGGATCGTCGTTCAAATGGCGCATCTGGTCTTCCGTCAGCCCAAGGCTCCGACCGAGCGCTGTGTGAGTGGGGATTCAGTAGTAGCAGTTGTTGACGACGGTGGCGGTCAGGTAGGCGAGTTCTCCATCTCTTGGATCCAGAGTCGTGGTGCCGCGATAAACCGTGTTCGCAAGAGCGGAGAATGCCCGGCCGGCTTCCTGTAACTACAGTCTGGCGTCGGGCGAGGTGGCGGGATCGTCTTCGTGCAGAATGGGAATACGTGCCATGCGCGGCCTCCTGTTGCGCGTTTCACACCGGCCAGGGGGCGATTGCCATGTGAGGAACGAAAGCGACGTGGCAATCTGACTCATACCAGCGGCCCCAAGGGCCGACTGGTATGCGCGCGG